>DASVND010000085.1:0-7856 GCA_036384035.1 Sphingobium sp. | reverse complement strand
CTAAATTCTATTCTAGCCTGCGTCATTCTGCGATGTTGGTCAGGCGACAGCTGGACGCCCGCTTTATGGCCAAAGCTGCCGTTAACGAGAGCATCCCCGAATGACCGCATTGTCCCAGATGCCGCCTACCACAGACGACCCTTTGCCGACATTCAGTCGGCCATTTCTAGTATCCAGATGCGGTCCGTCCGCTATGAGTATGACCCTGGGCTATCGCACAGTTGCCAACATGCTGCGTATTCGGGATCGCGCTAATTCGACGGCATGGCGAAGCACGTCACTTTCGCCCTGTACAATAAAGCGCGTTCGTCGGGATAATAAAATGGGATGTTAAGATATAGTAGTACATGGATCACTGAGTAGTAATTTGTAATCCCGAGATGACATCGTTAAAAAGACGCGCTACAGGGCTGCCGATGGTTCGTTGGGGTTTCATGATTCTGTGCATGATGGTTGCGTCGCTCACGGCGACGGGTGCTGTGCATGCAAGCGAGTTTCCCAGCCCCACGACCTTCGAATGCTCCGGCTACGTCCATAGCGAGGGCGACTCCGATCAATCGCAGGGCGATTCCGACCGGGCTGTTCCGCATCATCATGGCGGTTGCCATGGTTCCGCATCGCTTGTTCCGCTCCGGCTGGCCGAACCCGCCGTGTTCTTCCAGCCGACTGAAGCCCGGAACCTGTCTGATACAACCGGCGCCGCGCGCTGGTCTCCCGGTCCTGATCTGAGGCCGCCTATCGCCTGATTGATGCTCGCCGACCGCGCCCTGCATTGAGCGGCTGCGCGGCCTGACGTCTATCAATCAGGATTTTTCTATATGCACAGGATCGCAGCGGCCTTGATGGTCGCAACGTCTTGCGTCGCCGTGGCGCAAGCGCAGGAATTAAGTACGGCCGAGCAGGGCGCAAGCGCGTTCACGCTCGACCAGGCGGTGGCCGCCGCGGGTGGCAGCGCGCCGTCGGCTGATGCCGCCCAGGCCGGAATCGACGCCGCGAAGGCGGCCCGCACGGTTGCCGGCCTTCGGCCAAATCCGCAGTTGCAGAGCCAGATCGAGAATGTCGCTGGCACGGGACCCTATGGCGGGCTGGATCAGGCCGAGACGACAGTCGGGGTCAATTTGCCGATCGAGCTTGGCGGCAAGCGCTCGGCGCGTATCGCCGTTGCCAACGCGCAGACGGATCGAGCCGTTCTCGTCGCGGCGATCACCCAGGCGGACATAAGGCTGCAGATCACCGCGCTATACGTGGAGGCCGTCGCAGCCGAGCGCCGCGCGGAGACGGCCAGGGATCAGTTCCGTATCGCCCAGGATGCACTGAGGGCAGCGAAGATCCGCGTGCAGGCAGGGCGGGCGTCCCCTCTCGAAGAGCAGCGCGCCGACGTCGCCCGGCTGAACGCGCAGGCGGGCCTCGAACGCACGCAGCGCCTCGCCGACGCGGCGCGGATCAATCTGGCCCGCCGGATCGGCCAGCCGGTCGCGGGTCCTTTCGATGCCACGGCGCTGGATCGCATGCCGTCGGCCATCTACGGGCCACGTTTAGCGACTAGCGAGGGCACGCTCGCCCTTGCCGCGGCCGATGCAGACCTTGCCGTGGCCAACGCGGGGATCCAGCTCGCAAGATCGCAGATGGTGCCCGATGTCACGGTCGGGCCGGCCGTTCGGCGGTTGTCCGCAACGAACGACACTGCCGCCGTATTCAGCATCACCCTGGCGATTCCGATCTCCAGCTCCGGACGGGCGGCGGTTTCGCAGGCGAAGGAGGAGCGGACCAGGGTGGAATCTCAGCGGAGGATGACCGCGCTCGACGTCGAGCAGGCCATCACCGATGCCCAGGCCGAGGCAGACAACGCCGCGACGATGGCCCAGACGGCAAGTGGACCGGCGCTAGCCGCCGCCCAGGAAGCCGCCCGGATTGCGCGCATCGGTTACCGTGAAGGCAAGTTCGGCCAACTCGAGCTGCTCGATGCTGAGCGCGTGCTCGCCGACATCCGCGTCGCCGCCATCGACGCTCTCGCCACCTACCAGAACGCCAAGGCCCGGTTGGAGCGTCTCACCGCTCCCGCGCCGACACAGGGGAACTGATCCATGACAATGAAAACACATGCCGCCTATCTGCTGCCATTGACGCTCGCGCTTCTGCTGAGCGGCTGCGGCAGTGGCGAAGCCACGAATGACGCGGCGCCCGCCAAGGAGAAGGCTGGCACAGAGACGGCCCATGCCGACGAGAGCCAGGTCGCGCTGACACCCGATCAGTTTTCGTCCGCGGGCATTCAGATCGGCACGCCGACGGTGGGCGGTTCCGGCAGCCTGGAGCTGCCAGCGACCATCGAGGGCGACCCACAGGGGACGCAGGTTGTCTCCGCGGCGATCGGCGGGCGCGTCGTCGCGCTCAATCGCAATCTTGGCCAGAGCGTCGGCCGCGGGGATGTCCTGGCGGTCATAGAGAGCCGTGAGGCCGCTCAGCTCAAGGGCGAGGTCGAGGCGTCCCGGGCTCGCCTCGCTCTCGCCAACTCCAATCTTGCGCGCGAACGCCGGCTCTTCAAGGAGCGCGTGTCGCCCGAGCAGGACCTTCTGGCGGCGGCCACAGCAGCAACCGAGGCGGAGATTGCCTATAAGCAGGCGCGCGGCCAGATCGCTGCGGCCGGCGGCGGTGGGGGCGGCCTCAATCGCCTGGGCATCTCGGCTCCGGTATCGGGCCAGGTGATCTCGCGTAGCGTGGTGCTGGGTCAGGCCGTGGCGGCCGATGCCGAGCTCTTCAGGGTCGCCAATCTCTCCAGCGTATCGCTCTCTTTCAGCCTGCAGCCTGCCGATGCAAGCAGGGTCAAGCCGGGCAATGTCGTAACCGTAATCGCTCCAGGACGCGAGGCGGCCGCGCGCGTCAGCTTCGTGTCGCCAGCGCTCGATGCACGGACGCGCTTGGTGCCGGTCATCGCGACGATCGACAATCGCACAGGCCAGTGGCGGGTCGGCGAGTCCGTGACGGCATCTGTCCAGCTGTCCGGCAGCGGTGGCGATGCCGCCGTCCGCGTCCCGTCGACAGCCGTGCAGACCGTCGACGGCAAGCCCGTCGTGTTCGTGCGCACCAAGGCCGGTTTCAAGTCGACGCCCGTGACGCTCGGCGACGCTACCGGCAGCAGCGTCATCGTCCGCTCGGGCCTTTCTGGCCGCGAGCAAATCGCCACCACCAACAGCTTCACGCTCAAGGCCGAACTCGGCAAGGGCGAAGCAGCGCACGAGGACTGAGACCATGATCGCCCCCATCGTCAATTGGGCGGTTCAAAAGCGCTGGCTTGTCCTGCTTCTGACCGCAATCGCCGCCGTCATCGGCGCTTTCGCCTTGTCGCAGCTACCGATCGATGCTGTACCCGACATCACCAACAACCAGGTCCAGATCAACGTCCGCGCCCCGGCTCTCTCGCCGGAACTGATCGAGAAGCAGGTCGCGTTCCCGATCGAGACCGCCCTTGCCGGCATTCCCGGCCTAGAGAACACGCGGTCGCTCAGTCGCAACGGCTTCGCTCAGATCACGGCCGTGTTCGACGAGTCCACAGACATCTACTTCGCCAGGCAGCAGGTGGGAGAGCGCCTGACGGGCGTCGCCGAGAACCTGCCTGACGGCGTGAGCCCGGACATGGGCCCCATCGCAACGGGTCTGGGCGAAGTCTATATGTGGACTGTCCGGCTCAAACACCGGAAGGATGACAAGCATCTTCCAGGTGAGCCAGGCATGCAGCCCGACGGCAGCTACATAACGCCAGAAGGGGATCGTCTCACCAGCGACACGGAGAAGGCGACCTATCTGCGCACGACGCAGGACTGGATCGTCACACCGCTCCTGAAGAATACGAAGGGCCTCGCGGGCGTCGATTCCATCGGCGGCTATGCGAAGCAGTTCCAGGTCGTGCCCGACGTTCAGCGTCTTGCTGCGATGGGACTGACCCTCACCGATCTCGGCACCGCGCTGGAGCGCAACAACACCAGTGTTGGTGGCGGCTTCGTCAATCGTAACGGCGAAGGACTGGCCGTCCGATCGGACGCACTCGTGCGCAATGCGAGCGAGCTCTCCCGCATCATCGTCGCCACGCGCGACAGCATTCCGATCACGCTCAGCCAGGTCGCGACCGTGAAGCTCGGCCAGGCCATCCGGATGGGATCGGCGTCTGAGAACGGCACCGAGGTCGTCGTCGGCACAGCCATCATGCGGATCGGCGAGAACAGCCGCACCGTCGCGACGGCAGTCGCCGGGCGCCTCGAGGAGATCAACGCCTCCCTGCCTCCGGACGTTATCGTCCAGCCCGTGCTGAACCGTACAGCGCTGGTCAATTCGACGATCAAGACGGTCGCCAAGAACCTGGGCGAAGGCGCGCTCCTCGTGATCGTCGTCCTCTTCGCCCTGCTCGGCAATTTCCGAGCCGCCCTGATCGCCGCGATGGTCATCCCGGTGACGATGATGCTGACGGGGTTCGGCATGCTGCGCGCGGGCGTGTCCGCAAACCTCATGAGCCTTGGCGCGCTGGACTTCGGCCTCATCGTCGATGGCGCCGTCATCATCGTCGAGAATGCGCTGCGCCGCATGGCGGACGAACAGCATTATCAGGGCAGGATCCTGACGGTGCAGGAGCGTCCGGCGACGGTTGCGTCGGCCGCCCGCGAGATGATCCGTCCGTCCGTATACGGTCAGGCGATCATCATCCTTGTCTATGTGCCCTTGCTGACGCTGACGGGTGTCGAGGGCAAGACCTTCGTGCCGATGGCGCTCACCGTCATCATCGCGCTCGCCTTCGCCTTCGTCCTGTCCCTCACCGCCGTTCCCGCTGCGATCGCCATCTGGCTGTCCAACCGTATCGAGGAGAAGGAGGGCCGGATCATCAGCTGGCTTAAGGCCCGCTACGAGCCGGGTCTCGACAAGGCCATGAAGCGCCCGACTATAACGATCGGCGCCGGCATCGGCGGGTTCGTCATCGCCATCGCCGCGTTCATGTCGCTGGGTCAGGTGTTCCTGCCGCAGCTCGATGAGGGCGACCTGCTGATCCAGGCGCTCCGCATACCGGCGACGTCCGTTCAGCAGAGCCAGGCCATGCAGGTTCCCATCGAGAAGATGATGGCGAAGCAGCCCGAGGTGAAGTTCGTCTTCTCGAAGACCGGCACGGCGGAACTGGCCTCCGACCCGATGCCGCCCAACGCCACGGACATGTTCGTCATCCTCAAGCCCCGCGACGAATGGCCCGATCCCAGCTTGACCAAGGCGGCGCTGATCCAGCGACTGGAGAAGAACCTCGGCAACTATCCGGGCAATGCCTACGAGATCACCCAGCCGATCCAGATGCGCTTCAATGAGCTCATCGCCGGCGTTCGCGGCGACATAGCCGTGAAGGTGTTCGGGGACGACTTCAATGCCATGAACGCCACGGCCGAGAAGATCGCCGGTGTCCTGCGCCGCACGAACGGTGCAGCTGACGTCAAGGTGGAGCAGACCACGGGCCTTCCGATGCTGGACATCAGGGTCAACCGAGATGCCATGGCACGGCTCGGCGTCACCGCTCAGGACGTGCAGGACATCATCACCGCCACTATCGGCGGTCGAACATCGGGCATGATCTTCGAGGGCGATCGGCGGTTCCCGGTCGTCATCCGGCTCTCCGATGCCCAGCGCGCCGACCTCTCGATGCTGAGCCAGGTGCAGGTCCCGTTGCCGGGAGGGCAGTTCGTGCCGCTTGCGAGCGTCGCGGACATCAAGATCATCGATAGTCCGAACCAGATCAGCCGCGAGAATGGCAAGCGCAGGGTCGTCGTGCAGGCTAACGTTCGTGGTCGCGACGTGGGCGGCGTTGTCGCGGATGCGCAGGCTGCCATTGCCAGCGAGGTCCGGCTGCCCCCAGGCAGCTATCTGGTATGGGGCGGCCAGTTCGAGAACCTGGCATCGGCCCGCGAGCGACTGCAGCTCGTAATCCCGGCCAGCTTCGTCCTCATCCTCCTGCTGCTCTATGGGGCGCTGGGTTCGGTCAAGGACGCTGCGATCGTGTTCACGGGCGTTCCGCTTGCGCTCGTCGGTGGCGTCCTTGCCCTGTTCCTGCGCGGCATGGACTTCTCGATCTCCGCTGCCGTGGGCTTCATCGCCCTATCCGGCATCGCAGTCCTGAACGGCCTCGTCATGGTGTCGTCGATCCAGGATCTCATGCGCAAGGGCATGCCACGGGCCGATGCAGCCAGGACGGGAGCCATCCAACGGCTAAGACCCGTGGTGATGACTGCATTGGTCGCGAGCCTGGGCTTCGTGCCGATGGCGCTTGGCACCGGTGCCGGCGCGGAAGTGCAGAAGCCGCTCGCCACCGTGGTCATAGGCGGCCTGATCTCGGCGACATTGCTGACGCTGTTCGTCCTGCCCACGCTCTACGCGCGCTACGGGCAGCGCATTGTCGAAAATGACGTTCATCCCACAGAACCTATTGAGGAGATGCCACATGGCGCATGACCAAGACCGGGCCGGTCACAGCCACGACCACACGGCCGGCGCGAATGCGAAAATGTTGCGGTGGGCTCTCGCGCTCACCTCAACCTATCTCATTGCCGAGGTAATCGGCGGGATCCTATTCAACAGCCTCGCGCTGCTGTCGGATGCAGCGCACATGCTGACTGACGTCGCGGCGCTCGTTATCGCGCTCCTGGCGATCAGGATGGGCAGGAAGGCGCCTGATGAGAAGCGCACATTCGGCTACCGGCGCTTCGAAATTCTAGCCGCCGCCTTCAACGCCGTCCTGTTATTCTTCATCGCGATCTATGTGTTCGTGGAAGCGATCAAGCGCTTCAACCAGCCGCAGGAAATCCAGTCCTGGGGCATGCTGGTCGTGGCCGCGCTCGGCCTTGGCGTGAACCTTATCTCGATGCGGTTGCTGATGGCCGGCAAGGACAAGAGCTTCAACGTCAAGGGCGCCTATCTCGAAGTCTGGGCCGACATGATCGGCTCGGTGGGCGTGATCGCAGGCGCGCTGGTCATCCGGTTCACAGGCTGGACCTGGGTCGATCCGATCGTCGCTGTGGCGATTGGAATATGGGTTCTGCCACGCACGTGGGTGCTGCTGCGTGACACCACCAATGTGCTGCTCGAAGGCGTACCGCGTGGCCTGGAACTGGCGCAGGTGCGCATCGAGATTGCAGCTTTACCTGGCGTCCCCGGCCTGCATGATCTCCATATCTGGTCGACGTCCGACGACGATGTGAGCTGTACAGTACATGTCACCCTTGACGAACAAGCTAACCCGGACGCCGTGCGGCTTGCCATCAACTCTCTCCTGGAAGAACGCTTCGAGATACATCACACAACCGTGCAGATCGAAGCTCCAGGTGAACCATGCGATCCGAAGCATGCGCATCGATAGCATATTGGCCGGACTAAGAGTCTTGAAACCGTCCCTCCGTTGCCGACCCTTCCAAGACATTCGACGTCGATTATTCTGTTTCCAGGTGCGGCCGGTCTGCTTTCCAATGTTGGATGCCCGAGTTTGGACGGAAGGAGAATGGCAGCTTGTATCGAGGTACTACCGAATCCGTCGGCCAGGCCGAGAGCTCATATTCTAGCGTGATGGTTTCTTGGATAGGGTGATGCGTACCGTGATGACGTCGCCTTCGGCCAGCTTTTCTGCTTTTCTCACGCTCGCCTTGATGGGCAGCATGTAGCCTAGGATGGCCTTGCTCGGAAAGACCGATGTGCGCCAACACGTTTTGCCGATGCCAGCCTCTACGTAGAGCGATCCCCAAGCCGCTGAGTGGCCAGACGATGCTACGCGGATGGCTTCGGCGACCTCGCCGTCGATCGTCAGAAAATGCCACGACATCGATGAGGGCTGGCCGTCCTTGCCT
>DASVND010000084.1:0-4387 GCA_036384035.1 Sphingobium sp. | reverse complement strand
GAAGCGCTGAGTCTAGATTAGTAGGGGCTGGAGATCCCGCGCCGTCTGTTCCAGGCGTTCGCGGAATTCCCCCAGCATGCGGTCCGCGCTAACCCGCTCGATCCTTGATCCGATATGGAGTGCGGCGACGATCGAGCCATCAAATTTGCGCAACGGAACAGCGACAGAATGATAGCCGTATTCCGCCTCCTGGTTCGCATAGGAATAACCGACATCCCGAACATGCACGATTTCCGCCTTCAGGGCCGAAACTGCGATGATTGTGTGGGGCGTCTGCCGATCAATCTTCGCCCCGGAAAGGTATTCGTCGATGTCGGCGTCGGACCGGGCCGACAGCAAGACCCGGCCCAGGGCGCTGCAATATGCGGGCAAGCGAAACCCGATGCCTATACCGAGCGGAAGGGCGTTGGCTGGCAGGGCACGGGCGATCATCACGACCTCGCCATGCTCGAACACCGCCGCAGACGTACTTTCCTGGCAAATCTGCGCCAGTCGTTCGCAGGCTGGCTGGAGAATCGTCGAGATCGCATTGGAGCTGAGATAGGCAGCTGCAAGTTTGAGCACCGAAGGCGAAAGCCGGAACAGGCGTCCGTCCGCTTCGATGTAGCCAAGATGCTGTAGCGTCATGATGGCGCGGCGGGTTGTAGCCTTCGGCAGGTCGACCGCACGGGCCACGTCGCTGAGAGTCATCTGCGAGGCCCGCTCATTGAAAGCATTGATGACGGCCAAACCGCGTGCCAGCGCTTCGGAAAAATCCGGGCCAAGATCGGCGGCCTTGCGTCGCTCGGCATCCTGTTCACGCAATTTCGTCATACGGCAACGCACTCCGGCCCGGCCCATTCGGTGGCCCCATTCGCCGCAGACGGGAATGGAAGTCAAACGCGAAGACTGTGGCCAAGAAAGGGGCTTGTGATGCGAAGTCGTGAACAATATAAGCGAATTATCGTCCGCTAATCGAACATCCTGACATGCGGCGCCTTCGATTCAAAGCTTCAGGAGCACGCCGTCATGATGAGCCGTGAGCAGAACGACCTCATTACCAGGATCGGGCCGAGCGATCCGGCCGGGCGTCTCATGAGACGTTACTGGCAGCCAGTGGCTTTGGTCGAAGAGTTCGTCGAGAACGTCAGGCCGATCAAGCCGGTGAAGTTGTTGGGCGAGCATTTTGTCCTATTCCGCACGGAAGCGGGCCGCTATTCGTTGATGCACCGGCACTGCCCCCATCGCGGCGCTGACCTGGCATTCGGCCGGCTGGAACCGCAGGGCCTACGCTGCGCGTTCCATGGCTGGCTGTTCGATGCGGGCGGGCAATGCCTGGAGACGCCGGCGGAGCCCGTCACGTCAAAGCTCTGCCGCCATCTTAAGCAACCCGCTTTCCCGGTGGTGGAGCGCAGCGGCATCCTGTGGGCCTATCTGGGGAGCGAGGCGCCGCCGGCGTTTCCGGCCTTCGACTGCTTCGTCGCGCCGGAAGCCTATACCTTCGCTTTCAAGGGCCTGATCGAGTGCAACTGGCTGCAAGCGCTGGAAGTGGGCATCGACCCCGCTCACGCATCGTTCCTGCACCGCTTCTTCGACGACGAGGATCCCGACGCCGCCTATGGCAAGCAGTTCCGGGCGACGTCCGCTGACAGTGACCTGACAATGACCGAGGTTCTCCGCAAGTTCGAGCGCCCTGTGATCGAGGTCGAAGCCACGGATTTCGGACTGCGACTTATTACCTTGCGCCACCTAGATGAAAACCGCACGCATGTTCGGGTAACGAACCAGATATTCCCGCACGCCTTCGCGATCCCGTTGAGCGAAAACATGACCATCACTCAGTGGCACGTCCCGGTGGATGACGAGACTTGCTATTGGTACGCTGTGTTCACCAGCTTCTCGAACCCCGTCGACAAGGCGCGGATGCGCGAACAGCGGCTCGAACTTTATGAGCTGCCCCACTATGTGTCGCGGCGGAACAAGCGAAACGATTATGGTTTCGACCCTGTCGAGCAGGCCGCTGCCACATATACCGGCATGGGCCACGACATAAACGTCCACGACCAATGGGCCGTGGAATCGATGGGCGCCATTCAGGACCGCACCACCGAACATCTGGGCCACACGGACAAGGGGATCGCGCTTTACCGGCGCCGGCTGCGACAGGAAATCGCCGTAGCTGGCGAGGGAAATGCGCCCTTGCTGGCGCTGGACGCGCAGGCCGCTTCGCAGATGTATGGTCCGGCTACCGTCGACGGGGTCAGCGCCCGGGACGGCTGGGAACGCTACTGGCCCGAAGCCGACGCGCGCCGCCGCGACAACGCGCCCTGGCGGATTGAGGCCAAAGCCCGCGACGCCTGAACCAGGAGACGCCTGGGGCTTACCGCCTGAAGAAAGTCCAGCCGCACTCGCCCGTCGCCCTACGCGCCCTGCTTGGTCTCGCTACAACCGTCCCAGACCGCCTTGTGCAAATTAGCGCCTTAAGGATATCGCCCATGTCATCCCATGCTCCGGTCAGCCAAGGTCCTTTCGTCCTGCTGCTCCGCTGCTCCGACCGGCGCGGCATCGTCGCTGCAGCGTCGGGCTTCCTGTCCGATCACGGTGCGACCATTCTGGAATCCAGCCAGTTCGGTGATGCAGCGTCCAATACCTTCTATATGCGCACTGCGTTCGGCGCCGATGTCGCCGCTCTGCCGCCACTTGCCGAATTGCACCGCGCCTTCACGCCAGTGGCAGAGGCGTTCAACATGGAATGGTCGCTTCACGACCTGTCGCAGCGGCCGCGTGTCCTTGTCGCGGTCTCGCGCTTCGGCCACAGCCTTTTCGACCTGCTGCACCGCTGGCGGGCGGGCGTGCTCCCCGTTGATATCGTGGGCGTGCTATCGAACCATGACGACATGCGATCATTCGTGGAATGGAACGGGTTGCCGTATCACCACGTGCCGGTCATCGATGGCGACAAGGCATCGCAACAGCGTGCGTTCATGGGCGTGGTGGAAAGTTCCATTCCTGATCTCGTCGTATTAGCCCGCTATATGCAGATTCTTTCGCCCGCGATGTGCGACGCACTGGCCGGGCGCTGCATCAACATCCACCACTCGTTCCTGCCCAGCTTCAAGGGCGGCAAACCCTATCATCAGGCCCATGCGCGCGGCGTGAAACTGATCGGCGCGACCGCGCACTACGTGACGTCGGATCTCGACGAGGGGCCAATTATTGAACAGAGCGTCGAGCGTGTGAACCATGCGCATCCGCCCCAGGCTCTGGTTGCCATGGGGCAGGAAATCGAATGCCGGGTGCTGGCGCGGGCGGTGAGCTGGCATGCCGAGCGGCGCATTCTGCTCAACGGTAACCGGACGGTGGTTTTCGCCTGACGGGGCGACCACTACCAGACCGAAGGCCGTGTCAGGCGGGATTCAATCCAGTCGAGCTGTTTCTTGCGCTGCTCATAGTGGAGTGTCGCGCGGCCATTGCCGAAAGCCAGAACCGGCTCCTTTCCCGATCCGTATTCCGGCCATTCCGGCAGGCCTCGCGCATTGGGCGTACCGGTGCGCGCGAAGGCCACCCAATAGTCGATCATCAGTCGGGAGATCGCTAGGTCAGCCGCCGTGGGCGGCGACGCTTGCACATCGGTAAAGGGTTCGGGCATGTCGAGCGTGCCAAATACATAAGGTAGTTCGGCCGCGTGTGGCGCGCCGCGGCAATAGGCGTTTTGCCTGCTCGCGCTGGAGCGGGTCTGATCGAAGCGGTAGACCCAGGTTGGGCGTTCGGCCTTTGACCGTGCGCGTGCTTGGAATCGCACTGGCTCGGTCTCTACCCGGTCTGTCTGGGCTTGCAGGATGGCTTCGTTGCGGGGCCCCGGATAGAGCCGCTCGAACGTGCCGTCGCGGCCCGCGAAGTCGAACAGTGCTACCGCCCCATCCATGCCATAGACGCTGCCGTCGCAACTCGTGCCCCCTACCAGCAGGGCCGCCGCCGCACCTGCCGCCCGGCCGATCTGCAGGGTGGCCTCTTCTGTCAGGATCTTGCCGTCAATGATCGGCATCGGGCCCATACGGTCCATGTCGGCCGGCGGATCACTTTCAGTCAACGCACTGAGCGGAAGCAAGCGAAGGGCATCGGCGGTCTGCGCGTCCGCGCCGGAAACGCCATGCCGGGCTGCGAATTCCATGCCGACCTGTTCGGCGGAATCGCCCGCGTTCCGCAGCGGACGACCGCCCCAGCGGGGGAAGCCCGACTGGGAAATCGCTTTGGCGAAAAGTCCATTGGCCGATGGCGCCAGCATCAGCATGTTGACGGACGCGCCGCCGGCGCTCTCACCGAAGATCGTGACGTTCGCGGGGTTGCCGCCAAACGCGGCGATATTCGCCTGAACCCAGCGCAAGGCCGCGATCTGGTCCATGAAGCC
>DASVND010000083.1:0-6978 GCA_036384035.1 Sphingobium sp. | reverse complement strand
CGCGCGCAACGTGTCGCGACTTCGCTCGACACGAACGGAGGCAGTTTTACACCAGCCGGCTATGCTTGACCGCCGCCTCGATGAAGCTGGCAAACAGCGGATGCGGATCGAACGGCTTGGATTTCAGCTCCGGATGGAACTGCACGCCCACGAACCAGGGATGGTCCGGCCGCTCGATGATCTCGGGCAGCGTGCCGTCCGGTGACATGCCGGAAAACAGCATCCCGCCCTTTTCCAGTGCGTCCCGATATCCGGCATTGACCTCATAGCGGTGCCGGTGGCGCTCGCTGATCTCGTCGGACTGGTAGATGCCGGCGACCACGCTGTTGCCCGCCAGTTTCGCCGGATAGGCGCCCAGCCGCATCGTACCGCCCAGGTCGCCGCCCGCCGCGCGGGTCTGCAGCCCTTCGGCGCCCATCCATTCGGTGATCAGGCCGACGACCGGCTCGCTGGTCTCGCCAAATTCGGTGGTGGAGGCGGCAGCGATCCCCGCCGTATTCCGCGCGCCCTCGATGCAGGCCATCTGCATGCCCAGGCATATGCCGAAGAACGGCACCTCCCGCTCGCGCGCGAACTGCACGCTGGCGATCTTGCCCTCGCTGCCCCGCACGCCGAATCCGCCCGGCACCAGGATGCCGTGCATCGGCTCCAGGCTGGCGGCAAGGTCCTCGCCCTTCTCGAACAGTTCCGCGTCGATCCAGCGGATATTGACCTTCACCCGGTTGGCGAAGCCGCCATGGGTCAACGCCTCGTGCAGCGACTTGTAGGCGTCCGGCAGGCCGACATATTTGCCGACGACGCCGATCGTCACCTCACCCTCCGGATTGGCCTGGCGGTCCATGATGTCCAGCCAGCGGTCCAGCACCGGCTCGGGCGATCCGTCGATGCCGAAGGCGCGAAGCACTTCCTCGTCCAGCCCCTCGGCATGATATTGGGTCGGCACGGAATAGATGCTGGAGGCGTCGAGCGCCGGGATCACCGCTTCCTTGCGCACGTTGCAGAACAGGGCGATCTTCGCCCGCTCGCTGTCCGGCAAGGGCTGTTCGCACCGGCACAGCAGGATGTTGGGCTGAATGCCCAGCGACGTCAGCTCACGCACGCTGTGCTGGGTCGGCTTGGTCTTCAGCTCGCCCGCCGCCGCAATATACGGCACCAGCGTCACATGGACGAAGATCGACCGGCCACGGCCCAGGTCGTTGTGCAGCTGGCGGATCGCCTCCATGAACGGCAGGCTCTCGATATCGCCCACCGTGCCGCCAATCTCGCACAGCACGAAATCCAAGTCCTCGGTGTCCGCCATGGCGAACGCCTTGATCTCGTCGGTGACGTGCGGGATCACCTGCACCGTCGCGCCCAGATAGTCGCCGCGCCGTTCCTTGGTGATGATCGTCTGGTAGATGCGCCCCTGCGTCACATTGTCGGACTGGTGCGAAGGAACGCCCGTAAACCGCTCATAATGGCCAAGGTCGAGGTCCGTCTCGGCCCCGTCGTCGGTCACATAGACCTCGCCATGCTGATAGGGCGACATCGTGCCCGGATCGACATTGAGGTAGGGATCGAATTTCCGGATGCGCACGCGATATCCTCGTGCCTGCAGCAAAGCTGCAAGACTGGCGGCCATCAGGCCCTTGCCAAGCGAGGAGACCACGCCGCCGGTTATGAATATATACCGCGCCATGGGAATGAAGGCTTAGCCCCTAACAAAGCTGTTGGGCAAGCGCGCGAATCCGCCCGCCTGCAAAAATAGTCGGAAAAAAGTGCGAACCGCCGGTGAAAGGTCAGTTGGCGAGCGGAACAGTCTCGTTGCCGGTCTTCTTCTCAGGCGCAGCAGGCGCGGCGGCATTGCCGACGGACTGCGCCGCACCGGCCAGCGGGTCCTGCCCGGCGATCGGCGGCGCGTCGCCGCCCGCCGCGGCGGGCGTCTGCGTCTTGGACAGCGACGTGTCGATGGTGCTCGGCGCATGCTGGACGGAGGCGATGACGGCCATGACGATCGACAGGCCCACGAACAGGGTGGCGAGAATCGTCGTCGACCGGGTCAGGAAATCCGCCGCGCCCCGCGCCGACATGAAGCCGGACGGGCTGCCGCCCATGCCGAGCCCGCCGCCCTCCGACCGCTGCATCAGGATGACGGTGACCAGCATCGCGGCGATGATCGCCTGGACGACAAGGAGGAAGGTGAACATGCGGAGGCTATAACCCGGTTATGAAAAGCGTTGGCGGCCACATAGCGACGATGTGTCCCGGGGGCAATGGCGCAGGGCGTTGAGAGCCCGTCAAGGCATATGCGCTCGCTCAGGTCACATGTAGGACATGCGCCATTGACGCATATGCCATTGACGTATATTCCATTGACGTATAGGAAGCGTAGATGTCCAGCTTGCAGACGGTTGTCGAGCTCCCGGAGTTTCTCCGGCGCGCCAAGGCGGTGATGGATGATGATGAACGCATGGCGCTGGTAAATTATATCGCGGCCAATCCGGAAGCTGGCATTCCGCTAGGCGGCGGATTACGCAAGGTCCGCGTCCCACGCGAGGGCGGCGGTAAGAGCGGCGGTTATCGGATCGTCTATGTTTTCGGAGGCGCGCATATGCCGATCTACCTCATCACGCTTTTTGCGAAAAATGAGAAGGATAATTTGACGAGGGTCGAACAGGCCGCCGCCGTCGCGCTGGCAAAGACGCTTGTCGCAACTTATGGAGAAAACAGATGAGCGCCTATGAAAGCATCATGCAGGGGCTGAACGAGGCGCTGGACCACGCCCAGGGCAAAAAAACCGGCGCGCGCGTCCATAAGCTGGAGGTGCCTTCCGTCGATGTCGCCGCGATCCGGGCAAGCACGGGCCTGTCGCAGGGCGCGTTCGCGCGCAGCATCGGCGTCGCTAAGGGCACACTCCTCAATTGGGAACATGGCCGACGTCATCCTACCGGACCCGCCCAGGTCCTGCTTGCCATGATCGCCAAAAGGCCCTCGCTGGTGAGCGAACTGCTGCGTTGATGGACGGGCTCGGTCGATCCGGCCCGCCCCTTGCTCCAAATCACTCGCCGTAAAACGGCCGGATTTCGATCTCGCTCGGCCCCGGCATCGGATTGGGGCAGCGCTTCACCCACGCCACGGCCTCGTCCATATCCTTGACCTCCCACAGCCAGAAGCCCGCGACCAGCTCCTGCGTCGCTATGAACGGCCCATCGGTGACGGTGCGGCCAGGACCGTCGAAGGCTACACGCTTGGCGTAGGATGTCGGTTTCAATCCTTCAGCCATGATCAGGACGCCGGCGGCGCGCAGCTCGTCGTTGAAGCGTCCCATCGCCGCCATCATCTCGCTCGTCCAGGGCTCGGCAAAGGCTTCCTCCTCGCTGTCCTCCGTCGCCTTCACGAACACCATCACGCGCATCGTCCGCCTCCCGTTCTGATCAATCCAACTCTCCGCAAATCGGCGCGATCCCGCAAATACTTTTCGACCGATGATGCCGATCGCGCCCCGCAATTCGTCGGGAGGGGAGGCAGGTCAAGGAACCTGCCGGTCCCGGCGGAGTCTTCCTGATGAAAAGGGGGAGGATATATGAGAATGCACTGGCGCGAACTGTCCCCCCTGCCCCGATCGTCACATACCGCCCTTGCCGCAACCCTGCTCGCCCTGACCCTGGCGGCGTTGTCGGGCTGCTCCGGGCACAAGCCGGCCGAGCCGCCGCCCCGGGTCGACGACCCCATCCCCATTCCGCAGCAAAACTCCCTCATCGCGGTCCCGGTCGACGCGGACCAGAAAATCCTGAGTGACGCGATCGAAAAATCCATGCCCCGCACGCTCTGGACGATCGACCAGAAGGAAGAGCGGTGCGTTCCGCCGCAGAAGGTCAAGCTGCTCGGCCGTAAGATCGCCGTGAGCCCCGCCATCGGCTGCACCATTGTCGGCGTCGTCACCCGCGGGCCGATCCGGTTGCGTGGCGAGGGGCAGGATATTGTCGCGGATGTCCCCATCCACGCCCGGATCAGCGCGCGCGACCTTGCGGGCGTGCTGAAGGGGGAAACGGCGACCGGCACGGCCATGGCGCATGCTCGGATCCGGCTGGACCTGAGCCCGGACTGGCGCCCCACCGGCGCCGTGCGGCTGCAATATGACTGGACCAAGCCACCGGGCATCGACTTTCTGGGCCAGCGCATCACCTTCACCGAACGCGCGGACGAGAAGCTGCGGCCCGTTGTCCGCAAGCTGGAGGCGGACTTGCCGCGGGCGCTGGCGCGCGCCGACCTCAAGCGGCAGGTCGAGCCGCTCTGGCAGCGCAGTTTCACGGTGCTTGAACTCAACCACGAAAATCCGCCGGTCTGGATGCGCGTATCCCCGCGCAAGCTGATCTACGGCGGCTACCGCATGGACAGGGGGCGACTGCGCCTTTCCCTCGGGCTTGAGGCGCTGACTGAAACATTTGTGGGACCGAAGCCGCAGGCGAATCCGCCCTCGGCGCTGCCTTCCCTCACCAAGGCGAAAACGGACAGCCGCTTCCGCTTCTTCATCCCCGTGGTCGCCGATTATCGGGAACTGGAGCCCGTCATCCTGCGCGCCCTGAAAAAGCGTGCGCAGCGGCCGTTCGATTTGCCCGGACTGGGCCCCGTCAACGCCCGGTTCGACAAGGTCGTCGCCTATGGGACCCATAATGGGCGAATTGCGGTCGGCCTCACGCTGGCGGCGCGCCCCGCCTCCGGCAGGGTGGCGGAAACCCACGGCGTCATCTGGATCACGGCCAAGCCCGTGAACCAACCCGGATCGGCACGGGTCGGCTTCACCGACCTTTCGGTAACGGGCGATTCGGATGGCGTAGGCGGCAATCTGCTGATCGCGCTCGGCAACAGCCCGGGCGTATCGCAAATGATCGCCGGCGCGCTCGTCCAGAATTTCGCGTCCGATCTCGACGAACTGCTCGCCAAGGTCCGGCGCGCCATCGACCGCAAGCAGGAAGGCGACTTCACGATCACCGCCAGCATCGACAAGGTCGAAACCGGCGTCATCCAGGCGTTTGGCAAAGGTCTGTACCTGCCGGTCAGCGCCCTCGGCGACGCCCGCATCTCCTATAAGCCGACGGGCGGCAGGCGTCGGTGAGGGAAGGCGTTCGCCCTTACGTCATCCCGGGCTCGACCCGGGATCCCGCTTCTTCATTTAACAAGGGAGCAGCATTTAACAAGGGAGCAGCGGGATCCCGGATCAAGTCCGGGGTGACGACCTAAAAAGTCACACTTCGCTTAAGTCCTCACCCCGCCGCAGCAATAACCGGCGCAAACTTCCCCGCCGTCAGGCTGGCCCCGCCGACCAGCCCGCCATCGACATCCGCGATCGCCAGCAATTCTGCGGCATTCTCGCCGTTCATCGACCCGCCATAGAGGATGCGCATCCCGTCCGCCTCACCGCCGATCTTCGTCGCCAGCGCGGCGCGCAGCGCGACATGCATGGCCTCCACCGCCTCCATCGTCGGGATGCGCCCGGTGCCGATCGCCCAGATCGGCTCATAGGCGATGGCCAGCCAGTCCGCCGCCGCGCCTTCGGGCAGGGATGCCAGCAACTGCGCCGACACGATATTCTCGGCATTGCCCGCATCCCGCACGTCCAGGCTCTCGCCCACGCAGAGGATGACGTTCAGCCCTTCGGCCTTGGCCGCCAGCGCCTTGGCGGCGATATCGGCGTCGCTCTCGCCCTGGTCCATGCGCCGCTCGCTATGGCCCACGATGACCCAGCCCGCGCCCGCTTCCTTCAGCATGGCGGCGGAAACGCAGCCGGTATGCGCGCCGCTGGCCTTCTGGTGACAATCCTGCCCGCCGATGAAGGCGGCGCCCGACACACCGCTTGCCGCCTCGATCAGCGTCGCGGGCACGCACAGCCCCACCTCGACCGCCGGATGCTGCCCGGCAACCTCGCCAATGGCCGCAATCTCCGGCAATTGGGCGCGCAGCCCGTTCATTTTCCAGTTGCCAACGACCAGCTTGCGCCTGCCCATATGCCCGATACTCCTGCACGAGTGGGTTGAAAGATGTGACGGGCGATAGCGCCTCAGGTCCACATGTCCAGTAACCGCTTGATGCTTCCCCCCAAGCGTCCTAGTGGGTGACCCGTAACGATACAGGCAATTCCGGACCCCAGATGCTCAGCTTTTTCCGCCGTTTTCTTGGTTCAAAGGTCGGCGCGTATATCGCCCTCGGCTTCCTGGCGATCATTGGCATCGCCTTCGCCATGGGCGATATCACCGGCCACACCCAGGGCGGCGGCATTACCACCCTGTTCGGCGGAGCGGGCAACAATGCCGCCAAGGTCGGCGGATCGGCGCTTACAGCGGCGGATTTGCAGAGCCGGTCGCAGCGCGTGTTCGAGCAGCAGCGTCGCGCCGAACCCACTACCCAGATCGCCACCTTCCTGGCGCAGGGCGGTGTCGATCAGGTCTATGACCAGCTCGTCGCGGGCCTTGCGATCAACGCCTTCGGGCAGGATGAGGGGATGAGCGTCAGCAAACGCATGGTCGATGGCCAGATCGCCGCGATCCCCGCCTTTCAGGACGCTTCGGGCAATTTCAGCCAGGATATCTTCCGCCGCGCGCTCGCCGGGCAGAATGTCAGCGAGAAGCTGCTGCGCGACGATATTGCGCAGGAGATGATGGGCAAGCAGGTCGTCGGCCCCGCGACGCTTGGCGCCCGCCTGCCCGACAGCATGGTCCTGCCCTATGCCTCGCTGCTGCTGGAGGCCCGCGCGGGCCGCATCGCCGCCATTCCGGCGGAGGCGTTCGCGCCGACGGCTGCGCCGACGGACGCCCAGCTCGCCGCTTTCTACAAGAGCAATGCCGGTCGCTATACGATTCCGGAACAGCGCACCTTGCGCTACGCGGTGATCGACCTGTCCCGCTTCTCCGCCGCCGCGCAGCCGAGCGACGCGGAGGTCGCCGCCTACTACACCCAGAACAAGGCCGCCTACGCCGCCAGCGAGACGCGCAGCTTCGACCA
>DASVND010000082.1:0-224273 GCA_036384035.1 Sphingobium sp. | reverse complement strand
GCCGCGCCAGCGCCCGGTCGAAGGCGGCAACGGCCCCCACCGCATCGCCCCGCCGCAACAGCACGCCGCCCAACGTCACGCCGACCGGCATATGCCATAGCGGCGGCTCATTATAGCTGAACCCGCTTTCGATCCGCTCCGCTTTCCGCAGCAGGGCGACAGCGCGCCTGCCATTCCCCGCACTGTCCGCGATCCGGGCCATCGCGATGGATTCCGCCAGCGCGATCAACGGCTGCAGTTCCTTGTCGATCTTCGCGCCCTTGCGTGCCTGACGCATCAGTACGATCTGCTGTTTCGCCTCGGCGGTTTTGCCCGCACGGCCCAGTGCCTCGGCGCGCAGGGCGTACCAAATCTGGCCGACGGTCTTCAGACGGCGGTCAGGGGCGGGGATCGCCAGCAATTCGGCAAGGCCGTCGGCAAACTGCGCCCGCGCCTGCAGCCCGGTTATCAGGCGCGCCTCCAGATAAGGTGACTTCGCTGCCTTGTCGGCCGGGATGGCGGCGTCCAGATTGGCCGCCGACCGCAACGCCACCGCCTTGTCGCCGATCTGCTCCGCCGCAGAGGTCAGGAAGTGGGTGTGATGGATGAAATAGCCATAATATTTCGGGTCTTCATGCAGGGTTCGCGCCATCGCTTCATCGACATCGATCGCCCGCTCATTGGCGCCGATCGCATCATCGAAACGGCCGATCCGGTAATAGGTATGGCTCGGCATATGGACGAGGTGCGCTGATGCTGGCGCTTCCTTCAACAGCCGGTCCGCCGCGGCCTCGGCGCGGACGGGCGTACGCGAAGCCTCGGTCAGATGAATGTAAAGATGCTGTGCCTCCGGCTGGTCGGGATTGCGGGCAAGGACCTTCTCAACCAGCGCGATGGCGCGCGCGGCCCAGGGCAGGGGGGTGATTCCGTCCCTTGCCCAATAATTCCACGGTTGCACGTTCATCGCTGCTTCGGCCGCCAGCACCATGATCATGTCGTCGTCTGGCCAGCGCGCCGATACGTCCCGCATGGCGTCGGCAAAGGCGATGGCGTGAACATATTTCTCCTGCTTGCGGCCGCCCGGCGCATACCGGATCGCGAGCGCGGAGATCAGTGCATGCTCCCGCTCATTCGCCGCTGATTCCGTCAGTGCCTTCGCAGTGAGGCCACGCGCCTTCGCGATCCGCGCGTCGCCGGAAGGACCGCTGTTGAGATAGGGACCGATGGCGAGCGCCTCGCCCCACTTGCACATCGCGCAGCCGGGGTCGCGCTCGCTTGCCGTGCGAAAGCTCCGTTCGGCCTTCTCGAACTCGAAACCGTAGAGGAGGGCCATGCCCTGATCGAAATAGACCTGCGCCTCCGATGAGGTCGTGGCTACGGCATAGCGGATAGGCGCTAGACCGGGGATCAGGGGCATAGGTGCCAGACCTTCTCCCGCAGGCGCCGTTTCGCCGGCCGCCATAAACCCGCAACCCGACGCGATCAGGCTGCCGATATCGAGTTTCGCCAGCCCCGTTGCACGGGGAGCGGGCACGCTGGCGGAGCTGATCAGTGGCGCCATCGCTGCGATGGCAAGGATCGGCACAAGACGTTTGTTCATCACGGCCCCACGGCAAGGATTGCGCTCGCCGGATGTAGGAACAATTTTCCCGCTGCGTCCACCTTTTCGCGCGGAATCGTGTTTCTGGAAACCCGACGTTCAGTTCTGCGGCTTATGGTTACCGGATGTCCAAGGAAAATCTTCGCAAGGCTGGATGGCTGGCCGTCATGCTTATCGTACCGGGCGGGATGATCCTGGGCGCGGCCGTGGCGGCGCACAAATATCGTAAGAAAGCCGCGCACAAACCTTCGGAAGAATGATCAGCGGCCTCCGGAGCACCGCCTCCTGACAACCTGGTTGGCGATGGTCAGATGGGTTTCGTCGGCGGACAGGGTCAGCTTCTGTTGCCTTGACCAGCTTTGGCCTTCCCCTTCGAAATCAGCATCGACAATGACGGCAAGCGGGCCGGCCTGCTCGACGCCGGTCACTTTGCCGACGCTTTCGTAAAAGCGCAGTTCCTTTGGCCCGATCATCAGGCGGGTGTCGGCACGCGCATCGCCGCAATCTGCGTTGAGGCCGGTCCAGAAGCCGCGGAAGGCGATCGGCAGGGTTCCTGGCGATACTATTGTTGATGGCGCGGCGCCGCGTGGCCCTGGCAGGAATGAACCACTGCCCGCCGATGATCCGGCATCGCCGCCGCCCTGGGCATCATCCCCCGGATTCGTATCTGTCGAACCATTGTCTTCACTCGCAACCGCGCCATTATCCTCACCCGACGGGATAGCGGTCGTGAGCGAAGCTGCATTGTTCGTCCGGTCCTGCTGGCCGCATGCGGCCAGAAAGAGGATAAGGGCCATACAGGTGATGCGCTTGGAAATTGGGCGCATCATGCCGAAATCCACTGGATCGTCATATAGTTCCCGGTGACCATGAAGCATCCGCATGGTAATGGGGTCTAGGACGTCTGGAGGAAAATGGCCATGCCGGTTCTGGGAATGGGTGGACTCTTCTTTCGCGCGCAGGACCCTGATGCGCTTTCCGCCTGGTACAAGACGCATCTGGGCGTTGGCGGCGGCTGCGTGTCGGATCCGTCGGCGCAGGCCAATGAATGGCTGTGGATGGTGCAGGGCGGTCCTATGGTGTTTCAGCCTTTCTCTGCGGGCACCGACTATTTTGCCGCCGACAAGGCATTTATGATCAATCTGCGGGTCAGCGATCTGGACGCCATGCTTGTGGACTTGCGCGCCGCTGATATTGCGATCATCACCAAGGCGGAATGGGATCATCCGGACACGGGCCGTTTCGCTCGGATTCATGATCCCGAAGGCAACGCCATCGAACTGTGGGAACCGCCCGCCCAAAAATCCTGATATTTCCCGCCCCAAGGAGTTTCCCCATGATACGATTCCGTACCGCCCTGCTGGCCGCCGCCGCGCTTGTCCTTGCCCCGTCCGCCGCCAATGCGGCGCTTGCCGTTGGCGCAAAGGCTCCGGACTTTAGCACTCGCGGCGCGCTCGCCGGCAAGGTGATTCCCATCCGCCTCTCGACGGAGCTGAAAAAGGGGCCGGTGGTCCTCTATTTCTTCCCGGCAGCCTTCACCAAGGGCTGCTCGGCGGAGGCCAAGGAGTTTGCCGAGCATATCGACGAATTTAAGAAGGCCGGCGCGGAAGTGATCGGCATGTCTGCCGACCCGGTCGCGAAACTTGCCGATTTTTCCAAACAGGATTGCGCGAACAAATTCGCGGTGGCTTCGGCTGGGCCGTCCGTGGTTTCCGGCTATGACGTCGCGCTGCCGCCCATGCCCAACATGCCGAACATGCCTGCGGGTCTCACCAACCGCACATCCTATGTCATCGCGCCCACAGGCCGGATCGCCTATGTCCATAGCGAAATGAACTATGTCGACCATGTGAAGAACACCCTGGCGGCGGTACAGGCGATGAAGTCGGCTAATTAAGGATCCAGTTGCCGTCGATTGGCCGTTGACGCATGGACGAAGGGATGTGCATCCCTTCGTCCATGCGCTTCTTCTCTGACAACGCCGCCCCTGTTTCACCGGCTGTCATGGCCGCCATCGCGGCGGCCGACACCCTCGACACCGCTTATGACGGTGACATGTGGAGCGGCAGGCTGGACGCCGCTTTTTCGGATGTGTTCGAACGCCGGGTGTCGGCGATCTGGGTGCCGACTGGGACGGCCGCCAATTGCCTCGCGCTCGCCGCGCTCTGCCCGCCCTTTGGGGGTGTCCTCTGTCATGAGGAGGCGCATGTTCAGACGGACGAGGGCGGAGCGCCCGAATTCTTCACCCATGGCGCAAAGCTGATGGCGGTGCCTGGCGCGGGGGCCAAGGTGACGCCGGATGCGCTGAAGGCGAGGCTGGGTGGACTGCGGAACGATGTGCATCAGGTACAGCCGCATGCGCTGACGATCACCAACGCGACTGAATATGGTCTGGTCTATACGCCTGAGGAGGTTGCCGCGCTTGGCGCGCTATGCCGGGAACGGAATATCGGTTTCCACATGGACGGGGCGCGCTTCGCCAATGCCGTGGTGTCGCTCGGATGTACACCGGCCGATGTGACATGGCGCGCGGGCGTCGACGCGCTGTCATTCGGTTTCACCAAAAATGGCGGCATGTCGGCTGAGGCGCTGGTCTTCTTCAAGCCCGATCTGATTGAGCAGACGAAGCGCCGCCGCAAGCGCGCGGGACATCTGTTATCGAAGGGGCGTTATCTTGCGGCGCAGGTTCTGGCGCTGCTCGAAGGCGATTTGTGGCTGAAAAACGGGCGTACCGCCAACGCCGCGGCCAGCATGCTGGCCAATGCCGCGGGCGCCCGATGCGTCTATCCGGTGCAGGCTAACGAAGTCTTTATCCGGTTGAACGCTGCGGAGGCGGCAAGCCTGCGCGCATTGGGATTCGACTTTTATGATTGGGGAGAGGGTCAGGCGCGGCTGGTGACCGCCTGGAATCAGCGGGCGGAGGACGTGCAGCCGCTTGCGGACGCCATCGCCGCCTTGTGATGGATGCGCAATCCAACGGGAGTGCGCATTTCTTCGATGCGAAGGTGCTCATTCCCTTCACGATCGTCACCCTCATCTGGGGATCGACATGGCTGGTGATCCGCGACCAGATCAGCGATGTGCCCGTCAGTTGGTCCATCGCCTATCGCTTTTTGATCGCCGCCTGCGCCATGTTCCTGCTGGCGCACTTCCGCCGGGTTCCGCTGTGGATCGGCTGGCCGGGCATTGCGTTCGCCGCCGGCCTGGGGATCATGCAGTTCGTCATGAACTTCAACCTTGTCTACCGGGCAGAGATGCACTTGACCTCCGGGCTCGTCGCGATGCTCTATGCAGTGCTCCTGGTGCCGAACAGCCTGTTCGGCTGGATATTCTACCGCCAGCCCGTGGGTCGCGCGTTCATAGTCGGGTCGTTCATCGCGATCAGTGGGATCGCCCTGCTGTTCCTGCATGAATACCGCATTTCGCCCGTCGCGTCCGACCAGGTGCTGCTTGGTATTTTGCTGGGTGTCGGCGGAACGCTATGCGCGTCGGTGGCGAACGTGATGCAGGGTAGCGATATAGCCCGCAGGTTGCCGATGGTGGCCACGCTCGCTTGGGCGATGTTGCTCGGTGCCCTGTTCGATTGCGCAGGAGCATGGGCTCTTGCCGGAGCGCCCAGCATCGACACGCGTCCCGCCTATATTGGTGGCATCCTGTATCTGGCCATCGCTGGGTCGGTCGTGACGTTCCCGCTATACTTCAAGCTGCTCCAGCAGATCGGCGCAGGCCGTGCGGCCTATAGCAGCGTGTTGATCCCGATCATCGCAATGCTGCTTTCTACCCTGTTCGAAGGGTATCGCTGGTCCCCGCTGGCGCTTGTCGGCGCGGGACTCGTGTTGCTCGGCATGGTGGTCGCGATGCGCGCCAAGGCGACGTCATAGGCAGGAAGCAAGGCCATCCCAAAAGGTCGGATAGAGTGGCTTCCAGCCAAGCAGACGCTTCGCCTTGCCATTGGCGACCCGCCGGTTCTCGGAATAGAAGGCGCGGGCCTGTGGCGACAGATCGACGTTGTCCAGCGCTTCGAGAGGCGGCGGCGGAACGCCCAGCATCGCGCTCGCGGCTTCGATCACCTGGTTTTGCGGGCAGGGCAGATCGTCCGCCAGATTGTAGATGCCTGGCGGCCCGTCGAAACCCGCGATGACGCCTGACACGATATCGTCGACATGTACACGGCTGAAAACCTGGCCAGGCACATGGACGCGTTGCGCCCGCCCATCGCGCACGCGATCCAGCGCCGATCGCCCGGGACCATAGATGCCAGGCAGGCGGAATATGCGGACATCTGCGCGCAAAGCGGCCCAGTCCGCATCGGCGCGTGCCCTGGCGCTGCGCCGCCCGCCGCCGGTCGCCGCGCTTTCGTCCACCCATGCGCCGCCCGTGTCGCCATAGACGCCGGTGGAGGAAAGATAGCCGGTCCACAGGGCGCTGCTTGCCGCGATCTCCCTACCATAACTCGACAGCACCGGATCACCCGCTTCGCCGGGCGGGACGCTGGAAAGGATATGGGTTGCGCTGTTCAGTGCGCTGCGGATCGCGGAAGAATCGCCAAAGTCGATCACATCCTCGCCGGCAGCGCGGCGCGCGGCGCTAACAAGCCAGCCCGTCGATCTGAGCCGAGCCGCCAGACGTTCGCCGGTATAGCCCAGCCCGAAGATCAGCATGTGCGCCATGCCCTGTCGTAACAGCAGGTACGAGGAAATTAACGCCTTTTTTACCATGATTACCTAATCCCAACCTATGCTTGGACCCGGCGATCCGATCCCCTCCCTGTATTTCAACACGGACGCAAACCCGCGTTACGCGTTTGACAGCGTCGCGGGCCGCTATGTGGTGGTGATGTTCGTTGGCGGGCTGCGCGTGCCAGGCGTCGTCGATATGCTGCGCCAGCTCTATGCCATGCCCGCGCTCTTCGATGACGTGAATGCCTGTTGTTTCATCGTCACCGGAGATCCAGCGGATATAGCTGAATCGTCGTTGCGTGATCGCTATCCCGGCATTCGCATCGTCCGCGATCATGACCGGGATCTTGCCCGGCTCTTCGGTTGCGCCCTTCCGGCGGAAAACGGCGTCGATCGTCTGTCGTTGACGACCTGGATTCTCGATCCGGGCCTGCGCGTGCTGCATGTGATGCCGGTCGAGGACGCCGCAACCCATGTTTCAGATATCGCTGCCCGCCTTGGCGGTCTGGCCTCTCCCTCCACCAATATGGACGGCTTCGCGCCGGTGCTGCAGGTGCCCAACCTGTTCGAACCCGAATTCTGTCGCCGCCTGATCAGCTATGCGCAAGAGGCCGGCACGCAGGAGAGCGGCTATATGAAGACGGATCCGGCGACCGGCCAGACCATGATGGTCGTCGATCATGCGCACAAGCGGCGAAGCGATTGCAACATAGAGGATGAAGGATTGCGCGATGCCATCCAGGCGCGCATCGTCCGCCGCCTCGTCCCGCAAATCGAGCGCGCGTTTCAGTTCAGGACGACGCGTATGGAGCGCTACATCGTTGCTTGCTACGATGCGCAAACCGGCGGCTACTTTCGTCCGCACAAGGACAATACGACGCTCGGCACCGCCCATCGCCGCTTCGCCGTCACCATCAATCTTAACAGCGAAGATTATGAAGGGGGCGACTTGCGCTTCCCGGAGTTCGGCATGCGGACTTACCGCGCGCCGACTGGCGGAGCCATCGTCTTCTCCTGCTCGCTACTGCATGAGGCAACGCCGATCAGTCGGGGGCAGCGCTACTGCGTCCTGCCCTTCCTCTATGACGAGGCCGCCGCCGCGATTCGTCTCGCCAATGCGCGGCACTTGCAGGATCCCGTCCTGCGTGAACAGGTCGTTGCCTCGGTTACGGACAAGTCTTCAAAGGCTGCCTGATGCGCGACCGCATGGATATCAGAACAGCCGTTCGCAATTCAGTGGAGCGGTGACCGTGGTCTTTGCGATGCTCGGCGTCTTGTCGGCCTGAAGCGCGCCGCTGCTGGTGCGGATGATGCTATTGCCTGTCAGCGTCGTCAGATCGATCTCCACTCTCTCTGTTTTACTGACCAGCGTGCCTTCGCTGTCTCCGCTGGTCTCGCCTTCCTTGCGCGCCAGGATATGCTGCTCATCGATCTCAACCGTGCAACCCTTAGCCCCGGCGGCGCAATAGGGCGCCTCGGCAGCTCCTGCCCTTTCAGCGTAAAGCATTTTCTCGGGCTTATCCCAGCGATAGGTGATGTCCGTTCCGGGACCTTCTTCCTTGGTTGAGGAACCGCCGCTCGAACTTGTCACCTCGGTGATGGCGCCTTTGCAATGGATCGAAAAATCATCCGGCGTAGCGGCGCCATTGCCGTCAACGGCATTATCCTGCGCGTTGGCCGCTGCGTTCTGCGCATTATCCTGCGGGGAAGAGCAAGCGCAGACCATCAACAGGGCTGCCATGGCGTAACGCTTCATTGCCTCTCCTTGCCGCCGGGGGGACGGATGGTGATACGCTACCAGCTTGACGGACGGAGGCAATAAGCAAGCTGGATTCCTCAACCCTCACCTTCCATCGGCACCAGCTTGCCGGGATTCATAATCCCCTTGGGATCGAAAGCGCCCTTGATCGCGCGCAATGTTGCGAGGCGCGCGGGACTGGCGAGGCGCGCCAACTCGGCCCGTTTCATCTGGCCGATGCCATGTTCGGCCGAAATCGACCCGCCGGCTGAAACCACCGCGTCATGGACGAAGGCATTGATTTGCTTTCCTTCCGCCGCGATCCATGCGGGACCATCGGTGATATTCTTTGGCGCGCGGACGTGGAAATGAACATTTCCGTCGCCCAGATGGCCGAAGGAGGAGGCGGTGGTGCCGGGAAATGCATTCCGCGCCTTGGCGGCGGTGTCCGTCATGAAAAAAGGCATCCGTGCCACGGGTACGCTCACGTCATATTGCAGCGCAGGCCCTTGCGCCCGCTCCGCCTCCGACAGCGATTCGCGGATTTTCCAGAACGCCTCCGCCTGCGACTCGTTGGTCGCGACGGCGGCATCCTTGGCCAATCCGGTCGCGAATGCCTCAGCAAGCACATCTTGCAGCCGCTCATCGGCGCTTGGCTCCACTCGCTCGTCCAAGGCGATCTCGATCAGGACATGCCAAGGCGTGCGTGTCTCGATGGGGCTGCGGGTTGCGGGAATATGGGAAAGGACATGGCCCAGGCCGTCATCCGCAATAATCTCGAATCCTTCGACAACGCTGCCCAGCTTCGCTTCCAGAAGACGTAGAAGCGCAAGTGCGTCGCCGGGCGTTTCGACGCCGACCCATCCTACTGCGCGGTCAGCGATCGCAGCCGCGAGCCGCAGCGATGCGGCTGTAACGACACCGATCGTGCCCTCCGCACCAATCAGCAACTGTTTGAGATCATATCCGCGATTGTCTTTTTTCAGCGCGTCCAGTCCTTCGTAAATGCTGCCGTCGGGCAGCACTGCCTCGATCCCTTCGACCAGCGCGCGCATGGTGCCATGGCGCAGAACCTGTGTTCCGCCGGCATTGGTGGAAATCAGGCCGCCTATCGTCGCAGATCCTTTGGCGCCCAGGCTGAGCGGGAAACGCCGTCCGGCAGACGCGGCTGCATCATGAAGCGTCGAAAGGATCACGCCCGCCTCGCACACGGCCAGATTGTCTTCGGCTGAGAGCGACCGGATGGCGTTCATGCGGCGAAGGGACAGGATCAGTGCGCTCCCATCCGTCGGGGGTGTCGCGCCGCCGACCATGGATGTGTTGCCGCCTTGCGGCACGAGGGCGACGCCAAGCGCATTGGCCAGCGTCAAGACCTGTGACACCTCTGCCGTCGAGGCGGGTGAAAGGATCGCAGCGGTCGCGCCATGATAGCGCCCGCGCCAGTCGCTCGTCCATGGCGCGATATCGTCCGGATCGACAATTACGCCCTTCGGTCCCAGAATTTCGCGGAACTTCTTGATGGTTTCGGTGTCGATCATTCTGGCCTTATGCGCTGGAATTCATCGACTGTTCAACCGGCAGGAGCTAATGCCCTTGCCCCCAGAGGGGTATATTTTGCATTCATCCGTCATTTTCATGTCGATGCTGCTTGTTCCGGCCGGCGCATCCGGGCCTGTGCAACTGGCGCAGGTGACGATTGAGCAGCGGGTGATCATTCGGGTGCCGCTTGCCCGCCAGCGCCAGATGCAGGTTGAACCCTCTGCGGAGCTCCAGGAAAAGAAGGGCCCGAAATGCCTGGCCATCCGGTCCATCCGGGGGGCTACGGTCACCGCGAAGAACAGTGTCGACATGACCCTTCTGAACGGGGAGCGCTATCGCGCCAAGCTGGAGCGCGGCTGCCGGGCGGTCGATTTCTGGTCGGGTTTCTATGTGGAGGCGACCAAGGATGGTTCGCTCTGTTCCGGGCGCGACGTCATCCAGGCGCGGGGCGGCACGGAATGTGAGATAGACACCTGGCGACGGCTTGTCGCCGACGATGAATAGATCAGGCTAGTCGTTCCCGGGCCGCAGCCGATAGCCGACGCCCAGCTCGTTGACGATGACTTGTGGATGTTGCGGGTCATCCTCCAGTTTCTGCCGCAACGTTCGCACCAGAACACGCAGATATTCCACATGATGCTCATATTCCCGGGGCCAGACATGGTTCATGATCTGCTTGTGGGTGATCACCCGTCCGGGAAATTGCGCGAGTTGCGCCAGCACCATATATTCCTTTGGCGTCAGATGGATCTCTTCGCCCGCCTTGCGCACTTGCCGCATCATAAGGTCGATCTCTATGTTGCCCGACCGGATACTGGATACGCCGCCGTCGCGGGTGATGCGGTTGCGCATGGCGACACGAATGCGGGCCAGCAATTCGTCCGTATCGAAGGGCTTGGTCAGATAGTCGTCAGCCCCAAGGTCGAGCGCTGCTACCTTCTCCTCCGTCGCCTCTCGCGCCGATATGACGATCAGGGTCGTCTGCGACTGTTTCTTGATCAGCGGCACCAGTTCCAGGCCATCGCGGTCGGGCAGGCCAAGGTCGAGCAGCGTGATGTCCGGATTTTCGGTGTCCAGTTTCGCCAGGGCTTCCCGCGCATCTGCCGCCTCGGCGATTATATAGTCGGATCGGGTCAGGGCGGCGTTCAGCAGCCGGCGGATATGCGGTTCGTCATCAATGATCAGCACCTTGTGACGGAGCGTCATGCCATATCCTCTTCGGTCAAGCCGGTGACGATCACGGGGCCAGGCAGGTGGATGGTAAATACCGCGCCGGCCGGATCGACGACGTTCGCCGCCTTCACGGAAAGCCCCATAGCCTCGGCAAAGCCCTTGACGATGGCGAGGCCCAGGCCAGTCCCGCCCTTGGAGCGATCCGATCCATCGATACGGGTGAAGGTGTCGAAAATCTCGTCCTGCTTGCCTTCCGGAATACCTGGGCCTTGGTCGATGATGGACAGGTCGATGCCGTCGGGCGTTCGCGTCCCCCGGATGATGACCGGCGTGCCGGGGTCGGCATAGCGTCCGGCATTGTCGAGCAGGTTGATAAGGCAATGGTGGAAAAGCCGCGCGTCGACCCGAACCAGCGGGATATCGGCCGCAAGCTGCAGGTCGATGTCGTGTCCGGCAAGAATTCGGCGCGTGTCGTGGGCGGCGGCGGCAACGGCGTCGGTAAGGTCCATGGCCTCTGTCTTCAGCGACAGTGCCCCCGACTCCACCCGCGCCATGTCGAGCAGATTGGCCACGAAGCGATTGAGGCGCTGCGCCTCCGTGTCGATAGATTCGACCAGCGACGGGTCGGGCTTTGCGCGAAACTCCTGCACGGCCGATAGGATCGCCGTCAGCGGTGTACGCAGATCATGGCTGACGGAAGACAACAGGGCCGAGCGCAGACGATCCCGCTCCTTCAGCTGCCGCGCCTCCTGCATTTCCTCCTCAAGCGCCATCCTGTCGAAGGCGATCGATGCCTGATCGAGGAGGCTCATGAGCAGCGGCACCTGATCGGATCGCAATGGTTCCCGTGCGTCATCGCGTGCAAGGCCGACGACGCCCAGCACGCCCCGGCTTGTCTGCAACGGATGGAACAGCCACTCCGAGGCGGCCAGCGTGGTCGATCCGCGCCCTGCCGGCTGCTGGTTGTCCATCGCCCATTGCGCCGCGGCGCGCTCGATCTCGCCGACTTTATCCTCGGGCGGGTAGGCGGCGCGCAGTTGTGGGCCAAAGGGCGAGGGAAGCATGATAAGGGCGCGGAGGTTGAAAAGGCTCGACAGCTCGGCGCAGATGGCGTGCATCAGCTCCTCCTGGCTGGCGGTCGCGGTGAGCTGGCGGGAGAAGCCGGCCAGAGCCGCGTTCTGACGCGCGCTCGCTTGAGCGAGATTGGCCTGCGCGCGCACGCGGGCGGCGAACTGGCTGGTGACGATGGCGACGCCCAGCAGCACGAAGATGCTGACAATATTCTCAGGATTGCTGACCGTCAGCGTGCCGGTTGGCGGCAGGAAGAAGAAATTATAGGCGAGCGAGGAGGCGAGCCCGGCAAACAGGCCGATGCCAAGTCCATAGGTCGCTGCTGCGAACATCACCGGGACGAGGTAAAGAAGCGAGACATTGCCGATCGCGATGAATTCGAGCAGCAATCGGCCGATCGCAGTGCAGGCGATCACGGCCAGCAGGGTCCAGCCGTAACCCGGGGCCTTGACAGGCCGCTTCTTGCCTTCGCGATGGGACGGCGTTTCGGGGACCTTGATCCCATCGCCAGGCAGGACATGCACGGCGATGTTGTCCATACCCCTAACCAGCCGGTCCACGACCGACCCATGGCGCATCTCGAACCACCAGGGGCGGGCCGATTTTCCGACGACGATCTGTGTAGCGCGCGCATCGGCGGCAAAGCGCCGCAGCCCATCGGTCACGTTGGTTGCGGGGACGCTGGCCGTCGCTGCCCCAAGGCGGGAGGCAAGGGCAAGCGCGTCGGCCAACCTCTGGCGCTCTGCGTCGCCAAGTTGCAGGCTGCGCTGCGTTTCGATGTGCACCGCTGTCCATGGCGCGTGGAGCGCATCGGCCAGGCGTTTGGCGGCGCGGACAAGGCCGGGGGCACTTGGCTGCTCGCTGATGGCGACGATGATCCGTTCACCCGCCGCAAAATTCCCTGCGAGCGCGTGAGCGCGAGCATAATCGAGCATCTGCGCGTCGACCGCCTGAGCGGCCCGGCGCAACGCCAGTTCACGCAGCGCCGTGAGGTTGGATTTCGAGAAGAAATGGTTGAGCGCTCGGCTGGCCTCCGCCGGGATATAGACCTTGCCGTCTTTCAGACGCTCGATCAATTCGTCCGGCGGGATGTCTACGACTTCGATCTCTGCGGATTCCAGGATCGAGTCCGGAACCGTCTCCCGCACCCGCACGCGCGTGATCGAAGCCACGACATCGTTCAGGCTTTCGAGATGCTGGATGTTGATCGTCGAATAGACATCGATTCCGGCGTCGCGCAGTTCCTCGACATCCTGATAGCGTTTGGGGTGTCGGCTACCGGGGGCATTGCTGTGCGCCAGTTCATCGACCAACACGAGCGCGGGCCGCCGTTCCAATATGGCGTCGATGTCCATCTCCATCAGCATATGCGCGTGTCGGGCGACGCTTATGCGCGGGATGACCTCATATCCATGGAGCAGCGTTTCGGTTTCATGTCGTCCGTGGGCCTCCACCACGCCCACAACCACGTCGATCCCGGCCTTGATCCGCTGTTTGCCGTCAAGCAGCATCTCATATGTCTTGCCGACGCCCGGAGCAGCGCCAAGGAAGACCTTGAGCCGCCCGCGCCCCTCCTGCTTCGCCTGGCGTAGCAGGGCATCGGGTTCGGGGCGGTCGGTTGCGTCGTTCACCGGACCTTATTAGCGCTTATCCGGTCGAGCCGTCGATTGAGATTGAGAACATTGACTCGGGGCTCGCCGATAAAGCCGAATAGTGGTTGTTCCACGGACTGTCCGACCAGATCGCGCACCGTTTGTGGTTGCAGGTTGCGCGCCTGCGCCACCCGGTCAACCTGATAAAAGGCCGCCTCAGGACTGATATGCGGGTCAAGCCCTGAGGCGGAGGCAGTCACCAGGTCGGGCGGAACGGGGCGGCCTGGTTCTCGCAGAGCGGTGACGTCGCCTTTCACACGGTCGGCAAGCGCCTGACTGGTGGGGCCGAAGTTCGACCCGGAGGAGGCGAGGCCATCATAACCCTTGCCCGCGGCGGACGGGCGGGGGTGAAAATATCGACGGCTCGAAAAATTCTGGCCGACGAGCGCGGAGCCGATGAAGCGGCCGTCTTGCCTGATCAGGCTGCCGTTCGCCTGCGCGGGGAAGATCGTCTGGCCTATGCCGGTTAGCACAAGCGGATAGGCGATACCCAGGAGCAAGGTGAACAGGGCCGTCATGACGAGGGCGGGACGGAGCGATGCGATGAAATCGTTGGTCATCGGAATATCCTTCAGGCGAGGCCGAGCCCGCCGACCACGAGGTCGATGAGCTTGATGCCGGCAAACGGCGCGACAAGTCCGCCGAGGCCGTAAATGGCAAGGTTGCGAGCGAGCAGCGGCCCCGCGCCGATCGGCCGGTATGTGACCCCCCTGAGCGCTAGCGGCACGAGCAGCGGAATGATGAGCGCGTTGAAGATGATCGCCGACAGGATCGCCGATTGGGGCGTGGCAAGGCCCATGACGTTGAGGACCCCAAGGCCCGGATAGATGGATATGAACATCGCGGGGATGATCGCGAAATATTTGGCGACGTCGTTCGAAACGGAGAAGGTGGTGAGCGCCCCGCGCGTCATGAGGAGCTGCTTGCCAAGGCCGACGACCTCTATCAGCTTGGTGGGATCGCTATCGAGATCCACCATGTTACCGGCTTCCCGCGCAGCCTGCGTGCCCGTATTCATCGCTACGCCGACATCGGCCTGCGCCAGAGCCGGAGCATCGTTGGTGCCGTCTCCGCACATCGCCACCAGCCGGCCGCCGGTCTGCTCCTTGCGGATCAGCTCCAACTTGTCTTCGGGTGTCGCCTGCGCGAGGAAGTCGTCGACACCCGCCTCGGCGGCGATGGCGGCCGCGGTCAGGGGATTGTCGCCAGTGATCATCACCGTGCGGATGCCCATGGCGCGCAGTTCGCCGAAGCGTTCGCGGATGCCCGCCTTCACCACATCCTTCAGGAAGATCGCGCCCAGCAGGCGCCCGTCTTTCGCAACCGCCAGTGGCGTGCCGCCGGCCCGGGCGATCTCATCGGTAATGCGGCGCAGTTCGTCTGCCGCGCTCGTTCCGGCAAGATCGGGGTAAGCGTTCAGGATCGAATCCACGGCGCCTTTCTGGATCGCGCCGCCGCTTGTTTTCACGCCCGAGATACGGGTTTGCGCGGTGAAGGGGATGACCTCTGCGCTCTCCGGCAGCGCCTGCGCTGGAAACGCAAATTTCTCGCGCGCCAGAACGACGATGGATCGGCCTTCCGGGGTCTCGTCGGCCAGGCTGGCGAGCATCGCCGCCTCGGCCAGCTGCCGGTCCGTGGTTCCGGAAACAGGTTTGAAGACACTGGCCTGGCGGTCCCCAATGGTGATCGTGCCGGTTTTGTCCAGCAACAGGGTGTCGATGTCTCCAGCCGCCTCCACCGCCTTGCCGGATTTGGCGAGAACGTTGAAGCGCACCAGCCTGTCCATGCCTGCTATGCCGATCGCCGAGAGCAGGGCGGCAATCGTCGTAGGGATGAGCGTTATGAGCAAGGCGGCGAGGATCGCGATGGGCACGCCGCCCCCTGCGTAGCTGGCGAAGGCCGGAATGGTCGCGACGGCGATAAGAAAGATAATGGTGAGGCCGACCAGCAGGATCGTCAGTGCAATCTCGTTCGGCGTCTTCTGGCGCTCGGCCCCCTCGACCAGGGCGATCATGCGGTCGAGAAAGCCTTGGCCGGGGCTGATCGTCACCTTCACCTTGATCTGGTCGGAAAGAACGCGCGTACCCGCCGTAACGGCAGAACGGTCGCCGCCGGCCTCACGAATTACGGGCGCGCTTTCGCCGGTGATGGCGGCTTCGTTGACCGAGGCGACGCCCCAGATCACGTCGCCGTCGGAGGGGATAAGGTCGCCGGTTTCGACAAGCAGGATATCGCCGATCTTCAGCAGGTTCGCTGGGACCTGATCAAAATCGGGCCCGTTCCCCTTAATGCGCTTGGCGACCAGCTCCGCCTTGGTCGCGCGAAGGGAAGCTGCCTGCGCCTTCCCGCGCCCTTCGGCCAACGCCTCCGCAAACGTGCTGAAGAGTACGGTCAGCCAGAGCCAGACGACCAACTGCAGCTTGAAACCGACGCCAAGACCGTCATGCCCGATAAACAGTAGGACGGTCAGCAGCGTCGCCACGACAGCGGTGGTGAACATCACCGGATTGCGGATCAACTGCCGGGGGGTGAGCTTGCGGAAAGCGTCGGCAAGGGCGGCAATGATCAGCGCCTGCGTGAACAGGGATTTTGGTGCGGTGTGAGCCATGGGGCGTTCCCGTCAGAAGAGTTGGCCGCGGACCATCGCGAGATGATCGGCAACAGGACCGAGCGCGAGGCTTGGCAGGAAGGTGAGGCCGCCGACGATCAGCACGATGCCGACCAGCAGGCCAGTCCAGAGCGGCCCGGTGGTGGGAAAGGAGCCAGCGGTTTCCGGCGTATATTTCTTCGCCGCGAGGCTGCCAGCGATCGCCAACATCGGGATGATGATGAAGAAACGGCCGATCCACATCGCGATGCCCAGCAGCCCATTGTAGAAAGGCGTGTTGGCGCTGAGCCCGGCAAAGGCCGAGCCGTTATTTCCGACGGCGGATGTGAAAGCGTAGAGGATTTCCGAAAACCCGTGCGGCCCCTTGTTCAGCGGTCCGGCCAGTCCCGCCCCGGTAACCGATGCGATCGCGGAAAAGCCGAGAATGACAAGCGGCAGAACGGCAATGGCGAGGATGGCGAGCTTCACTTCCCGTGCCTCGATCTTCTTGCCGACATATTCCGGGGTGCGGCCGACCATCAGGCCGGCGACGAACACCGCGAGAATGGCGAACAGCAGGAAACCATAGATGCCCGCGCCGACGCCGCCGACCACGACCTCACCCAACTGGATGTTGAGCAGCGGAATCAGGCCGCCGATCGCGGTGAAGCTGTCATGCATGGCGTTGACCGCGCCACATGAAGCGGCCGTCGTCACGACCGAGAAGAGGGCGGATGCTGCGATTCCAAAGCGCACCTCCTTCCCCTCCATATTGCCGCCTGCGACGCCCAGATTGTGGAGGATGGGATTGCCTGCGGCTTCCTGCCAGTAAGTGACAGTCACGCCCGCCAGGAAGATGAGGAGCATGGCGGCGAGGATGGCCCAGCCCTGACGGACATTGCCGACCGCCTTGCCGAAGCACCAGGTAAGGCCGAACCCGATCATGAAGATCGAAAGCATCTGCACGAAGTTGGTCATCGCGTTGGGGTTCTCGAACGGATGTGCGCTGTTGGCGTTGAAGAAGCCTCCGCCATTGGTGCCCAACATCTTGATCGCCTCCTGCGAGGCGACCGGGCCAAGGGCAAGCGTCTGCTTCGCGCCTTCTAGCGTCGTTAGGTCGACCGAACCGGCGAGCGTCTGAGGCACGCCATTGGCGATGAGGAACAGCGTATAGACGATGCAAAGCGGCAGCAGCAGAAAAAGGGTCACGCGGGTGATGTCCGCCCAGAAATTGCCGATTGTCGTGGCGCTGCGGCGAGCGAAGCCACGGAACAGTGCAAAAGCAAGCGCGATGCCGGTCGCGGCGGAGGTGAAGTTGTGGATGGTGAGGCCAATCATCTGGCTGAGGTTCGACATCGTCGCTTCGCCGACATAGCTCTGCCAGTTGGTGTTGGTCGTGAAGCTGATCGCAGTGTTGAACGCCAGATCGGGCGTGACGCCCGGATAGTGGAGCGGATTAAGCGGCAGCACACCCTGCAGCCGCAGCACGGCATAGGTCAGGAGCAGTAGCGCCGCGTTGAAAGCAATCATGTGAATCGCGTAGCGCCGCCAACCCTGCTCGGCGGTCGGGTCGATTCCCGAAAGGCGGTAAAATCCCGCCTCGACGGGCCCCAACACCCCATGGAGCGGTGTGCGTCGCCCTTCATAGAGCGCAAAAAGCCACAGGCCGGTCGGCTTTGTGAGCAGCAGCAGGATCGCGACAAAGGCGGCGATCAGCAGGAAACCCTGAAAGGTCATGTGGGCCTCCCTAGAAGCGTTCGGGCCGGAACAGGGCCAGAGTGAGATAGATGAGGAGGCCGGCCGCCGTGGCGGCGCCGAGCCAGAGATCGAGGGTCATTTCCGTGCGCTCCTCAGGCGTTGCCGCACAGGCGGAGATAGGCGAAACTCGCCCCGAGCAGCCCCAAAGAGGCGCCGATCCAGAACAGATCCTGCATATCACACTCCATCGGCCGGTGATCGGCCGTGGAGGGTCATCTAGTCGCAGGGGCCATTTGAATGCGAGATCGAGGGGCAGCTATACGCATAGTGTTTGCGTATGATTTCTGGTTGGGATGGTGGTTGGATGGTCTTTACCGGCGGGGAAGACTGGGGTGACGAAATTAGTCGCCGTTCCGCTCGCCACTCACATCCGTCATCCCGGACTTCCGCTATTTCTTCAGGACCGGCAAGGCACTATCCATTCCGGTCATCCAGCCTCTGACATCCCCGGTCGGAGCCTTACCCCGCAAGATATCGCCGATAGACGTATCGAAATGTGCCTCCATCGCGGCGGTGGCGGCGGTGGGGTTTGCGTCCGCGATCGCCCGGGCCAGTGCGCGGTGAAGGCGGATCGTATTATCCTTCTGTTCCTGGCTGGTGCGCGTACGCCAAGCCTGTGGCACGGCGATCTTCATGAGCGGGGCGAAGGACTGGACGATCTGGCTGAACAGGGCGTTGCCCGCCGCCTGGGCGATGGTTTCGTGAAAGGCGATGTCATACTGGATCATGCGCTGCTGATCCTCTTGCGCCGCCGCCATCGCCTCGGCGAGGTTCAGGATCATTTGCGCCTGCAGGTCAGTTCGTTTTTCGGCGGCGAGCGCGGCGATGCGGACTTCCACCGTGCGGCGGACGTCCCATACCTCTGCCACGCTGATCTGCGCCGTCGTGACCGCATGATCGAGCGACGCGCCGATGACCGATCCGTCCATGGCCCCCACGCGGGCGCGGCGGCCATTGCCGACGTCAATGAGCTTCAGCGCGGCGAGCGCGCCGAACGCTTCCCGCATCACCGCCCGGCTGACGCCGAGTTCGGCTGCGAACTGGCCTTCGCCCGGCAGGGTATCGCCGACCTTCATGTCGTGGAGGCGGATGTGGGTGCGCACAGCCTCCACGGCCTGATGTACGAGCGATCCGCCAGCTTCTGTGGGGCTGGTGCTCATGCGGCAAGCCTGTGCGCACGATATTGGGTCGGCGCAAGGCCGAAGCGGCGGGCGAAGGCGCGCGTGAAGCTGGCATTGTTGAGATAGCCGCACTTATAGCCGATCGAGGAGACCGGCAGATCGGTCGCCAGCAGCATCTGGCCTGCTTCGCCAAGGCGCTGGTTCGAAATCGCATCCGCGACGCTGCAGGCGAACATGTCGCGGAAGCCGCGCGTGAGCTTCGCCCGGTTGAGGCCGCAGGATCGGGCAATCATGTCGAGCGTCAGCTTCTCCGACCAGCGATCGTCGATCAGGCGGCGGGCGGCGAGGACGCGCTGGCTGTCGGCGCGGGTCAGAACGCCGTCAGCGCCCATGGGGATCAGCGCATCCTCCGCATGGGCGCGGAGCGTGTCGCAGAGCAGTTCGATGCTCTTGGCGAGGCGATAGGGGGTGCGGGCGCCCTCTGGCAGGTCGCAGTCGCGGATCGTCAGTGCAATGGCGCGCAGGGGGGCGGGAAGATGGTAGATACCGCCGTCGGAGAGGGCGAGAGGACAGCCCAGGATGCGCTGACATGCCTCCCGGGTGACGAGCATTATGAGGCGGGCGCCGCCATCGGCGGCCAGCGCCTTGCGATTCATGTTTGCGGCGAAGTGGAGGGTAGTCGGCACATCGACATCGCCGAATGCGATGGTGAACGCGACGGTGTTGGATGGAAATGATTCGGTGTCGTCGATCGGGCCGGAGCCTATAAAGCCCAGCATTTCCGGGGAAACTTCGATCCTTTCCATCACGCTTTCTCTCTCCTTTTGCAGGGAGAATAACCTATCTGATAGCTTATGCAAGAGCTATCAGATAGGTTCGTGCAAGGCATCCTCGGGCGCGCGGCGCATGGCGATGGTGAAAGCGACGAAGGAGAGGGCGCTGACGATCACGCCGACGATGGCAAGGCCCTGTCCGAGATGGCTTTCGCCGCCGAGCAGGGCGGAGACCCATGTGACCAGCGTCGGCGCAATGCCGAAGCCGATGAGCCCCGCAATGGCGATGAACGCGCCGATGCACAGCCCGCGCAGTTCGTTGGGCATGAACACGGTCAGGGCGACGGATGTGCACAGGCCCGTAATCGTGCCGAAGAGGATGAGCATGCCGAGCGCGCAGCCGAACAGGGGAACGGAGGGCGCAATGGGATAGAGGGCGGCGGGGATGCCAAGGCCAGCGGCGACGACCGCGCCGATCAGCAGGCCGCCGCGCCGTCCGCTCTTCTGGCCCATATCCGCAACCAGACCGCCCAATATGCCGCCGCCCACGCCGGTCAGGAAGATCAGCACGCCAAGCCAGCCGGCGAAATCCTGCGGCGCCAGGCCATAGCTGCGCGACAGCACGGGCGCGGCCCAGATGGCGGCGGCGGCATCGGCCATGACCACGCTGACCTGCCCCAGGAACAGCGGGCCAAGGAAGGCGCGGCGCGCCCATAGCTCGCCAAAGATCACCCGGAACGGCGCATGGGTGCTGGCCGCGACCTCTCGCCGCGCGGGTTCCCGCATAAGGAGAAGCGGCAGAAGCGCGCAGAAGCTGATCAGGGCGAGCGAGATGTGCGCGCTTCGCCACGGCGCGATATCGCCGAAAATGGCGGGCGTAGCGGCGTGAAGGAACAGACCAAGCAGCCAGCCGGTCAGCGCGATCGCACCGGCCTGACCCAGGCTCTTGCCCATCGTCACGATCAGCATCGCCCGGCCGCGCTGGGCGGGCACGCACAGGTCGGCAATGAGCGAGAGCGCGGCGGTGAGGCCGCCCGTCGTGCCGATCCCGGCGAGCATGCGCGCGATGAACAGCATGGGCACATTATGGGCAATGGCCGTGAGAAACGTGCCCAGCGTCCAGATCGCGCTGAGGCCGATGAGCAGGCGGATGCGGTGGGTGCGGTCGACCAGGATGCCGATGGGAATGGAAAACAGCACCAGCGGCACGGCGGCGGACACGCCCTGCACGACGCCAAGGATCGTGTCGCTCAGGTGCATTTCCGCCTTAGCGCCTTCCTGCACCAGGCTGAAGGAGGTCATCATCGTGAAGCCGGACGCCATGGCCAGCGCGAGGATGAGCAGGGGGAAAAGCGATCGCAGGAAGGAAGGATCGGCCTCGCCACCCAAGGGTGTGACGACGGGGTAGAGGCTGTCCATCGGAATGTCCTTACTGCTTTGTTGGGTCGTTTAGGCGGGATGACTTTACTTAACCCGTTCGTCCCGAGCGAAGTCGAGGGACCACGCGCAGCGCGAGCGTGTCTCGACTTCGCTCGACACGAACGGCGGTTGGAATTCTGTCCCAAGTCATCCCGCTTTAGGCGGGATAGCCTAGGCATCTTTGCCCCAGACGCTTGTCATGCTGATGAAAATCAGCATCCATTCGGAGCTCCCTCTCAACTGTAGCGCCGAATGGATCCTGACTTTCGTCAGGATGACGGAGTAGATGAAGGCATCGGCATTCGAAATTTCTGAACCTCAATTGGGCCTAAAGCGCGAAGATCTTGCCCGGATTGAACAGGTCCTTCGGATCGATGGCCCGCTTGATCATCCGCATCATGTCGACAGCGTCGCCCAGTTCGGCGACCAGCCAGTCCTGCTTGCCGATGCCGATGCCATGTTCGCCGGTGCAGGTGCCGTCCATGGCGAGCGCGCGCTCGACAAGGCGGCTGTTGATCGCCTCGACCTCTTCCATTTCCTGCGGCGCATTCGGGTCGATCGAGAAGACGACATGGAAATTGCCGTCGCCGACATGGCCCAGGATGGTGGCGGGGATCGCCGAAGCCTCCAGATCAGTCTTGGTCTCGGTGATGCACTCGGCAAGGCGGCTGATCGGCACGCACACGTCCGTCGCCCAGCCGATCGCGCCGGGGCGCAGGTTGACGGCGGCATAATAGGCTTCGTGCCGCGCCTTCCACAGCTTCGAGCGTTCCTCGGGCAGGTTCGACCAATGGAATTGCCCGCCGCCGTTCAGGCCGGCGAGTTCCTCCACTGTGCGAACCTGCTCGTCCACGTAGGATGGCGACCCGTGGAATTCGAAAAACAGGGTGGTGAGCTCGGGATAGTCCAGCTTCGACCAGCGGTTGACGGCGCGCATCTGCATGTCGTCGAGGATTTCGACGCGGGCGAGAGGGACACCGATCTGGATGGACTGGACGACGGTGTCGACCGCGCCCTTCAGGCTGTCGAAGCTGCAGACGGCGGCCGAGATCGCCTCGGGAATGCCGTGCAGGCGCAGGGTGACTTCGGTGATGATGCCAAGCGTCCCCTCGCTGCCGATCATCAGGCGGGTGAGGTCGTAGCCCGCCGCGGACTTGCGCGCGCGGCGGCTGGTGCGGATGTCGCGGCCGTCCGGCGTGACGACGCGGAGCGACAGCACCGCCTCCCGCATCGTGCCGTAGCGCACGGCATTGGTGCCGGACGCGCGGGTCGAAGCCATGCCGCCGATGGTGGCGTTGGCGCCGGGATCGATCGGGAAGAACAGGCCGACATCGCGCAGATGCGCGTTCAGTTCCTCCCGCCGGACGCCCGCCTGCACGGTGCAATCGAAATCCTCGGCATTGACAGACAGGATGGCGTCCATCTGGCTGAGGTCGACGGTGACGCCGCCCCGGATGGGGATGGTGTTGCCCTCGATCGACGTGCCCGCGCCGAAGGGGATGACGGGCACCTCCGCCGCGACGCAGAGCTTCACCAGCGCAACCACTTCCTCGGTCGAATGCGGATAGACGACCGCATCGGGCAGGGTGGGCGCGAAATGCGTCTCGCTGCCGCCATGCTGAAGCCGCACCGCCTCCCCCAGCGCCAGGCGGTCCCCGAAGAGAGCGCCAAGCTGATCGAGAAATTCCGGCGGAAGCGGTTTTCGCGGCTGGGGGGTGTAGTGGGCGGTCATGGTCAGAACTTGAAGCTGGCGCGAACGCCGTAGCGGCGCAAGTCGCCGATGATGCCAAGGTCGGATGCGGGCAGGCCGGCGAGCTGAAGCGTCGTCTTTTCGATATAGGCGTCGAAATAATGCTTGTTGAACAGGTTGTTGCCGAACACGGAAAACTCCATCCCGCCCGCCGTCGCGAAGGTGATCGATCCGTTGACCACCGAATAGCCTTTCAGGATGGTCGGCGTCGTCTGATTGAGCGTCGCCGCCAGGCGGCTGCCCTTTCCGTTCAGGCTGGCGTTGAAGGTCAGCTTGTTGTCGCCCAGCGGCACGACATAGTCGCTGCTGATATTATACATCCAGTCGGGCTGGAACGTCAGGCGATCGCTCGACAGCAGGCGGCCGGTCGTCGCGGTATATTCCGAGGAGTCGATCAGGCGGGCGTGCATGTAGGTGAGGCCGGCGCCGATGGTCCATTGGTCGGTCGGGCGTATCCGCGCCTCAAGTTCAGCACCGTAGCTGTGGACATGACCGGCGTTGAGATCGACCGTCACCAGGCTGCCGGTCGAGGACGGCGCGACGCTGTTGAGGCCGATATAGTGGCGATAGTCGCTGAAGAAGACGTCGCCCGAGAGGCTGAACGCCCGCGTCGCATATTTGGAGCCGACCTCATAGGTCCAGGCGCTGTCGCCGCGATAGGTGCGGGACGGCGCGGTCGGCGCATTGAAGCCGCCGCCGCGATAGCCGCGCGCGACCGAGGCGTAGGTCATGAGATCGGACGACCAGTGGCGCGTGATGCTGAGGCGCGGTTCGACTTCGTTCGACTTGATGTGCTGGTCGCCAAGCGCGCTGCGGCTCTCATGATCGTAGCGCAGGCCGAGCGCGACTTCCCATGCTGTGCTGGGCTTCCAGAAGATGGTGCCGAACGCGGCATAGGTGTCGCCGACGCGATGATCGGTCGACGGCAGGCGCAGGCCGAAGGGGACGATCAGGTTGGAATTGGCCGCGTCATAGGTCTCGCGGCTGTAGAAGAGACCAAGCAGGGTAGAGATGGTATCGCTTTCCTGCGTGTCGAAGCGCAGTTCGACGGTCTTGGTGGTCAGCTTGTCCGTGCCGGTCGAGCGAACGACATTGGCGGGACCGAAATCGCCATCGCTGTCGGGCGAATTGGTGGTGCGCGTATCATAGGCGGCGAGCAAGGTCACCTTGGTATCGATTGCCTCGATCGGCGCTTCGATCCGGCCGTTGACGCCGCGATATTTGTAGGTGGTGATGCCGGTGGTGTTGAAATTATTGTCACGCGAATAATCGGTCGGGCCGCTCACCCAGGCGTAGGGGACGTTGTGGCCCTTGATCCAGTCATAATAGCCATTGATCGCCACGACCACGTCATTGCCCGGCGTGAAGCGCAGCGTGCCGCTGACCGAGTCCGTGTTGAGGCTGTTGGAGTTGCCGCCAGCGGTGATGTTGCGGATAAACCCGTCCTGCTGGCGATGTGCGCCGCCGATGCGGATGGCCAGCTTGTCCTGCACGATGGGGGCCGAGATCGACCCGGACACCAGCCAGCTATCGTCCGGCCCGGCATAGCTTGCCTGACCGCGCGCCTCAAAATCATTGCCCGGCTGGCGGGTGATGACGTTGATCGCGCCGCCCAGCGTGTTCTTGCCGTAGAGCGTGCCCTGCGGTCCGCGCAGCACCTCGATCCGCTCAACATCGAGCAGCGGGTTGTTGAGATAGGCGGTGTTGGGGCGATAGATGCCGTCGATGAAGAGGCCGACGCCCGGCTGCACTGTCTGCACCAGCGTCACGCCGACGCCGCGAATGGAGACGAAGGCGCGGCCGGAACCGTCGCTGGAGATGTTGAGGCCGGGCGACAGGGCGGCGGCCTCACGGACGGAGTTGATGTTGTTGCGGGCCAGCGTGTCGCCGGAAATGGCGGTGACGGCGACGGGCACGTCGAGCAGGGTTTCCTGACGCTTGCGCGCCGTGACGACGATGTCGCCTGATGAGGCCGCGTCATCGGCGGGTGCAGTCTGCGCGGTGGCGGCGTAGGGAGCGGCGCTGACGAACGCGGCGCTGGCGACGAGCAAAGTCCTGAAATTCATACATCCTCCCGGAGCGCCTGTGACCCGAAGGCGTTGGATCGGCGGCTCAGTTCCTTTTCACGCCGACGCAGGTCGTGCCGCGCCGGTCAGAAGAAACCTATATGACAGGTTTGACCTATCTGAAAGGTGAAAAGGGTCCGGATCGGTGTGCCGCCCGGCGCGATCAGTTGGCCGATCGGGCGAGTGCCTGCTGCGCCAGGGCCAGCGTGCCGAGCGGCCCGGCGTTCGCGCCGAGTGCGGGATGGACCAGATATTCGTCGATGCGGTTCGCGATCATCGACGCCGCCGAATAGCCGTTGAGGCTTTCGACCAGGCGGGTGCGGATCATCGGCAGCATCTGCGGCTGGCCCATTGCGACGCCGCCGCCCATCAGGATGCGTTCGGGCAGGCTGGTGAAGACGAGGCCATGGCACAGGATCGCCAGCGCATCTGCGGCGAAGGCCCAGGCGGGGTGATCGTGCGGGATGTCGCGGCCGGGCATGTTGGCGCGCGCCTCTATGGAAGGACCGTTCGCCAGCCCCTCGACGCAATCGCCGTGGAAGGGGCAGGTGCCGGGGAAGGCATCGCCCGGCACGCGGGAGACGCGAAGATGCCCGGCCTCCGAATGGCCAAGGCCCCGGATCGGCTGGCCCGCGACGATGCTGCCGACGCCGATGCCGGTGCCGACGGTGATATAGGCCCAGCTGGTCAGGCCCTGCGCGCTGCCCCAAAGGCCCTCGGCCAGCGCCGCGCCGTTGACGTCCGTGTCGATGGCGACCGGATGGTCCCCCGCCAAGCCGAGCAGGGGCGTGTCCGCCCAGCCGGGCTTGGGCGTGTTGGTGATGGCGCCATGGGTCGGGGAGGCCGGGTCGAGATCCAGAGGGCCGAAGCTGCCTATGCCCAGCGCCGCATAGTCCCAGCGCGCCAGAACCGCGCCGATGGCGGCGAGGGTCTTGTCCGGCGTTTGCGTGGGAAGCTCGATCCGCTCGCGCACGTCATCGGGGCCTGTGCCCAGGATGCAGATGCATTTCGTGCCGCCCAGTTCGACGCCCGCGAGCACAGTCATATCGTCACCAGCAGGTGTAGCCGCCATCTGCAAGGACTATGCTCCCGGTCATCAGGCTGGCGGCGTCGGAGGCGAGGAAGGCGACGACGGACGCCACTTCCTCGGACTCGCCCAGCCGCGCCATGGGTGTCGAATCGATCCAGCGCTTGTACATCGCGCCTTCCTTGTCGGCGAATTCATTGAGCGGGGTGCGGATATAGGTGGGCGCGACGGCGTTCACGCGCACGCCCCGGCTGGCCCATTCCGCCGCCAGGCTGCGGGTCAACTGATGCACCGCCGCCTTCGATGCGTTGTAATAGCTTTGCTCCTGCGGGCGGTTGACGATGAAGCCGCTCATGGAGCCGATATTGACGATGCTGCCCTTGCCCGCGTCCAGCATATGGCGGCCGAAGGCGCGCGCGCACCAGAAGGTGCCGTTGAGGTTCACGTCCATGACATTGAGCCAATGCTCGTCGGCGACGGTTTCCGCCGGGGTTTCGCTGCGGGCGATGCCGGCATTGTTCACAAGGATGTCGAGGGGGCCGATCTGGTCGGCGACCTGCGTGACGCGGGCGGAGTCAGTGACGTCCATGACCACGCCATCGACGGCATAGCCCTTGGCGGCCATCTCCGCCTTTGCCGCGTCGATGGTCGCAGGATTGAGGTCGGCGATGGTGACGCGCGCGCCCAACTCCGCCAGCGCCTCGACGCAGGCAAGGCCGATGCCGCTCGCGCCGCCCGTGACCAGCGCCGTGCGGCCGGTGAGTTTCAGTCGATCAAGATACATGGGACTCTCTCAGGGCATGAAGGGGGCGGCGGGCATGGGCGGTTCGTGGATCGCGACGCCCTGCTCAAGCTGGTAGACCTGCCGCGTGGTCCGGTCGAACGCGGGCCAGGGCAGCGCGCCGTTCGTGGCGTAGTCGACCCAGATCCTGTGCATGCGGTCGGCGAGCGGCTGCGGCGGGGATGCGCCCGCCAAGCCTTCCGGCCCGGTGGCGCTGGCCAGCGTGTCGAACACGAAGGGTATCTCCATGCCGTGCGACGCGCCGAGTTGCCCGTCAAAGCGGGGCGAGCGCCATTCGAATTCATACATGTGCGTACGGCCGCAATGTTCCTCGGCAAAGCGGCGGGCGGGCCAGCGGAAGACGAGGTCGTGGAGCGCGTTGGTCATGGCGTGGCCGGGCTTCACGTCCTTTTGCCCCATGCCATAGGCTTTGAGGATTTTGCGGGCATGCGGCTGCGACTTATGCACCACATAGGTGGCGAGCAGACGGCCGACCTTGTCGCGCACGCCGGTGGGCACGAAATAGAGGTTCATCTCCTCCGCATTGGTGCCGATCAGCATGTCGACATCCGCCCCCGCGCCCGATGCGATCGCGGTGAGCGGCTGAACCGGCAGCACGTCGTCGCCATGGACCGGGATGAAGCGGCTGATGCCGAACACCGGCTCCCGCCCCGTCGCGTCGCGCAGGTCGAGGCGGGCGGTGGGGGCGGAGACTTTCTCCATCGCGTCCAGCATCTCCTCCGGCTTCAGGCTGGCAAAACCCGCCGCGTCGGGCGTGATCTTTAGCGCCTTCGCCAGCTTGCGCACGACGCGTTGGGCGATGTCGATGCTGCGGGTCATGCTTCCATGGCCGCTCTCCACGATCACGCGGCGGAACAGGCCCTTGGCCAGCGGCGACACCAGCAGGTTGGCGACCGACATGGCGCCCGCGGATTCGCCGAATATGGTGACATTGGCGGGATCGCCGCCAAAGGCCGCGATATTGTGCTGCACCCAATGCAGCGCAGCAATCTGGTCGCGCAGGCCGAGATTGGTGGGGATGCCGGGGATGGGCAGAAACCCCTCCGTCCCCATGCGATAATTGATCGCGACGAGGATAACGCCGTCGCGCGCGAAGGCCGCGCCATCCTGCACCGGCGCGTCCTTGCTGCCGATCACGAAGCCGCCGCCATGGATGAAGACCATGACCGGCGCGCCGGAGACATCTTTCGCCGGTCGCCAGATGTTGAGCGTCAGATAATCGTCGCCCGGATGCCAGCCCTCGCCGACGAGGGCGACGACATCGAGGCCCGGCACCGCCCTGATCCGTTGCGGCGCATTGGGGCCGGGTTCGAAGGCGTCGCGAATGCCCGTCCATGCGACGGGCGGCTGCGGCTTTGCGAAGCGGAGGGGTCCCACGGGCGGCGCAGCATAGGGTATGCCGAGGAAGCGGCTGACGCCGCCTTCGGTCACGCCGCGCACCTGGCCAGCGGTCGTTTGCGCAATTGCTTCGAGCATTCCGACTCCCAACATGTCTTTGGCGCAGTGATAGCAGGGTGCGCCGTGGAGGCGATGGCGCACGCTTTGCCTCCCGGCTCTCCGGGCTTGCAGGTCAGCAAAGAAATGTAACGCGAATCCAAGGGAACGCGCGCCGATATCGTCCGTTCAGGGTGGATCGAAGGAGACCCTATTCATGCGACATATCCCCACCCGACTGCTCTTGATTCCCGTTTTGGCCGGCGGCGCGCTTGCCCTGACGGCCTGCTCGCACGGCGCCACGCGTGGCGGCCTGATCGGCGGCGCGGGTGGGGCCGTGGTGGGCAGCGCGACCGGCCTCGGCACGACCGAAGGTGCGATCATCGGCGGCACCGCGGGCGCGATCATCGGCGACAATGACCATAAGAAGAAACGTCGTCATCGTCGGGACTGACGGACGCTTTCCCGGCCGCCGATGCGACGAGCCGAGGCGGCCCGATAACGCTTGCTTAACCATGTTCGCGCTAGATTTCGGGTGTCAGCCGGAGGAAGCGCGATCATGGATTATCTGCAGGACGCCCTATTTCATGTCAGCCAGAACATCCACCGGCAGTTGCTGGTCAATCCGGCGGATCGCAAGACAGAATCACAGCCGCTGAGCGTCATGATCGAACGGGTGGAAGCCATGCGATGCCGCCGCGATCCCGCCTTGCGTCAAGGCTCGCTCGACCTCAAGCCGATCCGGCAGAAAATGGCCCCGCGCCACGACGTTCAGTAGTTTCCGGGCGGGTCACTCGCCGGGAAAGACTCATCCGATTGCTCGTCGACCATGTCCCAGTCCCTGGCGTCTATGCCCTCCTGGAATTCCGGTCCGGCGTCGCGCACCGACGGGTAGGGCGGCGTCTCCGTCTCGGCAATCTCGCCGGCTTTGTTGAGCAGGCGAAAGAGGAATGCGGCAAACAGGCCGAGCGCCCCGATTTTCAACAAGCCCTTCATGATCGTCCCCATATGATTGCTCCCTATGAGAAGTCATTCGGGCGCTTATCGTTCCGCGCAAAGCGTTTCCCGTGAGGAGCGGGGCGGGGAAAGTCTGTGTTGACGTGGCCCGGCCAATGATGGCAATGGGCGGGCGCTTCGGCGATGCGGGTATAGCTCAATGGTAGAGCACTAGCCTTCCAAGCTTGTGATGCGGGTTCGATCCCCGCTACCCGCTCCAGCGTTTCCGAGGGTTTTTAGCTTTTAGATGGCTCTATTCCGGCAATAGCTCTGCCGGAATTCCGGCAAGCGTCTATTTGATATCGTGGAGGCGTTGCGGGCAGCAGGCGTTCCACCCCTTTTGGGCCATGCTTCGCGATGATGCTGCAGATTGCGTTGCCCGCCTCCCGTGAAACGGGCGAGAAAATCTTCAGGTCACTTTGATCGCAGCCGTGCGGGCGCAATATGCGGCACCCATGGCGTGACGCGGTCACGCAATGTTTCGAACTTCTCGATTTCCCGGGAAAATTCCAATGTGTTTGCGATGTCATCCATGCCCGCCAGGAGATTCTGCTTGCGGGTGACTTCTACGGAAAACCCGATAGGCCCAGCCACAGTCGTGATCGTCTGCGAGGGCAGATCGACGGTCATGCCCGCCGATTCCGGATTTTTGGCGAGATCCATGAGAATATCGATCTGCGCCCGGGGCAGCGCGATCGGCAATATGCCATTCTTGAAGCAATTATTATAGAATATGTCGGCGATGCTTGGAGCAATCACGCAGCGTATGCCGAAATCCAGCAATGCCCATGGCGCATGTTCCCGACTGGACCCGCAACCGAAATTGTCGAGCGCAATCAGTATGCGTGCGGAGGACCAGGGCATGCGATTGAGAATGAAATCCGGATTCTCCCGCAGCGTGCTAAAGAGATGACGTCCCAAGCCTGCACGCGTGATCGTCTTGAGATAACGCCCCGCCAAGATCTTGTCCGTGTCTATATTGGTGACAGGCAGCGGCGCCGCGATCCCGGTCAGGGTGGTAAAGGGCGTCATGCGCCGAAACTGCGCGTATCAACGATCCGTCCCGCAATTGCCGCTGCGGCGGCCATGGCGGGCGACATCAAATGGGTGCGACCACCCGGCCCCTGCCGACCTTCGAAATTCCGGTTCGAGGTCGAAGCGCAGCGCTGGCCCGGCCCGAGTTGATCCGGGTTCATGCCCAGACACATGGAGCAGCCTGCTTCCCGCCATTCAAAGCCCGCCTGCGTAAACAGGCGATCGATGCCCTCCGCTTCGGCTTGCTGTTTGACCATGCCCGAGCCGGGAACCACAAGTGCGCGGGTTCCCTGTGCGACATGGCGTCCACCGATGATCGCAGCCGCTGCGCGCAAATCTTCGATCCGGCCGTTGGTGCAGCTGCCGATGAACACCATGTCGACGGGCAATCCGGCAACTGCGGCATTGGGTTCGAGGCCCATATAATCGAGCATGGTTTGCATCTGCCGCTGTTTTGCCGGGTCGCTTTCATGGCATGGATCCGGCACCAAACCCGTGACCGGAATGGCTGCCTCGGGACTTGTCCCCCAAGTCACCATGGGCGCGATTTGCGTAGCGTCGATTTCGACCACGCGATCATGCCGCGCGTCAGGATCGGACCGGAGTAACGCCCACGTCTTTTTTGCGGCCTCAAAGTCCGCGCCTGTGGGGGAAAACATGCGATCCTTCAGCCAGTCATAGACTTTCTCGTCAGGCGCGATCATGCCCGCCCGCGCGCCGAGTTCGATCGACATATTGCAAAGGGTCATGCGGCCGGCCATGTCCAGCGCGTCGATCACCGGCCCGCTATATTCAACGACATATCCCGTACCGCCCGCCGTCCCCAGGCGACTGATGATATGCAGGATGATGTCTTTGGCGGTGACCCCCGGGCCCACATGCCCTTCTATCTGGATAAGCATTGATCGGGCCGGCGACTGAATCAGCGTCTGGGTTGCCAGCACATGCTCCACCTCCGAAGTGCCGATGCCAAAGGCGAGAGCCCCGAAGGCGCCATGTGTGGATGTGTGGCTATCGCCACACACGATGGTCATGCCGGGCATCGTCAATCCCATCTCCGGCCCGATAATATGTACGATACCCTGGCGTGCGCTGGTCAATGGAACATAGGGAATGTCGAATTCGGCGACATTGCGTTCCAGCGTTTCGACCTGCAGCCGGCTTTCCGCCTCGGCGATCGCGGCGACGCCACCCGCGCGCCCCTCGGTCGGCACGTTGTGGTCCGCCACGGCCAATGTGGCATGGGGCGCACGCACCCTTCGTCTGGCCGACCTCAACCCTTCGAACGCCTGCGGGCTGGTGACCTCATTGACGAGATGGCTGTCGATGTAGAGCAGCACCGAACCGTCGCCGCGGTCCGCCACAACATGGCTGTCCCAAATCTTCTGAAACATGGTACGCGCGACATCGGTCATGCGGCATTGTCCGCCAGGCACAACCGAGCATTGATCGCATCGCGCACACGCCCACCGACCTGCGCGCCGGGCAACATACTTATGTCGCGGGCGACGGCGATCATCGCATCCATGTTCAGTCCGGTGGGAATGCCCATGCCATGCAACATCCACAGCAGATCCTCGGTCGCGACATTGCCCGTCGCACCCGGTGCGAATGGACAGCCGCCAAGGCCCGCAATCGACCCGTCCAGCACGTCGACGCCCGCATTCCAGGCGGTGAGCGCATTGGCCGCGCCCAGCCCAAACGTGTCGTGCGCATGGAAGGCCCAGCGCGCAACATGCGGGAACCGAGACCGGACCGCATGGAACAAGGATGCCACATGTTCCGGCGTTACCCTTCCCGTCGTATCGCAGAGCGCAATCTCAGCATCGGGGGCTATCGGCGCCAGCGCATCCAGCAAGGCCAGGGTGGCCGCGTCATCGACCCTGCCGTCATAAGGGCAATCGAAGGCCGTTGCGAGATTGAGCCTCAGCTTGCATCCTTCTGGCCGTAAACCGGCGATATGGGCAAAGTCGGCGACCGAGTCCGCGGGAGACCGGCGAACATTGCTGCGATTGTGCCGCTCACTCACCGACAAGACGAAACTCAAATGCGTCGCACCTGCCGCAAGCGCCCGTTCGGCGTGGCGGGCCGTAGGAACAAGGACCTGTGCGTCGAGGCCGGGCAGAGCCTGAGCCGCCGCCAGGACCTCTGCCGCGTCCGACAGTTGCGGAACCGCCGATTGGCTGACGAACGACGTCACCTCCATACGCCGCACGCCGGCCGCGTAAAGCGCCTGCACAACCGCGATCTTACGGGCGGTCGGAATGATCGGTTCGACCGACTGGAACCCGTCGCGCGGTCCGACCTCGACAATTTCGACATGTCTCACAGCACATGTTCCTCTCGCAACGCGCCGATCTCACTTTCCGACATGTTCAGCAATTCCCCCAATACCTCATCGGTGTGCGCGCCAATGGCCGGTCCGGCCCAGCGGACCACACCAGGCGTCTCCGGTATATGGGGAACGATGCCGGCGTGAAGGATATCCCGCCCGAATGCAGGGTCGTGCACCGGCAACACCATCCGGCGCGCCAGATATTGTGGATCGGTTGCACAATCGGCAGCCGTATAGGTCTTGCAGCCGGGAATGTCCGCTGCACTGAGCAGATCGATCAACTCGGTCGCATCATATTGGCGGCTCCAGGTTCCAATCATATCATCAAGCAGGGCCGCGTTGCGCACGCGTGCGCGGTTGCCATCGTAACCGGGCGCGCCAATCAATTCGGGCCGGCCAATCAATCGCATCAATTGCGCGAAAAGGGGTTCCGAATTGGCGGCGATCAGCACCCACGCGCCATCGCGCGTCGGATAGGCATTTGACGGCGCGGCGGTCGCGATCCCCCCGCCGGTCGGCTGCTTCTCTATTCCCAAAGCGCCATATTCCGGCAGCATAGCTTCCATCATGCTCAGGACGCTTTCCGTCAGTGCGACGTCGACCGTCCGGCCTATGGCATCGCCGCCGGTGCGATCGCGTTGCCAGAGCGCGCTCATGATACCGAAAGCCGCATAAAGCCCCGCGATGGAATCGCCTATGCTGACGCCGACCCTGACCGGAGGCAGGTTCGAAGTGCCCGGCGCATGATTGGTCAGATGTCGCAATCCCCCGACCGCCTCGCCAATCACACCGAATGCAGCGCGGTCGCGGCCCGGCCCGGTTTGGCCGTAGCCGGATATCTGGGCGATAATGAGATCGGGCTTCACCGCCCGCATCACATCGGGACCCAGGTCCATTTTCTGTAGCTGACCGGGCCGGAAATTCTCCACAACCACGTCGCAGTGGCGAACGAGGTCAAGCAGCACTGCCTTTCCGCGCCGATCCTTCAGGTTTATCGTGACGCTGCGCTTGTTGCGGCCATGCATGGACCACCAGAGCGATTTGCCGTCGATCATCTCCCCCCAATTTCGCACCGGATCGCCCGTCAACGGCTCGATCTTTATCACATCGGCGCCTAGATCGGCGAGCAGGCGCGTGCAAAAGGGCGCCGCGACGAAATGCCCGATTTCCAATATGCGCAAGCCCGAAAGGACGGCGGATGGCGGGGATGGATGAGGCATGGCGAATGGTGCTTTCCGGCTTTTGCTTTTCGTGCAGTGACGGGTCGCATGTTCGGAAATGACCGTCTATTGCAGTGTGCCGAAAGCTGGTTTCCAGTCTTGGACATGCGCGGACGCCGGGAGATGAAGTGGCAATGACGATCAGACGATCAGCGTCGCGGATAGATTTGGTTTCGTTACGGGTGCTGATCGCAGCTATCGAGGAAGGCAATCTCACGGGCGCGGCCGAACGCGAACATATCGCCATTTCCAGTGTCAGCCGGCGCATCGCCGATCTGGAACATCGATGGGGTATTCAGCTTCTGCATCGCCACGATCGCGGGGTAAAACCGACAGCTGCGGCGGAGTCTGTCCTGGATCGCATGCGCAGTCTGTTCGATCTCCTGGAACAGATCGTCGACGATGTAGTGGCCGTAGGCGCCGGTGAGCGGGGGCTGATCCGCATCAAGGCGAATATGACCGCAGCGACCGGCTATCTTCCCGCGATGCTTGCCACATTCACGGCCCAACACCCCGGCATCGACATCGAAATGGAAGAGGAGACCAGCGCGGCGATCGTGCATTCAGTCCAGGTCGGAACCTGTGACATGGGCATAGTGTCGGATACGCTGCGCGCCGAAGGCGTACATCTGCTGCCGTGGATCGACGACGAATTGGTGGTCGTCGTGCCGAAGGGGCATATATTGTCATCGCGCAAACAGGTCGGCTTCGCGGATCTGTTGGATTTCCCCTTCATCGGCATGCAGCGTCTCAGCGCTCTTCAAGGGCTTTATCGCAGTCATGCCGAGGCCATCGGCCGTTCAATCAAAGAGCGTGCCCAGGTGGTCAGTTTCGAAGCCGCGCGAAAACTGGTCGCGAACGGTCTGGGTGTAGCGATATTGCCGCGCGTTTCTCTTCAAGACTATACTGACGATGCGGTCATGATCCTGGCATTGTCCGAGAAATGGGCCATGCGTCGGCTGACGATATGCTTTCGCGATCAAGTCAACGCATCGGCCGCGACCAAATTGTTTATCGGGCATCTTCAGCATAATGCTGCAACAATGGGATCGTGACGAGGAGGGGCGTATAGCCCTCGTCGTCGGTCTTTCCGCTTCATAGTACTGCCGCAGATAAAGCGGACATGAAGGCCCAGATAGCTATGCTGTCGCGGGAACCTGCTGTGAGCCAAAGGGCTGGCTCCCGCATGCGTTGTGTGCGGGACGCACGAGCAAGTAGCAATTCTCGCAATATAGTTTTCGGTTGGCAGGCCAGCCGCCGACGAAACGGATGCTGGCCACGGCCCGAGCCATGCCGTGACACTGGCGGGTTTCGGCCGAATTTCCACAAATAGAGAGGGTGCGGGTGTGCCCTCAGCAATTCGTGCGCGCCGGACAGCGCCGCCCTTGACCTGCCTGGTATCTTCAGTAATATGTTAGTGACATGATATATGGAGTCGTGGCGCTTTCGTTGAGACGCGAGGCACCGGAACTCCACATGTCGTTGGCGCGAAGCGGGATGATAGCCCGCGATAATAGATTGAAATACAATCATAATTTAAATCAGAACAATATTCCTTGGAGGGGATGATAGTATGAGCATCACAAAGTCAGTCGGCACCTGCCTTGCGTTGTCATGGGCACTAGTGGCGCCATTTGCTGCCATGGCGGCGGATCAGGCGGCGGGTTCACCGGCGAAAATCGACGATCAGACCGCTAATCCGCCAGCGGCGCAGCCAGACGCGCAATCGCCAGCAAGCAGCGGACTGGAAGAAATCATTGTGACTGCGGAGCGACGGGAGTCGAAACTGCAGCAAACCCCTCTCGCCGTGACGGCTTTTACTTCGAACTTCATGCGCGAGAGCGGCGCCTCAGACGTCCGCGATCTGGCAAGGTTGACGCCGGGCCTGGTCATTGGCGGGCTGGTCCAGCTCGGCACCAACCCGGTTTCGCTTCGCGGCATTGGCTCCAACCCGCAGGGCGTCGGTTCCGATGACAGTGTCGCCACCTACCTCGATGGGGTTTATCTGGGTCGCGCCTATGCGTCGGTTTTCGATCTGGTCGATACCCAGCGCATCGAGGTCCTGCGTGGTCCGCAGGGCACCCTGTACGGTCGAAACGCAACGGGCGGGGCGATCAGCATCATTACCCGCAAGCCCAGTAACGAACCGTATTTCGCTGTTGATGGCCGTGTTGCGGAGCGCAACGAATATCGTGTGCGGGGCGTCGCGTCCGGCGCTCTTGTCGAGGACAAGATATTCGCGCAGCTTTCCGCCGCATATGCCACGCGCGATGGCTATAGTCGCAATGCCTTTGATGGGAAAAAGCTGAATGGCGAGCGATCGAAGCTCGTGCGGGGTACGATGCGTTTCGTTCCGACCGATCAGCTTGAGATCAACGTCAGCGGTGACTACGGCACTTTCCACGCCAGCCCCCAGTCAAAAAATATCTCGGCAGGTGACGGTGATCCTGACGATTTCAACGTCAATGTGGATGGTCGGGATAATCGGGTGAACTATGGCGGAAACGTGACCGCGGATTATGATTTCGGTTTTGCGCATTTGACTTCGATTACCGCCTATCGCCGCGCCAAACTTACCGCACAGTATGATTCCGATGGCACCGCCGCCGACATCCTTAGCCTCGTTCCCAATATTGAACGACAGCAGCAGTTTAGCGAGGAGATCCGATTGGCGTCGAATGGGCGCAACACAATCGACTGGCTGGTGGGCGCCTATTACTATCACGAAAAAGCCAATTCTCTCGTTTTCATTCCCTTCACCGGCCTCACAGACCTTTCGCTGTCGGCCCGCAACCAGACCAAAAGCTATGCCGCCTTCGGCCAGAGCACGTGGCATGTGGATGACCGGCTGTCTGCGACGGTGGGTCTGCGATACAGCAGGGAGCGGAAGTCGTTCGATTTCCAGCAGATCTGGGATCCGCAAGTGCCCGGTGTCTTTGAAACGGCCGTCTTCAATGGACTGCCTATCAAGGAATCGTCCGTTACGCCAAAATTCGTGGTCGATTATAAGATCACGCCGAAAATCTTCGCTTACGCATCTGTCAGCAAAGGTTTCAAGAGTGGCGGCTATGCGGGGTACAACATTGTAACCCCCGGGGATTCGCCAGCGCCTTTCAAGGCCGAAAATCTTTGGGCGTATGAGACCGGGCTCAAGATGGACGGTCTTTTCAACAACACTACGCGCCTGAATGTCTCGGCATTTTACTATGATTATACCGATCTGCAGGTCCGGGTGTTCGATGCAATCGGGTTCGCCGTGATAAAGAATGCGGGCACGGCACGCGTGAAGGGCGCCGAATTCGAGTTGACGACACGCCCGGTCGACCCTGTCACGATTTTCCTCAACGGGACTTTCCTCGACGCGAAATATAAGAGCTTCAGCTATTCGGCCGGCGCCGGCGTTGTCGACAATAGCGGCAACAGCCTGGCACGGTCCCCCAAGTTGAAACTGGGCGCCGCGATTCAATATACGGTGCCTTTGACGGGCGACCTGGACCTCGCCTTCCGCGGCGATTACGACCATAGCAGCCGCACCTATTTTGATGATGAGAATACGGTCACATACAGCCACGGCAAGACCAACGAATTTGGTTTCCGGACGACCATCAAATCGGGCCAGACACAAGGTGGCTGGTCAGTGTCCGCCTTTGGCCGGAATGTGACGAACCAGCGGTACAGAACGCAGGTCATCAATATCACCAGTGCGCCGCAGGCCGTTTACAACATGCCACGGACCTTCGGTTTGGAAGGCAGGTACGAATGGTGACGCCCATATAATCGGCCCCACCCAAATAGGCGCTTCCCGACCAAGGCCGGGAAGCGCCCCCCCAACGTGCAAATGATGACGAACCGTAGGGCTAAAATGCTGTCTCGCATCGAGAAAACAGCTTGACCGGAACACCCGGCATACGTATCGCTCATTAAAATGATAGTAACATGTTATACTGGAAATGCTGTCGAGTGTCGCCTCTCCAAGGCTGATCGCAAGTGAAGGCAGCACCGTCTCCTAAGGATTGATCATGTCCCCGCACCGTTCCGCCGACGTCTATCATCGCATCTTGCGGAGGCACGCCGCGCAGCAGCCTTCGAAAATTTTCGTGCGGGACGATGCCCGGAGCCTAACGTATCTGGAGGTGGAACAGGCCACCAATCATCTCGCCGTGCAACTGGCCGACCTGGGCGTTGAAAAGGGGGCGACTGTCCTGGTCATGAAGCCGAGCGGGATCGACTATGTCCTGCTGTGGTTTGCGGTCATGAAACTGGGTGCGATTTTCGTGCCGATGAACGATTCCTATCGCGGGAATATCCTGGTCCACCAGGCGAATGACTCCGAGGCGCGACTGATGGTCGTTCACGGCGATCTTGTCGACCGGCTGGAGGCCGTGGCCGATCGTCTCCAACATCTCCAACATCTTGTGCTGGTGGGCGCGAGCGAGGAGCAGGCGGCGATAGCCCGGCGAACCTGGAAAACGTCCGACTTCGCGGCGCTGCAGGGTTTTTCCGACACGGCCGTGGATGCGGGCGTCGAGCCGTGGGACCCCATGGCGATCTTCTACACGTCCGGCACGACCGGCCCGTCCAAGGGCGTGCTCTATTCGCACGGCCAGGCCCATGCGACGGCGCTGCCCTTCGCCAACGAACTGTCGTCCGCCGACATTTTCTACATGACGAACCCGATGTTCCACGTCGCATTGCCGCACCTGGTAGGCGCGGTGCTGATCCCGGGTGCGACCATCGTCGTGCGGGGACGCTTCAGCATCGAAGCCTTCTGGTCCGACATTCGCCGTTACGGCGCGACCGTCACATTGCTGCTGGGGACGATCCCAAGCTATATCGCCAGCCGGCCGGCAACGCCCGATGATCGCGATCACCCGCTCCGCAAGGTGCTGATGGTTCCGGTTTTGCCCGACATCAACGACTTCCGGTTGCGGTTCGGGGTCGAGGTGATGACCTGGTTCAACATGACGGAAGTCAGCACCCCGCTGCACTCCCAGGGCTATCGTCTCGCCAACCCGCAGTCGTGCGGTCGCCCGCGCGACGGGGTCGATGCGCGCATCGTTGACGCGCAGGACATGCCTGTCCCGCCGGGCTCGGTGGGTGAACTGATCATCCGGACGGCGCGCCCGTGGGAACTGAACCTGGGCTATTGGAAAAATCCCGAAGCGACAGCGGCCGCATGGCGGAACCTGTGGCTGCACACCGGCGACCTGTTCCGTCAGGACGAGGCGGGAAATTTCTACTTCGTCGACCGGCTGAAGGATGCGATCCGGCGGCGCGGCGAGAATGTCTCTTCCTATGAAGTCGAGGCCGAGGTTCTGGCGCATCCTTCGGTCCATGAATGCGCGGCGGTCGCTGCCCCGTCCGAACATGGCGAGGACGAGATCAAGATTGTGGTCTCGCTCAAACCGGGCTGTTCCCTTGCGCCCGATGCGCTTCTCGATTTCCTGCAGCCGCGCATGCCATATTTCATGGTGCCGCGCTTCGTGGAGATTCAGGCAGAGGAGCTTGCCAAGACGCCGACCGGGAAAATCCGCAAGGTCGAATTGCGCGGGGCGGGCATCACGGGAAGCTGGGACCGCGAGGCGGCCGGCTATGTCGTCAGGCGCTGAACGGCCATGCTGATTTCATCCTCCGCGCTGGGAAGGGAGCTGCGATCGGAGACCATAGAGGTCGACCGTCGGGCAACCATGGCCTACGCTGCAGGATTGGGCGCATTGCGGCCATGCTATCTCGACGATCTGCGCGAAGAGAGGGTTATCGCCCCGCCAGCCTTCTGCGTGGTGCCGGAATGGACGATCATCAACGGCGGCGATTTTCGCCAGAGCCTCGGCGTCGACAACGAGAACGCCTGGCGGGGCATCCAGGTCTATCAGGACACGATTTTCCACCGTCCCGTTTGCGCGCCCGAGCGGCTGATCGCCGCCGGGCGTGTGACGGAAATCCGACAAACCAGCATCGGCGCGATGGTCACGGCGACATTCACCACGCACGCCGCCAATGACGGCCAGCCGGTCAGCGAGACATGGTGGTCCACCATCTATGTCGGCATGACCTGCGAAGCGCCGCGCGTTGCCGTTGCCCCGCCCAAGGTTCCGCATGCGGATGGCCGTGAGAATGTAGAGCAGGTCCGCATTGAAGTGCCGCGCTTCCTGCCGCATATCTACAGCGAATGCGCGGGAATCTGGAATCCCATTCACACGGAGCGCGCTATCGCCAAGCGTAATGGCCTGCCCGATATCATCACCCACGGCACCGCGATCTGGGCGTTGGTGGGAGAGGCGCTTATCGACCGGATCGGTGAGGGACAGCCCTCCCGGCTCAAGCGTCTGGCGTGCCGTTTCAAGACGGCGGTCATCCCCGGCACTGCGATCCATCTCAACCTGTCGCGAAGCGACGTTGCAGGCGCCATCTTTTTCACTGTTGAAAACGATACGCAGAAATCCGTCCTGACCGACGGCTTCGCCGAGTTTGCCTAAATGGATAAACAAGAGAAGGAGCGGGAAATGAAAGACGGCCAATGGGCCCTCGTCACGGGCGCATCCCGCGGGTTGGGTTTTGCCATCGCGGAACGCCTGGCAGCCGACGGCATCCCGGTGATCGGTATCGCGCGAAAAGCGCCGGACAAGGCATTTCCAGGCACTTTCGTCGAGGCGGACCTCAGCGATGCGGCAACGATGCAGGCGGCCCTGGACGACATCGTTTCACGCCACGCCGTCACGCGGCTAGTCAACAATGTCGGCCACGTCGTGCCCGAGCGCATCGGATCTATCGATCTGGATCAGATGGCGCGGATATTTGATTTCAATCTTCGCACGACGGTGCAGGCGACACAGGCAGCGTTGCCGGCGATGCGCGCGGCGGCATTCGGGCGGATCGTCAACATTTCGAGCATGACGGTGCTCGGCTATCCCGAGCGGACCAGCTACGCGGCGTCGAAAGCGGCGCTGGGCAGCTTCACGCGGACCTGGGCGCTCGAACTCGCCAAGAGCGGCATCACGGTCAACGCAGTGGCGCCGGGACCGACCGAAACCGAATTGTTCCGAGTGAACAGTCCCGTCGGCAGCGAAAGCGAAGCGCGCTATCTTTCGACTATCCCCATGGACCGACTTGGGCAGCCCGCAGAGATCGCCGCCGCCGTCTCCTATCTCATGAGCGTCGGCGCCGGCTACACCACTGGCCAGACGCTGTTTGTCGACGGGGGCGGGAGCATCGGTCTCGCGGGAATTTGATTATTCGGACGAACTTTCAATTCGAGAAAATTTACTGGAGGATGCAATGGAAATTCCCAAATCAATGCTGGACGGTGCCTTCACCAATCTCCCGCTCGATGACGTTTATTTCGGGCCGGGGAGCATCAGCAAGCTCGCCGATGCGCTCGATGCGCGCAACGTCAAACGCGCCGTGGTCGTTACCGGCCATTCGATCGCCAGCAATGCCGAACTCATTGGCAAGCTCGAAGCCGCGCTTGGGCCGCGCCTTGCGGGGATTTATTCGGAAACGCATGCGCATGTGCCCCGCTCGTCCGTACTCGCCGTTGCCGAATTCGCACGAAGCAAGGGTGCGGACGGCTTGGTCAGTTTCGGTGGGGGAAGCCCGAACGACACGATGAAGGCGATAGGCTGGGCCTTGGCCGAAGACGTTCAGGATGAAGATGAGTTCGACAAATTTTCCACGAAATTCGAATATCCCGACAAGCTGGAAATTCCCGCGCTGACCAAGCAGCCATTGCCGACGTTCGCAATCCCGACGACGCTGTCCGCCGGCGAATTCACTGCGTTCTTCGGGATCACCGACGAGAAGCGCAAGGTGAAGGACGTCTTCCACGACAGCAAGCTGACCGCCAAGGCGGTCATCCTTGATCCCGAATTGACGCTTGCGACGCCGGAATGGCTCTGGCTGTCGACCGGCATCCGCGCCGTCGACCATTGCGTGGAGCAATTATTGTCTTCCAAGGCGCAACCCTACACCGATGCGCTGGCGTCGCATGCGCTGAATATGCTGTATCGCTATCTTAAGGATTGCAAGAAAGACCCGCACGATCTGGCCGCACGCGGACAATGCCAGGTGGCGGCATGGCTTTCGTTCTTCAGCGTCGCAAATGTTACCCTGGGCCTCAGCCACGGCATCGGTCACCAGCTCGGCGCACGGTGCAACGTTCCCCACGGCGTGACATCCTGCATCATGATGCACAATGTCATGGAATATAATCGTGAGGTCACGCTGGAGCGTCAAGCCTGGATCGCCGACATCCTGGGCGTCGAATTGCAAGGCGATGTTCTGGGCAGCGCGATCGCGGCGAAAGAGGCGATATTGGGGTTGATCCGCGATGACCTGGGATTGCCCTGGCGGTTGCGCGATGTGAATGTGACCGAAGCCGATTTCGAATTGATCGCGCGCGACGCCATGCAGGACCTGATCGTGGCGACCAATCCGCGCAAGGTGTCTTCCGAGGCGGATGTGGTCGCCCTGCTGGCGCAAGCCTATTGATCCGTTGCTTCGTTCGATCATCTCGCATCCCATCGAAAGACCCGATGTTGCCTCAGCCAGCGCATTGCATAAAATGCCACTATCATCTCAGAACGGGAGTCGAGGATATATGGCATCATACTGGAAATGGGCGAGGAATCGCGTGATTGTTAACGGTTGTTACGGATGCAGATCGTGACGAGGCGCGCCGATGACACAGCTGCCGGCGAACCCGCCGTGACGGACAGGCTGGGCGATGAAGCCTATCGGAGGCTTGAAAAGCTCTTTGTGACCGGCGCGCTCAAGCCCGGCAGCCTGATTTCGGAGTCGCAGCTGACGGAACGGATCGGAATGGGAAGGGCGCCCGTCTGGGCGGCGATCAAAAGGTTCGAAGCCGGGCAATTGCTGCGGCCGGTGCATCGCAAAGGCATATTCGTCCTTGAGGTCAGTCCGAAGGATCAGCTCTACCTAGGTGAGGTTCGCCGGCCGCTTGAAATCTTCATTTTCCGGACGGCGGCGGAGCGCGCTACCGCCGATGAGCGGAAAAGGCTGCTGGAAGAGAAGGCCAATTTCCTGCGCGCGCATGCCGAGGCTGATCAGGCGGGCGTGATGCAGGCCGATTTCGAGTATAAAAACGTGGCCATAACGGCCACCAGAAATCCGTTCATCGCGCAGGCGATAGGATCGATCCATGTCCTCGCGCGCCGATTCTGGAACATCGATCTGGAATATAAGAACCGTTCCGAGGACATGGCGTCGACCATATATCATCACGTCGCGATCATAGAGGCTACTGCCGCAGGTGACGCCGACGGTGCGGAGGCGGCGGTGAATGCCTTTATCGATTTCCTCCGGCAGGTGACGTTGCGCATTCTCAACGAGTCTATCCAGCTGTGATTAGCTGCTTCTCCTAAGATCAAGAAGGAATAGCCAAAATGAGAGCCATGTTGTGCAAGGAGTATGGGCCGCCAGAGATGCTGCGCCTGGAAGATGTGGCTTCCCCCAAACCTGGTGAAGGTCAGGTCCTGGTTTCGGTAAAGGCATGCGGCATCAATTTTCCCGATGCCCTGATCATTGAGAATAAATACCAATTCAAACCGGAACTTCCATTCTCCCCTGGAGGCGAAGTTTCCGGCATCATCACCAGTTTGGGAAGCGGCGTCGAAGGATGGTCGGTGGGGGATGAGGTCATCGCCTTCATCCTGTCGGGTGGCCTTGCCGAAGAAGTCGTCGTCGACACGGGCAAGCTGATCGCCAAGCCCGCCGCCATGCCATTCGACGAGGCGGCGGCGTTCATGCTGACCTATGGAACAGTGCTGCATGCGCTTGAAGACCGCGCTGCGCTTCGCGCCGGAGAGACGTTGCTGGTTCTCGGCGCGGCGGGCGGTGTCGGAACCGCCGCAATTCAGATCGGCAAGGGAATGGGCGCGAAAGTGATCGCCGCAACCTCTTCCGCCGCGAAAAACGCATATTGCCTTTCGCAGGGCGCGGACGCGTGCATCGACTATGCGTCCGGGGATTTCCGGGCGGAGCTGAAGAATTTGACGTCCGGCCGGGGTGTTGACGTGGTGTTCGACCCTGTCGGGGGGCCGCTGGCCGAAGCGGCGTTGCGATCGACCGGCTGGAAGGGGCGCTATCTGGTCGTCGGATTTGCGAGCGGCGAAATTCCCAGCATTCCGCTCAACCTCGTCTTGCTGAAGGGCGCATCGCTTATCGGCGTTTTCTGGGGAGCGTTCTATGACCGCGAACCCGAAAACAGGCAAGCGCATGCGGCTGCGCTGACCGCGCTGTACGACCGCGGCATCGCCAAGCCGCAGGTCTCCGCAGTGTATCCGCTGGAGCAAGCGGGGCAGGCGATCAGCGACCTTCGCGATCGCCGCGCCACCGGCAAGATCGTGGTCAGCATGGCATAAGGCGGCTCATCTCCAGGCGCCCTTCCTGCGCGCCCGGCAGAGTGGCTGAAGCATCATGAGCGTCCACGTCATCGCGGGCGGCCTGTCGTCTCGTGGACAATAATGCAGGACATTTTCAATGAGGATCCGCTATTCATGAATCCCGAGCAAAACAGCCGCAGCGCGGACCTGGCGGATCGACTGCGATCCTTCATGGCCCGGCACATCTATCCGAACGAGCGCCGCTATTATCTGGAGGCCGAACGCCTGGGGCCGTGGGCGAGCTATCCCGTCGTCGAAGAGTTGAAAGCCATTGCCCAGCGTGAAGGGCTTTGGAATCTATTCTTGCCTGCTTCGACGGGCGCGGGCCTCACCAATGCCGAATATGCGCCGCTCTGTGAGATTATGGGGCGATCCCTCTTTGCGCCGGAGGTCTTCAATTGCTCGGCGCCGGATACGGGAAATATGGAGACGCTCCTCCATTATGGAACCGAAGAGCAGAAGGAGAGATGGCTCAAACCCCTGCTGGCCGGAGAGATACGCTCCTCCTTCGCCATGACGGAGCCGCTGGTGGCGTCGTCCGACGCCACCAATATCGAAGGGTCGATCGTCCGGCAGGGCGACAGCTATCTGCTCAACGGACGCAAATGGTATACGACGGGGGCAACCGATCCGCGATGCGCCGTCATGATATTCATGGGCAAGAGCGACCCGGAAAACCCGGACGCCTATCGCCGGCAGTCGATGATCCTTGTGCCAAGGGACGCGCCCGGCGTGCGCGTTGTCCGGGCGTTGCCGGTCTTTGGATATTATGGCGTGCCGGATCGGGCGGCGGAGGTCGTGTTCGACAATGTCCGGGTGCCGGCCGAGAATATCCTGCTCGGCGAAGGCCGGGGGTTCGAGATCGCCCAAGGGCGGCTTGGTCCGGGGCGCATCCACCACTGCATGCGATTGATCGGCCTCAGTGAACGCGTGCTGGAGCGTATGTGCCGCAGAGCGGACAGCCGGACGGCGTTCGGCACGACGCTGGGCGAGCAGACCGTCACACTCGAACGTATCGCCGAGGCGCGGATACGCATAGATCAAGCACGTCTTTTGACGATGGATGCGGCCGCGACGATGGACGCCGTCGGCAATAAAGCCGCGCGATTGCAGATCGCCATGATCAAGGTTGCTGCGCCGCGTATGGCCCAAACGATCGTGGATTGGGCGATCCAGATGTTCGGCGGCGGGGGCACCAGCAATGATCATCTTCTCGGCGCCGCCTTCGCGACCGCGCGTTTGCTACGTCTGGCCGACGGTCCGGACGAGGTTCATCGCAACCAGATCGGACGGATGGAGCTGAAACGCGTCCGTGGGATCGACCCCGATGGCGCGGGTTCGGGGGCTGATGTCCTGTCATTGGACGACGCCTCCAGCATGGCCGACGAGGGCCTCTGGCCCAACCCTTCGACCGACGCGGCGGCGACCGCCGACGCCATGTGAACGCCGCCGAATATTATCTGTTTGCCGACCGGGAATAGCAAACCGGCCTTGTTTCAACGTATGGCCATGGAAAGCTGGCGGACGCAGCCGGCAATGGCGCCATAAGCCGACGTGGCCCGCATCTCTGCCGCGTCGACGTGCGGCGCCAGAAGAAGGCCGACCGTCCGGGTAAGCGCAAACCCAGCCAGCAGCGGCATGGCGATGTCCGGCCGCATGAACGAACGCGGCATCACGGTAATGCCAAGGCCGGATCGAACGAGCGCCAGCGCGCGATCGTCATTGGTCGTTTTTGCCGCGAAGAACGGACGAACGCCGTGTGCCGTAAAGTGGCGACTGGTTGCGGCAAGCCCTTCGCAGTTGCGCCGCACGATCATGACATTGTCGGCCAGGCTTTCGGCCTCCACCGTCTGTTCAGACGCAAGGGGATGATCCAGGCTCATCGCCAGCGCGTAGCGTTCTGTGAACAAGGGCTCGGCGAGAAAGCGATCATTGTCCGATCCGACAATCGTCAGCGCTATATCGGTTCTGCCGCGGCCCAACTGATCGAGAATATCCCGCTCGCGCGCTTCCACAAACTCCACTCTCTCGGTCGGCAATGTCGGCCGCAGAGCGCCGACAAGCGCCTCATGCCATCGTGTGGGAATCGTCGAAAGGATGCCGACGCGGATCGTGATCTGTGCGGCGACCTCCCTGACCGACCGCTCAGCCTGATTGAACTCGGCCTCTACCCGCCGAGCGTGCACGGCAAATCGCGCACCCGCCACGGTGAGTTCAACCCGCCTGTTCGTCCGCTGAAACAGGGTGTGCCCCAGATGCCGCTCCAGCTTCAATATCCCGACGGAAAGGGTCGGCTGTGACACATGGCAATGCGCGGCCGCCCTGGAAAAATTGCCATGGTCGATGACGGCCAGAAAATAGCGGATTGTGTATCGATCAATCATAGATGCACACTATAATAAAGGTCGGATTCTTTCAATTTTCCTTGTTGTCGCCTTTTCTTTAGCCATCGGGCAAACTGGCGCGGGAGAGTTGGATGTCGGAGCAGAGAGATTTCGCCTTGTACGACGCAGTGGATATGATCCGGGGATGGGCGGTGCACCTGGCGTCTTCAGCTTGTGCGGAAGAGATGCCGGGCTTCCGGATCGCGCATGTCGGAAAGGCGCAGCAATGAGACTTCGTTCCTTGCTGTTCGTGCCGGCCGATCGCCCGGAGCGTTTTGCAAAGGCCGCGGCGAGCGGCGCCGATGCGCTGATCCTGGATCTTGAGGATTCGGTTGCCGCAGAGCGGAAGGACGCGGGCCGGGCCGCCGTGGCCACGTGGCTGGCCGCCGAACGGAGCATCACGACCTTCGTGCGGATCAATCCCCTGGATGGCGTATTGACCGAAGCGGACCTTGCCGCCGTGCTGCCCGGCCGACCGGATGGGCTTGTGCTGCCCAAGGCCGAGGGCGCCAGCAGTGTCGAGGCGTTGCTGGCGATGACGGGCGACGCTGCTTTGCCGATCCTGCCCATCGCGACCGAGACGCCCGGAGCGATTTTCGAGCTGGGCTCTTATCGACGCGTCGCGTCGCACTTGGCGGGGCTGACCTGGGGGGCGGAGGATTTGCCGGCGGCGATCGGCGCTTCCACCTCCCGCGAACCCGACGGAAGCTATACCCCGCCGTATGAAATGGTCCGTGGACTTACGCTGTTCGCCGCGCATGCCGCGCAGACGCCCGCGATCGAAACCGTGTTTCCACGCATCGACGCGCCGGATGCGCTCGCCGCCTATGTCGCCCGCGCCCGGCGTGACGGCTTTGGCGGCATGATGGCGATCCATCCTGCGCAAGTTGCGATCATCAATGACGGCTTCTCACCCACGGAGGCCGAGATCGCGGAAGCCAACGCGATCGTCGCGGCCTTTGCAGCCAATCCGCAAACAGGTGCGCTGAAGGTGAACGGCAAAATGGTCGACCGCCCGCATCTCCTGCAGGCCGAGCGCATATTGAGGCAATTGCCCGGCCACTCATAGCGTTTGGTTGGCAAATCACGGCTGTGACTTGCTGCGCCGTTTCAAAGGCTGATGCCGAGAATATGTGTGACGCCGGGGCGGTCGTCTTGCTGCGCTGGGAAGTTGCATCTGCTAACCGCTCTTCGTCGCCGTTGACCGGCTGACATAGGAATCCCCCCAGTCCTTCATGGCCGCCAGCACAGGCTCGAGCGTCCGGCCGAAGGCGGTGAGGGAATATTCCACCCTTGGCGGGACTTCTGCGAATACTTCTCGGCGAACGATCCCGTGATGTTCCAGTTCGCGCAGTTGCAGCGTCAGCGACCGCTGGGTCACGCCGCCGATAAGACGTTTCAATTCCCCAAATCGTTTCGTGCCGCCGATAAGATAATGGACGATGAGCGGCTTCCATTTTCCGCCCGCGACCTCAACCGTTGCCTCGACGGCGCATCGATAAAGCAATGCCGGATCAGGCATAAATCCTCCATTAGTATATAGAATATCCCTATGTACAAAATATGTGCCTACTTGCAAATAAGCATGCAGCAATCGATTTTGATCGGGACGATGCCGGTGCGCCCGCGCACCTGGATTTCCATCCAATCGAAAGGAAAGTTGCGATGAAAGCTGCCTATTACGAACGCCAGGGCAAAGCCGTGGAAGTGCTGTGCATTGGCGAGGTTCCACTGCCAGAGCCCGGCCCAGGCGAGGTGCGCGTGGCGATCCATGTTTCCGGAGTGAATCCGACGGATATCAAGGCGCGCACGGGCTTTTCCTCGGCGATGGCCTTTCCTCGCATTATTCCGCACCAGGATGGCGCGGGGGTCATCGATGCTGTCGGCGCCGGCGTTCCGGCCTCTCGCATTGGAGAGCGCGTATGGGTTTACGAAGCGCAATATGGACGGGATTGCGGAACGGCTGCGGAATTCGCCGTGGTGGACTCGGCGAAAGCCGTGCCTCTGCCGGCCGGCATTTCCTTCGAGATCGGAGCTAGCCTGGGGATTCCCGCAATCACCGCATACCACTGCCTGTTTGCGGACGGAGATATCCGGGGGAAGCGGATATTGGTGCATGGCGGAGCGGGCGTCGTCGGCTCCGCCGTGACAATGCTGGCGAAATGGGCCGGCGCATGGGTCGTGACCACGGTCATCGACGATGCGCATATCGACGCTGCGCAAGCCGCCGGGGCCGACCTTATTCTCAATATACGCGTCGAGGACGTCGCGGCGCGGGTAAAGGCGGAAACGGGAGGCGAGGGCGTTGACCGGATCATCGACGTAGCCCTGCTGCATAATCTTGAGATCGACATGGCTTGCCTGAAGACGGGCGGCTTTGTTGTTTCCTATGCCACCGGGGATGCGAAGGACCGATTGCCGCTCCCCCTGTTGGACGCGATGATCGGCGGTTGCGTGTTCCGCTTCGTCTACATCTATAACGCCACTCGCGAGGCCAAGCGCGAAGCGACCGAGGCGATTACGGCCTGCCTGAAAGACGGAGCCTATGCGCCTATAATCGGCCTCAACGTGTCGCTTGACGCGATAGCGGAAGCGCATGATGCTCTTGATAGCGGCGCTATGATCGGGAAGGCGCTTGTGTCCGTTCGGAACCCGACCGTCGGTGTGGCGGCGTGACGGAGCGGCTGCAGCCCATCATGCCCCTGGCGGCGCAAAAGGATCATCAAGCCACAAGGTGCCCGGCCGACTGACTTCCTTCAGATAATCTGCAAAGGCGCGGACCGTTGGCGCAAGCTCACGCCTGCTGGGGAATATGATGCTGACCTCAGCCGGCGGCGGCTGCCAATCGGGCAACAGGCGCACAAGACGGCCTGCTGCAATCTCTGGCGCGCAAATATAGCCAGACAGCAGGCCGATCCCCGCGCCATTGACCACAAGGCGATGCATCGTAAGGGGTTCGTTCACGCATATGCGGGGCTTTGTTTCGAGTTTTACGACCTCGTCGCCGCGCGAGAGCGTCCATGGTCGCGCCCGACCGTCAGGTCCCGGCATGTCCAGCGTGTCATGCTGTCCGAGCGCGGCGACGGACTTCGGCGTGCCGCGCCGCGCCAGATATTCCGGCGCGGCGCAAATGTACCGGCGGATCTTGCCGAGCTTGATCGCGACGAGGCCCGAATCCGGCATCGGGCCCATTCTGATCGCGACGTCGATGGATGCGGCGATCAGGTCCGCCTGGCGGGTTTCGAGGTCCAGCGCGATGTCGATCTTAGGATAGCGCCGCAGAAATTCGGGGAGCTGTTCGGAGAGGATGTTGATCCCGAATCCGATGCCCGCGCCGATCCTCAGCAGGCCGCGCGGTTCGGCCGTGAGGCTGCCGACATAGTCGATCGCCTCGCTCACATTGGCGAGTATATCCGAGCACCGTTCGAACAGCGCCTCGCCGGTTGGCGTCAGCATGACTTCGCGGGTGGTGCGCTGGAACAGGCGCGTACCCAGATCGCTCTCCAATTTGCCGACCAGCCGGCTCACCGTCGATTTCGGCAGCCCGAGCACCCGTGCCGCGCCGGAGAAACTTTTGAGCGCAGCGACTTTTTCGAACACGCCGAGGGAGTTAAGATCAAGCATCACTTACTATCCCGAATTGTTGGACAGTGTGTCCCTCCGATGGATCAAACTTTTCGGCCGCTAAGCAGTTCCTCTCTCCTATATGGCGGACATACGCAATATGCAGGCGGAGATTGAGCCAATGAGCGGAACAATATTGGTGGTCGGTGCGGCCGGAAAGTTCGCCGGCCTGGTCGTACCCGAGCTGAAAAAGCGGGGAGCGCGCGTCCGCGGAATGGTTCGCAAGGCGTCCGATCTGGATATCGCGCGCGAAAATGGCGCCGACGACGTCTTGATCGGCGATCTGGGTGATCCAGCCGACGTCTCCGCCGCACTGCAGGGTATAGAAAAGGTTTTCTATATCGCTCCCGTCGCTCTGCCCAACGAGGCGGCGACGGGTAGGGCCTTCGTAGCCGCCGCCGTTGAAGCCGGCGTTCGTCGTCTTGTCTTCTCGTCGGTGATCCACCCTGTGCTCGGCAGCTTACCTAACCACGCGAACAAGGCGTCGGTTGAAGATGCAGTGCTCAACTCACCCCTGGAATATGTCCTCCTTCACCCCACGGTGCTGTTCCAGAACTTCGCAGGCGCGTGGAACAGGATCGTCGAGACAGGCAAGGTTAGTGAACCCTGGTCCAACGAGACGCGCCATTCGCGCGTGGATTATCGCGATGTGGCGGAGGCCGCGGCGATCGCGCTCACTGAGGATCGGCTGCTGTATGGCACGTTCGAGCTATGCGCCGACGGATGGTTGAACCGACATGATGTGGCGGCCCTGATGAGTGAGGCGCTCGGGCGTCCAATCTCCGCCGAACGGGTCGACCCCGACATGCTGGGTCCGGAGGCGCAGCATCTGCGGCCAATGTTCGACCATTACGATACGGTAGGTCTGCAGGGCAACGCGCTTACCCTGCGTGCAATATTGGGCCGAGAGCCGCGGACGCTAAAGGCGTATTTTGAGGAGCTTGCGGCCGAGCGCGGAGCGCGCTGAGATGGCCCATGCCAACGTCCAGAGCGTGATCTCCCCCATCGAAGCGGTTTCGACATGCGAGGGCCGGGATGGACGGGTCTCCTCCGGCCCGCCCCGTCTATCGCGCGGGTCGCACAGAAGCAGCCGTTTCTGGCGCACCCCTGTTTTTCACGTAACGAAGGATATTCGCTCATGACCGATTTGTTCAGCCCCTTTACCCTTGGTGAGCTATCGCTCCCCAACCGTTTCGTCATGTCGCCAATGACCCGCACCCGTGCGACCGAAGATGATGTGCCCACCGATCTGATGCGCGATTACTACGTTCAGCGCGCCAGCGCCGGGCTGATCGTCACGGAATGCACCCAGGTGTCCGATCAGGCGCACGGCATCATCCGCGCGCCCGGCATCCACCGCCCCGACCAGGTCGAAGGGTGGAAGAAGATCACCAGCGCGGTGCACGCGGCGGGCGGTCGCATATTCCTGCAAATATGGCATTGCGGCCGCGTGGCGCATCCCGACATGCGCGGTGGCGAGCAGCCGGTGGGGCCATCGCCTATCCCGGCCAAGGGCGATTTCTTCCTGCCCAGCGGCCGCGTCGATTTTCCGGCGCCGCGCGAACTCGGCATCGACGAGCTGCCCGCTATTGTCGAAACATTCGCGCAGGCCACCAGGAATGCGCGCGAGGCCGGCTTCGACGGTGTCGAGCTGCACGGCGCCAATGGCTACCTGCTGGACCAGTTCCTGCAGGACGGCAGCAACCAGCGCGGCGATGCCTATGGCGGGTCAGTCCCCAATCGCGCAAGATTGATGCTCGAAACCATGGAGGCGATGACAGGCGCATGGGATGCCGACCATGTCGGCATTCGCCTGTCGCCATCAAGCACCCTCTATGGAATGGACGACAGCGATAAGCGCAAGACGTTCGGCTATGTCGTAGAGGCACTTGACGCCATGCGCCCGGCCTATCTGCATTTCACCGAACCCAATGCAAAAGTGCTCGAAGCGGGCGGGGTGCAGATCGTGCATGTCGCCGAAACATTCCGGCCGATGACGAGCCGCCCGCTGATCATCAACACCGGGTTCGACAAGGCGAAGGGCAATGCCATACTCGCCGCCGGGACCGCCGATCTGGTCGGCTTTGGCGTGCCCTATATCGCCAACCCCGATCTGGTCGAGCGCTTCCGCATCGATGCGCCGCTCAACAAGCCGGATCCTTCGACATTCTATGGCGAGGGCCCCGGTGGATACACCGACTATCCCGCGCTGAACGAAACTGAAATCGCCTGATCCTGGAAGGAACGCCCATGTCCTCCGTCCATTTCAAACCCGAAACCGCTGCGTTGGTGTTGATTGACCATCAGGTCGGCACGACCCAGTTGGTCAAGAACATCATGCCCGACACCGCGATCCGCAATGCCGTGCTGCTCGGCCACGCGGCGCTCGCCTATGGCATGCCGATCGTGTTGACCTCCAGTCAGGAGGATAACATCCAGGGTCCGCTCCACCCGGCGATCCAGGAAGCGATGCCGGATGCCTATGCCGCGCGTATCCAGCGTCAGGGCATCGTCAACGCCTGGACCGATCCCAACTTCGTGAAGGCCATTGAAGCCACCGGCCGCCGCCAGTTGATCATGGCTGCCGTCACCACCGACATCTGCCTTGTTTTTCCGGCGATCAGCGCGGTTGAGGCGGGCTATGAGGTCCAGGCCGTGATGGATGCCTCCGGCACGGACAACCCTATTGCCGAAGACATGTCGCGTCGCCGCATGGAGCGCGCCGGCGTATGGCTGACCTCGACCAACACGATGGTCGCCGAACTGGTGCAGGACTGGAGCACACCGCAGGGCGGCCCTCTGGTGATGGAGATGACCGCAATCGCGCCGATGCTGCCCGTCACCTGGGCCACGTCATGACCGCCCGCCTGCCTATCCCCGGTCTGCGAAGCGAAACGGTCACCGTCAATGGCGTTCGCCTGCATTATTGGATCGGTGGCGACCCTGAGGGGCAGCCGGTGATCCTGTGGCATGGTTTTCTTTCGACCGCATATGCATGGCACAAAGTCGCGCCGGCCCTGGCGGCGTCCGGCATGGCCGTGCTCGTCCCCGACATGCGCGGATATGGGGACAGCGACAAGCTGGTCGGCAACGACGGCTATGACGCACGGGCGCTGTCCGAAGAGATGCGTGCGCTGGTCGCCAAGATCGGGTTCGGCGGCGGTCGTCCGATCATCCTGTGCGCGCACGACATGGGCGCCTTGCCCGCATTGATATGGACGGCGGACCATCCTCACGAAGTCGCCAAGCTGCTCTATGTCGAGGGGCCGGTGATGCTTGGCGAAGTGCTGCGCAAGGTTTTCTCCTACACGCCGGAAGCGATGGCCAGAGGATCAATGTGGTGGTGGATCCTGCCGCTGGCGCCCGGTGTGCCGGAACGCCTGATCGTCGGTAACGAGCGCGCTTTCCTGACCTGGTTCTATGAAGGCGCCACAATGCATCCGGAGGTGTTCGACGACGCGACGGTCGACGAGTATCTGCGCACCTTCGCCGGTCGCGAGGGGGTTCTCGGCGCGCTTGGCATCTACCGCGCCGCCTTCATCACCATCGACCAGACCGAGCCGCTGATGACCAACAAAGTGGCCGTACCCGTCGTCGCAATCGGCGGCATCAAGGGCCTTGGTGACAAGGTCGGCGAAATGGTCAGGCAGGTCGCGAGCAACGTCACGGTCGAAACATTACCCGATGCCGGCCATTTTGTGCCCGAGGAATGTCCGGAAGACATAATACGGCATGTCCATGCCGCTGTTCTGGAAACCAACGGAGAAATAGCGTGACCGATCCCATCCCGACCAAGCCGCAGCCGGAGGCTGCGATCCCGGCTGATGACCCAAGCCGCACGCTTTCGATCGTCCATCCCGACGACTCGACGCTGCGACATGTCGCGATCGTCGGCGACACCTACACGATCCTGCTTTCCGGGCAGGAGACCGACGGCAAATATTGCCTGATCGATATGGAGGTTCCGCACTGTGGCGGCCCAGGGCCGCATCGGCACGATTTTGAGGAAATGTTTCATATTCTCGATGGTGAGATCGAGTTCACGTTTCGCGGCGAAAAGCGCACGGTAACCGCGGGCATGACCGTCAACATTCCGGCCAATGCGCCGCATTTCTTCACCAATAAGGAAGGTTCGCGCGCGCGGATGCTATGTATGTGTACACCGGCGGGGCAGGAGGAGTTTTTCCTGGGGATCGGCACGCCGGTCGATAGCCGTACGACACCTGCGCCGGAGCAGAGCGAGGAAGAACTGGCCGCCTTCATGAAGAAAGCGGAAGCGCTGGCCCCCCGATATCGGACCGAACTCCTCAAGCCCTAGCGGACGAGCCGAGGTGAAGCGCTATTGAAGCTGCGCAGTTCGTGACGTGCATTGCCGTTCGGTCGGACGATCATGCGTGAGCCACGAATGGCCGGAAACATCGATACCGCACAAGACGCTGTGTCTCCACAGCCTTTGGCAAGCGGCGCAATCTTTCCGGCCATCACGGGTCCCGCAACCATTGTTCGCGTGCGCTTCCCACATGGGCAAGCGCACAGACAGACAACCGCCATCTGCACAGGAGGATGTGGCAGCTAAGCGCGCGTGCCGTACAATGGGAAGCTGCCAAATGCGCCGGCGGTGACGCTGCCATTGATGGCGTCTCCATCAACCGTGGCTTCGCATGTGAGCGTTAGCGGTATCGGGACGGTAATGTCGAGAAGCCAGGTGGCCTTGTCACCGGCAATCTTGCCGTCCTTGACAGTGCTCAATCCCATGGCGCCCGAAAAAGTGCCGGTAAAGCTATCGCCATCGCTGGTTACCGATAGTGTTGCCTTCTGTTCGCCAGTGGGCGCGCGGACCACGGTATTCCAGCTGCCGTCGATACTCGCCATTATCTCTCTCCTTTGTCAGTTCGCATACATAACAATTCGGGAAGACGCCCGATATTGTCAATCTGCGGGTAGGCCGCAATATCGTCGCGATACATGCTTTGCAGGAATGTCTCGGCATAACTCGGGGACTTGGATTAATGTTCAATCGCCGAGAGAAACGGCCAATACAGCCAATCGCCCATCGCGTTCCCAAGCAGGCATCATGCTTATGATAATGCCGCTTAGTTGATAACGGGGGGCGCGCCAGCCTCAACTACGCCAAGTTCGACCTGCCGGGAAAGATTTGCGGCTACCGCCTGAGAATCCTCATGCGCATCGATATCCACCACCTTTCCCCAACGCATTTTCACGATGTGCACGCCCCGGTTCTGGTATGGGGCGCCGTCAGGCAATTCATCAGTGGCCGACCAGCGCACGATGACGGTCGTGTCGTGTGGCAAGCCCTTTACCCATATGTCGTCGACCGTCAGCGTAAGATGCTTTCCAAGCCTGCCGAGACGCGCAAACCACTGGCCCAGAATGTCCTGGCCCCGCCGTTCGCCGCCGAGTGCATGGCTGCCGCCGAAACGATGGTGGATGTCGGGCGCACACGTCTTGAGAATTGCGCCGAAATCCTTCTGATTGACCCGCAAAAAGTTGGCCCTGGCGATCCTCTTCACAAGAGCATGGTACATAAGATCCTCCTGGAAATGTTGACACCGTCAATATGCGCGGATATTGACGGTGTCAACACCCCATGCGAGAGAGGCTGATGTCCTACCACCACGGCAATGCGCGAGAAGTGCTGTTGGAGGTTGCCGCTGAATTGCTCGAGCAGGAAGGCGCAGCCGGGCTGTCTCTTCGCCGCGTTGCGGAGCGGGCCGGTCTTTCCCGGCAGGCGCCTTATAACCATTTCGATAACAAGGAAGCGTTGCTGGCCGAACTTGCGCGAAATGGCTTCCTGTTGCTCGCCCGGCGCATGTCTTCACATCAGAATGGCCCATCGGCGATAGAGGAACTTGCGGCTGCCGCGGAAAGCTACATAGCCTTTGGCGTTGAGCAGCCCGCGCTATTCCGACTCATGTTCGGTCGCGAATTTGTCGATTTCGAGAGGCATCCCATGGCGCGCGAAGCGGCAAAAGAGGCGCTTGAAAGGCTGTCGTTCTTGATAGCGGGGCTTGATTCCCGATCAGATACCCATGACGCCACGCTTGTCGCCTGGAGCCTTGTGCACGGCTATACCCATTTATGCATAGAGACCGGACTGGAGCATGCCGACGACCGAAGTCGACGGGCGCTGCTGTTCGCCAACACCATAAATGCGCTGGTGCGGTCCCAGGAAGGTCTCCTTCGATAGTGCCCCCTGTATAGCGCCCCTCGTGTTGCCTTCACCCGTTCATCGTAGAACGTGAAGCCTATGCAAAGCCGTAAAGGGAAGCTGGGCAAACCGCTCGGGTCGACGGCTCCTGGGCCGTTGTGGACCCAATCATGCCTCACCTCATGCTATGACGCCTGTTTTCTGCAGGTCGGCAATCTGTGCAGGGCTGTAACCAAGTTTTGCGAGCAGCATCTTGCTATCGGCATCTGATCTCACTGGAGCGCGGGGCAGGTCCGTGGGTGTGAGAGAATAGCGCGGCGCGGGCATTGGCTGCGGGACGCCTTCTATTGTCGCGAACGTGCCCCGCGCCACGTTATGCGGGTGACTTGGCGCCTCCGCCATCGATAGGACAGGCGAAAAGCATACGTCCGTATATTCCATGATCGCGCACCATTGGTCTCGCGTCCGGGTTCTAAACATACTCGCCAGCTTTTCCTTGAGCGAGCGCCATTGCCGAGGGTCCATCTGAGCGTCAAATGCGGGATCCTCATCAAGGCCCGTCAGGCGGCGAAGCTCCGCGTAGAAGCGAGGCTCGATCGAACCGATCGAGATATAACCGCCATCCGCACATTCATAGGTGTCGTAAAAATGCGCGCCGGTGTCGAGCGCGTTCGTCCCGCGTTCGTCCCGCCAGAAGCCTTGCGCGTGGAGGCCCCATAATTGGGCCATCAGCACCGCTGTGCCATCGGTCATCGCGCAGTCGATCACCTGCCCACGACCGCTCGCCCGGGCGGCAAGAATGGCCGAGACCATGCCAAAGGCGAGCATCATCCCACCGCCGCCGAAATCGCCGACCACATTGACCGGCGGCGTCGGTTTTTCACCCTCCCGGCCATAGGCGTGAAGCGCGCCCGCAAGCGCGATGTAGTTAATGTCATGTCCGGCGGTCTGCGCATAGGGGCCGAACTGACCCCACCCAGTGATCCGGCCGTACACGAGCGCGGCATTGTCCTCCAGGAGGATGTCGGGGCCAAGGCCAAGCCGTTCCATCACGCCGGGGCGAAACCCTTCCAATAACCCATCGGCGGTCTTGGCCAGATCGCGTACTATCTGAATGCCTTCCGGCCGTTTCATGTCGACGACAATCGACATGCGCGACCGTTCCAGCGGATCCATGGAGGCGTTTTTTGGAAAAGGCGCGTTAGGTTCGACCGGGCGCTCGACACGGATAACCTCGGCGCCATGGTCGGCCAACATCATGGCGCAAAAAGGCCCCGGGCCAATCCCCGCGATTTCAATGATTCGAATGCCGTTTAGGGGACCCGCCATCAGTGCGCCGCCATCCACAGTGAAGACGGTTTCATACTATTCGGCAGAGTTACAGCTTGCATGTCCATCTCCATCGCCTGTTCCGCAGCCATCTGGCGGGCTTGACGCGAACTGCGAGAGCGACCGCGACGGTTCCGTCTTAGAGTTGCCTCTTTGGAAATCCGCGTCAGACGCAAGGGATCGCAGTCACCCGTTGTCAGGCAGGATATGCAGGCTGCTCCTGGCCTGATCAACTCCTCCCGAAAGCTACGATTGGGTGGAGGCAATCCGGCGCTTTCGTATCAGGAAATGACAAGCCATTGAAACATATCACTATTTTCTGGCGTCGCAGGCGAGGGTAGATATTCCCATGCGCCCTGGGAATGACGCTGGCACCGATTGCATTCCATCGCCCCTGGCCGTCTCTCTATGCCATGCGGGCATAAAGGCGTCATGCATGAACTGAGTGGCATATATCGTGATCAGAGGGCAGAGCGGCATCGACGATCGCGCCAATCGGGACGAATGACATGCATAGCCAGCGCTGACGTAGCGCCAGTAAGGAGAGAGGGAAAATGCGAGCAATACGCACGGTGATCGACAATCTGGTCTTTGCCGAAGGGCCACGTTGGTATGATGGCGCACTCTATATCAGCACCATGCATGACCAGCAGGTGCTGAAGATCACTGAAGCGGGGGAGGCAGAGGTGATCGCGGCGCTTGATGATGCGACGTCCGGTCTCGGCTGGCTGCCAGACGGCCGCCTATTGGTTGTCGCCATGCATACGCGCAAGGTCATGAGGCGGGAGAGCGACGGCACGATTGCCGTGCATGGCGACCTGAATTCTATCGCAACCTATCACGCCAATGACATGATCGCCGCGGCCGACGGTACGGCCTATGTCGGCAATTTTGGTTTCTCAATCTTTCCGTTAGGCCAGCCTTGCCCGGCGACGCTTGCCCGGGTTGCACCCGATGGCACGGTTAGTCCCGCCGCCGAGAATCTGTGGTTTCCTAACGGCATTGCCCTGACCGATGATGAGAAGACGCTCATCGTCGCGGAGAGCGGGGCTTATTGCTTGACGGCGTTCACGGTCGGCGCCGACGGTTCGTTGAATGATCGGCGCATGTGGGCATCATTGGGTGATGGCAATGCGCCGGACGGATTTTGCCTGGATGCTGAGGGCGCAGCATGGGTCGCACTCCCGCATCAGAAGAAATTCGTCCGCGTGCGAGAGGGCGGCGAAATAGCCGACACCATTCCGGTTGACCGCCACGCCCTAGCCTGCGTGCTCGGCGGGAGCGATCGGCGAACATTATATATGGCGGTGTCGGAAGAGCTTGAGCAGGAGAAATGCTTGTCCAATCCGAGCGCCGCTGTGCTGGCGGCAGAGGTCGATGTTGCTGGCCAGGGGAAACCCTGAACACCCGAACGGCGTGACTTCGCGGTTTGGGACGCCAGTATCCGCAGAATCGCGCTTCCGGGGCGGCGGCTCAGGCGCCGGCGGGTAACGAAGTACTCACAGCCAACGTGTGACCATATAATCTATTCTTCCGTCGCCGTTTCCATGGAAGGAATTCCCTCACGGCACGCCTTGATGAAGGCGCGCACAGCCGGACGCGGGCTCCATCGGAGACGCGTTGCGCAACAAAGCGGCGACAAAGGCATCGTGTCAAGAAATCGCACGCGCGCAAAACGGCTCTTGAAGACGCTTGTCTGCGTATAATGCATCGAAACCACGCTAATAGCGTCGGTTTTTCGCACCAGCTTTTCAACGATCGGGAAGTAGTCGATTATGTGCAGGCGTTCGTGCGCATCGACGCCAGCCTCTTCATAAATCTGACGCCAGAAAAAATCATAAGGCGAGGATCCGGAAGGTGAAATAAGATCATATTTGGCGATGTCGGCCGCGGTTACTTCGTCGCACTGCAGAATGGGGTGGCCGTGTCGAACGAAGAATGTGGTCTTCATCGACGGGAGCGGCTCACGGCGAAAATCGGGCTGCTCCTGAAAGGCGGCTTCATATCCCAGAGCAACATCAATCGCACCAGCGCGCAACTGTTGCACGACCTTGTCGAAGCTGCCGCCCACCAGGTCCAGCCGAATGCTGGGATGCCGCGTCACCAACGTGGCCAATGGATCCACCAACAGCCATTCGAGCGAAGCGGGACATACGCCAATGCGCAACACGCCAGCATAGGCATCCGAACCGGCGGACGCGCCGCGCAAAAGATCCTGCGCTTCCTCCAGCAATCGGGCGGCGCGATCGACAAAGGCACGCCCTTCATCGGTAAGGATAACGCCGCGGGCAGTGCGGTTGAAGAGCGCGTATCCCAGTTGACGCTCGAGGTCGGCGACGCTCTTCGTAATGGCCGATTGCGTCACCCCGACCCGCTCCGCTGCGGCGGTAAAGGAGCCGAAGCGTGCAGTGGAAACTACATATTGGAAACGGCGGTCAATCATGAGCCATTCCTACAGGGAATGTACGGCGTTTGCCAGCGCCGAATGCTCCAAATACTCTCCTTTTGACCCTGACCTGCCTGCGTCGTCGTCTCAATCCGCGGTAGCAATCCGTTCGTCACGCAATTGCGAGCGACGCACTTTGCCTGCGTCGTCGCGCAGCAGCTGGTTCGTAAACTCGAAGGTGCGCGGTATCTTATATCGCACAAGCCTGTCTGACAGGAAGGCGCGCAATGTATCGCCGTCCACGCGCTCCAGCGCATCGTCTGTCAGTTGCACGATCGCATGGGCGCGCTGGCCGAGGTCGGAGTCAGGCAGGCCGATCACAACGGAGGATTGCACGTCCGGATGCTCATCAAGCGCGGCTTCGACTTCGGCTGGAAAGATGTTGGCCCCGCCCGAAACGACCATGTCCGTTCGTCTGTCGGCAATGTAAAGATAGCCGTCCTCATCCACATGGCCGAGATCGCCATAGGTTTGCCAGCCGTTCACGGCCTTCGCCTGTGCTCCAATATATTCATATGTCGAATCCGGGCCGGCATCGGGCAGGAAGTAGATTTCACCGATCTCGCCGGGGCGGCGTTCGTTGCCCTGTTCGTCCAGAATGCGCATTTGCGCGCCCGGCATGACCTTGCCGACAGAACCCTTGTGCGAAAGCCACTCGCGGCCCGTGATGACGGTGCTGCCGATCAGTTCGCTTCCACCGTAAATCTCGATGATCCGATCCGGCCCGATCCAGTCGATCCACGCCTGCTTAAGCCATTGGGGGCAAACCGACGCCATGTGGAAGACGATGCGAAGGCTGGAAAGATCGAAGGCGTTGCGCTGCTCGTCAGGCAGGCGCCAAATCCTGCTCATCATCGTGGGCACGAAATTGACCCGGCTCACCTTGTAGCGCTCGATAAGTTCGAGCGCGCGCAAAGCGTCAAAGCGCCCCATCTCGATCACCTGGTTGCCGGCGAAAAGCCACTGGAAGGAGCCCACAAAAGGCGCATTGTGATATAGAGGGCCGGGATTGAGCATGATCTCGCCGGGCAGCTGGCCTAGGGGAGCCTTGCTGATATCGTAGGTGCCGGCCTGCTTGTCGACGATCAGCTTCGGTCGGCCGGTCGATCCGCCACTCGTGTGCATTTTCCAACGGGGGGCGATTTTTGTTGGCAAGGCATCGGCGGAATGGCTGCCGTCGGGCGATGTACCGGCCAGGAGAAAATCCCAGCCTTCAACCCGCGCGCTTTCTTCACCGATGATGAGCCGCGGCTTGGCGATCTCCACGATCGTACGCAATTCTGCGCCCGGCAGCTTCGAAGAGACAATGTTCGGCGTTGCCCCCAGTTTCCAGATCGCGAAGGCGGTCTCATAAAATTCGAGACCGTTCGGAACCGCGAGGGTGACGACGTCCCCTTCATGCACACCAAGGGCCGCGAGTTGACGCGCCCTCCGGTTGGAATTGAGGTCAAGTTCCGCGAAGGTGGTCGTGCGGTCATCGTATGTCACTGCGGGCTTTGCCGGATCCTTGCCCGCATAATAGGCGAGCAGGTCGCCGATCGGCATGATGGTCTTGCCGGTATCTGGCGAATTGGAGGATATATTCTGCAACTGACGTTCCTCTCCCAAGGGGGGCGCCAACATTCCAGTGGCAAGAATATCTGCCTCATCGCCCCGTCATTTCCGGTCTTACCGTGGGGCATCGCCATTGAGGCCAGATAAAAGTGCTGAGCGCATGCCTGCCATGCATGGCTGCGCGCGGGAAAATGTTCAGCGCGGCGAGGGTGAGGGCATCAAGAAGCCATTCCCGCCGGGCATTGCCATCCTCGGCTTTGCATTTCGCAACCCGCCGGTCATGATCTAAAGGCTTGATATAGCGGCCACCCTGCTACTGCCTTCCCTGAGCGGCGGCAGACTCGGCGTGGGAGAGCAGCAGAAGGCGAAATGCGTGCGGATATGACGATCGCGCGAACCAGAAGAGGATATCGATGTGACGACGGCCGGATCGCCACAAGGTCTTGATCGCGCGCTTATAGGGCGCACATCCGAGCAAACCGTGGTGCGCGTGAATACAGAACAGCTGAAATTCTTCGCCCGTGCGACCGATCAACGCGATCCAGTGTATTTCGACGAGACCGCGGCGCGCGCGGCAGGCCATCGCACGATTCCCGTCCCGCCCACCTTTGCGTTCTCCCTGGCGCTCGCATCGCCCGAACAGGCGGGCTATGCGCTCATCCAGGTCAAGGCTGATCCTCGATATATTTTGCATGCCGAACAGGCGTTTCGCTATCACGCGCCGCTCTATGCCGAAGATGATGTGAGCCTGACCACAACCATCATAGATCTCTATGAGAAGAAGGGGGGGGCGCTCCGCTTCGTGGTGCAGCGAACGGACTATTTAAGCAGCAATGGCATGCTCTGCATCGAAGGCGACACGACATTCGTGTTGCGTTCTCCAGAGGCGCTGTCATGACCGGCAATGGCACATGGGCGCGGCGTGGTTGGGCGCCCAAGATAGGCGACGCACTCCCACCTGTGGAGCGCGGTCCGATCACGCGTGGAACGCTGGCGTTGTTCGCGGGCGCATCGAATGATTACAGCCCTCTGCACATCGATAGCGACTTTGTGAAGGCCGCCGGAATGGCCGACGTGTTTGCGCACGGCATGCTGGTCATGGCTTATCTGGGCCATCTGCTGACGTCGCTGGTCCGGCAGGAAGATATTCGCTCCTGGAATGTGCGGTTTATTGCCATTACCCCAGTTCACGCCACCGTCCAGTGTTCGGGCACGGTCAAAGATATTGTCGATCATGCGGGCGATCGTTGCGCCCTTTTGGACATTGTGGCGCAAACCGGCGAAGGCCATCCGGTTCTCCGCGGAGAAGCCCTGATTGCGCTTTCGTCAGCGTATGACGAGCCTCGTCGAGAATAGAAGTGGATCGGCACATGGTGCCCGGTTTGCGCAGGGCGGCGTGCAATGCCATTTTTTTCTCTGCCGCCGCATGTTCAGAAGTGCGGAAATAGCGCCGCGCGCGCGCCAATATTCAGGGCAGCCCATTGACCGATCATATTCAAGCCAATTTCAGGACCAAGGATGGCCTTAATCTCGTAGGGGATGTCGGCGGAAGGCCCGATGCGCCGGCAGTCATCCTGCTCCATGGCGGCGGCCAGACGCGCCATTCCTGGACGCGGACCATGCGTCACCTTGTGCAGCGCGGATATCATGTGATCAACTATGATGCGCGTGGACATGGCGACAGCGATTGGTCACCGACCGGGGAGTATGCAATCCACATGCTGGCGGCGGACCTGCTCGCAATCCGCGGAACCATTCGCGGCCCTGCGGTCTTTGTCGGCGCCTCAATGGGCGGCATTGCGAGTTTCTACGCCCTTGCCATGATGCGCCCGGCCGCCGCACAGGCCCTGATAATGGTCGACATTGTTCTGCGCATATCCGATGCCGGCGCCGGGAGGATCCGCAAGTTTATGACGGGTCATCAGAACGGATTCGCCAGCCTGGAGGAAGCGGCTGAAGCCGTCGCTGCCTACAATCCCGATCGCGCTCGTCCCCAAGATCCATCTGGACTACGCAAGAATTTGCGGCTGCGCGATGACGGGCGGCTATATTGGCATTGGGACCCGCGGATGATGGAGATTTCCCCCAGCAGCGAACCGCCAGTGCATATGGAATCCCTGGAGAACATGGCCAGGAACATCACCATTCCAACGCTCGTGGTAAGAGGCGAGCAGAGTGATATCGTTGACGATCAGGGCGTGGCCGAAATGCGTCGTCTGATCCCGCAGACCGAAGTTTTCGAAGTCCCGGGCGCGGGCCACATGGTGGCCGGGGATCGCAACGATGCGTTCAGTGCAGGGGTCATGACGTTTCTCGACCGGCATTTTCCGGTTCATTCGGACACGCGCCTTTAACGCTTGTCCCACGAGAAACGCCGTCGTCCTTCGGCGTCGATGCTATCGGACGGCAACAAGGCGAAATATCGTGCGCGCCGCGACCCGACGTACTCCTACAGCTCCACCTCGAAGGCACGTCCTGCTTCGAGCCAAGCGGCCCGCTCTGCCTTGAGCAGTGATCGACGAACCTTCCCCGCATCGTCTCGCAACGGCGTCTCGCTCAGTTCATAGGATGTGGGTCGCTTATATTTCGCCAGCCTGGCTTCAAGATGCGCGATGATGGATGGAAGGTCCAGCTGTTCGCCATCGCGTAGTTGAATGATCGCATGGACACGCTCGCCCAAGTCCTCCGTCGGTAAGCCGATCACCGCCGATGACGAGATAAGCGGATGCTCGTCCAATGCCGCTTCCACCTCGGCCGGATATATATTCGCGCCCCCGCGCAGGATCAAATCTGACCGGCGATCGGCAAGAAACAGATACCCGTCTTCATCGATATGGCCGAGATCGCCGATGGAGTAGCCGCCCGATGCGTCCGTTTTCGCTTCCGCTCCTACATAGCGGAACTTGCCTTTGGCGGTGACAGAGAAGTGAACTTCGCCGATTTCTCCGGCGTCCGCTTCGGTTCCGTCCTCGCGCAGTACGCGCAGCGTTCCGGGCGTCACCTTCCCCACCGAACCTGGCTTGGCAAGCCATTCCCGGCCGGTGATAAACGTGCCTCCGCTTTCGGTTCCGCCATAGGCTTCCAAGATCTTGTCCGCTCCAAGCCAATCGATCCATCCCCGCTTCACCCATTGCGGACAAGGCGCCGACATATGCCAGACGACCTTCAGCGACGATACATCGTAGGAGGTGCGCACCGCCGGGGGCAGCGCCCAAATACGTTGCATCATGGTCGGCACCAACCCGACGAACTCGATCTTATGCTGTTCGATCTGCCGCAGACACTCCTCGGCGTCGAAGCGGCTCATGCCAACGACATGCGTGCCCGCCATCAAGCCCATGCTCGTGAAGAGGAACGGCATGTTGTGGTACAGCGGACCGGGATTGAGCATCGCGCCCTCAGGCGGCAGGCCCAGGCCCAGAAAGGGCGGCATGGCTGGGTCGATATATGCCGGCATCGTATCAAGGATAATCTTGGGCCGGCCGCTGGACCCGCCACTCGCAACCGCCTTCCAATGGGTGGCGCCGACGTCGTCGACGGCTTCACCGCTGAAGGATGTGAGATCCGCGCCGGGGCTTATCAGCGAGCCTTCAAAAGCAAACGGAACCTGGCCGACAACGGCGGCCGGCTGAGCGAGAGCGAGTATATCGTTCGCCTCGCGGCCAGGAAGTTTTGAAGGCAGCAGGCACGGCGTCGCGCCTGCTTTCCAGACCGCTACCACCGCTTCATGGAATTCGCAGCCATTGGGGAGCATGATTGCAACCAGATCGTCACGCTTTACCCCCAGCGATGTGAGCATGCGCGCGCGGCGGTTCGATCTTATGTCGAGCTCCGCCCAAGTGAGACTGCCGTCAGGATAGGTTACTGCCGGGGCAGAGCCCTTGCGTTGGGCGTGACCCTGAATCACTGACGATATGGATTGAAGCGGCATATTTCCCGTTTCCGTAAATGGATGTACCGGCAAGGACGTCCTGATATCAGCGCTTCTCTGGTGGCGGATAGAAGCACTGGCAGATCATGCTCTTAGGACCATATGCCTGCGATGCGGCAAATGATCAAAGGCGCATGGGGCAATATACGCCGCTACGACAGGCGCGACATGGCGGCGAGCAGCGCTTCGGTACGCGCTTTGATCGGCTCTTCCATGACGCGGTCCGTGTGAATGTATAAGCTGTTATCCTCTATGCCGCGAAGAACCATTTCCCCGACCGTATCGATGCTCACGCCTTGCTTGAGCAATTGGGTCATCATAGCCCGCCGCTCAGCTCCCAGCTTCTTCTGCTTGTCGGTCAACGTCAGTCCGCCCTGAGGCGTGGCATCGGCCGACCGTTCGACGATGTCGGTCGCCACGGGGCCCGGGCAGAGTACGCTTACGCCAATGCCAGCGGCGGCCAACTCGGCGTTGAGTGCTTCAGACATGCCGACCACCCCGAATTTGGCCGTCACATATAGAACGCCGGAGCCCGTTGCGGCAAGGCCAGCGCCCGATGCGGTGTTGACGATGTGCCCACCGTTTCCGCGCTCGACCATCTTGGGCAGAAACGTCTGTATCCCGTTGATGACGCCATAGAGATTGATGCCGATGCCCCAGTCCCAAAGGTCATAGGTCATTTTGCTGGCCGGCGCGCCGCCGGCAACGCCGGCATTGTTGAAGAGCAGCGTTACCGGCCCAAGGGCATTTTCCGCCGCCTCGGCAGTGGCGGCATAGGCTGCGCGATCCCGCACATCCAGCAGGAAGGTTTCGACCGCGGTGACGTCTTGCAACTCTGCCTTCGCGCGCTCCAGGGCTGCGGCATCCAAATCAGCGAGTGCAATCTTCGCACCGGCGCGCGCAAGGCTGCGGGCGATGCCCAGTCCGATGCCGTTGCCTCCGCCGGTAATGAAAGCGGTCCGGTCTTTTACGTCCGTCATCTGGTCTCTCCCCTTCTCATTTTTCGCTCATCTGGCGCAGAAAATCGTCCAGCGCGTCTACACCCAAGCTGACGCAGCGCGCACCGTGCCGACAGGCGGCACAACTCGCCGTAGGGCAGCTTTTTGCCGTCATGAAATGCAAAGCCTGGAGAGGCAATGCCTCAAGGGAATGATCGGGCCTGGCCTTGCCGCCCATGCGGATGGGGCAAAGAAGGGCGCCGCTTTGCCTTATATCCGCGAGATTGCGCCCAAGCCATGCATGGAAGGCATGATCGGCGCGCCTTTATCCGGTCACAGCTGCGCGATTGTCTGTCAAAATCGATGCGGATGAGAAGGATAGAGGCGTGACCATCTGCCTTTCAAACATTCGATCCGACCTGGGAGAGGAACGTCACCTTGGCAAGCAATCAATCACATGCGCCAGACAATGGCGCAACGGCGATACCATTTGGCGAATTGCTGGCATTTCATGCTGCGCAGGATCCGTCCCGGGCGGCGGTGACGGTCAATGACATCACCACGACATATGCGGAATTGGACGCGCTTTCCAATCGCAAGGCGCGTCAACTGGCGGCTCTGGGCGTCGGCGAGGGGGATGTCGTGACCATCGCCATACCCAACGGGCTCGAATATTACGAAACCGTCTTCGCTGTCTGGAAGCTCGGAGCGACGCCGAACAACGTGTCTCCAAAGCTGCCCCCGGCGGAATTGCAGGCTATTGTCGAGCTGGCCAGGCCGCGACTGATCATTTGCGATGAGAATGCGCGTATTGCGGGGTGGGATTTTCTCGCACCGGGATCACACCCGAACAGGGACATATCCGCAGACCCGCTGCCGACGAAAATCTCTCCACGCTGGAAAATTCAGACGAGCGGAGGGTCGACGGGTCGACCAAAACTGATCATCGATAAAAACCCGGGGGTCTTCGATCCCGCTACCGCGCCTTTGCTCCAGCGGCCCGGTGATACAATGCTCAATCCGGGGCCGATGTATCACAATGCGCCGTTCGTGGTCACCAGCCAATGCCTGTTCTCCGGGGGGCATGTCGTTGAGATGGAACGGTTCGATGCGTTGCGCGCCCTCCAGTTGATTGAGCGCTATCAAGTCAATTGGGTCAATTTCGTGCCGACGATGATGCATCGAATCTGGCGCCTGCCAGAGGAGCAGCGGAGATCGATTGACCTGTCCAGCCTTCGGGTCGTCTGGCACATGGCGTCCATGTGTCCGCAATGGCTGAAGCATGCCTGGATCGACTGGCTCGGTCCGGATCGCATATTCGAGATGTATGGCGGGACCGAACTGATCGGCGTGACGATCATTACTGGACGCGAATGGCTTTTGCACCAGGGGTCGGTCGGCAAGATACAGGCGGGCTCGCAAATGCGCGTGCTGAATGAACAGGGCGACGAGTGCGAAGCAGAAGAGGTTGGCGAAATCTATTTTCTGCCGGAAAAGGGACGAAACTCGACGTACGAATATATCGGTGCTCAGGCGCGGGCGATAGGGGATTGGGAAACGCTTGGCGACATGGGCTATGTTGATCAGGACGATTATCTGTACATCGTCGATAGGCGGACCGACATGATCGTATCGGGCGGCGCCAATATCTTCCCCGCCGAAATCGAGGCGGCGCTCGATCAGCATCCCGATATCGAGTCGTCCATCGTCATCGGATTGCCCGATCCTGACCTGGGCCAGCGCACGCACGCCATCGTTCAAGTGGCGGAAGACGCGCGTGCGCGCGCCGATGCGGAAATGTTGCAATCCTTCCTGTCCGACAGGCTGGTGCGCTATAAAATTCCCCGAAGTTTTGAATTTACCACACATAATCTACGAGACGATGCGGGCAAAGCCCGCCGGTCTCAGCTACGTGAAGAGCGGATCGCCGAAAGTTCTTAGGCAGAGCACGATCCTCGATCGGAAAATTTTTTCCTTAGCGACTGAGCATTGGCTCTTTCTTCATTTCCGCCCCGCGATCCCTATATTTTGAAAGATACTGATGGACTATCATTATATTATCGTCAGCCGGGAAGGGCCGCTGACCATCGTCACTCTCAACAGGCCGGAAGCGTTTAACGCGTTGAACATGGCGGCCCATCTTGAGCTGGAAGCTGTCTTCAATGACTTTGCCGCCGACGCTGATCAATGGATAGCAATCATCACCGGCGCGGGCGCAAAGGCTTTCTGCGCGGGGTACGACCTCAAGCAGCAAGCGGCGGGCGGCGACCTGGAGATGCCGCCGACGGGCTTTGCCGGCCTCACCGCCCGCTTTGATCTTTCCAAGCCGGTGATTGCCGCGGTGAACGGCGTGGCAATGGGCGGCGGTTTTGAGATTGCTCTGGCATGCGACATTGTCGTGGCCTCATCCAACGCCGTCTTTGCCTTGCCTGAGCCACGTGTTGGCCTCGCTGCAGTAGGGGGTGGTATTCAGCGGCTGCCTCGCTCGATCGGCCACCATCGCGCCATGGGGCTGATGCTCACCGGCCGACGTGTCACTGCGGCGGAGGGGGTGGCGCTCGGTTTCGTCAACGAAGTGGCGGAAGGCGACGTCATGGATGCCGCCCGACGTTGGGCAAACGAGATCCTCGCGTGCAGTCCCATGTCTGTCCGGGCCACGAAGGAAGCCGTGCTTCGTGGCGACTCTATTTCGATCGAAGATGGCATGCGCGATGAATGGGCCTATCCCGCGATGAAGGCGATGCTGCATTCCGAGGATTATGTAGAGGGGCCGCTGGCCTTCGCTGCGAAGCGCGCACCAGCATGGAAGGGGAGATAATCCCCGATGCGTGGTTCAGTTCCACTTGGCTATATAGCCGCGATCCGGTCCGCGATAGAGGCCAACCCCTATGTAACGGGCTCCATCTTCGAGGGACGCGCGCGCAGCTGGCGAGATATCCTTGATCGCGCCGCTCGCGTTGCGGGTGGGCTGAAGTCGATCGGCATTGTGGCAGGGGATCGCATTGGAGTGCTTTCGCCCAACAGCGACGACTTTCTGATCCTTTATCTTGCCATACCCTGGGCCGGTGCGGTCCTGGTTCCGCTGAATTGCCGGTGGACCCAGGATGAAAACCGTGCGGCCATTGCGGATTGCCATCCCCGCGCGATTTTCGCCAGTGATGATATGGTGGAGGCGAACGGCACGCTCTTCGCGGAAGAGTGCGAAGCGACCCTGATCTCGCTCGGAAAGGCGCGTCCGGGCTGGCGGACATTTGAAGAGTTGCTTGCGAGCGCGCCAACGGAGGACGCGGGGCGCACGGGCGACGATGTGTTTGCAATATTCTATACCGGCGGCACAACTGGTCGCTCAAAAGGTGTCATGCTTAGCCATGCGGGCATCATGGCGAATTGTCGGGCAATGCGTGAATGCGGCCTGTTTCCGGAGGGGTGTCGGGCGCTGATCGTGCCGCCGCTCTTCCACCTCGCCGCCGCCGCCATGCTTATTATGACCATGTTGGCGGCGGGGACCCTGGTCATTGGCAAGACTTTTGAGCCCTCTGGGACACTCGATCTGATAGAAGAGGCCGCCGTCAGCGATGCATTGCTTGTACCAACGATGATACAGATGATGCTTGATGCGCCGACTTTCGATTCCGCCAAACTGAAGCAAGTCAATACTATCATATATGGCGCGTCACCGATGCAGGAGGCGACGCTTGACCGTATAATGGCTGCAGCGCCCCATGTGGATTTCTTCCAGCTTTATGGAATGACCGAAGTCTCATGCGCCGCGACTTTGCTCCACCCCGAATATCATAAAGGTCCCCATCGTGCGGCAGGGCGCCACCGCAGCGCGGGGCGGGCGATCCCTATCGCGGAAGTCATCGTTGCGGATGAAGCGGGCGACCCCTTGCCTTATGGCGAGGTCGGCGAAGTCTTGGTACGCGGGGCGGGGGTCATGCTTGGCTATTGGAACCAGCCGGAGGTCACTGCCGAAGCGCTACGTGGCGGCTGGATGCATACAGGCGATGGCGGAAGGCTGGATGATCAGGGCTTTCTCTATGTTGTGGACAGGCTGAAGGACGTCATCGTCTCGGGCGGTGAGAATGTCTATTCGGCAGAGGTCGAGGGCGCGCTGGCGTTGCACCCTGGGGTCGCCCAGGTTGCGGTGATCGGTGTCCCCGACGAACGGTGGGGAGAGCGCGTCCATGCGGTCGTGCTGCCTCATGCGGGCGCGACAATAACCGAGGCAGATCTGGTGGCCCACTGCCGCGCCCGGATCGCCGGCTATAAATGCCCGAGGTCGGTCGAATTTCGTGCAGTGACACTGCCGCTCTCTGCAGCGGGCAAGGTGCTGAAATCGGAATTGCGCAAACCCTATTGGGAAGGAAGGACGCGTAACGTGGCCTAGCGCGCGCCCGTTTCATGACTAATTGGTCGATGCTGAAGATCTTAAGGAGCGTCGGCGGTAGGTCCATCATCCGCCTTCCTGTTAGACCGGCCGACAGACCGTTCGCCACCACATGTCGCCTGGTTCAATCGGTCGGCGCACGCCCGGTGGACGGCTGTCCGATATGCCTCATGGTCATGACTGAACGCCGTTTTGCATTTGCGGCTTGCTGGTCCGATTGACATCGTCCTGATCGAGTGGAGAGGGTAAAATGATAAGATCCAGAGCGTCGCAAACGCGCATGTTCGCTTGCACTTCATTTTTTCCCGATCTCCCTATGCTCGAACGGAGAAAGCTCTGGCGTGATGGCAAAGGCGGAGATGATGGCTGATCCTTCGCCATGGATGACCGATGAACTTAACATTCTCCAAGAGAGTGTAGCACGGTTTGTGCACCGTGAGCTGGTGCCTCGTCGTGAATGTTGGGAGCGCGATGGGCAGGTTGACGCCGCCGCGTGGGAATGCGCCGCGGACGCCGGCATACTCTGCGCAAGCATTCCGGAGGAATATGGCGGCGGCGGCGGAAACCTTGCGCATGAAGCCGTCATTCATCAGGAGCTTTGCCGCGCCGGGCTTGGGGGCAGCTTCGGAATTGCCAATACGATCCATTCGGCAATCGTCGCGCATTACGTCCTGGCCTATGGGACGGAGCAGCAAAAGCTGCGTTGGCTACCGGCTATGGCCTCGGGCAGGATGGTCGGCGCCATTGCGATGACGGAACCGGGCGCCGGTTCGGACTTGCAGGGGGTGCGCAGTCGCGCGTCTGCGGTGGAAGGAGGTTGGCTGCTGAACGGCTCGAAAATCTTCATTTCCAATGGCCAGACCGCCAAGCTGGTCATAGTTGTCGCCCGTACGGGCGACGCGCGAGATGCCAAGGGCGTGTCATTGCTGGTCGTCGAAACGGATCAGGCTGACGGCTTTCGCCGTGGACGTAACCTAGAAAAGCTCGGATTGCATGGTCAGGATACGTCTGAGCTGTTCTTCGACGATGTGTTTGTACCTGCCGAAAATCTGCTGGGCGTGGAAGGCGGCGGCTTCGGTCAGTTGATGAATCAACTGGCATGGGAGCGGATGATCATCGCGCTCGATGCGGTGGTGAATATGGAGCGCGCGGTCCATCTCACAACCGATTATGTGCGTGAGCGCAAAGCCTTTTCCAAGCCTTTGTTCGAATTTCAGAACACGCAGTTCGTGCTTGCCGAATGCGCAACCCAGGCGACGGTGGCGCGCGCCTTCGTCGACAGTCTGATGGTCAGGCTGCTCGCAGGCGGACTCGATGCCGTGACCTCCGCCAAAGCCAAGCTCTGGTGCACTGATGCGCAATGCAGGGTCATCGATGCGTGCCAGCAACTGTTCGGCGGCTACGGCTACATGACCGAATATCCGATCTCTCGACTATTCGCCGATGCGCGCGCCAGCCGGGTCTACGGCGGCGCCAATGAAATCATGAAAACAATCATCGCGCGCGCGCTTTGAAGCTGCGGAAAGGATATCTGAAATGACCAATGCGCGTATCGCCGGTGTCGGCATGATCCCCTTCACCAAGCCCGGGCAAAGCGAGGACTGGGACGTCATGGCGGAAAGGGCCATCCGCCTCGCTCTCGCTGATGCGCGTGTTTCCTATGACCAGGTGCAACAGGCGTATGCCGGTTATGTGTATTGCGACTCTACGGCTGGTCAGTCCGTCTTATATCGGGTCGGAATCACGGGCATTCCGATCATCAACGTCAACAACAACTGCTCGACGGGTTCAACGGCGCTTTATCTTGCGCGACAGATGATTGAGGCCGGCGTGGCGGACTGCGTGCTGGCTGTTGGATTTGAACAGATGCTTCCCGGTGCGCTCGGCATGGCGTTCAACGATCGCAAACGGACGCTTGATTGTCATCTTCGCCGACAAGAACAGTTGCAGGCCACGGATCCGCACGCTCCCTTCGCCGCGCAGCAATTTGGCGGCGGCGGTATCGATCATCAGACAAAATATGGCACGAGCGACGAAGCCTTCGCGATGATCAGCGTTAAAGCGCGCCGCCATGCGGCGCATAATCCGATGGCACTGTTTCGCGAGCCCGTCAGCCTTGAAGAGGTCATGGCCTCAAAGCACCTTTACGGGCCGGTCACGCGCTTTCAGGCATGCCCCCCGACATGCGGCGCCGCAGCAGCCGTCCTCGTATCCGCAGCCTTCGCAACCAAGCATGGCATTGATGCATCGGTCGAGATTGTCGCCCAGGCGCTGACCACGGATTTGCCCGGCACGTTTGAAGATCGCGGCATGATGAGCGTAATCGGCTATGACATGGCGCAGGAAGCGGCTCGCCAAGTGTATGAGAAATCCGGCGTGGGACCCGACGATATTCAGGCGGTGGAACTGCATGACTGTTTCACGCCCAACGAACTCATTTCTTACGAGGCGCTCGGTCTTACGCCGGAGGGCACTGCAGAACGCTATATTCGCGATGGGCAGAACACCTATGGTGGCAAGCATGTCACCAATCCTTCGGGCGGATTACTCTCAAAGGGGCATCCTTTGGGTGCAACGGGCCTAGCGCAATGTTACGAACTCACGCAGCAATTGCGGGGCACGGCCGACAGGCGCCAGGTCGAGAATGTCCGTTTCGCTCTCCAGCACAATCTCGGCCTCGGCGGTGCTTGCGTTGTGACGCTTTATGGCAGGGCGGCCTGATGCTCGACCGGAACACGCATGTCGGAGTGGTTTCGGAACCGCGTACGGTCGATGTCGAGAAAGGCTTTCTCAAATTTTTTGCGAAAGCGACAGGCGAAACCGATCCGATCTATTTCGACGAGAGGGCTGCCAAAGCAGCGGGTCATCCCGCTATTCCCGCCCCGCCGACCTATCTTTTCTCGCTGTTTCTCGCTGCGCCGGCCAAAAGGGGAGGTCTTTTCGACAAGGTTGACGGCTTAGGCGTCGACACGGCGAATATTCTGCATGGAGAGCAGAGTTTCATCCATCACCGCGCTGTCCATGCCGGCGACCGGCTCACGCTGACGACGACCACCAGCGATATCTATTCCAAAAAGCAGGGGGCACTCGACTTTATCGTTCAGGATACCCGGGCGGTGGATGCGGAGGGTGTGCTACGCGTAGAAATGCGGACAGTGACCGTGGTGCGCAATGGTTGAAGGGCAACAGCTTGCCGAGGTGATCCGAGGACCGATAACGCGGGGAACACTCGCCTTATTTGCCGGGGCGAGCCATGATCATGTTCTCCTTCACATAGATAGCGACTATGCAAAGGCGGCCGGCATGGATGACGTATTTGGTCATGGCATGTTGTCGATGGCGTATCTCGCCCAGGCACTTCGATCTTGGGTTAAAGCGGAATGCATCCGCAACTGGAGCGTCCGATTTACGGCGATCACGCCGCTATACGCCACGGTTCATTGCTTTGGTGAAGTGGCGCAGGTTTTTGAAGAAGGTGGAGAAGTTCGCGCTCGCCTGAAAATCGGGGCGCGCACCGATCAGGGTATTCAGACGCTCGATGGCGAAGCTGTCGTTGCACTCGAATGAAGGTAAGGCATCATGGCTAAATTGGCGGGGAAAGTTGCGATCATTTCGGGGTCGGGGCGGGGCATCGGGCGGGCGCTTGCGCTCAAACTGGCTTCGGATGGCGCGAGCCTTGTAATTAACGATCTCGACGAAGAACCAGCAAGGGCCGTTGTCGCAGAGATTGAAGCCGTCGGCGGCAGGGCGGTGGCGTGCGTGGGAAACGTCACGGCGCCGGATTTTGGAGAGCGGTTTGTGCATACGGCGCTCGACCATTTTGGCGGGCTGGATATCATCGTCAACAATGCCGGCTACACCCGCGACGGTGCGATCCACAAGCAGACTGACGAACAATTTCAATCGATGCTGGACATCCATGTCACTGCTCCATTCCGGATCCTGCGTGCCGCCGCAGAGCCATGGCGTGCAATGGCAAGGCAAGAGGCGGCCGAAGGGCGCGAGGTCATCCGCAAAGTCGTCAATGTTTCATCGATGTCGGGAACCCACGGAAATGCGGGTCAGGTCAATTACTCATCCGCTAAGGCGGGGCTTGTCGGCATGACCAAGACCCTCTCGAAGGAATGGGGGCGGCTGAAGGTGTGTGTAAATTGCGTGGCGTTCGGATTCATCGAAACCCGCCTCACCAAGCACAAAGACGATCCCGTGACGAGGATCGAGATTGAGGGCGAAGCCATACAAACAGGCGTCCCGGCAGAGGTTCTTGACGCTCTTAAAACGAAGGTGCCTCTGGGGCGTGCCGGCACTGCAGAGGAGGCGGCAGGCGCCATTTATCTGCTTTGCATACCCGAAAGCGACTATGTCAGCGGACAGACGCTGGTTGTGGGCGGAGGGATAAGTTTGTGACCATCCGCGGGAAGGCGGATGGCCAAGGCAACTGGGCGGTTTTTAAGGCCCAATAACAAGGATATTTTGCGTGGCTATGAGAGGAATTGAAGAAGCGGTCCTGCCAAGTGCCGATCTGCTCGGCGGGCCGTCCGGCTTTGACACGCACCCCTCTCGGCCCCGCCGGCTCCCACTTGGTCGAAAGATGGGCTATGCCGCCGGCCAGCTTGTCGAACTCATTGTCGGAAGCATGCTCAACATCTTTGTGCTGTTTTATGTGACAGCGGTGTGTGGGCTACCTGGGGGGCTCGCCGGACTTGCCTTGGGCGCAGGCATGATCGTGGATGCCGTCATGGATCCCTTGATCGGATCATTGTCTGACGGCTGGCGCTCTCGGTTCGGCCGTCGAGTCCCATTCATGATCGCGGCGCTTGTTCCGATCGTTCTGACTTTCAACCTGATCTTTGCACTTCCTTCCACCTTTGGGCAGGCCGCACTTTTTCTGTGGTTGATGCTGTTGTCGATTACCTTGCGCATTTCGCTGTCGGTATTCACTCTGCCCTACCAGGCGCTTGGTGCGGAACTGAGCGATGACTATGACGAACGCTCCTCCATTGCGGCCTGGCGTTGGGGGATAGGAATCCTTGGAACCGTGGCGGTGATTGGGTTGGGATATGGCGTGTTTCTGGCGGGGCCTTCGGGCGTGTCCAATCGCGCTGCATACCTGCCGCTTACGCTTACCCTGAGCGTTTTGTTGTTAGCCGGCGGCTTTATTGCGATCTGGCAGGGTTTGTCGACACGACACATGCAGCATGAGGTCGGCACGACGGGCGAGGCCGTCCATCGCCGGTTGATCGCCGAAATGAGCGAAATGTTTCGCAATCGGACATTCCGTATCATCTTTGCCGCCAGTTTGTTTTTCAACATCGAGATCGGAACGAACCAGGCGCTGGCGCTTCATGTCGCGAGCTTTTTCTGGAATCTGACTTCAACGCAGATGCAGGCGGTGTTTGTGCCTGCTGTGCTCGGACTGGCGCTGGGCGCGCCGATGGCCGGTCCGCTCGGACGGCATATGGAAAAGCGCACCATGCTTCTGATCGGCATGATGGGCATGGTGATCTGTCATGCATTGCCGTCCACTCTCAAGCTGCTGGGTTTGCTACATTTAACCGGCACCGGCTTGATCGCCCTTCTGCTTGTGGTCGCATTGCTGGGCGGCGCAATGATGGCGCTGGCACTCATTGCCTTTGTGTCGATGATCCCCGATGCCGCGGACGAACACGAGCATTTGTTCGGCGCCAGGCGGGAAGGGCTTTATTTCGCGGGCTGGTCATTTGCCAGCAAATCGGCCACGGGTGCCGGCATTCTTATCGCAGGGCTTGTGCTCCAGCTGATCCATTTTCCAACACATTTGTCTGAACAGGGTGGCGCGGCCGCTTTGCCCGAACGCACCATTGCGTGGCTGGGATTTGCCGGGGGGCCTGGAGCGGCCTTGCTGTCAATTGCCGGCGCTGCGTTGGTGCTCCTGTACAGGATTGATAAGAAGAGCCATGCGCGGATCATTGATGATCTGAAAAGGCGCCGATGAATTCTGCCAGCGGCAGGGGTTTGGCCTGAAATAGATACCGAAACAGCCTCTAGCAATGTGGTACATATACCCATGGGATCGGGCGTGGTCCGTATTCGAACCGAAGGCATTCTTTATGCGCATGGCTGAGCGTCAATAGGCATTTGACCCAAACACCCTCCGGAGAGACGAGTAACATAATAAACAGATAAACTTGGAGGGGAGTTCAAATGACATTAAAGACGCTCACATCAATCATGGCCATCGCATGGGTTAGTGTAGCCCACGCACAGTCTTCATCCTCTGGCGATCTGGGCAATAGGTCAACGCCGGACATGAAATCTGGGCCGGCGCAGTCGGCCGCTAATGCGCGGTCTGCGTCGCTTGCGCAGAATGCCGTTAGCCCTGGCGACATCGTTGTTACCGCGCAACGCCGTTCCGAGCGCTGGGTTGACGTGCCCATTTCGATTGCCGCAGTTTCGCCTTCGGCGCTGGAGCAGGCCGGGCCGACATCGCTTGAAAACCTGACCAAGGTTGTTCCGGGCGCTTACTTTCAACGCGCCGTCTACGGATTGTCGCCCACGATCCGCGGCATCGGGTCTACCTTGCCGGCATCGGGCGGAGAGCAGAACGTCGCAACCTATATTGACGGCGTTTACCAGGCGACGCCCACCGGCAATATCTTCGACCTCGCCAGCGTCTCCGATGTCGAGGTGTTGAAGGGGCCGCAAGGAACATTGTTCGGGCGCAACGCAACGGGCGGCGCATTGCTCATCAAGACGCTAGACCCGAGCTTTGCTACGAGTGGGCGTTTCAACGTCTCTTACGAGCGTTTTAATCAAGTCCGTGCGAGCGGCTATCTCAACGTTCCAATCAACGACAAAATCGCGGTCAATGGAGCAATCTCCTATCGCTATGCGCGTGGCTATATTCGCGACGGGCGAACGGGAGATTATGTGAATGAAGGTCGCAATTTCACGGCGCGGGGCAAACTCCTTCTGCAGCCGACCGACAATTTTTCGATCATCTTGACCGCTTCACACGCCGACTTTGACGATCCCACGGGATCCAATTACCAATCAATCCGGTTGACGGGCCTTTATAGCCTCCCGTTCCTTGACTCCGGGCCGGTGTCGAAGGATCGTTATCATCTGTCTCATAATACAAGGGATGTTATCAAGACCAGTACGGACGAGTATAGTGCACATGCCAAACTCGATCTCGATTTCGGGACATTGACGTCGATCAGTGCGTATGACGTAAACGATCTATTTTCCATCAATGATCTCGACAATACATATGCAACGATCCCGCTTGTAATCCCACTTCCGCTGCCGATCGGTCCGATTGTGATCCCGACTGATCAATCGGCTACAGTAAAGGTCCATACCAAAACCTTTACTCAGGAACTGAACCTCACGTCCAAGGGTGATGGCCCCCTGAGCTATGTTGCCGGACTATATTACTACCATAGCGAATCGGCGGTGCCTCTGCTGTTGTCGAACGATGTTCCGCTATTCAATGCATTCGGGAAGAACAATGCATATGCGGCCTATGCCGAGGGGACATATCGTCTGGGCGAGCTCTCGCTGATCGCCGGGGCACGTTACAGCTACGAAAAGCGCCTGGGAGAAAGCGCGCAGGGCGTCAGCGCGCCTTCCCCTTTCACGCGCATCCAGAATGCGACGGACAAGAAATGGACTCCGCGCATCGGCCTTCGTTATGCATTGTCCCCGCGCGCCAACATCTATGCTACATATAGCAAGGGATTCAAAAGCGGCGTTTTCGACCTCTCCTCTCCCAATGGACCTTCCGTCAAGCCGGAGACAGTCGACGCTTTTGAGGCTGGTTTCAAGACATCCTCCAAGATGTTTTCACTGAGCGCGGCAGGATTCTATTATGACTATAAAGATAGTCAGGTGAATTCGACGGTTTCTGGTCAAGACGGTGCGATATTCAACCAGTTGTTCAACGTGCCTACGTCGAGAATTTACGGAATCGATATCGACGGCACTGTTCGCTTCAGCGATGCCTTTGACGTTCGCGCAGGCTTTGCCTACACGCACGCCCGATATATCGACTTCAAAACCGCGCCGGGCTATACGAACGATCCAACTGTACCTGCCACCTTGGGCGGGCTGTTCAATGCGAACATCGTCGTCGATGCGAGCGGCAGCCATATGGTTCGCGCGCCTGCCTATACTGCGAGCGCCACCTTTGGATATCATGCCGAGGTTGGCGACGACAGCCGGCTGGATGTGACCGTCTCGCCATATTATAGCAGTCGCGTATATTTCGACTTTGCCAACACTCTCAGTCAGAAGGCGTATATGACGCTTGATGCTGCCGTAACATTCACTTCGCATGGGAATATGACCATCTCGGTCTTCGGGCGCAACCTGACTGACAAGATCTACTATACCCAGCAGGGGATCAACGCCCTGGGCACGAACGGAAATTTCGGTATGCCGCGGACTTACGGCGTATCGCTTGGCTATTCGTTTTAGAGGGCCCGACGCAATCTTTCGGCGACGGGGTTTCGGGCGTGCAGGCCGTTTCTTCAATTCTGTGTAGATCGGGTGGATCAGCATCGAATATCAGACAGGGCGCCAAGTCTTGCTGCTGTTTATACATGTGCTGATCGCCCTTTCTTACATTCTCATCGCGCATGGCTGGGTGTCGCTAGGCATTTGACCCGGACGTGGGCGATGAAGATTAAAGGCAAGCGAAAATTCAAGTCCCGACAGCATCTGCGAAGGCAAACGATAGGCCAACCGGAAAGGGCGGCCAACCGCGCGGGGCGAGAAGGCTTGATGATCGACGGCGCCCTGCGCGCAAACTGTAGGGATCAATAAAAAGGCTGGATAATGAACGATTACACCACGATCTCCGTGACGCGCGAGGGAGAGGTTGACTGGCTGACACTCAATCGCCCCGAACGCCTTAATGCGATAGACGGCACGATGGTTCGGGAGTTGTGGTCGTACTTTGACGGGCTGCAATCCGATTATGGATGCCGCATCGTCATTATGCGCGGGGCGGGCAAGGCGTTCTGTTCCGGACTCGATCTGATCTGGTTCAAAAGCGCGCCGCATGACATGCCGACCGGCGCCACCGATACCGGGCCGGGTCCTTCGCTCGCGGATATCGTTCTCAAGATGCGCGCTTGCCCCCAGATAATCGTCGCGCTGGTTCAGGGGGCCGCCTGCGGCGGCGGTTTCAATTTCGTGTTGGCCTCGGACATCAGAATCGCAGGGCGCACCGCCAAGATGAACGTGGCCTTCGTCAAGATCGGCCTGTCCGGCTGCGAGCTGGGCACGAGCTATTTTCTGCCAAGAATGATCGGGACATCGATCGCGGCGGAGTTGATGATGACCGGCCGCTTTATCCACGCGGATCGTGCGCTTTCGGCTGGATTGGTGTCGGACGTAGTAGACGATGACAAGCTCGAAGACGCGGCACGCATTCTCATTACGGACTTGCTCGCGACATCGCCAATAGGTCTGCGCAAAACAAAAGAGGTGATGATGCGTGCGGCTGAAATCGAAGATCTGAAATCCGTGATAGCGTTGGAAGAGCGCACGCAGATGGCATGTATGGAAGTTGCCGCCTTTGGACAGAAAGTTACGAACTTTGGTGAGGCAAAGATCAGCTAGCGAAACGAAGGACAGTATTCCTCAATTTCATGCCAGGCTTCGTATTGGAATTTGACCCTTAGCGCCGGTCTATCGAGACTTAGCATCGCCCAAGAGTATAGTGGAGAGATGATTATGGCCAAAGAAGGTCACGGGTACGAACAAGTCATCTATGAAGAGCCGGCTCCCAAGGTCGCGAGGATCGTGATGAATCGGCCTACCCGGCGCAATGCGCAGGGCATAACGATGACTTATGAGCTGGATGACGCATTCAAGAGGGCTTGCCACGATGACAAGATCAATGTCATCATTCTGGCGGCCGCCGGCGATCATTTCAATGCCGGGCATGATATCAGCGGTGAAGCACCGGACAATCCTTCAGCAGACCAACTTGTCGGACTGTGGGGTTGTTGTAGCAGCAAGGGCTGGGAAGGCTATTACAGCCGCGAAAAAGAAATCTACCTGGAGATTACCGAACGCTGGCGCAACGCGCCGAAGCCGACGATCGCCGAGATCCAGGGTTCGGTGATTTCAGGGGGAATGATGCTCACATGGATGTGTGACCTGATAGTTTGTTCAGACGACGCGCGGTTCCGTGATGCGACCGCAGCCGAAATGGGCATACCCGGTGTCGAGTTTTTCCAGCATCCCTATGAAATGAGCGTACGCCAGGCCAAGGAATGGCTGATGACGGGCGGCTGGATGTCCGCGCAGGACGCAAAAGACAGGGGTATGGTCAATCACGTCGTCCCGCGAGGTGAACTGACCGCCCGTACCCTTGCGCTGGCCGAAACAATCGCCGCAAGAAATCCGTTTACGATGAAGCTGGTCAAGCAATCCATCAACTTCGCTCAGGACCAGATGGGCCGTAAGGCGGCCATGGACTACGGTTTTCATCTCCATCAGATGGGCCATATGCAGGCGATGCTGGTCAATGGCTTTCCGATCGACATCGAAAGCCTGCCTCCAGTCATCCGGGCCAACATCGAAAAGTTGATCGCTACGCGAACCGCGGCCGCCGCTCGTTAATTTGGATTTCCGGCGGCATCACCTGCAGAGCAACAGAATGACTGGATGGGGAACGGTGTGACGGACATTGCTAATCGCACAGCCTTCATAACGGGAGGCGCCAACGGAATTGGGCTGGGCATGGCACGATCGTTGGCAAAATCGGGCGTCAAGCTGGCCCTGGTAGATCTAGACTCTGATGCATTGGCGCGGGCCGAGGCCGAGCTGGGGGACGTGACCCAGGTCGCAACCGCCGTTCTCGATGTCCGCGATCGAGCCGCTTATGCGCGTGTCGCGGACGACGTCGAAAGACGCCTGGGGCCAGTGTCGATCCTCATGAACAACGCCGGTGTCGCCGGCGGGGCGCCAGCCAACAGACTCACCTATGAATTGTGGGACTGGGGGATGGGGATCAACCTTGATGGCGTGATCAATGGAATCCAGACCTTCCTACCCCGCATCATTGCCAGGGGGGCTGGCGGTCACATCGTCAATACGGCTTCCGGCGCTGGGCTGTACACAGGTCCGGGGAACGTTCTGTATTGCACCGCCAAGTTCGCCGTCGTTGGTCTGAGCGAAGCACTCCACGCGGAATTGCAATCGGAAGGGATTGGCGTGAGCGTATTGTGTCCTGGTCCGGTGGCGACGGACATCATCGCGCGTACACGGGCTGCGCAGCCCAAGGTCACGCGGAGCATGTCCGCCGAGCAACGTCAAAAGGTGTTTGCAAGCAACGAAGAGATGACGGCTTTCCTGGCCAATGGTGTCCAGCCTGACGCTGTCGGCGATATGGTAAAACGCGCGATCAGCGATAACTCCCTCTATATACACACCGATCGAACATCGATGTTCAAGGTCGAGGAACGCAGCGCGGCGTTGCTCAACGCTATGCCATGAGCATTATTCTGCGCCCAATGCGTGGAAAAGCGTTCGAGGGCAAGGTCGGTAATATCGATCCTTCTCGTCGGATCGAAAGTGTGGAGAACGAGCATAAGGTCGTTCCGAAAACGCACGCCAAAACATTCCATGATTATGTCCGACACGATGTAATCCGAGCACGAACATCAAGGATCATGGGTGGCGCATGACAGCCATATAGGCAGGGCGGAAAGCCCAGTCCTGCTTGAGCGGCGGGGCGCGATCGCGCACCTCACGCTCAACAGTCCCGAGAGGGGCAATACAATCGACGTTGCGATGGCGCGGGCATTGTTGGACGCCGCGATCACGTGCGATGATGATCCGGCGATCCGTTGCGTGATTATACGCGGGAAGGGGCTGATGTTTTGCGCGGGGGGGGATGTCGCCGCCCTGCATGCGGCCGGTGACGCGCTGCCCGATCTATTGGCGCAGATCACCGACCATCTCCACGCTGCCATCCTTCGCCTGGCAAAGTTGGAGAAGCCGGTGATTACAGCGATTCACGGCGCCACCGCGGGCGCCGGCGTGGCGCTGGCGGCGATCGGCGATATCGCAATTGCGGAGCCAGCCGCGCACTTCACGCTGGCTTATGCGCGTATCGGTCTGTCGCCTGATGGCGGCGCAACCTGGCTGCTGCCAAGATTGATTGGTTTACGTCGTACGCAGGAACTGGCGATGACCAACCGCCGAATATCGGCCGAAGAAGCCGCGCTCATCGGTCTCGTCACCAAAATTGTGCCGCAGGGCGAACTTGCTTCCGAGGTAGAGACGTTGGCGCAGAATCTCGCCCATGCCGCGGTTGGTGCGCTCGGCAGAACCAAACGTCTATTGCTTGATGGTGCGGAAACGAGTTTCGATGACCAACTTGATGCAGAGAGCCGGTCGATCGTGGCGCAAGGTGCATCTATTGAAAGCCGCCAGGGAATCAAAGCCTTCGCCGAAAGAAGGCAGCCGGTTTTCCTTGATACCGATCATAGCATCTGAGACGGAGGCTGAGCTGAAACACCGACAACGCAAAATGGGCGGTGGGTCGAAGAGGCTAGGAAGGTATCCCGTCTCAGAAATGCGAATATTCTGCTGCTGATAGATTAGTGGCCCCGCCATTTGGCGTTACGCTTCGAGCATATGCAAATGTTCGCCAGAGATTGCAATTGCTGGCCGGGTTGGTGTCAACGGATCTTACTTTGGACCATTGATCGATTAACATCAAATCGTCCATTCCCCTGAGGCATTGCCTGTCCCGGCTTTGCATTTTGCCAACATAATGTCGTGCCCTAGCCTTTGCACAAGGTTGTTCATGGCGCTGCCCTTGGTTTCTGCGTGGCGAACTTCAGTGTCCTTAGCGCCCACGCTCGAAAATGATGCGCGATGAATTGGGGAGAGGTAAATGGCAGTTTTGCAGATACGCGATGCGTTCGCCTGCAGCGATACGTGCAGTTTCTTACCGGGCATCATCCGGAATCATATTCGCGCGGGCGCTAGGGCTGCTGCGGTAAGCCCGAACTGTTCGACCGTTTTTCGGGACGAACTTGTGGCGAGGTGTTTCCGATGAACCTGGATTTTTCGGAAGACGAACTGGCGCTTAAGGCGGAGGCGCGAAGATTTCTGGAGGCGCGGTGCACTTCCTCGACGACGCGCGCGGTTTTAGATGATGATGCGATCTCCTTCGACAGGGAACTCTGGCGATCTCTCGTCGAGATGGGGTGGGTCGGCGCCCGGATCCCGGAGAAATGGGGAGGTTCCGGGCTGGGCCATGTCGAGCTATGCGCGATCGCGGAAGAAATGGGGCGGGTCATTGCACCAGTACCGTTTTCATCCACGGCCTACATATTTGCAGAGGCGATCATCAATCACGGAAGCGATGCGCAGCGAGAGAGATTATTGCCTGAGATCGCTCAGGGGCGGGCGATCGGTTGCCTTGCGACATCCGAGGGGCCGGGAGCCGCTGGGATGGAAGCGATCCAAACGGAAGTAGTTGGCGGCCGGCTGAGTGGCACAAAAGCGCCTGTCACAGATGGTGACATCGCCACGCATGCGATCGTGTCAGCCCGTGAAGGGAATGCAAGCGGCCTATATGTGGTCGCGCTTTCCGGTGATGGATTGCGGAGAGAGACGCTCCGCTCGATTGACCCTACACGGAGTGTTGCCCGGCTCTCTTTTGACGAAGCAGTGTGCGAACCGCTGGGCAAGTCTGGGGATGGTGCGGCTCTCTTGTCCGGCATCCTCGATCGTGCGGCTATCTTTCTTGCGTTTGAGCAGGTGGGCGGTGCAGACAAATGTCTGGATACGGCCAGAGGTTATGCTTTGGCGCGCTACGCATTTGGTAAACCAATCGGCGCCAATCAGGCGATAAAGCACAAGCTCGCCGATATTTACGTAAAAAACCAATTGGCAAGATCGCATGCCTATTTTGGCGCCTGGGCGTTTGCTGAAGGTGGGACGGAATTGGCCAAGGCGGCGGCGGCGGCGCGGATCGCCGGGACGCAAGCCTATGATTTTGCCGCAAAGGAGAATCTCCAGACCCATGGCGGAATGGGATTCACTTGGGAGGCGGACTGTCACCTTCACCTTCGCAGGTCGCGCCAGCTTGCCCTGTCCATAGGTGGTCTTCCGGCTTGGCGGGAGCGGCTCGTGCGATCCCTGGAAAGCCAGGTTCTTGGTTTGGGGAATTCCGATGGACTTTACTGATAGCAACGAAGAAGCGGAGTTCCGTTCGAAAGTACGCCACTGGCTGGAGCTGAACGCTCCGGAGACGGTCAAAGCGTCGCAAGGGCTTGAAGGCAACGCTTTGAAGACCCATGCGCAGGCTTGGCAAGCGGCCAAAGCCGCCGCTGGCTTTGCCTGCATTTCCTGGCCGGAACAATGGGGCGGTCCTGGAGGGACGCTCATCGAGCAGATGATCTTCGAAGAGGAAGAGGCGAAATATGGGCTTGGATTTCCCTTCTTCGGAATAGGACTGGGAATGTGCGTGCCCACGATCATGGCGATAGGCAGCGAGGCGACCAAGGCAAAGTTCGTCGGCCCCGCGCTTCGCGGTGAACAGATATGGTGTCAGCTGTTTTCTGAGCCGGGCGCGGGATCCGATGTTGCTGCAAGCCGTACGCGCGCGACACAGGCGGAGGCGGGGGGCGCATGGATCGTCAATGGACAGAAGGTCTGGACGTCCGGCGCACATTATTCCGATTTCGGGCTGCTCCTTGCCCGCACCAACCCCGATGTTCCCAAGCATAAGGGCCTGACGATGTTCTGGCTGGACATGCGTTCACCGGGCGTCGACATCCGACCGATCCACCAGGCTTCCGGTGAAAGCGAATTCAACGAGGTGTATTTCGCGGATGTCAGCATTCCGGACGACCAGCGTCTGGGAGAGGTTGGCAAGGGATGGAATGTCGCCCTTATCACATTGATGAACGAACGGCTGTCGATAGGGGGTGGCTTCGGCCCCAATTGGCCCGAAGCAATGCAGCTGTTGCACAATGTGCCGGGGGTGGGGAATGAGAGTTCCGCATTGGCCGCGGGCGGGATCCGCGAGCGAATAGCGGATTGGTATGTGGCGGCAGAGGGGCTGAAACATACGCGCGCAAGAACCCTGACCTCTCTTAGCCGAGGCCAGGTCCCCGGTCCGGAGGCATCGATCGGGAAAATCGTGTGGGCGCGTCAAATGCAGGAACTTGCAACTGAAGTCCTTGATCGGCTGGATCAGCACGGCGTGCTGGAGGATCACCAAATCCAGAATTCCGCCGCGATGTTTCAGCAGAGTTTTTTCATGGGCGCCGCAATGAGGATTGCCGGCGGGACCGACGAAATACTCAGGAATATCATCGCCGAGCGTGTCCTGGGCCTTCCATCGGATCTGCGATCGGATCGCGACGTGCCTTTCAAGGATATTCCGAGCGGACCATAACCATGCGCGGGGCCTCGATCGATCATCATATGACTTCACATCGAATTCCGTGTTGCGAGACAGCCAAAGTGTAGAGTTGCTGTATGCGCTTTTGAGACCGGATAATGTTCAGGATGATGCTCCAGAGAAACATAAAAGCGGAGCAACAATGCTCTGCCTCAAATATCAGGATGATAACTTGGCGATTGAGAACATATTGGCGCTCCCAAATGGACAATCTCTTGGCAACCGCATTGTTAAGGCCGCGATGACCGAGGGCTTGGCCGATCCGGCTGGCCGGCCTTCTCCCGAGCTTGTCACGCTGTATGAGCGCTGGTCGCGGGGTGGGGCGGGTTTGCTGCTGACCGGCAATGTTCTGGTCGATGGCCGCCATCTTGAGCGGCCCGGCAATGTGGTGATTGATGGTCCCCCTGACCCTATGAAGACCGAGCAATTGGCGCGTTGGGCCCAGGCGGCCAAATCCGGAGGCGCGTCAGTTTGGGTGCAATTGTCGCACGCAGGTCGGCAAACTCCCATAACCATCAATCCAACGCCGCATGCGCCCTCAAGCGTGCAAATAGAACTGGGTAGGTCCGGGCTGTTTGGCACGCCAATGGCCATGACTCACGCACAAATCGCAGAAGTGAGGAGGCATTTCTTCGAGGCTGCCTTGGTCGTCAAGGAGGCCGGCTTCGACGGTATTCAAATTCATGCCGCACATGGCTACCTGCTGTCGTCCTTCCTTTCTCCCCTTACCAACAAACGCGATGACGAATGGGGCGGATCATTGGAGAACCGGGCGCGGCTTCTGCTTGAAATCGTCCATGCCATCCGCGTCGCGGTCGGCCCGTCATTTGGTGTTGGCGTAAAGCTCAACTCGGCGGATTTTCAGCGCGGCGGCTTCGATATCGACGACAGTGTGAAAGTCGCGCAATGGCTCGATGAGGCGAAAATCGACATTCTCGAGATTTCCGGAGGCAATTATGAGTCTCCACGGATGATAGACCTTGCCCTTAAAGGTCCAGCTGAAGACAGAAGAGCCAATGTTCGCGAAGCGTATTTCCTGGAATTCGCCCCTCGCATCAAGGCCAGTCTTGGAAGGGCCAAGTTGATGGTTACAGGCGGCTTTCGCACCAGAGCTGCGATGGACAGGGCGCTAATAGATGAAGGGGTCGACCTCATAGGGATTGCGAGGCCATTCTGTGGCTGGCCGGACGCGCCGCACAAGATTTTGTCGGAGGTTTCGAAAGATTTGCCGGCCTTTGAGGATAGGTTGCGGCTGGGACCGGGCGTTCTGGGACCGCGCAGCCGGTTTCCCCTGATCAGGGCGATCAACGCTGCCGGCGCACAGGCATGGTATTTCGAGCAGATCGTCCGCCTCGGTGCGGGTCTTGATGCTGAGCAACGGTTCAGCGTCTATCGCGCGCTCCGAATGAGCAAAAGACGGGCCAAGCAAGCTCTCGATAGGCTTCAACGGTCGGCCGAGTGAAAACCTTCGCCCGGCGAATATTGTCCGGCGCGCTTTGCACGCCGGACAATATCCTGGAACTAGAACTTGACGCTAGCCGTCATTCCATAGGTTCGGGGCTGGGCGGCGTAGCGATCAATCGTATCGAAGGTACTCACCACGTTGTTCCAATAATAAGCGTTGGTCACGTTTTTCCCCCAGACGAAGATTTGCCACCGATCGTCGGCGGAGGCTATGCCGGCCCGCAGATCGAGAAGCGCATAGCTGGAAATGCGCAATGGATTATATACTGCGGAATTTGCCGTTGGGGCCGGGCTGTCGCCTCCGATCACCGATATGGTATCAGATCGAAGGTTCAGCGCTGCCCCGACCACCATATCGAGCTTGCCGGAAATAGGCGCGCGATAGTCGCTGTTCAGGCTTACCTGATATTTGGGCGTGAAGGGAACGCGTGTGCCGTCGAAGATGCCAGGCACGCCGGCGGCGTTGATGCCCGCAAACTTGTCAATCGTGGCATCAAGGTAGGTGAATGCCGCCCCGACGGTGAAGCCCCGAACGGGCGTTATGGTCGCTTCAAGCTCGAAACCCTTGATCGTCGATTTCGGAATATTCTGAAGAACGTCCAGAATACCGAACGGCGGCGCATTGAGCTTCGAACGCAGCTGTTTGTTTCGGTAATCATAGTAGAATGCCGATCCGTTGAACTGCAATGCCCTGTCCAGTAATGTCGCCTTGTAGCCGACCTCATAGGCGGTCACGGATTCCTGCACGACCGGCAGGAACTGCGTGAAAGTGGTGGCCGATACGGCGGGGAAGCTCCCGGCCTTATATCCTCGCGCCACGTTAGCGTAGAACAATAAGCCAGACCGTGGCTTGAAATCGACGCCGGCACGCCATGAGACGTTATGCTCGTTCAACTTGGACGCATATTCGCCGGGCAGGCCAGGTGCCACGCCATTGATCGTCTCTGTCTGATCATTGAGGGGGTAGCATTTGCCCGGCTCATAAGGCCCGGCTACCCCGTTATACAAGAAGTTATAGAACAGGTCGCCCACGCCCAAAGGGACATTGGGCTGGTTTCCATCCGCGGTGCACAATCGCGCACGACGACGCGCTTCGGTATATCGCGCGCCGGCCTTGATCGTCAGGTTGGGTGCGATATCATATTCGGCGTTTCCGAAGGCCGCGTAATTCTCCATCCGCTGAAGGCTGTAATATGTTGACGTTCTGAAGTTCACAAATCCGAGTGCTGTGCCGAATAGCCCGGCGGCGGTGGATTCATCATATTGGACGTCATTGAACTGATTGACGATGCTGTGTTCATAATTGCCGCCGATGACCCAACGAAATTGCGAACTTGCGCTGTTCGAAAGGCGCAGTTCTTGCGAAAAACTGTGAATGGCGCCGTCTTCCCGCGTGAGATCGAGCGAGGTCGCCGGCAAACCATCCCCGTCGTCCCGCTGACGCTGTTTGTAATCGACAAAGGAGGTCAGCGAGGTCAGCGTGATCGAGTCCGTGATATCGATATCGCCGCGCAACACCGCCTGCCAGAGCCGGTTATTCTGAAACGGCAGTCCCGGGGTCCAGTCGGCCGACCGGCTGTTCATTTTCGCGAAGGGCGCATCGGCGACGACCGGGATCGGGAAGGCTGCGAGTTGCGGCTGATAGGCGATATATTGCGGTGCTTGAGTCTGACCTGTCTCCTTCCAGCCGTTCAGGTTTAGCTTGATGCGGATTGTATCAGTGGGATCGAAATCGAGAAGCAGCCGGCCCATATATGTTGTCGACCGCCCGTTCCGATCGTCGGGCCGGGAATTGCTGATCTGCCACGCCCCTTGATGCTCGGCCCTGCCGGCCAGGCGGAACCGCAGGCTGTCGCTCAAGGGGCCGCTGATATATGCCTCCCCGGTGGCTGCGTCGAAGCGACCATAGCTCACCGTCGCTCCCCCCGTCAGGTTGCCCGTGGGTTTGGCGGCAATATAGTTGATGGCGCCGCCCGTCGCGTTTTGCCCGAACAGGGTTCCTTGGGGCCCCTTCAGCACTTCCAGGCGTTCCAGATCAAAGGCCGAATGCTTGGTGGTTGCTGGGAAGGCCAGCGGTGCTTCGTCAATATATACAGACACGGTCGGATATGCGCCGAGCGAAGTTTCGTAAAATCCCACGCCCCGCAAGGTGTAGACGGGCGTGCTGTTCGCCGTCTGTGTGTAAGACAGGCTCGGGATGGTTTTGGCCAGATCCGCGAGCGAGCTGATCTGCTGAGCCTTGAGCTGTGATGCGCCGATCACGGCCACCGCGGCACCTACATCATTCAGTTTTTGCTCTCGTTTGTTGGCCGTAACGACGATGTCGGCAATGTTTTGACTCCTGGATTCCGCGTCGGACGGCGGGCCCTGATCGGTTGCCGAGGGGGCGTCGTCTCCCTGTGCGCCATCGGTCGTCTGCGCATGGGCGGTGCGCGGCATGGCCAAGCTCGCGGCGATGGAAATTGCACTTATCAGGCCAAGTGATACGCTTTTCATCATTCTCTCCCTCATTTATGCGGTTCTGCGACCGCCTGCATGCGTCGAAATTTCGTATGAAGATGGGTAGGGGCGTGGGATTCACGCCGATTTGCCGTGCTGACAGACCGACGCTGTCAGATCAGGCTCGCAACGATTTCCTCGTCGTGCGGCGCGCTGGCCCCGAACTTGAAACGGGCACCATAATGATCGCTGGCGAGCTTGGGGCCGCGTCCCGGCTGCATTTTCTCCCGCATCGTGCCGGCATCATATTCGGTCTTGTAGTAACCGCGATCGCGAAGCTCCGGCACGACCAGATCGACAAAAGCGCCAAGACCGCCCGGTTCGACGGTGCGGTGGAGATTGAAACCGTCGACACCGACTTTTTCGACCCACTCGATGATGGTATCGCAGACCTGTGACGGCGATCCGATTATGAACGCTTCGCGACCCGGCGTGCGCGCAAATCGCGCCAGAGCGCGCGGGGTTACCTTCTCGCCCGTATTATGTTTCGTCATCGAATCGAGGATGGATTGGATCGCATTGCCTTCGGCATGTTCAATCGGCTCATCCGGCCCGTATTTGGAGAAATCGATGCCCGTCCAGCCTGAAAGCATCGCCAGATTCCCTTCGAAACTGGCATATTGCTGATATTCTTCCTGAAGAGCGCGCGCTTCTGCCTCCGTCGGCGCGACAATGATGGTCGCCGCATTGATTACCTTGATGTCATCGGGCGCGCGTCCGTTCTCGATAGCCGCATTTCGGTAACCATCCACCACCCGCTTCGAATAGCCCATGTCGCTGGCCGACATGAAGGCGGCTTCTCCGTGCTTACCGGCAAAGGCGCTTCCCCGTCCCGATGAGCCGGCAGCAAAAAGAAAGGGCGTGCGCTGTGGCGAAGGCTCGCAGATGAACATCGCTTCGGATGATAGATATTCGCCGTGATGCTTGATCATGTGGACCTTGGCCGGATCGGCGTAAATCTGGTTCGCCTTATCCCGCAGGACGGCGTCGTCTTCCCAGCTGCCTTCCCAGAGCTTGTACATCAAATCCATATATTCATCGGCAATGTCGTAGCGCTTGTCATGGGCCACGGGTTTCTGGCCCATGGCCATCGCGGCGGCCGGCGCAATGCCGGTGACGATGTTCCACGCGATGCGTCCTTTGGTAAGATGATCAAGGGTCGAAAGGCGCCGGGCGAGCAGATAGGGCTGCTCGTAGGTGGTATTGCCGGTGACTCCGAAGCATAGATTTTCGGTCACCGCCGCCATTGCCGGGATCACCATCATCGGATCGTTGATCGGGCACATTCCGCCCGAACGGATAAGCGCGTCCGGTCTGCCTTCATACGCATCCATTACGCCGAGCTGATCGGCGAAAAAAATGCCGTCGATCAGTCCTCTTTCGGCGGTACGCGCCAGATCCTGCCAGAAGGCGAGATCACAATATCGGTCGGTTTGTGCTTTTGGATGCGCCCAAAGACCGGCCCAAGCCTGCGACGGTGAACCCATATAGAATGCATTGAACAGGATTGGCTTTGGCATGTTCTCTCTCCTCAGGCTGTCCATTTGCTCCGCTCGATGGCGAGAGACTTTGGAATCAAATTTTCTTTGGAGACAGGTATACGAATAGAAACTTTGGAGTCAAATTCTCTTTTTGTGGCACTGCGCCGCAAGGTGGCGTATGGCGATATTAATCTTGGGAACCGCGGCATATGGAATATTTGTGAGGAAGAAAAACGACGAGGCAATTGCTGGGAATGCTCCGCAATCGGAGCTTTATCTTGGTGCCATTGGGGGGATGGCGTCCTATTGGCTGAGCGTAGCGTCAGCCATGTCCTTCACGACATTCCTGAAGATGGTGGGCGGCCAGTCTCGCAATGCTCGCTATATTATTCTTTCGCTGATCCGCCAAAACCCTGGTGTTACGCAAACGCAGCTCGGGGCGACGCGCTTCCGCGACGTTTCTTCCCTGTCGCCTGTAATAGCGGAATTCATCGAAGACGGGTTGATCCGTCGCGAAAAGGTGTTTGTCGACAAGCGGCCGTCCAAGGCGCTGTTCCTGACGGAGAAGGGAGAAGAGCTTTGGCAAGACCTGGATCGCGTTGCCGTGAAGTTCAATGCGCATTTCGAGCGGATCATGGGGCCGCATGAGCATGTCGAGCTAGCCCGTCTGCTGGAAAAGCTATCAAGTGGGCTAATCGATCTCGATGATGATCTCAAACGACAGGTATGAGCGCAATCCATGCCTCACCGCCTTATGTCTTTTCACAGCTCTAAAGATATGGCGCGCGATCAGATGCCTTCCCTCATCTGATCGCGTGGGCAATTTGCGTCGCCAGATCAATCAAGATTTACCGACCGACTTCGGATTTTCGTTATTTATCCGAGATGATGCCGATCCAACCATAGTCTCATGTAACGCAAATGCCTGCAACCGCCATGGGCCGGACCAAATGGGGGCTCGCCACCAGGCTTGACGGGTACATGTCCCGCGCTTTCTCTCTAGCCTTGGTATCGAGCCGGGCTGCACGATAGAGTTCGACGCTTTCCCACACGGCATTGTTCATGAAGGTGCCGCTTCCGGCAATCCCGCGATAAAGCTGCGTCGAAATAAATCCTTTCTGGCCTTTCATGACGGCTGCATCGATTGCCCATGCTTCGACCAGCTTGTCGGCATCCGCCGGGTCGACGGTCAGGATGTTGACGAGAATGACCGGCCCTCCGCCGCTTTCCTCCAATTGTTCGTTCAGGGTGACTGTCCGGTCCAGTTCTTCAAAAGTCGGCATTTCGGCTCCTATTGTATGGCGGCCTTGTTGTGTGTGAGAGGCGCAGCCTTCACCGCAAAGGGTATAAGTGTTCCAAAGCCGCCTCGCCTTGCACGCGCCATAAGATCGCGAAGGCTCGGTCCGTCCCGGGCCACGATGGGGCCGGCCATCTCACGCCGCTGGCTGAGCGGCATTCCGGCAAACAATGTTAGCCGCGCCGGGCGCTCACCGGCCGTCACATTTAAGTCACCCCCGGCGCAATCCGTTCGTACGAGCTGCCCTGCTTCTACATGCTCACCCGCGACAAGCACGTCTCCGGCATGCATGATCAGAAAAGCATTTTCCCCCGGTTCCAGCTCCTGCGTGAAACTGCCACCAGCATTGAGCGTGAGATCGACAATGCGCAGCGGCGTTGGAAGGTCTATGGGTGCGCGCAAACCGTTGCTGCTGCCAGCGAGCACGCGGATCTCGACACCCGCCGCACGCGCGATTGGCACGGCGTCCGCAGCGAGCGAAACCGCGTAGGGCGCGATGTCGCGCCGATCGTTGGGCAAGTCCACCCAAATCTGGAAACCGCTAGCGATCGGACCAGCGCGTTCCGGCTGCTCTTCATGCAGGGTTCCGCTGCCCGCGACCGTGAAGTGGATCGCGCCAGGCTCGATCTGATTGACCAGGCCCGTGGAATCCTGATTAACGAAGCCGATCGGACTTTCGGGCAGCATGTAGGTCGCCACGATAAAACCGGCATGTGGATGCGGTGGGAAGGTGGGTTCCGACATTGTGAACAATGCGGCAAGTATGAAAGGGTCTACATTCATTGCAGCGACTGCATCGCCCATGCCTCTCGCTGTGAACCCAGACCCGATATATTCCTTCGTCAGCTGTTGGATGGACGAGATATGTCGTTCGTTCATGGTCTGTCGAACTGCTCTGCTTGCCTGCTTTTGAAGAGATCGACATAGCTCTGTCGAGATCGGGACGAGATTTCAAACCAGATCTGATCTTTGCTTCGAAGCAGAAAAGCGCGACCACCAAATTCCCCATCGGTAATGCCGGTCACATGCTGCAGGCCGAAGGTTTCCCGAACATTCTTTACATGCGCGTGAAGCCTCTCCAATTCCTCTTCGGAATCAACAAGAATCGTGAAGCGGTTCTCAACTCCCTGGTCCTGAATTTTGTCGCCCGAGTTTAGACCAACGATGGCAAAATCGCTGGCGCCGGCAAACAGGCTGGAGGGGCGCCCATGGCGGACATAACGCAAGCCCAACACATCTTCATAGAAATGCTGAGATTCCCTGGTGCTGATCACCGCCGTCGTGCCGTGCGTCATAAACGCTTCCGGGCCAAACACCTGGCTGGCGGTCGTGGATATGTCGAGTGGAGGCGATACCATTGGAAAGTCTTCGCGGCCAGAAGCGTCCCAATCGCCGCGGCTGAACATCACCTCGTGCTTGATGTCGCCCCGGCATTCGACTTCCCACCAATTCTCGTCCGCATCGATCAGATAGAAGCCGTAGGAATTGTGCATATTCAGCGCCGGATGAATCTTGCGCAGGCCATATTCCTGCGATTTTTTGACGAGCTTCTCGCGAATACGGTCAACCTCCTCACGGCTGGAGACGGAAAAGCCCCAATGATTTGCCATGGCCTGTGGATGTTCGATCGTGTCGACCTCGACAATGTCAAGGAGGAAGAAGTCGCGGACACCTGTTTCCATCAGATGTTTTGCGCGCCTATCCCGCGCCATCATCCTCCCCGGAGCATATTCAACGCATTCGAACGCGAACAAATGCTCATACCGGCGTCTCGCAGCGACCAAGTCCAACGTGACCAGATTACCGATCGCAAGGTGAGAAATCTCGCTTGGACGAACGAGTGTACCTCGGCCCGACGCAATCTGTTCTTCCAAAACCGTTACCATGTCTTCTCTCCAAAGGAATTGCACTTGCGCCGGCGGGAGGCACCGATGCTGCGGGATAGCCGACTACGGGTGACAAGGTCCTTACCGAGCGATCAAGGACGGCGCAGTTCCCAAAAGCACCGGATATCATAGCCTTGGAAGGCTTGCTCGATATGAACGGACGCCACACCTCAACCGTCTTTATTCCTGCAGAAGGATTGATAGTGATTCCTTGCCGCTTAACTAAACTATCTGCCTTCTAAGATAGGGGCGGCGGTGCACTGTAACTATGCCCCTAGCGGAATGTCCGACATTCGCCTTGCTTATACTTGCTTCCTGGGCTCTGCGACGAAGCCCTTTGACCGATGCTCAGGGTCCCTGCCATCCTTTGCGATGAGGATGCGCAAGATGCGTAGAAAGGTTGCTCGATGCTCTTCCGTGAGCGGAGCTACGATCTCCCTTTGCGCCGCCTCGACCGCGTGGAGCCGTTCGGCAAGAAGAAGACGGCCGCCGGCCGTGAGAGCCATAGTCCAGGCTCTCTTGTCGATGGGGTCCCGCTCCCGCTGCACCCACCCACGAGAGACCATGCGCCCCAGCATCTCCTTCAAAGTGCTCTTATCGATACCTGTGGCCTCGACTATCTCTCGCTGAGAGGCGCCCGGACGCTTGGTCAATGCTATCAGGAGCGCTATTTGCTGGCGTGTGACGTCGTCACCGACGTGGCGAGCAAAGATTTCATACGAGCGCTGATGATTGCGGCGCAGCAAATGCCCCGGCGCATTTAGCAGGTCAAACTCTGTAACAAGGCTGCGGAGCTGATCATTCAATCCATCTTCTGTCATGGCCATGTTACCCGCATGCCCGCATTTCTCCTCGCGATAACAAGCCCACAGTCCCAAGCCAGGCTCGGGCCGTGGCCGGCATGTTGCATCATTACGCGAAGATCGCGAGTTAAAACCAATGCCAGGCTGGTGCTGCGGAGACGCTGTTATTCCATGAGGACATCTAGCTGTCTTTGCATCATAGGATCGCGAGTGAGGCAAGAGCTTCGGCCGAAGCGGCAATCGCAGGCCCAAGTTGATGGTAGGCCCTGAGGCGTGGCTCAAGCCTTGCGGTTGCGCGGTCTTGGAGCAGCTCTTCAAAATTGGCGACATTTGTAGCGAGGAAACGCCCTTCATCTATCGCAAGAAACAGCGCGTCGGAAACCGCCTTGGGCGGTTGCATCATCGTCATCGGAACCGAGCCGGCCATGTCTTCGATCGTCATTCCCGTCGTGCGCTGTGACATGACAAAGCCGGTGTCGGTGATGTCAGGGGCGAGCGTCATCACCCTAACCCCAGCATGCTGGCATTGTAAGGCGAGCGCCTCCGACATCGCAATGATTCCGGCCTTGCAGGCAATATATGGCAATGCAACCGGCATTTCCGGGAACAGACCCAAACTTGAAGATGTGTTGATGATGAGACCAGATCCACGCGCCATCATGTCAGGGAGAAATTGCTTGAGGGCACGCACGACACTGAGGACATTAACGTCGTAGACCCAACGCCAATCCTCAAGCGGTATTTCCACTGCAATCCCGGACGAAGCAGCTCCAACGTGGTTCATGAGGACATCGACCGGACCGTATCGCTCCGCAGCTTGCTTAAGCCGAGCAATATCCTCATCCTTTGTTACGTCGCATGACAAAGCGGCGGCTTCACCCCCCTCGGCGCCGATCGCATCGGCAACTGAAGCCGCCGCATCGCCATCGCGATCCGACACGATAACCCGTCCACCACGGCGGCCGAATTCCAATGCGATTTCCCGGCCAATGCCGTTGCCCGCGCCGGTCATAACAACGGTTTTATTTGCTAGATTCATGTCGAAGCGGTCCCCGGCTGTTCAACCCGCATTGACGGGCTTGCCATTGATCATAATCGGTACGGCTCCGGGAAGCTCGAAGGCGGATACGAGCGCAACACGCCGGTATTCGATTTGCCAGATATTCCCGATCTTCACGTACCTATCCGTTAGCTGGGCGAAAGCGAACACTATGGCTCCGTCCGGCATCGTAGAGAGCCCAAGGCCGCCGCCCACGCTCGACGCTCGGTTCAAATCATGCAGTTCGATACGATGATTGCCCGTCAAGTGTCCGATCGTCCGGTACGAAAATACCTCTTCTGCCCATTCCCGGATGGATTCCCGTCCCGTGATAACGCCTTTCGCGACGTCGAGGGTCGCTTCGCTATGAAATGCGGAGAGAAATCGGTCCATGTCCCGGCTGTCTAGGCCAATGGCATAATCTGCTATGACTGACTCGATCTGCTTTATGGCGATGAGATAGTCCGTCGGGGACATTGCATCCGGAAACGGAGGAGCGGCTTCAGTTCTACTTGTCATTCTGTCCTCTACTCCAGACGCTGGCGCCCGCGTGAAACGGAGAGTCGTTTTCAGGCGATCTGTTGAATCGCCAAGCCGGGTACTATGTCGTCGTCATGGGCTATGGCATATGTGTGAGATGCGGAGGCTCCCGCCACATGGAATGGTGCTGTGAGGCGGGCCGCCTTGACGAGGTAGGTATAGACAATCCGCGTTGGTTCCAAAAGCTGGAGTCGCTCACTAATTCCCTCCCTCTCGGCAATGCCGTGTCTTCTTGATTGTTCGGGAAGGCTAGGGCGATCTGGTGCGCCTCGCCATACGGGCAGTAGAATGGCACATATTCGTAAAGCGATAATGGCTACATTTACACCTATGATAAATGGGAACTCAATCCGATGAATGACTCTGCAGGAACCCGAACATCTAAGTCGCTGCTCCACAGGCTGGCTGCTCCACGGGTGCAAAAGATAATGTCGCGCCAGTCGGGATAGCTGAAACAAACGCCATGATTCCTGAATCTGGCGGCAGGAGAGAGATTTGATATGAATGCTGTGAAGGATCTGGAGAAAAATCTGGCGCCGGCCGACCACTGGGTGTTGCGGAGCTTCGATGCGATCGACGCAAAGGATATCGACGCTTTCTTGGACATGCTCACCGACGATCACCGCTTCGTCCTGGGTGCGATGCCGGTGGTTATCGGGAAGAACAGTGCGCGTGAGCAGATTGTCCAGTTCTGGGAATTGATTGGGCGGATACGCCATGTCGTCAAGCACGTATCGATGTGTGGGACGGCACTGGTCTTCGTCGAATCCGAGATCGACTATGAACGTCTGGACGGCCATTGCGTCACCATACCGGGCTGCGTTGCGATCAAGCTGCGCGGCGATTTGATCTGCGAGCAGCGCGCCTATTTTGATCAAGGCGCGCTTTGGGCCGAATTGCCCGATAGCCCGGTATCGTGGGCGGAGCTGCGCGATCGGGAATCTTGATGGCGAAATTGGGTATAGGGGCCGGTTCCGATCATTTTTTGCCTGTTGGACATCGATGCTAGGACTGGTTCAGGAATGGCCGGTATAACTCAGGACGTATAAGTCTTATTATTGACACGCCGCCAGCAGCGGTGGGAAAAATGCCTTCGCAAGGGCGCTGCAATTCCGGGCCGCGCCTTCAGGGGAAAAATCGGAAAATTAGAGTTGCGCGGGCGCAGTTGGCCACGCGTTCAAGGAGGGGATCGTGACATCATCAAAATCTAGGTTTCTGCTCGCCATCAGTGCGAGCATGATCTGCGTGACAACCCCGTGTCGCGCGCAGGCGGTCGATACGGATGCTCCACCAACGGAGCCGACGCAGTCCGAGGTCCATGACGCCGTCGGTCAAAATGCGGATGGTCAAAGTCCGGCAGATCAGAACGGCATTGCCGATATTGTGGTTACAGCTCAAAAACGCAGTGAGAATCTGCAAAAAACACCCGCGGCGATCACCTCTCTGGCCGGAGCCGCTTTGACCGAGAGGGGCATCACCACGCTGCTTTCGGTGCAGGAGCTGGTCCCCGGCGTTCGCTTCCAGCAAGATGCCAACAATGTCCAGCTGTTCATTCGCGGCGTTGGAGCAAATCTTGATTTTGCGAATGTGCAGCCGTCAATCGCGTTCAACTCGAACGGTGTTTTCATCCCGCGTGAAGGAACGAGTGTCGGTTTCTATGACGTCGACCGCATCGAGGTGCTGCCTGGCCCGCAAGGCACATTGTACGGCCGCAGCGCGATTGGCGGAACGGTCAATCTGAGCTTCAAACGGCCCGAGTTCAAAGATGCCGTCAGCGGGACGATCGAGGCGGGCAACTACACCTATGCGCACGGAACGCTGATCGGCAATTTTGCCGCCTCCAGCACTGTCGCCGCGCGGGTAGCGGTCGATTATGCGCATCGCGATGGCTTCGAGCATAGCGGTTCGGATTCCAAAGACGATATTTCCGCGCGCCTTGGTCTTCTTTGGAAGCCAAACGATGCCGTGAGCGTCTATTGGTGGGGATATACAGCCCAGAAAAATGGCAATGTGCCCAATCTCGTTAACAAGGGATCCAGGGCAACATATGACGCCAATGGCAATCTCACCGGCTTCGTTTACGATGAGAATGCCTATCTCACGGCCAACCCGTATGACGATGAGCGGCCCGGGGCGTTGGCGGTAACCGCGCCGTTCGGGCAGCCTTCCGCAGCGACCCAGCACTATTCGAATTGGGTGACGGGCGCACAGATCGACATCAAGCTCGGCGATCATGTCACTCTCACCGACATTCCGGGATATTTTTCGCTGAACCAGCGGCTCGATCATTTCTGGTTGGGCGTGCTTCCGGTGTTCAACCGGCAGGAATATCGTCAGTTCACCAACGAACTTCGGCTGGCCGGCGATACTGACCGGCTCAATTGGCTCGTCGGGTTCTATGGCTACCATACAGAGCAACCGGGGTTAGCCATCGTCGGCACGACCGCCGGGCCGAATGGGCCGGCAATTCCCGGTACGCCGTTTCCCTTCTACGCAAGTCACGTTCTCAACAATCGGCTGGAAGGGATCGCCGGATTCGGACAGCTGACATACAAGATCGTCGACGGGCTTCATCTGACGGCAGGCGGACGATATGGCGTTGATAGCACCAAGGCGAATGGCATCTCCGTGGCGGATCAGGTGACCCCCTACACATTCGACCACACGACCCATCGTTTCGATTATAAGATTGGCGCGCAATATGATCTGGCCGCCCAAATCATGCTCTATGCGCAGTATCAGACAGGATATCAGCCCGCGACATTCAACGAGATCGCCAATACGCCCGGTCAAAGCAACCTGGTTAAGACCGGGACGTTGAGCTCTATTGTTGGCGGCTTCAAGGCGCGCTTCTTCAATAATACCCTGCAGGTGAATGACGAAGCATTCTATTCCGTATACACGGATTTGACGCAGCAGGCTTACGACGCCAGCAAGCTGTTCAATCCCATCTTCAACGCCGGCAAGGTCACCATTCCGGGCAATCAGCTCGACATCGTCTGGCAGCCCACGCGTGATGACCGGATCAATCTGTCGGTGGGTTACATTCATGCCCGCAATAAAGACTTTGTCACGCCGGATGGCCAGAACTTCAACGGGCTGGCCCCGCCCTATGCGGCCGACTGGACAATAGGCGGCGGATTTGGCCACGATTTTCAGATGCGATCGGGTTATCTCCATGCGGCGGCCAACGGCTATTATGAGAGCCGTTACTGGGCCGACTATGTCCACAATCTTGGCGTGCGTCAGGACCCCTACGTCAAACTCGATGCCAATTTGACATATTACTCCAACAATGGTCGCTGGAATGTCGGCGCCTGGGGCCGTAATCTGACCAATGAGGTCACGATCGCGGCCACGGCGGCAGCGGGCATACCCGGGCCCGCCACGGCCGCTCTCGCCGCTCCTCGCACATATGGTGTGCGCGTGGGGCTCACCTTATGATCGGTCGGCAGGATCCTCGATAAAAGGTGAACGTGATGCCAACTGCCCTGTTGCCGCGACCGCAGTCACGGCAACAGGGAAATATTCGATTATCGAGACGCGATCGTAGATCCCAACGGACGCAGATATGTGCTGGAAAATCAGCCTGGATATATTCGCTTAAGAATATGTCGGCTATTCCCAAACGATAGAAACACCGCGCCGTCGATAGAGGGAAAATCTGCCGCGCGTAAATTTTATATAATAATAACAATATTTTATTAGAATATCATTGCGGTCTTTTGTGGCGATCGCATTCCGCATCTATTCGCTCATAGCAGAACAGGACGTATCAGTCCTTTCTTGACGCGGGCGGGGTGGCGCGCACAATGCACGGGTACCAAGGCATGACGCATCGGCCGTACGGTTTCCCGTTCCGCCCGCCGCGCCATCAGCAACACCGAAAAGAAAAACGCGGTCCGCGTTATAAAGAGGAGGGGTTTCAATGACGAGATTAAGGGTTTTCCTGTTCACGACTGCCAGTGCAGCGATTGTTGGAATTTCGGTTCCCGCTTTGGCCCAGGGCACTGCCCAGAATGTTCCGGCAACACCGTCTTCCGATCAGCCTTCCGATTCCCAGTCGGGTGTCGCCGACATTGTGGTGACGGCCCAAAAGCGTTCCGAGAGCGTCAACAAGGTGGGCATTTCGATAAACGCCGTCAGCGGGGATGCGCTGCACGCAAGCGGCGTTACGAGCACGGCCGACTTGACGAAACTGGTCTCCGGCTTTCGCTTTACGCCCAGCGCCTACGGAACGCCCGTCTTCCAGCTGCGCGGCTTGGGGTTTTATGATACGAGCCTGGCCGCTTCCCCAACTGTCAGCCTATATGTTGACGAGGTTCCTCTCCCACTCTCGATCATGTCCACGGCGGCGACGCTCGATGTCGAGCGCGTTGAGGTTCTCAAGGGACCCCAGGGAACGCTCTTCGGCCAGAATTCGACCGGCGGCGCAATCAACTATATCGCGGCCAAGCCCACCAACGCGCTGCATTACGGCGTGGACGCGACCTATGGTCGTTTCGACCAAGGTGGTGTTGCCGGGTTTGTCAGCGGTCCCCTGTCCGATACGTTGCGGGCACGTGTCGCCTTTCGCTGGGACCATAGTGGCGACTGGCAATCGAGCTATACGCGAGATGCCAAACGCGGCAGCGGAAACGTCTATACCGGGCGGCTGCTGCTCGATTGGACGCCGACCGAACGGTTGACGGTAAGTTTTAACGGCAATGCCTTCAAAGACAGGTCGGACAATCAGGGCGCCCAACTTGTCGCGATCATCACTCCGACATCGCCGACGGCGCTCAAGAGCTTTCCATTGCCGCCAGCCAAGGCGCGCGCGACGGATTGGGACCCCAATCGCAATTTCCGCCGCGATACGGAATTCTATCAAGGATCGCTACGGATCGACTATGATATCAGCGATGAAGACAAGCTGACATCCATCACGGCGGGCGAGCATCTGCGACGCCGCAGCGATGTCGATGCCGACGGCACTTCGCTTGCGGCGTTCGCCGTAACGACACCGGGCAAATCGACCAATTTTTCGCAGGAACTCAGACTGAGCGGACATCATGGTATTGTCCAATATGTCGTCGGCGGGAATTACGGGTATGACGACATCAAGGAGCAAGGCAGCCTGCTTGACGCCAGCGTGTCTTCGATCGCCTTTCGTGCGACGCGGAGCATCGCAAATCAGAAAGTCAACACCTACGCCGCCTTCGGCAACCTGGATATCAAGGTACTGGATACTGTGACGGTTACCGGCGGGCTGCGCTATACCGATCAGCATCGCGCCTTCGAAGGGTGCACTTATGACGTCGACGGCGTCTATGCCCGTATCGTATCCGGCATAGCATCGCGGCGTTCGGGGCAGGTGGTCGCCATCCCGCAGGGCGGATGCGTTACTTTGGGCGCCAACTTCCTTCCCGGCGTACAGCATCAGCAGCTTAACGAAGACAGCCTTTCCTGGAAGGCGGGGGTGAACTGGCAGATCACGCCAGCCGCTTTGCTCTACGCCAACGTCAGTCGTGGGTATAAGGCCGGCGCATTCCCGGTCGTCGGCGCCGCGACCTATGCAGTGCTATATTCGCCAGCCGTACAAGAAAGCGTGCTTGCCTATGAAGCTGGCTACAAATTGACGCTGTTTGATCGTAAACTTCAATTCAACGGTGCTGGCTTCTATTATGATTACAGCAACAAGCAGCTTCGCGGAAAGCTGTTTGATCCAGTTCTGGGATTTCTGAGCGCGTTGATCAACGTGCCCAAATCCCGGATTTCGGGCTTTGAGCTTCAGGCGATCGCGGCGCCGGTCCGTGGCCTTAATATCACGAGCGGCATAACCTATGCGGACACGCATATTCTGCATAACTTCACGAACTACGACGCGCTCGGTCAGCTCCAGAACTTCGACGGACAGGAGCTGCCGCTCACGCCCAAGTGGCAGGCGAATGTCGATGCGCAGTATGAGTTTGCCGTGGGCGGCGAGTTGCGCGCCTTCATCGGCGGCAATGTCAATTATCAAGCCCGCAACAATGGTGGCCTGGGTCAGCTCGCCCCGCTCGACATTCCCTCCTATACGCTTTTTGATGCGCGGGTCGGCATCAAGAGCGCCGAGGATAGCTGGCGTGCCACTCTGTTTGTTCGCAACATCACGGACAAATATTATTGGACTCTGGCGAACCTTCCGGGTGCGGATGCGGTCGTGAAATATGCCGGGCTTCCCCGGACCTTCGGCGTCACGCTCAGCTACAAATATTGACGGGTCGCCGACGCATGCAGGCGCGAGTGAGGATATGAACCGATGATCACGCATGTGGCGGCCCTGCGCGCCCTGAATTTGCCTATCAATCATCTGGCCTTTGTCGTGGCCGACATCGAAGTGGCGGTTGCCCAATGGGCCGGTTTGATGGGGGCGGGCCCTTTCTTTTTCTTCGACCATATGTCGTTTGAGTATTGCGAGTTTAACGGTGCTCCAGGCGCGCTCGACCATTCGGCCGCGTTTGGACAGTGCGGGCCTATCGCAATTGAACTCCAGCAACTCCACATGACCGCGCCCACGGCGTTGGCGGCGAAGCTGGCGCCGAGCGGCTTGGGTGGTATCGGTCATGTCGGCTATATCAGCCAGTCGATAGAGGAAGAGAGCGCGCGCCTGGAAGCCGAGGGGTTTCCGCTCTTCTTACGGGCTGGCGCGGGTGAGATGGAGGCGCGATTTCACGACACGTCGGCCGCGTTGGGATTCTCGATCGAAGTGCATCGGCGCTGCGCGTTTATCGAGACGTTTTTCGAGGCGCTGGAGGAAGAGGCGCGGCACTGGGATGGCATGCACCCGCTCAGGCCGTGGGCCGGGTGAGTGGATTGAAGCCGTAAATCCGGCGGAGTTATGCGTATGGCGACTATCGATTGTGAGACCATAGCCTATCGTGCGGGCGACCTCAGGATGCAGGGGAGCGTCTATCGAGATGCTGGCCGGCACGAAGGGCCAGCGGTGCTGCTGTTTCCAGAGGCGCCGGGACCCGGGGCCAACGTCCGCAGTCGCGCCGAGCGGCTCGCCTCGGCGGGTTACACCGCCTTCGTGAGCGACCTGCATGGTCATGCCGATGTGATCACGGACCGCGCGGAGATGATCCAGCGCATGGAGGTTTTGCGGGGCAGCGCCGAAATAACGCGCATGCGGGCGCGCGCCGCGCTCGACGCGCTGGTGAATCATCGCGGCGGCCGCACCGGCGGCATCGCCGCCATAGGCTTTTGCTTCGGCGGGACGATGGCCCTGGAGCTTGGCCGGGACGGCGCGGAGTTGGGGGCCATCATTGGTTTCCACAGTGGATTGAGGCCATTGGGATCGCCCGACTCCGGCCCGATGCGCGGCCCGGTGCTGGTCTGTATCGGGGCGGACGATCCTTCCATCACCATCGAGGATCGCATGGCCTTCGAAGCCGAGATGCAAGGCCGGTCGGCGCAATGGAGCCTCCACGTCTATGGCGGCGTTCGTCACTCCTTCACCGACACGAACGCCGACCAGATCGGCCGCCCGGAATTCGCGCGGTATGACGCCACCGCGGACCTTGAATCCTGGGCCGCAATGTCGCGCCTGTTGAGCCGCACCATCGGCGTCTAGCTATTCACCGTCAGGGCACTGGCGCGAGAGATGTGGCCGCCTTTCGGAATTGCTCTCGTATCCAGGCGTGCCCGACATCCTTTTGGCTCCGTTCGTGCCAAACCATCGCTATATCGAAGCTGGGCAACGGGATAGGGGGCTTGAAGCAGCGAAGAGGCATGTGCCTGGCATAATCATTGGCCAAACGCGTGGACATAATCGCGAGCAAGTCCGTAGCAGCGACAATGCGTGCGACAGCCGATGGGGTCGGCGAGTGTGCGACGATGCTGCGCCGCCTGCCGAGCAACTGCAGCTCACGATCGAAAATGCCTTCGAGGGTCGAGTTGGAGCCAGGGCTATCGCCCATGGAAATATGGTGGGCCTCAGCAAAGGCGTCCAGGCTCAGTTCCTCCTGCTGGCCCCAATGCTTTATGCTGCCGATGCAGGTTGCATCGTCCGAAAAGCAATTGGAAATCCGAAGATTGGGATGCGGCGCGCGAAGATATCCAAAGGCCAGATCGCAATCCCCCTGGTCGAGGGATTGGTGGAGATTGGCATGGCTCATATGCTGGTTGAAAATCTTGATGTCCGGCGCGATTGGCCGGACGCGCCGCAGCACCCCAGGCAAGAGCATAACTGCCGTGTATCCGGACATCATGACTTTGAAGGCCCGGTCGCTAGTCGCGGGCTCGAACGGCGGTTCGGTGGAGAGCGCGCCCGCTATTTCGTTCAAGCCGGCCTGCACGCGCCCTGCGATCATGATCGCCCGGTCCGTCGGCACAAGTCGTTGCCCGGCCCGGACAAGGAGCGGATCTCCAGCAAGTTCGCGGAGCCGACGCAAGGAATTGCTTACGCGAGGCTGACTTAGGCCCAATCGCTCGGCCGCGCGTGTAACGCTTCGCTCCTCGACCAGCACCACGAGGCAGTGAAGCAACTTGAGCTCTATTCGCTCTATATCCATTTTTGTATTTATACATTCGTCTAGCGACATAAGCAACTTGCACAGAGACATGACCCCAATCGCCCGATCGCGATCAAGGGGTCCGAGCCGCCGCTTCGACTTGATCAGCCTTCGTCTCGCTTCCGATACCCCAATGTTCGGGCGGGACCTCATTCAGGATTATGCGGACCGATGTGAGCGGCACGCCCAGGGTTTCTACGGCGGCATCAGCCAGCGCTCGGACGAGGTTGGCTTTCTGGGATCGGTTGCGGCCCGACAGCATGTTCACGGTAATTATTGGCATTGGAGCCCTCCAGTTCCGGCGGGGATAAAAGCGCTGCAGGCAATCAATGCCAGCTTGCAAATTCTGCCGCGGCGACGGGATTCCGCAAGGTGCCGATGCCATCGACCGTTATTTCCACGACATCACCGGCCTTGAGGAAAACAGGGGGATTACGGGCGAAGCCGACACCGGCGGGCGATCCCGTTGTCAGGATGTCGCCGGCGCGGAACGGATACCAGCGGGAAAAGAAGGAGATCAGGTCGGGAATGCGCCAGATAAGATCCTTGGTATGGGCCAACTGCATGGTTTCGCCGTTGACCCGCGTGGTGAGCTGAAGATTGTGCGGGTCCGGCATCTCATCTTTGGTCGTGATCACAGGACCTAGCGGTGCAAAGGTAGGCAATTGCTTGCCCATTCGATTGAGGTCCCAGTCGTTCGTCGCGACCCAGTCCCGAGCAGATACATCATGCATGATGGTATAGCCCGCGACAGCTTCCATGGCCTCTTCGGGAGCCACGTTGTGACAGTCACGCCCAAATACGATGGAGAATTCCGCCTCAAAGTCGACCATGTCGGCACATTGCGGGGGCAGCATGATCGGAGCCTCCGTTGCCAATAGGCTATTGACGTTTTTCAGAAACGCCTTTGGTTCTTCCGGGATGGATTTTGCGAGGTCCGTCTTCGTGGCCATCTCGTCGAGGTGGCTGCGATAGGCCCGGCCATGAGAGAGCAAGATACCCGGGCGGGGGACCGACGGCGCCAGTTTGACCTCCTCGACGGGGGTAAGGGCGCCTGCAACTTTCAGACGCTCCGCTTCGTCAGAATGCCCACTTTCTACCGCATCGATAAGACGACGGATAATGTCGAGCCCGTGTTCGCCTGCCGCAAGGAGCCTTGGCATTGAACATGGCACCCAGCCGGCCAATGGAAGGACGATTTCGGCACGAGCGAAGTCGAGGACGGAATCTCCAATCAGAACTCCCGTGCGTGCTCCGGGCATGGCGTCAATACTGACAAGTTTCATTTTCAACTTTCCTTTTTGGCCCATGCCGCAAATGACAACGCCGGCGGTCTAGATTCTCGACAGATTTCCGCCGCTGCGGTTCGGTAAGGCGCGGCAAATGCTCCAGCCAAACCGGCCGATTACTCAGGCGCCTATCCCGTTTGCCGTGCCGCCGACCCGAAATTCCGCCGAACCAAGGCGCTGCACGCTGACCCTGACATGCTGGCCTGGTGATAAGGCTGTGGCCACTGTCGCCCCGCCGGCCATGACGATATCGCCCGCCTGCAAGGGTTCGCCCGCCTCCTCCGCCAGGCGAGCGGCAGCGACCAGCGAACGGATCGGATGACCAAGTATCGCTGCGCTCGATCCCACCTGCTCCACCCGTCCATTGATTTCGACGACCATTCCAAGATTGGAAAAATCGATCTGCGGCCTCGCCCAATTGCCTACGACAAAGGCCGATGAGGAAGAATTGTCCGCCACGACGTCGGTTAACGAGAATTTGAAGTTCTCATAGCGGGAATCAATGATTTCCAAAGCTGGCGCTACACCGGCAACCGCGTCGAGCGCCGCCGGGGAACTCACATTGCCCCCGAGCGGTTTTCCCAGCAAGAATGCGATTTCCGGTTCGACCCGTGGATGAACGAAACGGGCGAATTCGATAATGCCGCCGTCCTCGACCAGCATCGAGTCAGTAAGGCGGCCCCAGATCATCTGGTCAAGGCCCATCTGGATCATCTTCGCACGACTGGTGAAGCCCATCTTTATGCCGACCCGCCGTTCTCCGCGGGCGTAGCGTCGCGCCATCGATGCCGCCTGCACTTCATAAGCCTGGCGCAGGTCGAGGGGCTCAATGAGTTGCGTAGTCGCTCTGGCGATACGCTGCGCTTCGTCAAGGCGTTCCGCCAACTCTGCAACAATGGTCATTCTCATTCCTTCCTTCCGAACCGACAGTCCAGTCAGATTCGGTCATCAATCGCGCGACTATCGGTCCAAGTTGATAAGCGGCTGGTGTTATGTCCTCTCTGCCAAAGGGGATCGGCTACTCCCGTAACTGTTCGCCAAAAGCGACGCCCAACGCCATCTCGCTTGCTTCCGGCATCCAGCCAGCTTCATCGGAAATATGCTGCGGGCTGCTGACAATATGGTTTTCGAGCATACCCAGGCCGTCACATTCCACCGTAACGACATCGCCTGGATTAACGGGGCGCGAGTTGGCCGGGGTGCCCGAAAAAATCATGTCGCCGGGAAGGAGTGTCATCGTCCGTGAGAGGTCGGCGATGAGATAATCCATGCCGAACACCATTTCAGACAGGCGTGCCTGCTGGACGATTTCACCATTGACGCGGGTAACCAATAGCTGGTCTTCCGGGTGCCAGCCGCGGACGAGGCCGGGACCAACAGGCGCGAGCGTATCGGCGCTTTTCACCCTCAACATGGAGCCACGGTCAGCGTGCCTGAAATCGTGAAAAGCGAGGTCGTTGGCGAGCGTGAAGCCCTCCACATAGTCGAAAGCATCGGCGATCCGCACGCTGCGCGCCGTTCTGCCGATCACGATCGCAACCTCGCCCTCATAATTGAGGTAGTTACAATTGGCCGGGCGAACGACGGCGCCCTTGTGGCTGTTGAGCGCAGTTGTCGCCTTGAGAAAATAATTCGGGGCGAGAGGCGTCTCCGTCTTGAGTTCCTCGACCCTGCTTTGATAATTCAGGTGGACACATATAATCTTTGTCGGAACGCTCGGCGGCATGTGTTGAGCGTCCGCTGCTGCGATCGTTCTACCGTCTGCAGCATGCAGCGTGGAACCGTCGAAACGCATTTCCACGGCCGCGCCATCGAGCCAGATCCTTCTTGTTTCAGATGTCATTGAGCAAGCTCCTTGCGGACAAATAATTGGGGCAGGCGGACGACGGTCAAGCGCGAGCCCGAGCGTTTTGGAGGCGGCCTCCAGTCGTTCGGGTAACGTCATCAGCCATAAGGTCGGCGAGCGGGCTGGCCGGCTCATGATGTGGACGAAATTCGTATTTTCCGAGGCGCACGCACAAGAGAAAGGCCAGGACACAGCCAACCGCGACAGCCATTAGCCCGACGCTGTAAGACCCAAAGGCATCATGGGTTTGCCCCATGAGCGCCGGCCCAACCCCAGATCCGAGAGCGACCGCCCCGAACTGGAAACCGTAGATCTGCCCGTAGTTGCGCAGGCCGAAATAGCGGCTGGAAAGATACGCCAGAAGATCGCCATCGGCGCCATGTGCGAAAGTCACCAGCGGAATCGCGAAATAGGGGAGAATATCGACCCGGCCGATAAGGAGCAGCACCGCCGCAATGCCCGGAAAGAGCAACATCAGCGCCGGTATCGCGGGTCCCGACGTGGCGTCGAGGAGCCAGCCCGACGCCAATCTTCCAAGAATATTGGCAAGACCAGCGGCCGATAGCAATGTGACGGCTTGCCGGGTGGTCCAGCCGCCATCGGTCAGCATGACGACGGAGTGCCCCATGATGGCGTACAGACCCGTCCCAGCCAGAAGCGCGATCGCGACGAGCATCCAGAAACGTACAGTTCCCATGGCTTCCCGCAAGGTATGGCCCGCTATGTCAATGACAGCATGTGCGGCCGCTGGGTTCGTGGATGGGGCCGCAGGTTCTCGCAGCACAAATAGCACTATAGGCAGCATGAAGGCGAGGTTACTAAGGCCAAGGCCGATGAAAGCTCTACGCCAGCCATAAAGTTCGATCAGATAGTTGGCGTATAGAGGCATGAGAATAAAGCCCAGTGCGCCGCCGCACATCGCAACGCCCAAGGCGATACCGCGACTGCCGTCGAACCAGAGCGAGACGACCTTCGCGAAGATGGGTGGAGTCTGGGCGCAATTGGCGATGCCAATGAAGAACAAGATGGCAAAATAGAGGATCGCATTGGCGGTGATAAACGACATTGCGGCATATCCGACCGCGAGAAGCAGTACGAAAGGCAAAACTGCCCGCCTCACGCCATATCTGTCCATGAGCCAGCCCATGAAAGGCTGGGTCACAATGATCGCTATTGCGGACACAAGTGGCCCGGTTGAGAATGTACCGCGCGACCAGCCTAACTCCCTGGTGACCGGATTCAGGAACAGTGCAGTCGTTGCTTGCAGCAGGGCTCCCGCGCCGGTGATCATCGCGAACAATGAACCCAGAACGATACCCCATCGACCGCGCAATAGCTGTATCAAGACGGTGTTCCCTCCCGTTGCGCCGCACCTTTAAGCGCGGCTCTCATTCCGACCGTGCCCGCACGGGTGGCGGGATGCCGGCCGCCGCGCCGCGCAGCCTGCATCAAGAGCGCGGACATTATTTGGAATTCCCGCCGGCAACCATGTCGAGCGCCACGTCCACGATCATGTCTTCTTGGCCGCCGACCATCTTGCGACGGCCAAGCTCCAGAAGGATGGCGCGCGTGTCCAGTCCATGGTCGGCCGCCGCCTTCTCCGCATGACGCAGGAAGCTGGAATATACGCCGGCATAGCCGAGGCTGAGCGTTTCCCGGTCGACCCGCACAGGACGATCCTGAAGCGGCCGGACCAAGTCCTCGGCGGCATCCATCAGGGCAAACAGATCGCAGCCATGATTCCAGCCATAGACGTCCGCCGTCGCGATGAAGACTTCGAGGGGCGCATTGCCGGCGCCCGCTCCCATGCCGGCGAGACTGGCGTCGACACGGATCGCGCCATTCTGGACAGCGACCAGCGAATTGGCGATGCCCAGCGCCAGATTGTGGTGGGCGTGCACGCCGCGCTGCGTCTCCGGCTTCAAGATCCGGTCATAAGCCTGCAGTCGCGCCGCATAGCCTTCCATTGTCAGCGCGCCGCCGCTGTCGGTGACATATACGCAGTGAGCGCCATAGCTTTCCATGAGCTTGGCCTGGATGGCGAGCGGTTCCGGCTCGGACATGTGGCTCATCATGAGAAAGCCCGACACGTCCATGCCAAGGTTTCGGGCCGCTTCGATATGTTGTTGAGAGACATCCGCTTCGGTGCAGTGCGTAGCGATGCGAACCGAGCGGACGCCCAGGTCATAGGCATGTTTGAGATCGTGAACCGTGCCGATACCGGGAAGCAGCAATGTCGTAAGTATGCTATGCTCCAGCACGTCGGCGACTGCAGCGATCCATTCCCAGTCGGTATGCGCGCCGAAGCCGTAATTGAAGCTAGAGCCTTGAAGCCCGTCTCCATGCGCGACCTCGATCGCGTCGACTTTGGCGCGGTCAAGCGCCCGGGCGATGGCCTTGACATGATCCAGGCCATATTGGTGACGGATGGCGTGCATACCGTCCCGCAGGGTGACGTCCTGAATATACAGCTTGGTTGTCGTTGGATCGAACGTCATGCCGCCATCTCCTTCATGTTGCGAAGCGCGATCTTCTCGGCGGTTCGAAGCGCGGCTGAGGTCATGATATCGAGATTGCCGGCATATGCGGGCAGGTAATGGGCGGCGCCCTCCACCTCGAGAAAGACGGTCACCTTTAAGCCGGTGAATTCCCCGTTCATTTCTGGAATGCGCAAGGGCTTGTTCGACCCGATATGTTCGAACTGAACCGCCTGTTTTAGGCGATAGCCGGGGACATAGGTTTGCACCTCGCGGACCATTTCCGCCACCGAAGCAGCAATCGCCTCCTGGTCGGCATCGTCTGCAAGGCAGTAGACAGTGTCGCGCATGATGAGGGGTGGTTCGGCGGGGTTAAGAACAATGATCGCCTTGCCGCGGCGGGCACCTCCGACGTCGACGATCGCCTGGCTCGTCGTTTCGGTGAACTCGTCGATATTGGCGCGTGTGCCCGGGCCGGCGGATTTTGAGGAAATCGAGGCAACGATCTCACCGTAATGGACCTTGGCGACCCGGTTCACGGCCGCGACGATCGGGATCGTGGCCTGACCGCCGCATGTCACCATGTTGACGTTTGGCGCGTCGAGGTTCGCATCACCGTTGACCGATGGAATTGTGTATGGTCCGATCGCCGCCGGCGTAAGGTCGATTACGCGTTTGCCATGGGCCAGCAACAGCTCGCTATGCCGCTTGTGCGCTCCGGCCGAGGTCGCATCGAAGACGATCCCGATGTCGGCAAACTCGGGCATCGCCAAAAGCCCCTCAATTCCCCCGGCGGTGATCGGGACGCCAAGCCGCGCGGCGCGTTTCAGTCCGTCCGATTCCGGATCTATGCCGACGAACGCGCCCATCTCCAGCGTTTGCGACAGGCGCATCACCTTGATCATGAGATCGGTGCCGATATTCCCCGACCCGATGATGGCAACTTTAGTTTTCATGCGGTCCTCCCAAAATTGACGCGGACGCTGCCGAGTCCGCTGATCCGCGCCTCTACGCTGTCGCCAGGCGCAACCGTCACCATCGGACCGAGCGCGCCCGACAATACCACATCGCCTTTAAGGAGAGGGCGGCCGACTTCGGCCATCTTGGCAGCGAGCCAGCCAAGCGCGTGAAGCGGGTTGCCCAGACACGCCGCGCCAGCGCCAAAGGACGACGGATCACCGTTCCTCTCAAGAACCATCCCGCAAAGTCTCAGATCAAGTTCGGCGAGCGGCGCCGGTCTCGTGCCGAGCACGAAAAGGCCGGAGGAGGCGTTGTCGGCGATAGTGTCGATGATACCGATGTTCCAATCGGCGATGCGACTGTCTACGATTTCGATCGCTGGTAAAGCATATGCGACGCTATCGATCAGTTCGGCCGTCGTAAGCCGTTCGACATCGGGCGTTCGCGCCATGACGAAGGCGATCTCGGCTTCAACCTTCGGCTGGAGCAGCCGTCCCGCCGCGATCGTGTCGCCGTCATTTACCGCCATGTCGGCAAAGAGATGCCCGAAGTCAGGTTGATCGACGCCAAGTTGTGCCTGCACGGACTTGGCGGTCAGACCGATCTTGGCGCCGACCACGCTGCGTCCCTGCTGCTCCCAGAACGCAGTGTTCGCTGCCTGAATGGCATATGCGTCCTCTATCGTGGCATCCGGCAGAGTGTCACGGATTGGTGCCATGCCGCTCCCCGAGGCATAGCAGGCGCGCAGCTTTTCGGCGACGGTGCCGGGTTCAAAGCTCAATGTATGTTGGCAAGTTGCCATTCCGGGTCTCCGAAACAGAGGAAGCGCCACATGCGCTCGTAAATGCCGCCGGCTGCGGTTGCCCGAACGGCAACCTCTTCCGGCGTATATTCAATCGGGTGCTGGCCGGATGCGCGTGCGGGCAAAAGCGCGAGTTCGACCTTTGCCGCATCCTCGAGAAAGAAGGCGTTGGCGCTGGCCATCTCCAGCGTTGTGCCAGTTACCACCGCGCCGTTACCCCGCAGTACGATCGCAACTGCGTTACCGAGCAGACTGGCAACCTCCGCAGCGCTTTCGTCGTCACGGATCAGCGCCGTTCCCATCCACAGCGGCGGGGCCGGGGCAAAATAGGTTCCGGAACCGTGTAATGCATGCGGCGTCATGCCGATGGCCGAAAGCGCCATCACCGCGGGCGGTTGAACACGGCAAATTCCTCCGACATCGGGCCGATTGCGATAAATTTCCCGATGTAACCGAACCTCTCCGAGCACGCCTTCCGGCATGTTGCCCTGCAGGGAGACAAGAGTGCCTTCCGCTTTCGCGGGAATGGTGGCGAGCGGCTGTGGCGGACTGACACGGAAGGTATCTTGTCCAATGCGCTCGCTTACATGGCCATAGGCATGCGCCAGGCCATGACGCCCCATGGCCCGCGCAGCAAGGCGCAGGGTAAGTGCAGGATCACGCATGTTCGAGTGCAGCTTCTGACGCGGCGGGTGAGGCGGTCATGAATTCTGGAATGTCGGGCAGCGAACCCCACATGCAGTAGCTTGAGGGGACCGCGGGAAAGGACCGTGGCGAATAGGTCTTTTCGTCGTCGGCTGTGATCAGGCGGACGCCGGTTGAATATTCGTAGATCATTTTGTCCGGACCCTGAAAATACAGGAATCGGGCGCCGGATGTGGGATGGCGTCCCGGGCCGAAGACGATCTTCACATTGTTGTTCTGAAGATGATACCAGGAACGCATGATGTCATCCTGCCCTTCGACCTGAAAGTTCACATGCTGGACGCCGGCATAGGTGGACGGGAAAAGAGCGATCTTGTGATGGACTTCATCGATGCGAAGCAATGCGGCGTCGCCGATCCAGTCGCTCACCTTGGCGTTTAGCAGGGTCGTGTAGAAGCTCTCATCTGCCTTCGGGTCTGACGTGCGTAGCCCCACATGACTGAAAGATGTGATCCCCGCGTCACGCGTGCCGAAGTAGCGCTTGCCGCTCGCGGCCGGCCGCGCGACGAGGTCTATTACGTTGCCTGTTGGATCCTGTACGGTAACAAGGCCGCGGACCCGCCGTTGTTCGCATTCATCGCTGGTGCCGTGGCGGACCTTGACGCCAGCGTCCTCGAACATTGCCGCCGTAGCATCCAAGGCGGCCATTGTTGGAACTTCGAAACCAAGGACATGCTTGGCTGCGCTTCCCTGCACATAGCAAATATTGTGATCTCGATCGTCACCCCGGAGATAGGCCGCATTCGCCTCACGATCGACCAGTTCGAGGCCGAGTATCCGGGTGGCGAACCGAACGCTTTCGTCCAGGTCTTCCGCCTCGATCCGGACATACCGGATATCGTGAAGATCAGCGCCCATTTCAGTACCTTCAATATGCTCTGGTTTTCGAGCCGTCGCCATGTGCGACTGTCAAAGTTCAGCGATGTCGATGTTTCATATTCGCGGGCGCAACGAACTGTTGTCGCGAGCGTACTACAGCTTGATACAAATATTGGTCGGCTCAGAGTAAAAGTTGACCGAGTGTTCGCCGCCCTCACGTCCAATACCCGACATTTTGGCGCCGCCGAATGGCGTCCTGAGATCGCGCAAGAACCAACAGTTCACCCAGGAAATCCCGACCTCCATGGCTTTGCCAACTCTGTGGCCGCGTGCGAGATTCTGTGTCCAGATCGACGAGGCGAGGCCATATTCGCTGTCGTTCGCCATGCTGATCGCTTCCTCTTCCGTGTCGAAGGGAATGACGGCGCAGCATGGGCCGAAAATCTCCTCCCGGCATGTTCGAGCATCGTGTGCCAAGCCGGTCCAGATCGTGGGTTGAACGAAGTAGCCGTCGGCCGCGGCCCCGGACAATGCCGGCACACCGCCGCCCGTGACGACCGTTGCGCCCTCGCTTATGGCGAGCTTGTAATACTCGAGTACCTTGCGGCGATGCTCATCTGAAATCAGCGGGCCGAAATCCACGCCCTTGTCATGTGGCAACCCGGGGGTCAGCGCTTCCGCCTTCGCTTTCATGCCGGTAACAAACCGTTCGAAGACAGGGCGCTCCACATAAATGCGTTCCGGTGCGAGGCAAACTTGGCCCGTGTTGAGAAATGCCGCGCGTGCAAGGCCCGTAACCGCCGCATCGAGATCGGCATCCGCGAAGACGATGGCAGCGTTCTTGCCGCCCAGTTCGAACGACAGGGCTTTTACCGTCGGCGCCGCCGCCTGCATGATCGCCGAGCCTGTGCGTGTCTCGCCGGTAAAGGTAATTGCGCGTATACCCGGATGGGATGTGAGGAATTCCCCAGCGGAATTGGGCCCAAAGCCGTGGACGACATTGAACGCGCCGTCAGGCATCCCGACTTCCGCCATCACCTCGCCAAGCAGGGTCGTTGTCGATGGCGTCTCTTCCGAAGGCTTGACGATTACCGCATTGCCGCATGCCATTGCGGGCGCAACCTTCCACGTCATAAGGAGCAGCGGTAGATTCCACGGCGAGATTACGCCAACAACGCCCAGCGGCTTGCGCACGGAATAGTTCAAGGCTTTGCCGCCGTCAGGGGTATCCATCTCAAAGGTTTCGGTGGAGAGGTTGGCGATGGCGTCGGCAAATACGCGGAAATTGGCGGCTCCGCGTGGAATGTCCAGGTGATGCGCCAGATCGTGAGGTTTGCCAGTGTCGGCAATCTCAGCCTCAAGGAAGTCATCGAAACGTTCATCAATGCGATCAGCGACACGGTTCAGCAACGCGCGGCGCTTCGCGAGAGGCATGGCGCCCCAATCGCCGTCCACCGCCTTACGGGCGGACATTACGGCTTGATCAATGATCGCTTTGTCGGCCTCATGGGCAACAGCGTGGACGCGCCCCGTTGCTGGATTGCGAACCTCGAAAGGCGCGCCGCCATCGAGGAATTGACCGCCGACGAAGTTCCGGAGATGCCGCGGCCTCAGGCCGGACTCAGGCGCTTCATGATGCTCAGCTTGGGTGGCCATCCGATCCTCTCATCCAGTCGATCGGCGCATTTGAGAAGCGTGCGCCAATCATCTTGGTAGGACGTATACACCCTGTTACTGGACGCTTGCACCGTCATGGTGTGAATGACGTCTATTCCTGAAATCATATGATCGCGCCCAAGCCATTCCCGGAAGCGTCAGACTGATGCCGCGTCGCGATCCTTTGTCCGCGCCGCCATGGTTGCATGCGCCCACCACAGAAGTTCGTCGAGCGCAGCCTTGGCGGAGGGCAGCAGATGGGCTTCGATCTCTTCCATCGGCTTGTTGGCGCCCATCGGCGATATTGCCACAAAGTCCCCGCCGCCGATATGGATTGACCCGCTGGTCGAAACCATCTGCAGCGCGATTGCAACCAGTCGCAGGTGTTCAACGGCGCGCGCGGCGCCCGTACCGCCATAGCCGATCACGGTAAACGGCTTACGACACCAGTCCTTATATGCGCTATCGAGTGCGTTCTTCAGGACGCCCGTTATCGAATGGTTGTATTCCGCGACGACGAAGATGAACCCGTCATATTGCGCCAAAGTCTCCTGCCAGCGCAAAGCCTCGGCATTTTCGGTGGGCATTCGCATGATCGGCCCCTTCTCTTCGAAAAAGGGAACGGGATGATCGCGCAGGTCCAGCAGGTCGACGTCCATGTCCCCTCGGGCTTGCGCCTGCTTTTCGATCCATTGTGCCGGCTTATCCGCCAAACGGCCTTTGCGCGTGGAACCGATGATGACCGCGATGCGGGGCGTTGAAGGCATGATATTCTCCGATTTGACGACTGGCATGGGATTGTGCAGCGGGTCCTGCGGGCATCGCTGCGAAGCGAGCATCTCGACCTGTCCAAAGATGTCGCTCAGCCGCCGACCGGGATAATGGGCATTTGTGGTCTGGATTCCATGGCAATAACACCGTTAGATTTAGCTATTCGTCCAAGTGAGAATCGCCCATGAAGCTCCCCCTTTCCCCTGACAGCGACGCACTGACGGAAGTCTTGGGTGAGTTGAGGATCGAGGGTGTCCGGCACGGGCGAAGTCATGTAACCGGCCGATGGGCATATTCATTACCGGCTCAGCCCTTTGCGGTGTTTCACTTTGTCGTCCGGAACAGTTGTTGGCTGAGATTGCCATCCGGGACATGGTCTCCGCTTCGGGAGGGCGATGCGGTGGTGCTGCCGCACGGTGCCGAGCATATCATCGCAGTGGCGCCCGACGTGGGGGAGGGGCCATTCCCGCCATGGCCCTGTCGACCCGTTGACCAGACCTCTTTGGATCGGGAATTTTCGGGCGCGGGTGATGGAACGGTGATCTTCTACAGCGCGATGCGGTTCAGTATCGGCACTTTCCATCCTGTGCTGAGGATGATGCCGGAACTGCTTCACGTGGATGAATTGATACGCAAAGAACGTTCGATCACCGCGTTGCTTGACTCCCTCGGCAGCGAACTTGTTGCGGGACGCATCGGCTCAGCAGGCATCGCCTCGCGACTGGCTGACGTGATTGCCGCCCAAGTCATACGATCTTGGGTCGAAAGCGCGAATGCCGACACGTTCGGCTGGTTGGCGGCATTGCGCGACCCGCAGATTGGCCAGGCTTTGGCGGCCATTCATGCGGCTCCGAACAAGAGCTGGTCGGTTGCCGCTCTAGCCAGACTTGCCGGGATTTCCCGCTCCGGCTTTGCGGCCAAGTTTGCCGCTATGGTGCAAGAGACCCCGGCGCAGTATGTCGCTCGCTTGCGCATGCATCAGGCTTCGGGGTTGCTCCGGCGAGACGGCATCCGGATTGGTGAGGTAGCAGAGCGGCTCGGCTATGAGTCTGATGCGACGTTCAGCCGCGCGTTCAAACGCGTGACGGGTCGCACGCCCACAGAAGCCAAGAATGACCGTGGCGAGACGGCGGCGGCCTCTGGATAGGGCCAGCCGCCTGAACGGCGGCGGCAAAGCTATGCTGTCCAGTCTCTGCCGAGCGGCAAAATCGGCGATAACGCGCCACGCTTCGAACTCCACAACGGCTGGAGGAACGCTGCATGGCGCATATTTCGCTATCTACAGCTGGCGATGCTCCGATCCCTCAGGCTGGCGGTAAAAGTCGCTCACGGCGCGAGACGGTCTGCGATCAGCGCACGAATGTCTGCATTGAAAGTACGGCGCACCGCAGGATTGTTGAGGAAAAAGCCATGGCCGCCGTCGACGCATCTGAACGTGATCCGGCTTCGTAGCGCAGGCTCGACGCCCTTGAGCTGCTCTTGTGTGCTTGCGCAGCTGCGAAGCGAGTCAAAGCGTCCATTCACGACCAGCAGCTTCATCTTCGGGTTGATGTGCATTGCCTCATCGGTAAGCGGAATGTCCTGGCCACCCGGCGGATAGCCCTGTGCGATCGCCTTTTCATTCGCAGCTTTCGTCTCTGCCGCCGGCCGGGGATGAGAATAATAGCCGCTGAGATAGTCCCATTCCGGCGCTTCGGACCCTGTGGGCGCAAAGGCGTCGGCCTCGGCGGCCTCCCAGGGGGAGGGCGCATAGGCCAGCGCGGTGCGGTAGGCGAGGTCATCGCGAAGATAGCGCACGGCGGCTGTGAAGCGGATAGTCTTAAGCGCCGGGTCCCCCTTGCCAGCAATGTCACGCATATCATTGGTTACAAGTTGCTGCTTGCGATCCGCGAGGAGGCCGGTCAGCATTTCGGTGGGCGTTACCACCAACGATCGTCTATCAATCTTGGCCAGGGGCAGGCCGCTATACAGCGCCAGCTTGGCCGCAATTGCTTCCCGCTCGGGAACCGTCAATTTGGGAAGGCGTTGCAGGGCAGGCATATAGGTTTCAAGTGCCCATGATTTCACTTGCTGCTCGATCGCGTCGATATCAGTGCCGAGACTGGGCGACAATTTTCCATGAAAGAGAGCAATGCGCGGATAGTTGACGATCTGCAGCGGTGCGAACTTCTGTTCCGGTCCCGCGCCTGACAAGCCGGTGCGTCCGGACATATAGATTTCACCGCTTACGTGAACTCCGCGCTTTTCCAGAGCGTTGCCCATTGCTGCGACCCTATACCCGCCCCAGCTGATGCCGCCCAGGTAGAGCGGCTGGTCTTCAGCCTTGAAAAGTCGACGCCAGGCGAGAACGCATTCGATAAATGCATCGTTATCACCACGCGTCTGATAAAATTCTTTGGCATATTCCGGCCGCGTCATTCTGCTGAATCCGGAGCCGACCGCATCAATAAACAGCAGATCGGTGTCGGCCAATATCGTGTCCTCATTGTCGACGATACGGCTATCGGCTTCGATTCGCTTCGGGCCCTGTCCGCCCAACAGGATCGACAAGGCCGGGCCACCAGGGCCTCCGTTCCAGATGACGGTCAACGGCCGCGGTGTGCGATCATTGGCGTCCTTCGTGCGGGCTCGATAGGCGACAAAGAACATTTGCGCGTGCGGATCGTCGCTGCCGCTTGCGCGGATCGGTATACGACCGGCAGAAGCTGTATATTGCATCTGCTGACCGTTTAGCTGGATTTGGTGCTCCGTCACCGTCACGTCTTCCAGCTGAGCCTGAGCGTGGCCAGCTGAAGCAGAGCCTATGATCAGCGACAGCGCTATCACGAGGCGTGCCACACTCTTTTTCATCATCATTCTACAACCCTCCTGCTGTCGCGCGCCAACGCGCATTTTACATCAACAGCCGATAATTAGCGGAGATTTTCCCCTGGCGAGACATTCAGTCTCCGTAGGCAGCGACCCTATACGCTTCATATTGACATATCAAGTTGACAATTCAAGTTGACTAATCAATATAGTGTAATAGAAATGACGCACTGGCTTGCCGATTTTTTGGGGCTGAAATGATTCTGATAGGGGCGGAAGATATTGAGCGGCTGCTCACGCAGGACATCTGCATTCCGCTTATCCGGGCGGCCATGGCGGCATTTTCGACGGATCATGCGCCTCAAATGCTTCGCAGCGTCGTCCAGCTAGATGGTGAGCGTCAGTTCGGCGCAATGCTTGGGCACCTCAATGGCACGGATATGTTCGGCGCCAAGCTCGTCTCCGTATTTCCTGACGGCCGCATTCCCGGCCGCAAGCGGCATCGGGGCCTGGTGACCCTTTTTGCCGGGGACAGCGGTGAGCCTTTGTGTGTGGCGGATGCCGAAGCGATAACGGCTGCCAGGACGGCGGCTGCTACGACGGTCGCCACCGAAGCGCTGGCTCGGCGGGATGCCTCCAGGTTGCTGATACTTGGTTGCGGCACGCAGGCGCGGGCGCACTTGGAAGCGCTCACTCTGGTCCGGGACTATACCCAAATCCTGGTATGGGGCCGATCCTTCGATCGGGCCCATAGTTTTGCCGGTGAAGAGTCGGCACGACTGGGTCGGGATATACAGGTGGTGGCTGACGCCGAAGAGGCGGCGCGCGCGAGCGACGTGATCTGCACGGTGACCAGCGCGGCCCAGCCCGTTTTGCTGGGGCGATGGATTGCCCCGGGTACGCATGTGAACCTTATAGGTTCGAGCGTGCCGGGGCCTGTCGAATGCGACAGTGACCTCATTGCGATGGCGCGCCTGTTTGTAGACAGTGAACAAGCGGCGCGTGCCCAGGCTGCGGAATATTTGGCGGCGCTTTCGGACGGAAGCATAGAGGCCGATCATATTATAGCCGAAGTAGGAGATGTGCTGGCCGGCCATGCCGCGGGACGCCGGTCGGCCGAAGATGTTACGGCATATAAATCCCTTGGCCTCGTCGTGCAGGACCTGGCCATATTGCGATATCTTTATGATCGGATTGGCGTTCTCGGCGATGAGGCGCTGGCATATTCTTCCACGGGCGACGCTGACGCGTCGCTCCTGTGCTGAAATGTCCCGCCCGTGCCTGAATGCGCGGTTGCATAGCGCACGGGGAGCAGGCACATGCAGCGATATACATGGCGAAAAAGACGGGCCTTTCTTTGACAAAAGCCGGCAAGGCGAAACCAGGCGGGGCGTCCGACGCTGCGCCCCTTATGCTCGATCTGGAGCGATCAGTGCCGGTGCTGGCCACGATCTTGGCCAACCGTGTCACAACCACCGGATCGCTGATGTTCCGGAAGCGCCATGGCCTTGGGTCCATGGAGTGGAAGGTGCTCGCGACCCTGGCGACCGGCACAGGCATTACGGGGGCGCAGATTTCGCAACTCATCGGCCTCGACGCAGGGGGGGTGAGCCGAGTGCTCAAGGCGTTTGTTGCGCGCGGGATCATCCAGGTCGAGCAGAGCGCGCGCCACAGCAATTATCAGTCGATAACCCTGACTGCGATGGGGCGGCGGCTTCACGACGAGGCTATCCTGACCGCGTTCGAGCGGGAACAGGTCTTGTTGAAGACATTCTCTGTAGAAGAACGCGACAAGCTCATCGATTTTCTGCAGCGGCTGATTGCCCAGAGCCGGAATCTTACCACGACCTAACGCGCCGCGGCGAGCGGGCTAAATCGGCATATTCCATGATGATCAGGCGCTGGCTGCGGCCCGTGCTGCAGGGGCATTGCGTCTCTGCGGGCGCGGCCTAGCGGGGATCGGCATTTTTCAGGGACGGGTAGAACGAACAAGGGGGAAACGAAATGAGCAGGAAGATTGTGCATTATGGCTGCGTGAGTTTGTTAGCACTTAGTTCTGTGTACCTCGCGAGTAGCGCGAAGGCCCAGACTTCGGATGTCAATCCTCAAGAGCGGTCAGAGAAGGAGATGTCCGTCGCTGACATTATCGTGACGGGCTCGCGCATTAGCCGACCCGGGATCGATACTCCCGCACCTGTTCAGGCATTGGACAAGCAGCTATTTTCAGATCGCGGCTATATCGATGCGGCGTCTGCGCTTAATCAGCTTTCGTCGAACGTGCCGTCGCTCAACCAGTCTGCGGGCGCCGCTGCCGAAAGTGGCGACGGGCAGCAATTTCCCAACCTGTTCGGCCTTGGTGCTGAGCGGACGCTGACGCTGATCAATGGCCGTAGGGTCGTGGCGACCAGGGCCGGCCTCAACGGTTCGATGGTCGACTCCAATATCATCCCGATCGGGTTGCTGGAGCGCGTCGAAGTGGCGCAGGCGGGCGCCGCCGCGGTTTACGGCTCCGACGCCATCTCCGGGGTTGTGAACTATGTTCTTAAGCAGAATTTCCAGGGCATCGAGCTGGACGGCCAATCAGGGATATCGTCGCGGGGTGACTATCCCACCTATTCCCTGCGCGGCACCATCGGAACGAACTTTGCCGACGGCCGGGGTAATATCGCGTTCAATGTCGACTGGGCCAAAACTGCGGCGCTGCAATATTCGGACCGGCCATTTACGAATATCTCGCGGTTGGAATTTGGCGCCAATCCCGCTGATAATGGCCTCTCCGACGGTGTTCCTTCGATACAGGAAATTTTGGACACGCGCTTCTTCGTGTTCAACGCGAACGGCGTAGTTTTCGATATCCCCGCGCCGCTTCCGATGTTTATGACGCAGGTCGGAGGAAGCTCCGTGCAGTTCGCGCCGAACGGCAGTTTGATCCCGTTTAATACCGGCGCCATTGTCGATATCCCGTTCGCCAGTGGAGGCGATGGAACGCGGGTCATCGAATTGAGCACTTTGCGGTCCGGGGTCGAGCGGCTGACCGGCAATGTGGTTGCGCATTATGATCTGACGCCAGACATACGCGCGTCGGCCGAATTTGCGTATGCGCGGACGAAAAGTGTCGAGGTCGTTCAGGGGCGATCGCAAACCGTCCTTAACCAGGGCGCGTTGACGGGGTCGATCGTATTCACGCGGGACAATGCGTTTCTCTCGCCTACGGTCATCTCTCAGTTGAGCGATGCGTCGCCCACTTTTGCAGCCGGAGGCCCGCTGTTTCTTTCCAAAACCTTCTATGACGATTTCGATCTGGTTGATGACCCGCGACAATATACCACCACTGAGGTGTATCGCGGTGTCCTTGGCCTCAATGGCAAGTTCGACATCGGCAACCGATCCTTCGATTGGAGCGTGTCGGGCAGCTATGGCAGAGTGGAAGGCGGAACTGTCCGGCAGCAAGTCGTCAATGCGCGGTATGAAAATGCGATAGATGCTGTTTTCAACGGTTCGGGCGCGATCGTCTGCGCGATTAACGCCGATGCGAGCACCTCAAATGACGATCCCGCCTGCGCGCCGATCAATCCATTTGGACGCGGCAATGTCAGCCAGGCCGCGCGCAACTATGTGACTCAAAAGGGCGGATCGAATTTCGTTAACGAGCAAACGGACCTGCTTGCCACGTTGGGCGGAAGCCTGGTTCGCTTGCCCGGCGGCGACGCGAAGTTCAATATCGCCTATGAACATCGCCATGAGCGTTCGAGCTTCGATCCCCTGCCGGGAAACCGCTTGGGCCTGTTCGGCGGCGCACCCGTGCCCGCCCTTGCAGCAAGTGGCCGTTACAGCACAAACGAGCTGTCAGGCGAGTTGCTGCTCCCGCTTGTAGGGGAGGGCTTTACACTGCCGCTGATGCAGCGGCTGGACCTGAGCGGAGCCTATCGCTATGTCGACAATTCGATCGCGGGCAAGGAAAACATCTGGAGTCTTGGCGCGAACTGGGCGGTGGTCGACGATTTGTCGCTTCGCATCTCAAAAAGCCGGAACTTCCGTGCGCCGACGCTAACCCAGATCACCCAGCCAGCGACGAGCAATCTTGCCGCAATCGATGTCGACCCCTGCGACGCCGACAATATCGATGGTGGACCCAACCCGAACATACGCCGGGCAAGCTGCCTGGCGTTGTTCCAGGCCAATCCAGCATACGGCACCGGGGGGTTGGGATCGCCGGCGGTCGGAGCATCGGCCGACGCGCGACTGGCGGCGTTCCAGGATCCGTCGGAAAATTTCAGCCGGGCGCTTGTCCGTACGGGCGGTAATCCCGAGCTGAGAAACGAAATCTCAAACACGCTGACCTATGGCATTGTTCTGCAGCCTCGTTTCATTCCTGGACTGACCGTCACTGCAGATCGGATCGAGATCGACCTGAAGGATGGCTTGTCAGCTTTCACAACCGCAGATTTCGCAGCTGCATGTTACGATAATTCGAACGCGCCCGAAGGCGTTTGTGGCGCGTTCGCGCGCTCTGCGGTCGGCGATGGCGTCAATCCTGCCGGCACTATCATTGCCGGCACGACGACCACGTTCAATGCGGGGCTGATCAAGTTTCGCGGCGAAGTGTACAACCTTGACTATCGTTTTTCGTTAGACAGCCTGTTTGGCGGATCGGGGCTTGGTAAAGTCGCCATCTCCATTGACGCGACGCACACCAGCCTGCTCAAGACATCCGTGACTGGCGCCACCTTCACGCGCAGCGACGATACGGCTCTCCAACCGGAATGGCGCGGGAATTTCAACGTGGCATATTCCAACGGGCCGGTGCGTCTGACGTATCAGCTAAACTATCTGTCGAGCGCACGTGCGGCGCCCAATGCCACAATCGAGACTACGCCAAATCCATTCCTGAAATCGAACATGACTCATGATATTTCTGCCCAGATCGAGAGCAGCAGAGTGACTTTCCGCGTGGGTGTCAGCAATCTGACGGACAAGGCTCCATCTTATCCGGACCCCTCCTTTGGTGACATCATTGGGCGCTATTTCTTCGCTGGCGCCAAGGTCAAGTTTTAGCTCGTGAACGGCGGGCTCCAACGGGCGTTTTGCAAAGCAAGACTTGCATTTGCAGGCGTAGCCTTGGTTCTCGCGGCCATCGTGACCGGACCAGTTCATGCTCAGGTCGATAACCTCACCCAAAGCGATCATTGGGTGAGGTTATCGGATGGAAAGAAGCTGAGCTACACGGTGAGCGCTGGCCGCATCCCGATCCGTGACGGCGCGTCTGAAGAAGTGCATGGTCACATGTTTTTCGTCGCGTATCGGGTTGCGTCGGCGAAGCCGCGCCCGGTCACGTTCCTGTGGAATGGCGGGCCGGGTTCAAATTCTTCGACACTGCACCTTGAATCTGTCGGACCGCAGATTCTTGGTGATGCGGGAGGAATCGTTCCGTTTCCAGATACGGCGTTGGCGACGACGGACCTTGTATTCGTCGACGCCGTCGGAACGGGATTTAGCCGCGTAGCTAAGCCGGACTATGCCAAGGAATTCTATCAGACTCGCGGCGACACGCTCTCTTTTGTCGAGTTCGTCCGTGCCTGGCGCCTCCTGTTTGCGGCGGAAAAATCGCCCCTGTTTATCGGGGGAGAAAGCTGGGGAGGCCATCGTGCCGCGGAAGTGGCGCATGTGCTCCAGGACAATGGCGTTGCCGTGGATGGCATCATTATTATCTCCGGGCGAAATGCCCTGCCCTTATCGCAGCCCGACAATACCCTTCGTGCGTTACGCACGGTCGAACAGGCGCTGGCCGCACTCCATCATGGCAGGCTCTCGCCTGCGCTCGGCAACGACCCGCGCGCAATCGAACGGCAGGTAACGGCGTGGGTGTTGGAAACCTATGCTCCGGCTTTGGCGCGTCTGAACACACTGACCAGTGCCGAGCGCGATGCCCTGGCAGAGAAACTTGCCCTTTTTACGGCTTTGCCGAAAAGCGACATTGACCGTCAGACGCTGATAGTGACGCCCGCGCAGTTCCTGCGGGAGTTGCTGCGCGATGAAAAGAAGATACTGGCGACGAACGATATGCACAGGCTCGATGTCCCGGCCTATGGGGATCGTGAGAAGGCCGTTGAACGCTACCTTCGCGGGGCGCTCCACTATCGCACCGACAGCGCCTATGTCGATGCCGCCAATCCGGGCTGGTCACCCGATAGTGCCTCATTGCAGAGCGTGGGCGATCAATGGGATTACACAAAGGGCTATTATGCCACAGTGATGTCGGCTGACGAGATGAGAGCGTCTAACGCCGCCGCCATCGCGCGGGGCGAGCCGCCGGGTGGACAGGATACGCCTGCCGGGGCTGAGGCGATGGCCCTTAATCCTGCCATGCGAATGTTGATAGCGGTCGGCCAGAAGGATTCTTTGATGAGCTGTGCCGCCACTGAAGAAACTGTCCGCCGGCAGACACTGGAACTACAAAGGCGGATAACGTTCCGATGCTATGATGGAGGGCACATGTTCTATTATTATCCCGATGCCCGTCGCAAATTTAGCGCCGACCTTCAGGCATTTATAAGCGGTCGGACATTCCCATGATTGACCGGCGCAACTTTCTTACCGGGGCGGGCGCGACGGTCACAATGGCGGCCACGCCGTCGTTCGCCAAGGCCAGTAGTGCCCTTCGGATTGCTCTGCTCGGCGACTGTCTGTTCACACAGGGACTCAACCACGCGGATCCGAATCTGGCGCCGCTGCTTCCCATCCTGCGTGGCGCCGATTTGACCGTCGCGAATTTTGAAGGGACGCTGGCCGATATGAATGCCTGGGCCGCGGCCATTGCTCCGGATGGCACCCCTGTGTGTGGCGGCATGAACATTCGAGGCGACGAATCGGTCGCAGGCGATCTTAGTGGCCTGGGTATCGATATGCTGGGTACCGCCAATAACCATGCATGGGATTGGGGGCCGGATGGGATTATGGCGACCATCCGAAAACTGACCGCAGCAGGGCTTCGTCCAACCGGCACGGGAAAGGATCTCGCTGCGGCGCGCAATCCCAGTTTCTGTACCGTGAAAGGGGTTCGTGTGGCGTTGATTGCATGCGCTTCGACCTTCTGGACGGGTACGCTCGCCAGTTCTTCCAGCGCGCAGATTCCCGGCAGACCCGGTGTCAATCCGCTCCGCTTCAGGATGATTGGCGAAGGTGACGGCGCTCAATCGTCGGTTGATCCCGCGGATCTTAAAGATCTTACAGCCGTCGTACGAAGCGCGCGTGCCGAGGCGGACATTGTTTTGATAAGTTGTCATACGCATGAGAGCGAGGGCGACAGGACCAATCCGCCTGCCTTTTTGCGCCAGTTCGCGCGCGCCTGCATCGACGCCGGCGCAAGCGCCTTTTTCAGCCACGGCCCCCATGTCCTGCGCGGCATCGACCTGTATCGGGGTGTCCCGATTTTCTACAGCCTGGGAGCGTTTATCTTCCGAGCCAGGGAGATGCGCGCTCAGCCGGAGGAGGCTTATGACGTCTGCGGTATCGCGGAGCGCACGCCCGAGGCGTATTTCAAGCATATCTCAAAAGGTTGGGATGAGGATTCCGAGTTCTGGGAATCAGTGATTGCTCAGGTAGAGATCCGTGCTGGCGGCGTTGTTGGGGTAACGCTCACGCCCACCATCATCCAGCACGCCGGCGCAGAAAATTGGGGCATGCCGGCGCTGGCCGATGAGACCCGGGGTCGCGCGATCCTGGCCCGCTTACAGCGCCTGTCCGACTCGTTCGGCACGAAAATCATGGTGTCGGGAACCACGGGACAATTGCAGTTATGACTTTGCGGGTATCACGTCGACGCGTGATTGGCGCCGCAGCGGGCGCTCTCGCGTTTGCCGCCCCGGCGATCCTGAAGGCAAGGCATAGGGTCTTCAAGGATTCTGCCGCCGAATTCTCCAGCCGCGCCATCACGCTCGTGCGAGAATCTCTCGTTATCGATCTCCTCAATCAATTTTTGTACCGTATCGACCAGAAGGCCCAGCTCGACAGATGGCTCGACAGCGCTGGAGCGTTCACGCGACCCGATTGGCTGCGGTTTATGGACACTGGTGTCAACGCTATCAGCTTTGGCGACGGCGCCGAAACTTATGCTGATGGGGTTAAACTTTTCGCGCGCTGGAATGCGTTTATCGAACGCTATCCTGCGTGGCTGATCCGCATCGACGAAGCGGCCGATTTTGATCGTGCGCGAATAAGCGGACGCTACGGCATCATGTATGGCTCACAGGATGGTGGTCATATCCGCAGCCCAAGTGACGTCGATGTCTTTCACGCTGCCGGAGAGCGGCTCACGCAACTCACTTATAATGGCAAGAATGCGCTCGCGAGTGGAGCCTTTGTCGAGGTGGACGAAGGCGTTACGGAGCTGGGAGCAAGAGTAATTGCGCGAATGAACAGCGTCGGCATGGGTGTCGATATCGCCCATGCGAGCGATCGAACCAAATTCGATGTGCTCGATATTTCGAAACGCCCGGTGCTGCTCTCACACGGTACATGCCGTGCGCTGAACAACCATCCTCGTACCGCCAGTGACGAGGCGATCACGCGGCTGGCGCGATCGGGCGGAGTGATGGGAGTGGCTTTCGTGGCAAATATGCTCAAGGACAAGCCATCCGAACTGGTGACGGTTGACGATGTTATCGACCATATCGACCATATTGGGAAATTGGTTGGATTCGAGCATGTCGGCATTGGCAGCGATGCGGGGATCGAGACGCATGATCTGGCGCCGCTGGCGGTGCAGCGTCAATTCTGGTCGCATATCAGCCCCCGCTACAAACAGCAGGGTATGCGCGAGGCGGCCGTTGGATTGGACGGGCCGAAAAAGATATATGCGTTGACCGACGGGCTTGTCCGGCGCGGCTATACCGATGCCCACATCAGAATGATTCTGGGGCAAAACTGGTATCGCGCCCTAAATGCCATCTGGACCAGGAGCTGATCGGGGCTAGCGAGCCGCGACACCAATCGCGCGTCTGCGGCCCACCAGCATGCCTTCAATTGATAACCGAAGAGATGGCTATAAATTGAAGGCATGCTGGTCGAGGGAGCGCGAGGAAAGGCGAGTCTATCGGCAGGATGTTCAGTTAAGCGGCCGTTTCGTTCTTGCGCTGATTTCCCACCATACATTGTTGAGGTCCTGCAAGATGAACCGGATCGCGCCGTCCACCTGCTCGATAGGTCCCACTTCACGGATATCATATTGATCGCGAAGCTGCTCGGCAGCGACTTGCGCCTGTTTCACCATCGCTTCCGACTCGACATGCAAGCAAAACCGATTGTGCCGTGATTGCTTCTTCATCTTCAGGCCGGAGCGGACGCAGACCAGTTGCCATCCCCCTCCGCCATCAGCGTAGATCGCCACGGGAAGCGGCTGGATGACTTTCAAGCCGAGGAAATTCTCAAAAAACCTGCGGGTGGCGGCGAGGTCCCGGACTTCGATCGTCCCATGTGAAAGCACGCTGTCGATGCCGCTCATCTGGAGATCAGTCATTGTCACCTCCATGTCGCGAGGCAATATCGACCAAATTCTCGTAGCGTGCGGAGGGTTCGCGATATTCGACTTCCCACCAATTATTGTCTGCGTCGCCAATGTAAAAGGAATAGGATTCATGTTGGAAGCTCGGCTTCTGAATCCGCTTTATGCCGAACAGTTGCTGATGCTCGGTTGCAACCGCATGGGCACGGTCGACCTCCTCGCGGCTCTCTACGGTCACACCCCAATGGTTGAGCATGCTTTGCGGCACCTCAATTTCTTGCGCTTGCGCTACATCGAGTACCCAATAGGAGTCCTCATTGTGGGACCGTCGATCGCGGAGCGCCATGCGGTCGGGCGCTATGCGCACGGCTTCAAGCCCGAGCACCGTTTCACTAAACTGCGCCAATCGATCAAGATCGCGCGCGAGTAAGGTTCCACGCGCCATGACCGGGTTAAGCAAGGCAGGTTGAGATGATATGTCAGTCATGGATTCCTCGGATCTGTTGGGCATTTGCAGGGAATCAAATCGCGCGAATGGGGGTCGACAATGTGCCGATTCGGTCAATCTCCACTTCGACACGATCGCCGGGCGTGAGAAATATCGGCGGCTTTCTGCCAATTCCTACACCAGCGGGCGTGCCCGTCAGCAGCACGTCGCCGGGCTGGAAATGATACCACCGGGAAAAATAGGATATGACCTCGTCCAGCGGGAAGATCATGTCGGACACCTGCGCATCCTGCATCACCTGACCGTTAAGGCGGGTGACCAAGCGCAGGGCGGACGGGTCAGGGATGTCATCGACAGTGGTGAGAACAGGCCCAAGCGGCGTGAAGCCGGGGAACTGCTTACCCATGATATTGACTTCCCAAGTCAGCCGCGCCTTCCAAGGATCGCTGGCCGCCCAAACTGCCGGGGCCCAATTGCGCGCCGAAATATCGTTGGCCGCCATATACCCTGCGATATGATCCATAGCATCCGCAGGCGTGACATTATGGCAGGGGCGGCCGAATACGCAGGCCAATTCGCCTTCAAAATCGACCATGTCATTGGCTGCGGGGGGCAATGTCAGGCTGTGACCTGGAGCGGCAACGGAACTCGGGCTTTTCATGAAGGCCGTTGGATGCTCCGGCGCGGGCGTACCGGCCATTTCTGCAAGGTGCGAGCGGTATGCGAGTCCCACGGCCAGGAGCAGGCGCGGCGCCGGTATCGGCGCGAGCAATGGCGTGCCGCCGTCGAGGATGGCTCCAGCGTTCTTGAGTTCAACGATGCCTTCTCCTTGTTCTGCGCGTGAAACGATGTCCCGCACAAGGGAGAGGGCGGGCTTGCCGCCCTCCAGAATGCCGGTGATGCTCCGGGGTAACCATGCCTCCAGCGTACTCGGCCGTGCTGCCCGCAAAAGATGAAGCACCTCGCCTGAAGCCAGTTGCGCTCCGGGCGATCCGCCTGGAACATCGTCGATCGTAACAAGCCTCATCCGTTTATCGTCCTCTCCATGCTCTCCAGAGACATGCTATCGCCGCCTTATAATACACTACACAGTTTAGTTGCAATAGCTGTGCCGAACTGCAGGGCCCGGATTGACGCCGGAATATGGCGGCATTCTCTTCATGGGATATTCCTGCGGTGCATCGGGGCGGCGCGTCGGCAGCAAGCGCGATATTAATTATCAATGAAATATCATTGAATTTCATATAGATAATGGAGGTATCGGCACATTCGCGGGTGGCGATTGGGTGCTTGCCCAATCGCTCGACATGGATTTCCCGTCGACAGGCGTACGGCTGTTTCGCATAAATATTAGTCGGAAGGGGCGGCGAATGCCTTCTGCTATTGGCATGACGGCTGCGGGCGCATAGGCCGGGCGGCTATCGCTTTGGGCAAATCCGGTTGGTCGCTCTAAAGGCGCCCTACGCCACCATTGCCGTGAGGAACTGCAGGCTCTAGCCTGCCTTACCCGCCTCTTTTCGTAGAGCCTGGCCCGCGGCTCCGTACAGAAACAAATGCACGCAGGACGCGGAAATTTCGGCTATGTGCTTCTCGTCCACCGCTACGGGCTGCTCAAAGAGCAAGCCCATATGCAGGTCCGTTTTAAGCAGCGCGACCAGCTGCGTGGCGGCAATGTGAGGATCGGAGATGTTCAATCTCCCCATTTCCATTTCTGCGCGCAGCACATGCTCGAATATATCGCGGGACTGCGCGATCGGGCCATCATACATCATCTTCCCGACCGAAGGAAAACGCCGCGACGCAGCTACAACGGTTTGATAAAGATTGATTTGCGGCGTTGAGTAGATGCTGCGCAGAAACTTCGTGCCAAGGTCAGTGAGCAAGCCTTCCAGGTCCGCCGTGGCAAGGTCGAGATTGTCGAGCGCGCCCGGCAACACCTCGTCACATCGTTTCCGGATGACTGCAGCAAACAGCGCCTCTTTGTTCGCAAAATTACTGTATATCGTCCGCTTGGATACCTGGGCGAGTTCGGCCACGCCATCCATGCTGGTTTTTGCAAAGCCAGCCTCCAGGAACGCCTTTTCTGCAGCTTCCAGGACGATATCGTCCTTACGCCGATATAGCCGGCTCCGGGGCCGCTTCGCCCCCGAAGGAGTGCCGACGGCAGGTGCATTTCCGCCCGTATCTGCAGCTTTCTTTTTCTGAGAAGTCGCCATGAACTCTCTTGGCATGTTCGCGCCGTGGAAACAAGGAGTGCAAAATAATATACTAGACAGGGCAGTATATTATTGACACGCCCCTTGCATGTCTGGTTCAATGTCTATATCTGATCATGATCGAAATTGATAATAGTTGTAAAAGAGGGTAGGGATATGGCTCAAGAGCGAAGTGCAGCGCTGGTGACGGGCGCGGCAACCGGAATCGGCCGGGCAATCGCCGTGGCGTTGGCGGAGGGTGGCTTCGATGTTGCCATCAATTACAGCCGCAGCGAAGGCCCGGCGCGAGAAACCGAGGCTCTGGTGCGTGCGGCGGGGGCAAAGCGAACTGCAGTGATCAAGGCGGATGTAAGCCGCGAAGAAGATGTGATCGCGATGGTCGCCGAGGTGGAATCGCTGTTTGGAGGGCAGCTTGACCTTCTCGTGAACAACGCCGGCACGACAAGCGAAGTCCCGCCGCGCAAGTTCGATACGATGGATGTCGCGGATTTCGACCGGGTATTTGCGGTCAACGTGCGTGGCACATTTCTCGTTACCAAACATGTATCCCGGCTGCTGAAGGCAATGCCGCAGGCGAACATCGTGAACACCGCCAGCATCGTTGGCCTTAGGCCCGGTCCGCAGCCTTTGCCCTATTCGTCGAGCAAGGCGGCGATCATCTCGATGACCCAGACAATGGCGGGCGCGCTTGGCCCCTCCATTCGTGTGAATGCCGTGGCCCCGGGCTGGCTGGAGGGCGAATGGATGGAGCGGACGCTGGGTGACAATTATGAGCGGCTGATGGAGCGCCGCGCGAAAATGACGCCGCTCCGCCGTTGCGCCACACCGGAAGATGTCGGTGAGGCCGTGTTGACCCTTGCTACGCGTCTGCCATTCACGACCGGCCAGACCGTGGTGGTCGACGGCGGGTACGCCTTCACAAATTGATCGGCTGATCCAGGAGACTTGAAAGATGGAAGGTGTTGTTCCTTTCCCCCCGGAGTTCGCTAGTCTGTATCGCGAGAAAGGCTATTGGCTTGATCAGCCTCTGCGCGACGTTTTCGCGGAATGGTGCGACCAGTTTGCCGATCGCGTTGCGTTGCGCGACGCCAGCCGGTCGATGCGTTTCTCCGAACTGGATGCTGCCTCGACGAATCTGGCGCTGAACCTGCTCGATCTTGGCATCAAGCCGCGGGACAGGCTGGTGCTGCAGCTTCCGAATGTTATCGAGTTTGCGATCCTGCACTTTGCGCTGCAGAAGATCGGCGCTATTCCCGTCCTGGCGCTTCCGCCGCACAGGTTTCGCGAGATGAGCTTTTTTGTCGAGACAGCGGAGGCGGTTGCAACCGTCACTCCCGATCAGCATCGTGATTTCAGCTTCACGGCAATGGTCGAACGCATAAAGGCCCAAGCGCCGACGCTCCGGCATGGTATCGTTTTTGGCCAGGCGCCCGAAGGGTTCGTGTCGCTCGTCGACCTCATCGAGCGGCCTGCAACCCGGCAGGCGCAGGAGCTGCTGGAGATCACCATTGATCCGACCGATCCTGCGATCTTTCTTCTGTCGGGTGGCACGACGGGCATTCCCAAACTGATCCCCCGCACACACAATGATTACGCCTATAACAGCAAGATGGCGGCGTCGGTGTGTGCGATCGATCAGGATAGCGTATTGCTCGATGTCCTGCCCATCGGACACAATCTGCCGCTCGCTTGTCCGGGTTTGCAGGGGTTTTTGCTGAACGGCGCGGCGACCGTGTTGCATACGGCCGCTTCGCCCGAAGAGGTGTTCCCGCTGATCGAAAAATATGGCGTCACCCATATTCATGCGGTGCCGGCGCTCCTGATTCGCTGGACGGAAAGTCCGCTGGCGGCGCAATATGATCTTTCGTCTGTTCGCGTGATTCAGAGCGGTGGGCAGAGGCTGCAGCCGGAGGTCCGTCGGCGCACTGCCAGCGTATTCCGCAACGTCACGGTGCAAGAGAATTTCGGCATGGCTGAAGGCTTGTTGATGTTCGTGCGGCTCGACGATCCGGCGGATGTGCGCATGGAGACGGTTGGCCGCAAGATATGCCCGGACGACGAAATCCTGTTGTTGGGGGAGGACGACCAGCCTGTCGCTATGGGCGAGGTGGGGGAATTCTGCTGTCGCGGCCCCTATACGCTGCGGGGGTATTACAAGGCGCCGGATCATAATGCGCGGGCTTTCACTCCCGACGGTTTTTATCGGTCCGGCGATTTGATGCGCCAGCACCCATCAGGCAACTATATGGTCGAGGGGCGCAAGAAGGACCTTATCAATCGCGGCGCAGAGAAGATCAGTGCCGAGGAGATCGAGGAACTTATCTTGCGCCACCCCGCTGTCGAGAATGTCGCTTGCGTACCCATGCCCGACCCTGTGCTGGGCGAGCGCAATTGCGCCTGCCTCGTTCTTCGTGACGGACATAGTCTGGACCTGCCGGAACTTGTGGCGTTTCTTGAGCCCTTCGAACTTGCCAAGTTCAAATATCCCGAGCGGATCGAGCGGTTCGACAGCTTCCCGCTGAGCAGTTTCGGCAAGGTGTCCAAGAAGGATCTGGTGATCGTCGTTGCCGAACGGTTGGCGGCGGCGTGAGTATCCTTCTTCGTGAAACCAGCGGCAGTGTCCGCCTGCTGCGCCTCAATGATTCCCGGCGGCGCAATCTGCTGTCCGGCGATCTTTGCCGGGCAATCAGCGATGCCGTGGCTGAGGCCAATGCCGATCCCGACATCAAGGCCATTGTCATAACCGGCGCGCCGCCGGCCTTTTGCGCTGGGGCTGACCTCAACGATCTGGAGGCCGCCGCCGCTGGGCAGACCGATACGCTGCAGGCTGTCTATCAGTCCTTCATGGATGTTGCCCAAAGCGCCTTGCCGACGATTGCGGCTGTCAACGGCATCGCCGTCGGCGCGGGGTTCAATCTGGCGCTCGCCTGCGATATCCGCCTTGCTTCCGTCGACGCGCAGTTCGATTGCCGATTCCTGAAGATCGGCTTGCACCCTGGCGGCGGGCACGGCTGGATGCTGCTGAGAGCCGTCGGATGGGCGGAGGCGACGCGCATGCTGTTGTTGAACCGCGCCGTCAGCGCCGAAGAAGCCCGCGCCATCGGATTGGTGCAGGACATCACGGAAGAAGCGGACCTGGTCGAGCGGGCGATGGCATTGGCGGGACGCAGCGACGCCTTGCCGCGCGATCTTATCTTGCGCACCAAGCAGACGCTGCGTTTGGCCGCGGCAAGCGATCATGGCGCAGCCTTCACCCACGAAAGTGTGGAGCAGTTGCATTCTCTTGGCGAACCGCCGTTCAAGGATCTGGTAAAGCGGTTGAAGGGCGACATGGCGAGCCGGAAATTGTGAGCGCGCCAATCCTTCTGACGCGTGACGGGGAAATCGCAACGCTGACGATCAACCGGCCGGAGCGTATGAACGCGATGGATTCGCATGCGCATCTGGCGCTCAGCGACGCGCTCGATGCGCTGGCGTTGGATCGCTCGGTGCGTGTGATCATCCTGACTGGAGCCGGACAGCGGGCCTTTTCGGCGGGGCGGGATCTGAAGGAAGTGGCGTCGGATTGCTCGGAGGAGGAGCGCCAGGCCATCGACGCGCGCTGGGCGAAGACGACCCGGCTTACCGATAGGTTCGATTATCCCAAGCCGATCATTGCCAAGGTTAAGGGTATGGCGCTGGGCGGCGGCTTCGAACTTGCGCTCGCCTGCGACATCATCATTGCCAGCGACGACGCGCTCTTTGGACTGCCCGAGGCGCGGCGCGGATTGATCCCGTTTGCCGGTGGCGTCCATCGCCTTCCGCGTCAGCTGCCGCTCAAGACCGCAATGGGCTATCTGCTCACCGGACGGACGATGAGCGCAGAGCGGGCCTTCGCGCTGGGCCTGGTCAATGAAGTGGCGCCCGCCGCGTCGCTGGACGCTGCCGTAATGGCGTGGGCGCAGGACATTCTCGCCTGCGCTCCCCTGTCGATCAGCGCGATCAAGCAGTCGGTGGCGCAAGGCTTGGGCCTGCCGCTGCGTGATGCGATGCAGGCCAGCTATCCTGCCGAGGATATCCGCCGATCCAGCCAGGATTCGATTGAGGGGCCGCTGGCGTTTGCTGAAAAGCGTCCGCCGAGATGGACCGGAAACTAGGAGAGTATCATGCGTGTCATTGACCTTCACTGTTATCCCAACACCAAGACGTGGATCGATTGTCAGGGTCCTTATGTCGATGCGCTGGCCAAATATTGGAAGCGTGATTGGACCTGGAAAGAAGAGGATGAGGTCGCCGCGGAGTTCCGCGAGAATGGCATCGAAGCCTGCTTGGTGGCCTTGGATTTGAGCACAACGATCGCGACTCCGCCCTGCTCCAATGATTATGTTGCGGGCATGCGGGATCGCCATAGCGATTGCATGATCGGCGCGTGGGGGGCGGTTGAGCCCGCCATGGGTGAAGCGGCGATTGTGGAGGCGCGCCATGCCGTGCGGGATCTGGGCATGATCGGTTTTCATTTTCATCCGATCATGCAGCATTTCAGCGTGGACGACACCCGCTTCTATCCGCTGTTCGAAGAGATTTCGGCGTTGAAGGTGCCGGTGATGATCGATGTGGGTATGACGGGCATGGGCGCTGGCATGCCGGGCGGCATGGGAGCGAAGACGCGCCATGCGCATCCCAGCGCTATCGATGCTCTGGCGGCTGATTTTCCCGATCTTACGATCATCATGGCCCATCCGGGTTATCCCTGGATCGACGAAACGACTGTCGTTGCCCTGCATAAAGCGAACGTTTACTGGGAAATGTCGGGCTGGGGCCCCAAATATCTGCCTGAGCAGATCATCCGTGATATGCGAGGCCGGCTCCGGGACAAGATGATGTTCGGCAGCGACTATCCCAGCATTCCGTATCCGCGCCTGCTCAAGGAATGGAACGAGCTGGGATTCAAGGACGAATTCCTGGAGAATTTCTTCCATGGCACCGCTGAGCGTGTTTTGGGTCTCTGAGCGATGCGTGAAGCCGTTATAGTATCGACTGCCCGCACACCCATAGGCCGGGCGTACAAGGGGGCATTCAACAACACCCATGGCGCTCTGCTCGGAGGCCATGTCATCAAGCAGGCCGTGGTGCGCGCAGGCGTCGACGGCGCTGCGATTGAGGATGTGATCATTGGTTGCGGTCGGCCCGAGGGCGCGACGGGGGCCAACATTGCCCGCCAGGCAGCACTCGCAGCGGGTCTGCCGGTTAGCGTCCCGGGCATGACCGTCAGCCGAATGTGCTCGTCAGGACTTCAGGCGATCGCGATCGCGGCGCAGCGGATATTGGCAGGCGAAGGGGACATCTTCGTGGCGGGCGGATTGGAATCGATCAGCCTGGCGCAGAATGCCCACACCAATGAATGGCGCAAGCAGTCGGTCGATCTCGCTGCGCGCCGGCCGGCAATATATATGCCGATGCTCGACACGGCCCAGATCGTCGCCGACCGTTACGGCGTCGGTCGTGAAGCGCAGGACGAATATGCGCTCTCAAGCCAGCGGCGAACCGCCGCTGCACAGGCGGCCGGGCGGTTCGACCATGAAATCGTTCCCATGAGTTCGCAAAAGGAAATACCCTCGACGGACGCGCCAGCTTCAACCAGCGAGGCAGTGGTGTTGATGGCGGACGAGGGCAACAGACCTGACACGACACTGGAGGCGCTGGCCGCGCTCAAGCCCGTAACGGGTTCGGAAGGTTCGATAACCGCCGGAAATTCGAGTCAACTGTCTGACGGTGCAAGCGCCTGCGTGGTGATGGAAGCTGGCGAAGCGAAGCGTCGCGGCCTCGCCTCCCTTGGGGCCTTTCGCGGCTTTGCCATCGCAGGCTGTGAGCCGGACGAAATGGGCATTGGTCCGGCTGTCGCCGTTCCGAAATTGCTGGCGCGTCATGGTCTGGCGGTGCGTGACATTGATCTGTGGGAATTGAATGAAGCCTTCGCCGTGCAGGCGCTCTACTGCCGCGACCGGCTCGGTATTGATCCGGATCTTTTCAACGTCAATGGCGGCGCTGTATCGATCGGCCATCCCTATGGCATGTCCGGGGCTCGCATGGCCGGGCACTTGTTGATCGAAGGCCAAAGACGCGGCGCCGGGCTCGGCGTTGTGACGATGTGCATTGGCGGCGGCATGGGGGCCGCTGCTTTGTTCGAGATCCACTAAAGTCTCGACAGTGGATCGAATTCCCTGTCAGGGTGACGCCCATGGAAGACCAGCCTTCGATTTGGCACGGGAATGGCTTGGACCTGGACGCGCTGACGCGCCTTGGCGAGGGCAATATGAACGGTTTCCTCGGCATCCAATTTGTGGATTTCGGGGCGGATTGGCTCGCGGCGACCATGCCGGTCGATGCACGCACGCTGCAGCCATTCGGGCTGCTGCACGGCGGTGCTTCGGTGGTGCTTGCCGAAACGGTGAGTTCCGTGGCCGGTACACACACGCTTGACCCGGCGCGCCGCTTCGTCGTCGGGATGGAGATCAATGCCAACCATGTACGGTCCGCGCGCCAAGGCTTGGTGCGCGGCGTCGCGCGTGCCGAAGCGCTGGGAAGATCAACGCAGGTCTGGACGATACGCATCACCGATGAGGAGGGCGGACTCGTCTGCATCTCACGCGCGACGCTCGCCGTACTGGATCGCCGATACTAGGGCGTGCTCACGTCGGAGGAGGTCCTCCGACGGCTCGGAAATCGCGGCGAACGCGTGCAATGCGAGCAGGCTTTGTCTTGGCCAGGCGACGTGTCTTAATAGGGCGCCAGGATCGCATCCATCGACGTTTTGACAGCCTTGGCGATCATGGCCGCATCCATGGTGTCGAACGCTGTTGAAAAAATCTCGTAACCAACGGTGCGCAGCCCGCCCGTCTTGGCAAGAATGTCCAACGCTTCGGTGATGGCGAATTCGCCCTCGCCGGGCAGCCGCCGCGCGGTCTGGCCATCCAAGCCCAGCGGAACTCCGGGCGGCGGCGCGGCGGTGGCATCGCAAATCTGCACCGATCCAATCTTTTCGCCGGGGATCGTGGCGAGCAAGGCATCATCCCGCTTCCCACGAAAATAATGCCAGAGGTCAAACACCAGCCGCGCGTTGGGGCGTCCGACCGCGTCAATGATCGCCCACGCCTCCTCCAATGTTGGCACGCCATACATGGGAAGGAATTCCATGTCGCAATAGAGGCCGTTCTGCGCCGCCCGGTCGCAAAGCGCACCAAACGCATCAATGATGGCCGCACGGGGAAGGCTGCCCGCGGGGAAGGCGCCCCACGCAGTTATGGACTCCGCTTCAAGGTCGCGCGCCATTTCCAGAAACGCATCGCACGTGGTGGAAAGCAGTTCATAGGGGAAAGCCTCCGGCGGAAGGTCGGGCTTCCAGGGTTCTATCCAGCGGATGAGTGGATCGAGATGGAACAGGGCGACGCCTTCGTCTGCCGCCTGTCGCAGGATGTCGCGTGCCGCCCGGCCGCTTTCGCGCAGTTGCCCATAGGCGTAAGGCGTCATGGACATGGCCTCACACCCGGCCAGGGCCGTCGCCCTTAATTGCTGGGCGAAGGGCAGGGACCGAACCGTCCCATGCCACATTACCCGGCGCATGGTCGGCCGCCTCGGGCAGCGCTTGTGCGGATCATCCCAGGGGCGATTCGCGAACTTCCACGATCAGCATGCGCACTGATCCAGGTTCGATAAAGCTCGCCTCATCCTCCTTGATCCGGCGCAGGTTTTCGGGATTGGCGAGGGCCGCCGCCTTGGCCGCTTCGGCGTCTGCACGGGTCGCAAAACCCACCTCTGTAACAACGTCCCAGACAAACTCGCCAGCATCGCCTTTGCGGCCGTCAATATCGAACAATGGATCATCATGAACGATATAGTTGCGACGGTACAACACCCGACCTGTCCCGGCCATATCGCAGATCAGGGGCGCATGACGCTCTTCATAATGCGCGATGAACTCATCGCGGCTGATCGACGTCTTCTTTTTCATCAGGATCAGATATTTGAACATGAGTTATCCCTCCAGAACCGGCAGCATCAGGCGCGATGGATGTTCGTCGTTATGGAGGATGGTGTCAGAGCCGATTTTGTCCGGCTGATACATGTGCGGCCATAACTGTTCGGTGACAGGCGAATCGCCATTGACGATTTCCAGCCGAACACGATGCCCCTGGGCGAAACAATATGCCTGGGGCTCTAAGCTGATTTCGAAGAGATAGTTTTCCCCCGGGGTCAGGGGCTCTTCCCGGTCATGGGGATGGCGCGGCACTTCGGCTGTGCTGCTGGGGTCGATGGCGCGGTGGGATGCGCGCAGCCAGCCGCGCGAGACGATGGTGCTGGCTGCGTTGCGTCCCTCTGCATAAGCCGCCGTATCCGGCGACTGATCGGACAATTTGACAAAAAAATCGGTATCGGTTTGCGTGGAGGACGCAAAAAGCGTCAGCTTGATTGGTCCAGCGATGACAAGATCCTGCGCCAGAGGCGGCGTTGTAAAAGTCAGGATGCGACGCGCCGGATCAAAACCGGCGGCGGGCCCGCCCGGTCCGAAGCCGACAACCCCGGCTACCCAGCCTGGATCGGGATAGGAATAGGAGGTCGCGCCAGCCCCTGCCTGCGGTTCGGCTGTCAGCGATCCGTCGTTCAGAGAATGGACACTTGCCGATTTTTCCGCCCCTAGATAATAGTCGCGATAGCGGATTTCGCGCGGTGGCCATTGGTCGGCAACTCGCCGCTCTCCGGATCCTCCGATGAAATATTCCACATCCGGTCGCGTTTCCCAGTCCGTTTCTTGATCTTTCAGCCATCGGTCGTAGAAGGGCAGCATGACGGCGCGGTGGAAGTCCGGACTTGCATATTCGGCCGCTGCCGCCCAGGCATTGGGCGCTGCTGACATCCGCAGCTTCTTGACACCACTCGCCCGCAGATAGCCGTCTATATTGCCCCGCGTGTGAAGCTGATGCTTGCCCCATACGCCGCTGGAAAAGAGCGGGACTGCAATCTTGTCCAGCTTGTCCCATGCAGACCGCTCACGCCAGAAATCGTCGAGCAGCGGATGTTGGGCAAGCAGGCGGCCTAGATCGGTTTCCTGCTCGCGGGAAGGACCGCTTTCGGGATGCCGGTTGATGACGCGGTTCTGATGCCACCAATAGCCGCCGAAAAAGTCGCAGGCGATGCCGCCATGGTAACAGGCTTGGCGATATACATCGGCGCTGCCATCATGCGCGCCAATGCATTTCAGGGAAGGGGGAGCAAGCGCGCCGAGGAACCACTGCGTCATGCAGAAATAGGACTGGCCAATGCTGCCGACCTTGCCGTTCGACCATGGCTGTGACGCCGCCCATTCGATCGCATCATAAAGGTCTTGCTGCTCGGCGGCGTCGAGAAATCCGAAGGCGCCTCCAGAGCGGCCCGATCCACGGACATCGAAATGGACATAGGCATAGCCTTGCTCGACGTAGAAATCGATCGGCCCGGTCTCGCGCCACAGAAACTGCGGGCTTGCGGGCAGGCGGTTGTTATCGAATCGGTAGGGCGAAGCGGCAAACAGGGTAGGGAAGGGGCCATCCGTCGTTGGTCGATATACGCCAACCGCCAGTTCAACGCCGTCCCGTGCGGCAAAGGTCATGACCTCGGGTTCGGGAATGCCCATTTTCCATCTCCTCCATCTGCTCACATAGTCTACGGCGATGTTTAAATATACTAATCAGTGTAGTATATTTAATGCAGCATTGGCAATGTGATATCGCGTTGCGCCGGAAACGCACCACTCCGCCGAGAATCAACATCGACACGTCCAATACTAAACAGAGTAGTTTTCTGTTTCCCATTCATGCAAGAGAATATAGTCAGATCACCTGACTATATCGAATCGGACGGGAGAGCGAGGCAATGGATTATGACGTCGTAGTTGTAGGATCGGGCCATAACGGCCTTGTCGCTGGCGCCTATCTTGCAAAAGCGGGAAACCGCGTCCTAATCCTGGAAAAGAACGGTCATCTAGGTGGCGGGGTGGTGACCAGTGAACTGGTGGCGCCGGGCTATCGCCACGATTGGCATTCCGCCACCCATATTGTGATTCAGTCCAACCCACTTATCCGCAATGACGAACTCGGCCTGCAGTCGCAGTTCGGATTGGAATATATTTATCCGGAAGCCATTTTCTCCACCATTTTTGATGATGGCTCGAGCATCATTACCTATGCGGACTTGGAGAAGACGTGCGCTTCGATTGCGCAGATTTCTCCAACGGATGCTGACGCTTACCGCGCCTTCGCGCAGAAGAGCGCTGCAATCCTCCCGTTGATCGTCCAGGGCATGTTCGTCCCGCCCCCTCCACAGGGCGCCTTCTGGGCGCTGCTGGACCAGAGCCCGGAAGGGCGTGCGCTGATGCAAGTCATGCAAAAGAGCATGCTGGACATCGTCAATGAGCATTTCACGCATGATAAAATGAAGGTGCATCTGCTCAAATTCGCTGCCGAAATGCTGGTCGGTCCCGACGAAAAGGGCACGGGCGCCTTTATTTTTAACATGCCCGGCTTTGTGCATAACTACCCTTCCGGCATTCCCAAGGGCGGTAGCGGCGCGTTGGTCGATGCTCTTGTCCGATGCCTGGCGCATCATGGCGCTGAATTCCGTACGCATAGTGAAGTGGAGCAAATCCTTGTCGAGGACGGTTGCGCCAAGGGCGTGCGTATTGTCGGCGGTGAGACCATCTTCGCGCGTAAATGTATCGTCGCACAAATCCACCCTTGGCTTCTGGGCGGGATGGTTCAGGATTGCGATCCACTGGTTGCATCCAATGCGGCGGCGACCGAGACATCCGTCCTTTCGGTGATGTCGGCCATGTATGCGTTAAAAGAGGCGCCGCGCTACAAGGCCGGTGCAGAGCCAGGGCGGGTCGCACTCACGAATTTTGCGCCAGCTTCGCTTGAGACTTTTCTGCGCATATTTGACGATGTGCGCTACGGCGACTTGCCCACTGCGCCCATTATGGCGGCACATAATAATGCGCAGTGGGACCCGTCGCGTGCGCCCCCCGGTGGGGCAACGCTCACAATCTACGCCTTCGGCCCTTATCGTCTGCGCGACGGCGGCGCCGCCGCCTGGGACGAGCGTAAGGCTGAATTCCATGAGCGGGTGCATAGGATGTATGGCGAATTCTGCGAGAATTTTACCGACGACAATATCATAGGCGTTGAATTCCATACGCCCAATGACATGGCACGCTATTCGCCAACCTTTCAGCAAGGCGATGCCGGCGGTGTCGGGAAATATTTCTATCAGATTGGCGGGCATCGTCCGACGCCTGAACTGTCACAATATGCTGTACCGGGTGCGCAGGGTCTTTATCTGGCAGGAACATTCATGCATCCGCCTGGGGGTGTCACCGGCGGCGGTCGTGCGACCGCCGTCAAAATCTGCGGCGATCTGGATATCGACTTTGACGCACTGTGCGAGGCAAAGGGATGAAACTCTACACACCTGATAAGACCGTGCTTATGGATGTGACCGCGATCCGTCCGCATCCAGACGGGCTGGTCATTGAAGGCAAGATCATGGGCGCAATGCCGATGAAGGCCATCCTGCGCCCGGCCGAAGCTCGCGCTGCTTTTAAGCTCCTGAGCTGGCCGGTGTTCAAGACAGCCCTTTCCATGTTGCTTCGGGGCCGCTGAACCTCCTAAAGCATGGCATGGCAAGGCCCGAGCCACCGGATCGTTCTGTTCTACGCCAACATGCCGACGCATGGCGTCGCGGCAATGTCGGGCGTTCGATCTTCAATGCGTTCGAGACCTTCGAACGAGATTTGCTGGAAGTACTTGAGCAGGACGGCTTTGGAGACGTAAGGCGAGTACAACTCGCGCTCTATCGTAATCTGGATTTTGACGGCACCAGATTGAAAGACCTGGCCCATCGCGCTGCAATGACCAAGCAGGGGATGCAGGACTTGGTCGATCGTGCCGAAAAGGCGGGATATGTCGCACGCCGATCTGACCCGCGGGACGGCCGTGCCAAGATTATTGTCTTCGATGGCAGGGGCCTGGCCCTCTTGGATGCGTTGCACCGGGGTATCACCTACGCCCAGACCCGCATGGAGCAGGCGATAGGAGAAATGGCGTTGGCGCAGGTTGCGGAGGCTCTCGACCTTTATGTTGCGCGCCGGAAGGGCGCCTGACGCTCAACGCGGCGCGATGGCCTCGAGTGAACGTCCAAGCGTCTCAATGCCGAAGAAGAAAACGGTCACGGCTCCCGTGATGGCGGCAAGCCCGAAGAGTAGGAATACGCCCGTGATTCCGAAAGAAGGAAGAATAAGACCGACCAGCAAAGGGCCGATGATGGAGCCGAACCTCAACCACGCGCTGGCTGCCCCCGCTCCGATAGCACGGATCCGGGTGGGATAGATTTCCGGCGCATAGACATACAGGCCAGCCAAAAGGAAGGAGAGGAAAGTACAGGCGGTCGTGGCGAGGATCACCACCCCCTGCACACCGACGTGAGCGCCGTTTAGGGCCAGATAGAGGAGCGGCAGGCCACCTCCGCCAAATCCAAGGATAAATAGCCACCGCCGGCCGATCCGATCGATGAGCAATGTCGCCGCCAGCACTCCTAAAAACCCCGCAATGGTCGTGCCCAGCCCGTAGCGTAGCGCGATGTCGATGGGGAGATGGAAAACGGTGCGATAAAGGATAGGCATCCAAGTCACGATGCCATAGCCGGCAATGGCCGTGCACAGCGCCATCAGCCATAATGCCAGGGTACGCTGCGCATAGCCTGACTGAAACAAGGCAGCTAGAGCAGGGTGAGTTTCGTGCATCGTACGAGCGACAGGCGAAGGCTCCTGTAATGAAACACCGCGTGCCAGCAGGTCGCGTTCGACACGCATCAGAATCTGGTCGGCTTCTTCAAGTCGGCCGACATCGGCAAGCCACCGCGGAGATTCGCTCATCAGTCGCGGCAAGGCGATTGCCAGCAGCAAGGGCAGGCCGCCAATCCAAAACATGGCGCGCCATCCCAGATGGGGAATGATCCATAGCGCAGCAAAAGCCGTGATCACGACACCGCCGGCAAAAATGAGCTGCAACGCGAATACGGCGCGGCCGCGCCAGCGGGTCGGGCATATTTCGTTGATATAGGCTGCTCCAACTGGGGTTTCCCCGCCCAGGCCCAGGCCCTGGAAAAAGCGCAGTATGCAAAAGACTACCGGGCCGGCGGCCAGTCCCGCTGCGATAGTCAGGATCGACAATATGCCGATGGTCCAGCGCAGCATGCGGCGGCGGCCATAGCTTTCCGCTGCTCGTCCAAAGGCGATCGCTCCGATTGTCTGGCCGACGTAACCGACGGAGATGATTGCCGCGGTTTCTCCGGGATTGAGTCCCCAGATCCCAATAAGCACCGGCATGGCGAAAGCGATCGTCAGCGCATCGAAAGCGTCGAAGAAATGGGCGCTACCCACCACGGCCATGGCCCGCGCATGCCAGCGGGAAAAGGGCAGTCGCTCAAGGCGAGCCGATATCATCTCGGGGCTGGCGATTGACGGTGCGGTTGGCCCGCCATCGTATTGGGGGCCGTGCATCATCCGTCCACGGCATGCATGTCAGATCCCTGCTCTGCACGGATCAGCTTCTTCAAAATCAGCCGAGCGCGCATCGCGGCTTGGTCCGTCGGTAGTACGACCGGCCGCATGGCCACAAGATCAGTCTCAGAGCCCATATTTTCCTGGACCTCGGCAATCATCGCTGCATCTTCGCAGGTGAAGACATTCTCGATAGCTTGACCGAGTTGTACCCCAAATTCGACATCGTCTCGGCGGAAATTGCGAGAGGCAGACCAGAAATAATGGCAGCTCGTTTCGGTTTCCGGGGTGATGAGTTCGGCGCCCCAAATCCGCAGGGAGCGCTCGTCTCCCGGCGCAAGCGCCACGAAATGGATTTTGAGCAGCATGTTTGCCGGCGGCTGCCAACGCACGCCGCTCAATGAATCCAGTCGCTCCGGCGCGTCGGGCCAGACAAGCCCGATAAACCCAAAAGGACGGGTGTTGCGCTGATTATATATGGTGGTGATCGTTTCGCCATCTTGCACAATGTCATATTCGATCCGCGTTTCCGGATCATCCGGCAGTTTGAGGATCGGATGCAGAAATTGGGTGTGCGAGAGGTCGAGCAAGTTGTCGGCGACAAGCTGATAACCACCTTGAACTGCAATGCGCCCGCCGACTGTCACAAACTCCTCGTCTTCATGGGCGGGGAAGCTGGGAATAGTGGCCGGATCGGCGAGGTCCGGATCCCCCATCCATATCCAGATCATCGCATAGCGCTCGACCGTTGCAAACCGGGAGAGACGGAGGGCTGGGGGAATGATCTCGCCATGGGGATTGAGAACGCATTGGCCTTCAGGTCCAAAGCGCAACCCATGATAGGGACAGGCCAGCACATCGCCGTGCAATTCGCCCTTGTGCATGGGGGCGAAGCGATGGGGGCACACGTCCGACATTGCGATTACTTGGCCGTCTTCGCCGCGATAGAAAGCGACTTTCTGATCGAGAAGCCTACGCATCATTGGCGTACGCGTGACTTCATGTCCCCACGCGGCGCAATACCAGCGATTTTTCAAAAACGGCATGGGGCATGTCCTCCCGTGTGGCCTGCGTAGATGTTAACCTCCTACCGGCCATCCATGGATGAGGGGGGACGGGTCTCCATACACCTTGATATCGGTGATCTTGTCACCATCGCGCTCAAACGTGGTGAGGAAGGGGAGTAGATAATCCTTCCCGTCGGCCATGATATATTCGACGAATGCTTCGACGAAGGTCTTTCCCTGGGCCTCATAGACGTTAAGGTAATGATGTTTGATCAGCTTCCAGTGTGACATCACTTCGCCATTGAGCTGGATGACCCTTGCTTTGCCCAATATGTCGCTATGGCTACCCATTCTGAAACGTACATTATCAGCCAACAGCGGTTCCATCGCCTCGGCCTTCAAGGAATCGACGGCATCGTAAAATGACCGGACGAAATCGGGCACGTTCGGCGGATTTTCGGCCAGCATCTTCATATGGTTCACGCCGGCATTGACCATGCGATTGGCCTGCTCAGGCTCATAGGCGTCCTTCATGCCCGCATGTGGCGTCCAGTCCATGATATATTCAAGTTTGCACTGGCCCGGATTTCCATCGATCCGCGTCAGTATATTATGGAATTTTCCGGTATAAAGTTTGTTGTTCATATGTTCATAAATGAACTCTTCGCCATTCTCGACTGGATGGCGATAGATTTTCTCGCGGATCAGAAGATCGGTTGGTTTGGGTTCATACATCTCGCGGATAATGAAGGCGTCGCCGCGTTCCACTACTCTGCTGCTCTGGATGGTGCCCACATATTTCTTGGGCCGCTCCATTTTATCGATAAGCAATTCAAGAACTGCTTCATAGGGGCTGTCGATGGTGGCCGTCGCCTTTGCATAGGGCATATGTGTCGCTCCAGATGTCGATATGAGATGTTGGGTATGATCAGGCGGCCAGGAATTCCGAAAGGATGCGGGCCAGCTCGGTGGGATTTTCATCGCTCAGCCAATGGCCGGCGCCCTCCACTACCGCCACGGTCGGATTGTCCGCCACTTGGCCTAGCGCCCTGCCCACAAATTCGCCCGCATTGGCGCGCCCGCCGATGCCGATTACCGGCATGGAGAGCTTTTGCTCCATATTCTTCTTGTTGATTTCCATGTCGGCCCAGACAGCCGCATACAGTTCGATCCCCGCACGCAGAGCGCCCGGCTTTGCGATCTGGTCGACATATTGCTGGATATGGTCCTGCGAAATGGAGAAGGGGTTATGCGCACCGTGCCAGACGAACCAGTTGAACAGCTCGCGCTCCCTGCCACGAAACGCGAACTCGGCGACGTCGGGAACGGTAAACAGGGCAAGCTGCCAATTGCTGCCGGTGTGCCATTCGGGCGCCGGCAACATCGCCTTTTCATAACCGCAGCCAGGCAGGACATATTCGCATATGGCCAGATGGCTGACTTGCGACGGAAGCATGCAGGCAAGGTTATAGGCAACGCCCGCGCCATGATCGTATCCGACAACACGGATTTTGCCGATACCAAGCGAGTCCAGCAGTTCCTTTATCGCTGCCGCCAGCGTTCGCTTGTCATATTGTCCTTGCCGGGGAATGGAAGAGCCGCCGCACCCGGGCAGATCGGGCGCGATCACCTGATAGGTCTCGGCAAGCAGCGGCGCGACGGCATGCCATTGCAATGAATGCTGCGGCCAGCCGTGCAGCAGCAGGACGGGTTCACCCTCTCCGCCCATGCGATAGTGAATATGTCCTCCCGCAATATTGGCCCGGCCATGTTTGAATGCGTCGAACGTCAGGGGCATGCGGAAATCTCCTAGGGAATCTGATCAGGCGCAACGGCCGCTATCGACCGGCAAGTCGATGCCGGTGATGCTGCGCGCCCGATCGCTGGCAAGAAAAACGACGGCCTCGGCAACATCCAGGGGCGAAGCGGTGTGGCCTAGCGGGAAGGCTGAGGTGATCGTCTTCATAGCCTGCTCAAGAGACTCGAAAACGCCGCGATCCACCTGGTTGGATAATTGGCTCGTCATGAGGGCGCTTCCACCGATCGCCGAAGGCACGACGGAGTTGCAACGGATGTTGTAGCCAAGCCGGCCGAACTCGACGGCCGCTGTGCGGGTAAGCAGGCGCAGGGCACCCTTCGATCCGGCATAGGGCGCCAATCCCGGCTGACCCGCCATCAAGCCTTGCGCCGAGGCGATGTTGACGATTGCCGCACCGGCCTCACTGGACGCGGCGGCCGCTTTCAGTGCAGGCAAGGCAGCACGCATGCCAAGAAAGGGGCCCGTCGTGTTGACCGCGAATACCCGGTTCCAGCCTTCAAGCGTCGTGTTCTCAATCAGGGAAACTGGCGTCATACCGGCGCAGTTGACCAGGATGTTGAGCTTCCCGAATGCCTCAAGGCCGCGAGCGACAACCTTGTCCCAATCTGTTTCAGACGTCACGTCATGCTGGACGGCAATCGCGTGGTCTTTCCCTGCCAATATGTCCGTCAATTTGGCTTCATCAAAATCCGTCGCCACGACTGATGCGCCTTCGGCAAGCATCCTTTCGACAATGACCCGGCCGACATCTCCGGCACCACCCGTTACAAGCGCGACTTTACCGTCCAGCATCGCAGTCATCTTATTCTCTCCGGTTCAATACGGTTTACCACGCCGTGGCACCTCCATCGATGGCAATATCGGCGCCGGTGACAAAGGACGATTCGTCGGAAGCCAGGAACAGGACGGCGCCGACTATTTCCTCGGGCGTGCCTGGACGACCGAGGATGATTTTGGAGACCATTGTCTGCCGCCATTCGTCCTTTGCGATCAACGGCGCGGTTTTGTTGGTGGCTATAAGGCCAGGGGAGATGGAATTGGCGCGAATGCCAAACGGCCCGCCCTCGACCGCCAGCTGTTTGGTCATCCCGATGATGCCGGCCTTCGCCGTGCCATGGGCAATTTGCGGCAGGGCTGTATATCCGATCTTGCCGGACATTGAGGCCGTGTTGATGATCGAACCGCCGCGCACCTTGAGATGCGGCCATGCCGCCTGGCAGAGGAAAAACACTAGATCGAGTTCCTCGGTCATCGTCGCCCGCCACTCGTCCGGCGTCAATTGATCTACCCAGTTGAAACGACCGCCTGCTGCATTGTTGAAGACGACGTCGATCCTGCCGAATTCGGAAATGGCAAGGTCAACGAGGCTTTGGCAGGCGGACGGATCGGACAGATCGCAGGGCGGGTGGCAGACCATACGGCCACCCGCTGCCTCTACCAGAGAACGTGTCTCGGCGTCTCGCTCCGCATCAAGGTCAACGCCGACCAGCGTTGCGCCTTCCTCGGCAAAGGCAATGGCGGCGGCACGACCCATGCTGCCGCCGCTGCCGGTGATCACGCAGACCTTGCCGGACAGCCGGCCAGGTCGCGTGACGAGGTGATTACCCTCCGACATTATCAGAAATTCACCCGGAACTGGGCACCGTAGGTGCGCGGATCGGTGATCACCGCAGCGTTAAGCGGCGGCGCCTGCGTCTGAATTTGGCCGGAGACATATTCCTTACCATTGTTGATATTGCGAACATAAGCAGTCAGCGAGTAAGCGCCGTTCGGCGAGGTATAGGTCAGGCTCGCATTGATCTTGGCGAAATCCGGCGCACGGACGGTAGGCACGAAGTCCACTGTCATCCAGCTTGCGCCGGCATAGCGGCCGCTAACGGTCGCTTCCACTTTCCCGCCATTCGAAAGATCAAATGCATGCGTGTAATCACCCTGCAGGCTCCAGCGTGGGGCATGCGGCAGGGCGAAGCCCGAACAGTCCAGCGTGGTGATTGGAACGAACGGCCCCGGTCCTGTCCCGACATTGCTGCAACCGTTGCTCAGCGGATTATAGGCGAAGAAAGGAACAGAGTAGAGGAAGCTGCTATACTTGCTCTTATTATATTCCACCATTGCGTGGAATGTGTCGTTTGTCGTGGGCTTTGCGACGATGTCGACGTTTATGCCGTAGAGCTTCGCCTTTCCTGCGTTTTGCGTAAGGAAGTTAACGTTGCCGAGCGTGTCGAATGTCAGACGGGCGTTCTGCTGATCAGTGTAGGTCCAATGGAAAGCCTCGATATTGATCTGCAGGCGATTGTCGAGGAAGCGGTTGCGCGAGAGCAATTCGAAAGCCAGCACACGCTCGGGATTATAGATATTACCCGGGGGCACAGTCTGGGTGATGCCACCCGATTTGAAGCCTTTACTTGCAGTCAGAGAGAGCATGCTTTGCTCTGTCACGTCATACTCTGCGCCTGCGCGCCAAGTGAAGGCGTTGAACGTCTTGTCGCCAAAAAACTTCTCGACCAGAATATAATTGCCGTTCGTGGCCGGCGACAGGAAGAAGTTGCCGTCTAGCTTGCGCCGTTCGGTCGTGTAGCGCCCACCGGCGATTACACGGAGCTGGTCAGTGACGGAAACGGTAGCCTCGCCGAATCCCGCCCACGCCGTGCCGCTGGGATCATATTGTGGATTGGACTGCAGCAATCCAGGTCCAACGAAGACCCGGATCTCGCCGGGATTGTGCTCGTGGAAATAATATCCGCCGAGGACCCATTTCACTGCCTCGCTGCTGTTGCCCAAGCGAATCTCGAGGGTCTTTTGGTCCGATTTGCCCAGCAGGCGCTGGAATTGGGCACGGTAGGACAGCGTGTCGGTGTTGGAATGGCGATACGCTGGCAGGATTGTCAGCGTGGCAAAGCCGAGGTCGGCATCCAGTTGAGCGCTGATGTTCCAGAAGTCGTTGCGCACGAACGGCAAGGCGTTGCCCGTAAGCGCGCTCGGTCCCGCGATCAAGTTGGGATTGAACGTCTTCTGATACGCAACGGAGGTCGGGTCGCTCGATCCTTCCCAGGCCGAACTGCCGGGACGACGCGGCAATATGACTGTCCCGCCACCATTGCCGCGCACGCGCGCGCCGTCGAGCGACAACATGAGCTTGATCGTGTCGCTGGGTTGCACAAGCACTTTCAGCCGGCCGGCCAGCTGGTTATCGTCGCTGGTGTCGTCACTTAGATAGCCATCCCGTTTGATGCGGTTGACGGCCGCGCGCACCGCGACAATGTCGTTGAGTGGCAGGTTTAGTCCACCCTCGACGTGCACCAGTCCATAATTCCCCACTTCCGCGCTGGCATAGCCGCTGACGCCATCGAATTTGGGGGATGCGGCGATCAGGTTGATGGCGCCGCCGGACGAATTGCGCCCATATAGCGTGCCCTGTGGTCCCTTAAGGACTTCCATGCGCTCAATATCGAAGAAATTGACGCCGACGCCCTCTGGACGACCGACATAAACGCCGTCGACGTTGAAGGATACGCCTGGGTTAGCCAAAGGGTTTGCCGAGGCGTCGCCGACACCGCGAACATAGATCTGCGTTGTCGAACCGGCATAGCCGAGTTGGAGACTGGGCGCCAACTTGTTGATATCGGTCGCAGAACTCACTCCGACGCGCTTCAGGCTTTCCGAATCGAACGCCTGGATCGCCAAAGATGATTTCTGAATGTTTTCCGCGCGGCGGTTGGCAGTCACAACGATGTCCTGGATGCCCGATTGGGCGGAGGACGCATCTTCGCCAGAGGATTCCTGTGGCGCTTGTGCGGCAACGCCGTCCGATTGCGCCCAGAGAGGACCTGCCACCAGGAGCGCCGCCAAACAGGCGCTCGACTTAAAAAAAGCGGCGGTTGATGAATATGTTACCTTACGGTCGTTGATCGTCTTGGGCATGTTACTGTCCTCCCCTTGGTCCAATTCGCCACTCAACTGGTGGCATTGATTGATTGGGCAAGAATGGGAATCTCATGGCGGAATCTGGATAGCCCGGCGACCATCTCGATTCTGTCCGTCAACGATTCGCCATCTTGCGAGCCAACTCGTGCTTGTAGGACCATATTCTGATTAGGTTCTTATCCTACACCGAGTAGTGTATCAATAAATTGGCCTTTGTAAACTGCTCAGTGGAGTATTTTGCAATTTGCTCTCTCGGCACGCTGGACCTCCAGTTCCTCGGCCTGTCGTGCGGTATATGGTGAACGATGCCGAGCAGTTCGGAACTCAGGAAATTGCGGCCGTTTGGCAGGATAGATCGAATGACAGGGTGATCCGGCCGGCACCCAGGCGCCATCTCTGGATTTCGAATTCGACGCCGCCATTGGCAACAAATGGATCGGTGGCGGCAATTGCCTCTGCTTCTTCCCAGCTGTTTGCTCTGATCACGGTCAGGCCGTCCAACTGTTTGCCGTCGCGATCGAACAAGGCGCCTGTGATGAGGATGCTTCCGTTCTTCTCGCACGATACGAGCCATTCAAAATGTTCGAGCACCACCGCAGCTTTGCGCGCCGCATCCAGGGGACGGCGATGCATCAGATAATAATCTTTCTGGATCATTTTGCTCCGGATCTGCTGCAACGCGGCCGTGCGCACCGTTTCATCGGTCTGCTTTTCCATGCTCCCTCCTCCTCCATTTTTCAGGCAAATTTGATCATAAGGTATACCATACGGTATATTATAGTATATTGCCTCTAGTACCATATGGTATCGGATAAGGGGAAGGTGATGGGCGGGGATATTTTTGGGGTTGAGGGCAGGGTGGCTGTGGTGACCGGCGCTGCCATGGGGCTTGGGCGCGCATTCGCTAACGCCCTGGCCCAAGCCGGCGCGCGGGTCGCGTGCGTCGACCGCGACACAGACGCCCTGACGGACACTGTTGAGGCAATTGGCAATCACGCTTTTGCGGTAACAGCGGACGTGGCGGACGCTGCCGGGGTCGATGCTGCCGCGCGGCATATCCTTTCGGAAAGCGGCGGACGCATCGACATCCTTATTAACAATGCCGGTATCGCCACCTATCCGGGACGGCTGCTCGATATACCCGTTGAGGATTGGGACCGGGCAGTCGCGGTAAATCTGCGGAGCGTCTTCCTTGTAACACGGGCGTTCATGCCCGCCCTGCTGAAAAGCGAGCACGCCTCCATTATCAACCTCAGTTCGTTTCTGGGTCTTGTGGGCGCCTATCCCGGTTTTGCAATCACGGCCATTCCCTACGCGGCTACCAAGGCGGCAGTGGTCGGGTTCACCCGGCAACTCGCAATCGAATATGCTGTCGAACATGTCCGCGTGAATGCAATCGCACCGGGCTGGCATGGCGGCACGCGCCTGGGGCGCGAGAAAATGGGTCGTGCGACGCCGGAGGAAATCAAGCAATTCGAAGCCTATATTCAGGGGTCGGTCCCCATGGGACATCGCGGTACGCCCGAGGATTTGACGGGTCTGGTTTTATACTTGGCCAGCGATGCGTCCCGGTACGTGACAGGACAGATATTCGCTCATGATGGCGGGTTGACCGCGGCTTAGATTTGAGAGGGCTTCCGGATCGCGTCACCGGCATCGAGCGGTAGCCGGAAAAGATCAACGAGCGCGAGCGCCGCGCAGATCGCCAATATCAGGAAAGTGATCTGGAAGGCTTCCGGTCCAGGATGGCTTCCGCCCAATCCTTTTTGACATAGCTTTACAAGCGCCGCGCCCACAGCAACGCCAAGGCCGAGCGTGACCTGCATGGTAACGCTGAAGAGCGTGTTCGCGCCCGTTCTCAGTGTCGGAATGACATCTGCAAAGGCGAGGGTGTTGTAGGCCGTAAACTGCATCGATCTGGTCGCCCCGCTCACGAAGAGCAGCGCGGCCATGATCGGCAGGGGCGTTTCCCGTGTAAGCAGCGCGCACGCGCCGATCGAAACGGCATTGATAATGCCCGAAATCAACAGGACTGAGCGGAAACGCCACCGCTCCAGGATCGGCGTGGTGATCGCTTTCATACTAAGATTGCCGGCAAACACCGCCAATACCATCGCGCCAGCCAAGGTTGGCGAAAAGCCCAGCGCGAGCAGGAGGAACAACGGAACCACGACTGGCATCGCACCGACCGCCATGCGGAATAGCGAACCGCCATAAATTGTCGCTGTATAGCTGGGGAAGGCCAGTGCCCGGAGGTCCAGCAATGGATGCTCCGCGCGGCGGGAATGCCGCACGGCAAATATGCCAGCCAGCAGTGCGAAGACAAGCAGGAGCGGGTCAATCGTCCAGGACGCATGGCCAGCCGCGAGACGGTCGAGCATGGCGATCAGCAGCGCGCATGCCGCCCCGGTGAGCAGGAAACCGACAGTGTCAAAGGGCAGACGTCGGCTCTCCGCCGGGATCGCGGGCACGATTTTCAAAGCCCATAAGAAGGCGGCAGCGCCCAGTGGCAGGTTAAGGAAGAATATCCAGCGCCAATCGGCGTGCTCGGTGATCAAGCCGCCAAGTGGCGGCCCGAGCACGGGCGCCACCAGGCCCGGCCAAGTGATGGATGCCATGGCCCGTATGATTGCATGCGGTGGCACCGTATCCAGTACGAGCAAACGGCCCACGGGGACCATCATCGCGCCGCCGATGCCTTGAGCGATGCGTGCGATGACGAGCAATGGCAGGTTCGGCGCAAGGCCACAGCCGAGTGAGGCCAGCGTGAAAAGCATGATGGCGGAAAGGAAGATTGGGCGTCCGCCCCATCGCCGCGCCATCCATCCGCTTGCCGGGATCATGATCGCCAACGTCAAGGCGTAGACGGACATCGCGACAGACACTGACGTTGCCTGCTCGCCAAAGTCCCGCGCCATGCTGGGCAGGGCGGTGACAATGATGGTCGCGTCGAGATTTTCCATGAAGAAAGCCGTCGCGACCAGCCATGAAAGGCCCTGGCCCACGACGGTGTCCCGCGCGTCTATATGCCTCGTCACAGCATGATATTTCCGCCGTCGACCACAATGGATTGGCCTGTCACGAAATTCGCGTCGGGCGATGCCAGGAACGCCACGGCGCCGACAAGATCCTCGCCGGTTTCTTCACGCTTGATCGCACGTCGCTGCACCTGCATTTCCAGCATCTGTGCGGGGAAATGCTCGCGCACCGACGGCGTCACCGTCAATCCCGGCGCAACGATGTTCACGGTGATGCCATAGCCGCCAAATTCGCGTGCGAGGCTGCGTGTCAGACCGACGACGCCCGCCTTTGCCGCCACATAATGAGACTGGCCAGGAACGCCGCCATAGATTGACGCAGAACCAAAGTTGATGATCCGTCCCCAGCCGCGTCCTTTCATCAGCGGCAACAGTGCCTTGATCATCAGCGCCGTGCCCGTGAGGTTGATATCGATGATCTTGCGCCAGTCGGCTGCGCTCATTTCCTCGAAGGGCTGGATCGGAAAATAGCCAGCGACATTGACCAGTATATCGACGCGTCCGTGGCGATCCTCCGCCAGCTTCTTCAGTGCCTCCAGATCTCCATCATCGGTAATGTCGGCTGTCTGCACCGCGATATCTGCGCCACCATGCGCGTCCGCCAGCTTCTGCAGACCTTCTTTCGATGTATCCGTCGCGATAACTTTATCGCCATTTGCCAGGAAGCGCTCGACAATCAGCGATCCCATGCCGCCTGCGGCGCCGGTTATGACGACGATCCGTCCATCCTTCATACTATGTCTCCTGGAAGCATTAGCCACGCGCTCTTTCGTGCAGACGCAGACGGGAAGGGTATCGTGCATCATGGTGATAGGAATCGGTTCCGACCTTCTGGCCATACCAGTGAGTCATCGGCGCTTCCGTAATCAGCGATTCCCAGTTGCTGATCTCTAGCCGCAATCGCTCACCCTTGCGTACCAGCACGGAAAGCGGAAGCAGTTCGATCCGCAACTTGTATACTTCGCCCGGCGTAATCGGTTCCGCGCTCTGATGGCTGTGGAACGGACGCATGTCGGTGGTCAGTGTTTCGTCCTCGGCGCGGTGGGACGCGCGTAGCCATCCCTGGCTGACCTTCATGAAATGCGGCTTTTCCTCATCCTCCGGCAGGAGGGACAGTTTGACCATGATGTCCATATCGGTCTGATCGGACGAGGCAAACAACTCCAGCATCGCATGCCCAGTAAATTCGCGATCCTGCGCAAACGGCGCAGTAGTGTATGTGGTCACACGCGCGAAATGGTCCGGAATGCCGCGCTTGTTGAACGTGGTGACGCCGGCCATCCATAGGGGATCGGGATAGCTCCATGCCGTGGAGTCGTCTGCGGCAACCGGCGCGCTCTCCGCGAGCGTGCCGTCGTTTAGCGACGTACTGGCGTTTGCCTTCGTTCCAGCCAGGAAAAATTCGGCGATCGCTGCGTCTTCCGGTGGCCAGCTTTCCGCGCTGTGCAAAGCCTCTTCGCCTTGTACGAAGAAGCGCACGGGGGGCAAATCCATAACGCCATTGTCCACGCCCTTGAGATGATGGTCGTACCAAGGAAGCAAATGGTCCCTGTGGAACCCTTCCTGGGCGAACAGCATCTGTGCCTGGCCGAACGTCTTGGCGTTGGCAATCAGCAACTTCTTGGGGCCTTTTACCCGCTCATAGCCCATGAAGTTGCCGCGCATGTGCAAGGATCCCTTGCCCCAGGCGCCAATCGACAGCACCGGGATATCGACCTGATCCAATTCCCAGAAGGGCGAGCGCGACCGTTGCCATTCGTCATCGAACGGATGCTCGTACATGTCGGACATCACCTGATCCCGCCCCTTTTCCGCGATCGGATGGCCCACCCCCTGGTGCTGCAGCAGAACCGATCCCTGCAACCAGGATCCCAGAAATCCCTGCGTGGGGATACCGCCATGATACATCCAGTCGCGATACATGTCCGTTGCGCCGTCATAGGCGCCAATGGTCGTCAAATGCGGCGGCCGGGTTCGCGCCGCGTTCCACTGGCTCCAGCAATAATAGGACATGCCGATCATACCGATCTTGCCCGTAGACCAGTCAAGGGTTGCGACATATTCGATCATGTCATGAATGGCTTCGCCTTCTTTTCGCGATACCGGGTCCCACACGCCGTCGGAAACGCCGGTGCCGGGAAGGTCCATGGCGACATAGGCATAGCCCTCATCGAGATACAGTTGCATCGGACCATATTCGATGAAGGGAAAGGCAGGATGATGGGGGAGATGCCGCAGAGCCTTCTGATAGGGTGACGCAGCGAACAGGGTCGGAAAAGGCCCATCGCCGGTGTTTGGAAGATAAACATCCGCGCGCACCACATCGCCGTGACGCGTGCGCATGGATATCTCGAAAGCTGCAACGTTCACATCGACCATGTAATTGCCTCCCTTTTTGGGCAAGTTCCTTGAAGAATGTGGCCAGCGTCTCCGGGGCGCCGCCCAGGGTGAAGCGCGGTGTCAGTAAATCCCCGATCAGGCCGGAATGGTCGCGATGCGCGGACATCTCGCGCAATGCCTCTGGCCAAGGGTAGGACAGCCTCCGCCCCGGTCGCACCGACTGACGCGATCCGGCATGCACCGTCTGACATTGCTGCACCTCTCCGGTTTAGCAGTATGATATACTGTGTAGTGTAGCCTAGTGCCGACAATGGACGCCGGATGCAAGCGCGATTTGCGGCAACGCGCATGACTCCAGCGCTTTTCCCCATTCCGGTTTTTCTTTTTCAAAAGGCGCATACCGGCAAATCCGCCGCCGGGAGCCTGACTCCAATGTTCAGGTCCTGGACATTGGTCATCGCGCAAACGAGGGCTTTTAAGGCTGGAGTGCTCTTATGACCCGTTCGGCAATTCTCTTTCCCTTCGCGCTTTCGGTGGCGTTGCTTTCTGGCGCGCCGGCCTTTGCTCAGGGTGATCTGGCGTTGGGTGAGCGGCCCATCAAGCGTGCCGAAGTGACGACATTTGTGAAGAAGCAGTTTGCCGAAATGGACGCCAATCATGACGGGCAGGTGAGTCAGGCTGAATTTCAGGCGTATCGCGCCAAACAGCCCGAGAACGGAGCGCGGGGTATCGGGCATATTGGCGGCCGCTGGTTTGAAAAGACGGATGCCGACGGCAATGGCCGGGTGAGCCTGGAGGAGGCGATCGCCCGCCCGCTGCAGATGTTCGACATGGCCGACATGAACCATGACGGTGTTGCCAGCATCGATGAGCAGTCCGTGGCCCAGTTGTTGATGGGTAAGTAGCGGGCTGATAAGTCGCTTCGGTCGGCCATGCGCAACGGATGGCGATGCCGCCGGTGCTGCGCCGACCTAAGCGACCGCCGAAAATCCTTCCGGAGTTGCCCAGTCGGGGTGGGCAATGGCGATCACGCGAAAGAGATCGCCCATCTGCTCGGCGGAGGTCAGGCGTTCCCGCGCCTGCTCCAGTTCCGCCGCTCGTGCGGGCGATCCGCGTGACAGGGAGGCGGCGCGCGCATCGATCCCCAACGCCTTCAGGAACGCGCCCTGTCCCACGGGTCCGGTGACGTGCAAACCCGCCAGGCGCGCGACATTGCCGATCATCGTGAAATCGACATGGGCGGTCAGGTCGCTGTCGCCGACATGGGTGAAGGGGTCGGTCATCTGATGCCCGCGCACCGCCTGGAGCGTGTCGCCGATCGCCGGCCCTTCATAGCCATAGTCGATGATGACGGCGATGCCGCCCTGCCGCGCGATGCGGTGGGCCAGTTCCAGCGCGATGGTCGCAGAGGCGGGGGAGGTTTCCAGGATCGATCCGACGGGAGCGTTCTTCAGCGCTTCGGGTACGGCCGATTCCATCGGGCGGTATCCGGGCATGGGAAGGAAGCTGTCGCCCGGTTCGCCGACGCCGCCGATCAGGACGCGTTCGCGCCAGCCCGCTTCGGTGCGCTCGACCTGACGGACGGGCAGGGCGTCGAAAAACTCGTTGGCGACGACCAGCAGCGGCCCCGTCGTCGGCACGGTGGACAGGTCGTCATGGAAGGACACATGCGGTAGCAGGGCGATCTGCCGCTCGCGCAGGGTGGGGCTGGTCTCGACGAAATGGACCTTGGGCGCTAGCGCCGCCGACTCCATGGCGCGCAGGGCATCATTGGCGAGCGTGCCGCGACCCGGGCCGAGCTCCAGATAGAGCGGCGCGCTTTTCCTGCCCGAGCGCATCCAGACATCCGCGAGGCATAGGCCGATCAGCTCGCCAAACATCTGGCTGATTTCCGGCGCGGTAATGAAGTCCCCGGCGACGCCCAGCGGATCGCGGCCGGCATAATAATGCGCGTTCGCCTCCGCCATGAAATGGGCGACGGAGATGGGGCCGCCCGCCTCGATCTGCCGCGCCAGCCGCTGGCCCAGCGTCAGCGTGTCAGGAGACACTCGCGCTTCCGGCGGTGGGTTCCACGCGCACGCGCCGGCCCTTCGCCGTGACGATCAAATAGAGGCCGCCGAAGATCATCGGCAGGGTCAGCCACTGGCCCATGTGAAGCCCGGTGCGGTGGGCGAATTCCAGCAGCTGCACGTCGGCTTCGCGGAAGAATTCGACGCAGAAACGGGCAAGGCCGTAGCCGAGGAGGAAGATGCCCACGAGCTTGCCGGGCTGGTAGCGCGCCTTGGTCTTCCAGAAGGCGAACCAGAGGATGGCGAAGAGAAGGACGCCCTCCAGAACCGCCTCATAGAGCTGGCTCGGGTGACGGGCGACGGGGCCGCCGGTGGGGAAGATCATCGCCCAGGGCACATCGGTTTCCTTGCCCCACAGCTCCCCGTTCACGAAGTTGGCGAGACGGCCGAAGAACAGGCCGAAGGGCACGCAGCAGGCGACATAGTCATGGACGCGCAGCCAGCTCAGCTTTTCCTTGCGGGCGAGGTAGAGGATGCCGAGCGATACGCCGATGACGCCGCCGTGGAAGGACATGCCGCCGTTCCACAGCTTGAAGATGTCGAGCGGATGCTGGAGGATTTCCGGCTGGTAGAACAGCACATAGGCGAGGCGACCGCCGATGATGATGCCCAGCGTCGCGTAGAAGATCATGTCGTCGGCGTGGCGGCGGGCCATGGGCGCGCCGGGCTGGCGAATGATCTTGAGCAGATACCAGTAGCCGATCAGGATGCCGGCGAGATAGGCCAGGCTGTACCATTTGAGGGTGAAGAAGCCGAGGTCGAGCGCGACCGGGCTCAACCCCAGATCATCGAAACGGATATGTGCAGCGGCGCTGGCCGCAATGTTCAGGATCAAGGCGTGTCCCCGCTAATTTGCGCCTGCATAGAGGAAGTGCAGGGCGATACCAAGCCGGTTTCAGCGCCCGCTTTCAACGGAACCGGACGGCATGCGGACGCCAGCCCGGCCGCGCCGCGCCAGTTCCGCTTTCAGCGCTTCGGGCCGGGGGGCAACGAGGAAGCCGAAGCTGACTGTGCCCGCCTTCGTCTCGACCGCGTGATGCAGGCGATGGGCCTGGACGATGCGCTTCATATAGGGCGAGCGGGCGACGTAGCGATGCTCCACCCGCCGGTGGACGATGATGTCGTGGAAGCCGAGATAAATCGCCCCATAGGCGGCAATGCCCGCGCCGACCGCCGTCGCCCAGTCGCCCCAGCCCAGTTGCACGCCGCCGAGCAGCAGCAGGACCGACGGCATGGCGAAGATCACGAAATAGAGGTCGTTAAGTTCCCAGAAGCCGGTACGGGCGCGGTGGTGGCTGGCATGTAGCGCCCAGCCCGGCCCATGCATGACCCAGCGGTGCATGACATAGGCGAACCCCTCCATCGCGATGACGGTGATGAGGAACAGCAGGGCGAGAAAGGGGAGAGACATGCGTGCGGTATAGCGGCGATGGGGTGGGGAGGGAACCCGGGGTGGGGTGACCTCTCAAACCTTCTCCCGCTTGCGGGAGAAGGATACGGAGCCTTACCGGCTCTGCCGGTTAGGCGCAGTTGGATGAGGGTGTGCGGGCCTGCGGCCCGCGCGATCCAAAGGATCGCATGCCCTCACCCTCCCATCGCTACGCGACGGGTCCCTCCCTCTCCCGTAAACGGGAGAGGGCTAAGAAGCAGGACATCCGCCTCCCAACAAGCCTCGCCCCAAACGAAAAAGGGTCGCGACCCTTGCGGATCGCGACCCCTTTCCTGCTATGAAAAAGCGATCAGAAGGACGCGGTGATCGAACCGACCACGCCGGCCTTGCTGATGTTGCGGCCGGACGGCGAGAAGGCGTCCTTGTTGGTGTCCACATAGCTGACGCCGAAGGTCAGGTGGTTCCAGGTGTAGGTCGCGCCGACGTTCCAGTCGGTGTAGCCCTTGCCGATCGTCAGATAGCTGGGGCCGAAGCTGTGCGCGAGGTGCGCGGTGAAGCCGACGGGCGTGTCGGGCAGGGTCGCCGCCAGATCGCCGGCGACGTACAGATTGTCTTCCTTGCCACCGCCGACGGACAGGGCCTTCGACTTGGGCGCATAGTTGGCGGTCAGCTTGGCAGTCGCCGGGCCGAAGGTGCCCTTGATCGAGGCGTAGGGCTCAACGAAGTCGGTGTTGGCGCCGCCCGAACCGGGATAGTAGTAATACAGCACGCCGACGTCGAAGGTGGCCGCGCCGACGGTCTTGGAGAAACCGGCGATCAGGTCGAGTTCCTGGTCGCTGCCAGCGGCGACATAGTCGTCGATCGAGGAGCCCCAGGTCGACACATAGAAGCCCGACTCATGGGTGATGGTGATACCGCCCTGCAGCGCGAAGCGCTTGTCGGTCTGCGAAATGCCGCGGAAGCGATAGTCGCTGACGACGGCGGCGTTGGCGGTGACAGTGACTGCCGGAGCGGGCTCGTCCTGGGCGAACGCCGGAGCGGCGGCAAATGTGGAAAGAAGGACGGCCGAGAGGCCGAGTACGGACTTACGCATGATATTCCCCTTATGGTTCCGTGCGATCGTCCCACCTGCGCTGCGATCCTCGTCTCTCAACCTTGTTCAGGCGGGACTTCGTGACCGGCAACGGCACTCAAATGCTCCGCGATGTGGCAGCGCACAAGAATTTTATGACCTTCATTGTCTGTTTGGTTTCTATATGTTGCTGCTATGCAACAATTTACAGCGCGACTATGGCGGATAAGGCCGATAATTTCGTTGCGCTGTTATTTATGAAGTCCGGACGCGTCAGAATCTTGCGCGCCGGTTAACCATAGTGCCGGGAACGGCTATTTATCAGGCAGTTGCACGAAACCGGGCCAGGCCCGCGTCGAGATCGGCGATCAGGTCGGCCGGGTCCTCAAGTCCGATATGCAGCCGGATAGCCGGGCCTTCCGCCGCCCAATGCGTTGCACTGCGGTAGCGCGCCGGGTCGACCGGCAGCGCCAGGCTCTCGAAGCCGCCCCAGCTATAGCCGATCCCGAAATGCTGGAGGCCATCGATCAGCACTGCGCGGGCCTTGTCGGTGCCGCCGTTCAGGATGAAGGTGAATAGGCCGGTGGAGCCGGTAAAATCGCGCTGCCACAGATCATGCCCCGGGCAGCCGGGCAGGGCGGGGTGCAAAACCTTCGCGACCTCCGGCCGATCCGCAAGCCATTGCGCCACCTGAAGCGCGCCGGCCTGATGCTGCGCTAGTCGAACACCAAGCGTGCGCAGGCCGCGTGCGGCGAGCCAGGCGTCGTCCGGGCTGGTCATCTGCCCGAACAGGTGCGCACTGTTGCGCAGGGCCGGCCAGAGGTCTGGCGTGGCGGTGGCGGAGCCGATCATCACGTCGCTGTGCCCGACGATATATTTGGTGCAGGCGACGATCGAGATGTCGACACCATGCGACAGGGCCTGGAAATAGAGCGGCGTCGCCCAGGTATTGTCCATTAGCGTGACGATGCCCCGGTCCTTCGCCAGCGCGGCGATGGCGGGGATGTCCTGCACCTCGAAAGTCAGGCTGCCGGGGCTTTCGAGAAAAATCGCCTTTGTCTTCGGCGTGAGCAATTCCGCGATGCCTGCACCGACCGTGGGATCATAATAGATCGTCTCGATGCCCAGGGGCTTGAGCATCTTCTCGCAGAAGCCGCGCGTCGGGTCATAGGCGGCGTCGACCATCAGCAACTGGTCGCCGGGTTTCAGCACCGCCATCAGCGCGCAGGCGATCGCCGCGACGCCGGAGGGGAACAGCATCGTCCCCTTCGCACCCGGCTCCATCGATGTCAGCGCGTCGGCCAGCGACCAGGCGGTCGGCGTGCCCTTTCGCCCATAGAATAGCCGCTCATGGGTGTCGCGTCCGGCGGCGGCGCGCAGATGCGCAACATCGTCATAAAGAATAGTCGATGCGCGCCAGACGGGCGGATTGACGATGCCGCCCTGCTGGCCGGGCATGCCGGTCCATTCCGGACGTCGCCCGGCCTGTGCAAGGTGGGTCAGCGGGCGCGGGGCCGGGCGATCCTGCCCGTCATCGGGGCCGTCATCCGCGCTCCCGCCGCCGCTCATGCGTTGCCAGTCGCCTTGGGGGTCGCTGCGTCTGCGCCCCACTCGCTCCAGCTACCGTCATAGAGGGTGACGTCGTCCTTGCCGATCAGCCTGGCGGCGAAGAGGACGTCGGCCGCCGTGACGCCGCTGCCGCAGGTGGCGATGAGCGGCCGGGCCAGATCGATACCCGCCTCATGGAACAGGCCGCGCAGTTCATGGCCGCGCTTCCATGTGTTGTCGGCGTTGAACAGGCGGCTGTAAGGCAGGCAGACCGAACCGGGGATATGGCCGGACGCCATGCCCGCGCGCGGCTCCGGGTCCTCGCCGGTGAAGCGACTCATGCTGCGCGCATCCACGACCTGCGCGGCCTTTGATTTCAGGTTGGCGATCATGTCCGCCTTGGTGCGGACCATCGTCTCGTCTTTCCACACGGTGAAATGCCGGTGGCGGGTCTTAGGCTTGCCGGTTTCCAGTTCCCGCTTTTCCGCGACCCATTTCTGCAGGCCGCCGTCCAGGATGGCGACATTATGCGCGCCGAAGACGTGGAACATCCACCAGGCGCGGGCGGCGGTGCGCAGCGGGCTGTTGTCATAGACGACGACGCGGCTGCCGTCGCCAAGCCCAAGCGCCTGCATGCGGCTGGCGAACTTTTCCGGCGGGGGCAACATGCCTGGGCGCGGATCGTTGCTGTCGATCAGTTCGGGCAGATTGAGGAAGAAGGCGCCGGGGATATGCCCGCCTTCATATTCCTTCGCCGGGTCCCGGTCGCTGCCCGGCAGGAACAGCGTCGCGTCGACCACCCGCAGGTCGCTCGCGCCCAATTCCCCCGCAAGCCATTCCGTCGAAACCAGCAGATCCATGCCCAACTCCCTTTGCGTCCCCTTAATGCGGCAAAGGCCGGGAGGGAAGCGCGTGTTGCGCGCCGCGATGTACCGTTTTCAGGCGATGGCTTATCCGACCAGGGCGGTGCGCGCGGGGCGGCTGCCGACCGACCGATATTGCCGTGGTCCCTGATCCAGACGGAAGGGGGCCATGCGTTCGCGCGGCGGATCGCTTTCCTCACCCACGATGAAGGCGGCGGCGCTGTAGCCATTCCCGCCGTCCCAGTCATAATGGGCGCTGAACGCCACGAGCGGGATGAGGAGCGCGCGGTCCCTCACCTGAATCGGTACGATGGCGTCGCTGGCGAGCCGTAATTCGCCGGCGAACTGGACGGAGGCGCCGGGTTCTATCCGCTCGGCAGCGTGCGTGGGGGCGTATACCGGCTCGGCGAAAAAGCTCGCCAGCCCTTGTTCCTGCCGCGCGTCGGCGGTGGCGATCATGCTTGCGATCGCGACATTCTCGGCTGCGACTTCGCCCTCATTGCGCAGGATGATGCGATAGCCGACCGCAGCGCCGATCAACGTGTGGCGCGCGCCCTGCGGCTGGAATTCAATGGCTAGCGCCGCACCGGGGCGGTCCGGCGGGACGGGTTCGGCCACCCTGGCGCTCGCCGCCACCGGCGCCATATCATCCTGCGGCGTAACGCCGGTTTCGACGACGGGCGCGCCATCCGCGATGCGTTCCACGGGCTTGCGACGGCGCCAGAGGACCAATCCGGCGGTTCCGGCGGCGACCAACGCAGCGATGATCCACGGCAGGTTCGACCCGGAGGGAGTCTCTGCCGGGGCGGCTTGCAATGCCGATGGTCCCGTTGCCGGGGCTTGCGGAACGGGTGCGGGTTGCGCGGTTACCGAAGGCGGCGCGGGCGCGGGGCTTTCGGCAGGAGGTTGCGGGGTTTCCTGTGCGGCCTGCCGCGCGGCGGGCGTCGCTTTCTCACCTCGCCCCTGCTCAGCCTGCCGCTGCGGCACCTGCGCGCGGGCGGGCGCCTGCGGCGTGGATGCGGGAGTCGGCTGCACCGTCCGGATCACGGGCGGAGGAGCAACTATGACGGGGGCGGGCGCGGGCGTGGGGAGCGGCGAGGGGCGATTGTCGATCTCCGGTCCTTCGCGCTCTGGCGGCTTGGGCTTGCTGGTATCGCGCGACCGATCGAGCTGAAACCCCTGCAGGCTGCCGGGGGGAGGCGGCTGGGTCGGCGCGGCGTCCTGCGCCCGTGCCGGACCCGATATCGGTGCCGAAATGAGTGAGAAGGCGACCCCCGCCGCCAGATTATATTTATGCCCCATGATGTTGTGCGGAAAACGAGTCGCGCGCTGAACGGGCGCTGAATGGCGCCGGGCGATGACATTCGCCGTGCGATACACTAGATGAGCGCCCATGACTCCTATCCATCTCGGCCAGAACAGCCCGCAACCCACCAACCCGGCGGAAGCGGTGCTCGATTATGTTCCCAACCCCCGTCCCGGCAAGCCTTATCTCGTCCGGCTGACGTCGCCGGAGTTCACCTCGCTCTGCCCGGTGACCGGACAGCCGGACTTTGCCCATCTGGTGCTGGACTATGCGCCGGGCGACACGATCGTCGAATCGAAGTCGTTCAAGCTGTTCCTCGGCTCCTTCCGCAATCACGCCGCCTTTCACGAGGATTGCACGGTGGGGATCGGCGAGCGGCTGTTTGCAGAGATGAAGCCGCTCTGGCTGCGGATCGGCGGATATTGGTATCCGCGCGGGGGCATTCCGATCGATGTGTTCTGGCAATCGGGCGAACCGCCCGCCGGCCTGTGGCTGCCGCCGCAGGATGTGCCGACCTATCGCGGGAGGGGGTGATCGCGAACAGGACTGTTGGTCCTGAACATACCTCCGTTCGTGTCTGTCAGTCAGGAAGGTCGCCCCAGCTCACAGTCTGATTTCAGGCGGTCGTCCCACGCGGGTCAGGCGCGGTAGGGTGCGCTTTCCAGAGAAGGTCAGTTGATAGCGGCCAAGGCGCATGATCGCGACATGGCCGATCACGCGCGCACCCAGGCTGCGGTGCGCCGCGAGCGAGGCGGCATTATAGTCGGCGATGCTGCTGATCGATTGCCGCAGGCCCTGCTCTTCAAGCCAGACTTTTACCCCTGCCCATAGGGCGACGAAGGCGCGGCTGAGCCTGCGTTCCTCGTCGATCCATAAGCCTCCGTCCCAGGCCGCATGGGGTGGGAGTTCGAAGCGGACGCCCAGCACCTTTTCGTCATGCGCGCGCATGTCCAGCCAGGTCACGCCGACCAGAGCATCTCGACTGTTGAACGCGCCGAGGCACAGCATGCCGGCGGCGAAACGCTCGGTCTGTACGGACAGGCTGGCGTCTATGGCGTGACCGGCCAATTCCTCGGCCTCGATCAAACGCGCTGAATAGCCGCGCGGCATCGGCGGCATATTCCTGGCGTCGACCGCCACGATTTGATGCCGGACATAGAAGAGGCCGGGCATGCACCCGCACAGCCGCCCGAACAGATAGGAGAGATGACCGCCCGGTCCGATGATCGCCCGTTGGGCATGACGGTGCGCAGGCGTGGAGACAGCCGCGCGCCGCAGCGGCTCATATCCGGCAAATCCGGACGGCGGTTGTTGCCCCATCGTGATTCCCTGTTCCCCGGGAATGCCCGATAGGGGCTGTTGTCATCTGTTTGGTGTCGGCTTTGTGTCGGAGTGTGAACGCCCCGGAAGGGGACGGTTTTTGGGATGGACCTTAGCAGGAAGCCGCATCCGTTCGTGTCGAGCGAAGTCGAGACACGCTGGCGCTGAGCATGGTTTCTCGACTTCGCTCGACACGAACGGAGGGGGTAGGCGCAATTCAATTCGGCATTGGGTGGGCCGAACGCCTTACGCCGCCAGCCCCGTCTCCAGCGCCTCGGTCGCCTCCATCCAGCGCGCCTCTGCGGCGACCAGCTTCTTCTCCACCTCACCCCGGCGGCGCATCAGTTCGCCCATCGTCACGTCCTTTTCCTGCGGACCGGCGGAGGCGGGGTCGAACATGGCGCGGTCGATGCGGCTGCGTTCGGCGGTGAGCTTTTCCATCGCCTTCTCCGCATCGTGGACGGCGATGCGCAGCACCTTGCTCTTCTCGCGCGCTTCGGCGGCGGCCTTTCGGTCGGCCTTGCGATCCGCCTTGGGGGCGTCGCCGCCACTGCCGCCCGCATTCTCGCCGCCCTTGCGCAGGACGAGGTCGGTATAATCGTCCAGCGTGCCGGAATATTCCGTCGCCGTGCCACCATCGACCAGAACGAGCCGGTCGGCGACCAGTTCGATCATGTGGCGGTCATGGCTGACCACGACCACGGCGCCGTCATATTCGTTGAGCGCCTGCACCAGCGCCTCGCGCGAATCGACGTCCAGATGGTTCGTCGGCTCGTCGAGGATCAGCATGTTGGGCGCGTCGCGGGTGATGAGCGCCAGCGCCAGCCGTGCGCGCTCGCCACCCGACAGGCTGCCGACCTTCTGGATTGCGCGATCACCGGAGAAGCCGAAGCGGCCAAGCTGCGCGCGCACGGCGCCCGGCGTCGCGCCCTTCATCTGGCGCGTCATATGTTCGAGCGGCGTGTCGCGCGTGTCCAGTTCCTCCACCTGATATTGGGTGAAGTAGCCGACCTTCATCTTGTTGGAGCTGTTCATCTCCCCTTCCATCGGCGCCAGCTGCGCGGCGATCAGACGGGCGAGGGTCGTCTTGCCATTGCCGTTGCGGCCGAGCAGGGCGATCCGATCGTCCGGGTCGATGCGCAGATTGAGGCGCTTGAGGATCGGCGTCTCGTCATAGCCGACACTCGCCATATCCAGCGTCACCAGCGGCGGGCGCAGCTCCGGCGGGCTGGGGAAGACGAAGGACAGGGTGGGGTCCTCCATCGCGGCGGCAATGGGCTGCATCTTGGCCAGCGCCTTCTGCCGCGACTGCGCCTGCTTGGCGGTGGAGGCGCGGGCGCTGTTCTTGGCGACATATTCCTGCAGTTTCGCGCGTTGCGCCGCCTGCTTTTCCGACGCCGCCTGCAACTGGGCTAGGCGTTCCGCCCGCTGCCGCTCGAACGCGTCATAGCCGCCCGGATAGAGGGTGATCTTGCCGCCCTCCAGATGCAGGATATGGTCGACGACATTGTTCAGCAGGTCGCGCTCATGGCTGATGACGACGATGGTCGCGCGATAGGTCTTGAGGAAATTCTCCAGCCACAGCGTCGCTTCCAGGTCGAGATGGTTCGACGGCTCATCGAGGAGCAGCAGGTCGGGCTGGGAAAAGAGCAGGGCGGCGAGCGCCACGCGCATCTTCCATCCGCCCGAATAGCTATCGAGCGGCCGGCCCTGCATCTCCTCGTCAAAGCCCAGGCCGACGAGGATGCGCGCGGCGCGGGCCGGGGCGGTATAGGCGTCGATGGTGTTGAGCCGCTCGTGGATTTCGCCAAGCCGGTCCGGGTCCTCGCACGTCTCGCTCTCGATCAGCAGTGCGTCGCGCTCGACATCGGCGGCGAGCACGGTCTCGAACGGCGTGACGCTGCCGCTGGGCGCATCCTGCTTGAGGTAGCCGACCCGCGCAGCACGGGGTGACTCACATTCGCCCTCGTCCGGATCGATCTGGCCGATCATTACCTTCATCAGCGTGGACTTGCCCGCGCCGTTGCGGCCGATGAGGCCGACACGGCTACGCTGCGGCAGCGAGGCGGTCGCGCGGTCGAGGATGACGCGCCCGCCAAGGCGCACCGTGATACCGTTGAGATTCAGCATGGGGCGGGCCGATAGCACAATGTGCTGCGCTGCGGAATGACCCCTCGGCTATTTTCTGATCCGGTAGAGGCGGGCAAATCCGCGGTCGGAAACGGGCGTTACATCGCGACTGACATAGGCCGGGAGAGCGCCCATGTCGGCGTTTAGCACGAGCAGATAGTCGAAATCCCTGTTCCAGCGGCGGACATAGGGGTCCTTGGGATCATCGGTTCCCAGGCGGCTGACGAAAGGGATGCTGGAAATATAGACCGATCGGGACCGCCACGCCGGCCTGACGCTGAGCGGTTGTTGGCCGGGGACGGTGAACAGGGTCGGGACGAAGAAGCCGCCCCGCACGGCGAAGGGCGCGACGAGGTGCCTGCCGGTTTCGACCGGAAGGCCGGGATTGCCCGCCATCAGCCGCCCGACGGGGAACCGGGCCGCATCCGTCCAGTCCTGCCGCGAGACCAGCAGCGCCGCGCCGCGCGGAACGCTGCCGAGGGCGTTGCTTAGTCCTGCAAAATCCGATTGCCGCGCCAGCCAGACCTTTTCGATCCAGCCAACGCGCAGCAACAAGGTTATGGCGATGGCGGCGATCAGGACCTGGTTCATTCTGTCCTGCTCCCGCCGCGCCGGCAGGATCGCCGCGACGAGCGTCAGCGCCGCCATGGGTGGGAGACGCCGCTGAATCCAGGAGGCATCGCCAATCTCTTCCGGCGCAAGGCAGGCAAGGATCGTCAGCGTCGCCGCGGCGATCAGCAGCCCCGTGTGAAAGCGGATGCGGCCAGACAGTGCGGCCCATCCGAGAGCCGTGGCGAACGGGAGGAAGATCAAGAGATCGGCGCGCGCATCATAGGTGAGGATGGGCGACGCGATGACCTTCGCCAGCCGGAAGGGGTCGATCATCTTGGCCAGGGGGGACCACAGGATGCTGGTGGCGCCATTGGCGTGAACGCCGGGCGGCGTCGGCGCGAACAGGAACAGGCCGAGCAGCGGCAGCAGGCACGCAAGCGCGAGGGGCGTCAGCGCACGGGCGGGCGGGGCGATGTCGCGCACCGACCGCGGCAGGGCGGGGCGGTCGCCCAGGATCAGGCCGGAACCCAGTGCGGCATAGAAGAAGAGCGCAAAGGGGTGGATAAGCAACAGCAAGACGGCGGATGCGAGGCATGTCGCGAACATGCGCCATCCGGTCAGGGCGCTCATCCGTGCCAGCAGGGCGGCGCAGATGAGCGCGGCGGCCAGCCCGATCTGGAAATTGAGGAAGCCGGCAATGGCGGTGGTTGACCAGGCAAGGAAGAGCGCAGCGACCTGCCATCCATGCCAGGCGCGACCGATAGCGCGATTGAGGAGGATGGCGCCGATCGGCGGCCCCAGAAACATGGCGAGCAGGAGCAGCGTGTTGACCAGCCCAATAGATATGATGCGGGCAGCCGACGACGCGATGAAGTCTACGGCGATGTTCGTGGAAGCCTGGGACCAGCTGGCGGCGTACATGGATGACAGGGGCGCCTCGTCGGCCTTTCCGGACAGGAGCCAGATCCGGGCGAGGTGGTTGGGATAATCGAGGACCGGAGGATAGGCGACGGACAGAATCGGAACGGCGCTAGCAAGCAGGGCGATGACCAGCAGGATCGGAGCGTAGGTAGGTGCGCGAAGGGTGTTGGACGCTTCCGGAGCCATCTATGCCATGGTCCTGACGATGGCCCGCCCCGTCCGTCGTCGTTGGCTCCATACCAGTTTCGTCGCGGCGCCGAAATTGAACACCGCGCCGATCAGCGCACCTGCAATGCCGGCTACGGGCCAGCTTTCGCCGCCGCTGGTCAGGACGAGGTCGGCGACGCCGATATTGGCGATCGCCCCTATGGTGCAGACAGCGGAGAAGATGAAATAGCCAAGGACGAAACGCCATCCCTTCAGCCGTTGGGAGCGGTAGGTGACTTCATTGTTGACGACATAATTCATTGCCATCGCGCAATAGGAGGCCGTGATCTGGGCGGGCAGGAAATTGACGCCTGCCATCCACATCAGTTTCAGCACCAGCAGGTGGAACAGCAGGCCGATGCCGCCGACAAGGCAGAACAGAACGAATCGGGGCGGGACGAGCCCGCGCGTCAGCTTTTCGATCAGCAGGAACAGGAATTCCGCCAGGATCATGATGTCGAGCTTGCTCTTCCCCTCCGACCGGGTGCGGAAGGTGTAGGGCACTTCGGCGATCGTCAGGGCGCGGGGGGACGAGGTCAGGATGTCGAGCAGGATCTTGTACCCCTGCTGCGAGAGGTCGTAGATGCAGGCGTGGAACGTGTCGCGCTTGATCGCGAAATAGCCGCTCATGGGATCGCTGACCTGCGTGCCGATCACCAGGGTCGACAGCCGCGTACCCAGATCGCTCAGCTTTCTGCGCTCACCCGAGAAGTCGCCGAAGCCCCCGCCGGCGCCATGGCGACTGCCGATGACCAGATCGGCCTTGCCCGACTGCAATATGCGCAGCATGTCCGGCAGGATGGCTTCATCATGCTGCAGGTCGGCGTCGATCACGGCGATATAGTCCGCGTTCGACGCGAGAGCACCCTCGACCACGGCGGATGACAGGCCCCGGCGGCCGACCCGGCGGATGCAGCGCACGGGAAATCCCGACTGGGCGGCCTTCAGAACCTCGTCCGCCGTTCCGTCGGGACTGTCATCATCCACGACGATCATTTCCCAGGAAAAGCCCTGCATCGCTCGCGAAACGGCGTCGATCAGCGAGACGATGTTTGCCCGTTCATCGTAAGTCGGTGATATTATGGAGATTGTTGGAACGAAGGAATCGAGATGCATGGCTCCAAGATCGAGGGAGGTTTGATCCGTTGATCCTGCCTTCATGCAGCTGCTCACCTCTCCAATCCCCAGAATGACCCGGAACAACCGGAATCACCGCGCCGCCGGTCATATGACAGCGATTGAAACGATACGAGTCCGGATTGGTAAATGTTCCCTTCACATGCGCGGAATGTCGAGCGGCGGAAGGCCGGCGACTGAGGCATGAATGCAACGATTATGGCAAGATCGACTTTTACGACCCATGATGCTGGACAGTCATCCGAATCCATGATTGAAATGTGACAGACATAAAACAACGCGGGAGAGGCGCGGCTACAACGACAAGGGGGTCGCAGTGGATCGGGTTCGCGCCAAACTGGATTGGTTCAAGGCTGTCATTCTGCCCAATGAGGCGGCTCTGCGTTCGCGCTTGCGACGTATATTGCCTTCGCATCATGAGCTGGAAGATATGGTGGCGGAGGTTCTTGCTCGCGCCTATGCCACGGATAGCTGGGAAAATGTCTCGGCGGGCCGCGCTTTCCTGTTCACCATCGCCCGCAACCTCGTCATCGACAATGCGCGCCGCAACAAGATCGTCAGTTTCGAGACGATTGCCGATCTCGACCTGTTGCAGGCGGACGGCAGCGCCGAATCGCAGCTGATTGCGCGTGACGCGCTGCGTCAGCTTCAGGGCATCGTCGATTCGTTACCCGGGCAATGCCGACGGGTATTCCTCCTCCGCCGCGTCCATGAAAAATCCATGGCCGAAATAGCGGACGAAATGCTGCTGTCCGTTTCTACTGTTGAAAAACATCTGGCCAAAGCGATCGGGCTGGTTATGCGGGCCTGGGCGGAACGCGAGGAAACGGACTACGGACGTGCAAGAGTCGGGGCCAGCAACGGACAAGGAGCGGATAGAGGCGGAAGCCTCGCGACTCCTCGTGCGGCTCAGCCTTGATCCTGACGAGGCCGAACGCGAAGCCATCTGCCGCTGGATCGACAGCAGTCCTTCTCACGCCGTAGCCTTTGCCCGCGCGGAAGCGGCGTGGGAAAGCGCCGAGCGGCTGAAGGCCAGCGCGCAGGACAACCCCGCCCTTGTCGATCCGGGTCCGGCGGAACGCCCGCCCGAACCAACCGGCATATCCAATCGCATGCTGGCGGCGGCGATGATCGCCCTGTTCGTGTTCCTGGCCGCCGTGGGCGTCACCATCCGGACGCTGAACGATGTCGACAAATACAGCACCGGCATAGGCGAGGTGAAGGACATCGCCCTGGCCGACGGATCGCGCATGCACCTGAACAGCGATACGACGGCGGAGGTGCGCTACACCGACAATGGCCGCAAGGTGCATATCGTCCGGGGCGAAGCGTCTTTCGACGTGGCGCACGACACGGCGCGGCCCTTCGACGTCGAGGCGCAATCAGCGATGATCCGCGCCGTCGGCACCGCCTTCAACGTCCGGATGCGGCAGTCTCTGGTCGAACTCACGGTGACGCAGGGGACGGTGCAGGTGCGCTCTGGGCCAGCGACGCCGCACCATGTCGGCGCGGGCAGCGGCGCGGTGATCCGGCCGCGCACGATCCTGCTCACCCATCTGGGCAAGAATGTCATCGAACAGCGCATGGCCTGGCGTGAGAAGATGGTCGAACTGGATGGTGAGACGATCGACCAGGCGGTGGCCGAATTCAACCGCTACCGCGACCAGCCCATGCTGATCGGCGACGCGCGGGTTTCCGCCCTGCGTATCGGCGGCCGTTTCCGGACGACCGACAGCAAGGAGTTCCTTGCGGCGCTGCAGGTCAGCCTGCCGATCCGCGCCGTGACCGGGCAGGACGGGTCCATCATGCTCCTCTATCGCGATCAGCCCGCGCAGCAGGATTGACGGCGGACGCCGCCGCCCTGATGGAGGGGCAGGACAGGCGAGCGGGATGCCCATCAGATGACGAGCGACACCGGCGAGAGCAAACCCACGCGCAACCGCATCTTCGCGATCTTCGGCGGATCGGCGGGCAATCTGGTCGAATGGTATGACTGGTATGTCTACTCCGCCTTTGCCCTCTATTTCGCGCCGATCTTCTTTCCCGCAGGCGACCGCACCGCGCAGCTTTTGAACACGGGCGCGATCTTCGCCGTCGGCTTCCTGATGCGGCCGATCGGCGCTTGGATCATGGGCGTCTATGCCGACCGGCGCGGGCGCAAGGCGGGACTGACCCTGTCCATCACGCTGATGTGCGCAGGGTCAATGCTGATCGCGGTGACGCCGGGCTATGACAGCATCGGCTATGGCGCGCCCGCCTTGCTGGTTCTTGCCCGACTGATGCAGGGGCTGAGCATCGGCGGCGAATATGGGGCGAGCGCCACATATCTGTCCGAAATGGCGAGCAGCCGCCATCGCGGTTTCTTCTCCAGCTTCCAATATGTGACGCTGATCATGGGGCAGCAGGTGGCGCTGGCGGTGCTGCTGATCCTGCAGGCGGTGTTGAGCGCAGACGACCTGCATGCCTGGGGCTGGCGCATCCCCTTCGCGATCGGCGGGGTGCTGGCGATCTCCGTCTATTATCTGCGCCGCCGTCTGGCGGAAACCGAATCCTTCGAGCATGCACAGGGCAAGGACGCGCCAAAGTCCGGCATGTTCGCGCTGGTGAAGCTCTATCCGGGGCAGGCGGCGCTGGTGCTGGCGCTGACCGCAGGGGGCACGCTCGCCTTCTATGCTTACTCCATCTACATGCAGAAATTCCTGGTCAACACGGCGGGCTTCAGCATCGAGACGGCGACGCTGATCATGGCCGGGGCGCTGTTCCTCTACATGCTGATGCAGCCATTGTTCGGTGCGCTGTCCGACATTGTCGGGCGCAAGCCGATGATGATCGGGTTCGGCATATCCGGCGTGTTGTGCACCGTGTGGATATTCCGGTCGCTGGAGACGGCGCACAGCCCGTGGCAGGCGTTCGGGCTGGTCATGCTCTCGCTGACGATCGTGAGCGGCTATACATCGATCAATGCGGTGGTGAAGGCGGAGCTGTTCCCCGCCCATATCCGGGCGCTCGGCGTCGCGCTGCCCTATGCGGTCGCCAACGCGCTGTTCGGCGGCACGGCGGAATATGTCGCGCTGTACCTGAAGAACCGGAACATGGAGCCGGTCTTCTACTGGTATGTGACGGGGATGATCGGGGTGTCATTGATTGCGTATCTGTGGATGCGCGATACGCGGCGGCACAGTTTGATCGATCGGGATTTGGGGTGACCGCAATTCCATAGACCGTTCGCCCTGAGCTTGTCGAAGGGCTGTACTTTTCTTCAAGGAAGGACAGGGCTTCGACAAGCTCAGCCCGAACGGATCCTTAGATGGCCCAGTTACGCCAGCACATCCCGCACGAACGCCGGGACCAGTTCGCTGGCCGGGCCGATCCGGGTTTCGTGGAAATAGATACTGCCCGCCGAGGGATCGAGATTCAGCTCCAGCGTGCGTGCGCCGACATGGCGCGCCGTCTGGACGAAACCCGCCGCCGGGTAGACCGCGCCGGATGTGCCGATCGACACGAACAGGTCCGCCGCGCGCAGGGCATCGTCGATCCGGTCCATCTCATAGGGCATCTCGCCGAAGAACACGATGTCGGGGCGAAGGCGCGGCTTTCCGCAGCCGTCGCAGACCGATCCGGGCGGCAGGGCGGCCTCCCAAGAGATAGCCTTCCCGCATGCCGCGCACAGCGCCGATTTCAACTCGCCATGCATGTGCAGCATGCGCTTCGCCCCGGCGCGCTCGTGCAGATCATCGACATTCTGCGTCACGATCAGCAGGTCGCCGGGCCAGGCGCGGTCGAGCGCGGCCAGCGCCTCATGCGCGGCGTTGGGGACCACCTCGGCCAGCTTCGCCCGCCGCTCGTCATAGAAGCGATGGACCAGATCGACGTCCCGCCGCAGCGCCTCCGGCGTGCAGACATCCTCGACCCGATGACCTTCCCATAGCCCGTCCGGGCCGCGAAAGGTGGCAAGGCCGCTCTCTGCGGAAATGCCTGCGCCGGTGAGGATGACGATGTTTCGGATGTCAGCTGTCATGAGGGTCATTCCATCTTGCCGGACGAGGAAATGCAATGCGGGTGCCGGTCGGCATAGAAGGCCGGCTCTTGGTCTTTCGGGCTTTCCGAAGTATAGTTCGCACGGTGGTAATAGCTTGGGGGTGAGCGATGACCATTTTTCACTATATCATCATTGGCTGTTTCCTGGCTTTCGCGATTGCCGATCATGTCGGCAAGAGAACGGCGTTTCCGCAAGTGGCCTATTGGCGCATCATGGGCGTCGTCTCTTTCGTCCTTTACTTTGCGATCGCGACCTATGCGCCATTTCTGTGGGACAGCTTTCTGGGGTCGCACCAACTGATCGACGGCAGCGCCCTGCCGCTCTGGGCGCAGGTCATGGTCGGTTTCCTGATCCTGGAGTTCGGCATCTATTTCTGGCATCGCACCATGCATCAATTCGATCCCATATGGCGCTTCACCCATCAGATGCACCATGCCGCCGAACGGCCAGACATATGGGGCGCCTATTATTTCCATCCGGTGGATATGCTCGGCTGGGCGCTGCTCGGATCGCTTTGCCTGGTCTGGATTTTCGGCTTGAGCGCGCAGGCGGCCTTGCTGGTGGGCATATTGGGAACCATTCCCGGCATGTTCCAGCATGCGAATATCCGCACGCCGCACTGGATCGGCTATATCCTGCAACGCCCGGAAAGCCATCTCATCCATCATGAGCGGGGTGTCCATGCCTATAATTACGGCGACATTCCGCTTCCCGACATCCTGTTCGGTACGTTCCGCAATCCGAAAGAATGGCAGGGGCAAAACGGCTTCAGCGACGGATCGACGCACAGGATCAGCGAAATGCTGGCTTTCCGCAGGATATCCTGACCGTCAATCCCCCGCCGCCGTGCTCAGCCCCAGTTCCGGAATGCCGATCGACCGCCGGCCGCCGAAATCGACGCGGGCGACGATCACACCCTGTTTCTCCATATAATCGATCAGCCTGCGCACGCGCCCCTGAGAACTGGTGCCATAGGCACGGGCCAGGGCGTCGTCGTCGGGGCAGGAGCGGCCGTCCATCGCCGCATGGGCGATGAGCAGGAAGGGGGCCAGCATATCCTCGGGCAACGGCGCGGCGGCGCGCAGCGCATCGGCCCAGCGCGGGTCGCTGTTGTCGAACATGCCTGCGCGCGCCATGGCGAAGCGCCGGCGGAAGGCGGGCAGGTCAAGCGGTACGCGCGTCAGGCGGTGCATCCGGCAGCGCACGGTGAAATCCTGATAGAGCACCGCCGACGATTGGAAGGCACTGGCCGGGTCGGCGATCATCTCCTGCAGCACGGCGATGACGGATGCGTCAATCTCCTCCTGCTCGGGCTGTGGCATGTCCCGTTCGGGCGAAGGGATCGACAGGTCGGGGCCGGACATGGAGCGGATCAGATCCTCGGCCGCGACGGGTTTCGACCGGGGCTCCGGGCGGGGCGGCGGGGCGTCGGCCTCCATGTCCGCGAACAGCATCGCCTGAAAGTTTACGGGCTCTTCCGACGCATCAGGCATCGGCATCAGCTTGTGTGTGCCCATGCGCGTGCTGGTCTGCACGGCGCCGATCTTGACCGACACTGGGCGGCGACAGATGGCCGGGCCAAGGGCGAGAAAGCGGCCGCGCTCCAGATCGCGGATCTGCTCCGCCTGCCGCCGCTCCATGCCCAGCAGGTCGGCGGCGCGGGCCATGTCGATATCCAGGAAGGTGCGGCCCATCAGGAAGTTGGAGGCTTCGGCGGCGACATTCTTGGCGAGCTTGGCCAGTCGCTGCGTGGCGATGACGCCCGCCAGGCCACGCTTTCGCCCACGGCACATCAGGTTGGTCATGGCGGCAAGGCTGACGCGGCGCGCATCGTCCGACACGTCCCCGGCGGCGGCGGGCGCGAACATCTGCGCCTCATCCACCACCACCAGCGCCGGATACCAATGGTCGCGCGGCGCATCGAACAGGGCGTTGAGGAAGGCGGCGGCGCATTTCATCTGCGCATCGACCTCCAGCGATTCGAGCGACAGGATGACGGACGCGCGATGTTCGCGGATGCGCGCGCCCATGCGGGCGATTTCCCGCTCATTATAGTCGCCGGCATCGATCACCACATGGCCGAATGCATCGGCCAGCGTGACGAAATCGCCCTCCGGATCGATCACCACCTGCTGGACCAGCCGCGCGCTTTCCTCGAGCAGGCGGCGCAGCAGATGCGATTTTCCCGACCCGCTATTGCCCTGCACCAGCAGGCGGGTGGCCAGCAGTTCCTCTATGTCGACGGGCACGGGGGAGCCGGTGCTGTCCGTTCCGATGTCTATGGTTGCGGTCACCCCATGCCTTTGGCCCAGCAGGGCAGGTCGAAGCAAGTCCGGATGCGGAGCAATTCGATCACCAAATATCAATGTTTTATTGGCATTAACCTTCAAACCATGTGGAAAATCAACGCGATCACGACGGTTCTGCGTCGCTATGCCTTGCGCGGGCTGGCCGGTACGATGGTTCCCTTGCTCGGTTTGATTGGCCTGGCGATTATCAGCTTCGCCCTGTTCACGACGCTTTTGACGCGGCAGATGGACCGCGACGCCGAAGATTATATGCGTCGCATGGTCGCCGGTTCCATAGAGCGGGAAGTGGCCGGCGCGGTGGAGGCGGTCAGTACGCCCGCCCTTTGGGATGACGCATTTAAGGCGGTTTATGGTCCTGTCGATGCAAAATGGGCGTCGACCAATCTGAACTACAATCATCATGCCACCTATCTGGTCGACATATCCGGTCGCACCCTGTGGTCGAATCGCCCCGACGGAAAGCCGTCCCGTCCTCTCCGCGAGATTGCGCGGGCCGGGCTAGGCGATATCCTGCCGCAATTGCCCAGGACCATGCGGGAAGCGATGCAGCGGCGGCACGGCGTGGCGGAGATCACCCTTGTCGAGGGCAAGCCGGCACTGATGTCCGCCATGGCGTTCATCCCGCTGCACGGGACGCCGCCGGCCGACATAACCCCGCGCTATTTCTTCATGGTGCGGCACCTTGATGACGGAATCATCCCCCGGATCTCGGAAACGCACGGCCTTCCCGGTCTGAAATGGGCGACCGGGGCGGTGGATGCGGATAAGCAAACCCTTGCCATCAAGGACATGGCCCACCGGGAAGTGGGGCAATTGGAATGGCCGCGGCCCACCCAGGGACGCCGCGCCCTACGGCAAATCGCGCCGGTGGGGATGGTGGCGGGTCTGTTGTTCCTCGCGTTTTGCGGCTGGCTGATCCGGGTCGTCCATCTTGCCCACCGCGCGCTGATCGAAAAGAACGGCCTGGCGATGCAGGCCGCCGGTGATTCCCGCGTTGCTGCCGAGAAGGCGGAAATCGCGCTGACGCTGGCCCAGACAGCGCGCAATGAAGCGGCTGCGAGTTCGGACCGGGAGGCGCAGGAACAGCGACGGCACGAGACGCAATTGCGCGATAACGGACGGCAGGTCGCCGAGTCGCTCGATCGGTCCATGGCCTCGCTGGTGGCGCAGATGCTGGATACGGCCTCGGAACTCGAACGCAATGCGGACCAGACGCTGGCCGCCATCGAAACCCAACGGGGTCAGGCAGATATCGTCATGGGCCGCTCACGCGATACCGCCATGGCGGCCCAGGCGATTGCTACGACCATCGACGCGCTGACCAGCTCAATCGGCGATATCAGCACGGCCACGGGCCGGATCCGCGAAGCTGCCGGCGCCGCGAGCGGCCAGTCGGCAATGGCCCGCGACGCCAATGACAATCTGATGCGCCATATCGTGTCCATCAACGAAGCGGCGGACCTGATCGCCGAGATCACCGGGCAGACCAATCTGCTGGCGCTGAACGCCACGATCGAGGCGGCACGGGCGGGCGAAGCCGGACGGGGATTTGTGATCGTCGCCAACGAGGTCAAGGCGCTGGCCGGGCAGACCAGCCAGACCACCAAGGATATCCATGCCCGTGTCGAGGGCATAGAGAATGCGGCCCAATCAACCTTCGGACTCGTGGAATCGGTGGATCGTATTCTCGGGGATCTCGCCGGGTCGATCGGATCGGCTTCCGCTGCCGTCGGGCAGCAGCTTGCCGCGGCCGAGGAAATCCAGCGCACGTCGCATGGCGTCGCTGTGCATGCCCGCGACGCGGACGAGGCGGTGGGATCCATTTCACGCTCGCTGGCGGACGTCGCGCGGGCCGCGGCGCAAACGCGCGAGAGCGGGGCGGCGGTTCGTCAGCGCGCCGAACAGCTTCAGGCCGAATTCGCGCGATTGATCGGCGCGTTAAGGGCCGCCTGATCGGAAGGGGATGATCCGGAAGGGCGGAATCGCTTGACCGTTTCACTGTTGCATTGCAGCATCCGCATATGAGCGCTGCACCACCGATCACCCAGAATCCCGATATCCGTTTCCTGGGCCGCCTGCTCGGGGATGTGATCCGCGCCTATGGCGGGGAGAAGCTCTATCGCCAGACGGAATATATCCGTTCTGCTTCCGTGGATCGCGCGCGGGGCGTCAACGGTGCTGATCTGGTCGATACGGGGCTGGAGGCGCTCAGCCTGGACGATACGCTCGATTTCGTGCGCGGCTTCATGCTCTTCTCCATGCTCGCCAATCTGGCCGAAGACAGGCAGGGCGTAACGGTGGAGCCCGGCGCCGATGTGGCCTCTGCAATCGCCACGCTGGAATCCCACGGCATCGGCAGGAACGCAGTGAAGGCACTGCTCGACAAGGCGTTGATCGTCCCGGTCCTTACCGCCCACCCCACCGAGGTGCGGCGCAAGAGCATGATCGACCACAAGAACCGTATCTCCGAACTTATGCTCCTTATGGACGCCGGGCGCGAGGAAACGGACAATGGCGAAAAGATCGAGGAAGCGATCTGTCGGCAGATCGCGCTCCTGTGGCAGACGAGGCCGCTTCGCCGCGAACGCCTGTATGTGCAGGACGAGATCGAGAATGTTCTCGCCTATTTCCGCGACACCTTCCTGCCGGTGCTGCCGGCGCTCTATTCCCGGTGGGAACGCGTCCTTGGCGACCGGCCGCACAGCTTCCTGCGGGTCGGCAGCTGGATCGGCGGCGACCGGGACGGCAATCCGTTCGTGCAGGCGCCTCAGCTTAAATTCGCGCTCGCCCGCGCCTGCGAGGCGGCGCTGGGCTATTATCTGGAATCGCTCCACGCACTCGGCGCTGAATTGTCGCTCTCTACCGAACTCGCCAAGGTCCCGCAGGCGGTCCTCGACCTTGCCGACCGGAGTGGCGACACATCGCCCAGCCGCCAGGACGAGCCCTATCGCCGCGCGATTTCGGGCATTTATGCGCGCCTGTGCGCCACGCATCTGGCGCTGACCGGCAAGGCGCCGCCGCGCGCATCCACGCTTTCCGCCGCCATATATGAAGGCCCTTCGGAATTCCGCCGCGATCTCGTCATCGTGGCTCAGGGGCTGGCTTCCGAAGGCGGCAACGCCCTGTCGACCGGCGGTGCGCTCGGCCGACTGATCCGTGCCGTCGAGACATTCGGATTTCACCTTGCGACGCTCGACATGCGGCAGAACAGCGACGTGCATGAGCGCGTGATCGCCGAACTGTTGAAGGTTGCGGGCGTCGAGGAGGATTATGCGGCGCTGGACGAATATGCGCGCATCGCCCTCCTGCGCAAGGAACTGGCCAATAACCGTCCGCTGGGGTCGCGCTTCGCTGAATATTCGGAGGAAACGGCGTCGGAACTCGCCATCGTCCATGCGGCGGCGGAGGCGCACCGGACCTACGGCCCGCAATGCATCACCCAATATGTGATCAGCAAGGCCGAGAGCGTGTCCGACATGCTGGAGGTCAATATCCTGCTGAAAGAGGCGGGGTTGTGGCGGGCGGGCAATGGCAAGCCGCCGCATGCCGCGATCATGGCCGTGCCGCTGTTCGAGACCATCGGCGATCTGGAGAATGCGCCCAAGGTCATGTCCGCCTATTTCGGCCTGCCGGAGATCAGCGGCCTGGTGAAGGCGCGCGGCCATCAGGAAGTGATGATCGGCTATTCGGACAGCAACAAGGACGGCGGCTACATCACCTCGACCTGGAGCCTGTTCCAGGCGTCGACGGCGCTGGCTCCCGTGTTCGAGAAGGCGGGGGCGGCAATGCAGCTGTTCCACGGGCGCGGCGGCGCGGTGGGGCGCGGCGGCGGGTCGTCCTTCGCAGCGATCCAGGCGCAGCCGCACGGCACGGTGCAGGGCCGCATCCGCGTGACCGAGCAGGGCGAGATCATCGCCGCGAAGTTCGGCACCCGCGATGTCGCCATGACCAATTTGGAGGCGATGACCAGCGCCACGCTGCTCGCCAGCCTGGAGCCGGAGAAGCTGTCTGAAAAGGATGCCGCGCGCTTTGCCATCGCCATGGACAGCCTGTCCCAGACCGCATTCACCGCCTATCGCGACCTTGTCTATGGCACGGAGGGGTTCAAGGAGTTCTTCCGCGAGCTGACGCCGATCCAGGAGATTGCGGGCCTCAAGATCGGATCGCGCCCCGCCAGCCGGACCAAGAGCACACGGATAGAGGATTTGCGCGCCATCCCCTGGGTGTTCAGCTGGGCGCAGGCGCGCGTGATGCTGCCGGGCTGGTATGGCGTCGGCCATGCGCTGGCCGGATTCGAGGACAAGGCTCTGCTCGCCGACATGGCGCAGGTCTGGCCGTTCCTGAAATCGGCGCTCGCCAATCTGGAGATGGTGCTGGCGAAATCGGACCTCGGCATCGCTGCGCGCTATCTCCCTCTCGTCGAGGATCAGGCGAAGGCGGAGGAGATATTCGGCCGTATCCGGGAGGGGTGGAACATGGCGCATGACGGTTTGCTCACCGCGACGGGCCAATCCCGTCTGCTTGAGCGGAGCCCGGCGCTGGAAACGTCGATCCGCCTGCGCCTGCCTTATATAGAGCCGCTCAACCTGCTGCAGATCGAATTGCTGAAGCGCCATCGCGGCGGCGAGGATGATTCCCGGATCAAGGAAGGTATCGAACTGTCGATCAACGCCATCGCGACGGCGCTGCGCAACAGCGGGTGAGGGGTATTCCCGAAAGAATGTCCCACTTCCGTCCGCTTCGAGCGTAGTCGAGAAGCCCGCGCACCTGCTTCTCGACCTTGGCCTGTCCTGAGCGCCTGCCTTGGCAGGCAGTCGAAGGGCTCGAAGCGAACGGAAGTAGGGTACAAGCCCCACCCCTAATAGTCAGCAGGTCCCCAGCCGGCGCGTCTCCGCCTGTTCGTCCAGCACCGCAATCCCCAGTATGGCAAGGCCGCCGAGCGAGAGCGCGCATCCCACCCATCCGGTCGACGTCCAGCCATAGCCCGCCGCGATGGCCATGCCGCCCAGCCAGGGCCCCAGGGCATTTGCGACGTTGAAGGCGCTGTGATGCAGTGCGGCGGCCAGCGTCTGCGCATCGCCGGCCACGTCCATCAGGCGGGTCTGCAGCACGACGCCAAGCCCGCCGCCAAGACCGATCAGGAAGATGTCCGCCGACAGCGCCCAGATATTGTGCGCGGCAAAGGGGAACAGCGCCAGCGACAGCGCGCTCCACAGCAGCATGCCCGCCGCCGTCGGGATCAGCGCCCGGTCGGCCGCCCAGGCTGCGCCCAGATTGCCCACCGTCATGCCGATGCCGAAAATGCCCAGGATGACGGGAAGCATTTCCCCCGACACGCCCGTCACCTCCAACATTGTCGAGGCGACATAGGTATAGACGGCGAACAGCCCGCCAAAGCCGATCGCCCCGGTGCCGAGCGTCAACCAGACCTGTCGCCGCCGGAGCGCTCCCAATTCGCGCAAGGGGCTGGCATCTTCGGGCGCGGGGTCCCGCGGAGCGAATATCCAGACAAGCAATGCCGTCAGTAAGGCCAGCCCCGCCACGATCCCGAACCCCCAGCGCCAGCCAATCGCCTGCCCCAGTCCATTGGCGACGGGCACGCCGATCACCGTGGCGATGGTCAGGCCGGCCATGACGCGCGAGACGGCCTGCGCCCGGCGGTTGGGCGGCACCAGCCCGGCGGCCACAAGTGCGGCGACGCCGAAATAGGCGCCGTGCGGCAGGCCGCTCAGGAAACGGAACAGCAGCATCCAATGATAAGTGGGCGCCACGGCACTAAGGGCGTTACCCAGCGCGAACATCGTCATAAGTCCGATCAGGATCGTCCGGCGCGGCAGGCGCGCGGCAAGGACGGCAACGATCGGCGCGCCCACCACGACGCCCAGCGCATAGGCGCTGATAACATGACCGGCGGTTGGCGCATCGATACCAAGACTTGGCGCGAAATAGGGCAACAGGCTCATTGCGGCGAATTCGGTCGTGCCGATCGCGAACCCGCCCATCGCGAGAGCGAACATGACAAGGGCGGGATGGATGACGGGCTTGTTGTGAGTCATGGAGCCTTCATGCTGCGCTGCAATACAAAAGTCGGAGATAGGGCGTGAGAGCCCCTCGCTCAAGCGCAGCAAAGGCTCTGTGCGATTATTATTCCTGCAATTGCGGCATCGTAAAACGCATGGGGCACGCGCGGTGGCGCATGTGCCGGACGAATGAAACAGGCCGGTCGAAGCCGACAGGAGGGAGCCGCTTACTTGGCCTTTGCAGCCACGGCGTCCATGATCTGGCGGATGGGGGAAAGGTCATATCCCGCCGCCGCCGCCTTTGCCGAAAGCGCTTCGGGGTCATGCCCCGCCCGCGCACGGGTCAGCGCCCACAATAATGTGCTGCGCGTGCCCGACCGGCAATAGGCCAGCACCTTGCCTTCGCCCGCCTTGGCCAGCGCCTCTTCCATCCCGTCCAGTTGCCATGGCGAGAAACCGGCGTGGGTCACGGGAACCGCCGCGTAGAGCAGGCCCGCCGCACGCGCCGCGACCTCGATATCCTCGGCCGGGGTCTGGCTGGCTTCCTCGCCTTCGGGCCGGTTGTTGACGATCATCACCGCGCCCATCGCCTTCGCCTCGGCCACGTCATCGACGCTGATCTGGGGTGAGACGAAGAAGGTTTCGGTGATCTGGCGGAACATGGCGGTATCCTTGGCGGGAAAAGAGAAGCCCAGGCAAACGGTAAACGCTCGCCCGGGCTCTCTAACGCCTTAGTGCTAGTCCGGCAATCGGCGCCTGATAAAGGCGCCGGGCCGGGCAACCTTACATCTTGTACGACAGACGGAGGTAACCGAACTGGCCGGGAACGTCATAGGTCGTCGTGTCGAAGTTCGCGCCGTCGCAGGTGTTGCAGAGTGGCGGCTGCTTATTGAAGAGGTTGTTGACGCCGATGGTCAGGCGGGTGCGATGATCCATCCAGTCAGGCGAGAAATATGCCTGAACGTCGCCATAGAAGGTCGTGCCCATGACATGGCCATCGCCTTCCGTAACCTTATGGATGTAACGTCCGGTGAAGGACACGCCATAGCCTTCAGTCGACCAGTCGAGGGTCGCTGTGGCTTTGAACTTCGGATAAGCCTGATCGCTCGAGCCGCAGCGCTCCGTACCGGCGCATTCGATCGTCGGCGCGTTCAGATCCGAAGGCGGCGCGATGTCATATTTGAGCAGGTAGGCGGCGTTGACCAACAGGCCGACCGTGCCCATGCCGATGGGCTTGGAACGATAGATCAGCGTGCCGTCGATGCCGTCCGTGTTGATGGCGTTCAGGTTTTGCAGCACGCCGTCAATGCCGGCCACTGCGCCGCTTCCGGTGCGGGTGATCGCGGCGCAGCTCAAGGGATCGCCGTCGAACGCGCAGCGACGCAGGGTCAGCGTGGCGGGCACCGAGTCGATCGCGTTCTTCAGGCGGATATTGTAGTAGTTAACCTCCAGGCTAAAGGCGCTGGCGAAGCTGTCACGTGCCCAAGTCGGGCTGTAGACGGCGCCAGCCGTCCAGGTCTTGGACGTTTCAGGCTTCAGGCCGGTAAAACCCTGCGAAAAAACGCCCAACTGACCGCCGACGGGTTCTGCATAGCTGCCGCTGGCGGGAACCCCGTTGGCAATGCAGTTTGCGCGCACCGTCGCGTTGGTCTGGAAGGAGCCGCCCGCCGCGCTGGTGCACGGATCGTTGATGGTGGCGTCCGTGCGCGAGCGTCCGGCATAGAGTTCGCCGATGCTCGGCGCGCGAAGGCTTTCCGCATAGCCGCCGCGCAACAGCAGGTCGTTGGTCGGCTTCCACAGGCCCGAGATCGTGTACGTCGTGTTGCTGCCGAAGCTGGAATAGTTGGAATGGCGGGCTGCGCCGTCCAGCTCCAGCTTCTGGAAGAAGGGCGTGTCGGACAGGATAGGCACGCGCAGTTCGCCGTAGAACTCGTCGACGTTGAAGCCGCCTGCCGCCGGGCTGGTCGGTACGTCGGCGCCAAGGCCCGCCGTGATGATCGCGTCGGGCGTGTAGGACGCCCGCTGGTCGCGATGCTCGTAGCCGATGGCGAAACCGACAGCGCCGGCCGGGAGTTCGAACAGGTCGCCGGACAGGTTGGCGGTCACGTCCCACAGCTCCTGATGGCTGCGGTCACGCTCGTCGAACGTGACGTAATCCAGCATCGGCTGGGTGATCGAACCCGCGCCGCCGAAGATGTTGAAGGGGACGCAATCGCCGGTGCAGGAGCCGACAGGGCCGAGAGCCTGCGCCAGTCGCGCGGCGTTGAGGTTGCCCGTGAAGACCTGATGCGCGTCATTGACGCCGTAAATGCCGTTGACGTCCCAGTACCATTTCTTGTCGCCGACATCGAAGGAGCCGTCGAGGGTCGATTCCACGGAGAAGGTGTCAACCGACTGCGAGAAGGTGCGGGGACCGCCCTCGACGAAGCGGCGGCGGATCGTCGAATAATTGGCCGGCGTGCCATCCGCGCCCGACGACAGCGTTACGCCGAAGGGGTTGAAGGGATTGCTGGCATCGACGGAGATCGTATCGAGCAGGTTGCCGTTGCCGGCGTCCGGGCCGATGAACAGCGGCAGGAACGCCGCCTGCGTCGTCGAGCCGCGATGCTGATAGACCATCCGGGTGCGCAGATTGACGGTGTCGCTCAGCTCCGCCTTGAAATTGATGAAGCCGCCATAGCGCTCCGAGGGCGTCAGCAGATAGTTGTACGGCGCGAAGTTGAAACCGTCGACATTGTTGCCGGCATAGTTGCGATAGTCGCTGAGCACTGGCGCGCGACCGAGGACAGGGTTGATCAGCGTCAGGCTGCCGCCCAGCACATCATAGCGACCATTAGGGGTGGCGCTGGAGCAGCCGCCGTCGAGGCAGCTTGTACCGCCCGCCGCCGGCCATTGCGAGATGCCGCGGTTCGAGGTGCGGACGCCCTCCTGCTTCACATAGTTGCCGCCGACAACAAGGGAGATCCGGTCGCCCTGAAAGCCGTAGCTGCCGTTCACATCCCATGTGTGGCCGTCGCCGGCGCGGAAGGTGCCGAACTGGGCCGAGAGGTCCAGGCCCTTCTGCGACTGCTTGGTGATGATGTTGACCACGCCGGCAACGGCGTCGGAGCCATAAAGCGGCGATGCGCCGGACTGGAGCACTTCAACGCGCTCGATCATGCTCTGCGGGATGGTGTTAAGGTCGACCGATGCGGGAATGCCGCCTGCGGCCGAGCCGTTGACGTAGCGCATGCCGTCCACAAGGACGAGGGTGCGCTTGGCGCCCAGATAGCGCAGGTCGATTTCCGCCGAGCCGGAGCTGACGCCGGTGCCGTCCGGCGGGCCGCCGATATTGCCGGCATTGTTGGTCTTGGTGTTGAGACCACCCGCAGCGCTCGGGATACGCTGAAGGACGTCAGCGATGGAGGTCAGGCCGGTGCGGGCGATCGCGGTCTCATCAACGGTGACGACCGGCGCGCGCGAATTCAGCGGATCCTGGCGGATGCGCGAGCCGGTGACGATGATCGCTTCGCCTGCATCGGCGCCGGGCGCATCGGCCTGCGCGAACGCAACGCCGCTGGACAGCACCAGAGCGGACGCAACAACGCTGCACCGTAGGATGGATTTCAATTTCATGAGGGTCCCCAATTTTGCGATTATTGCGGGGATGTTACGCCACTGTGTCAGTCTGACAATTGGTTAATGGCTCCATATCCGATCGGGTCATCGCAATTGCCGGCAACTGTTGCTGCGGTGCAACAACCACCTCTGCGGGATGGGGCAATCGGTCCGGCTTGAATGTCGGCGCGGCGGGGCGCAATAGGCGCAGATGTCCGCCTTTCAGACTGCCGCCCGCCCGCGCGCCATCGCCACATGGCTTTTCGCCGTGGCGGCGCTTGTCTTCGCCATGCTTGTCGTCGGCGGCATTACCCGCCTGACGGAATCCGGCCTGTCGATTACGGAATGGAAGCCGGTGACCGGCGCCATTCCGCCGCTTACGCAGAGCCAGTGGCTCGACGCATTCCACAAATATCAGCAGATCCCCGAATATAAGGAGATCAACCGGGGCATGAGCCTGTCGGCGTTCAAGTTCATCTTCTTCTGGGAATGGACGCACCGGCTGCTGGGGCGGATCATAGGGCTGGCGTTCGCATTGCCGTTATTGTGGTTCGCGGCGCGCAAGGCGATCCCGAACGGCTATGGATGGCGGCTGGTCGCGCTGTTGATGCTGGGCGGACTGCAGGGGGCGATCGGCTGGTGGATGGTGGCGTCCGGCCTCGTCAACCGCACCGATGTCAGCCATTATCGCCTTGCCGTGCATTTGTTGACGGCGTTGTTCATCATTGCCGGGCTCGTATGGACGGCGTTGGACCTGCGCATGCTCGCCGTCGATCCCGTGGCGCGGCCGGCGCGCCTGACCGGCTTCGCGCTTGGCGTCGCCCTGATCCTGGTGACGCAGCTTCTGTTCGGCGCTTTCACCGCCGGGCTGGACGCCGGCTATGTTTCCAACACCTGGCCGCTGATGAATGACCGCCTGTTTCCCGATGGCGTGCAGTGGCTGGGGTCGCTTTGGGCCACCGTCAGCAGCGATCCCTATCTCGTCCACTTCATCCATCGCTGGTGGGCGTGGTTCACGGCGATCGCGCTGATCCTGCTGGCTCGCCGCGCGAAAAGGATGGGCGCACGAGGACCGTCCATCGCCGTCAATGCCGCAGTGGGGACGCAAATCCTGCTGGGCATCGCCACCGTGGTCAGCGGCATAGCGCTGCCCCTGGCGGCTTTGCATCAGGCGGTCGGCGCGCTGGTGGTTGTCAGCGCCGCCTGGGCGATGCACGCAGTGGGGAGGCGTGTGGCCTAACCGGCGGTTCGCGGCGCCAAGCCGGCGGTCAATATCTCAATCATGGAGCGAGCAATCTGTTCCGGGCTGTCCGCGCCGTCGGCATGGTGCCACCGGGCCGGCCAGTTGAGCGCCCCGGCCAGCGTGAAGGCGATCATCTTCACGTCGCCCGCCCTGATCGATCCGTCCTGAATGCCCTCGGTGATCAGCGCGCGCATGACGCCGTCGATACGGCGTTTGAGGATCCGGAACTGCTCCGCATTCTTGGGCGCCAGATATTCGTCGCCCGTGCGTATCACGCAGCGGCCGAAATCATCCATATTGACCTTGGCATAGAGCATCAGGAATGCGCGCAGCCGGTCGAGTCCTGACCCTTCCGCTTCCCGCACCTGCTCCGCCGCCTGCGCCAATTCGCCCAAACCGCGCGTCAGGCATTCCAGCAGCACCTGATCCTTATTGCCCAGATAATAATAGATGGTCGGCTTGCTGATGTTCAGGCTGGCGGCGACATCGTCCAGCGACGTCGCGTGAAATCCGCGCGCGTTGAACATCCGCACCGCCGCGCGCAGCACGGCCTGGCGTTTCTGGTCGCGATCGTGCGCCCGCTCTTCCTTGCTGCGGAACGGCGAAGGGCGCTCCTTCGCATCGTTTGCAATGTTCTCTTTTGCCATGGCGACACATTGACATTCTACCGGGAAATATGCAATCTACTCACAAGTAGGAAAAATGAAACATTGGCCCGGTTCTTTGCGGATCGGGCGTTTGAGGAGGCTTTTCATGTCCGCCGATCCCGTTGTCATCGTCAGCTATGCGCGCACCCCGATGGGTGGTTTCCAGGGCGCGCTTTCCAGTTTGAAAGCGACCGATCTGGGTGCAACGGTCGTCAAGGCGGCGGTTGATCGCGCCGGGATTTCTCCCGACGCCATCGATCGTATCTACATGGGCTGCGTGCTGCCTGCCGGTCTGGGCCAGGCCCCGGCGCGTCAGGCGGCGCTTCGCGCCGGCCTGCCCGATTCGGTGGAGGCCACAACCGTCAACAAGATGTGCGGATCGGGCATGCAGGCCGCGATCATGGGGCATGAGGCGCTGCTTGCGGGCACGGCCGATGTGGTGATCGCCGGCGGCATGGAAAGCATGACCAACGCGCCCTACCTTTTACCGAAGCATCGTTCCGGCGCGCGCATCGGTCATGACCGGATCATGGATTCCATGATGCTGGACGGCCTGGAGGACGCATATGAGCCAGGCAAGGCGATGGGTGCATTCGCCGAGGACAGCGCCCGCGATTATCAGTTCACGCGGGAGATGCAGGACGCCTACGCCATCCGTTCGCTGGACCGCGCCAATGCGGCGATCTCCAGCGGCGCGTTTGCAAAGGAAGTGACGCCGGTCACCGTGTCCGGCCGGGGCGGTGATACAGTGATTGCGGTCGACGAGCAGCCGGGGAAGGCGAAACCGGAGAAGATTCCGTCGCTGAAGCCCGCCTTTGCAAAGGATGGCACGATCACGGCGGCGAACGCCTCGTCCATCTCGGACGGCGCGGCCGCCCTGGTGATGACGCGCGAGAGCATCGCGAAGCAGCACGGCCTGCCGATCGTGGCCCGCATCGTCGCGACTGCCGCCCATGCCCATGCGCCGGCCCTGTTCACCACCGCGCCCGTGCCCGCCATCCGCAAGGTTCTCGACAAGGCGGGGTGGGACCTGGCGGACGTGGACCTGTTCGAGGTCAACGAAGCCTTTGCCGTGGTTGCCATGATCGCGGCGAAGGAGCTGTCGATCCCCGATGACCGGATCAATGTGAACGGCGGCGCGACGGCGCTTGGCCATCCCATTGGCGCGTCGGGCGCGCGGATCATCGCGACGCTGCTGGGCGCGCTGGAGACCCGTGGCGGGAAGAAGGGCGTGGCCAGCCTGTGTATCGGCGGCGGCGAAGCGACCGCCATCGCGCTCGAACTGGCCTGACGGCCCGACGGAACAAGGGAAGAAGATATGGAATTAAAGGATGTGGCCGCCATCGTGACGGGCGGCGCGTCGGGCCTTGGCGGCGCGACGGCGAAGACGCTGGCCGATCATGGCGCGAAGGTCGCCATCTTCGACCTGAACGAAGAGACGGGCGCGGCGCAGGCGAAGGCGATCGGCGGCATCTTCGTAAAGGCGAATGTGTCGGACGAGGCGAGCGTGAATGCGGCGCTGGATGCTGCGGAGGCGCAGCACGGCATCGCCCGCGTCCTGGTCAACTGCGCCGGTGTCGCGCCGGCGATCAAGACGGTCGGCAAGGAAAATGCACCGCATCCCATGGATCAGTACCGGCGGACGATAGAGATCAACCTGATCGGCACGTTCCTCATGATTTCCCGCTTTGCCGCCAGGCTGGCGGCTGCCGATCCGATCGGCGAGGAGCGTGGCGTGATCGTGAACACCGCGAGTGTCGCTGCCTATGACGGTCAGATCGGGCAGGCGGCCTATGCGTCGTCCAAGGGCGGGGTGGTCGGCATGACCCTGCCGGTGGCGCGCGACCTGGCGCAGCACAAGATTCGCGTGATGACGATAGCGCCAGGCATCTTCCTCACCCCCATGTTGATGGGTTTGCCGCAGGCCGCGCAGGACAGCCTGGGCACGCAGGTCCCGCACCCCAGCCGCCTGGGCAGGCCGGAAGAATATGCAAAACTAGTAGAAAGCATCATCGCCAATCCCATGCTGAACGGGGAAACGATCCGTCTGGACGGGGCCATTCGCATGGCGCCCAGATAAAAGGGAGATCATCATGGTCGGAGTGGGTGCGGAGCGGACAGCCGAGATAGCGGCCAAGGTAGAAGCGTTTGTGCGTGAGGTCGTGATTCCCATGGAAACGGCGGCGCCGCGCAGCAGCCACGGGCCGAGTGATGCATTTGTCCAGGAGCTGCGCGTCAAGGCGCGCGAAGCCGGTGTCCTTACGCCCCATATTCTGCCCGACGGGTCGCATCTGTCGCAGCGTGAGACCGCAAAGGTCCTGATCAAGTCCGGCCTGTCGCCGCTGGGGCCGCTGGCGTGCAACACCATGGCCCCGGACGAGGGCAATATGTACCTGCTGGGCAAGGTGGGTTCGCCGGAACTCAAGGACCGCTTCCTGAAGCAAATGGTGGCGGGCGAGGCGCGCTCCGCCTTCTTCATGACCGAACCCGCATCGGAAGGCGGGGCGGGGTCCGACCCCTCCATGATGCAGACGACCTGCGTGCAGGACGGCAATCACTGGGTCATCAACGGCCGCAAGGCATTCATTACAGGGGCGGACGGCGCGAAGGTCGGCATCGTCATGGCGAAGTCTTCGGACGGCGCCTGCATGTTCCTTGTCGACTTGCCGGACCCTGCGATCCGGATCGACCGGGTGCTGGACACGATCGACAGCTCGATGCCCGGCGGACACTCCATCATCACCATCGACAATCTCCGCGTGCCCGCCGACCAGATGCTGGGCCAGAGCGGGGAGGGCTTCCAATATGCACAGGTTCGCCTCAGCCCCGCGCGCCTGTCGCACTGCATGCGCTGGTTGGGCGCGTGCATCCGCGCGAACGAGATCGCGACGGCCTATGCCTGTCGCCGCATGGCGTTCGGCAAGCTGCTGGTCGATCATGAAGGCGTCGGTTTCATGCTGGCGGAGAATCTGATCGACATCCAGCAGTGCGAGTTGATGATCGACTGGTGCGCGGGCGTGCTGGACAGCGGTTCGCTGGGCACAGCCGAAAGCTCCATGGCGAAGGTCGCGGTCAGCGAGGCGCTGATGCGGATCGCCGACCGCTGCGTGCAGATCATGGGTGGCACCGGCGTTTCCGGCGACACGATCGTTGAGCAGGTGTTCCGTGAGATTCGCGCCTTCCGCATCTATGACGGCCCGACCGAGGTCCACAAATGGAGTCTTGCCAAGAAGGTGAAACGCGATTTCCTGAAGGCCAATCCGGCATGAGCGGACCGGCCGACGCGAATGTGGGAACCACGCCGGTTCGAGAGGGCTACGCCTTTGATGAGGCGGCGCTGGCTGCATGGATGCAGGCCAATGTGGACGGCTATGCCGGCCCGCTGACCATCGAGCAGTTCAAGGGCGGGCAGTCCAATCCCACCTACAAGCTGGTGACGCCGGGCAAGTCCTACGTCCTGCGCCGCAAGCCGCCCGGGCAGCTGCTGAAAGGGGCGCATGCCGTCGAGCGCGAGGCGAAAGTGCTGACCGGCCTTGCCAAGGCGGATTTCCCCGTGGCGCATGTCCATGGCCTGTGCATGGATGACAGCGTCATCGGCACCTGGTTCTATGTCATGGACATGGTTGAGGGGCGCATCTTCTGGGACGCGACCGTGCCGGGCGTCTCCAATGCCGAACGCGCGGCGATCTTCGACGCGATGAACGCGACGATGGCGCACCTGCACATGGTCGACTATGAAGCCGTCGGCCTTGGCGACTATGGCCGTCCGGGCAATTATTTCGAGCGGCAGATCGGCCGCTGGTCGAAACAATATCTGGAGGATGCCGACGCCGGGCGCGATCCGAACATGGACCGCCTGATCGCCTGGCTGCCGGAGAATATCCCGGCCGATGACGACGCCACCAGCGTTACCCATGGCGACTTCCGCATCGACAATATGATCTTCCATCCGACCGAGCCGAAGGTCCTGGCGGTGCTGGACTGGGAACTGTCCACGCTTGGCCATCCCGGTGCGGACTTCGCCTATAATGCGATGATGTACCGCATGCCGCCGCACATCGTTGCCGGTCTTGGCGGGGCTGACATTGCCGCGCTCGGCATCCCCGGTGAGGAAGAGTATCTCGCCGCTTATTGCGCGCGGACCGGGCGGGCGTCGATGCCTGGATATGACTTCTATGTGGCGTTCAACTTCTTCCGCATCGCCGCCATTTTCCACGGCATCAAGGGCCGGGTCATTCGCGGCACGGCGTCGTCGGAACAGGCGAAGGAGCGCGTGAAAGTGATGCCCGAACTGATGGAACTTGCCTGGAAACAGGCGCAGAAGGTGAGGGCCTGATCGGGGCTGGGGTTCTGGCCGGCTAGCTGCTAACGGGCGTGGATGTCCTCCGACGCCGGCCAGCCGGTTTCCAACCCTCTCGTGCCCGTTGGCGCGCTGTTCCTGTCGATGGTGTCGCTGACCGGCGGCGCATCGCTCGCCAAGCTGCTTTTCCCGGTGGTGGGGGCGGAGGGGACGACCGCATTGCGCCTGTCGCTGGGTGCGCTCGTCCTTGGCCTGATCCTGCGCGTCTGGCGTGTGCGGCTGACGGCGGACAACTGGCGCCCGGTGCTGGTCTATGGCGTCGCGATGGGGGTGATGAACCTCTGCTTCTATTCTGCGCTTCGGACGATCCCGCTCGGCATTGCGATAGCGATCGAGTTCACCGGGCCGCTGGCCGTGGCGATATTGGCATCGCGGCGGCGGATCGACTTTCTGTGGATCGTGCTGGCGGTGGCGGGGCTTGCCCTGCTGCTGCCCCTGCGCAAGACATCGACGGCGATCGATCCGCACGGGGCGCTGCTGGCGCTCGCGGCCGGCGTGTGCTGGGCGATCTATATCGTCGCGGGCAAACGGGCCGGGGCCGATCATGGGGTGCAGGCGGCGGCGCTGGGCGCATTGGTGGGCGCAATCCTGGTCCTGCCCATCGGTATCCATCATGCCGGTTTTGCGGCGCTCGTGAAGCCCGCCATATGGGGGCCCGCCCTGGGCGTCGCTATCCTGTCCAGCGCGCTGCCCTATTCGCTGGAGATGTTCTCGCTCAGCCGATTGCGCGCGCAGGTGTTCGGCATCCTCGTCAGCGCGGAGCCGGCTGTTGGCGCGATCATGGGATTGCTGCTGATGGGGGAGCATCTGTCGCTGCTGCAATGGGTCGCCATCGGCACGATCATCCTGGCGTCGGCGGGCGTGACGATGACCGCGCGCCGCGATGCGAAGGCGACGCCGGATCAACTGGATGCCGCAGCGGCGGCGTGACCGCCTCTACCGGAACACCCACTGCCGGTTCAGGACGAAGACGATGGCCGGGGTTACGAAGAACATTGCCGGGATCGGCGACCATGTCGGCCATCCCGCGACCGTCACGCACAGCCAGACCCAGACCGCATTCAGCCCCAGGCTGACCAGCGACACCATGGCGAAGCGGACGCCGCGCGCCGCGGGCCGGTCGCGCCCGCCATGGCCGCGAAAGGTGAACTGGCCGTGCAGCAGATAGCCAACCCCCACCGCCACCAGATAGCCGCATAGATTGGCCGCCTGCACATGGAAACCGGCATGCGTCGCCAGCAGCCAGTATATCACGGCCTGCACGGCGGTAACGGCCACGCCGGTCACGCCATAGCGCACGATCTGCCAGAACAGCGCCCGGTGGCGGGCGGAGGGCGCCCGTAGGCCGTCGATGATTTTCATGAGTTCCCGTTGCGCTTTGCCACGGCTGGTCTAATCCGCGCTGATGAGGTTGGAAAGCGGCAAGAGAATGTTCGGAACGCTGCGCACTCGCGCCGCGCCCGTCGTGGCGGACCTGTCCGACTGGATCCATGACAACTGGAAGTGGACGACCTTCGCCCTGTGGGTCGGCCTTGTCGTCTATTTCCTGAAGGTGCGCTGGCCGGCGATCGAATGGTTCGCGCTGGGCGATACGGACGACAATATCCGCTATGTGCAGGTGAAGGACTGGCTGGCGGGGCAGGGCTGGTACGACCTGCGCCAGTATCGGCTGGACCCGCCGGGCGGCGCGAATATCCACTGGTCGCGGATCGTCGACCTGCCGATCGCGGGTCTGATGCTGTTCTTCCGCCCCTTTGTGGGTGTTGGCATGGCGGATCGGCTGGCCTGCGGCATCGCGCCGCTGCTGCCGCTGTTCCTGCTGATGCTCAGCCTGGGGTTCATCGTCCGGCGACTGGTTCGCGGCAATGCGTGGATCATCGCGGCGCTGATGCCGCTGGCGGCGCAGATGGGCCTTGGCATGTTCATGCCGCTGCGGATCGACCATCATGGCTGGCAGCTTGCGTTGACGGCGACGATGATCGCGGGGTTGCTGGATACGAAGCGGGCGCGGGGCGGCGTCATTGCGGGCGTCGCGAGCGCCTTGTCGATCGCGATCGGCATGGAGATGATCGTCTATATGGCCGCCGCCGGCGCGCTGATCGCGCTGCGCTGGGTGTTCGACGAAGAGGCCGTCGCGCGGATGCGCCCCTATGCGCTCAGCCTTGGCGGGGCGATCTCGCTCTCCTTCCTGCTCTTCGCCAGCTACGCGAATCGCCAGCCGATGTGCGATGCGCTGTCGCCGATCTGGGTCGCGATCCTGGGCATGGCGGCCGGGGGCATGCTGCTGCTGACCCTGTTGCCGCTGCGGTCTTGGCAGACGCGTCTGGGGGCGGGTGTCATCGTCGGCGGCGCGGTGGGCCTGTTCGCCTGGCTCAACTGGCCCCAATGCCTGACCGGCGCCTATCAGATTTCCCCCGAACTGGAGAAGCTGTGGCTGGCCAATATCCGGGAGGCCAAGCCGATCACCGTCCAGTCCCGCAGCGTCGCCCTGCCGCTGCTGGCCCTGCCGGTGATCGCCATTGTCGCCTCCGCCTTCGGCTGCTGGTCCGCCCGGCGGGACAAGGAACGGCTATGGGCCTGGGCGGCGGTGTCGATCATGACGCTGGTCGCCTTCGGGCTGCTCTTCTGGCAGCTGCGCGCCGGACCTGCCGCGCAGTTGCTCGCCATTCCCGCCGTCGCCTGGGCCGCCTGGGTCGCGATCATGACGATCCGCCAGGGCGGTCGCATCGGCAAGGCTGCAGGCATAGCTGCCGTCGTCCTGGTCGCGGCTGTCCTGCTTGCCTATCCGCTCTATCCGCGCGCCAACATGCTGATCGCGGACATCATGGAGGAGAAGGTCGTCGGGACCCGGCCCATCGTGAAGCTGCGCCGGGAAGCGATCCGGAAGGCGAACGGTCGCTGCCGCACGCTCCCCGCGCTGGAGGTGCTCAACCAGCTTCCTCCCGCGGTCATCTTCACGATGGTGGACCTGGGGCCGCGCCTGCTGGCGACCACCCACCACAGCGCCCTTGCCGGCCCCTATCATCGCAATGCCAAGGCGATCCTCGACATCCACCATGCCTTTGACGGGCCACCGGACGCTTTCCGGCCGATCGCAAGGTCGCACAGCGCCCGCTATCTGCTGGTCTGCCCGAGCTTCCCGGAAGGCACCGTCTATCAGTCGCGCAGTCCGAGAGGCTTCTACGCCCAGTTGATGCGGGGCAAGATTCCGGCGTGGCTGTCGGCTGTGCATCTCCGCACCGGCCTGACGCTGCCTTACACGCTCTATCGCATCGATTATTCAGCGCCGGGCGCCAAAGAAACCACGCAATAGTCCAGCCGCCTCGTCCTCGCCAATCCCGCCATAGTGTTCGGGCCGGTGGAGGCATTCCGTCTGCGCGAAGAGTCGCGCACCATGGTCGACTGCGCCGCCTTTCGGGTCCTCAGCGCCATAGTAAAGTCGCGCGATCCGGGCGTGGGAAATGGCCCCCGCGCACATGGGGCAGGGCTCCAGCGTCACCCACAGGTCGCACCCTGTCAGCCGGAAATCGCCCAGGGCCGCCGCGGCCGCGCGAATCGCCACCATTTCCGCATGGGCGGTGGGGTCATTGTCGCGCCGGTTGCGATTCTCGCCCTCGCCGATGATTCGCCCGTCCTTCACGACGACCGCGCCGATGGGGACTTCTCCGGCCGCCTCCGCCGCGCGGGCGAGGTCCAGCGCGCGGCGCATCGGATCGGGCAGGGGAAAGGCGGGCATGGCCATCGCCTTACCCGCCCCGCGGCGCTTCCGACAAGCCGCGTGGCTTATTCGGGCTTCTGCACGTCCACGGTCGGCACCTTGACCGTTTCGTCCTTGGTCCCGACCTTCACCTTCACGACATCGGCCTTATATTGCGGCAGGGTGCCCGGCTGCACCGCGATTTTCGGCGTGGAGGCGTCCTGCGTCTGCTGCACCTTGATCAGGCCGAAGGCGAATGCCGTGCCCACGAGAATCAGACCTATCAATAATAGGCCGCCCAGAAACCGAACCATCTTGACCTCCTCGATACTCTATCGGAAGGCAAACGCGTTGGGCGTGAAAATGGTTGCGCTACCGCACCGATCTTTGTGCCGCTTCTCGCTGGCAGGGTGCGTTGGCGGGTTGACGCGCAGGGCGATTCTCGCTATCCGCGCCGCTTTCCGGACAAACCCGAACTACAAGGCTGATCTTTTATGTCGCGCATTTGCGAGCTGACCGGCAAGACCCGTCAGGTGGGACACAATGTTTCCCACGCGAACAACAAGACGAAGCGCGTGTTCCTGCCCAACCTGCAGAACGTGACGCTGATCTCCGAGGCTCTGGAGCAGGGCGTGAAGCTGCGGGTTTCGACCCATGGCCTGCGTTCGGTCGAGCATGTCGGCGGTCTGGACAACTGGCTGCTGAAGACCGGCGACGATCAGCTCTCGCTGAAGGCCCGCCGCCTGAAGCGCGACATCAAGAAGAAGCTCGCCGTCGCCGCCTGAGCGCGCAACGCCTGCTGATTGAAGGAAGCGGCTCCGAACGGGCCGCTTTTTTCTTGTGCGGTGAAATTTTGGGCATTGGATCACCATCCGTTCGCCCTGAGCGAAGTCGAAGGGCTAAGCCGAACGTAGTGAGGCACTTCGCTGCGCTCAGTGAAGGGCTTCGACAAGCTCAGCCCGAACGGAGTGGAGTTAGCGCAAAGCGCTCTAACGCACCCATTCGGGCGGCAGCGCGAACTTCACCAGCAAGGTGCGCTGGAAGAATTCGTAATTGTCGTCGGACATCACTGACAGGACCGGCTGGCCATGCTCCCAGGAGAGCGCCAGCGCCTCATAATTGTCCGCCACCAGCGGCGGCGCCAGTCGGGCGATCTGCTTGCCCACCAGCAGCGCCCCGGCCTTCAGTTCCGGCATCTCGACCATGGCGATCGATCCGGTGAAGCCCTCATACATCGTCACCCGGCGATTGAGCACCAATAGCCGGTTGCCGCCCAGCGGCAGCGCATCGGTCGGCACATAGCCCTGTGGCGGGCGGTAGGTCATGCGGACGGGATGCGGGGTGTCCGGGTCCGCTGGATCGCCCTGGAACAGCAGCAGGTCCTTGCCGCCGTCCTGCCCTTCCGCCTTTTCCGAAAATACCAGGAAGCGCCCGTCGGCCAGCCGCGCCATGGCCTCCGGCCCGCCCGTCTTGGGCCACCATGCCATTTCCGGCCAGAAGACGCAGCTTTCCACCCGCGCGAAGCCGGGGGAGTATCGGCATATCCGGTTCTGCAGCTCGAAGCCCACCCAATATCGATCGGTGGCGGGGTCATGGACCATCGATTCCGAATCCCACCGCCAAGACGGCCAGTCGCGTTCTTCCGGCTGGATCGGCAGGGGGGCAATGAAGGGGCGGCCGCCATCCGTGCGGCCCGCCGCGTCCACATGGAAGCCCATCAGCGTTCCCGAATCGCTCAGGCCCAGTATCGACCCGTCCTGCTGGACCAGCATTGCAGAGATGCTGCCGAAATCGGTCTGCTTGCTGTGGATCGCCCAACTGCCCAGCCAGCGCAGCGGCCCCACCGATTTTTGCGAAGGGTCGCTGTCGTTCAGCAACAGCGGCTCCGCCGTCACCAGCAACGGCCCCGCCTTGACCGGGTCGTCCTTGGCCGTGTGCCGTTGCGGCAGCAGGGCCACGAATATCGCGAGGATCAGCAGGATACGGCGCATGTCGGCGCTCGATATGCGATTTGCCCGGGCAACTCCACGCGCTTTTTATGAACGGCGGATAACTGAACGGCGGCTGTCATGGCCATTCAGCATCCACTCAAAGCGACTCGTGCATAAGGAGGGCATAGTCGAACGGAACTTCATTCCCGAAGGCCCGTTCGAAAGAGATTGGCAAGGAGCAACGCCATGAAGAAGTCTATGTTGATCAATATGGGCGCAGCGCTCGCGATGGGCATTGCATCCTTCGCGGCGACCGCCACCCCAGCCGCCGCCCGTGACCATGATCGCTACGGCCGTTATGATCGCGGCGATTATTATGGTGGTCGTGGCTATGATCGTGGCTATCGCGGATATGATCGCGGCTATCGTGGTTACGACCGCGGATATCGCGGCGACAGTTACAATCGCGGTGACCGCTATTATCGCAGCGGCTATCGCTGCCGCGACAATGGCACGGGCGGCACGATCATCGGCGCCATCGCCGGTGGCCTGCTCGGCAACCAGGTCGTTGGCCGCTATGGCGACCGCACTGCCGGCACTGTCGTCGGCGCCGGTGTCGGCGCCCTGGCCGGCCGCGCGATCGATCGCAGTGACAGCCGCTGCTAAATCGTAGCGCGCTTTAAAAACACAGAAGGGCCGGCTCGCAAGAGCTGGCCTTTTTTGTCTCAGCTTCTCTAAACCGTTCAGGCTGAGCGAAGTCGAAGCCCTCATCTGAGCGGAGGCGAAGATGCCTCACTGCGTTCGGCGAAAGGCTTCGACTTCGCTCAGCCCGAACGGACGACTAATCTGCCGCGGTACGTTTAATCCACGTCCACGGCATTCGCGTCGTTCAGCGCATTGATGTCCGCCGCTTGTGGCGCACCCCGATTATCCAGCATCTCCGCCGCATTGTTGAGGGCGCTGGCTTCGCTGGCGGATACGCCGCCGACTCCGTCTTCGCTCTGACCGCAGGCCGCCAATCCAGCGGAGAGGCAGAGTATCGCAACGGCATGCCGCCATGAAAATCCGCTTGATCCCATTTCAACATCCCCTGGAAAAGCGAAAGGGGCCGCCCGGTAATCCGAGCGACCCCCATAAATTCATTCGGCGAACCGAAATTACATCGCGTTCGCAGCGTTCGAAGACGCGTTGGAAGCGGCGTTCGCAGCGTTGTCGGCAGCGTTCGAGGCTGCTTCCATGGCGTTGTCTGCAGCATTCGACGCGCTCTCGGCAGCATTGGCCGCAGCGTTGGCGGCATTCTCGGCGCCGCCCGAGCAGGCAGCCAGACCGAGCGACGTGGCAAGAACGAGCGAAAGAGCAATAGACTTGGACATGGGCAAACCCCTCTAAGATGAAAAACCTGTGCAGGCATGCTTTGGAGAACAGCTCACCCCCGTCAAGCCTGCCACTTCCATTCCTAATGCTTTGATTGAAGTAAGGCAATGGCAATCATAACGCTTGGATGAGTGTTAACCATCTTGGTCTTGCCGGCCATTTGAAAGTCTTTGCGATTGACGTATATAAAGAAATCTTTATATGGTTGCTGATGGCTCCGATCCTGGACATATTCCGCGCCTTGGGTGATCCGACGCGACTGCGCATCGTGCATCTGTTGCGTGCGATGGAGCTTGCCGTGGGAGAGATCGCGCAGGTCGTGGGGCAAAGCCAGCCCCGCGTGTCGCGCCATGTCCGCATCCTTGTCGAGGCGGGTTTTATCGAAAAGCGCAAGGAAGGGAACTGGGTCTTCCTGCGCATCGACCGCAAGGGGCCGGTCGCGCCCTTCCTTGATCTGTTCGATCGTGTGACACCGTCGGAAAGCGAGGCGTTGTGGCAGGCCGCCGATCTTGCGCGCCTGACGGAGGTACGTAACGACAGGGCGCGCGCTGCGGACGCCTATTTCGCCGAGCATGCGGGGGAATGGGATGCGATCCGGTCCCTTCATATTCCCGAGGCCGATGTCGAAGCGGCCATGCAGGCGCTGCTCGCCGGTGAGAAGATTGGCCGGCTGCTGGATATCGGTACGGGCACCGGGCGCATGCTTGAACTTTTCGGCGGCGATGCGGATCAGGTGACGGCGGTCGACCGCAGCCCGGAAATGCTGCGCCTGGCCCGCGCCAAGCTGCCGCATGAAGGCGCGGAGAAATATGCGCTCGTCATGGGCGATTTCATGGCCTTGCCGCTCGGGGCCCACAGCGTCGACACGGTGATCGTGCATCAGGTGCTGCACTATGCCCAGGCGCCCGAAGCCGTGATTGCGGAGGCCGCGCGCGTGCTCGACGCAGACGGACGCGTGCTGATCGCCGATTTCGCGCCGCATGAGCGCGAAGAACTGCGCGTGCGTGATCAGCACGCCCGCCTCGGCTTTTCCGATGATCAGGTGGGCGGGTGGTTCGACGCCGCCGGGCTCGACCTTGAACGCACTCAGACCCTGCCCGGCGGGGAACTTACCGTGACATTATGGCTTGGCCGCCGCCGCAGCGGGCGCGTCCTGTCCATCGATGGACGCCAGATGGAAGGAAGACTTGGCGCATGAATTTTTCCCTGTCCCAGCTTGAGGAAGCGCGGCGGGCGCTGGATGCGCCGCTGTTCGCCGATCTGTCGGGCGATGCGCAGGTCAGCTTCGAATTCTTCCCGCCCAAGACGGAGAAGATGGAAGAGACGCTGTGGAACAGCATCCAGACGCTGGGGCCGCTCGGTCCCCGCTTCGTGTCCGTCACCTATGGCGCGGGCGGGTCGACGCGGGAGCGGACGCACAACACCGTGGCGCGCATCGCCAGGGATACCGACCTTGCCGCCGCTGCGCATCTGACCTGCGTCGCCGCCGGCAAGGATGAGATTGCCGAGGTCGCCGACGCCTATTGGCAGGCGGGCGTGCGCCATATCGTCGCCCTGCGCGGCGATCCGCCGGAAGCGGGGACGAAATTCGTGCCGCATCCGGACGGCTATACCGGCGCCGCCGAACTGGTGGAGGGCCTGACCCGCCTGCATCCGTTCGAGATTTCCGTCGCCGCCTATCCCGAGACACACCCTGACGCCGAAAGTGCGCAGAGCGACATCGATAATCTGAAGCGCAAGATCGACGCCGGGGCGACCCGGGCGATTACTCAGTTCTTCTTCACGCCCGAAGCCTTCTTCCGCTTTCGCGACAAGGTGGCGGCCGCCGGGATCAGCGCGGAAATCGTGCCGGGCATCATGCCCGTCTCCAACTTCGCCAGTACGCTGCGCATGGCGGCGATGTGCAATACGGAGGTTCCCTCCTGGATGGGCCGCCTGTTCGAGGGGCTGGACGACCACCCCGGCGCGCGCCAGCTCGTTGCGGCGACGCTGACGGCGGAACTGTGCCGCAAGCTCTATGCGGGCGGCGTGCGCCAGTTTCATTTCTACACGCTCAACCGGGCGGAACTCAGCTATGCGATCTGCCATCTGCTGGGATTGCGGCCGAAGGTTCAGACGCCTGAACTGATCGTATGAAATTATCACCCGAACGGGGTTTGTAAGATGACTATTTCCGCTGAAGACCAGTTCCGCCAGATCGCCGCAGAGAAGATCATGATCTTCGACGGCGGCTATGGCACCTCGATCCAGAAATATGGCCTGAGCGAAGCCGATTATCGCGGCGACCTGGACCTGGCGAAGGACCAGAAGGGCAATAACGACCTGCTCTGCCTGACCCGGCCGGACATCGTCGAGGCGATCCACACCGCCTATCTCGACGCCGGCGCGGACATGATCGAGACCAACACCTTCAGCTCCACCGGCATCGCGATGGCGGACTATGGCTGCGAGCATATGGTGAAGGAGCTGAACATCGCCGCTGCGGCGATCGCGCGCAAATGCTGCGACGCGGCTACCGCGAAGGATGGCCGCCCGCGCTTCGTCGCCGGCTCCATCGGCCCGACCAACAAGACGCTGTCCATCTCGCCCGACGTCAACGACCCCGCCTATCGCGAGGTCGATTACGACACGCTCAAGAACCAGTATCGCGAACAGTGCGAGGCGCTGATCGAGGGCGGCGTGGACTTCCTGCTCGTCGAAACCTGCTTCGACACGCTCAACGCCAAGGCGGCGGGCATGGCCGCGCGCGAGGCGGAGGAGGCGTCGGGCCGCTCCGTGCCGCTGATGCTGTCCTTCACCATCACGGACATGTCAGGCCGGAACCTGTCGGGGCACACGGTCAACGCCTTCTGGTATTCGCTGCGGCACTTGAAGCCGCTGACCATCGGCGTGAACTGCGCGTTCGGGGCTGACCTGCTGCGGCCGTATCTGAGCGAACTGGCGAAGAATGCCGACACGCTGATCCTCGCCTATCCCAATGCCGGCCTGCCCAATGAGCTTGGGCAATATGACGAACTGCCGGAGACCACCGCAAAGCTCATCAGCCAGTGGGTGGATGAAGGGCTGGTCAACATGGTCGGCGGCTGCTGCGGCACCACGCCCGCCCATATCGGCGCGGTGGCGAAGGCGCTGGCCGGCCAGAAGCCGCGCGTCGTGCCGGCGCTGCCGGTCGTGACGCGGCTTGCGGGGCTGGAGCCGATGCATATAGCGGCCTAGAATTAACCGTCATTCCCGCGAAGGCGGGGACCCATCTCCTGCGCTCGGTTCGGGGTGCAACATCGGGAGATGGGTTCCCGCCTTCGCGGGGATGACGAAAAAGAGAAGCAGGGAATGACCAACACCACCGCCAATTTCGTCAACATCGGCGAGCGCACCAACGTCACTGGATCGGCCAAGTTCAAGAAGCTGATCATGGCCGGCGACTATGCCAAGGCGATCGACATCGCCCGCGAGCAGGTGGAGAGCGGCGCGCAGATCGTCGACGTCAATATGGACGAGGGGCTGCTGGACGCCGAGGCGGCGATGACCACCTTCCTCAAGCTGATGACCGCGGAGCCGGATATCAGCCGCGTGCCGGTGATGATCGACAGCTCCAAATGGTCAGTGATCGAGGCGGGCCTGAAATGCGTGTCTGGCAAGCCGATCGTCAATTCCATCAGCATGAAGGAAGGTGAGGAAGCGTTCCTCTATCACGCCCGCCGGGTCATGGCCTATGGCGCCGCCGTCGTCGTCATGGCCTTCGACGAGGTCGGGCAGGCGGACACGCAGGCCCGCAAGGTCGAGATTTGCGAACGCGCCTACAAGCTGCTGACGGGCATCGGCTTCCCGCCCGAAGACATCATCTTCGATCCCAATATCTTCGCGGTCGCGACGGGGATCGAGGAGCACAACAATTACGGCGTCGACTTCATCGAGGCGTGCAAGGAGATCAAGGCGCGCTGCCCGCATGTCCATATCTCCGGCGGTCTCTCCAACTTCAGCTTCTCCTTCCGTGGCAATGAGCCGGTACGCCGGGCGATGCATTCGGTGTTCCTCTACCACGCCATTCCCGCCGGGCTCGACATGGCCATCGTCAACGCCGGGCAGCTCGACGTCTATGACGCCATCGACCCGGAACTGCGCACCGCGTGCGAGGATGTGCTGCTGAACCGCGATCCCGACGCGGGTGAGCGGCTGGTCGCGATCGCGGAGAAATATCGCGGCACGGACGCGGCGGCGGAAAAGGCGGCCGAGGAATGGCGCGGCTGGTCCGTGACCAAGCGGCTGGAACATGCGCTGGTCAAGGGCATCGACATGTATGTGGTCGAGGACACCGAGGAAGCCCGCCTGTCCGCCGACAAGCCCATCGAGGTGATCGAAGGTCCGCTGATGGACGGCATGAACGTCGTCGGCGACCTGTTCGGGTCCGGCAAGATGTTCCTGCCGCAGGTCGTGAAATCGGCCCGCGTCATGAAGAAGGCCGTCGCCCACCTGCTGCCTTATATCGAGGCGGCGAAGGAGCCCGGCGCGAAGGGCAAGGGCAAGATCATCATGGCGACCGTCAAGGGCGACGTCCATGACATCGGCAAGAACATCGTCGGCGTCGTGCTTCAGTGCAACGGGTTCGAGGTGATTGACCTGGGCGTCATGGTCCCCTGGCAGGACATCATAAAGGCGGCGAACGAGAATGACGCCGACATGATCGGCCTTTCCGGCCTCATCACCCCCTCGCTCGACGAGATGGTGACGGTGGCGGAGGAGATGCAGCGCGCCGAAATGACGATGCCGCTGCTGATCGGCGGCGCGACCACATCGCGCGTCCATACCGCGCTGCGGATCGATCCGGCCTTCACCGGGCCGGTGGTGCATGTGCTGGATGCCAGCCGCGCGGTCGGCGTCGCCACGGCCTTGCTCAGCGATACGCAGAAAACCGATTTCGTCACCAAGACCAAGGACGATTACGAGCATGTCCGCGTCGCCCGCGCCAACAAGGGGCAGAGCGCGCTCGTCAGCCTGGAGGACGCCCGCGCCAACGCGTTCGAGATCGAAGAGAGCCTGAAACCCGCGCGCCCGCGCCTGCCCGGCGTCCACAGCTTTCCCAATTGGGACCTTGCCGACCTGCGGGAGTATATCGACTGGACGCCCTTCTTCCGCGCCTGGGAACTGGCGGGCAATTATCCCGCGATCCTGACCGATGAGGTGGTGGGCGAAAGCGCGACCAGCCTGTTCAACGACGCGCAGGCGATGCTGGACAAGGTGATCGCCGACCAGTGGCTGACCGCGCGCGGCGTCGCTGGCCTGTGGCCCTGTCGGCGTGAAGGCGACGACATCATCGTCCATATGGAGGATGAGAGCCACGTCCGCCTGCCGATGTTGCGCCAACAGATCCAGAAGCGGGAGGGGCGCGCCAATATGTGCCTTGCCGATTTCATCAGCCATGACGGCGACTGGATCGGTGGCTTCGCGGTCGGCATCCACGGCATCGAGCCGCACCTTGCCCGCTTCAAAAATGCGATCGACGATTATTCGGATATCCTGCTCAAGGCATTGGCCGACCGCCTGGCCGAAGCCTTTGCCGAGCGGCTTCACCATTATGTCCGCACCGCGCTCTGGGGCTATGCGGAGGGCGAGCAACTGACCAACGAGGCGCTGATCAAGGAGCAGTATCGCGGCATCCGCCCCGCGCCCGGCTATCCCGCCTGCCCGGAACACAGCCTGAAGACGATGCTGTTCAAGATGCTCGACGCCCATCACGCGACCGGCATCACGCTGACGGAGAGTTTCGCGATGCTGCCGACGGCGGCGGTCAGCGGCTTCTATTTCGGGCATCCCCAGGCGGAATATTTCGGCGTCGCCCGCGTCGGCCGCGACCAGTTGGAGGATTATGCGCAGCGGCGCGGGATCGATCTGGCGACGGCGGAGCGCTATCTAAGGCCGAACCTGGATTGATAGTTCTATCTACCCCTCTCCCGTTTTGCACGGGAGAGGAAAGGGTGAGGGTCTTGCCTCTTGGCAGAATTGGGGGCAGCCACGCCTGTGGCGCGCTGCCCTTAAATCCTCCCCTTGCAGGGGAGGTGGCATTCCAAAGGAATGACGGAGGGGTGCCCCCCTATCGAGAGGGCAACACCCCTCCACCAGCTTCGCTGGTCCCCCTCCCCTTACAGGGGAGGATTTTTGGGCTGCAAAGTGGTCATACCACCATTCGTCATTCTAGCGATCCCAACAACCCGTCATTCCCGCGAAAGCGGGAACCCATCTCCCCTCCTACGCCCTGCATGCCCAAGGTGAGTTGGGTCCCCGCGTTCGCGGGGACGACGAAAAGAGTGGTTAGGCGACTGTCGGTTTTTAAACGAAATAGCTGTATAGCCGCCGTGAGAATTACGCGAGAGTACATCGCCATGTTTGCCATAGAAGACGAGATTCATGCCGAACAGATTGGTGAGTTTAACAGCGCAGCAGAGGCGATGGACGAGTTTCAGCGATTAGCTAGACTTCCGTGGAGTGAGGCACCTAACGTCTGCCCCTGCACCAGTTGGCAGACCTGCGGCCGGACCTATCATCTGATCGAATACGATACCTCATCGACGCCGTGGAGGGAAATGAGCAACATTCCCGTACTTGAAGTTTCGGCGACGCGAACCTCTTGGCTCTCTATCGACGAAGCCCGAGCGTCTTCTCTTGGGCGCAGCTAACCAATCTGAGAGCGGCGAACAATGGTCGAGCGCTGACTGTCAGGTTCTGGCCAATCCGATAAAATGCAGAATGGCCCATTTATGCGCAATTGGGTGGTTATTGGACGGTCAGCTTTTTCCCTCTCCCTTGAGGGAGAGGGTTGCGCAGACTTGGCAGCTTGCTGCCTAGTCGTAGCTGGGTGAGGGGGTGCGACCTTTGGATCGCACGGGCCATAAGCCCGATCACCCGCATCCAACTCCGCCTAATTCGCTCCGCTCATAAGGCTTCATATCCTTCTCCCTCAAGGGAGAAGGATTCTTGAAACGTCCGCAACTGGTCGTCTCCAGACATTCCTGTCCTACACCCACACATCCATGCTCTACTCCCGCGCATGGAACAGCATCTCTCGCCTATCGCGCTATGCGCCGCTGCTACCCGGACAGGACTTACCTGCGACTCAAGTGAGACGCAGGTGAGACCAACATGCGACGCAAGCGGGACTCACCTGCGACCTAAGCGCGACGCAGATGGGACTGAAGTGAGACGTGAGTGCGACGCACATGAGACCAACATGGGACGCAAGTGCGACCTAGTTGAGACCAACATGCGACGTTCCTGCGACCTACATGCGACCTTGTTGCGACTTTCCGGGCCAAAACACGTCACGACCCGCAACTTCCGCAACTTCGTTGGATTTGTAGGCTCGGTAGAGCCGGCATTCGGTGAGAAAAGCGCACTGCTCAATCCCCGGTCACGGGTTAACCACTTCCGCTCATCGCCCTTTCACACCGGATGGATTAAGGGCGCTGTCATGCGCATCCTTCCCATCGCCCTGCTGCTCACCGCAGCCATCGCCGCCACAGCTGCCGCGCAGGGGGGAGGGGCCGACTTCACCGTCGCGGAAACCGGGCGCAGCTTCGCCTCACTTGCGTCCGCCGTCTCCTCCATCGGCGACGGGACCGGCACCATCGTCATCGCGCCGGGCACCTACGGCCAGTGCGCGGTGCAAGAAGGCGGCGACATCACCTATCGCGCCGCCCAGCCGCGCTCCGTCATCCTCGACGGCAAGATTTGCGAGGGGAAAGCGGCGCTCGTGCTGCGCGGCCGCGCCGCCCATGTCGATGGCCTCGTCTTCCAGAACCTGCGCGTGCCCGACGGCAATGGCGCCGGCATCCGGCTGGAGCGCGGCAATCTGGATGTGGAGGGCGCCGTCTTCCGCAACAGCGAGGAAGGCATCCTCACCCATGACGACGCCAATGGCGCGATCCGCATCGACCACAGTACCTTCCAGCGCCTCGGCCGTTGCGACCGCGATCTAGACTGCGCCCATGGCGTCTACACCGGCAATTATGGCAGCCTGACCGTCACCCGTTCCCGGTTCGAGGCCGGCAATGGCGGCCATTATCTGAAAAGCCGCAGCCCGCGCGTGACGATCACCGGCAACAGCTTCGATGATAGCGCAGGCCGCACGACCAATTATATGATCGACCTCAGCAATGGCGCGTCGGGTACGATCAGCGGCAATGAAATGGTGCAGGGTCGCGACAAGGACAATTACAGCGCCTTCATCACCGTCGCGCCCGAGGGGCGGGAACATGATTCCTCGGGACTGGTGATCGCCGACAACAGCGCCTCCTTCGTCCCCGGCCTTTCCCGCCAGAGCACCTTCGTCGCTAACTGGACCGACGACCGGGTGAAGATCGGCACGAACAAACTGGCCGGCGGGATCAAGGTCACTGACCGGCGGTAAGGCAATGGCTGCTATCTAAGACGGGATATGGCATGACGATATGGGTTCTCCTGGCCACCGCAACCGCTGCGGCAGCGCTGCCTGCGCCTCCACCGCCTCTTGCCATGCGGGCTCCACCGCCCGTTTTTCAGACCTCTATGTCCCAGGAAGCCCGGCAGGAATTGCTGAACCGAAAGGCATCGTTCGACGTCGATGTGCGCGCCGGGGGGCAGGAGCTTTGGTCCGGTCCGATGCGCCTAAATGGACGCACGCCCGCCAGCTTCAGCCGGCAGAAGAGCGACGCGGCGGTGGGCGATTGCACCCCGGTCGAAGGATATAGCTACAGGGGCGTGCGCTCCTCGCTTTCCGTCACTCTGAATATGAACGTGTTCGAAGGCAGCAAGACCGGCTTCAGGCTGTCGATAAATTGGGAGCGGCCCGGAGACGCTAGCGGCTGTGGCGGGCAGGATGGAATCAGGAGCATCGGTCTGACCCAGAGCTTCAGCCTTGAGCCGGGGCAGGAAGCAGGTTTTAGCGGAGACGGCGGCTTGACCGTGCGTCTGAAACGCCGGGACTGAGCTTCATTTTCCTCGCGAGTCTTTCGCCGCAATACGCATCTCCACATCCACAGGCGCATTGATGTCGATATCGGCGCGCTTTCGCACATCGACTTTCAACGGCAGCAGATAGCCGCCATCTTTCGGAAATAGGGATGTGCGGAACGGGATGCCGTTGATCACCGCTTCCACCGGCACGACGCCCCAGCCATAGCTTGCCTGCCGCGCGGCATAGCGCACCTCGCCGACATGCTCATCCGGCACGACCGCAAAATAAAAGGGGGACGGGCCGCGCCAATGCATGATGCTGGCGGTGAATGCGATGTCTGTGAGCGGCTCGTCATCGGTGAGCATGGCGGGATGCTATGTCATGCGCCGTCGCGTGGGAAGGAGAATGACGAACGGGTTGGCGAGGCCGAGGATTTTGGTGGCTTTCTGCCATCCTCCACCACCGTCATGCTGAACGTGTTTCAGCATCCATCGCGCCCCACCAAGCGAGATTCAATCCGGAGAAATGGATCCTGAAACACGTTCAGGATGACAGCGAAAGGCACCGTCCGCCTCTCGTCGTCTGCCCCGCCCGCTGTCCTACACACCCGCCTTGCATTACAATGCGGATCGCTCTTTCCCATGGTCAGTCACACCGACGCATCCCTTCCGATAGGATCGCGACCGCGTAACAAAATGTCGCGTCTTGCGGGAAAAGAGGGAAGCGAACGCGGAATATGGGCGTTCGCCTCTAAACTCTAGAGAGCGATCCCGCCCGCCGCCAGCACCGCCAGCGTCACCAGTTCCGAAGCCGTCGATCCCATCGTTGCGATCTGCACTGGCATTTCCATGCCGACCAGCATCGGGCCGATCACTGAATCGCCGCCCAGTTCGCGCAGCAATTTGGCAGAGATATTCGCCGACTGCAGCCCCGGCATGATCAGCACATTGGCCGGGCCGGAAAGGCGACTGAAGGGGAAGCTCTTCATGACGGCGGGGTTCAGGGCCACGTCCGGCGCCATTTCGCCCTCATATTCGAAATCGACGTCCCGTGCATCGAGGATGGATACGGCCTCACGCAGGTTGGTCAGCCACCCACCCGGCGGATTGCCGAAGGTCGAGTAGGAGAGGAACGCGACGCGGGGGTCGTGCCCCATGCGTCGCGCAACCGCGGCCGTGCCTTCGGCAATGTCGGCCAGTTCCACAGCGCTCGGCCGCTCGTTGACCGTTGTGTCCGCCATGAACACCGTATGGCTGCGGCCGACAAGGACGTGGATGCCAAATGCCGTGCGGCCCTCCGCCGGGCCGATCACCCGTCGGACCTCACGCATCGACTGCGCATAGGTGCGGGTGACGCCGGTAATCATGGCGTCCGCCTCGCCCAGGCGCAGCAGCAGCGCGCCGAAGATGTTGCGGTCGCGATTGACCATCCGCTCGCAATCGCGACGCAGATAGCCGCGCCGCTGCAACCGCTGGTAGAGCATATCGACCATCGCCGGCACGAGCGGTGAATTGACGCTGTTGTGCACTTCGAAACTATGCGGATCGGACACGCCGAGCGCCCGCAGCCGGTCATAGACATCCTGCCGTCCGACCAGAACGGGAATGCCATAGCCGCCATCGCGGAACTGGATTGCTGCGCGCAGCATCACCTCTTCCTCCGCCTCGGCGAAGACGACGCGCTTGGGCGCTGCCCGCGCGCCCTCATAGGCGAGCGTCAGCACGGAGGTGGTCGGGTTGAGCCGTGCCTTCAGCGACTGGCGATAGACGTCCATGTCGGCAATCGGCTTCTGCGCGACGCCGCTGTCCATCGCGGCCTGTGCAACGGCGGCGGACACAACCTCCATCAGACGCGGGTCGAACGGCGCCGGGATGATGTAGTCCTCCCCGAAACTGTGCAGCTTGCCGTAGGCTTTGGCGACTTCCTCCGGCACCTGCTGGCGCGCAAGCGCGGCGATGGCGTGGGCGGCGGCCACCTTCATCGCCTCGTTGATCGTCGTCGCCCGCACGTCCAGCGCGCCCCGGAAGATGAAGGGGAAGCCGAGCACATTGTTCACCTGGTTCGGATAGTCCGAACGGCCGGTGGCGACGATGGCGTCGGCACGCGCAGCCTTGGCGTCCGGGGGTGAGATTTCCGGGTCGGGATTGGCCATGGCGAAGATGATCGGCCGGTCGGCCATGGACCGCACCATATCCTGCGACACTGCGCCGGCAACCGACAGGCCCAGGAACACATCCGCACCCTTCAGCGCCTCCGCCAGCGTGCGCGCATCAGTCTTCACCGCGTGGGCGGACTTCCACTGGTTCATGCCCTCGGTGCGGCCCTGATAGATCACACCCTTGCTGTCGCACATGATCACATTGTCCTGCCGAACGCCAAGCGCCTTGATCAGTTCGGTGCAGGAAATCGACGCCGCGCCAGCGCCGTTGACGACGACTTTCATGTCCTTCATGTCGCGTCCGGTCAGCATTGCGGCGTTGATGACGCCGGCCGCGGCGATGATCGCCGTGCCATGCTGATCGTCGTGGAACACTGGAATGTTCATCCGTTCCTTCAGCGTCTGCTCGACGATGAAGCATTCGGGCGCCTTGATGTCCTCCAGATTGATGCCGCCGAAACTCGGCTCCATCAGCTCGATAGCGTCGATCAGCTTGTCGACATCCTCCGTCTTCAGCTCGATATCGATGGAATCGACGTCGGCGAAACGCTTGAACAGGACGGCCTTGCCCTCCATCACCGGCTTGGACGCCAGCGCGCCCAGGTTTCCCAGGCCCAAAATCGCCGTGCCATTGGAGATCACCGCAACCAGATTGCCTTTGGCGGTGTAGTCATAAGCGGTGGCGGGGTCCTTCGCGATTGCGAGCACCGGCACCGCGACGCCGGGAGAATAAGCGAGGGATAGGTCGCGCTGCGTCGCCATAGGCTTCGACGCGATGATCTCGATCTTCCCGGGGCGGCCCGTCGAATGAAAGAAAAGAGCCTCGCGCTCGGAGAATTCCACATTGGATTTTTCGGTCATATCCTGCCTATCGCGCGTCCCTATATCCGCATTCCTGCGTTCCTGCCCGCCCTAGCGGCATTTTCGCCGGTTCGACAAGCGTTGGGCATCAATTTCTATCCTCTTTCGAACCTGCTGCTGACCCGCTATCGCTGCGCACAATGGACCAGCCGACCACGCAAGCCCCCGCCGCAGCCATGACGCCCATGATGGCGCAATATTTCGCTTTGAAGGCGGAAGCCGAAGATTGCCTGCTTTTTTATCGCATGGGTGATTTCTTCGAGCTGTTCTTTGACGACGCGAAGGCGGCGGCGGCGACGCTGGATATTGCGCTTACGTCGCGCGGCGAACATGGGGGCGAACCGATCCCCATGTGCGGCGTTCCGGCGCATAGTGCCGAAATGTACCTGGCCCGGTTGATCCGCGCCGGGCACCGCGTCGCCATCGCCGAACAGACGGAAACGCCGGCTCAAGCCAAGGCGCGGGGTTCCAAAGCGCTCGTCGGCCGCGCGATCGTCCGCTACGTCACGGCGGGCACGCTGACCGAGGATGCGCTTCTCGACTCGCGATCCGACAACATTCTTGCGGCCATCGCGCAGGTCGGAGGTGCGGGCGGCGTAATCGGCGTCGCCGCCGCCGACATCTCGACCGGCCGGTTTGAAACGCTGGCTATTGCTGAGTCACTGCTTCCCGCGGAGCTAGCGCGGCTACGCCCGAGTGAAACGATCCACGCGGTCGGCCTCGGCCCCGTGAACGGCGTCGCGATAGATGGCGCGCACCTGTTCGAAAATCACGCCTTCGACAGCAATCGGGTGGAGCAATTTCTCGACCGCTGTTGGGGTGTGGCGACGCTGGATGGCTTTGGCCAGTTTTCGCGGGCGGAACGCGCTGCGATGGCGGGCTTGCTATCCTATCTTGATCATGCGGGAAAGGGCAGGTTGCCTTTCCTGACGCCGCCCGTTCAACGGTCCGCCGGCACACATCTGTCCATCGATTCCGCCACGCGCGAAAGTCTGGAGATCGTCCAGACCATGACCGGCCAGCGCAGCGGCAGTCTGTTGGGTGCGATCGACCGGACCGTCACCGGCGCGGGCGCACGCCTGCTCGGCGCGGATCTGTCCGCTCCCCTGCTCGATCAGGGGGAGATTGACGGGCGACTCGACCTTGTCCACTTCCTCCATGATGCCAGTGGGCAGCGCAGCCATCTGCGTGGCGCGCTGCGCTCTATGCCCGATATCGGCCGCGCGCTTGGCCGGGTCGTCATGGGGCGGGGGAGCCCCCGCGATCTTGGACAGCTGCGTGATGGGCTCACCGGCGCGCGATTGCTGCGCGAAAGACTAGGCGACCTGGGCGACAAGCCCACGCTACTGACCAACCTGCTTCCGGCGCTCGACGGCCATGGCCAGCTGGTAGATCATCTCACGCGTGCATTAGTGCCAAGTCCGCCCACGGAAGCGTCCAGCGGCGGCTATATCGCCGATGGCTATGACGCCGCGCTGGACGAACTGCGCGCCATGGCCGGTGACGGCCGCCGCGCCATTGCGGCGCTTGAGGCGCGTTATCGTGAACAGACTGGCATCACCGCCCTCAAGATCCGCCATAACGGCGTGCTTGGCTATCATGTGGAGGTTCCGGCGCGCTCCGCCGACACGCTCATGAAGGAAGGCAGCGGCTTCACTCACCGTCAGTCTCTGGCCGGGGTGGTTCGTTTCAATTCCGTCGATCTGCATGAACAGGCCAGCCGTGTGGCGCAGGCCGGGGCGCACGCCCTCGCCGCCGAAGCGGCCCATCTGGAGGAAATGATTGCCGCGGTCGTTGCGCACAAATCGGCGATATCGCGCGCCGCGCAGGCGCTCGCCCGGCTGGATGTGTCTTCTGCGCTGGCGGAACGCGCGGCGGAAGGCGGCTGGTCCCGCCCGCAATTCGAAGACGGCCAGTGCCTGGACATCGTCGGCGGCCGCCATCCCGTGGTGGAGGATGCTCTTGCAAAGGACAGCGAAGCCTTCGTCGCGAATGATTGCCGCCTGGTCGGTGATGACCGGCTCTGGCTGGTTACCGGCCCCAATATGGGCGGCAAATCGACATTCCTGCGCCAGAACGCCCTTATCATCATCCTGGCGCAGGCGGGGAGTTATGTGCCCGCCGCCAGCGCCCGCCTGAGCCTGGTCGATCGCCTGTTCAGCCGCGTCGGCGCGTCGGACAATCTCGCCCGTGGTCGTTCCACCTTCATGGTCGAAATGGTGGAAACCGCTGCCATCCTCGCGCAGGCGACCGAGCGCAGTTTCGTCATCCTTGACGAGGTTGGACGGGGGACATCAACCTATGACGGCCTCGCCCTTGCCTGGGCGGTGGTGGAGGCGGTGCATGAGACCAACCGTTGCCGCTGTCTTTTCGCCACCCACTATCATGAACTGACGCGTCTTGCGGAGAAGCTCGACGCCCTGTCGCTTCACCATGTCAGTGCCCGGGAATGGAAGGGTGATCTCGTCCTTCTGCATGAGGTGGTGCCCGGACCAGCCGACCGCAGCTATGGCCTTGCCGTCGCGCGCCTTGCCGGTCTTCCATCCGCAGTCCTTGCCCGGGCGAAGGACGTGCTTTCGCGGCTTGAGGCGGGGAAAGCGAAGACGGGCGGCATCGCCGCCGGCCTGGACGATCTCCCGCTGTTCGCGGCCGCGATCCAGGCCGATCCGCCGGAAGCCGATCTATTGCGTGAAACTCTCACGGCCCTGGACGTTGATGCCCTTAGCCCGCGCGACGCACTTGACCAGCTATATCGCCTGAAACAGATCGCGGCGGACGGACAGGCGTAGCCCTTCTTTTCCCTGCCTGCAAAATCTCTGGTTCCCCGCTGCGTCTCGACACCCTACATAGGCCGCGATGACGACCCCTTTCGACACGCTTCCCCATCGCCGCGCCATTATCGATCGCCGCGCCCTGTCCGACGCGATCGTCGCGATAGCACGGGCGCATCGGGGCGACACCGGCCAATTGCGCGCCGCGATTGTCGGGGAATTGCGGTTTGCGCTCGACCATGGCCGGGCGGAGGCTGCGCGGCGGCTGGAGGCGCATCCCACCCGTGGGCGGGAAATGGTGTCGGCGCTCGCCTTCCTCATCGACCAGATATTGCGCATTCTGTATGATGCCACGACCCAGCATCTCTACCCGATCAGCAATCCCAGCACGGGTGAGCGCCTCGCACTGATGGCGGTTGGCGGTTATGGCCGGGGAGAGATGGCGCCGTTCAGCGACGTCGATATTGGCTTTGTCACGCCCTACAAGCCGACGGGCTGGACCGAGCAGGTTATCGAGTCCATGCTGTATTCGCTGTGGGACCTGGGCCTGAAGGTCGGCCATTCCAGCCGCTCCATCGACGAGACGATGCGCATGGCGAAATCGGACCTCACCGTCCGCACTGCCCTGCTGGAAGCGCGCTATGTTTGGGGTGACCGTGCCCTGTATGAACAGACCGCGGACCGTTTCGCCTCCGAAGTCATGGCCGACTCTGCCCGCGCCTTCGTCGCCGACAAACTTGCCGAACGTGACGTCCGACATAAGCGGATGGGGGACAGCCGCTATGTGGTCGAACCCAATGTGAAGGAAGGGAAGGGCGGGCTGCGCGACCTGCACACGCTGTTCTGGATCGGCAAATATGTGAACCGCGTCCGCTCTGTGTCCGAATTGGTCGGTGCCGGACTGCTGACGACGAATGAACTGCGTCAGTTCCAGAAGGCGGAGGACTTCCTCTGGGCGGTGCGCTGTCACCTGCACCTCATCACGGGCCGGGCGGAGGATCGGCTGACCTTCGACCTGCAGCTGGAAATCGCGACCCGGACCCATTTTTCCGCGCGGGCCGGGCGTTCCGCAGTCGAACGGTTCATGCATTATTACTTCCTGAACGCAAAAACGGTGGGCGACCTGACCGCTGTGTTCCTGGCGCATCTAGACGATATCTGGGCGGCGCGGGGCAGGCGCTACATTCCGGCCTTCTTTCGACGCCCGCGGAAACTTGACGGCTTCGTGCTTGACCGTGGCCGCATTTCGCTCCCGTCGGACGACTTTTTCGTGCAGGATCCGGTGCGTCTGGTGGAAATTTTCGCTGTAGCCGACCGCCATGGCCTGGCCATTCATCCAGCCGCGATGCGCACCGCCAGCCGTGACGCGCACCGAATCGATGCGAAGGTCCGCAAGGATCCGCGCGCCAATGCGGCCTTCATGGATGTCCTCACGTCGCCGCGAGACCCCGAAACCGTGCTGCGCTGGATGAACGAGGCCAGCGTTTTTGGCCGGTTCATCCCCGATTTCGGCCGGGTCGTGGCGCAGATGCAGTTCGACATGTACCATCATTATACGGTCGACGAACATACTATCCGCGCCGTTGGCCTGCTCGCGAAGATTGAAAAAGGCGAGTTCAAGGACGATCATCCCCTGTCCTCGAATCTAATGGACAAGCTGATCTCCCGCCGCGCCCTCTATGTGGCGGTATTGCTGCATGACATTGCCAAGGGACGGGGCGGGGACCATAGTATATTGGGCGCGGAAGTCGCGGTTAAACTGTGCCCGCGGCTGGGCCTGACACCGGCGGAGACAGAGGCGGTGTCCTGGTTGGTGCGCTATCATCTTCTGATGTCGGCGACGGCCTTCAAGCGCGATCTTTCCGACTATAAGACCATCCTCGATTTCATCGAAGTGGTGCAGAGCCCGGAGCGCCTGCGCCTTCTCCTGATCCTGACGGTTGTCGATATCCGTGCGGTTGGCCCCGGTGTCTGGAACGGGTGGAAACGCCAGTTACTGACCGATCTTTATGATGCAGCGGAGGAAGTGCTGCGTCTCGGCCACAAGCAGAAAGGGCGCAACGAACGGGTCATCGCCAAACAACAGGCCCTGCACGATATCCTGGCCCTACCCGAAGCCGACTTCACCAGCCTTAAGAAGCGTCTGCCCGAATCCTACTGGGTTGCTGAACCCGAGGATATATTAGAGCATAACGCCCGTCATATCCTTGGCGCCGGGGATGCTTCGCTATCGATAGCGGCGGAGGGCTACCCGCGGCGCGGCGCAACGCTGGTGACCGTTTACGCCGCCGATCATCCCGGGCTCTTTTACCGGATCGCCGGTGCCATTCACCTCGCCGGCGGCAACATCATCGATGCGCGCATCCACACCATGCGCGACGGGATGGCGATCGACAATTTCCTGGTGCAGGACCCGCTGGGCGGCCGTTTCGACAGCCCCGACCAGCTTGCCCGCATCGAACGATGCATTGAGGAAGCGCTTGCCAACCGGCACAAGCTCGTGACGAAGCTGGAAGCGCGGCCCTTGCCCCGTACCCGTGCGGAGGCGTTCCAGATCGTTCCGAACGTTTTGATCGACAATAAGGCGTCAAACCGTTTCACGGTAGTGGAAGTGAACGCTCGGGACCGTCCGGCACTGCTCTTCTCGCTGGCTAACGCCCTGTTCCAGTCGAAGCTGACCGTCCATAGCGCCCATGTCGCCACCTATGGCGAGCGGGCGGTGGACACCTTCTACCTGACGGATCTTCTCGGTGGAAAGGTGGAAAGCAAGGCGCGTCTGCATACCTTGGAGCGCCGCCTGCTGGAGGCCGCGGGCGCGATTACCGACGAACCCGTCGAGCGGACGAAGGAAGCCGAGCCGGCGTGAGACGTGGTGATCACTGTCAATAGTTGCTTTGAGATTGTCGAGCCGCGCGCCTGCTTGAAAAGAAGGGTGATGTTCCTCGAAGAAGCTCAAGATGAGCGTCGTGGACTCAACTCACCCGGATTGCGCGCTCCAACCAGCGGCGCACGGGTTCGTCATACAGGATGGCAACAGGGCGCATCAGCAGGACGAGCATGATTGTCAGCGATATGCCCATCCACAGGTGCAGGATCGGCCTGCCACTGGTGATGATCTCCATCGCGGTGATAAAGGGGTAGTGAAGGGCATAGAGAGGAAAGGATATCTCACCCAGCCAAATGGCCGTGGACCGTGCGCCGGTATGTTGCACACTGCGCGCGCCCATCATGATTAGCATCGGGGAGAAAAGGAAAACGAAGGCAGCGTCGTAGAGCATCTGCCCCGGCCCCAAATGGGGAACGGACAGAAGCAGGACAGTGGTCAAGGCGAGCCAGCGCCAGTCCAGGTCGGGAATACGCGCCATCCAATTCGCACGGCTTTGATGCATGAAGACGCCGAGGAAGAACGAAAAAGTGACGCGGACCATTGCGAAGGGAAATTGCGGCGCACGAAAGCCTAGAGACATGCCATTGTATCGAACGCACACCAGCATTTCGCATAAACCAGCGACAAGCAGCATCCAGCCCACGCCACGCGCGGGCAGTTTCCAAAGTCCCGATGCATAGACCAGGTTGATCAGTAATTCGTAGAAGAGTGACCATATTGGTGGATTTATTGGGAAAAGCGTGCTGCGTGTCGGGATTGCGGGTATAAAGAGTCCGTTCAGTACCGCGACCATTCCGACGTCCAATACGCCATCGAATTCGGAGCCAAGCCCAAGGAACGAAATGGTCTGGACAGCGGCGAGGAGAATGCCGAGAAGCGTCAAAGGCCATAAGCGAATGGCGCGAAGGAGCATGAACCGCTTGGCGCCAAGGCCATCAGCCAGGCGAGGTTGATAAGCGCGTGCGATGACAAAGCCGCTTAACGCAAAGAATAGGTCGACCGCGAGATAACTGCTGAAAAAATTCGGAAACCCATCGAGTAATTGGAGATGGCCCAACGTTATCGATATTGCCGCAACACCGCGCAACGCATCAAGCGCGCGATATTTGTGACCTACAGCCGAAGTCATTATAATCCTCCACGAGCCGGGCGGATTACACGCGGATTTTAATCACCCCAAAGCGGTTATTGGCCCGAAATGGGCGTATCGACTGCTTGAGTTTGCTTGCTTCTGCGGAAAGGAATAGACGTTCGCCGCAATATCTGGAGCTTCTTCAGAACACCTGCAACACGGTAGTCGCCGTCAGCATCGGCGCGATCCGCCGCATATCGTCCGGCGCGATTGCAACGCAGCCCTCGGTAGGCCGTCCATCTACCCATATGTGGAAAAAGATGGCGCTGCCTGCGCCCGCGACAGGCGGCGCGTCATTATGGCCGAGCACGACAATCACGTCGTAAGCCTGATCCTCCCGTTGCAGCGTCTCTGCTGAAAAGCCACGCGGCAGGCGCACTGGACGATTATAGGCTGGGTCCGATATGGCGTCGGACCAACCGTCACCCTCACGCGTCCATCGCCATGGCGCGGCGGGATAGCGGTCCAGCGATACCCGGCCGGGGCGCAGTAGGACACCCCTGACGGGCCATACGCCCAATGGCGTGCATCCGTCGCCTTCACGCTTTGCATCCGCCGGGCAACTGCCGCCCTTGCCAATCGCGCAGGGAATATCGATGTCGCCATATCGCAATCGCCGCGCGCCCGTGTCGACTGCGATCACGCTCACAGCTGGTGGCCCGTCCGGTCGCGTTTGGTGATCAGATAGCGTTCATTGTGCGGATTGGCCGCGATGGCTAGGGGGAGGCGTTCCTTGACTTTGACGCCCGCACCCTCCAGCCCCGCCACCTTCGCCGGATTGTTGGTCAGCAGCCGGACCTCGCCAACGCCAAGCAAATCCAGCATGCGCGCCGCCACGGAGAAGTCGCGCGCATCGATAGCAAAGCCCAGCCGTGTATTGGCGTCGACCGTATCGAAACCCTGATCCTGAAGGGCATAGGCGCGCAGCTTGTTGACCAGGCCGATCCCGCGCCCCTCCTGGCGCAAGTAAAGTAACACGCCCCACGGCGCATCGGCGATCTGGTGCAGCGCCTCGTGCAGTTGCGGCCCGCAGTCACATTTCAGAGATCCCAGCACGTCGCCAGTTAGGCATTCGCTATGCAGGCGCACGACGGGCGGGCTGCCGTCCCGCTTGCCGACGATCAACGCGATATGTTCGCGCGGCTCCTCTGGGCTGCGAAAGGCGACGATTTCCGCATCCTCACTTGCCGACACGGGCAGGCGGGCGCGCGTAGCGATGGCCAAGCGCGCGGCGTCGTCATAGGCGGCGATGTCGTCGGCGCTGACGCTCGCCTCTACTGCCCCGGTTCCGTCGATGAAGAATGCGGGCAGGATGCCGGCCAGCCGCGCCAGCCGCAACGCCGCCTTGGCCGCCAGCGGCGCCGGGATCGGTCCTGCACGGAACGGGCCTTTCAGCGGCGTGCCCAGGTCGCGGACGGGATCGGCGATCGACGTCGCGGCATCCCGGTCGATCCATGGCGAGCGTTCGATCAGTACCGGCATTTCCGGGTCGGCGGCTGCGCGCTGATTGGTCAGCTTCAGCGTTTCCGCGCGGGATGAGGAGATGAGCAGCGCCGCCTTGCCATCAGGATCGAACGCGCCGATGGTAACCTCGTCCGCGCCCTCAATGGCCATCACACGGCAGGCGCCGTCGTCGGCGCGGACCTCCACAGGCCAGCCGCGGCGCAGCGCATCAATGGCGCGGGCGGCGCCCTTCGGGTCCATCAGAAGGCGAATTCCGTGACGAGCGGCACATGGTCGGACGGCTTGGTCCAGCCGCGCGTGGGTTCAGCCACATGGTGGCTGACCGCCTTGTCCGCCAGATCGGGTGTCACCCACATATGGTCGAGGCGGCGGCCGCGGTCCGATTCCGCCCAGTTCTGCGCGCGGTAACTCCACCAAGTGTAGAGACGTTCGGGGGCGGGATAGAATTTGCGGCCAAGGTCCACCCAGTCGTTCGACGCTTGCAGCCGGCCCAATATCTCGCACTCGACCGGCGTGTGGCTGACGACGTTGAGCAACTGCTTATGGCTCCACACGTCGCATTCCAACGGGGCGATGTTGAAGTCGCCGGTCAGGATCGTCGGCCTGTTGTCCAGCGCGCTCGACCAGTCGATCATCCGTTGCAGGAAGGCCAGCTTCTGCCCGAATTTCGGGTTTAGTTCGGCGTCGGGAATATCGCCGCCTGCAGGCACATAGACATTCTCGATCCGCACGCCGTTGTCGAGACACACGCCGACATGCCGCGCTTCGCCATTGGCCTGCCAGTCGAAGCGGTCATCCTCCCGCACCGGCACGCGGCTCATGATCGCCACGCCGTGGTGCATCCGCTGGCCGTGGAGGATCTGGTGGGTGTAGCCGCGTTCATGGAACAGGGTTCCGGGGAAAATATCGTCCATCACCTTCGTTTCCTGAAGGCACAGGATGTCCGGGGATTCCTCGGCAAGGAAGCGGTCAACGATGTCGATACGGGCGCGGACGCTGTTGATGTTCCAGGAAGCGATCTTCAATGTTTGTGACATCCCATTCCACTAGGGGGCTGCGCGCGGCGGCGCAAGGGGATGACCGGGACACGAAAGACCCCCGCTCCGGGGGCGTGGAACGGGGGTCTCGATCGCGCCTTTGTGCGCTTCGCGACGGAGCCGAGGGCCAAGGGTAACAGGGGGGAAATCCCCGGCCTCAACTGCGCCGTGGAGTCATCACTAGCCCCGGGCATATGAGCGGCAGATGAACGAAAGCGTAAGCCGGACGGGCCATCGCATCACAGGCCCGTTTCGTCATCCCGCGCGGCCCTTTGGACGAGGATCAGTCCATTTGAACGCCGAATCCGGGACGGGAACGCCGAACTGCGGATTGCTGAGTCGCACCGACGTGCGGTTGTTCTGCGAATCGAGCGCGACCCAGCCGTACAGTTCCAGACCGGCGGGCGCGGACGCCTTGCGCTGGAAGATCATGGTGATCGTCCCGAATTCCGGCCGCTTGGGATCGCGGGCCTCGACGCTCAGCACGGAGGGGTCGCCGGTCTGGATGACCTTGCCGAATTTGCTGAGGTCCCGGCTCGGGTCCAGCAGCGCGCCGAGCGGCGAATTGCCGATGGGCCAGCGCTGCACCTGCCGCACTTCATAGTCGATCACCGTCAGCGCCTTGCCGTCGCCGACGATCAGCAGCGGCACGCCCTTCTGATACTGAAAGCGGATCTTGCCCGGCTGCTTCAAGGTCAGCTTGCCGGTCAGGACCTGCCCGTTGCGGTCCGTCTGGGTGAAGTCGGCGGTCATGGAGGTGACGGCGCGGATATAGGCGTTGACCTTCTGCAAGTCGGATTGCTGGGAAGGGGACTGCTGTGCTGCGGCGGGCGCGGCGGGCAGCAGGGACAGGGTGATCGGTGCGCCAAAAGCCAACGGGAGCGCCAGTGCAAGGGTCAGTTTCCGGGTGGATGTGCGGGGGCGTTTCACGGAATCTCGTCTCCAATAGTCGGGCCGTCAGGGGGCCGGATATGCGCCAGCCTGTGGCATCGCCGTTGAACCGGCTCTGAACCCGATCGTTCCGAAAGAGCAAGGAAAAGGTGCGGAGGAAGGGGGGCATTCCGTGCCGGCTGTCCGGCCTATGCCGGCTATATCCTCCGATATTTCTCCTGCCATAGGCGACAATATTGCCGGGGAATCCAAGTAACTGTCGATATTCAGAAACAACAAGAAACATAGTGGAAGGAACGGGATATAAAAACTTAATAAAACCGCCCAATTGGCTCGCTACCGCACGCCTGTCCATTTTCGATAAAGCGGAGCGACCATGCGGAGATCTACCGGCATTGCGGCGGCATGTGCGCTGCTCTTTACTCCCGCAGGCGCGGCGGCGCAGACGGTGGAGGATTTGCAGAAACAGATCGATGAACTGAGGGCGGAATTGCGCGCGCTGCGGGCGGCGCGGCCTGTTGCCGCCGGTGGTGGTGG
>DASVND010000081.1:0-2563 GCA_036384035.1 Sphingobium sp. | reverse complement strand
GAAAGCGTGCCTGTCAGCGCGGCCACGAGGATCGCCGTCTGCGCATTCGACGGATCGTCAGCCAGCCCGCGCGCGAGGTCAACGTCGCTGCCTTGATGTGCGAAAGCGTGCCGGTCAGAGCGGCCACGAGGATCGCCGTCTGCGCATTCGACGGATCGTCAGCCAGCCCCCGCGCGAGAGCCGTCCGCCAAGTCGCTTCGCGCAATTCGGCAGTGCGGCCCGCGATGGATTTTGCGGTGATACTCGGCCCGGTGCTGGCGGAAACCTTCCGCACGACGGTGCCGCGACCAACCAGAGATGCGACAGTAGCGGAGCCATCGATCGGGCTGCCGGTCCCGTCGCTATCGCCCATCCCGTTGCTGTCGCCGGCGAGATCGTCCTCGTCGCCGCCATCAGTATCGATCGCTGCGGGAGCTTCCTCGCCCTCGGCGGCGGCCTGCTCTTCACGGCGCGCCGCCTCGACAGCTTCGGTCTTGAGCTGGAAGCAGGTGGGATTGGTACAGTGGCCATCGTCGACATGGGTGTCGAACAGGGCGCGCTGCGTGCCGGAATTGAACGGACACGTCGTACATTCCGTCTTGTCGAAAAGCGCATCGGCCAGGCGCTGGGTGACCCGCATGAGGAGGTCGCGGGTCTTGGCGATGTCGAGGCCGGCCGCGATGATCGTCTCGAGCGCCTTGTCTTGTTTGTCGGTGGGAACGGCGGCGAGCAACTCGGCGTGTCCGACCTTGATCCGACGCTCGTCGAGCGCGGTTTTGACGGTCTCGGAAAGGTCTGCGAGTGCAAGCCGACGATCAAGCTTCGCGCGAGACCAGCCAAGCCGGCGGGCAGCCTCGGCTCGGTCGCCTTGGCACGCCGCGAGGTAGCGAACGGCCGCGTCCGCCTGCTCAGTTTCCGAGGGGTCATCTCGATCGTCGTTTTCGGCAATCGCAGCGTCGAGCGCTTCCTGATCGGTCATCTCCCGGATCAGGACCGGCACCTCGCCGTCGTCGCCGAAGGCCTCGACCGCGGCTCGGTAGCGGCGGCCGCCGGCTACGATCGTGAAATGCTCCGGCGGGCCGGCGGCGGGTCGAACCAGCATCGGCTGCAACATGCCCCGCAACCGCAGCGAGGCGACGAGCTCGTCATGCTTCTTCCGGTCGAAATAGCGGCGCGGATTATAACCGACGGCGATCCGGGTGAGCGGGACCATGGCGGTCCCTGCAGGGTGCGATGCGGTCAAGGCGGTTCTCCTGATGGGAATGGCGGCGCAGGCGCTTGCCCGCGACATGCACACTTTCGATGAGCCTGATGCTCACCCTTCCAACCCCCCTCCCCTTTCACGGCTCGCCCGTATCACCACGGAAGATGTCGGCCGCCCACTGCTCGATCCACGGCTCGAACACATCGTCATGATCGAGATCGCCGGACTCGATGAGGTCGCGGATTTCGGCACGGGCCTGCGCGATAGCCACCTCCCAGGGATCGATCGGTGGAAGATCCGCGACCGCAGGCCGTTGCTGCGGAAGGCGCTTCGGTCTCGCGGCAAGGCGACGGCGTTGGCCGGTGAGCCATTGCTCCATATGATCGGCCACCATGCGATCCGTCTTGGAGGTGCCGGCCTTCAGAGCCGCCCGCCGGGCGCCAACGCCATAGGCCTGGCTGTCGATCGAGGCGACCCGATGCGCGAAAGGCAGGAGATAGGGCAGTGCCGAGCCCTTGGCGCCGAAGATGTGAAGGCGCACACCCGCTGGCAGGATCTGGTCGAGATGATCGACTACGGCGATCAACCCTTCTGGTCCGTGAATATCGCGCCGGCACATGCTGCCGACGCCGATCAATGCCCCGGGACGGATCGCGCCCCAGAGCGCGTCGATGCAGCGTTCATAGTCGGACGGCCGCCGACCCTGAATCACCGGGATCAGCCGGTCGGCGATGCCGGCATCCTCACCCAGGACTTGGCAATCGCGATTGGCGCGAATGGTGCGCGACAGGCGGTCGGCAACCTCATCGCGATCGCGAGCGATTTCGGCCTCGACGCAATAATCGGCGCTTGCCCACCACTCGAAGGGATAGGCCGACGCCAGTGAAACATAGGCGGACAGGGACCACGGGAAGCCGCCGTAGCGGGCCGCTGCAACGAAGCCCGCTGAGTCCAGGCAGAGGCTCGGCAAACCCTGTGCGTTCTCGAGCTGACCCATACGCCAGCCCGACCATTCGCGCCAACCCCGCTTCTCCGACCATCGCGAAAGGGCGTTGGCCGAGATGAGCACGGTCTGGCCGAGCGCGCGGGCCCGTTGAAGGATCGGCCCCTCGTTTAGATGCGGCAGGCCGATGATGACGTTGATGGGCATGATGGGCACTCCGCTCGTCATGGACAGTGCGAGGACGATTGACGGTCGCACATGTTCACGTTACGTTCTAGTGAGTAGGAGATTTGCCATGACGACGCCCAGCTTCAGAGACCTGTTCGATCTCGACATCACGTTGCGGGATGCTGCGGTGGACGCGGACAATCGGCCGACCCGCCGGATGATTGCGAACGCGGCGATCGGCGTGCATGTCGAGGACGCCTATTACTCGG
>DASVND010000080.1:0-33325 GCA_036384035.1 Sphingobium sp. | reverse complement strand
CGAGAACGATGCGCGCAGTTCTCGACAAGCTCGAACCGAACGGAGGGAGGAAGGTGATCAGCTCTTGAGCTTCGCGACCGCGTCGACGAGCTGGCCCACCGTCTCGATCTCCGCCTGCATGTTCATGGTGATGATGATGTCGAACTCATCCTCGATCGCGGCGACGAAGTCCATGACGGTCAGGCTGTCCCACTCCAGGTCCCCGGCGAAGGTCGTGGCTTCGGTCAGGGCGACCTCCTTCTTGTTGAAGGGGGCGATCTGCGCCGTGATGCTGTCATATATTTGCTGGCGATCCGTCATTCTTCTGTCCCGATGGGTGGTGCGGCAAAAACAAGCCGTGGTGTCTGCTCCTGCAGCCTATCCTTTGGCAAGCGAATAAGGCCGCAATCGGGCAGCTTCTTGCAGCAATGTGCCCGTATTGCCGCCTTGTGTCGCCATAGCGTCAGCCGGCGGCCTTCAACCACCCCTTCGAGCGGTACGCCTTTACGGTATTGGCGAGCCCCGTCGGCATGCGCACGACCGGCTGCCATATGGCCGGCGGCACCCGCATCGCGGGATTGGCGACCCAGTCGGGATGGCAGAAATAGCTGACCCGGTCAGTGGTGAGCTTTGCGCCCTGGCCCCGCGCCAGCCCGTCGGCGCGCGCGGCCATGTTCAGCAGCCAGCGGGGAGCGGCCAGGGTGCGGACATCGTTACGGCCGACTGCCTTGCCGACGGCGGCGGCAAAATCCCGATGGCTCCAGCCGCCCGGCGTCCCATCATCGATCTCATAGATATGCGCGATGCTCTCCGTCCTCTCCTCGCACAGGGCAAGGAGCAGGTGCGCAAGATCATGCACCTCGATGACGGATAGCTTGCCGTCCGGCGGCAAGACCATCAGGCCGCGCGTGGCCATGCGGAACAGGTCCAGCATTTCCCTGTCGCCCGGGCCGTAAATGGCGGGAGGACGCACGATCGTCCAATCGAGCGCACCGGCCATCACATGCCGTTCGGCCAGTTCCTTGGACCAGCCATAGGTGGACAGCTCCGGCTCTCGCGCGGAGAGCGACGAGACATGGATCATGCGGCGTACGGTGCCCCGGCGCATGGCGTCGACCAGGAACATGGTGCCCATGACGTTGCCGTCGATAAACCCCTGCCGGTCACGGGCGTTCACCACGCCCGCAATGTGCAAGACGGCATCGGCGTCGGCGACCAGCATATCCAGGCTGTCGGCATCTTTCAGCCCGCCGGAAATCCAGCGCACGCCCGTGCGCGCGGGCTGCGGGCGGCGGGTCAGGGCATTGACGACGAAACCGCGCGACAGGGCAAGGTCGAGCGTGGCGGCGCCGACGAAGCCCGTCGCGCCGGTCATGGCAATCCGCATTCCGGTCACTTTCAAAGCATGACCATATGGTCGCGGTGGATGAGGACGGAGCGGGAAACGCCACCCAGGATGGCGGCGATCTCCTCGCTGCGCCGTCCCGCGATCTTGCCCGCATCCTCAGAGCCATATTCGGAAAGGCCACGTGCGATGACGCGGCCGTCCTCCGTCACGATATCGACGACATCACCGCGTGCGAAGACGCCTGATACGGCGCGCACACCGGCAGGCAGCAGGCTGTTGCCTCGCGCCAACGCGCCCTCCGCGCCAGCATCGACAGAAATCCGGCCGCGTGTGGTCAGCCGCCCGGCGAGCCAGGTCTTGCGGGCGCGCTTGCCCGCCGCTGCGTGGAATATGGTGCCCCGGCCTTCGGCGGCCCATGCTGACAAGGGCGCATCCCGGTGGCCGGTGACGATGGCCAGGTGCGCGCCCGCGCCGGTGGCTATCCTCGCCGCCTCGATCTTGGAGAGCATGCCCCCCGAACCCATGCCTGATCCTGACCCGCCGTCCGCCATCGCCTCTATCGCGGAATCGATCCGCTCCACCCTCTCGACCAACATGGCGTTCGCATCCACCTGCGGGTTGGCCGTGTAAAGCCCGTCCACGTCGGATAGCAGCACAACTGCGTCAGCCCGCGCGGCCTGACCGATGCGGGCGGCTAGGCGGTCATTGTCGCCGAAGCGGATTTCGGCGGTGGCGACGCTGTCATTTTCATTCACCACCGGCACGATGCCCAGCGACAGCAGGCGTTCGAGCGTGGCGGAGGCATTGAGATAGCGGCGGCGGTTTTCCAGATCGTCCAGCGTCACCAGCATCTGTGCGGCGGTCAGGTCGCGTTCGCCGAGCACTGTGGCCCAGGTCTGCGACAGGGCGATCTGGCCGACGGCGGCGGACGCCTGCGCATCCTCCAGGCTGCCGCGCCCGCCCTTGGGCAGACCAAGGCGGCGCGCGCCCAGCGCGATCGCGCCGGACGACACGATGACGATCTGCTGCCCCTCCGCCCGCCGCGCGGCGATGTCCACAGCGACGGTGCGCAGCCAGTGGTCGCGCACCGTGCCCGACGGATCGACCAGCAGGGCCGATCCGATCTTCACGACGATGCGACGGCAGAGGGCGGGTGGGAAACCCGGCAAGGTATTGGTCAGATCGGCGACCATGCTTCCGGTTCCCCCTCGCCGTCCTCATCGTCCTGCTGCGGCTTCGCCTCGCGCGCCCGGTCACCCAGGATCGGGATCACGATGTCGAGCAGGTCCGACACGCCCTCGCCGGTCGCGCCAGAGATGATGTGGATGTTTTCGGCCCCGGCGTCGCGCAATTGCTGTGCGATGTCTTCCATCAACTCTTCGCCCAGCAGGTCGCCTTTGTTGAGGGCTATGATCTGCGGCTTGTCTTCCAGTCCCGCGCCATAGGCTTCCAGTTCGTCCTGCACGATGCGCCAGGCGTCGACCGGATCGCCCCCGCTCGCGTCGATCAGGTGCAGCAGAACTCGGCAGCGCTCGATATGGCCGAGGAAGCGGTCGCCGATACCCGCGCCATCCGCCGCGCCCTCGATCAGGCCGGGGATGTCCGCCAGCACGAATTCGCGCGCCTTGTGGCTGACAACGCCAAGCTGCGGCTTGGTGGTGGTGAAGGGATAGTCGCCGACCTTCGCCTTCGTATTTGTGACCTGATTGATGAAGGTGGATTTACCCGCATTGGGCAGGCCGACAAGACCGACATCGGCCAGCAGCTTCAGCCGCAGCCAGACCCACATCTCCTCGCCCGGCCATCCCGTGCCGTGCTGGCGTGGGGCGCGGTTGGTGCTCGTCTTGTAGCTCAGGTTGCCGCGGCCGCCATCGCCGCCGCGCAGGAAAACGACTTCGGTGCCTGCCTCCACGAAGTCGGCAAGGATTTCGCCTTCCTCGCCATCCTCCGGATCGGAAATGATCTGCGTGCCGATGGGCACCTTGATGACCAGGTCCTTGCCGCCGCCGCCGGTGCGGTTCTTGCCCGCGCCGCCATGGCCGCGCTCCGCCTTGAAATGCTGGGTGTAGCGGAAGTCGATCAGGGTATTGAGACCCTCGATCGCGACAAAAATGATGTCGCCGCCCTTGCCGCCGTCGCCGCCGTCCGGGCCGCCATATTCGACATATTTCTCGCGCCGGAACGCCACGGCCCCGGGACCGCCGGTGCCGGATTTGATGAAAATCTTCGCTTGATCAAGAAAGTGCATCGCGCGCCCATAGCGGCATAAGCGCGAAAGTTAAACCTGTGAGGGGCGGGGATGGCGTGGCTCATACAGGCCGATGTCGCCGCCGCCCGGCAATGTGAGGCGGGTGAGCCGCCCCCAGCGCGGCGTTTCGACAGCGCCAAGCGGCACGCCGGCGGCCGACAGCGCCGCCATCGCCGCGTCGAGATCGTCACACATCAGGAAGAATTCGTGGCTGCCGCCGCCTTCGGCGGGATGCACGGCAAGCTCGCTTGGCGGCAGTGCGAAGATAAGCCAGCCATGGCCCGCATCGACATGAGCGAAGCCGAGTATGTCGCGGAGGAACGCGCGGTCCGCCTCTGCATCACGCGAATACAGCACGATATGCCCGCCTGAGATCATGGCTCTTCCCTTTCCCGGCGTTGCCGCCGCCCCTTGCGACTCGATGGGACTGTCAGATTATTGCCACGCATGTCCCGCGCAAGCGGAAGCCTTTGGCTTGACGCCTCCCAATGCCGGGTCCCATCATCGGCGCCATGACCCATATTCCCGTTATCGAGACCCAGCGATTGCGGCTGCGGCCCCACCGCGCGGCGGATTTTCCCGACATGCAGGCGCTATGGGGCGATGCCCGCACAGTGCGTTTCATCGGCGGCCATGTGCAGGATGCGCAGACCGTATGGTTCCGCCTGTTGCGTTATGCAGGGATGTGGGCGCTGCTGGGCTACGGCTTCTGGGCGATCGAGGACAGGGCAACCGGCGCCTATCTGGGCGATGGGGGCCTGATGGACGGACGGCGCGGGATAGCGTTGCTCGATGGCGCGCCGGAAATCGGCTGGGCCCTGATGCCCGAAGCCGGGGGCAGGGGTCTGGCGACGGAATTGGCGGTGGCGGTGACAGGCTGGGCGGACATCGCGCTGAAAGCGCGGGCGACGCGTTGCATCATCGAGCCGGATAATGCTGCATCGCTACGCGTGGCGGGGAAGGCGGGCTATACCGAGATCGGTCGCGCCGCGCTGGGCGAGAAGGCCGTAATCGTGCTGGAACGGCGAGCGGCCTGACATCTCATATCCGTTCGTGCGGAGCCTGCCGAAGCACGACCTTACTTCCGAAGAAAAATGCTGGCTTCGACAGGCTCAGGGCGAACGGATATTGGCTGATGCCCCTACGCCGCCAGCGACCGGGCATCCGAATATAGGTCGAGGTGAAGGTTGCGTGGCATGTCGACCTCCTCACCCTGTTCAAAGAGCGCGCAGGCAACATCCGCGCCTCGGCCTATGCTATAGCGCGACGCGATCTGGCCGGTGGGGCGAAAGCCAATCTTGCGCAGGACGTTGCCGGAAGCCGGATTGTCCAGGAAATGGCTGGCGGTGACGCCTGACAGCCCGGTCGCGCGGGCAATCCTCATGACCGCGCGCGACGCCTCAGTCGCGAAACCAAGTCCCCAATAGGGCCGCGCGATCCAGTAGCCGAGTTCCAGCCCGCCCTCTTCTCCGCGCGAGATGCCGCACCCGCCGATCAGGCGCGGCGCACCAAGCGTGCGGGAGAAGATCAGAAAGTCCGGAAGCAACGGATCGCGGCTCCGTGTCAGATACTCTTCTGCATCCTGTTCCCCATAGGGCCAGGGCGCGCGCGACAGATTGCGGATGACGGGTTCGTTGCCGATGGCCTGCGCCAGAGCCTGCGAATCTTCCTGCCAGCCCGGACGGAGCAGAAGTCTTTGTGTGCGAGCGAACATGCATTCGCCTCCTCTCGATTATGTGTATCGCCTTTGCCATAAATTGATGACGGCTTGGCGACATAATGGTCCAGAATGGCCCCGCTTGCGTGACGCATGCGACGGACAGTTGTTCCGGCCCGGTCGATGAGGGAGACAAAAAAGGGAGCCGAAACAGCCTCTTGCCTGAGGCGTCCCGTCTCCCTCTAATTGATCGGGCCGGTTTCCCGTGCCCGTTCTGGGATCGCCTCTACGGACGATCCTGGAAAAATCGTCCGGTTATTCCGCGGCCTGCGCCGGCATGTCCACCGACACATATTTGCGGCCGAGCTTGCCGTCGTGGAACACCACGCGGCCTTCGGTCAGCGCGAACAGCGTGTGGTCCTTGCCGATGCCGACATTGCGACCCGGATAGACGCGGGTGCCGCGCTGGCGGATGATGATGTTGCCGCCGATCACTTCCTGACCGCCGAACTTCTTCACGCCAAGGCGCTTCGATTCTGAATCGCGACCGTTGCGCGAGGAACCGCCTGCTTTCTTATGTGCCATTGTCTAAACTCCTCGAATGCGATCAGGCTTCGGCGGCGGCGGGCGCCGCGTCGTCGGCCGGAGCAGCTGCCTTCTTCGGAGCAGCCTTCTTCTTTTCTTCCGCGCCGATCGCGACGATGCGCAGGATCGTGTGGCGCTGACGGTGGCCGTTCTTGCGGCGATAGTTGTGGCGCCGCCGCTTCTTGAAAACGATGACCTTCTCGCCCTTTGCCTGCGCGATGATCTCGGCGGCAACGGTCAGACCGGCCGTATCCTTCAGCTCGCTGCCTTCGCCGGCAAGCAGGACGTCGTCCAGGGTGATCTTGTCGCCGGCCTCGCCAGCGAGCTTCTCAACGACAATCTTGTCTCCGGCGGCGACGCGATACTGCTTGCCGCCCGTGCGCACAATTGCGAACATGGCTTTTCTCTTCAATCCAAACTGCTTAGCGCTGGCTCCCCGGGGGGTGCCTGCGCAGGAACGTGGGCCGTTAAGGGATTCACCCTGGTCTGTCAACCAGAGTCGAGGGCCGTTTCCGGTCTAAATCCGCAATAGGGACAGGATACCCGCCAGTGTCAGGACGGACAGAATCGTGCTGACCAGAACTGTGCCTCCGGTCACTTTCCCGTCCCGCGCGTAAAATTCGGCGATCATGAACGGGCCGGTGCCGGTGGGAAGCGCGGCGAGCGCAATGGCCGTCACGGCAACACGCGGCGGAAGCATAAAGACGTGCCAGGCGAGCCAGGCGGTGATGGCGGGGTGTGCCGCCAGCTTGATGGCCGTCAGCATGATCGAAAAGCGATTCGTGGCGGATTGCAGAATCGGCCTTTCGGCCAGGAACATGCCGATGGCGGCCAGAGCGGCGGGGCTGGCCGAACCGCCCAGCATGGAGAAGAACCTTGCGGCCGACCGGGGAAGCGGGATGCCGCTCCACCACCACATCAGGCCGAACAGGGGGGAAACAAGGACCGGGTTCTTCAACACGCCGATGAGCGCGAATAGCATCGCCCGGGCGATGCCATGGCCGTGACTGCGCGCCAGTTCGATCAAGATGACGGCGCTCGCGAACAGGACCATCAGTGTCAGCGTGGCTGCAATGGCGACAAACGGGCGGCTTTCGGGGCCAATAGCCAGCAGCAGCAGGGGGAAACCGATATAGGCCGAATTGGAATAGCTGGCGTTGAGGCCGTCAACGGACATGTCCTGCAGGCTGAGGCCGCGCATCCGGCCTATGATCAGGCCCAGTGCGAAGACGATCATGCTGCCGGTCACCGACACGGCCACGAAGGCCGGATTCCATAAGTGATGCCAGTCGGTCGTCGCGACAACCTCGAACATCAGGCAGGGCAACGCCAGCCATATGACGAAGCGGTTGAGCGCACGCGATGCGCCGTCGCCGATCACGCCCAGCTTCGCCGCGCCGTAGCCGGCGGCGATAATCAGGAACACGGGCAGAATGGTGACGATGGTTGTAAGCATCGTCACCGCGCCTAGCCTGTTACCGGCGCCCTGCCAACATCGCCGGAGGCCAGACCATTGCAACAAGCGTCCGCCATCCCTAGATGCCGCCCATGAACCTGCGGCCGCTTCTTCCTTCGCTAGCCCTGCTGCTTGCCGGCTGCGTCGGAGCGCCGGATGGACCCTATCCTTCGCTCGCCAGGCGCCCGATCGAGAGTGGGGGAACGGCCGCGAATGCGCCCGCGCCGTCGCTGCCCACGGCGCCCATGTCCGATCCTGCGCTGGACGGTGAGGTGGCGAAGCTGGAGATGCAGGCGCAGGCTGGCGCAGCGGCGTTCGACAGGGCCTATCCCGATGCGCAGCGCCGCGCCGAGGCGGCGTCGAAGGCCGCCATTTCGAGCGAAGCATGGGTGGCGGCGCAAGTGGCGATCAGCGGACTGGAATCGGCGCGCAACAACAGCGTATCGGCATTGGCGGGTCTTGATTCGCTCTACACGAACCGGATCAACGCGCTGGCGGATGGCGAGGCGGCGGCCGGGGCCGATACGATCGAATTGGCGCGCCGCGAGGCGCTCTCAACCGTCGATTCCCAGAATGACCGGCTGGATGGGCTGAAGGCGCTTCTTCCGCAGCCCTGACGTCTTTTCAGTGCTCTTCCATCGCCCTGACCGCGCCCTTGTGCGCCTTGGCGTTGTGGACATAATGATGGACGCCCTCCCGCATGCCGGTGACGGCAATGTCCGGGAGATCGCGCATAAATTTTGCCGGGCGCCCGGACCAGAGCTGGCGGTGGGGTACGGTCTTGCCCGGCGTCAGCATTGCGCCGGCCGCCAGCATGGCGTCACCCTCGACCACGCAGCCGTCCATGACGATAGCGCCAAGGCCGACAAACGCCCGGTCAAGCAAGGTGCACCCATGCAGCATCGCCATATGGCCGACCAGCACATCTTCCCCGATGATCGTGGGAAAGCCCCCCGCGCCATCCTTGTCGCTGTCGCAATGGATGACGGTGCCGTCCTGGATATTGGTGCGGGCGCCGATACGGATGCGGTTCACGTCGGCCCGGATGACGCAATTATACCAGATGCTGGCGTCCGGCCCGATCTCGACATCGCCGATGATCCGGCAGCCCGGCGCGATAAAGGCGCTGGGGTCGATACGGGGCGTGTGACCACCGAAGGTGATGATGGATGCGCCGGGGTGATCTTGGTCCATGCGTGCTCCTCTTACCCGGTCATAGCGTCAGAATCGGCAGGATGCTGCCATAATCGTCCGTCCAGGCGGAAATGCCGGGCCGGGTCGCCAGCGGCTGCCGCCGAATTCCATACGGTCGGCGCGCCGCCAAGCCGTGGCAGCGCCATGCGCGCAATCATCGGCTGAACGAGGAACAGCAGGAATGATCCGGTGCAGATGGTGGCGACGAACCGCCACCGGAGCGCTGCGCCTGGAGCCATCAGGGGCGCTCGATCACATAGACGAGATGGCGGCGTAGCGGATGGCCATCCGGAAAATTTGGATGATCGAAATCCAGATCCGGACGATGAACCATTCCCAGCCGCTGCATGAGGCCCCACGAGCGAAGATTGGCAGGAACAGTCCAGGCGGCGATCCGTGAAGCACTGGTATTTCGCCAACCCCATTCGAGTGCGGCGGCGGCGGCTTCGCGGGCGTAGCCCTGTCCCCATGCGCTACGTGACAAGCGCCAGCCGATCTCCAGTTCATCGGGCACCGATGTTCCCGGATGGCCACCGCGGCGCAAGCCGCAGAAACCCAAGAACATGCCGTCATTCTCACGCTCGATCGCCCAGAAACAGTGACCATGCTTTTGCGCCGTTTCAGAAATACGCGCAGCGATGACATCGCTTTCCGCCCGACCAATCGGGCCTCCCAGATGTTCCATGACGTCGACGTCCGCGCACATCGTCGCAAAAGGGGCGCTGTCAGCATCCTTCCAGTTGCGCAGGATCAGACGGTCGCTGCGGATCATCCGTTCAGCAGGCGTGCGGCATGCAAAGCGTGATAGGTAAGGACGCCCGAGCATCCCGCCCGTTTGAACGCCATCAGCGTTTCGAGGACAAGGGCGTCACGATCGCCGGCGCCCGCCGCCGCAGACGCCTCGATCATCGCATATTCGCCCGACACCTGATAGGCGAACACCGGCACGTCGAACGCGTCCTTCACCCGCGCGACGATGTCCAGATAGGGCAGGCCCGGTTTCACCATCACGCTGTCCGCGCCCTCGGCAAGATCGAGCGCGACCTCGCGCAGCGCCTCGGCGCCATTGGCCGGATCCATCTGGTAATTCTTCTTGTCGCCCTTCAGCAGGCCGCGAGAGCCGACCGCATCGCGGAACGGGCCATAGAAGGCGCTCGCATATTTGGCGGCATAGGCCATGATTTGGACGTTGTGATAGCCGTCCTGCTCCAGCGCAGCGCGGATCGCGCCGACGCGGCCGTCCATCATGTCGCTGGGGGCGATGATGTCCGCGCCCGCTGCCGCCTGGTTGAGCGACTGGCCGATCAGCACCTCGACCGTGGCGTCATTGACGACATAGCCGCTGGCGTCGAGCAGGCCGTCCTGCCCATGCGCGGTATAGGGGTCGAGCGCAACGTCGGTCAGAATGCCGATGTCGGGGACGGCGTCCTTGATCGCGCGGATGGCGCGGCACATCAGATTGTCGGGGTTGAGCGCTTCCTTGCCGTCGTCGCTGCGCCGGTCCGCCTGCGTGTTTGGGAAGAGGGCGAGGCAGGGGATGCCCGCGTCGCGCGCCTCTTTCGCGCGGGCGACGATCCCGTCCACCGACCAGCGCGATACGCCCGGCAGGCTGGTGATCGGTTCTTCGACGCCCGTTCCCTCGGTGACGAACAGCGGCCAGAGGAAATCCTGCGGCCCGATGCGATGTTCCGCATGGAGCGAACGGCTCCACGCCGAAGCGCGGGTACGGCGCAGGCGAAGAGCGGGATAGGCGGCGGAATGCGGAGCGCGGGACATGCGCGGGGGTTTAGGCGGCGGAAGAACCGGGATCAACCCGAAGTAGGATAAGTCCTACTTTCCTTTCGCTGGCGTACCCATGACCGCGCCGGGGGCTTGCGCCACCTTTGCCGGTTCGCTCGTGTGCAGGCCAACGCGCAGCGACTTGAGCTGGGCGAGGCGCGCCTTGAAGTTGGCCAGGTTCTTGCCGGTCAGCTGGGCGACGGTCGTGAACTTCACCGAGTTGGGATTGATGTTCACCCCGTTGCGATACAGTTCGTAATGCAGATGCGGGCCGGTCGACAGGCCGGTCGACCCGACATAGCCGATCACCTGGCCACGGCGGACGCGCTGGCCGACATTGGCGGCGATGCGGCTCATATGGGCGTAGCCGGTGGCGATGCCGCCGCCATGACGCAGCTTCACATAATTGCCATGGCCGCCATGACGCCCGGCAAACTCGACGATGCCGTCGGTGGCCGCATAGATGGGTGATCCATAGGGCGCGGCGAAATCGATGCCGGCGTGCATGCGGGTATACCCCAGGATCGGGTGCTGGCGCATGCCGTATCCTGAGGAGACATGACCCGCGACCGGCATGGTCAGCACGCCGCGCCGTTCGCCGACGCCCGAAGCCTCGAACCATTCGCTACGGTCGCCGCTGTTCCATTTGAGCATGTCGAGCGACTTGCCGCGCGTGCGGCCAAGGCCGGCATAGAGCAGGTCGCCGACTTCGACATCGCCGGTTTCGGCGCGGCGATAGTCGAGGATGATGTCGTAGCGATCTCCGGCGCGGATATCCTCGATCGGCACTTGCTGGGCGATGACGCGCAGGAAGGACTGGATCGACTTGGGCGGCGCGCCGGCTGCGCGAGCGGAGCGATAGAGGCTGTCGCCGACGATGCCCTGGATGCGCAGCGGTGTCGCGTCGACCTTGATCGGGATGCGTTTCACCTGAAGCACGCCGTTCACCCGGTTCAACTCCATCGCCAGGTCGAGGCGGGCGCGAAAGGCCAGATGGTCCAGCGGACGCGGCACGTTGCGGGTCGGGCGGCGGCCCAGGACGATGTCGAGGCGGGTGCCGGCCTTCAGCATGCCCGGCTTCACGTCGCCGCCGATGATATCCATCACCTGCGACGCGTCGGCGCTGCTGACGCCTGCGCGGGACAGGGCACGGCCAAAGCTGTCGCCGTCGCCGATCGCGGCGCTCAGTTCAATCTGCGGGCGCTCGGGCGTTTCGGCGAGGGGCGCGACCATATCCGTCGCCGCCATGTGCCGGCCGCTGTCGGCACCAAGCGCCAGCGGCGTCGTCATCTGGCTGCGCATCTCCTGATATTGCTTCTGGCCCAGCAGGGGCTCAGGCGCAGCAGGGATGGGCTGAAAACCGGGGGAAAGGGCCAGCGCGCAGGCGCACAGCGCAGTACAGGTGGCAAGACCGCGAAACCATTCGAGCGAGCCGATATTCTGGCCGAGGTCGGGGACGAGATTGATGTCTTCCGCCCAGTCGCGCACCTTGGCGCGCCAGTCGCGGCGGTCGACGAACGGAGCCGGAACTGCGTCGGCCATCCACAGGGATGCGGCTGCGCCGCCCTGACCGGACCCGAAATCGCTTTTCTGAAACAAGACCGGCAATCCCCCGGATATTTCCTTGCGGCCACGACCCCCGTCGCGTTCTCCGCTGGCGGTGTTGTGAAGGGATAGGGTTAAAGTCAACTTAACACACGGATTCTGCGGCGAATCCTGCGATGAACCGTGCGTAGCGGGGGATCGCGCGCTTATTTGTCAGGGAACCTTCCTTTCCCTTGCGCTGCGTTCCCGCTTCCCCGACATAGGAAAGGTCATGGCCAGCTTCGCCCGTTCCGCCATCACCGCTGTGCTTGGCCCGACCAATACCGGCAAGACCTATCTGGCGGTCGAACGGCTCTGCGCGCACTCCAGCGGCATGATGGGATTTCCGCTCCGCCTGCTGGCGCGCGAGGTCTATGAGCGGGTCGTCGCGATCAAGGGCAGGGACAGCGTCGCGCTGATCACCGGCGAGGAGAAGATCTGCCCACCCAAGGCGCGCTATTTCCTGTGCACCGCCGAGAGCATGCCGATAAACGGCGACTATGCCTTCGTCGCGCTGGACGAAGCGCAGCTTGGCGCGGACCCGGAGCGGGGGCATGTGTTCACCGACCGGCTGCTGCATGCGCGGGGACGGGAGGAAACGATGATCCTCGGTTCGGCCAGCGTCGCGCCGCTCGTGCGGGCGCTGGTCAAGGATGTCGAGATTATCGGCCGGCCGCGTTTCTCGACCCTCTCCTATGCCGGGGCGAAGAAGCTCTCCCGCCTGCCCAAGCGTTCCGCGATCGTCGCCTTCTCGGTGGAAGAGGTCTATGCCGTCGCCGAAATGCTGCGGCGGTTCCGGGGCGGCGCAGCAGTGGTGATGGGCGCGCTGTCGCCGCGCACGCGCAATGCGCAGGTCAAGATGTTCATGGAGGGGGAGGTCGATTATCTGGTCGCGACCGACGCGATCGGCATGGGCCTCAATCTGGATGTCGCGCATGTTGCCTTCGCCTCGCTCCGCAAATTCGACGGGCATCGCATCCGGCGGCTGACTGTGTCGGAAATGGCGCAGATCGCCGGGCGGGCGGGGCGGCATCACAAGGACGGCACATTCGGCAGCCTGGGTGGAGAAGAGGGCGCGGCGGCGTTCACGCCGGAGGAGATTTCCGCGATCGAGGAGCATCGCTTTCCGCGCCTTGAGGCGCTCTACTGGCGTGAAGGTGCCCCGCGCTGCGACAGCGTGGCGATGCTGATCGCTGATCTGGAACAAAGACCGGACCGGCCGGAATTGCGCGCCGCGCCGGAGGCGGTCGATCTGGCTGTGCTCAAGCGCATGGCGGAGGACCCGCTGGTCATGGAGCGCGCGCGCGGCAGGCGTCAGGTGACGCGGCTGTGGGCCGCGTGCGGTCTTCCCGATTTTCAGAAACTGGGGCCGGACCACCACGCCCGGATGGTATCGCGCATCTGGCGCTTCCTGTCGGAGGGGAACGGTTTCATCCCCCGCGACTGGTTCGCCCAGAACCTGGCCCGGCTGGACACGGTGCAGGGCGATATCGATACATTGTCGGCGCGGATCGCGGCGGTGCGAACATGGTCCTATGTCGCGCACCGGCCCGACTGGCTGGAGCATCCCGCCGAGATGGCGGAGCGCACGCGGGTGCTGGAGGAAAAGCTGTCCGACGGCTTGCACGCCGCGCTGGCGCAACGGTTCGTGGATCGGCGAACATCGGTGTTGCTGCGCGACATAGGCAGGAAAGCGGGCGACCTTCCGGTCCAAATCGGTTCCGATGGAGAGGTCAGCATTGACGGCGAAGTCATCGGACGGCTTGACGGATTCCGTTTCTCGGTCGATCCCGATGCACGCGGCGAAGATCGCAGGATGCTGTTGGCGGCTGCGGAGAGGCGGCTCGGAAGGATTTTGGGGATGAAGGCAGAGGAATTGATCGCTGCGGCCGATTCGGCCTTTGCGCTGGAAGCGCGCACGGGTGAAATGCCTGCGATCCTGTGGGATGGGCAAGTAGTGGCGATGCTTGCCGCCGGGCCCTCGCTCACGGCGCCGTCGCTCAGGCTCGACCGGGCGATCATGGACCTCGGCCAGGACTTGCAGAAGCGCGTGTCCGAACGGCTTGGCCTGTGGATGACGGCGCAGAAGGAGCGGCACCTCTTGCCGCTGGTGAAGATGACGGAAAGCGCGTCCGATCCGGCTGTGCCAGCCGTGGTGCGGGCCATGTTCGCACAGCTGGGCGACGCTGGCGGGATCGCGCCGCGCGATGAGCTGGACGCGGCGCTCGCTCATCTCGACAAGGACCAGCGGTCGATATTGCGCCGCGCCGGCATCACCATCGGCGTGCTCGACCTGTTTCATCATGGACTGCTCAAGCCCGGCGCGGCGCTGTGGCGCATGGCGCTGCTGAGCGCACGCAAGGGCAAGCCCATGTTGCCGCTGCCGCCCGCAGGCGCGGTGATCCTGCCTGCGGGTGACCGCAACGCCGAAATGGGCGCGCGGATCGCGGGCTTCCGCACCTTTGGTCCGCTGCAGTTGCGCATCGACATTGCCGAGCGGATCGCGCGGGCGGCGCATGAGGCGATTGCGAAGGGCGCGCCGTTTTCCGCGGCGGATCCGCAGGTTGTTTCCCTGGGGGTCGTCGAACCTGCGTTTCTGCAATTGATGCGCGATGCGGGATTCCGTCCCGTCACCGCAGCCGTGAAGCCGGAAGGCGAAGGGGAAGCCGAGGGTGAAAATGCGCTGCCCGCAGGCCCGAACTGGGCATTCCGGGGGCGGCGCAAGCCACGTGCGCAGGACGCGCCGAGAAATGCCGGGCCAAGGCAGAAAAATGGTGGCCCCCGGCAACATGACGCGCGGCAGAAACCTGCTCCTTCAGGTAACGCCTCAGGGAACGCTTCTGGCGGCGGCAATCAGGCTTTTGCGGGGCTGGCTGCCCTGTTGGAACGCGGTGGCTGAGCTGGGGCACGGGCGCGCTTCCGGGCTGCCGCCGCAGGGCGGTTCGCTGCGTATCGACAAATTTCTGTGGTTTACCCGCCTGGCGCGGAGCCGTTCCTTTGCGCAGACGCTGGCGGAGGAGGGGCATATCCGCCTTAACGGCCGCCGCGTCGATCGCGCGCATGCGCCGGTGCGTCCGGGGGACCTGATCACATTACCCCACGGCGCGTCCGCGCGGGTCGTAAGAGTGAGCGCGTTGCCAGCCCGGCGCGGCCCGGCCCCGGAAGCGCAGGGCTGTTACGAAGAAATTCGGATCGGTGATTGAAAAGAAATCATTTGTCGGCGCATTATTGACGTGAGGTCGGGCCAGGAATAGCAGGGCCAGAACATAACGAAGAGTGCCACGCAATGACCTATGTCGTCACCGACGCCTGCATCCGCTGCAAATATATGGACTGCGTCGAGGTTTGCCCGGTGGATTGTTTCTACGAGGGTGAGAACATGCTGGTCATCAATCCGAACGAGTGCATCGATTGCGGCGTGTGCGAGCCGGAGTGCCCCGCCGAGGCGATCCTGCCCGATACCGAGAACGGTCTTGAAAAATGGCTGGAACTCAATACCAAATTTTCGGCCGAATGGCCCAACATCACCACAAAGGGTGACGCACCCGCCGACGCGGACGAGTTCAAGGCCCAGGAGGGCAAGTTCGAGAAGTATTTCTCTTCAGAGCCGGGCTCTGGCGACTGAGCCTGTAGAGGCGCACAAAGCAAGGCAGGGCGCGGTCGATACCGCTCCGTTTCGCATGGGCTGGTAATTTTATTACGAATCTGCTACATGCTGTTGCGCAGCGGGCGCCGTCGCGTCCGTGTGGAGATAAATCGTCCCATGATCTTACGGTGACGTTGCGGGCTGTCCTGCATGTATCCCCCTTTACATGCGCCCGGGCGACACTGGCCTCCCAATTGATTGAAGGAAAGGTACCAAATGGCTGCCAAGGCGCTGTCCTTTGACGTCGGTGACTATGTCGTTTACCCCAAGCACGGCGTAGGTCGCGTGATCGAGCTGCAGAAAGAGCAGATCGCGGGCATGGAACTGGAGCTGTATGTGCTCCGGTTCGAGAAAGAGCGGATGACGCTCCGCGTTCCCACCAACAAGGCCGAGGGTGTGGGGATGCGCAAGCTGTCCTCCGACAAGACTCTTGGCGAGGCGCTTGAAACCCTGAAGGGCAAGCCCAAGGTGAAGCGCACCATGTGGTCGCGCCGCGCGCAGGAATATGAAGCGAAGATCAACTCCGGCGACCTGGTGTCGATCGCAGAGGTGACCCGCGACCTGTTCCGCGCCGACGATCAGCCCGAGCAGAGCTATTCGGAGCGCCAGATCTTCGAAGCGGCCTCCAGCCGCCTCGCCCGCGAACTCGCGGCGATGGAAGAGACGGACGAGCCGGGCGCTCTCAAGAAGATCCTGCGCATCCTGAACGAAGCTGCGCCGAAATATAACAAGGAACGCGCTGAATAAAGCGGGTTAGGTTGAAACGGAAAGGGCGCCTTCGGGCGCCTTTTTTGTCGGTCTGGATTGATCCAAATTAATCCGCGCATCCATTTGCCGTGGCGCGAAGGCAACACGTCTCTACCTTCTCTTTATCCACCCATATTGGATTTTTCGTCAGTTCGTTTCTGCGCCGTTCGCTCCTATGTGGACTACACCAACCAAGGGAGTGAGCATGGGCAGATTTGCTATTGTCTTCGCGGCGCTGGTGGCGCTGGCCGGCTGCCATCAGCAGCCGCGCCTGAGCGCTCCCAATGACGGGGAGAATGCCGTGATGGATCATGTGGAGAACACGACGCAGCCATAGCCTGGATTTTACTTGGAAAGCATCGGGCTCTCCTGTATTGTATGAACAATACAGTACCGGGAGCAGCCGATGTCCAGAATGCCTGTTCTAACCGCCGTTGCCGTTGTTGCGGCCATGTCCACCGCTTGTTCCAGCCAAAATGCCGCGACCCAGTCCGGCAGTCCCGTCAACACGACCGGCTTGCGCGATTTTCGAAGCGTCCAATCGACGGGGCCGGACAATGTCATCATATCCGTGGGCCGGGATTTCGCCGTCAAGGCGGAGGGCAGCGACAGAACGATGAAGGTGCTGGAGATCAAGGTCGCGAACGGCGAGCTGCGGATCGGCCGGAAAGAAGGCTGGATGAATATGTTCGGCGGGATGGACGATGGCGCGACCATCCGCGTGTCCATGCCGGCGATTGCGGGCGTCGGGCTGACCGGATCGGGCGATGTGGATGTCGATCGCGCCGAGGGCTCCGCCCTTGACCTGTCCCTGACAGGTTCAGGCAATCTAAAGATCGGCACGGCTAAGGTCGGCGCGCTGACCGTCGATGTCACCGGATCGGGCAATATTGCCTTGGCCGGAACGGCGGACAGCGCGAAGCTGTCGACTACCGGCTCCGGCGATGTCGATGGCGCGCGATTTAAGACGAGGCGGGCGTCCGTATCAGTGCTGGGATCTGGCAATGTCGGCTTTGCGTCCGACGGCCCGGTGGATATCAGCATCATGGGGTCAGGCGATGTCGATGTGAAAGGCAAGGCGCAGTGCAAGGTTTCGGCAATGGGTTCGGGCGACGCGCACTGTTCGGCGTGATGCGGGCAGGGCGGGCGATTTTGCCGCTGGCCGGGCTGTTGACCGCGCCTGCACAGGCGGCGACCCAGAGCTATAGCGTCTCCCGTTTCGACAGCATCCGCGTCCTTGCGCCCGTGAAGGTCACCATCGTCACGGGCGGTGGTACGTCCGGACGGGGCGAAGGGGATCGCACCGCGCTCGACCGCATCGACCTGTCCATGTCGGGCAGCACGCTGACCGTCAGGATGAAACCCGCGCAGATGAACGACCCTGCCGGTGGACGGGCGACGATCATCCTGTCCACGGAGCAACTCCAGCGCGTGATGCTGGCCGGCGGGGGATCGCTGTCGGTCGACCGGATGAAGGGCCTGAACGCCACCGTTCAGCTATCGGGCAGCGGCAATGTGTCCGTTGGGACGATGGCGGTGGACCGGCTGGACGTCTCCATCATGGGTAGCGGACAGATGACGGTGGCGGGGACAGCGGGTATTATGAATGCAACCCTTTCCGGCCCTGGCGCGCTGCTGGGTGAGGGATTGAAGGCCAAGCAGGTTAAGATATTGGGCGATGGGCCGGGGAATGTCATAGTAACGGCCACGACCGACGCGGACGTGGTCGCGCGCGGATCGGGTGACGTTACTGTCCTGGGGAAAGCGGCCTGCAAGGTAAACCGCGGCGGCACCGGCAATATCCAGTGCGGCGGTAAGGATTATTGAAGCGTCTTTCTCAATCAAACTTCCGTTCGTTTCGAGCCCTTCGACAAACTCAGGATAAACTTCGGCCCGGAGGGCCGAAGTCGAGAAACAGGCGCAAGGCTTCTCGACTACGCTCGAAGCGAACGGAAGTGGGTGCGCCGATCTTAGTGGGACGGGCTTTGAGCCCTCCGCTCAGGCGTCCTGCTTTGCGGACAGGTCCGACAGGCTGACGCCGATCCGCTGCATCTGCGCCGCGACAGGCGGCCAGACATTCTCCAGGAAATGCGTCCTCTCCATCGCGCGCAGGCGGCGGGTGGCGCCATCGGCAACGAACATGCCGACGCCGCGCTTCACGGTCACCAGGCCGTCGTCCTGAAAGCTCTGATAGGCTTTCGCCACGGTCAGCGGATTTGCCCCCTGCTGCGCGGCAAAGGCGCGCACGGAGGGCAGCATGTCACCGTCATGGAACATGCCGTCCAGAATGGACGCGGAAATAACCTCCCGCAGGCGGAGATAGACTGGCTTGGAATCGTCTGCCATGACTGCCTCAGTGACATAATACAGCCGGCCGCGCAACGTCGAAATTAAAAGAAATATTACGGCGATAAGATGTAATTATATGTCCCAATTCCTGACAACGGTGTCATATTCTGGCCTGGGCCGCTCTTCGAGCGGCTTTAGCGGCGTGCCGATGAACACGAACCCGGCAATACGTTCCCCCGCCGATCCAAAAGCGTCGCGCACGGCGTCGCTATAGCTTGGCCATCCTGTCAGCCACCCGCCCGCAAAACCCAGTGCGTGCGCGGCATTGAGCAGGTTCATCGTGGCCGCGCCCACGGATAGCTCCTGCTCCCACACGGGAATTTTCCCTTGTTTGGGGGAAGACAGCACGACGACCAGAGCCGGCGCCTGGCGCGCGAACTGGTGCATCGCCTCTATTTCCAGCCGCCCTGCGGCAGGATTGGCTTCGCGATAGGCCCGCTCCAGCAGGGCGGCGAGCGCTTCCCGCTGATCCGTCCCCACTATGACGAACCGCCACGGTGCGAGCTTGCCATGATCCGGTGTGCGGATCGCGACCTCCAGCATCGCGCGAAGCTGTGCGGCATCGGGACCCGGTGCGCCAAGGTCGCGGGGTTTGCCGGAACGGCGGGTCTGCAGGAGGGTGAGCGGGTCGGTGCGATCGTTGAACATCGCGGCCTAGATGGATCGCCGGTGCGGCAGGCGCAAGGGGACGCAATCGTAACGAAATTATATTCTTCACAGCCGCAATTTTGGTGCTAGGCTTTGGCGATTACGCTCGGCCTTTGGCCATGGGCGGCTCGTAATCCGTGTCGAAAGGTTGGCCATAGATGGCAACGCACCCGGGACCGGCTGGCGACGCGGCAGGAACATTCCTCGGTCATCCCCGGGGCCTGTTCATCCTCTTCTTTGCCGAGATGTGGGAGCGTTTCTCCTACTATGGCATGCGCGCGCTGCTGATCTTCTACCTCACCAAGCATTTCCTGTTCGGCGATGATCGGGCCTATCTGCTCTACGGCGCCTACACCTCGCTGGTCTATATCACCCCGGTCATCGGCGGCTATCTCGCCGACCGCTATCTGGGCGCGCGCAAGGCGGTGCTGGCGGGCGGTGTGTTCATCGCCTTCGGCCATCTGCTGATCGCCGCCGTTGAAGGTCCGGCGGGGCAGAGTTCGTTTCATTTGAACGGCTTCTACCTCGCGCTTGCCTCCATCATCGTCGGCACCGGCTTTCTGAAGGCCAATATCTCGGTCCTCGTCGGCGAACTCTATGCGAAGGACGATCATCGCCGGGACTCGGCCTTCTCCATCTTCTACATGGGTATCAATCTGGGCGGAGCGATCGGCCCGGTGATCTGCGGCGTGCTGGGCGAGACGGTCGGCTGGGGATGGGGCTTCGGCGCGGCCAGCATCGGCATGTTGCTCGGCCTGATCGTGTTCGTGATCTATCGGCCGCTTTTGATGGGCGCAGGCGAGCCGCCGTCGCCCCAGGCGATGCGGGAGCGATCCGCGATCGGCCTGTCGCGGGAATGGAGCATCTATGTTGGCGGCGCGCTCGGCATCGTCGGCATCTGGATATTGATCCGTTATGCCGAACTGCTGGGCTATCTGCTGCTCGCCTTTTCTGCGCTGACGGTGATCTACATCCTCTACCGGGCGATCTGGACGCTGGACCGGATCGACCGGGACCGGATATTCGCGGCGCTGTTCCTGCTGGCGCTCAACCCGCTCTTCTGGGGCCTGTTTGAGCAGACCGGATCGTCGCTCAACATCTTCACCGACCGGCGGGTGGACAGGGTCATGCTGGGCGTCGACGTGCCGGCTTCGGTATTCCAGTCCGTCAATTCGGTCTTCATCATCCTGCTTGCGCCCATGTTCGCTGTGCTGTGGACTTGGCTGGACAAGCGCAGGCTGGAGCCGTCTGCGCCCGCCAAGTTCGGCATCGGCATGATCCTGTGCGGCGCCGGCTTTCTGGTGCTGGTCGCCGGCGCTGCAGCGGCGGGCAGCCAGCTGACGCCCGTCATCTTCGTGTTCCTCGTCTATCTGTTCCACACCATGGCGGAGCTGTGCTTCTCGCCCGTCGGCTTGTCGGCGATGACGCGGCTCTCCGTGTCCAGCATGGTCGGGCTGGTGATGGGCACCTGGTTCCTGGCGATGGCGGCGGGCAATTTCATCGCCGGGCTCATCGCGCGGGCGACGGACAGCGCGGATGCGGGCGTCGATCGCGTGCTGGCCGTCTATTCCCAGATCGGCTGGTTCGCCGTGGCGGTCGGCGTCGGCGTGATGCTGCTTGCGCCATGGATCACGAAGCTGATGCACCTCGACCTGATCGGGACGGAGCCGGTCGGCGCGGACAGGCAGGACATAAGGATCGAAGGGGAGAGAGCATAATGGCGATCAAGTTGACCCATATGGCCCTGTTGTGCGCGTTCGGCCTTGCGGCTTGCGCGGCTCCGGCTGCGGACAAGCCGAAATCGGCCAGCGCCAAGGACAATTCGTCCGCCGAACCGGCCGATCCCTATCCCTCGACCTACACACCCTATCCGGGGCAGCCGACCGTCGTGCGCAACGTGACCATCTTCGACGGCGAGGGCGGGCGCATCGACAATGGCGTCATCTTCTTCGTCAGCGGCAAGATTTCCTCGATCGGTGGGCCGGACACGCCCATCCCGGCGGATGTCGCCGTGTTCGACGGAACGGGTAAATATCTGACGCCCGGCGTCATCGATATTCACAGCCATCTTGGCGACTATCCCTCGCCCTCGGTCGATGCGCTGAGCGACGGCAATGAGATGACCTCGCCCGTGACGCCGGACGTGTGGGCGGAGCACAGCATCTGGCCGCAGGACCCCGGCTTTTCCCGCGCGCTCGTCAATGGCGGCGTGACGGCGCTGCAGATATTGCCCGGATCGGGCAACCTGTTCGGCGGGCGCGGCGTGACTTTGAAGAATGTCTATGCGCGCACGATGCAGGGCATGAAGTTCCCCGGCGCGCCCTACAGCCTCAAGATGGCATGTGGCGAGAACCCCAAGCGCGTCTATGGCGCGCGCAACACCAAGCCATCCACCCGCATGGGCAATATCGCCGTCGATCGCCAGACCTGGATCAAGGCGCGCGAATATCAGAAGAAGCGCGCAGAGGGGAAGGAACAGACCCGCGACCTTGCCATGGAGACGCTGGCCGATGTGCTGGAGGGCAAGATCCTCGTCCACAACCATTGCTATCGCGCGGACGAGATGGCCAATGTCATCGATATGGCGAAGGAGTTCGGTTACAAGGTGACCGCCTTCCACCACGCCGTCGAAAGCTACAAGATTGCCGACCTGCTGAAGGCGAACGGCATCTGCTCGGCGATGTGGGCCGACTGGTACGGCTTCAAGATGGAAAGCTATGACGGCATCCGCGAGAATATCGCGCTGGTCCATAATGCGGGCGCCTGCGCCATCGTCCACAGCGATGATGCAAACGGTATCCAGCGTTTGAACCAGGAAGCGGCCAAGGCGATTGCTGCGGGACGCCGCATGGGCATCACTATTCCCGACGAGGTCGCGTGGGAATGGCTGAGCTACAACCCGGCCAAGGCCATGGGCATCGGCGACAGGACCGGCAGCCTGAAGATCGGTAAGATGGCCGATATCGTCCTGTGGAACGGCAATCCGTTCAGCGTCTATACCCGGCCGGAGAAGGTGTGGATCGACGGCGCGATGATGTATGACGCCAACGATCCGAAGAAACGGCCGGTGAGCGACTTTGAACTGGGCCATATCGGTGCGGGAGACGTGAAATGAAGCGCGCCAGCCTCTGTCTCGCCGCCACGCTGATGGCGTCTCTCTCGATCCCTGCCATGGCGCAAACGATCGCCATCACCGGCGGCAAGCTGGCCATCGGCGACGGCAGCGAGCCGGTCGAGAATGGCACGGTGGTCATCGCCAACGGCAAGGTCGTGGCGGCGGGCGCGGGCGTCGCTGTTCCTGCCGGAGCGCAGCGCATCGACGCGACCGGCAAATGGGTGACGCCGGGCCTCGTATCCGGCTTTTCCCGCGTCGGCCTGGTCGAGGTGACCTATGTCAGCCAGACCAATGACAGCACGGCGGAAAAGTCGCCCTTCTCCGCGGCGCTTGACGTGTCGACGGCGATCAACCCGCTGGCCAATCCGATCGCGATCAGCCGGACTAGCGGCATCACCCGCGCCGTTGTCGTTCCGGAGGGCGCTGGCAGCGTGTTCGCAGGGCAGGGCGCCGTCATCGATCTGGGCGCGGACATGAGCCCGATCACCAAGGCGCAGGCTTTCCAATATGTCGAACTTGGCGAAACCGGCGCGAAGCGGGCGGGGGGCAGCAGGCCCGCCGCCTATCTGCTGTTCCGCACTTCGCTGCGGGAGGCGCAGGATTATGCGCGCAATCCAGCCGCTTATGACGGCCGTTCGAAGGACAGCATCCTCACACGCGCCGATGCCGAGGCGCTTGTTCCGGTGGTGCAGGGCAAGACGCCGTTGATGGTCCACGCCGAAAGCGCGCGGGACATCCTGGCGGCGCTTGACCTGCGCAAGGAATTTCCCGCGCTGAAACTGATCCTCGCGGGCGCGTCGGAAGGATGGACCGTCGCCAGCCAGATCGCGGCGGCAAAGGTGCCGGTGATCGCCGGCGGCCTGGAGGATCTGCCCGCCCAATTCGAGACGATCGCGGCGACCCAGTCCAATGTCGGACGCATGGAGAAGGCCGGGGTTGCCGTCGCGCTCGGCATGTTCAGCGGCGACGACGGGCTACAGGTGCGCGTCGCGACACAGCAGGCGGGGAATATGGTCGCGCTGCAGAAGGTGCCGGGGGCCACCGGGCTGAGCTGGGGTCAGGCGCTCCGCGCGATCAGCTCCGCGCCGGCCGAAGCGGTGGGCCTTGGCGATCGGATCGGATCGCTCAAACCCGGTCGCGCGGGCGATGTGGTGATCTGGGACGGAGACCCGCTGGAACTGGAATCCGCGCCGGTGGCGGTGTGGATCGATGGCGTGGCCCAGCCGATGGACAACCGCCAGACGAAACTACGCGACCGCTACGCGACACCCGCGCCGGGCGCATTGCCCAAGGCGTATGAGCATTAGGGGGCAGCGGGGCGTTTTTAGGGTGGGTTGCGGCCGGTCGGCTTTTCCCTCTCCCTTGAGGGAGAGGGTTGCGCAGACTTGGCAGCTTGCTGCCTAGTCGTAGCTGGGTGAGGGGGTGCGACCTCTGGATCGCGCGGCCCATAAGCCCGATCACCCTCATCCAACTCCGCCTAATTCGCTCCGCTCATAAGGCTCCATATCCTTCTCCCTCAAGGGAGAAGGTTTCTTGAAACGTCCGCTTCTGGTCGTTAATGAACAATGCCTGTCCTACGCGGTGGGTCTCGCGATATGATGGGGAAGGCTCTTTCCCATCACAGGCCATATCATCGCGCGCTTTTCGATAGGATCGCGGCGACGTAATAAAATGTCGAGTTTTGCGGGAAAAGCGGGAAGCGAAACGGTGGCAGGCCGCTTTCGCCTATCGGTTCGCCCGCACCCTCTCCCAATATCCCCGCACATCCCTGCGCAATTCCCCAGCGCAGAAATAGAGCGCCAGCACATTGGGGATCGCCATCAGGAAGAAGCTGCTGTCCACGATGTCGATCACCCGGCCAAGGTCGATGACGGCGGCGGGGGGCAGGGCGACCACGTAGAGGATCTTGTACGCCCATTGTGCGCGCGGGCCGTTGCCGAAGAGATAGCCCCACGCCTGCAGTCCGTAGAAGCCCCAGGCGACGAGCGTCGAATAGGCGAACAGGAACACCGCGACCGCAAGGATATAGGGGAAGGAGGGCGACACGGCGGCAAAGGCGGCGGAGGTGATCGCAATGCCCTTTAGCCCGTCATCCCACGTCCCCGCGACGACCAGCGCCAGCCCGCCCAGGGCGCAGACGATCATCGTGCCGAGCAGCGGTTCGAGCAGCGCGACCATCCCTTCCGATACGGGCTCATCGGTGCGGGCCAGGCTATGGGCCATGACGGCGGAGCCGACGCCCGCCTCGCTGGCGAACACGGCCCGGCGCATGCCTGCGACGAAGGCGCCGACCGCGCCGCCGGTCGCCGCCGTGCCGTTCCATGCGCCGTCCCATATCTGCGCCAGTGCGCCGGGGATTGCGCCCGCATGCAGCACAAGGATTGCGCAGACGCCGATCAGATAGACGGCGACCTTGAGCGGCGTCAGTCGCTTCGACACCTCGCCCAGCCAGGCAGCGCCGCCCAGCGTCACCAGCGCCACGGAAAAGGCGAGGAAGACGCCATAATACCATCCGTTGGTGATTCCGGTGACGGCCGACACCTGCTGGAAGCTCTGGTTCACCTGCACCATCGGGATCGCGCCGAACAGGGCGAAGAAGGCATAGAAGCCGCCGAGCACAATGCCCAGGCGCGGCCAGCCCCGCTGCGCCAGAACGGCCTTCAGCACATACATTGGCCCGCCATGCGCATGGCCCCACTGATCGATAACGCGATATTTGAGGCCCAGCGTCACCTCCGCCATCTTCACCGTCATTGCGAACCAGCCGATGATGAACATCCACAGGATCGCGCCCGGCCCGCCCATGGTCAGCGCAACCGCGACGCCGGCGATGTTGCCGAGACCTATGGTGCCGGCGAGCGCTGTGGTCAGCGCCGCGAACTGGCTGACATCGCCCTTCGCCTGGCCCTCATGCGGCTGGTTGCGCAGGATGTGAAACGCATGGCCGACCGCACGGATGTTGGGGAAGCCCAGCCATATCGTGAAGAACAGCATTGGCAGGGCAAGATAGAGCACGATCAGCTCTATTTGCGTGCCGAGCAGCGGGATCTTGAAAAAGACGGCGGCGGATATGGCGTCTACGACCCGGTTCAGATTTTCCATGGCGACGACGATGCCGCTGCACCCGCGCAAAGTCGATCCTTTAGTTTGGCGGAGCCGCCCATGTCGGCGGCCTGGTCTCGCGCGGGCTGGAACAGAGCTTTCGCTGTGCGCTTTCCGATTATCATGCTATGTACGCCCATCGCATCGTCTTTCACGACCAAGATGTGACAGAGAGTGCATTGGCTCCCGGTTGTTTGGGAGACAGGCATTGAATATCCACTATATCACCGCACGGTTGCAGCAGGCGCGGACCATGGCTGCGCAGTCCGCCGATCCCTGTTCCCGCGTGGCGCATGTGGCAATGGTGAAAAGCTATCAAAGGCTGCTTGTCATGCTGCAGCCCCATAGCCCGTCCCAGTCATCCGCCCCGATGCCGGTGACGCAGCTTGCATTCGTGATAGCCGGCCCGCCGCACAGCATCCTGGCAGCCAATGGCGCGAGCTGAATCCTCGGCGGCGACCTTATCTTTCCAACTTAGCCCAAGGAGGCCATCATCTATCCTTCATCCCAACTGTGCCGGGCACAGGAAAAAGCCCAAATGGCCCGCGCGGCGGATACTTCCCTCGCCAATGTCCGCAGGATCGCGACTAACGCTGCGCTCATGTGGCGCAATGAGGGCGTAAATGCCGAAAAGCGGGAGAAGCGCGCGTCCGCGGCGCAGGCGCGGCTCGCCCTGACAGGGCTGCTCGTCGAGCCCTCTGCGTCAGGCTCGACTCCGGGCGACGAGAGTTTCGACAACGAAAATCCCGACCGTTATATCGCGTCGCTCTGACGCACAGCATCACGGCGCAAGAAGGAATATCCATGGCCAAAAGTCAGAAAAAATCGAATCGCGAAATCCGCAAGCCCAAGGCGGAGCAGCCCAAGAAGGCCAATGCCTCCAATCCATCCTCCAAGCCGGGCGTTGTTGGCCTCGTAAACCTTAAAGGCTGATAGCCTTCATCCGGCCTAAAGCCGCGCCATGGCCATCATCTTCTCGCCATAGCGCGGTCCGGCCGTGCCGCCGATCGGCGCGGCCGCCGCCAGTGCTTCCAGGTCGCCGTCATCCAGCGTGACCTTCACCGCCGCCATGCTGTCCTCCAGCGTGACCCGACGCTTGAAGCCAGGGATCGGTACGATGTCGTCGCCCTGCGCAAGCAGCCAGGCCAGCGCGATCTGGCCGCCGCTGGCCTCATGCTTCGCCGCAATCGCCTTCACCACGTCGACGATCTTCAGGTTGGCGTCGAAATTCTCCTCCGAATAGCGCGGGTCGTTAAGGCGGAAATCGCCTTCGGGCAGGTCGGATCGCTTGGTGATCTGCCCCGTCAGGAAGCCCCGGCCAAGCGGGCTGAACGGCACGAAACCGATCGTGAGTTCGCGGCAGACGGGCAGGATGTCATTCTCCACCTCCCGCTCCCACAGAGAATATTCGGACTGGATCGCCGTGACCGGGTGGACGGCGGCGGCGCGGCGGATGGTCGCTGCGCCCGGTTCTGACAGGCCGATATGGCGGATCTTGCCCTCACGCTTCAATTCCACCAGCGCACCCATCATTTCCTCGATCGGCACATTGGGATCGACGCGGTGCTGATAATAAAGATCGATCGTGTCGATCCCCAGCCGCTTCAGCGATCCTTCGCAGGCCCGGCGGACATTTTGCGGCGTGGAATCGACGCCCTGAATGTCCGTGCCCTCGAACTTGAAGCCGAACTTGGTGGCGATGACCAGCCCGTCCCGCTTGCCCTTGATCGCTTCGGCCAGAAGCTCTTCATTGACATGCGGGCCATAGACCTCTGCCGTGTCGAAGAAGGTGACGCCAAGGTCCATCGCCCGATGCAGCGTGGCGATCGACTCCGCCTTCGTTCCGTTGCCGTAGACGCCCGCGTCCCCGCCGCCCATGGGCATGCACCCGACGCCAAGGGCCGACACCTGAAGATCGTGACCAAGCGTGCGGTATTTCATCTCGCCTCTCCATTTGCTGCGGAAAAATGATCGATCGGGCCGGTGCTTCGCGCTATGAGGCCGCCAAGAACGGGAATACGGAAACAGGCATGTCGCGCAACTATTTCGGTACAGATGGCATCAGGGGCCGCACCAATCAATGGCCGATGACGCCGGAACTGGCGATGAAGGTCGGCATGGCGGCCGGAACGCATTTTTTGCGCGGCAAGCACCGGCACCGCGTGGTGATCGGCAAGGATACGCGCCTGTCGGGCTATATGGTCGAAAACGCGCTGGTCGCCGGCTTTACGGCGGTGGGCATGGACGTGGTGCAGTTCGGGCCGATCCCGACGCCCGCCGTCGCCATGCTGGCCCATTCGATGCGCGCCGATCTGGGCGTGATGATCTCCGCCAGCCACAACCCCTATTATGACAACGGCATCAAGCTGTTCGGCCCGGACGGGTACAAGCTGTCCGACGCGGACGAGGCGAAGATCGAGGCGCTGCTGGGCGGCGATATCGCGCTCGCGGCGTCCGAGCATATCGGCCGCGCCCGCCGTGTGGAGGACGCCCGTGGCCGCTATATCCATGCGGTCAAATCCAGCTTCCCTGCCGACTTGCGCCTCGATGGGCTACGGATCGTGGTCGATTGTGCGAACGGCGCCGCCTATCAGGTTGCTCCCTCGGCGCTGTGGGAGCTTGGGGCGGAGGTGATCGCGGTCGGTGTCGCCCCCGATGGCACCAATATCAATGATGGCTGCGGATCGACCGCGCCGCTGCTGCTGCAGGAAACGGTGCTGTCGGCCGGCGCGGACATCGGCATCGCGCTTGACGGCGACGCCGACCGGCTGATCGTTGTCGATGAGAATGGCGTGATCGTCGATGGCGACCAGATCATGGCGCTGATCGCCGCCAACTGGGCGCGGGAGGGGACGCTGCGCGGCGGCGGCCTGGTCGCGACGGTGATGTCGAACCTGGGCCTTGAACGCTTCCTGTCGGGCAAGGGCATTGCGCTGGAGCGCACCAAGGTCGGCGACCGCTATGTGCTGGAGCGGATGCGCGAGGGTGGTTTCAATGTCGGCGGCGAGCAGTCCGGCCATATGATCCTGTCCGACTATGCAACAACCGGCGACGGCACGATTGCTGCGCTGCAGGTGCTGGCTGCACTGGTGCGCAGCGGAAAGCCAGCCAGCGAATTGCTCCACCAGTTTGACGCCGTGCCGCAACTCCTGAAGAATGTCCGCTTCTCCGGCGGCAAGCCGCTCGACCATGAGGATGTGAAAAGGACGATCGCGCAGGCCGAGGCGGAATTGAAGGGTTCCGGCCGTCTGGTCATTCGCCCGTCGGGCACGGAGCCGGTGATCCGGGTGATGGCGGAGGGTGACCGCGAGGAACAGGTGCGCGACGTGGTGGACCGTATCTGCGCGGCGGTCGAGAAGGCGGCGGCGTGATATCCCTTTGTTGTCATTCCCGCGAAGACGGGAACCCATCTCCGGAACGTCGTTGTTGGTGGATGGCTTGGGAGATAGTTCCCGCCTTCGCGGGAATGACGGAAGGGTTTGAATGATGCTTGATATGCGCCCCGATTGCGAACGCTGCGGCACGGACCTGCCCGCCGACACCGGCGGCGCGTTCATCTGCTCGTTCGAATGCACATTCTGCGCGCCCTGCGCTGAAGAGCTTGATGACATCTGCCCCAATTGCGGCGGCGAATTGCTGGACCGGCCTAACCGTGTGGGCAAGGCGCTCGCCAACAATCCGGCCTCCACGGAGCGGAAGTACAAGGCCGCCTGAGTGATTGCGCGCGTCCTCATCATTGCCGGGTCTGACAGCGGCGGCGGCGCGGGTATCCAGGCGGATGTGCGGACCGTCACCATGCTGGGCGGCCACGCCATGACCGCGATCACGGCGATCACCGCGCAGAACACGCTCGGTGTGCAGGCAGTGCATCCGGTGCCGACCGACATGGTGGTCGCGCAGATGGAGAGCGTCCTGTCCGATATCGGCGTTGATGCGGTAAAGATCGGCATGATCGGCTCAGCCGCGACAGCCCATGCTGTGGCCGACATCCTGTCCGGCCTGGAAAAGACGCCCATCGTCTTCGATCCCGTCATGGTGGCGACCAGCGGATCGGTGCTGGCCGATGCCGACACCATCGCCGCCTTCGAGCGGCTGATGCGGATCGCGACCGTCGTGACGCCCAACATTCCGGAGCTGGAGGCTCTGGGTGGTGACGGAATTGCGAAGCGCTTCGGCTGCACGGTGCTGGCGAAGGGCGGGCATGGCGAGACCGCAACGCTGACCGATCGGCTGTTCGACGCTGGCGGGGTCATTAAGCAATGGCGTAGTCAGCGGATCGACACGCCGCATACCCATGGCACGGGCTGCACGCTCGCCAGCGCCCTGGCGACCGGGCTGGCGCAAGGGCTGGGCATCGTCAGCGCCATCGACATGGCGCGGCGCTATGTGCGGGACTCGATCAAGCGCGCACCGGGTCTCGGCGCAGGCCATGGGCCGATGGGCGTGCCACGGCATGCATAGTCTTGGGCCTGACTTCGCGCATGAACTGCTCCATCATCCGGGTCTCGTCGCCGGCGTCGATGAAGCGGGCAGGGGGCCGCTCGCCGGACCCGTGGTCGCCGCCGCCGTCATCCTCAAACGCGAGGATTGCCCGGAGGGACTGAACGACAGCAAGCAATTGAGCGCTGCACGCCGCGCCGTTCTTGAAGTGGAGATCAAGGCGCGCGCCGTCTGCTTCGGCATCGGCATGGCGAGCGTCGAGGAGATTGACGAGATCAACATCCTCTGGGCGACGATGCTGGCGATGACCCGCGCGGTCGATGCGCTGGCGCAGGATTGCGCGCATGTGCTGGTCGACGGCAATCGCTGCCCCAAATGGCGCTACGCCTCCACGGCGATCGTGGAGGGCGACGCCAAATGTCTGTCGATCGCCGCCGCATCGATCCTCGCCAAGGAGGAACGCGACCGGATGATGATCGCCGCTGCCCGTGAGCACCCGCATTATGGGTGGGAGAGCAACAAGGGCTATGGCAGCGCGAAGCATCTCGCGGCGTTGCGGGAACATGGGGTCACGCCGCTGCATCGGCGGAGTTTTGCGCCGGTTGCGCAGTTGGTGTTGATCTAACGTCCGTAATCTCCCCTCCCTAGAAGGGAGGGGCCGGGGGTGGGTTCGCCGCGTAGCGGCGTTATATTTCGGCTGGGAAGGGCTCGCTTCGCTCGCGACCCACCCCCTTACCCCTCCCTTCCAGGGAGGGGAGGCCGGTAAAATGCTTCTCATCACCCAACTCCCCAAAAAAATATCCACACCATCTTGTGTTGAGTCTTCATGGCAACACCACCGCATGTTGAGACTCTGTGTGAAGTGTGGACTCAATATCTCGCGGTTTCTCCATTCGTTCTCCTCTCGTTAACTATTGTGTGAGGCTTGGGTCCTAAGTTTTTGATCTTGACGGAAGACTCCGGAAGACTCATCCCACAGGCGTAACGACAGGGGCTGAGAGAGTTATGGGGGTTTTGGAGCGCGTTCCGGCGCGGCGGGGGAAGAGTGCGGTTGCCTTGGCGCAACCGGCGATCGAGGCCGACCGCCTGATCCAGGGCGACTGCATCGCCGAAATGGCGAAGCTGCCCGACGGCTGCATCGATATGATCTTCGCCGATCCGCCCTACAACCTCCAGCTTGGCGGCGACCTGTTCCGGCCAGAGGGCGGCATGGTCGACGCCGTCGATGACGATTGGGACAAGTTCGACACGCTGGCCGCCTATGACGCCTTCACCCATGCCTGGATGAAGGAAGCACGCCGCATCCTGAAACCCAACGGCACCATCTGGGTCATCGGCAGCTACCATAATATCTTCCGCTGCGGCGTCGTGCTGCAGGATCAGGGCTTCTGGATTCTCAACGACATCGTCTGGCGCAAGGCGAACCCGATGCCCAATTTCCGGGGCACGCGCTTCACCAACGCGCATGAGACGCTGATCTGGGCCAGCCAGAGCGAGGACAGCAAATATACCTTCAACTATCGCGCGATGAAGACGCTGAACGACGAACTGCAGATGCGCTCCGACTGGGTGCTGCCGATCTGCGGCGGACAGGAGCGGCTGAAGCGCAACGGCACCAAGGCGCATCCGACGCAGAAGCCCGAAGCGCTGCTCTATCGCGTGCTGCTCGCCTGCACCAAGCCGGGCGACGTGGTGCTCGATCCCTTCTTCGGCACCGGCACGACCGGCGCGGTGGCGCGGCGTCTTGGCCGCAAGTGGATCGGCATCGAGCGCGACGACACCTATTGCGAAGTCGCGCTGGAGCGGATCGCCGCGTCCCTGCCGCTCGATGAATCCGCCATCGGCATCATGCAGTCGCCCCGTCAGGCGCCCAAGGTCGCCTTCGGCACACTGGTCGAGACCGGCTATCTGGAGCCGGGCGCGATCCTGACCGACGTCAAGCGCCGCTGGAAGGCGCAGGTGCGCGCCGACGGCTCGCTGGCCTGTGACGACATCAGCGGATCGATCCACAAGGTCGGCGCAACGCTGCAGGGCGCGCCGTCCTGCAATGGCTGGACCTTCTGGCATTATGAGGCGCAGGGCGACCTGAAGCCCATCGACGCGCTGCGCCAAACCTATCTGCTGGCGACGCAGCCCTGATCCTCCAATGATCGTCATCCCCGCGCAGGCGGGGACCCATCTCCCACCCTTACGGGTGGAGGCCAGCTTTGGAGATGGGTTCCCGCTTTCGCGGGAATGACGGAATGGGGTAGAGCGCTTTCATGACAATCCCCCCCGACGCCCGCCTCTATCTGCGCCCCATCTGGTTCGCCAATTCCCCGGTCGGTCTGGACGGAACGACCGCGCGGATCGGCAACAGCCTGCTCTGGTTCCAGGGCTATGAGCTGACGGCCATGCACGGCGCGGCGCGGGTGCATCGATCGACCGTCGCTGTCGACGCGTTTGCCGATGCCATCACCGCGTTCCCCGAACCGCTGCAGGTGCGCGCGGCTACTCTCGCGGCCAATATCGCCGCACCGCGTCCCCCGCTGACGCTGGGCGAACGCACCATCCGTTTCGACGCGCCTCAGGTCATGGGTATCCTCAACGTCACGCCCGACAGCTTCTCCGACGGCGGCAAGCATATCGGCGATCCGCAAGAGATCGCCGACATCGGCTTCGCGATGAGCGTGGCGGGCGTTTCCATCGTCGATGTCGGCGGCGAGTCCACGCGCCCCGGCGCTGAAAAGGTGTGGGAAGGCGACGAGATCGCCCGTGTTGTCCCGGTCATCGAGCGGCTGGCGGCATCGGGCATCCCGGTGTCGATCGACACGCGCAAGGCGGGCGTGATGGAGGCCGCGCTGGCCGCCGGCGCATCGATCGTCAATGATGTCAGCGCATTACTGCACGATCCGCATAGTCTGGACGTCGTGGCGCGGGCGGGCTGCCCGGTGGTTCTGATGCATGCGCCCTCCACCGGCGACGACCCGCATGAGAACAGGGGCGGCTATGTCGATGTCGTGACCGATGTGTTCGACTGGCTGGAGGCGCGGATCGTCGCTTGCGAGGCGGCGGGGATCGCTCGGGACAGGATCATTGTCGATCCGGGGCTTGGCTTTGGCAAATCGCTCCAAGACAATCTGGCGATCGTCAATAATCTGGCGCTCTATCAAGGCTGGGGCGTGCCCGTGCTACTGGGCGCCAGCCGCAAGCGCATGATCGGGGCGCTGTCGAATGAGGCTGCTGCGGATGCGCGCCTTGGCGGATCGATCGCGCTGGCGTTCCAGGGCATAGAGCAGGGCGCGCAGATGCTCCGGGTTCACGATGTGCTGGAAACGGTGCAGGCGGTACGGGTATGGCGCGGCCTGAGGGATGCGGCCCTTTCGGCGGTTTAGATTTACCGACCTAACCGAACTCCAACCCCCGTTCGTTTCGAGCGTAGTCGAGAAACCAGCGCAACGGTTTCTCG
>DASVND010000079.1:0-2618 GCA_036384035.1 Sphingobium sp. | reverse complement strand
GAAGCCCGTACCTTGTTGCGTCAGGCCGGTGCCCGTCAGGCTGCCTCGGCCGCGGGCAAGGCGATCAGCAGCGCTGAGGGCGCTGCGCGTCATGTTCAGCATCGTATTCGGAGGACATGTGGATGAGCCGTCACGATCTCCAGCCCAAAGCCGACCAGCCCCATGTCGTGCGCGCCACCGTCGGTTGGGATCGGCCGCTGCAGACCTTTTTCGCGCAAGTCTTCTTCGTCACGGAGGACGAGCCGGAAGAAGGGGAGGCCATCATCTGGATCGGCACCGAGCCCGGCGAGCTGCTGACACCCGAGGCCGCGATCGCGATCGTCGCACCGCATGCCATCGTCCCGGAAGATCTCGCCGTCAGGCTAGGGGACGAGATGCGTGAGACGATCGGCGTCAAGGACGGTTCCCACCAGGCCGCTGCGAAGCGCAGTATCTTCGGGTCGGTCCACTAGCGAGCCCGTGCTCCTGGTCGGACGCTGGTCACGCTCTGATCGCCGATCAAAATGGACTCGCAATCTCTGCTATTTATGCTATATGGACTTCACGATATAGCGAAACTAGGATTTCTCCGATGGTAGCCGCATCCACTCTCGATACACAAGGCCGTGTCGGCACGCCGCGCCGGGCGCGTGGCAAGAAGCACGCCTTCTACGCGTCGCCGCGCATCGCCGCGGCCGCCGCCGACAATGGTCATGTCGTGGTCGACTTCTCGATTGGACAGGATCCGGACAATCTCGTCGTCCTGAGGGAAGCACTCGCTTTCGGTGCGTCCGAGGCCGCGCCCAAGGCGAGCGGAGCCAAGTTGCCGGCAGCCGCGGTCAAGCTACTCGTCACAGCATTCGAGAAGGTTGCCGCACGCTATCTCCAGGATAAATTCTCCACCGAGTTCGAGACGCTCATCTCGGAATATCGGCTGATGCTTCGCGAGAATCTCGCAACGGGGGACGACGCTCAACTCAAGGCCGCGCTCAATCGGGCTCGCCTTCAGGAGCGGATTCTCGCGAGCACGCAGATGGCGGATCAGGCGCAGGCCTGTGAGCTGCTTGGACTCTCCGGCGCCAATCCATCGGCCACGATGAAACGCAAGGAGGAAAAGAACGAGCTGCTGCGCTTCACCGTCGATGGTCGCGCCGCCTATCCGCTGCTGCAGTTCGACGTCGAGGGTCGCCGGATCTATCCGGTTCTGGGCGAAATCATCGCGAGGTAGCCGGACCATTGGACCAACTTTCGGCTGCTCCATTGGCTTACCCGGCCTCATCTCGATTTCGAGGACTCGCCTGGCGCATCGCTCGGCAGCGAACCCGAGGCCGTGGTCGCCGCCTTCGAGCGTGAAATCGAGCCCGAGGTCCATGGCTGATGCGGGTCAGCCTGAAAATCCCCAACCCAGCCACGATGAAGGTTGGGAAAGAGGACTATCATCTGCTCAAGGCCGGGACCGAATTGCATCGCGTTCATCTCGATGAATTCGGCTCGGCCGAGTTCAACGGCACCGACAAAGGGGACGCTCGCTTCTCGCCGATCAGCGACGCTGGCGGCGCCATCGTTCCGACCATCTATGCGGCGCAATCGTTCGAATGTGCCACCTGTGAGATCATCCTGCGTTGCCCGGATACGCCGCCGCGCACGCGAACGAAGGTTGCGCCTCCCGAGATCGTCTATCCCTCAGACTATCGGCTACACGCCCACAGTGAGGTCCGCACGAAGCATGACCTCAATCTCGTCAGCATTACGATCACGGGTCAACGCAAGATTGGCGTGAACTCCAATGCCCTGTTGGCTGGTCCGAGGAGCACCTATCCGACCACGCGGGGCTGGGCGGAAAAGATTCACGCTGCCTGTCCGACCGCCCAAGGGCTCTATTATACATCCTACCAATATGGTCCTGAGTTCGCGGTGCTTCTGTTCGGCGATCGCGTGCCCGCTGACATCCTGGATGGCTTGAGCAAGCGCGATATCGCCGATCCCATCTGCCACAATGAAATCCAGAAGCTCGCGGCCAGCCTCTCGATCGACTACGAAGATGTCTGAGCCTCAGCGGGGAGAAGGTCGATGACGTCCGTTCCGACCGACTATGACTCAGCGCGGGCCGCGCTGACCCGGCTGATCCCGATCGCGATGAGCGACACCGGGCAGTCGAAGCGCGTCGCCGATTTCCTGATGGCCTGGTGGAACGGACCCGACCTCGGCCACTTCCAGATAGCCGATATCTTCGGGCTCGACGTCGCGATCGCCAACGACATCACGACCGTCCTCGGCTTCCTGGGCCAGAACGATCGCGGCGCGGTGTATATCGACAGCCTCGGATTTGCCGAGGAGATGCAGGACATCATCGCCCTGTGGCGCTCGCCGGCGTCACGGCCAGGGGCCTGACACCCAGGACAACTCCTTAGATGACCTGAAACGACCGACGGCGCCGCAGTGGCGCCCGTCGGAGCGGCGCTGGCGCGCCTTACTCGGCCGAACGGCCGAGGAGAGGAGGGGGTGAGAGAAGGTGTTCGGACAAGGGGTTCGAGCGAACTTTCTCAGGAGACGACCCATGAATATCGGCACCATCACCCAGAACGCCAGCGGCACCTACACTGGCAAGATTTCGACCCTCACTCTCGCCATCGTGATCG
>DASVND010000078.1:0-4938 GCA_036384035.1 Sphingobium sp. | reverse complement strand
CCAAGGATCGAACGGAAAAAGATGCACTGAATCCTCGATATGTCACTGGGCGCTTCCGCTTTATTGCCCCGACCCGATCGATGATGGGGCAATATCCATAGCCCGTCAAAGAGAATGAATCGTCTCAATGGCGACATAATTTTTCTGCGGCGCCATCCGCCCCGACGAAGTCCGCGCGCTGCCGGCCTGGTGCCTCCGTCTGATCGTCCTGATCGAGGCCCGCGCCGAACCGCGGCTGCGCACCGTTGAAGGACTATGGCGCCGATCGACCAAGACCAGACCCGGCAGGATCACCGATTTCATCCGCGCCGAACGGCTGCTGGCCGAGGCCGAGATCGACGCAATCCGGCGCGATGCGCCAACCGACCTCATCCGCTTTCAGGACGCAGCCAGCATCGTGCCGATCTCCGAGCGGCCGACGATGGAAGAATGGATCGAGACCTTCAACGCCGGCCTGATGGAGGCAGAATGAACAGCACCATATCCCGGATCGCCGAGCTCAATGACCGCGTGCGGCTCGGCCTCGATCGCAATGCGCGGATCGTGATGACGGCGACGTGTCTCGCCACTCTAGCGGGCGATGACCGGACCGTCAGCGAAGCGATTGCCCAGGCCGCGGTGCTCGCAGCCGTGCGCCGCTACGAGTTCAAACCCACCGACGGCCCGGAACGCAACTTCGGTCAATTCGAGATCGAGGGCCACATCGTGCGCTTCCGCATCGACTATTACGACCCCTCTCTCGAATGGGGCTCGGAAGACCCTGCCGATGCTGCGGCGACCGTCCGCGTCATGACGATCATGCTCCCCTGCGACGACTGAGCCATCCGGCAGTCTCGCGAACTTTCATCCAAAATGGAGGTAATCTTGCGCCGCATAACACCCGCAACGTCCGAAGACGGACAAGCCATCGCGATTGCCGTTGAACGCCTGCGCGAAGCCCGTACCCTGCTGCGCAGGGCAGGCGCGCGCCGGGCAGCATCGGCAGCAGGTCAGGCCATCAACAGCGCCGAAGGCGCCGCGCGGCACGTCGCGCATAGAATGCGGAGGACGCACGCGTGAGCAGACACATTCTCCCGCCCAAGGCCGACCAGCCCCATGTCTTGCGCGCCACTGTCGGTTGGGACCGGCCGTTGCAGACGTTTTTCGCGCAGGTCTTCTTCGTTACGGAGGACGAGCCCGAGGAAGGAGAGGCCCTCATCTGGATCGGCACCGCGCCTGGCGAGCTGATGACACCCGAGGCCGCGATCGCGATTGTCGAGCCGCATGCCATTGTCCCGGAAGATCTCGCCGCGAAGCTCGGGGCCGAGCTACGTGAGACGATCGGCGTGAAGGACGGTTCCCACCAGACCGCTGCGAAGCGCAGTCTCTTCGGGTCGGTCAACTAACGCGCCTGTCTTCCTGCTCGAACGGTGGTCACTCTTCGATCGCAGATCATAATGGACTCGCAATCTCTGCTATTTATGCTATATAGAATGCACAATATAGCGAAACTAGGATTTCTCCAATGGTAGCCGCATCCACTCTCGATACACAAGGCCGTGTCGGCGCACCGCGCCGGGCGCGTGGCAAGAAGCGCGCCTTCTACGCGTCGCCGCGCATCGCCGCAGCCGCCGCCGACAATGGTCATGTCGTGGTCGATTTCTCGATTGGACAGGATCCGGCCAATCTCGTCGTCCTCAGGGAAGCACTCGCCTTGGGCGCGTCCGAGGCCGCGCCCAAGGCGGGCGGAGCCAAGTTGCCGGCAGCCGCGGTCAAGCTACTCGTCACGGCATTCGAGAAGGTTGCCGCACGCTATCTCCAGGACAAATTCTCCACCGAGTTCGAGACGCTCATTTCGGAATATCGGCTGATGCTCCGCGAGAATCTCGCGACGGGGGACGACGCGCAACTCAAGGCCGCGCTCAATCGTGCGCGCCTCCAGGAGCGGATCCTCGCGAGCACACAGATGGCGGATCAGGCGCAGGCCTGTGAGCTGCTTGGTCTCTCCGGCGCCAATCCATCAGCCACGATGAAGCGCAAGGAGGAAAAGAATGAGCTGCTGCGCTTCACCGTCGATGGTCGAGCCGCCTATCCGCTGCTGCAGTTCGACGTCGAAGGTCGCCGGATCTATCCGGCCCTGAGCGAGATCATCGCCCGGAAGCAGGACCATTGGACCAATTTTCGGCTGCTCCACTGGCTTACCCGGCCTCATCTCGATTTCGAGGACTCGCCTGGCGCGGCGCTCGGCAGCGAACCCGACGCCGTGGTCGCCGCCTTCGAGCGTGAGATCGAGCCCGAGGTCCATGGCTGATGCGGGTCAGCCTGAAGATCCCCAACCCAGCCACGATGAAGGTTGGGAAAGAGGACTATCATCTGCTCAAGGCCGGGACCGAATTGCATCGGGTTCATCTCGATCAATTCGGCTCGGTCGAGTTCAACGGCACCAACAAAGGGGACGCGCGCTTCTCGCCGATCCGCGATGCCGGCGGCGCCATCATCCCGACCATCTATGCGGCGCAATCGTTTGAATGTGCCACATGTGAGATCATCCTGCGCTGCCCTGACAGCCCGCAGCGCAATCGCACCAAGGTCGCGCCCCCCGAGATCGTCTATCCCTATGACTATCGGCTACACGCCCACAGTCATGTGCGCACGATGCATGACCTCAATCTCGTTAGCATCACGACAACGGGTCAACGCAAGATCGGCGTGAATGACAACACCCTCCTGGCTGGTCCGCGGAGCACCTATCCAGTCACGCGGGGCTGGGCGGAAAAGATTCACGCCGCCTGTCCGACCGCCCAAGGCCTCTACTATACGTCCTACCAATATGGTCCCGAGTTCGCGGTGCTCCTGTTCGGCGATCGGGTGCCTGCTGATATCCTGGACGGTCTGAGCAAGCGCGACATCGCCGATCCCATCTGCCACGATGAAATCCAGAAGCTCGCGGCAAGCCTTTCGATCGATTACGAAGATGTCTGAGTCTCAGCGGGGAGAAGGTCGATGATGTCCGTTCCGACCGACTACGATTCAGCGCGGGCCGCGCTGACACGGCTGATCCCAATCGCGATGAGCGACACCGGGCAGGCCAGGCGCGTCGCGAACTTCCTGATGGCCTGGTGGAACGGACCCGATCTCGGTCATTTCGAGATCGCCGACATGTTCGGTCTCGACGTGGCGATCGCCAACGACATCACCACCGTGATCGGTTTCCTCGGTCAGAACGATCGCGGCGCGGTCTATATCGACAGCCTCGGATTTGCCGAAGAGATGCAGGACATCATCGCACGATGGCGTTCGTCTGCAGCGCCGCAAGGCGACTGATCCACAAACCCGATCGATAGCCGGAGCGACGGACCCGACGGCGCCGAAGTGGCGCGTCGGAGCGGCGCTGGCGCGCCTTACTCGGCCGAACGGCCGAGGAGAGGAGGGGGTGAGAGAAGGTGTTCGGACAAGGGGTTCGAGCGCACTTTCTCAGGAGACATCACATGAACATCGGTACCATCACGCAGAACGCCAGCGGCACCTACACCGGCAAGATCTCGACCCTCACGGTCGCCATCGTCATTGCCCTGCGCACCGTCCAGTCCGCCAATCCGCGCGCGCCCAAGTTCGAAATCCTCGCGCTCTCGGCCGCCCGCCAGTGGGTCCAGGTCGGCGCGCTGTTCGAGCTGGCGTCCAATTCGACCGGCGAAATGTTCCTCAACGGCAAGATCGAGGACCCGAGCCTCGACAAGCCGCTCTACATCTCGGCGTTCCGCCAGGAGGACGGCTCGTACAACATCGTCTGGTCGCGGCCGAACCGCCGCCGCGATGCGCCGACCGACACCGCCGCGGCGGATGACAGCCTGCCGCCGCTGCCGGGCGCCGACGAGCCGGCCAAGCCGAACGGTCCCGCTGGTCCGGACGGGCTGGGTGAATCCTCGGCCGAAGGCGCGTTCGGTGGCGAGCCCGCCCAGGGCAATGGCCGCCGCCGTCGCACGCCCGAGATGGCTGACTGACGATCCTCTTCCCCCGCCGCGCGTCTCCCCTGGCGCGCGGCACCCCCGGCAGGGCCCGCTTGTCTCATCGGCAAGCGGGCCCTGCTTTCGTTCCGATCCTCGATCGCTCTTGAATATGCGGCAATCAATGTATATGCCATTGTATATGCAAAAGGAGGCCGCTTTGGCGCGCGAACTTTCCGAGCATTCCCTTGCACGCGAGGCGAAGCTCTTTCGAAACAACAGGAGCCAGGCTGTCCGCATCCCGGCCGATTTCGAGCTGCCAGGCGATCGTGTGATGATCCATCGGGAAGGCGACCGGCTCGTGATCGAGCCGATCCGGCGCAAGAACATCCTCGAAGTCCTGGCAAGCCTCGAGCCGCTCGGACCCGACGATCAGTTCCCCGATATCGACGACACGCTGTTGCCGGCCAAAGCGGTCGATCTGTGAGCCGGCTCTATATGCTCGACACGAACATCGTCTCCGAGCTTGCACGCAACCCTCAAGGCCCGGTTGCGACACGTATCGCGCAGGCCGGACCCGACGCAATTTGCGTCAGCATCATCACGGCGGCCGAGCTGCGATATGGCTGCGTCAAGAAAGGGTCGCCCAGGCTAGTATCGCAGATCGAAGCCATACTCGGCAGTGTCCAGGTGCTCGCCCTCGATGTCCCGGCCGATGCCGAATATGGCGGCATTCGAGCTGGATTGGAAAGCGCGGGAAAACCGATCGGTCCCAATGACCTTCTGATTGCGGCCCACGCTTCAGCCCTCGACGCGACGTTGGTTACAGCCAATGTCGGCGAGTTTTCCAGGGTCGCAGCCCTCAATGTCGAGGACTGGCTCAACGATCTCCATTGAACCCACCGCGGTTTACGCGATGCCGGCTTTACGCCGCTTATTTGGGATTCGTCCGCAAACCTCGCGTTGCCATTTGGAAAGGTGAATCGCGGTGCCCCAATCCGTAGGTTCCGCCGAG
>DASVND010000077.1:0-49639 GCA_036384035.1 Sphingobium sp. | reverse complement strand
CGGAGGGGCACAGCGTGGAGGCCGCCTGCCGCATCGTCGGCATGACGCATCAGTCCGCCTATAATTTCCGCCGCCGCGCCACCGGGGCCGCCTTCGCGCTCGGCTGGGACGCGGCGCTGCTGCTCGCGCGGCAAAAACTCGCCGACACGCTGATGGTCCGCGCAATCGAGGGTCAGACCGAAACCATCACCCGCGCCAATGGCGACGTGGTGGAGCGGCACCGCTATGACAACCGCCTCGCCACCGCCATGCTGACCCGGCTTGACCGGCTGGCCGATGCGCAGGCGCGGGAGGGGACGCACGCCGCCGCCCGCATCGCCGCGCAGGAGTTCGACGCCTTCCTTGCCATGCTGGACAGCGACAGCTCGGCCCGCGCCGCCCTGTTCCTCTATGGCCGGGCGGAGGGCCTGGCGCAGCAGGCCGGTTCCGGCCTCGCGCCGGACCTCGCCCCCGTCATCGCGCTGGCCCGCGCCGACCGCTTCGCCCGCACCGGCGTCTCCATGGCGGCGGAGGTCGACACGTCGGACCTGGACGTCGACCGGCGGCAGCACTGGACGATCGAGCAATGGCAACGCGCGGAGGCGTCCGGCCTCGTCCAGATCGCCCCGCCCGCCCCGCCGGAGCCTGACCCGGATGCCGCCTCCGACGCAGGAGAAACGGATGCATATGGCAACCCGCAACTTCCGCAACTTCGTAGGAATATGGCGGGGCCTGCCGGGACCTCCGGCCATTGGGCGGAGGGCGCAGGAGTGAAAGAAGACGCCCCCGTCTGGTATAATGCGATCACGGAGGAATGGCGCACCAGCTTTCCGCCGCCGCCGGTCTTCGATGGGGAAGAATCTGGCGATTATGCGCTGGACCCGGACTATGCCCGCGCGCTGACAGACGAGGAATGGGCCGCGCTGAACGCCCATCTGGATGCGCAGGCCGAGGCGCAGCGGGAAACGGACGATGCCGCGCACGCGCAATGGATGGCCGCGCCCTGGTTCGATACGCTGATGGCGGCGTGAGGGCTTCGCTGAAATGAACCCGCCTTCGCTGAGACTAAACCACCTCCGTTCGTTCCAAGCGAAGTCGAGAAACGGCGCGCAAGACTTCTCGACTTCGCTCGAAGCGAACGGCTCTTTTTGCCTTCCGTTTTCGCCAGACGCTCAATCCCGCCCCACTTTCCCCTCCCCCGGGAACCCGCATCGCCCCGGCCCGTTACTCCCCTGCAAAACACGCAAACGCGGCCCCGAAACCCCTCAGCCATCCACGGAGTCCCCATGCTTAGAACCCTCATCTTCGGCGCGATCCTCGGCTATGCCGGCAAGAAACTCTATGAGTCCGGCGCGCTCAAGGAATTTTCCGACGATCTCAAGACGCGCATCAGCGACACCCATATCGCCAACGGCCCGGTGCCGGCTCCGGCCGCCGCGCCCAAGGTCTGAACGCCCGCCCTTTCCGCCCGGCGCATCGCCCGGGCGGGGGCGCGACAGGCCGGTCAGCGACGCCCGCCCATAAACGCTGTCCTACTTCATCGTTCCGGCCCTATTCATCGGTGGACCGACCCTGCGAGTCGCCGGATGTCGGTCATAAGCGCTTCCCTCGCCTGCAAGATCGCATCGGGCAAGCGGCGCGCGACTGTTAAGGACGGGGCATCGATTCGGGGACTTATGCTTTGAAATTCCATGGTAAACGGCCTTTAGGCACCTTTTGCACGGCGAACCGCGCGCCTGCCGGGACGAGCGACTCGCGTTAACCATGTTTTCCATGTTATAAGCGCCGCAGGACGGGCGTTTTCCCCTCCCCACAGAGAGCCGGACGACCGGCCCGTGACGACCTCGGTTCCGATCTGCGATGAGGAGGAGGGTATGATGATGGATGTCAATTATCTACTGCACCGGCAACAGGTGTCGCTGCTCCGCGCGGCCATAGCCGACGGCCCCGAAAGCCGCGCCGCCCATGAGGGGCTGGCCCGCGAATATACGGCCAAGGTCCGGGCCTATCGGCAACATAACCGTCAGGCATTTTCGCCCGCGCTCTAGGAGAGCTGGGCGTCAGCGCCGCTGGATGACCCGGTCCAGCAGCAGCTTGGCATGCTTGGCTTCATCGTCACCGTCGCATAGTTTCTCCAGCTCGGCCCGGATGCTTTCCAGCTGCGCTTCGGTGAAATGTTCGATGCCGATGAAGTCGTTGCGGGCGCTCTTGCTGGCGCGGATCAGCTCGTCCAGCTTGGCCTGCATCGCCGACGCATCCCGGTTCTGGGCGTTCTGGATCAGGAACACCATCAGGAAGGTGACGATAGTGGTGCCGGTGTTGATGACCAACTGCCACGTGTCGGAATAATGGAACAGCGGCCCGGTGCAGCCCCAGACGATCACTACCAGAAATGCGACCATGAAAGACGCCGGCTGGCCGGCCCAACTGGCGACCCTGTGGGAAAATGCTGCGAAAAATCGGTCCATATCGGCATCTCCCATGGCGGTGGGCCTGTGCAGGCCCGCTGTAAAACCGCCGTTCAGCTTGGCTCTGCTATAGCATGCCCCATGGCCGTTTCATCCCTCCGCATCGCCGCGCTCGCCGCTGTCCCCGCCCTGCTGCTGGCGGGCTGCGCCACGGTCTCGCCGGAAGCGAAAGTCCGCGCCAGCCTGATGGAGGCCGGCCTGTCTCCACGGATGTCGGGCTGCATGGCGGAACGGATGGTCGACCGCCTCAGCATGAACCAGCTCCGCGCGCTCAAATCCTTTTCGTCCGTGCCGCACGCGGATATGCGGGACATGACCGTCGACCGCTTCCTCCATAAGCTGCGCGCCCTTGACGATCCGGAGATATTTTCCGTGACCAGCCGCGCCGCGCTGAGTTGTGCCATTGCGGGGTGACGTAACGGCACTTTGCAAATTGACTGCGCAAAAGGCCAAAAAACGGCGGAAAAGTTTTGCAATTTTGCAAAGTGAATCTGCAAACCAGTACTAGCCTTCGCTTTTCCCTTGTGCTTTAGCAGCCCTCGACCACGACCTCCGGCAGGAAAAGGCAGGCAGCGACGATGAACATCCACGAATATCAGGCCAAGGAACTTCTGGCGAAATATGGCGCACCCATCGCCGCCGGACACGCCGCCTTCACCGTCGACGAAGCCGTCGAAGCCGCCAAGAAGCTGCCTGGGCCGCTCTATGTCGTGAAGTCGCAAATCCACGCCGGTGGCCGCGGCAAGGGCAAGTTCAAGGAACTGGCTCCCGAAGCCAAGGGCGGCGTCCGCCTCGCCTTCAACCTGGATGAGGTGAAGGCCCACGCTGCCGACATGCTCGGCAATACGCTGGTGACGATCCAGACCGGCGACGCCGGCAAGCAGGTCAACCGCCTGTATGTCACCGACGGCGCCGACATCGCCAAGGAATTCTACCTCGCTTTGTTGGTCGACCGCACCAGCAGCGAAGTTGCATTCGTCGTGTCGACCGAAGGCGGCATGGACATTGAGGAAGTCGCCCATTCGACCCCCGAGAAGATCCACACCTTCTCCGTTGATCCGGCCACCGGCTTCATGCCGCATCATGGCCGCACCGTCGCCGCCGCGCTCGGCCTGACCGGCGACCTCGCCAAGCAGGCGTCCAAGGTTGCGCAGTCGCTCTACGACGCATTCCTCGCTACTGACGCTGCGCAGATCGAAATCAACCCGCTGGCGCTGACCGAGCAGAACAACCTGCTGGTGCTCGACGCCAAGGTCGGCTTCGACGGCAACGCCCTGTTCCGTCACAAGGACCTTATGGAGCTGCGCGACGAGACGGAGGAGGATCCGGCCGAACTGGAAGCCTCCAAGTATGACCTCGCCTACATCAAGCTGGATGGCGACATCGGCTGTATGGTCAACGGCGCCGGTCTTGCCATGGCGACGATGGACATCATCAAGCTGAACGGCATGTTCCCTGCCAACTTCCTCGACGTCGGCGGCGGCGCGAGCAAAGAGAAGGTGACTGCGGCGTTCAAGATCATCCTGGCCGATCCCAATGTGAAGGGCATCCTGGTCAACATCTTCGGCGGCATCATGAAGTGCGATATCATTGCCGACGGCATCGTGGCTGCGGCAAAAGAAGTGAACCTGTCGGTGCCATTGGTCGTCCGTCTCGAAGGGACCAATGTTCAGCAGGGCAAGGACATTCTGGCGGGCTCCGGCCTTGCCATCGTCCCGGCCGACGATCTGGGCGACGCCGCCCGCAAGATCGTAGCGGAAGTGAAGAAGGCGGCCTGATCGCAAATCAGGCTGCATAACCAGACGCGCCATGGGACGCGACGGCCTGTTGTCGGGCCGTCGCGTCCCTGTCGGCATATCCGGCCGATGGCGCTAAATTGGAGGATGTTGGAATGAAGATCCTTGTGCCCGTGAAGCGGGTGATTGACTATAATGTGAAGCCCCGCGTGAAGGCGGACGGAACGGGCGTCGATCTGGCGAACGTCAAGATGTCGATGAATCCATTCGACGAGATCGCGGTCGAGGAAGCGATCCGCCTGAAGGAAAAGGGCGTGGCAACTGAGATCGTGGCGATCTCCATCGGCGTGGCGAAAGCACAAGAGACCCTGCGCACATCGCTCGCCATGGGCGCTGACCGCGCAATCCTGATCCAGACCGATGATGAAGTCGAGCCACTGGGCGTGGCCAAGCTGCTCGCCAAGGTGGTTGAGGAAGAACAGCCGGGTCTCGTGATTTTGGGCAAGCAGGCGATCGACGACGACAGCAACCAGACTGGCCAGATGCTGGCTGCACTGCTGGGTTGGGGCCAGGGCACGTTCGCCTCGAAAGTCGAGGTTGCAGGCGACACGGTCAATGTGACCCGCGAAGTCGATGGCGGTTTGGAGACGGTTGCGCTCAAGACACCTGCCATCATTACGACCGACCTTCGCCTCAACGAGCCGCGCTACGCCTCGCTGCCCAACATCATGAAGGCGAAGTCCAAGCCGCTCGCGCAGAAAACACCCGCCGATTACGGCGTGGATATCGCTCCGCGCCTTGAGACGCTGAAAGTCGCTGAACCGCCCAAGCGCTCGGCAGGCGTCAAGGTTGCTGATGTCGATGAACTGGTCGCCAAGTTGAAAGCCCTGGGCGTCGCCGCCTGATCCCAAACTCCGTTCGTGTCGAGCGAAGTCGAGACACGGTTGCGCAAAGGCTTCTCGACTTCGCTCGAAGCGAACGGGAAGGAGAAGGAATAGATTATGAAGACTCTCGTATGGGTTGAGCATGAGGCAGGCAGCCTCAAGGACGCCACCCTCTCCGCCGTCACCGCAGCATCAAAGCTGGGTGAAGTCCATCTGATCGTTGCCGGCAAGGGCGTAGATGGCGTCGCCGCCGAAGCCGCCAAGATCGCGGGCGTGGGCAAGGTCCATGTCGCGGACGATGCGGCGTTCGACCATGCGCTGGCCGAAAATGTCGCGCCGCTGATCGTCGACCTGATGGGCAGCCATGACGCGTTCGTCGCACCCGCCACGTCTAACGGCAAGAATATCGCCCCGCGCGTTGCCGCCCTGCTCGACGTCATGCAGATCAGCGATATCCTGTCGGTCGAGGCCGAGGACACGTTCACGCGTCCAACCTATGCCGGCAATGCCATCGCAACGGTCAAGACCAAGGATGCCAAGAAGGTCATCACCGTACGCGGCACCGCGTTCGAGAAAGCGGCCAAAGAAGGCGGCAGCGGCACGGTTGAAACTATCTCCTCCACCGGAGACAAAGGCATCTCGTCCTTCGTCGGCGCGGAGATCGCCAAGCTGGAGCGTCCCGAGCTGACCTCGGCCAAGATCATCGTTTCCGGCGGCCGCGCGCTCAAGGACGGTCCGACGTTCGAGGAATATATCATGCCGCTGGCCGACAAGCTCGGCGCCGCCGTGGGCGCGAGCCGTGCGGCGGTTGACGCCGGCTATGTTCCCAACGACTATCAGGTTGGCCAGACCGGCAAGATCGTCGCTCCGGAAGTTTATATCGCGGTCGGTATCTCCGGTGCCATCCAGCATCTGGCAGGCATGAAGGACAGCAAGACCATCATCGCCATCAACAAGGATGAGGATGCCCCCATCTTCCAGGTGGCGGATCTCGGCCTGGTCGGTGACCTGTTTAAGGTGGTGCCGGAACTGACCGGCAAACTCTGACGGACGATATCGGACAGCAACGCAAAAGGCCCCGGTTCTCCCACCGGGGCCTTTTTATTGATATCACAACATCAGTTCTCGTCCCCCGCCAGCGTCTGACATTCTCCGCTTCATCTTTCTGATCATTATCGAGTGGATGAGCCGGGCGACATTGTATCAAAATAAACCACATTGGGTTCATACCGGCGCGGCGCCTTGCCAGCCTTGACCATCTATGAAACTCATTACGCGTGCGATTCTGTTGGGGGACAGAATGTTGGCGTGGGACATTTCCATCTTGGGGCTGATGTCTGTGGCGCAACATGAAATCATGTTGTTCGCCGCAGTCGGCGTTGCCATCGGCGGCATGGATGACCTCGCTATCGATCTGATATTCTTTGCGCGTCAAACATGGCGCCGCTAGGCAATCTACACCCGATTTCCCATGATGAATGCCGTAAGAATGCCCAATGCAGACGTGCCGGGCGGCCTCGCAATTTTTATCCCCGCGTGGCAGGAAGCCGACGTCATAGGACCCATGCTACGCACGTCTTTGCGGAAATGGGGCGCAAATAACTATCGGTTGTTCGTCGGCACCTACCCCAATGACCGCAAAACTACAGAAGTGGTCGAGGCGATCGCACGCGCTGAAGCCAAAATAACATCGGTCATCACGCCGTCGATGGTCCGACCACCAAGGCCGACTGTCTCAATGCCTTATGGCATGCAATGGTGCAGGAAGAAGCGCGGCGTGGAGAACGTTTTAAAGCAGTCGTACTCCACGATGCTGAAGATGTTGTGCATCATGATGCCCTGCGTGTGCTGGACCGGCTGACGGATAAGTTCGATCTGGTGCAGCTACCTGTCCTGCCGCTCATCAATCAACAGTCGCGCTGGATATCCGGCCACTATTGTGACGAGTTTGCGGAGTCTCACGGGAAATATCTATGCGTTCGAGAAGCGATAGGCGCCGCCGTGCCTTCCGCAGGCGTAGGCTGTGCTTTCTCCCGCAACATGCTCGACAAACTCGCACAAGCACAGGGGGGATCACCCTTTGATCCCAATTCCCTGACGGAAGATTATGAAATTGGTCTGCGCATCGCTGAATATGGTGGACGGGGTATCTTCGTCAGAATGCTCGACAATCGCAGCCAGCTTGTCTGCACCCGCGAGCATTTTCCCGAAACCCTTCCGGAAGCCATTCAACAAAAAGCGCGCTGGATGGTCGGAATTGCACTATCCGGTTGGGATCGCCTCGGCTGGCATGGTGGGATTTCGGAACTCTGGATGCGTGTACGGGACCGGCGCGCCGCCTTTGCCGCACTCATCTTGTTTGCAGCGTATCTTGCGCTGCTTTTATGGACGGGTTTGACGGTCGCTGAATGGCTGGGCCTGCGCGCAGTCAGGCCGGTGCCGCCTTTTCTCGAAAAATTGCTGTGGTTCAACTTGGGCCTGATGGTCTGGCGCATGGCCATGCGGGCGATCTTCGTCTGGCGTTTCTATGGAGCTTTCCAAGGATTGCTCTCGATACCACGGACGTTAATCGCAAATTACATCGCTATCTTCGCGGCGGCACGGGCGGTGCGTATCTATCTCGGCCTGCTATTTGGAAATCCCCTGATCTGGGACAAGACACCGCATCGTTTTCCCGCCGATCATTGGGAATATTCGGCATGACGACGGCAGGACGGCCCGTCCGCGCCTTTGTCCTTCTTCTGTTGGGCTGGACTATTTCCCGCATCGTAATATCAGCATCCACTTCCTTGGTGCCGCCATCTGCACCGGCGTCAGAACGGCGACTTTATCAGCGATTGACGTTTGATATCCCGACCAGTGTTCGTGCTCCGATAATGTCTCCCGCCACTATATTTGATACAAAATCTGCGGGTTTCGCAGCAATGGCGACAAGACGGCTATCGGTCGCAATACCCCCCAGCGTTGAGGATTCGCCCGCCGAAGAAAAAGATCGCAGTATCAATTCGATGGATAATAGCTACGCCTATTCCGTCGCGGTCCCCGATCCGCTTCCAGCGCCCACATCCCAAGCTCAGCCATTTCTTCCTGCCGCGAAGGGAAGTAGCAGATGGTCGATGGATGCATGGACACTCGTGCGCAATGGCGGCTCTCAAAGCAGCCTAGCCAGCTATGGGCAACTCGGCGCATCGCAAGCCGGCATGCGCCTGCAATATGATCTGACGCCACACCAGCCAAGTCGCATCGCGCTTTATTCCCGCGTGTCCAGCGCTCTCGATTCTCCCCACGCGCCCGAGGCATCGGTCGGGCTAGCTTATCGTCCGGCAAGATCTTTGCCCTTTGATGTCGCCATCGAGCGACGCTTTTCTTTGGGCGATGGCGCGCGGAACGCATTTGCAGTTATCGGCATAACAGGTTTCGGCCCAGCGCAAATGCCGCTCGGCTTGCAGGGAGAGGGTTATGCTCAAGCCGGTTTTGTCGGCCTGAAGCGCAAAGATGCTTTCGCCGATGGGAAACTGTCCGTTAGCAAGGCGATAGCGGGAGACAATATAGCGATAGGCTTGACCACATCCGGAGGGGCGCAACGGAATCTCACGCGGCTCGACATCGGACCCCACGTCCAGATGCGCCTTTCCGCCGGTAAAATCCAATCTCGCCTCGCCGCCGAATGGCGCCAACGCATCACCGGACGAGCCCAGCCCGGTTCTGGACCAGCCATAACGCTTGCGGCCGGCTTTTAAAGCCCAGCCTCCAAATACCGACAAGACGCCTTTCTATCCGCACACTTTGGGATTAGGCCAATTGGGCATGGACCTTTACCTGCCCATCGCGAATCTTTCGGTCAACGCCTTCGTCATAATAGGACTAGGCGGAGTGGTCGGCTTGCTCTCTGGCATGTTTGGCGTCGGCGGCGGCTTTCTGACAACGCCTTTGCTCATCTTCTATGGCATACCGCCTACGGTTGCAGCGGCATCCGCTGCATCGCAAGTGACCGGCGCAAGCGTCTCTGGCGTGTTCACTCATCTTTCCCGGAAAACTGTCGACACGGACATGGGCATCGTCATGGTGGTGGGTGGTATTGTCGGCGCTTTGATCGGGACAGTGCTTTTTCGCCTCCTTCAGACTTTGGGCCAGATCGATACTGCAATCGGGATATTATATGTACTGATGCTGGGGTCGATCGGCACCTTGATGGCAAAGGAATCGATCCAGGCAATCGTCGCCATGCGCAGCGGCGTTCGACCTACGGCGCGCAAACGTCGCCATCACCCCTTGGTCGCAGCCCTGCCCCTTCGCTGGCGCTTCTATCGGTCGGGCCTCTACATCTCGCCGCTCGCGCCATTTTTGCTGGGTGTGACGACAGGCATTCTCACGATGCTGCTGGGTGTCGGTGGCGGATTCATTATGGTCCCTGCCATGCTCTACCTGCTCGGCATGACGACGCAGGTGGTGGTAGGCACATCCTTGTTCCAAATTCTGTTCGTAACCATCGCAACGACCATGATGCACAGCCTCACAACCAAGGCAGTCGACCTCGTCCTCGCGCTGCTGCTCCTGATCGGGAGCGTCGTTGGCGCTCAAGTCGGCGCGCGCATTTCCATGACGGTACGTCCGGAATATCTGCGCGTCATCCTTGCCTTTATCGTGTTGGTCGTAGCGATCCGAATGGCTCTTGGACTGGGTTATCGGCCTGACGAGATATATACGGTGCAAATCCAGTGATCCCGCTTCGCCTGCTGCTGTTTGCCTGCGTTCCCATGCTTGTGGCTGCACGAGCGCCCATGCTGGTACCGGACGTGTCGCAGCGCGACGTGGAGATCCAGTACAGCTTTACTGGGGCGGACCTGCTGCTGTTCGGCGCCATCGTTTATCCCGACGGAAGGGCACCAGAACGCCCGGCAGACATCGTGGTCGTCCTCAAGGGCCCAGATCAGTCCATCATCATGCGGGAGAAGCAAAAAATGGCCGGCATGTGGGTGAATGCCGACAGCGCCCAGTTCCGCTCTGCACCCAGCTTCTATGCCATGGCTTCGTCCCGCCCAATCGACAGGATCGTCGACGAAAGGACTGCCGCTATATATGAGTTGGGTGTCGACAAGCTGCAGCTTTCACCGGCGTCCCTAAATGACAGCGCGGAAATAGAGCGGTTCCAGGCAGGTCTGGTCGACCTGCGAAGAAGGACAGGATTGTTTGTCGAGCGGCCTGGCACAGTGGAGATCACCAATGGTGTTTTATATCGCGCCCGCTTGCCCCTGTCCGCACGGGTCATTGTAGGCGACTATACCGCAGAAACATTTCTGGTGCAGGACGGGCGGGTCGTAGCGGTGGCCGTGCGCGACGTGACAATCCGCAAGTCAGGCTTTGAACGCTTTATCGCCCTTGCCGCACAAAACTGGTCGTTTCTATATGGGTTGACTGCCGTAGCCCTTGCGGTGGGCCTTGGCTGGACCGCCGGCGCCATCGCACGACGTATGTAATTGCAGATGCGAAATGGTTCACCGCTCAATGCAATATTAACCAGTCCCCTCTAATCCGGTCTGATCCGTCGGCGGCTCGCCGGCTTCGAGTTGATCGAGTGCCGATATGAACGATATCCCAGCCGCGACGCAGTTCGCCCAAGCACAGTCTTTCCAGATGCACCCCGTGCTCGGCGAAGCAATGGGCTGGGTTTTCCAGATTGCCGGCGCAAGTTCGCAAATCCTTATCGACGCACCTCGCCTTGCCAATTTCGCGCAGGATTCAGATCCATGCGTCGCCATGGCCGGACAAGTGGGCAGCCAGGTTAAAATGCGCGTCGGCGCTGCCTGGCTGGTGGCGAGCATTCGATCCATGACGCTTGATCGCCGCGATCAGAATACGATCATCGCCGATATCGATTTTCTGGGCGAAGGCGATGAAGAACGCCTGACCGGCAAAATCTATCGATTCCGTCGTGGTGTTACGCGCTATCCGACACCGAGCACCGAGATCTTTCCGGTTTCTAGCGCAGACATGCGCCAGATTTACGCGGCCGATGACCGCGCGCATATCCAGATTGGCACCGTATATCCGACCAAGGATACGCGCGCTGCGCTTTACGTGGACTCCTTACTGGGGAAACATTTTGCGCTGCTCGGCTCTACGGGCACAGGCAAATCGACGTCCGCCGCCTTGATCCTCCACCGCATCTGCGACCAGTCGCCGCAGGGTCACATCGTAATGGTTGATCCGCACGGAGAATATGCCGCATCATTTCGGAATAACGGCGCGATTCACGACGCGACCAATCTTGCCCTTCCCTATTGGTTGATGAATTTCGAAGAACATTGCGAGGTTTTCGTAACTTCGGAAGGCGCAGAAAAAACGCAGGATCGCGACATTTTGGCCAAGTGCCTGCTGGCGGCGCGCGCACGCAATCGCCTGGCTGAGGGCATGGCCCGTCTGACGGTGGACTCGCCCATACCTTATCTGCTCTCCGACCTGACGACTATCCTGAGCAATGAGATGGGCAAGCTGGACAAGGGAACAGGCACGCTTCCCTATATGCGGCTGAAATCGAAGATCGACGAAATCAAGGCCGATCCTCGGTATTCGTTCATGTTCTCCGGCATGCTTGTTGCCGACAGCATGCAGGCTTTCTTGACCAAAATCTTCCGCTTGCCCGCCGAAGGCAAGCCCATATCGATCATCGACGTGTCGGCCATGCCATCCGACATCACGTCGGTCGTGGTCTCCGTCCTTGCGCGCCTGATCTTTGACTATGCCATCTGGGCTCGCGATGAACCGCAAAGGCCGATCCTGCTCGTCTGCGAGGAAGCACATAGGTACATACCAGCGACGACCACCGGCGGCGGCCAGGCCGTTCGCAAAATACTCGAGCGAATTGCTAAGGAAGGCCGCAAATACGGCGTTTCCCTAGGGCTGATCACTCAGCGACCGTCCGACCTGGCCGAAGGCGTCCTGTCGCAGTGCGGCACCATCATCTCCATGCGGCTCAACAATGACCGCGATCGGGCATTCGTGAGTGCAGCAATGCCAGAGGGATCGCGAGGCTTCGTGGAATCTATTCCCGCCTTGAGAAACAGGGAATGCATCATCTGCGGCGAAGGCGTCGCCATACCGATCCGCGTCGCACTCGACAATCTCGAGGAGCATAGGCGCCCAGCTTCCAATGATCTCAGCTTCGGCGATCTGTGGCAGCAAATGGGTAATGAGCCCGACATTCTGGAGCGAACAATCACCCGCTGGCGCAACCAAGGGCGATAGATTCCCGGCTTCAGCCGGTAGGGCTCATCCTGCCGGCCGGTTCGGAATCGGCGTTCAGCGCCTCTCTGCATTCCTCTTCATGGGGTGGGACCAAAGGCTGAACTTTCCGCCACCCCCCATGCAGATACACCGCCCCCGCCATCAGCACGGATGTGAGAGATCCGACCGGGAAGCCGATCCACAAGGCATCAGCTCCAATATATGGGTACATCCAGTGGTAGAAGCCGATGCGAACCGGATATAGCGCAATCGCAAGGATGACGAGCGGCACAACCACGACGCCATTTGCGCGCATGGTCCCAAACAGGACCATTGTCATGCCGAACAGCAGGTAGCTCCAGCTCGCAAGATATTGCATATGCCGGGCGGCCTCAATCGCCGGGCTCTCATTGCCAAGGAACAAGGCAAGCGCCAACCTGTCCCAAAGCAGTAGAGCCGCAATTATCCCACCCGTGAACAGGCAATTGAAAAGCAGGCCGCTGGTGGTGATACGCCCGACCCTGTCCCACCGCCCCGCACCGATATTTTGCGCCGCCATCGCGCTTGCACCAGCGCCAATCGCCATGGCTGGCATCTGCAAATAGGTCCATAATTGCTGGGTCGCACCATAGGCAGCGGAGGTCATCAAACCTTCTCTGTTGACCAATCCGATCATGACCAGGCCGGACGCCGACATGACGATCATCTGAAGACCCATTGGCAGGCCCTTACCAATCAACACCTTCAGCTGCGCCATGTCCGGGCGAAGATAAGTCAATTCGTTGCCACGAAGACGTAGGGGCAGATCCTTATAATAGGTATAAGCGGTGAGCGCGATAAAGGTCACGAAACCGGCGATCGCCGTTGCAGCGGCTGACCCTGCTATGCCCATGGCCGGAAAAGGACCGATGCCCATGATAAACAACGGGTTCAATCCCGCATCCAGTAAGACGGTAAGAATCATGAAGCGTAAAGGCGTCACGGAGTCGCCCGCACCGCGCAGTCCCATCATCATCATGATGCCCAGTAAACTTGCGGGCATGGCAACGAAAATCACCCGCAGATAGATCAGCGCGAGGGGATATGCCTCCGCGGGCGTCGCGAGCAGGCGCAACAGGACGGGAGCGCCCATCCAGCCCCCAACCGCCACGATAATAGACAAGCAAAAACAGAAACCCACCGCCGATCCGAACGCCCGGCGCGCCGCGTCGATGTCTCGTGCGCCTACGGCTTGCCCGATCAGTACCGTCGCTGCCATTCCAAACCCGAAAATGATCGAGAACATGAGGAACATGACGATATTGGCATTGGCCGTTGCCGCGAGGGCTTTCTCGCCGAGGAAGCGTCCGACCCATATGGCGTTAATCGAACCATTAAGCGACTGCAGTATGTTCGACGCCAAAGTCGGTATCGTGAACATAAGCAAGGTTTTGCCGATCGGACCTGCAGTCATGTTCCGCTGGGACGACATGTCCGTGTTCGTCATCCCAATCCTTTCCAGTCTTGCATTTATCCCAGCCGCGCCAGCGCCACTCCCAGCCGCTCCGCCTCTGCAGCCTTCTCCGCATGATCTTCCCGCGCCTTTGCGACAGCTTCGGGCTTGGCGCGTTCGACAAAGCTGGCATTTCCAAGACGGCCGGCAAGCGCATCACGCTCTTTCTGCGCTGCTTCTCTGGCTTTGGTCAGGCGCGCTTTTTCTGCCGATAGGTCGATCACACCCTCCAGGGGGAGAATGAAAGTCGCTTCCTCCACCACGACCTGAGCTGCGCCGAGCTCGGAAATGCCTTCGAACGACAGGCTTTCGATACGGCCGAGGCGCGCAAGCGTCGCCTGCTGCCGATCGAGGCGGCCACGGGTCGTCGCGCTGGCATCCCGGACAAAAGCACGCATTTTTGCGCCCGGGGGAATATTCAGTTCAGTCCGGGCGGCGCGGATAGCCGAAACGAGGCGGATAAGCCATTCGACCTCTTCACTGGCCTGTTTGTCCAGAGATTGCGCATCGGTTTTTGGCCAGTTGGCGACGATGAGGTCGGTCTTGCGATCCGCCATCGCATGCCACAATTCTTCTGTGATGAATGGCATGAAAGGATGCAGCATCGTCAATATCTGGTCGAACGCCCACCCGGCGACGGCCTTGGTCTCGTCGTCGATCTGGACCTTGATCAGTTCGAGATACCAGTCGCAGAACTGGTCCCAGACGAAGTGATAAATCGCGTTCGCGGCGGCATCGAAACGCAGGTCGGCCAGCGCCAGTTCAATTGCCTGAGCCGTTGAGACGGTTTCGGCAATGATCCAGCGGTTGATGGCGAGTTTCGCCGCAGGCGCGTCTGGCGCGGCCGATCCACCGATGCCATTTGCCTGCAAGAACCGTCCGGCGTTCCACAACTTGGTGGCGAAGTTACGATAACCCTCCACCCTTTTCTCATCCATCTTCACGTCGCGGCCCTGGCTTTCCATCGCGGCCATGAAAAAGCGGAGCGCGTCCGCGCCATAGGCATCGATCAGGCCAAGCGGATCGACCACATTGCCCTTCGACTTGGACATCTTCTGGCCATCCGCCGCACGGACGAGGCCATGCAGATAGAGCTTACGCCACGGAACTTCCCCCATGAATTCAATGCCCTGCATGATCATGCGGGCATCCCAGAAGAAGAGGATATCGAAGCCGGATATCAGCAGATCATTGGGATAATGGCGGGCGACCATCGGGCTGTCGTCCGGCCAGCCCAGCGTGCCGAAGGGCCAGAGAGCCGAGGAAAACCAAGTGTCGAGCACATCATTGTCGCGGACGAGCTTCTTATTCCCGGCCAGCGCCTGTGCGCCCGCCTCGTCCTCCGCGACATAGGGATTGCCGTCCTCGTCATACCATGCCGGGATCTGGTGTCCCCACCAGAGCTGGCGGGAGACGCACCATGGCTGGATATTCTCCATCCAGTTGAAATAGGTCTTTTCCCAGGTTTTGGGCACGATATCGATCTTGCCCGACGTTACTGCCTCGATCGCCGGCTTAGCCAGCGTTTCGGCATCGACATACCATTGATCGGTCAGCCAGGGTTCGATGACAACGCCCGATCGGTCGCCATAAGGTGTCTGAATCACGCGATCCTCGACCTTTTCGAGCAGACCGGCGGCATCGATGGCCTCGACAACCTTCTTGCGCGCCTCAAAGCGATCAAGCCCCAGATACTCCGCCGGGATCAAGCCGTCGCTGACCTGCACGACCTGCGCGTCTGCATCCAGCATGTTGAGCATGTCGCCGGCCCTGAAACCGGCCCGCTTGCCAACCTCAAAATCATTGAAGTCATGACCCGGCGTTATCTTGACCGCGCCCGACCCCAGTTCCGGGTCGGCATGTTCGTCCGTCACGATCGGGATCAGGCGGCCAGTGATCGGCAGGCGAATATGCTTGCCGACCAGAGCGCGATACCGATCATCCTCCGGATTTACCGCCACGGCCATGTCGGCCAGCATCGTTTCCGGCCGCGTCGTCGCGACGGAAATGCTGCCGGACCCGTCAGCCAACGGGTAGGTGAAATGCCAGAATTTGCCGTTGATCTCCCGCGTCTCAACCTCAAGATCGGAGATGGCGGTGCGAAGGCCCGGGTCCCAATTGACCAGCCGCTTGTCGCGATAGATCAGCCCGCGCCGGTGTAGCTCAACGAAGACCTTGACGACGGCCTTGGAAAAGCCGGCATCCATGGTGAAGCGCTCATTGGCCCAATCCATGGAGCAGCCCAGGCGACGGAGTTGGCGGGTAATCTCTCCCCCGCTCTCTTCCTTCCATTCCCAGACCTTCGCGATGAATTCCTCGCGCGTGAAATCCGTGCGCTTCTGCTGGCGCAGCGCCATCTGCCGCTCGACCACCATCTGCGTCGCAATACCGGCATGGTCGGTGCCGACAACCCACAGGGCGTCCTTGCCACGAAGACGCTCATAGCGAACGATGATGTCCTGCAGCGTGTTGTCCAGCGCATGGCCAATATGCAGCGAGCCAGTAACGTTGGGCGGCGGATTGACGATGGTGAAGGGCTGCGCTTGCGGCCGTTCCGGCCGAAACAGGCCGTTTTCTTCCCAATGCGCGTACCAGCGCGCTTCGATCTCTGCGGGGGCGAAGGTTTTGGGCAATTCGGTCATGATAAGGCGGCTTTAGCGGGTGGCGGGATGGGATCAACCGGGAATAGCAGGAAACGACTACGACGCCCCGCACGTATGTGCGCAGGCGTCGCAAACCCGTCATCCGGGCAAATTGGCTATTACGAGCGCAAAGAGCGGGCGGGAGCGATCCCCGCCCGATATGCTCTTAGCGCACGCCGCCAGTGATACGGCTGATTTCCTTGGCAACCATGCCCTCAACCAGTTCGGGCAGCTTGGCGTCCAGCCATTCCTTCAACATGGGCTTCAGCATGGCTTTCACCATTTCCTCCAAAGTATTGCCCTCGCCATTTTCTGGCACGACAATCATGGAAGACAGGGCGGACAGCGAGTGACGCGCCGCCACTTCGCTCTCGACGGATATCATGGACTCAGCACCTGACAGGGCAGCATTGGATGGGCTCACGGTTTCCTCCGTATCGATCTCTTGGGTCAGTTCGAGGACTTCTGCCGCGGGGGCCGCGGTTTCAGGTTCGGCGATTTCAGCAACAGGTTCTTCGGCGATCTCGAGCACTTCCGGATCGACCTCTTCGGACGCCGCTATCTCAGCGCTTTCCGCAGCAGGTTCTTCGACCTCATCGACGACCGGCGGGGTCAATTCGATAGGCTCTTCAACCTGGACAGCTTCCTCAGCGACAAGGTCCGGCTCTGCCAGTTCAGCAATATCCGCTTCAGCGAATTCGCTTTCCGGCGCGACCTCAGCAGGTGCCTCCGCCACAATCTGGTCAGGCGGCGTCAGCTCAAGGATATCATCGTCGAGCGCCTCAGGCTCAATCGCCTCGGCCTCGGTGGGCACAACCTCAAGACGGCCACGGCGCGGGCCACGCGGCGTCGCCTCTTCGCCTTCTTCAGCGATGATGCGCTTGATGGAGGACAGGATCTCCTCCATCGAAGGTTCCTTGCTCATGTCACCCATAATGTTAACCATTTCCCCTTTGCGCTACTGCGCACCCGCAGCATCAACATTGGCGTTTTGAGCGGGCGAGTCAACGGTCCGCGTGGATACAGGCTTAGGGCGAGGGTCCGCATCCCAGTCGTTGATCTTGTTTTTTACCCGATCATAGTTAACCACGGGATCATAAAGCGCGCCCCCTTCGAGCGCCAAATCCTTGGCTTCCGCATGCCCCATCGCGGCCAAAAGGGTAAAGCCGGCCACATAGGCATTGCGTTCGGCCGACACGAGTTCGACCTTCGAAATGAGGGCTTCTTGTTCGGCGTTGAGGATGTCCAGAATGGTTCGGCTGCCCACCGTATTTTCCGCGCGAACCCCCTCCAGCGAGAGTGCTGTAGCGTCCACCGCCTTGCGGCTTGATTCGATGGTCTGCAGCGAAGCCTGCCAGTTCGCATAGGCGGCGCGCGCCTGCGATATCACGCCACGCTCGACCGCTATTTCTCGCTCTATGGCTTGCGATTCAAGGGCTTGGTTCTGCCGGATCAATGCGCCGGGCCGCCCACCCTGATAAAGGGGAACGTTAAGGGAGGCCCCGATCGCGGCCTGATGCGTCGACTGATTCACAATGCCGGGCACGGAACTGGTCAGTGAACCCAGATTGTCGGAATAGCTTCCCTGCGCAAAGGCCGAAAGAGTGGGAAGGCGGCTCGCTCTGGCGACCCTCACATCATAGATTGCGGCCTCCCGATCCTTCTTGGCCGCCAATATATCGGGGTTGTCGACCAACGCGACCTGAACCGCCGCATCAGGGGAGATTGGCAAGCCGGGAAGCGACGGAGGCGTCTGGAGCCCTTCGGGCGGCTCACCCACCAGCGCGATATAATTTTCTCGGCTCGCGATCAGGTTTGCCTCGGCCTGTTGCAGGTCGCTGCGCGCCAAAGCGAGTCGCGACTCGGACTGGGCAATGTCGGTGCGGGTCAGATCGCCCACCTCAAATCGATCGTTCGTCGCCTGCAGATTGACATCCAGCGCACGCACATTCGACTGATTAAGGGATACTATCGCGCTATCCCGGATGACATCCATATAGGCGGCCACGACCTGGCTGAAGATGGATGCCTCCGTCGCACGCAGATTGGCCTGCCCGGCCTCCACGCGCCGCTTGGCCGCATTGATGCCATTCCGCACCGCGCCGCCCGAATAGACAGGAACGGTCAGGGTACTATCCGCCGATAAATTCCGGCGGGCCTGAAACTCGTTCGAACGCACCACAGATTCTGTATAGTCCGCCCCGGCCACCAGACCGGGTCGACCCGCTGCCTTTTGAATCGGCACATTCTCGTCAGTGGCGCGCTGTCCGGACCGCGCAGCAGTCAAGGTCGGGTTGGACTGATAGGCTTTCAGCAACGCTTCACGCAATGTGCCCGCATGTGCAGAAACGGATGCCGTCAACGCGAATGCAGCCACCGAAGCAGAAAGAAGGCGTCGCACGGTCATTCCATCTACCTTCAGAAAACAAACCCTTCCGGTTTTGCAAAACCAGGCAGGACAACCATTTCCATATCGGCAAGGCTTGCCAGTCCAAACGCCGAACCGCTTTTGCGCCCCGAACACAGTCGCGTGACGCCGCGTTCAACCAGGCCGGCAACGAGACGACCGCCCTCCGCGAGCTGTCCAACGAGCGCGGAAGGCAACTCCTCCACGGCGCCGTCGATCACGATAATATCATAAGGGGCGTCGCCCGGGGCGCCGGCGGCAAGCGGCGCAGATGTGATCTGAACTCCCGCCGCGGCCGCCTTTGCGGCAAGCGCGCCATCTTCCTCGATCGCCGTGACCAGCGCGCCCATCTTCTGCAGCAGCGCCGCGGCATAGCCAGTGGCTGCGCCAATCAGCAGAACCTTGTTGCCGACCTTCACGGCGGCTTCCGTCAGCAAGCGGCCCGTCGCCAAAGGCGGATTTAGCGCCCGGCCTTCGCCAAGCTGCACCGGGCGATCGATATAGGCCATGGCCCTGCGCTCGTCGGGCAGGAAACTTTCCCGGGGAACCGACGCCATCGCCGCGATTACGGCAGGATCGGTAACGTCGCTGGTGCGCAACTGGCTGTCCACCATCGCGCTGCGCATAGAGGAATATGTCTGTTCCGTAACCATCATCATCCCGCTTGGCATAACTGTATTGTTAACGCAATACAGCAAATGATCATCAGGTCGTCTAAATCACATGCGCGCGCGCGCCAAGCGAGATTGCGCTGCATATGCGAGAATCTTTGCGGCCCCAGAGGCGGTCGCTTGACTTTGCAGCCAAAGCCGCACATTGGCCACACCCCGACCACGGATGGCCCGATGGCGGAGTGGTTACGCAGAGGACTGCAAATCCTTGCACGCCGGTTCGATTCCGGCTCGGGCCTCCAAAATCCTGTCTGGCCCAGATCCGAAATGGGAAGACGGTCGCGTGGGCCGCGCCCCCGCGTTCTGGCGCCCCCCTTTTTGGAGACAGGGCGTCCTTCATTCCGGGACTCGGGCAAGCCAGCATATCCAAACTAATGGCGTTTCCGTGGGTCATTTTGGGACAGTATTTTCCATGGTGATTCCCGAAATGGACATGCGCAATATTTGATGTTCTCTTGGCCATGGGATTTCCAAATATAGTAACAGGGGCGACATACTTGGCCCCATACTAAAGGGGCAAGCATGCTGTACCCGAGTTCCGCGGCAGGTGCTGGCCCCACAAGTCCACCACCATCCTTCTTCCGTTCGGGACGCAATTTCCCCTTGATGATCGGGGTATCCCTTGCAGTATTCGTCATATTGGCCGCGCTGATCTTCTTCGCCATTACACCCAAATATGATGCGACGACCCGCATACAGATCGACCCAAGCCGCAACCCGCTGGCCGCCGAACAAAATGGGCGGTCGCCAGAGATGGGCGACCCGGCGGTCGACACCGAGATCAGCATATTGCGGTCCCAGGATGTCGCTCGGGAAACGGTAAGGCGGCTGCGGCTACAGGCAGACCCGGAATTTATCGCGCTGCTGCCCAGCCGCGACCAGATGCGCCAGACATCCGATCCCGCCCTGGTCAATGCCGTCGCGGAGCGGGTCATTCACCGGCTCACCGTTCAACGCGCCAATACAAGCTATATATTGGAGGCCACATTCCGGTCCCGCGACCCCGTAAAGTCCGCGAAGATCGTCAACGCCATCGCGCAGACCTATCTCGACGCACGGGTCGGGTCGCTGATGCGGACGTCGAACCGCCAGTCCAACTGGTTCAAGCAGCGCCTAGCCGAGCTGGAGAGCGAAGTACGGGCGGCGGACGCGCGGCTTTCCACCTATCGCTCGCGATCGGGCCTTGGCATGGGCGTGGACGGATCGGTCAGCAACGAGCAACTCGCGCCGCTGTCGACCGAGCTGGCGACAGCGGAAGCGGCGGCAGCGGCGGCGCGATCCAACCTGACCGCCGCGCGCAATGAAGCCAGCAGCGGCGGACTGGACGCCGTCTCGGCAGCCCGTGCTTCACCAGTCACCGCAGACCTGCGCCGGCAACGCGCGGAAATCGTGCAGCGCATGAACGAAATCGTCGGACGCAGTGGAGAAAACCATCCCGAAACGGTCATGGTCCGCAAGCAGCTTTCCGCTATCGACGCGCAAATCCGCGATGAGGCCCAGCGCGCGCTCGGCACATTGACGGCGCAGGCCAGTTCCGCCGATGCCCAAGCGGCGAGCCTGCGTTCCGCCATGAACATGCTGGAGGGTCGGCAGGCGGCGTTCACGCGCAATTCCCCGGCCGCCGACAGCCTTCTGCGGGAGGCGGAGAGCAAGCGCGCGGCCTATGACCGGCTGGCGCAATTGTCGCTGGAAAGCACGCAGCTGGCCCGGGACTCGATCGCGCAGGCCGAGATTGTCGATGTCGCCGAGCCGCCAGCCGAGGCCGCCTGGCCGCAAAAGGGGCTGCTGCTGATGCTGGCGGCGCTGGCTTCCGGTGGCGCGGGCTTCCTCGCCACTGAACTGCTGCGGTCGATCAAGCCCAATTTCCGCAGCGTCAGCGATATTGAGGGGATGTCCGGCGTCGCACTGCTCACCTCCATCCCCAATCTTGAGGAAAAGGAATATGGCAGCGATCGCTCGCCCGCCGACAGCCTGATCCGCTATCCGGCCTCCATGTTCGCGGAGTCTCTGCGGAACCTGCAGGTTTCGGTCGAGGCCGCCTGCCCCGCCGAGCCGTGCCGCGTCGTCGCCCTGACCTCCGCCGTGCCGGAGGAAGGCAAGACCACCACCGCCCTGTCCTTCGCCCGGGTGCTGGCGATCGGCGGCGCCAGGACGCTGCTGATCGACTGCGATGTACGCCGCGCTTCGCTGCGCTATCTGGTGTCGGCGGACCGTAAGCCGGGCCTGACGGACGTGCTGACCGGAAAGGCGAACCCGGTCCATGCGATCACGACCGACGACATAGAGGGTCTGGACATGATCCTGATGCGTGCGCCGGATTTCAGCGGAACCCATTATTTCGGCAGCGGGAAGATGGAGGAACTGATCGCGCAGTTCCGCAAGACATATCAGTTCATCGTCCTTGACCTGCCGCCGATGCTCGGCGTCGCCGATGCGCGGTTCCTGAGCCAGCAGGCCGACGCCACGGTGCTGGTCGTCCGCTGGGCCTCCACGCTGGCGCCGGCGGTCGGCGAGGCGCTGAACTGGCTGCGGGCCGACGGATCAAACCTGATCGGAGTGGTCTACACGCGGGTCGATCCGAAGGCGAAGGCGATCGGCGCATACCATCATTCGAAGAAATATTCGAACTACTACCATACGGCCTAGGCTTGTTTTCCGCGATGCCCGGGCGGCGGAACGACTGCATCCGACGTGAAATCGCCTTGGCGGAGGGGCGGACGGAGGGAGGCCGGGGGACGGTCAGGGAGATGCCCATCCCGACCGGGCATGTCGCCTATAGCGTCACGCCGCCTCCGCTTCCGCATCTTCGGGGGCGAGGCGGATCATATAGTCGAAGGCCGACAGTGCCGCCGTCGATCCCGCGCCCATGGCGATGACGATCTGCTTGTAGGGGACCGTCGTCGCATCGCCCGCCGCGAAGATACCGGGCTGGGATGTTTCGCCGCGATGGTCGATCTCTATCTCGCCGCGCGGCGACAGGGCGATCGCATCCTTGAGCCATTCGGTGTTGGGAACCAGACCGATCTGGACGAAGATGCCCTCAAGCTCCACCTCATGCACGGTGTCGTGGTTGCGGTCCTTGTAGCTGAGGCCCGTCACCCTCTCGCCATCGCCATGTACCTGCGTGGTGAGCGCAGAGGTGATGACCTTCACGTTGGGCAGGCTGGCGAGCTTGCGCTGAAGCACCGCGTCGGCGCGCAGGTCGCTGTCGAATTCGATCAGGGTGACATGGGCAACGATGCCGGCAAGGTCGATCGCGGCCTCAACGCCGCTGTTGCCGCCGCCGATCACCGCCACACGCTTGCCCTTGAACAGCGGCCCGTCGCAATGCGGGCAATAGGCGACGCCCTTGTTCTTATACTCGTCCTCGCCGGGCACATTCATCTGCCTCCAGCGCGCGCCGGTCGACAGGATGACGGTGCGGGCCTTGAGCGATGCGCCATTTTCCAGGCGCACCTCATGCAGGCCACCTTCTGCGCGCGCGGGGATCAGCTTCTCGGCGCGCTGCAGGTTCATGATGTCGACGTCATAGTCCTTGACGTGCTGTTCCAGATGCGCGGCGAGCTTGGGCCCTTCGGTATGGGGTACGGAGATGAAATTCTCGATCCCCATCGTGTCGAGCACCTGCCCGCCGAAGCGTTCCGCGGCGACGCCGGTGCGAATGCCCTTGCGCGCGGCATAGATCGCCGCAGCCGCGCCGGCGGGTCCGCCACCGATGACGAGCACATCGAACGGATCCTTCGCCTTGATCTTCTCCGCAGCGCGCGAGGACGCGCCGCTGTCGATCTTCGCGACGATCTGCTCCAGCTCCATCCGGCCCTGTCCGAAGGGTTCGCCGTTCAGGAAGATGGTGGGCACGGCCATAACCTTGCGCTCGGCAACCTCGTCCTGGAACAGGCCGCCGTCGATCGCAGTGTGGGAAATGCGCGGGTTGAGCACACTCATCAGGTTCAGCGCCTGCACCACATCCGGGCAGTTCTGGCAGGAGAGCGAGAAATAGGTTTCGAAGGCGAAGTCGCCGTCGAGGTCCTTGACCTGCTGGATCACGTCCTGCGCGGCCTTGGACGGGTGACCGCCGACCTGCAGCAGGGCGAGCACCAGCGAGGTGAACTCATGACCCATGGGGATGCCGGCGAAGCGGACGCCAATGTCGGTTCCGGTGCGGCGGATCATGAAGGACGGTGTACGCTTATCGTCATCCTTGCGGACCAGCGTCACCTTGTCCGACAGGGCGGCGATATCCTCCAGCAGGCCGAGAAGCTCGGTCGACTTCGCACCATCGTCCAGCGAGGCGACCAGTTCGATCGGCTGGGTGATGTTCGCAAGATAGCCCGAAAGCTGCTGCTTGAGATTGGCGTCCAACATGATGACGACGGCTCCAGAATTCTTCGCGCGGGCGGCCAATATATCCGGGACCGGCCGAAGCCGGCCCCGGACACGATGCGACCCGCAAGGGTTTGGCGTATTTAGATTTTGCCGACGAGGTCGAGCGACGGGGCCAAAGTGGCCTCACCCTCTTCCCACTTGGCGGGGCAGACTTCGCCGGGGTGGCTGACCCAATATTGCAGCGCCTTGATCTTGCGGAGCAGTTCGGTCGCGTTGCGGCCGACGCCCTCCGGCGTGATCTCGACGAGCTGGATCGTGCCTTCCGGATCGACGACGAAGGTCCCGCGATCGGCGAGGCCCACACCCGGGCGCAGAACGTCGAAGTTGGTCGTGACCGAATGATTTTGGTCGCCCAGCATGTAATAGTTGATCTTGCCAATGGCGGGCGAGGTGTCGTGCCAAGCCTTATGGCTGAAATGCGTGTCGGTGGAGACCGAGAACACTTCCACGCCCATGCCCTGCAGGGTCGGGTAGATGTCGGCCAGATCTTCCAGCTCGGTCGGGCAAACGAAGGTGAAGTCGGCCGGATAGAAGAAGAAGACCGCCCACTTGCCCTTGATGTCAGCCTCTGTCACGTCGACGAACTTGCCCTGCTTGAAGGCGGTCGCCGTGAACGGCTTGATGGGTGTATTGAGTACAGACATGAACGCTCCAGTCTCTGTTGTGTGGTGCGATCATGTATCTAGGGCATGGGCAAGCAATGCCGAAATTGTTTTTCTGGTCCGTAAAGATAGAGAAAATCGATCAATGCATCGCCATTGGCTTCAGGCGAGAAGGTCGGAAATCCAGCGCCGCGTCATTTCACACGCCTCCTCCGCCGTAAAGCTGCTTGTGTCCAGACAGAGTTCCAGCCAGAAGCCATCGACAAGCGCGGTGATGGCCACGGCGGTGAGCCGGGCCTTGCCTTCGTTCATATCCGGATCGCACACGACGATCAGCTCCTGCATGGCGTCACGATAGCTGGCGTAGATTTCCGCATGGGCCTGCGCGATCGCCGGGGTGGATTTTACCAGACTCCAGAACGCGACCCAGGTGGCCAACAGGTCCGGATCAAGCACCGGCGGACGAAAACTGGCGGTGGCATATGCTTCCAGGCGGACGCGCGGATCGCTGCCCGCCGCCTCCGCGGCAATATCCATCGCCTCCCCCACGCGGCGGCCCACATCACGATAGGTTGCGAGGATCAGCGCCTCTATACCGTCATAATAATGGGTGAGGAGACCGGGCGATACGCCGGCCATGGCGCAGATGGCGCGCACCGATGCGCCCCCTGCTCCGCGTTCGGCCAGGCATTTGGCGGTGGCGTCGATCAACGCCTGGCGCCGGACATCTGCTGACTCGCGTACGAAAGATGCCCTGCCCACTCGTTCCCCACATACTCAACATGTTGCCCCGCGCCATCTTTAGCCAGGGTTGCGCCGCGGGCAAGGGAAAGACATGGTTGTCGTGACGCACAGGATCAAAGCGCCGCTTCGGCCGTTTCCTGAGCAGAATGGAGGCCCCGATGAAGACCATTGCCGCAAAGACGCCCCTTATCGGAGCGCTGCTTTCGCTTCCGCTGCTCATGACAGCCTGCAGCAAGACCGAGGCGCCCACCGGCAACACCGTGGCCGACAATGCAGCGACTGCGCCCGCCGATATCACGACCGTCGTCGAGGACAGCGACGCATTGTCGGCAGGCAATGCGGTTGCCGACGCATCCGCCCTTGCAGGATGGATCGGCCGATGGACCGGCCCCGAGGGCCTGTTCCTGGACATCAAACCCGCGAAGGACGGCAAGGCGGGACATTTCGCGCTGACCATCAAGGACAATCTGGACACGCAGGGCAGCTATACCGGCGTGGCGCAGGATGGCGCGATCGCGTTCGAACGTAACGGCAAGCCCGAAACCATTCGCGCCGGAACCGGGCCGCAGACGGGCTTCAAATATCTGATGGACAAGAAGGATTGCCTGATCGTGCAGGAAGGCAAGGAAGGATATTGCCGATAGGGCGGCCGACGCCCGGCCGCCGCTGAAACGCAAAATGGGGGCCGGCATTGCTGCCGGTCCCCACTTCCGCTGGCCGGTCGCTGGTGGCCCTTGCGGGTCTCCGGCTGTCCGATCCGGCGTGCCGCGCGCCTTTCCCCAAGGGGGCCGGCGTCGCGTTGCAATGCCGCCCCGAAGACCGGACATTGCCGGAAACCGCGTCCCTCCGATCCGGCGTTCGCTTGCGCGCGCACTTGACCATCCGTCAGCCAGTTTCCTTGCCTTTCCCATCATCACGGCATCTTGCGATCCCGCGTCTTCTGGTTCCGGCGTCATCGGGAGATTTCGCGTCCGGTTTCCCATTCGCAGCCCTGGATCTCTCCGGGGCCTTTCCTTCTTCCGATGTCTTGAAGCTGTCATGAAAACCGAGTCGCACAAAGGGGATTCGCGTGGCTCTTCAACCGATTGCGCGTGAAATCTGTGGATTGGTGTGGATAAGATTTGGGGGCCGCAGGAAATCGGCCCAGATCAACGGGATGTCGGTTCCCACCCCGGCGGCGCAAGTGTGAAGCCGGCAAATTCAAAGCCCGGCGTGACCGTGCAGCTGACCAGCGCCCACCCCGCGGCGGCATCCGCCGCCTGCCAGTGCCCGGCCGGGATGATGCCCTGCACATGTTCGCCGGACACTATGTCGGCACCAAGGGTGATGGTGCTCACCGGACCGTCGTCACCCGGCGCGACGGACAGCTGAAGGGGATGGCCCGCATGCCAGAACCAGATTTCGGTCGCATCGACCCGGTGCCAATGCGATCTTTGCCCCTGTTCCAGCAGGAACAGGATGGCCGTACCCCCTGCCCGTTCCCCATCCGCGCCAGGAGCGCGCCACGTCTCGCGATACCAGCCGCCTTCCGGATGCGGCGCCAGGTCCAGCGCGGCGATCAGCGCCTGCGCGTCCCCGGTCACGCGGTCAGCCAAGCCCGCGCCTCCGCGATATCGGACAGCGCAAAGGTCTTCAGCTTCACCGGGAAGGCGAGCGCGGCGGTCGCGGCAAGGCTGGCCAGCCAGCCGGTGTCGGTCACCAGCGCGACGCGGGAAAAGGACCCCATATGCCGGGACGACCAGAACAGGTCCTCCAGCCAAATCTCCGGACTGATCCAACCGATGCTGGTAATGGTTTCAAGCAGCGAAATCTGGCCATGGGTCTCGATGGCCGCCTCCATATCCCGCACGACCGCGCGATAGCTCTCCGCGTCGATGCTGCCATCAACCTCCATCTCAAATATGCCGGCTGCGCCGTCCATGCGATGTTGCAACACATTCGTCTCCAATTCCTGTGGAGCATATACCGGACGGCCGCCTTTTGCATCAGTCCAGCGCACCGCTTCAACGGCCTGTCCCTTAAAAAGACGGTATTTATTTCAACCGTTTGACTCGTTGCCGGAGGTTCATGCAACCCCCGCCATGATGCATGGGTTCACTAACCGAAGTTAAGTACCAGGAAGGAGCAACCCATGCGTACTCTTATACTTTCGATCGCGGCGGCGGCGGTTGCAATACCCGCCACGTTCGCGCTGCCCACGGACAAGGCGGAGGCGCGCCGCCACCGCGATCATGAATATCGCGAATGGCGGGGCCGCGACGGCCGCGATTATTGCCGCAAGTCCGACGGCACGACCGGCCTGATCGTCGGCGGTGTCGGCGGGGCCCTTGCAGGCCGGGCAATCGACACGCACGGCAACCGCACCACGGGCACCGTGCTGGGCGCGGCCGCGGGCGCATTGCTGGGCAAGGAAATCGACAGCAAGCGCCGCTGCCGCTGATATCCATCCGAAACAAAAAAGGGGCGGTCCAATCGCTGGACCGCCCCTTTTTGATTCCGCGCCGGGCGGACCCGGCCCGAAAAGGCTTGCTTCAGTTGGCGCCAGCGGCCGCGCCGCGCGCGTCGTTGACGTTAAAGGCGACCTTCTGGCCAGCCGACGTGCCCACGACCTTACCGTCGCGAACGCGCAGGTTGAACGCCTCTGCGCCAGGATAACGGGTGCCGGAAATGGTCTGCCCTTCCTTGGCTTCCTTCACCTGGTACACATAGGTGTAGCCTTCATGGACGAAACGCCCCTTGCCGGCTTCGTCGGCAATGGCCGGCGCGGCGAGGAAGGCGGAGCCGGCAGCACCGGCGAGAACAATCTTGGACAGCATTCGCATGGGTTTTACTCCTTTGGAATGCCGATCAAACACCCCGTCTTTTCTTTCGAGGCCGATCTATTGTGCAACGCAGCACCAGAGCAATCGCAAAAAACGTCCGAGCGATTGCGCGCAATGCAATCGTCACGATGGCGTTACGGAATCCGTGCCTATTTTGCCGACAGGGCCATAATATGTTTGAATTCTGCGGCACTGACCGGAGAAACGGACAGGCGGGACTGGCGAATCATCTTCATATCGGCGAGCGCCGGATCGGCTTTCATCGTCTTCAGCGAGACGGGATGTGCGAGTTTATCTCGCGCCGCAACATGGACCGCGATCCATTTGCCGCTGTCATCCGTGCTGTCCGGCGCGGCTTCTTCGACGATCTCCATTACGCCGACCGCCTCCAGCCCGATATTGCTGTGATAGAAGAAGGATAGATCGCCCTTCTTCATCGCCTTCATGTTGAGCTGTGCCTGATGGTTGCGGACGCCGTCCCACTCCGCCTTGCCCTTCTTCACCAGATCGTCCCAGGAGAAGACGTCCGGTTCCGATTTCATAAGCCAATATTGCATGTCCGCAGTCCTGCATGGGGGTCAGGATCGCGGCATAGCGGGAGGGACAGCGCTTGTCCAAGATGACATTGCAGGCGCAAGCCGCTAGAATAACCCTTCCCAATCAAGGAGAAAAAAGCGGTGCCGCAGTCTGTTCTCGACGCGATCCCCGTGCTGTCGATGGCCAAGAGCGGCGAGGCGGAATTCGCGCAGAGCCTGGGCGAATCCTTCCATCGCTTCGGATTCGCGATGGTGCGCGACCATGGCATGAACCAGGGGCTGGTCCAGGATGGATGGGCCAAGGCGAAGGCGTTCTTCGCGCTGCCCGAGGCGACAAAGCAGGCTTACAACGCCGCCGCCAATGGCGGGCAGCGCGGCTATACCGCGTTCGGCACGGAGATCGCCAAGGACGCGTCGGAGAACGACCTTAAGGAATTCTGGCATGTCGGTCGCGACCTGCCGGACGGTGATCCGCTGGCCGCCGCCATGCCGCCCAATATCTGGCCGAGCGAGATAGACGGATTTCACGATACGTTCGCAAGACTATATGCCGAGTTCGACCGGGTAGGCGGCCTGCTGCTGTCGGCGATCGCCCTGTACCTTGACCTTCCGAACGACTGGTTTGCGGAGCCCGTCCATAACGGCAACAGCATCCTGCGCCTGCTTCACTATCCGCCCGTTTCCGCCGATGCGCCCGGTGTCCGGGCCGGCGCGCATGAGGACATCAACCTGATCACGCTATTGCTGGGCGCGGAGGAAGGCGGCCTGCAATTATTGACGCGCGAAGGGGAATGGCAGGCCGTCACGCCGCCGGAGGGCGCGCTGGTCGTCAATGTCGGCGACATGCTGCAGCGGCTGACCAACCATGTCCTGCCGTCGACCAGCCATCGCGTCGTCAACCCGCCGCCCGAACGGCGCGGCCTCTCGCGCTATTCCATGCCCTTCTTCCTGCATCTGCGGCCGGATTTCATGATCGACGCGCTGCCGCAATGCGTGAGCGATGCCAATCCGCGCCGCGATCCGCCGATCAGCGCGCATGATTATCTGCGAGAACGGCTGATCGAAATCGGCCTCATCAAGACCTGAGCACTACTTCCGGCTGCGGCACATGGTGATGCCGATATTCTCGCCCCGTTCGCTGAGCGCGAGCTTAACGATCTTCACTTCGACCCGGTCGACCTTGCCGTCCTGCAAAAACACGGTGTCGATGATATGTTCGGCCACCGCCTCGATCAGCGTGAAATGCTGGTCGGACGGAATGGCGGCGGTCGCCGCATGCTTGAGGTCCATATAGTTTTTGGACGCGCGCAGCGGCGTTTCCGGATCATAATGATCCGCCATCTTCAGCCGCGCCCGGATGGAGATGCGCAGCGGCTGCGGAAGATGCGTCTCCTCCGAATAGATGCCCGTCAATATGTTGACGTCGAGATTCTCGACCTCAAGGATCAGATAGTCTTCGTTCTGCAATTCCATGATGCCATGCCCGTCATGGGGAGGCGCACGCCGACCCGCTTGTTTTTACTTTTCATTTGAACGTGGGGCGCTAAAGCCCCGCGCTTCGGGGCGCTCATGCCTCTTTGCACGCGGAACAGCAAGACTTGGCAACGATTCTTCCTCTCGAGTCCCAGACGACGATCGCGATCGAGCAATTGCTCGACGCTGCCTTCGGCACGGACCGGCGAGGCCGAACCGCCTATGCCATTCGCGACGGGGTGGAATGGCTGCCGGAATTGTCCTTTGCCGCGCTTGACGATCACGGAGCGCTGATCGGTACGTTGCAGTGCTGGCCCGTGGCGCTGCGCCGTGCGGACGGCAGCGTCGATCCGCTGGTCATGGTCGGCCCTGTTGCCGTCGTGCCGGATCAGCAGGGCGGCGGATATGGTCGTGCATTGATGGACACCGTCGTGGCGGAAGCACGCGCACAGGCCAGCGTTCCGCTGATGATGATAGGCGATCCGGAATATTATGGCCGCTTCTGGGGTTTCTCGGCCGACGGCACCGGCGCCTGGACAGTGCCCGGGCCAGTGGAGATGCGGCGCCTTCTGGCGCTTTCCGTGGATGGCCGACCGATACCAGTGGAGGGCATGCTCGGTCCCCGCCAGAAGGTCACTGCCTGAACTTCCCTTTTGCGTTCGCGCGCGGGGCACCCTATCTCCGCCCTATGCCGATGGATGCTCAACCCGACCTTGCCACGCTTTCGCTGAGCGATATCGCGCGCTTGCTGCAGGAGAAGAAACTGCCGCCGGTCGAGCAATGGAATCCGGATCATTGCGGTGACAGTGAGATGCGGATCGCGCGCGACGGCACCTGGTTCCATCAGGGATCGCCGATCGGCCGCGAAGCGATGGTGCGCCTCTTCTCCACCATATTGCGGCGGGAAGCGGACGGCTCCTTCGTGCTGGTGACCCCGGTCGAGAAATTGTCGATCAAGGTGGAGGACGCGCCCTTTGTCGCCGTGGAAGTCAAGCGGGAGGGCGAAGATCGCGAGGCGAGCCTGGCGTTCCGCCTAAACACGGGCGACATCGTGATCGCGGGTCCCGACAATCCCCTGTCGATCCGGCAGGGAGAGGATGGCCCGCATCCCTATCTGAAGGTGCGCGGTGGGCTGGAAGCGCTGATAGCGCGGAGCGTCTATTACGAACTGGCCAATATCGCCCTGGAGGAAGAAGCCGAGACGCCCGGCGTGTGGAGCGGCGGCATGTTCTTTCCACTGGAAGGCGACGCATGACGCTTGCCGAACGGTTGCGGACGCAGCTTGCCAACGGCCATTCACGGCATGCCGCCCCCATGCTTGAGGATATGCGCGATCCCAGGATCGACACGGACATTCCCCTGGCTCCTGCTGCCGTTCTGGTGGCGATCACGGACCGGCCGGAGCCTGGGCTGATCTTGACGCAGCGGTCTGCGGCGCTGCGCAAGCACCCGGGCCAGGTGGCCTTTCCCGGGGGCCGCGTGGACGAGAGCGACGCCGGAGAAATCGCCGCGGCGCTGCGGGAGGCAGAGGAGGAAATCGCCCTGCCCCGTGATGCGGTCGACGTGATCGGCGTGTCTGATCGCTACCATACCTTCACCGGCTTCGACATCATCCCGGTCCTAGGCGTCGTGCCGCCAGACCTGCCGCTGGTCGCACAGCCCGGGGAAGTGGACAACTGGTTCGAACTGCCATTGTCCTTTGCCATGTCGCCGGAGAACCGGATACGCAAAAGCATAGAGTTTCAAGGCTCTATGCGGCATTATTACGAGATCATGTGGCAGGATCGCCGCATTTGGGGGGTGACGGCAGCCATCCTTGCCAATCTTTCCCGACGTCTCGGCTATGACCGCGCCGACGCTGCCTGACGCGCCATGGCGGCACCGGCCGGGGCTCGACCGGCTGCTCGACGCGCTGGGCGCGCGGGACGGCGCGGCGCGGTTCGTGGGCGGAGCGGTACGCGATACGCTGCTGGCGCTGCCGGTCGAAGACATCGACATCGCGACGATCCATGAGCCTGACGAGATCATCGCGCGGATCGAGGCGGCCGGCATCAAGGCAGTGCCGACCGGCATAGCGCATGGCACGGTGACCGCGGTTATCGAGGGCAAGCCGGCGGAGGTCACCACCCTGCGCCGCGACGTGTCGACCGACGGGCGGCGGGCGACCGTGGCCTTCACCACGCAGTGGCGAGAGGATGCCGCCCGGCGCGACTTCACGATCAACGCGCTGTACGCAGACCCGGTCTCGGGCGCGATCAGCGATTATTTCGGCGGTGTCGCCGATCTGACCACCCGGCATGTGCGCTTCATCGGCAAGGCCGAAGACCGGATCGCCGAGGACCATCTGCGCATCCTGCGCTATTTCCGCTTTCTGGCTCGGTTCGGCGGTGGAACCCCAGACGCCGAAGCCTATGCCGCCTGCGTGGCCCAGGCGAACAGCCTGATGGCGCTGTCGCGCGAACGGATCGCCTACGAATTGCTCAAGCTGCTGGCGACGGCCGATCCCGCCCCGGCGATCGCTCTGATGGTCGCGGGGGGCATTCTGGCTCCGGTGCTGCCCGAAGTCACGAAAGCGAGCGTCGCGCGGCTGGCGTCGCTTGTGGAGCGAGAAAAACGGGCGGGCGTCGACGGATCGGCCCTGCGGCGGTTATGCGCGTTGCTGCCGGCGGACGCGACAGCGGGCGAGACCGTGGCGGCGCGGCTGAAACTGTCAAACCGCGCGCGCAAACGGATTGCCCTGGCCCTGTCGTCGGAAGGGACCGGGGCAGGCACGGTCGAGGCGCTGGCCTATGCCATCGGTGTCGAGGGCGCGATCGACCGCATCCTGCTGGACGAGACGGCGACGCCAGGCAGCATGATCCTGCTCAACGGATGGGAGCGGCCAGTGTTGGGGGCGACCGGCGGTCACCTGATCGCGCGCGGGATGTTCGCCGGGCCCGACATAGCCAAAGCGTTGAAGATGATAGAGGATCAGTGGATCGCCGAGGACTTCCCCGGCCAGGACCGTGTCGACGAGATCGTCGATCAGACCGTTTCGAAATTCCAGCGCGCGCGCCAATAGTCAAAGGCCGCCTGTTCCGGCATCGCCTGCGCAAAATAATAGCCCTGCCCTTGCCAGCAGCGCAGTTTCTGGAGAGTCTGGGCCAGCGCCTGGGTCTCTATACCTTCCGCCGTGACGTTGAGGTCAAGGGAGTCGGCGAGCGAAAGGATGGCGCGGACGATCGCGTCCTTGTCCCGGTCCATCAACATACCGGACACGAAGCTGCGATCGATCTTCAGGGAATCGAGCGGCAGGCTCTGCAGGCTGGCGAGATTGGAGAAGCCGGTGCCGAAATCGTCCATCGCGATCGATACGTCGAGCCCCTTCAACGCGCCCAGAACATGGCGCGCCTTTTCCGGGTCGGCGATGATCGCGCTCTCCGTCAGTTCTATGGTCAGGCGTTTCCCTGAAATGCCGCCGAAGCGTAGCGCTTCCTCGACGATCGAGGGCACATCGTCCCGGGCCATCTGAATGGCGGACAGATTGACATTCACGCCGACGGGAAGCGCCTCGCCATAGGCGCGGTCCCAGCGCGCAAGCGCCTGCAGCGCCTCATATAATGCCCAGCGGCCAAGTGGGACGATCAGGCCGGATTCCTCGGCGACGGGGATGAATTCCGTCGGCATCACTTCGCCCAATTCGGGGTCGACCCACCGTGCAAGCGCTTCGAACCCGGTCACCTCTCCAGTGCGGAGATGCACCAGCGGCTGAAACGCAAGGGTGAGGCCGCCATTCGCCAACGCTTCACGCAGGCGGCTTTCCATGGTGAAGCGATGATGCGCCTCCTTCAGCGCGCCGACGCGATAGATTTCCAGCTTGCCGGACTTTTTGGCGACCTTGACCGAGGATTGCGCCTGCCGGACGATATCGTCCGGATCATCGCCCAGCGCGTTGGACAGCGCGCAACCGATCGCGCAATCGACGCCGATCTGGAGATTGGAAAGGCGGATGGGGACGGAAAGACTGTCGTTGATCCGCTGGACGATATGGAGCGCATCGGACAGGCCGTTGTTCAGGCGCGCGAATATCGCGAACTCATTGCCGCCGATGCGGGCAAGCACGTCGCCCTGACGCAGACTGGATTTCAGACGCTTGGCCACCGTGATGATGAGTTCGTCACCCGCCAGCGGGCCCAGCGATTCGTTGATCCGGCTGAAGCGGACGAGATCGACGGCAAGGACGGCATAGCCGCATTCGGGCGGCCAGTGACCATTGGTCAGGCGATCGTCAATCTCTTCGCCGAAACCCGTGCGATTTGGGAGGGCGGTCAAGCTGTCCGAAAGCAGTTCCCGGCGCAGGTTGCGTTCCGTCTGGCGCTCGCTGCTGCGGTCTATGGCCGTGAAGAGCAATTGCGCAACACCGTCCGGGTCATCGGGAAGACGACCGAGATTGCAGGCCAGAAATTCCGGGCCGAGCTTTCCATCCCGGCGAATCTCGAAACTGTCGGACGGGCGATCCGATGCGTGAAATTCCGCAATCCGGCCATCCCATGTCGCGTTAATGACCGACGTCGCCCGGCCCTTGCCAGCCACCGCATCCGGAAAGGCGGCAGCAAACAGCCCGTTGGATTGTTCCATGCGAAAGCCGTCAGCGCGAACTGAGACGATAGCCGCCGCGTGGGGCAGCGCATCGAGCCACCCTGCATGTTGAAAAGCGCGCCCATTTTCCGCAGGCGCAGAGAAGGGAGCGGCGTCGATATCCGCGCTTTCCCCTGTCCATGATCGTACCGGCATGCCGTCCATGCAGACTAGATACGGCAGGAGTGTAAATTTTTGTAAAATCAAAGATATGTCCGATTCGACAGCGAATTCGGACAGGCCGGCGATCAGCCGAAACGCGGGTCAGCCAAAACGGTTGTCCCGGGGAAAGCCATTGGGTGGCATCCGGCCCGCCGCGCCGCGCGTGACTCGCCAGGGCGTCATATCGGCCTCCGTCCGCGTGCGTCCGCTCTCACCGCCCATCGCCCAGCTAAGGCCGTCTTCGAGACGGAACGCTATCGCGTCGGACAAGCCGCCGTCGCGATAACGCTGCAGCTGAACCCCCTGCCCGCGCGCCATTTCCGGCAATTCGGAGATGCGGAAAACGAGCAGCTTGCGATTGTCTCCGATCACGGCAACGCTGTCGGCATCGGCGGCAACCGGGCGGACGATGCGCAGCCGTGCGCCGGCGCGGATGTTGACCACCTGCCGCCCCTTTCGGGTTTCAGCGATGATGTCATCCATCGCGGCCAGGAACCCGCGCCCGTCCGAAGCGGCGAGCAACAGCTTTCCGCCGGATTTGGCGGGGAATAGCGTCACGATCTCTGTCGCATTGTCGAGATCGATCATCAGCCGCACCGGCTCTCCGAAACCCCGCCCTCCCGGCAGCTTGTCGGCGCCCAAAGTGTAGAAGCGGCCATCGGAACCGGCGAGCAGCAGCTTGTCCGTCGTCTGCGCATGAAAGGCATGGGCCGGACCATCGCCTTCCTTGAATTTCAGCGTATCGGCAGCGGCAAGATCGCGATGACCGCTCATGGCGCGTATCCAGCCGCGCTGCGACAGGATGACGGTGATCGGCTCCTTCTCGATAAAAGCCTCGATCGGGATCAGCTTGGCCGGGCCGGCCTCCTGCACCAGCGAGCGGCGGCGGCCCTGATCGGTCTCCGGCGCGTAGCGTTTGCGCAGTTCGGCAAGATCGCGCTTCAGCCGTGTGCGCTGGCGGGCCGGGCTTTCGACCAGCTTCTGCAGCTCCTCCCGCTCCTTGACCAGCTCGGCATGCTCCTTGCGCAGCTCCATCTCTTCCAGCTTCCGCAACGAACGCAGGCGCATGTTGAGGATGGCCTCGGCCTGGCGGTCGTTGAGCTGAAACTCCTCCATCATCACGGCCTTGGGCTCATCCTCGGTCCGGATGATCTCGATCACCCGATCGAGGTTGAGGAAGGCGATGATATAGCCGTCCAGCAGCTCGAGACGCGCGGCGATCTTGTCCAGCCGGTAATTGGCGCGGCGGACGAGCACGTCGATCTGATGCGCCAGCCATTCGGTCAGCACCTGCTTCAGGCCCATGACGCGTGGCGTATGGCTGGCGTCGAGGACATTGAGGTTGAGGCCGAAACGGTTTTCCAGATCGCTCATCCGGAACAGGCTGTCCATCAGCACGTCAGGGTCGACGACGCGGGTGCGCGGTTCGATGACGATGCGGATCTCCGCGTCGGATTCGTCGCGGATGTCGGCGAGGATCGGCAGCTTCTTGTCGTTGATGAGCGCGGCGATCTGCTCGATCAGTTTGGACTTGGGCACCTGGAACGGGATTTCGGTGACGACGGCGACCCAGGTTCCCCGGCCTCCCTCCTCCTTGTGCCAGCGGGCGCGGACGCGGAAGGAGCCGCGGCCGGTGGCATAGGCTTCGGAAAAGACCGCCGGACCATCCACCAGCACACCGCCAGTGGGGAAGTCCGGCCCCCGAACCAGCTCCATGAGCTGGGCATGCTCGGCGGCGGGATTCTCGATCAACAGCATGGCTGCGTCAATCAGTTCGGCGACATTGTGCGGCGGGATGCTGGTCGCCATGCCGACGGCGATACCAGACGATCCGTTGGCGAGGAGATTGGGGAACAGGCCGGGAAAAATCTCCGGCTCTTCATCCTCGCCATTATAGGTGGGGCGATAGTCGGTGGCGCCTTCGTCCAGGCCAACCATCAGGTCCGATGCCGCCTGCGTCAGCCGCGCTTCGGTATAGCGCATGGCCGCAGCATTATCGCCGTCGATATTGCCGAAATTCCCCTGCCCCTGCACCAGCGGCGTGCGCAGCGAGAAGTCCTGCGCCAAGCGCACCATCGCGTCATAGACCGACTGGTCGCCATGCGGATGATATTTGCCGATGACGTCGCCGACCACGCGGGCGCATTTCTTGTACGCCGTGGTGTTGCGCGCCGGGGCGGCAGCGGCCGTTCCGGCGGCGGCATCCGCATTGCTCGGCTCCAGCTTCAACAAGCGCATCGCCCAGAGCAAGCGGCGGTGAACGGGTTTCAAACCATCGCGCAAGTCCGGCAGAGAGCGCGCGGTGATCGTCGAGAGGGCGTAGACAAGGTAGCGTTCGGACAGCGCGGCGTCGAAAGGATGGTCTTTGATACTGTCGAAGGGGTCACGAAAGTCGGTCATCGTTAACCGCGATAGCAGGGGATTTCATGGGAGGCGAGAGTGCAAAAATCTGTGAAGGATATGCCGGTTAAGCTGGCCGGGCGATGTCGACGGATCAAAAGAGCAGAAAGCCGAAGATCAGCCCGATCTGGGCGATGATGATTATCTGAAGATAGGTGCGGAACGGTTCCTTGCGCGTCTTGTGACGCAATATCTGCTGACCCAACACAGCCCCCACCGAGCCGCCCACTACGGCAAGGGCAAGAAGGTCTCGCTCCCGAATGCGGCGTGCACCATTGCGCGCCCGCTCCTTGTCCATCGCAAAGATGGTGAAGCCGGCAAGGTTAATGGCCAAAGCATACAGAAAAATGACGATCTGAGCGTTATCCACGCGGCAGAAACCGCCCCTCCGGGTCCTCTGCGATTTCGGCGGCGAACTCCGCACTGATCCAGTCGCGAAACGCCTTCACCTTGGGCGCATTACGCGCATGGTGCGGGTTGACCACCCAGTATGCGCGGGTTTCAATGACATCGGAGGGCACCGCCTCCACCAGCAGACCAGCCTCGATCTCTGCCTTCCACATATAAGTGTTGAGGATGGCAATGCCCTGCCCGGCGATCGCGGCGCGCCCCTCCATCACTTGGGAATCCAGCGCGATGGAAGGCGGGATGAGCGAGGCGTCCATCTCCACGCCCATGTCGGCGAACCATTCGTGCCACCAGATGTCGTTCGGCGAGAGGCGCGGCAAGGCGAGCAAGGCACGGGCATCCGCAGGGGGGCCATTGGCGGCGAGGAACCCGGGGCTGCACAAGGGAGCAAGGCGGTTGTGCGAAAGCAGCCGGGCATCAAGGCCCGGCCATTGTCCCTTCCCGCCCCGGATCGCGATATCGATCCCGTCGCGTGCGAAGTCCACGAGCGCGTCCGAGGAACTGATACGCACGGCCAGGCCGGGCTGGCGCATCTGAAAGCCGCCGATCCGCGGCGCGAGCCAGAGATTGGCGAAGCTGTTGGTGCAGCTTATGGTGAGGATGGACGAATCTTCGCCGGCCAGCGCGGCGAAACCCTGTCGCATCTCATCAAAGGCGCGGATGATGACCGGGGCAAGGGAGCGGCCCCGCTCCGTCAGTTGCACCTTGCGCCCGGCGCGGTGAAAAAGGCTGACGCCCAGGCGCTCTTCCAGCAATTTCACCTGATAGCTGACCGCTGCCTGGGTCATGCCGAGTTCCTGCCCGGCGGCGGTGAAATTCTCCAGACGTGCGGCCGCCTCAAACACCCGGACTGAGGCCAATGGCGGAAGAGTGGACATATCCGATGCATAAATTCTGCTTATGTACCGTGTCCACCCTTTTGTTGGCGCGCCGTTACGGAATTGTCCATATGCGCCCTACCGGAAGGGCCGGATCACCACTCGAAAGACAAGGACATGCATGACAATAGACACACGCTGAGCGGCAGGTTGACCGCCATTATGTTTGCGCTGCTGCTGAGTTCCACCGTTTTGCTCAGCGCGATCGGCCCAGCCGGCGCGGCGAGCCTGTCACCCCAGCAAACAGCGGCGAGCAACGGTTTCGCGCCGGTTCTCGCCTGAACCGGATAACCAGGCGGATTTGACGCCAGAAAGACAGAAAGGAAGTGACGATGCGCGACGAAATAGACGGCCGGATCTGGGCCGAGAACCACAAAGCGATCTCCGCCGGAATTGGCGAATTGTTCAAGGCGATCATGCAGGCATTCTGCGTGCTCAACCATATCGAATATGCGGCCCCCTGGCGCGCCGTTGCGGGACGCACGGGCAAGTGAGGGTTCGGCAAGCGAGGGCCGGCAAGTGAAGGCCGACCCGCGAACTGTCGCCCCGGCATAGTCCCGGGTCCGGGCGAATGGCCCGGACCCGGGACTATGCCGGGGTTTCATCCTCCATCAACCGCTAGATGCGTTATTGCGCCAGAACCGGCTTCATCTGCGCCGCCCAGGCGCGATACCCGCGCCAGCCAAGATGGATGCCGTCGGTCACCATGTCCGGGCTGATCCTGTTGTCTTTGGACATCGTCTTGTTCAGGTCGACAAAGCGGCAGGCCCCGGTGCTGCAAATCTCTGCCTCATACCGATCCATTTCCGCCACGGCAGCGTTGGTATAGTCAAACCGGGTAAGCAGCGTCGATAGCAGGATGATCCGCCGGCCATGCAGCTTTTGGATGATCGCCTTCAGATTATCCTTGGTTTGCGCCAGCGGAATCCCCTGTATCGGATCGTTGACGCCGATCATGACAACCACCACGGGCAGGGTCTTCTCCCCCCGTTCAAGCCGTTCCAGCACGCCGCGCGTGGTTTCGCCCGCGATACCCCGCTTCTGAATGGAATGGCCCGGCAGTAACATGCGCCAGTCGCCAAAGGCGATCAGGGAATCGCCCAGGAAAGTGACGTCACCATCAAGAGGCTGTTCGCGAAACAACTGGCTCTGCACACGCCAGATCACGTCATTGTCCGGCTCGAACGGTATGACCCAGCGAACCACCCGGATCGTGTTGCGGTAGATGAACCCCATTTGGTAGGCGGAGGCAAAGCCCGCAGCATAGGCAAGGACGAGTGCACCGACCGCAAGGCCGATGACGCAAATCCTTCTTCTCCCCGACGAACTGTGCATTATCGTCGACGAATAGCGATCTTTGGAAGGCGCGCTATCCCTTTTGCGCGCATCGCCGGCGGGAGAAATTCACGATCCTGAATCTCAAGGATTATTTTATTTGCGCAAGCGCTTCGCCCTTAGGCGCAGCGCCGGAACAGACGTCGCGCGTCGTGTGGGAACAGACGTCAGGACGCGGCTTCGACTTCCACCGGCCTGGCGGCATCAGAGCCCGTCAGCCGCGCCGTGAAGCATTTGCGCCACCAGATGACGTCATGCTTCTCCACACTGTCCATCATCTTGCGCCAGCGGCGCTTGCGCTCGTCCAGCGGCATGGCGAGCGCCTTCAGGATCGCATCGGCCATTTCCTCGGGCGAATAGGGGTTGATGAGGAGCGCGTCCTTGAGTTGGAGCGATGCGCCGGCAAAGCGGGAGAGGATGAGGACACCGGGGTCTTCCGGGTCCTGTGCCGCGACATATTCCTTGGCAACCAGGTTCATGCCGTCGCGTAGCGGGGTGACGAGACCAATCCGCGCAGCGCGGTATATGCCGGCGAGCCGATCGCGCGGATAGCCTTGATTGACGTAACGGATGGGGGTCCAGTCGACGTCGCTATATTCGCCGTTCAACCGCCCGGCGAGCGAATCCAGCGTGGCGCGGATCTCCTGATAGCTTTCCACCTCCCCGCGCGATGGCGGGGCGATCTGCAACAGCACGACGTTGCGATGGCATTCCGGATTGTCCTTCAGCAGGCGGGCATAGCCGTTGAACCGTTCCTCCAGCCCTTTGGAATAATCGAGGCGATCGACGCCGACGATAAGCGCGCGGCCCTGCATCGACACGCCGACCTGTTCGCGCATCGTCTCCGCCTCCGGACTGTTGCTGGACGCGACGAATTCCTGCGTGTCTATGCCGATCGGACAGGCGACGGCCTGAATCGTGCGATCGCCTACAGTGATGAAATCGCCGTCGACCCTGCCGCCCATTTCCTTTTCGACATAGTGGCGGAAGGATTCCAGCCATTCTTCGGTATGGAAGCCGACCACGTCATAGGCGAACAGCGTCTCCACCAGCTTGCTGTGATGGGGCAAGGAGACCAGCAGGCGCGTCGGCGGCCAGGGAATATGCAGGAAGAAGCCGATCCGGTTCTTGTGTCCCCGCGCCCGCAGCATCTCGCCCAGCGGGATCATATGGTAATCGTGAACCCAGACGATATCCTCCGGCTCTATCAGCGGGCTGGCGGTGTCGGCGAAACGCTCGTTGACGCGGTTATAGCCGCCTTCGAAATCGCGGGCATATTCGGCCAGGTCGATGCGGAAATGGAAGAGCGGCCACAGCGTCTTGTTGGCATAGCCGTTATAATATTCGTCGACGTCCTGCTCTTCTAGGTCGATGGTCGCGGTCTTGACGCCGAAATCCTCGTTGAAGGCGATCTGGCCGGTGAACTTTTCCGTGGTTTCTCCCGACCAGCCGACCCAGATACCGCGGCTTTCGCGCAGGGCCGAGGACAGGGCGACCGCAAGACCGCCCTGCTCCGCGCCGGTGCCGGGGCGTTTGACCCGGTTGGAAATCACGATCAGGCGGCTCATCGGCACTCACTCCACGGCTTGCTCAGCAGGACGGCGCAGTTGATGATGCCGACGAGCGAATAGGTCTGGGGATAATTCCCCCACAACTCTCCCGTGTCTGGGTCGATGTCCTCCGAAAGGAGGCCCGCCGCTGTTCGCCGCGACAGCATCTCCTCGAACAGGGTGCGCGCCTCGGCCTTGCGCCCGGTTCTATACAAAGCCTCGATCAGCCAGAAGGTGCACACGTTGAACGCTGTAACAGGTGCGCCGAAATCATCCGGGGCGGAGTAGCGGAGCATGTTGGAGCCGCGCCGCAGGTCCTTTTCCAGCGCAACCAGCGTGCCTGTGAATTTGGGATCGTCGGCGGCGAGGAAGCGCAGGTCGAGCAGTTGCAGGAGCGAAGCGTCGCGCGCGTCATCCTCAAAATTCGCCGACAGGGCCTCACTGTCGGGTCGCCATGCGGCGGTGAGGATCGTCTCGCGCATCGTCGCCGCGCGATCGGCCCAATAGGTTTCCCGATCGGTAAGCCCCAGCGCCTGCGCCGCATGGGCAAGGCGGTCGCACGCCGCCCAGCACATGACAGCGCTATAGCTGTGGACATGCAGGCGGGTGCGCAGTTCCCAAAGGCCCGCATCGGGCTGGTCATAGACCTGCCACGCGCGCTCGCCGACTGCCTCCAGCGCCTCGAAATCCGCCTTGCCGGCCATCCGCAGCAGGCGTTCGTCAATGAACCCCTGCACCGAGGACAGGACGATCTGGCCATAGGCGTCGTGCTGAACCTGGCTGTAGGCGGCATTACCGACGCGGACCGGCCCCATGCCGCGATAGCCGGGCAGGCTTTGCGCCTCCCATTCCTCAAGCGTCGCATTGCCGCGCACGTCATAGAGCGGCTGGATATGCCCGCCCTTCGCGCCGTCGACGATGTTGCGCAGATAGGCGAGATAGCCCTCCAGCACATCCAGCGCGCCAAGGCGGTTGAGGGCCTCCACCGTGTAATAGGCGTCGCGAACCCAGCAGTAGCGATAATCCCAGTTCCGTCCGCTATCGGCATGTTCGGGGATGGAGGTGGTGAGCGCGGCGACGATCGCGCCGGTTTCCTCATGCTGGCAGAGTTTGAGCGTGATGGCGGAGCGGATCACCGCCTCCTGCCATTCAGGCGGAATGGCAAGGCCGCGCACCCACAGCTGCCAGTGCTGGACCGTCTCCTCATACATCCGCTCGACCGCCGGGCGCAGGGCATCGGAGAAGCTCTCATCCGGGCCGAGGAAGAAATGGGTGATATGTTCGAGGCGGAAAAAGCTCTCCTGGCTGATCAAGCCGATGGGCGCATCCGTCGTCAGCCGCATCGCCATATATGACAGCACCATGCGGACATGGTTGGAGCCATAGGTGATCGGCACCGGCTCCGCATTCCAGCTCGTGGTCGGGCGCAGCCTTATGCGGATGCGGGGGGAGCCTGCGACCGGCATGACGATCCGCGCGAAGGCAACCGGACGGTACATGCGTCCCTTGTGCGGATGCCGGGGGCAGAAGTCGTAGGTCTCGATCGCGTTGCCGTCCCTGTCCGTCTGGCGCGTCATCAGGACAGGGGTGTTGCGGACATAGGCTTGTTCGACCTTCACGCAATTTTCGAGTTCGATCGCCCAGAAACCACGCGTATTCTTGTCCTCATAATCGCCCTCATCCAACAGGGCGGAGAAGACCGGATCGCCATCGACACGGGGCACGCAGGCCCAGATCATGCGGCCTGCGCGGTCTATCAGCGCAGACGCCTGGCAATTGCCGATGGGCCACAGGTCGAGGTTGCTCTGAGCCGCAGAGGAGGATTGCTCTCCGGTTACCATCATCGTTCACCCCGAGAGGATCGAACGGCCGGATATCTGTCGAGAAAGAACAGGGCTGCGGCAGGCTCAGCCCGAACGGAGATTATGGGTCGTCGCAAACTTCACCCCCGGAGACGGACACAAGGAAATGCGCCCGGACAGGTCTGTCAGGGCATTTGCGAGAGATAATGCCTGACGGCCCCAACCTGTTCCAAATGCCATTGCGCAACCGTAACGCGGGCCGGACCAACCAGGATGCCGCAGCCGCCAAGCGCCTGGGCGGCCATCATGCCTTCCTCGTCCGTAAGATCGTCGCCCACGAAAATGGGCATGCCGCCCGCCATCGGCGCGGATTTCATGAGTTCGGCGACTGCCGTCCCCTTGTCCGCGCCGCCGGGCCGCAATTCGTAGAGCATCTTGCCCGGCTGTATCATGAGCCCGGTGGCGAGGGCGACCTCCTCCGCCAGTGCGCGGCATGCGTCGGCGCATTCAGGCGCGCGGCGGAAATGCAGGCCGACGCTCAGCGTCTTGCGCTCGACCAGCAGACCGGGCCTGTCCGCAATGAAATCCGCAAAGATCGCCTCCGCCTCATCAACCGCCTTTAGCCGCTGCGGACCGCGCGGCGCCTTGCCGGGTTCGGCGAACTCGAGCCCGTGGGTTCCCGACAGCAGAAAATCGCCGAGGCCGAACAGCTCGCGTAAGGTCGCCACCGAGCGCCCGCTGACGATCGCAAGACGTCCGCCCAGAGCGTCGCGGGCGTTGGCGAGCAGGCCAATCAGTTCGGCGTCAACCTCCACAGCCTCCGGCACATCGGTCAGCGGCACCAAAGTCCCGTCAAAATCGAGGAACAGCGATGCGCCTTGAAGCAGCGAGGATGGGGGCGAGGGAAGCTGCGCGAGCTTCAGCGAGTCAGGAAGTGTCACGGCCCTTATGGTGGGGGTCGAAGGCGCGGAAGGCAACGGGGGCGGTAAATTTGGTGCGAAGCGGCGATGGGAAATCCCCTCTCGCTGTCATTTGCACGCCCTCCAATATTCGTCTATGGGCCAGTCCCACCAGCCCCGGTGCTCGCCAATCCTCCACGATTCGCGTGCCGGGGCCTCTTATTTTTGCAGACAGGAACCAGAGTATGGCCCGTCGCCGCCAGATTTACGAAGGCAAGGCAAAGATCCTGTATGAGGGTCCCGAGCCCGGCACGATCATCCAGTATTTCAAAGATGACGCCACCGCGTTCAACGCCCAGAAGAAGGGCACGATTTCCGGCAAGGGCGTCCTCAACAACCGCATTTCCGAGCATATCTTCACCCTGCTCGGGCAGATCGGCGTGCCCACACACTTCATCCGCCGCCTGAACATGCGCGAGCAACTGGTGCGGCAGGTCGAGATCGTGCCGATCGAGGTGGTGGTGCGCAACGTGGCCGCCGGCACCCTCTCCAAGCGGCTCGGCATCGAGGAAGGCACCCAGCTTCCCCGCACCCTCATAGAATATTGCTATAAGGACGACGCGCTGGGCGACCCGCTGATCTCCGAGGAGCATATCGCCTGCTTCGGCTGGGCCAGCCAGGAGGAGATGCACGACATTGCCGACATGGCGATCCGCATCAATGATTTCATGTGCGGCCTGTTCGCGGGCATCGGCATCCGCCTGATCGATTTCAAGCTGGAGTTCGGCCGGTTGTGGGACGGCGATTTCGCGCGCCTGATCCTGGCCGACGAGATCAGCCCCGACGGCTGCCGCCTGTGGGACATGGAAACCAACGAGAAGCTGGACAAGGACCGCTTCCGCCGCGACCTTGGCGGAGAGGTTGAGGCTTATCAGGAAGTTGCGCGCCGCCTTGGCTTGCTGCCCGAGGGTGCCGACACGACCGTTCTGGACCTCGACACGCATCGCAAGAAGCGGGGCGGCTAAGGGTCTCCGGCGTAGCGGACGCTACGCTCAGTTCAGGTAAACTCCCTACATCCGTTCGCTTCGAGCGAACGGATGTAGGGTAATCTGGCCGGAACGGTTTCCGCTATTCGTGCGGGCGGATCGTGCGGTTCAGCGTTTCGACGACTTCAGCGATCGGCTCGGTCACGGTGACGCTGCGCCCTTCACCGAAGCGGATGCGCGTGCCATCCGTTACCGAAGAGATGAAAGTGACTTGAGAGGCATTCACAGCCGTCTCGACCCGGTCGACGCCGACGAACATCACGATCATACTCGCTCTCCTATCTTATTGGGAGAGCATCCTAGCCTGCGGATTGGAATATGCGAGCGGTCAATCGCCGCCTTATTCCTATTTCGCCGCTTTTTTCGCGGCCATCGCGGCCCGGAATTTCGCGGCCCAGCCGGGGATCATGGCCTGCTTGCCGCGCGCGACGGCAAGCGCATCGCCCTCGACATCCTTGGTCAGGACCGATCCCGCCCCGACGATCGCCCCGTCGCCGACCTTCACCGGCGCGACCAGCGCACTGTTGGAGCCGATGAACGCGCCCGCGCCGATCTCCGTCCGGTACTTCAGGAAGCCGTCATAATTGCAGGTGATCGTTCCTGCGCCAATGTTGGCCCCCGCCCCGACACTGGCGTCGCCGATGTAGGACAAGTGGTTGGCCTTGGCCCCTTCGGCGAGGGTCGCCTTCTTGATCTCTACGAAATTGCCGACCTTCGCCTTGCGGCCAATGTCCGCGCCCGGGCGCAGCCGGGCATAGGGGCCGATCTCCGCATGACCGCGAACGGTCGCGCCCTCGATATGAGAGAAGGCGTGAATGACGACATCGTCCTCAACCGTCACGCCAGGGCCAAACACAACATTGGGTTCCACCACAACATCACGGCCCAGGACCGTGTCGTGGCTGAAGAAGACCGTATCCGGCGCAACCAGCGTCGCCCCGTCGCGCATCGCCGCCAGACGCCGCTGCGCCTGCCACGCGGCCTCGACACCCGCCAGCTCGATGCGACTGTTGACGCCCGCGACCTCGATCGCGTCCGTTTCGATCACCGCGCTCTGCCCCCCCGGCAGCATGACAATGTCGGGCAGATAATATTCGCCCGCCGCATTCTCGTTGCCGATGCTGTCCAGCAGCACGAACAGGTCGGTCGAGCGCACCGCCATCAGGCCGGAGTTGCAGAGCGTCACGGCGCGCTCCGCCTCGCTCGCATCCTTATACTCGACCATTTTATGGATGACGCCCTGCCCGTCCGCGATGATCCGGCCATAGGCGGCGGGGTCGGCGGGGCGGAAGCCAAGGACCACGGCGCGCGGCTCGTCGCCCCGGTTCAGGCGATCGACCATTGCCTTCATCGTCTTTGCGCTGACCAGCGGCACGTCGCCATAGAGGATCAGCACGTCGCCGGCGAAGCCGGAAAGCGCATCATGCGCCTGCGCGACCGCATGGCCGGTGCCAAGTTGCTGTTCCTGCACCGCCACGGCCACGCCCATTCCTGCGACGGCGGCCTCCACCTGATCACGCCCGGCGCCGACGACCACGACCTGCCGCTCCGGCGAAAGCTCCGCCGCGCTGGCCAGCAGGTGCAACAGCATCGGCCGCCCGGCGACCGGATGCAGCACCTTGTGCAACGCCGATTTCATCCGCGTGCCCTGCCCCGCGGCAAGGATGACGATGGCAAGCGGGCGGACGGGGGAAGAAGTCACGTATTTGATCCTATTCTGCCCGCCGCCCCTATTCAAAAGTCCCGGAGGCGGGAAAAGATGCCGACCCTCTGCCATGTTTGGCTTGCCTTTGCCACAACGCTGAAGGCATGGGCGGCGGCATGGCGGAAATCCTTTTCAACCCAATTCCTTTCGATATCGTAGGCTTCGACCTGGACGGAACGCTGTTCGACACCAGCGGAGATCTGGCGGCGGCAGTGAACTACGCCATCGGCAAGCTGGGCCGCGCGCCCTTTCCCGTGGCGGAGATAAAACCCTTCGTCGGCAAGGGGGCAAAGGTGATGCTGGAACGGGCGCTGACGGCGTCCGGAGGATATACGGCGGACATGCTGGCCGACTCGCTGCCGGTGCTGCTCGATTATTATGAACAGAACCTCGCCATCCATACCGTGCCCTATCCGGGCCTGCTGGCGGCGATGGACGCACTGGCGGCGGCCGGCGTGAAGCTCGCCATCTGCACCAACAAGGCGGAGCGGTTCACCATGCCGCTGATGAAGCAGATCGGCCTCGCCGACCGTTTCGTCGCGATCGTCGGCGGCGACACAGTCGGCGTGTCCAAGCCCGATCCGGCCCCCATCCATGCGATGATAGAACGGGCGGGCGGCGGACGCTGCATCTTCCTGGGCGACACGGTCAACGACATTGCCGGCGCGCGCAATGCGGGGATCCCGAGCATTGCGGTCAGCTTCGGCTTTGTCGACGGGGCGATAGCGGATCTGGGTGCGGATGCGATTATCGACCATTTCGACGAACTGGTTCCCCTGCTCGAAAGCTGGCCCCGGCCATGACGCTGCGGCTTGAAAGGGAGGGCGCGGTCGCCCGGCTACTGATCGACCGGCCGGAGCGGCGCAACGCCATGAACCAGGCCATGTGGGAGCTGCTCCCCAGGCTGGTGCAGGAGGCGGTCGAGGATGAGGCCGTGCGCGTCCTGATCCTTGCCTCCGCGACGCCCGGCATGTTCTGCGCCGGGGCCGATATCGCCGAATTCGCGGAAAAAAGCGGCGGGGAGGATTGGCGCATCGCCAATCAGGGGGCGATCCGCGCCACCCAATATGCCCTCGCCCATGCGCCCAAGCCCGTCATCGCCGCGGTCGACGGCGATTGCGTGGGCGGCGGATGCGGCCTTGCCATCGCCTGCGACCTGCGGATCGCATCGCCACAGGCCCGGCTGGGCATCACGCCTGCAAAGCTCGGCATCGTCTATGGGCTGTTCGACACCAAGCTGCTGGTCGATCTGGTCGGTCCGGCACGGGCGAAACGCATCCTGTTCACCGGGGCGCTAGCGTCGGCGGAGGACGCGTTGGCGATAGGACTGGTGGATCAGGTGGCGGACGAACCGTTGACGGCGGCCATGACACTGGCGGAGGCCATCGCCGGCAATGCACAGCATTCGGTGCGGTCGTCCAAGGCGATCATTCGCCGAATCCTCGATGGCCAGGCGGACGACGACGCCGAAACCTTGGCGATGTTTCGCGACGCCTTCACCAAGCCGGACTTCGCCGAAGGGGTCGCTGCGTTCAGGGACAAGCGCAGGCCGCAATTCTGACCGGGTGCGCTTATGCCGGGATTGGGACAGTCCGGGCAGCGCATTGCCGGACGCGGTTGGCCGGCAAAGTATCGTCCAGAGCCGTCCGGATGATGTTCGCCACCCGCTGATACCCTTCCGGATTCAGGTGCACGCCGTCGGCACGGTAAAATGCGCCCGGGCGGCCATTCACCAACAGCATGGGTACGATGTTCAGGAACGCGGAGTCCTTCCGCCCGGCCACCAGCGCGCGTGCGGCGGCATTGTACCGGCTCTGTTCGGCAAAGCTGGCCCAGCGCGTGGGACTTGGCTTGGTGGAGATGAAATAGAGGGGTGTCGCAGGGAATTTGCGATCCTTCACCGCCAGGAACGCTTTTAGATTGGCAATCTCCCGGTTGGTGTCGCTTCCGTTGGCGATGTCGTTCTCGCCTGCGTAAAGCATGATCGCTTCGGGAGGCCGCACCTTTTCGTCCGCCTCGAAATGCCGGATGATTTCCGGGAACATCGCGCCGGCTATGCCCCGATTATGGGCGACCCAGGGGGCCATGTCCGGCCCGAGCGAATCCCAGTAATTGATCGTCGAGCTGCCGATGAACCAGAGCGTGCACGGCCCCTGACGCCCGCCGCTGTCCGGCAGGGGAGCGTAGGTTTGGTAATAGCGATAGGATGCCCAGCCGCCGATGATGAGGAAAAATACGCACAGCGCCGTCAGGGCTTTCCTTATCTCCAATTTGCCCTGTCGCACCCGCGCTTCCCCGCCCCATCGTCCTGCGCCGGATATGCGCGGCACCGTCCCGACCCTTACTGGCCGGGGCAGGTTTATCGAACAATGAGAAATGGGAGGTAAATCGCGAACGAATGTTAGACTTTGGTCTAACGCCTCCAGTGTCAGGCGGGATTTTCCGCCGGTAAGGGCGCAACGGTGGCGGCCGCCTTCCTCCATCGCGGAACGGCAAACAGCCAGCCGCCGCCGATACGGACAAGACCGATATGGAGCGCCAGGCTGAGGCCGACCGAAACCGCGGCGAGCAATGGTGTGAAGGCGATCGCCAGCGGATGGCTGGTGTCGAGCGAACCGAGGAACCTGACCGATGCGCCGCCCACCGTGGCGATGATGGGAAAATGCATCACATAGATCGGCAAGGTGCGGCGCCCCACCCAGCCCACCCGGTCACTGAAGCGCGGATAACGGTTCGCCGCCCACGCCGCCGCCATCAACCCGATGGTCAGG
>DASVND010000076.1:0-30969 GCA_036384035.1 Sphingobium sp. | reverse complement strand
GGTTCGAGCTTGTCGAGAACCCTGCGCATGAGTTCTCGACAAGCTCGAACCGAACGGATGTAGGTACGAACGGAAGGGCATATGACCAAAGCCAAAGTCGCAGTCCTGATATCCGGCCGTGGATCCAACATGGCGGCGCTGCTCTATGCGGCGAAGGCGGCGGATTGCCCGTTCGAGATCGTGCTGGTCGCGGCGAACGATCCCGAGGCGGCGGGGCTTGTGCTGGCGGCAGCGGAGGGCGTGCCGACCTTCGCCATGAGCCACAAGGGGATGAAGCGCGCGGAGTTCGACGCGGTCATCGACGCGCAAGTCCGCAAGGCGGGCGCGGAGTTTATCGCACTGGCGGGCTATATGCGGCTGCTCTCTCCCGAGTTTGTGGGGAAATGGGAAGGCCGGATGCTCAACATCCACCCGTCCCTGCTGCCCAAATATAAGGGCCTCGACACCCATAACCGCGCCATCGCAGCGGGCGACAGCCATGCGGGATGCTCCGTGCATGTCGTCACCGCCGAACTGGATGACGGGCCGGTGTTGGGACAGACCAAGGTCGCCATTTTGCCCGGCGACACGGAGGATGCGCTGGCCGCGCGCATCCTGATCGCCGAGCATCAGCTTTATTCCCGCGTGCTGGCCGACTATGTCCAGCGCGACGCACAGCCCGAGGCGATACTGGAGCAGGTGCGAGTCCGCGCCATGGCCCTGCCCCGCGCCGAGGAGACGCTCTCGCACGGCATGCCCTGCTTCGGGATCGAGAAGGGCAAGAAATTCGCCTATTTCACGCGCGATCATCATGGCGACGGCATCACCGCGCTGATCGTCAAGACCAGCGGCGCGGAAGAGCAGGCGATGCTGATCGACGAGGACCCAGACCTTTATTACCGCCCGGCCTATTTCGGCCCCTCGGGCTGGGTCGGCATCCGGCTTGACGGCGGATCGACCGACTGGGATCATATCGCCGAGCGGCTGGAGATCAGCTGGCGCAGCATAGCCCCCCGGAAACTCGCCGATGTCTTCTGATCCGCAACCCAGCAAGCAAGCACAGGACCGGGCCGAGAAAGCCGAAGCCGCCGCCATCCGCCGCCGGTGGATCACATTGGGCGAGGTGCTGGCCGTCGTCGCTGTGGTGATTTCCGGGCTGACGCTGTGGAATAGCTGGTCGGAGCGGAGCAGCAGCCAGGCGGAGAAGGCGGCCGAGGCGAAGCAGTCCTCCACCAAAGCGGTGACGCTGATCCTGCGGGCGCAGGCGTCCGGCAACGGGCGCGCCCTGGAACTCAGCCCCGCCTCCGCCGAGCAGTCCGTGCAGAGCCAGACCATCCGTTTCCCCGCCGCGCTGGGCGCCGACCCGGCAGAGACGACCGGCGAACCGCGCATCGAATCCGGCTGGTTCGAAGCGGCGCTCAAGAAAGCGCGGGAAAAGGCCGGGATGCCTGACGACAGCCGGGGCGACGAGCGCCTGCCGGTGGCCATCACCACACAATATCTGGTCGACGGCGACGCCCATCAGGATGTCGCGATCTATGATGTGGGCTATACGATCAGCGGTCGATGGCTTGGCGGGCACAGCGTGACCCTGCGCGGTATTTCGCTGGTTTCGCATGCCAAGGAGAGCAGCGCGCAGGCAAAACTGGACGCCCGGTGGAAGGCGATGTTGCCGCCAGCGAAATGAAATGCTCGGCCCACGGCGAACCAATTGCCGAGACGTGCGTTGTGCCCTTCAATATCGAAGGAGCCTGACATGAAGATGAAAAAGTTGATGATCGCGACCCTGGGTCTGGCGGTCGTAGCCCCCACCCTTGTCCCGCAGGCCGCGTTCGCCAGGGACCGCGATCGCGAATATCGCGGGAAAGACTATCGCTATGATCGCTGCAAGCGCAGCAGCGGCACGACCGGCCTACTGGTCGGCGGCGCTGGCGGCGCAGTGGCGGGCAGCGCTCTGGGCGGCGGAACGCTCGGCACGGTAGCCGGTGGCGTCGGCGGCGCGTTGCTGGGCAAGCATATCGACAAGAAGAACCACAACAAGCGCAACCGCGAGCGCGGTTGCTGAGTCTTCTTTCCTAGTCAGATGACTCCACCTCCGTTCGTTTCGAGCGAAGTCGAGAAACCTTGCGCGAAGGCTTCTCGACTACGCTCGAAGCGAACGGATGTTGGAATGGATCGAAGCCAGAGCGCAGATAAAAAGGGGGCGGCCGGATGATCCGGCCGCCCCTTTTTGTCATCCGTTCAGTCAGCAATCAGCCGACAATTTCTTCCGGCTTGAAGAAATAGGCGATCTCGGTCGCCGCATTCTCGTCGCTGTCCGAACCGTGGACGGAGTTCGCTTCGATCGATTCGGCGTGGACCTTGCGGATCGTGCCTTCGTCGGCATTTTCCGGGTTGGTGGCGCCCATGATGTCGCGATTGCGCTTCACGGCATTCTCGCCTTCCAGAACCTGAACGACGACCGGACCGGAAAGCATGAAGGCGACCAGGTCGGCGAAGAAGGGACGCTCCTTGTGGACGGCGTAGAACCCCTCGGCCTGCTCGCGGCTCATGCGGATGCGCTTGGACGCGACGACGCGCAGGCCCGCTTCCTCCAGCATCGCGGTGATCGCGCCGGTCAGGTTGCGGCGCGTCGCGTCAGGCTTGATGATGGAGAAGGTGCGATTTGCGGCCATTTTATGGGGTAGCTCCGGTTTCGGGGGATAAGTTGGGCCGCCCTTTAGCTCCGCCGGGGACCCGCCGCAAGGTTGTTAAGCATGGCGATCAGGCGACCCTGACCCACCGTCCGCCTTCCTGACGATGGAAACGCGCCTCGACATCTTCCCGCTTCGATATATTGCGCCAGTTGGTTCGCGCAGCTTCGATCGTCATGCCGTCAAAGAAATAGAAGGCGCGGTCGAAGGCCAATGCCTCATCCCGCCACAGGCCATCGGCCAGGGCAACATGCCGTGCGCCGTTGGCCGGCTCCACCTTGTCCGACAGCAGGATGGGCTGGGCCGCAGGGTTTTCGCCGTCGGCATGGCCATGCGCCAGGAAACTGGCGGGCTGATGCGTCCAGAGCGACTGGCCGATGCCGTCCAGCCGCCCTCGGTCGGCCGCGACCACCAGCAGCCGCCCGCCATCGGCAAGGATGCGCTGCGCGATGATTGGCAGCACCTTGTCCACGGGGTCACGGCTAAGCTGGTAGAAATCGGCCTGCATCAGTGTCTTTCACCAGACGGCAAACTTATCCCTCAAACTTGTCGGCGACGAGCTGATCCAGCAGGCGCACGCCAAAGCCGGTCGCGCCCTTGTCCCATGTCGCGCCCGGCTTGTCGGCCCATACCATGCCGGCAATGTCGAGATGCGCCCATTTGACGCCCTCATCGACGAAGCGCTTGATGAACTGGGCCGCGGTGATCGAGCCTGCGCCGCGCGGCCCGACATTCTTGATGTCGGCGATCGGGCTGTCGATCAGCTTGTTGTAGGCGTCGCTGAGCGGGAAGCGCCACAGCGGGTCGCCCGCCGCCTTGCCCGCCGCCAGCAGGTCCTCGGCAAGCCCGTCGTCGTTCGAGAACAGGCCGCCATGCTGGTCGCCCAGCGCGATGATCATCGCCCCGGTGAGCGTGGCGAGGTCGATCAGCACCTGCGGCGCATAGGTCTTCTGCGCCCAGGTGATGGCATCGCACAGGACCAGGCGTCCTTCGGCATCGGTATTGATGACTTCGATGGTCTGACCGGACATGGACGTCACGACGTCACCAGGGCGCTGGGCATTGCCGTCCGGCATATTTTCGACAAGGCCGCAAATGCCGACGACATGCGCATTCGCCTTGCGGCCCGCGAGCGCCTTGAGCGTACCAGCCACCGCGCCTGCGCCGCCCATGTCCCACTTCATGTCCTCCATGCCGGCCGCCGGCTTGATGGAGATGCCGCCGGTGTCGAAGGTCACGCCCTTGCCGACGAAGACGACCGGCGTCTTGACCTTGCCGCCCGTGCCGTCCCAGCGCAGGGCGAGGATGCGGGGCTTGCGCACGGACCCTTGCGCGACGCCGAGCAGCGCGCCCATGCCAAGGTCAGCCATCTGCTTTTCGTCCAGCACCGTAATCTCGACGCCCAGGTCCGCCAGGTGGCGGCAGCGTTCGACGAAACTTTCCGGATAAATAATGTTCGCGGGCTCAGCGACCAGTTCGCGGGTCAGCGCGACGCCGTCCGCCAGCGCCGACTGCCGCGCCAAAGCGTCGGCGATGCCCGGCTCACCCGTCACCAGCGTAACGGTGGCCAGGGTCGGCTTGGATTTTTCAGGCAGGCGGGTGCGATAGGCGTCCCACCGCCAACCACGCAGTTTCGCGCCCAATGCAAGGCGGGCAGCGCCTTGCGCCTTCACCGTGGAGGGCAATTCCACGGCGGCATGCACGGCGCCCGACGTCAGCAATTTCGCGGTCAGCGCACCGCCCGCCTTCTCCAGATCGGCGTCGCTGCCAGAGCCAGCGCCCAGCAACAGGATGCGCAGCAGCGATCCACCCTCTTCTGCAAAGGTTTCGAAGGTCGCGCCAGCGTCACCAGCAAACCGTGCGGCCTTCGCCCCCGCAAGCACGGTCCGCCCCGCATCGATCGCCAGACTGTCCGGCAGATCTTTCGGCACCACTATAGCAAGGGTGTCAGCGGCGGATGGGCGGGAGGTGCTGGTTGCGATTTCCATGAAAGTCCTCTGTTCTGCTTTTAGAATCCGGAAGCGTGAGATAGTGCGCCTTTCCCGATCTGGCAAAGCGCTTCGACCAATTTCCCACCCTCTTTGGGCCGCAAGGCGATTGCGGCCAGCGCCAAGCGGTGCAATAGGCGGGAAAAGCGCTCCTGGATGCCGTCACTATCGCATGATCCGACCCCATCGTTCCTTCATCCTAGGTCTGGCTGCGACAGGCATGGCGCTGTTGCTGGCGAGCGCCAGCGCGCCGGCGCTCGCCCAGAGCCTCAACACGCCCGATACGGCCGCCATGACGCCGTCCGACGCGCCCATCCCGGCCAATGACGAGGAAATGGGCTTCGCGTCCGACCAGCTGGAATATGATAACAACACCGATGTCGTGACGGCGACGGGCAATGTGCAGATGCTGCGCGAGGGCAAAAGGCTGCGCGCCGACCGGGTCGTATGGCAGCGCAAGACCGGGCAGGTGGAAGCGACCGGCAATGTTTCCGTCATCGATGAGAATGGCAACATCGCCTATGGCGACCAGTTGCAGGTTACCGATACGCTGAAGGACGGCATCGTCCAGAATATGCTGATCGTCCTGCAGAAGGGCGGGCGGCTGGCGGCGGAAAAGGGGCGTCAGGTCGACGGCGTCTACTATCTGGACCATGCCGTCTATTCGGGGTGCAAGGTCGAGGATTCGGACGGTTGCCCCAAGGAGCCGACCTGGCAGATCAAGGCCGTAAAGGTCATTTATAACACCGACCGGCAACGCGTGAGCTATCGCGGCGCGCGGATCGAACTGTTTGGCCTGCCGCTGATTCCCTTGCCTGGCCTGTCCCATCCGGCGGGTGACCAGGGCGGAACCGGGCTGCTGGTGCCGACGCTGCGCTACGACAGGGTCAATGGCGCCGAGATCGCCCTGCCCTATTATATCAGCATCGCCCCCAACAGCGACCTGACCATCACGCCGCACGTCTATTCAGACGCGCTGCCGATGCTGCAGACCGATTACCGGGCGCTGCATGACAAGGGCGCGTTCCAGATCACCGGCTATGCGACCTACGGATCGCGCATTCCGGCGAACGCAGTTGCGGCCGCCCCGGATTCGCGCCGGGATTTCCGGGGATATTTCGACGCCAGCGGAAAATATCAGTTCAGCCCCGAATGGAGCGCCAGTTCCTCGATACGCGTGGCGTCCGACCGCACTTTCCTGCGGCGCTACGACATCAACCGGGACGACCGGCTGCGCTCGACGATCCAGGCCGAGCGGATCGGCGAGGACAGCTATTTCTCGATCGCCGGGTGGGCGGCGCAGACGCTGCGCACGAACGACCCGCAGGGACAGGTGCCGGTCGCGCTGCCGGTAATCGACTATCGCCGCCGGATCGCCGACCCGGTGCTGGGCGGGCGCATCCAGTTGCAGGCCAACAGCCTGGCGATCACGCGCACGGAGGGGCAGGACACCCAGCGCGCCTTCGCCGGATTCCAGTGGGACCTGCGCAAGCTGACCGGCATGGGGCAGGAAGTCACTTTCACAACCTATTTGCGGGGCGACGTCTACCACACGGACGACATCGCGCAGACCAGCACGATCATCTACCGGGGCGATGCGGGCTGGCATGCGCGGGGTATCGCCGCGGCGGCGATCGACGTGCGCTGGCCCTTCATCGGCGAGGCGTTCGGCGGCACGCAGCGGATCACCCCGCGGGTCCAGATCGTCGCCGCGCCGAATATTTCCAACATGAAGGTTCCGAACGAGGATTCGCGATCGATCGACCTCGACGACAGCAATCTTTTCGCGCTTAACCGCTTCGCGGGATATGATCGGTTCGAGGATTCGACGCGGATCACCTATGGCTTCGAATATCAGGTCGACCGCAAGGACCTGTCGATCGATGCCGTAGTGGGGCAGAGCTATCGCCTCAGTACCCGTTCGACGATCCTGCCGGTCGGCACGGGGCTGGCGTCGCGGACATCCGACATCGTCGGCCGCACGACCATCCGCTACAAGAATTTCCTCTCGTTCACGCACCGCTATCGCGTGGACAAGGATAATCTGGCCATCCGCCGCAACGAGGCGGACGCCACCATCGGCACCAAGAAGACCTATGTCATGGCCGGTTATCTGCGGCTCAACCGCGACGCTTCCACCGATATAGAGGATTTGCGGGATCGCGAGGAAATCCGCCTTGGCGGCCGGTTGCAGGTCACGCGCTTCATATCCGTCTTCGGCTCCACCGTGATCAACCTGACCGGCCAGAAGGAAGACCCGCTGACCACGGCGGACGGCTATGAGCCGGTTCGTCACCGCCTGGGAATCGCCTATGAGGACGACTGCCTGCAACTGGGCCTGACATGGCGGCGCGATTATCAGGCGACAGGCGACGCGCGGCGCGGAAACAGCTTCCTGCTCCGACTCGCTTTTCGCAATCTTGGCATATAAGAGAGTAACCCTGTCCGCGCCCGCCCCGATGCCTGCTCACCGCCGGTTAAGGCGACCGGCGGCATCACGGACGCAGGATCTGTTGGAGAGCATTTGTTGCCGATGAAATCCGTTGTTCGTTCCGCCCGGTCCATGCCATTCCGTGCGCCGGTCCTTGCCGTCATGATGGCCTGCATCGCCTCCGCCTCGGTCGCCCAGACCGTGGGCGATGAAGGCGACATGCCTTCGGCCGCGCTTGAGCTGCCGAAGGACATCACCTTCTTCGGCAAGACGGACCCGAATGTCCGCAAGGCCACGGCCGTCATCAACGGCACGATCATCACCGGCACCGATATCGATCAGCGCCTGGCGCTGATCATCGCCGCGAATGGCGGCAAGGTCGCCGAAGAGGAAAAGCAGCGGCTGCGCCTGCAGGTGCTCCGCAACCTGATCGACGAGACGCTGCAGATCCAGGAAGCGGCGGCCAACGACATCAAGATCGACAAGGCGGAGATTGATGACAGCTATAACCGGGTAGCCGCCAATTTCCGCCAGTCGCCCGACCAATTCGCCACCTATCTTCGCCAGCAGGGCAGCTCGCCCGCCAGCATCAAGCGCCAGATCGAAGGCGAGCTTGCCTGGAGCCGCCTGCTCCGCCGCAATGTGCAGCCGTTCGTCAATGTCGGCGAAGAGGAAGTGAAGTCGGTCGTCGACCGGCTAAACGCCGCCAAAGGCACGGACGAGTTCCGGATCGGTGAAATCTACCTCTCATCGACTCCTGAGAACGCCCAGCAAATCAATGCCAATGCGCGCAATATCATCGAGCAGATCCAGAAGGGCGGATCGTTCCAGGCGTATGCGCGCCAATTTTCCGAAGCGTCCACCGCCGCCGTCGGCGGCGACCTTGGCTGGGTGCGCCCGGCACAGTTGCCCGATGAACTCGCGCAGGCGGCTGGGACGATGCAGGTGGGCCAGATCGCCGGGCCTATCCCGGTTCCGGGTGGTTTCTCGGTCATCTATCTGATGGACAAGCGGCAGGTCCTGACCGCCGATCCGCGCGACGCGCTGATGAGCCTGAAGCAGCTTTCGGTCAATTTCGCGCCCGGCACGACCAAGGAGCAGGCGACGACCAGGGCCTCCGCCTTCGCCAACGCCACCCAGCAGATCAAGGGATGTGGCGCGGCCAATGATGTCGGCAAGTCCCTGGGCGCGGACGTCGTCGACAATGACAATGTCAAGGTGCGCGACCTGCCGCCCCAGTTGCAGGAAATGCTGCTGAAGCTGCAGATCGGCGAGGCGACTCCGCCGTTCGGCTCCGTGGCCGAGGGCGTGCGCGTGCTGGTGCTGTGCGGTCGCGACGACCCGCAAGGCGCTGGTGCGCCGTCCTTTGAGCAGATACAGGCGCAGATGGAAGATGACCGGGTGAACAAGCGCGCGCGCATCTATCTGCGCGACCTGCGCCGTGACGCGGTCATCGACTATAATTGATGAAGGCTCCGCACACCGCGACGCCCCTTTCCCCCTTTGCGGTTTCCCTGGGTGACCCGGCCGGGATCGGTCCGGAAATCGTCGCCAAATCCTGGATGATGCGGGAGGCGCGCAGCCTTCCCGCCTTCTTCGCGATCGGCGACGCCGCCGCGATCCGGGCGGTCTGGAGCGGGCCGGTGAAGGCCATCGGCGCGCCGGAAGAGGCCGTTGCCATATTCAAGGACGCCCTGCCCTGCCTGCAGGTCGCTGATGCAGGGGACATCCTGCCCGGCCAACCCTCCATCGAAGGTGCGCGCACGGCGCTGCAGGCGCTGGAGACCGCTGTAGGTCTGGCGCGATCGGGCGCCGCCGCCGGGCTGGTGACGGCGCCGGTGGCCAAGGCGCAGCTCTATGAGGTCGGCTTCACCCACCCCGGCCAGACGGAGTTCGTCGCCGAACGCTGCGGGATCGCCGCCGAAAATGCCGTCATGATGCTGGCCGGGCCATCGCTTCGCGTTGTGCCGATCACGATCCATGTCGCACTGGCCGATGTCCCCAAAGCGCTGACCGCCGACCTGATCCGCAGTCGCGCGCTCACCACGGCCAAGGGATTGCAGCGCAATTTCGGCATCGCTGCGCCGCGCCTGACGGTGGCGGGGCTCAACCCCCATTCCGGTGAGAACGGCGCGATCGGCCGGGAGGAGATCGATATGATCATCCCGGCGATCGAGGCGTTACGTGCGGATGGCCTCGACATTTCCGGGCCATTTGCCGCCGACGGCCTGTTTCATGCGCGGGCGCGGGAAGGGTATGACGCGGCGCTGTGCATGTATCATGACCAGGCGCTGATCCCCATCAAGACGCTGTATTTCGATGATGGCGTCAACATCACGCTGGGCCTGCCGATCGTGCGCACCTCGCCCGATCATGGCACGGCGTTCGGCATTGCCGGCAAGAACGCCGCGAATCCGGGCGCGATGATTGCGGCGATCCGGATGGCGGCGGACGCGGCGCGCCACCGCATCGCCCATAGCGGCTGAGGCCGTGGCGAAGCTCCCGCCCCTGCGAGAGGTCATCGCCGCCCATGGCCTGCGCGCCAGCAAAGCGTTGGGGCAGAATTTCCTGCTGGATGAGCAATTGCTGGACCGGATCGCGGCGATTCCGGGGCCGCTGGCGGGCCAGACGGTGTTTGAGGTGGGTCCGGGGCCGGGAGGGCTGACCCGCGCCCTGCTGCGCGCCGGAGCGCGGGTGGTGGCAGTCGAACGGGACGAGCGATGCCTGCCGGCGCTGGCGGAGCTTGCTATGGCCTTTCCCGGTATGCTGGAGGTCGTGTCAGACGACGCCATGGCTGTGGATGCGCAGGCGCTGGTTGGGGACGGCGCGCATATCGTCGCCAACCTGCCCTATAATGTTGGAACCGCGCTGACCGTCGGCTGGCTGTCGGCCGAGTGGTCGCCCTGGTGGGCGTCGCTGACCCTGATGTTCCAACAGGAGGTCGCCGAACGGATCGTCGCGCCCCCGGGCGACGGGCATTACGGCCGCCTCTCCGTCCTCGCCCAATGGCGATCATCCGCAAAGATCGCCATGAAGGTCCACCGCAGCGCCTTCACCCCGCCGCCCAAAGTGATGTCAGCGGTGATCCATATCGAACCGACAGAAGCGCCGGAGGGCGTCGCGTTCCGGACGCTGGAAAAGCTGACCGCCGCAGCCTTCGGTCAGCGCCGCAAGATGTTGCGGCAGAGCCTGAAAGGGCTGCCCGGGGCGCTGGAGGCGCTGGAGGCTGTCGGAATCGATCCCCAGCGGCGGGCGGAGACGATGAGCGTGGCGGAGTTTGTCGAGGTGGCCCGGGTCATGGGGCGGGGCCGGTAACGCTCTCTCTTGAGCTGAACCCAGATACCTACCTCCGTTCGTTTCGAGCGAACGGAGGCTTTCGTGATTTGGCAGGAGTGGCCTGCCGATAGACCTAAGGCTTTTCGGTTTTCTGAACGGTCGGCGAGGGCGTGACGTCCTTGGCGGTCAGGACCGTGGGCGGCGCGCCCCTGTCGATTGCGGCAGAAAGCTGAACCAGCGGGGCGCAGTTCTCCTTGCAAATACGCTGGACGGCGGCGAGATTTTCCTTGGCCTTGGCGATGGCGCCCTTCTCGACCATGGCCTGCCCCTGGCCGGACAGCGCCTGCACGTCATTGGGATCGAGCAAGAGCGCCTCACCATAGAGGCGGATGGCCTTGCCCTGAAGGCCCTGCGCACGGGCGACTTGCCCCAGGCCGATATAGACGGCGCGGTTGCGCGGATCAGCGACCAGGGCGCTTTCATAGGCGTCATTGGCGGCATTCAGGTTGCCTGCCTTCTGCGCCGCTTCACCGGCACGTTGCCATTCCACCGAGAGAGGATCGATCTGCGTATCGGGCCGCTGGCTCAGGCTGACGCTCGACACGGTGGCGAGGACAGCGGCAAGGGCAATGGACGCAGGCGTAAAGCGCATAAGCAACTCCAGAAACGAATCCCCCGGATTCTCGTCATTTTTCGAGATGATGTCCATCATGCTTTTTTCAAGACCGCAAAGAAGAAGCCATCCGTACCGTCATGGGCCGGGGTCAGCAGCACCCCAAGGCCGCATGGTCGACCCGGCGGAACCGGCTGCGGTTGCGCGATCCAACCGGGGTTGCGGGCAATGAATGCGTCGATCTGGGCGCTCCCTTCCTGCGTGGTCAACGCGCAGACAGCATAAACGAGCCAGCCGCCCGGCGCCACCAGCGGCGCGGCGAAATCCAGGATGCGGGCCTGTTCCGAGACGAGCCGGTCCAGGCGCTGGGGCGTCAGACGCCAGCGCGCCTCCGGATTGCGGCGCCAGGTCCCGGTGCCCGAACAGGGGGCGTCGATCAGCACGATGTCGGCCGCTCCGGTGAGCGGGCCCAGCCTCTCTCCCTCCCGCCCCTGATCGAGCAGAAGCGTTTCGATGAAAGCGGCCCCCGCCCGCTCGGCACGTTCGGGAAGGCGAGAGAGCCGGGAACGGATGGCATCGCAGGCGATGAGGCGGCCCTGCCCATTCATCGCCGCGGCCAATGCCAGCGTTTTGCCCCCCGCCCCGGCGCACAGATCGATAACAGTCATGCCGGGTCGAGCGCCGCACGCGGCGGAGATGATCTGGCTGCCGGCATCCTGCACCTCGACATGACCGGATTTCCAGGCGTCGGTCTGTTCGACGGGAAAGCCTTCCGGCAGGCGGCGAAGCTCGGGAAGATGATCCAGCCGCGCTGCGTCTGGGAAGGCATCTCCGGCTGGCTTGAGGCGGTTAACGCGCAGGTCGAGGGGCGCACGCTCCAGAAGCGCCGATTGTTCACGTTCGGTCAGAAGATCGGCCAGCAAAGGCCGAATCCAGGCGGGAACTAGGGAGGCGTCCTCTCCGGGTTCTTCTGCTTCCAGGGGCTTGGGACCATGCGGCGCGCCATCGAACAGGGCGGCCAGGTCCGGGCGTTCGCGCGCGAGGCCCACCATGGCCGAGCGGCCCGTTGCGGGCCTGTCGCCCACCCGGCGGATCGCATCATAGATCAGATCGCGGACGGCGCGACGGTCCTTTGACCCCGCATAGCGCCGCGCCTTGAAATAGCGGGCGATCAACGTATCGGCCGCTGGGCCCCCGTCGCGGGCGGCGGCGATGATTTCGTCGAGAATGTCGATGGCGGCCTGAACGCGGGCGGCGGGGGTCATCGAGGACTACACCGACGCCCGTTCGTCTCGAGCGACCGAAGCGCAACGTTTCTCGACTTCGCTCGAAACGAACGGAGGTTGGGTGCATACCGCCCTTCCTCGGCAAGAGGGGATTAAATGTCTCAGCGCGTCGGGTAATTGGGGGCTTCCCGGGTGATGGTGACGTCATGGACGTGGCTTTCCGAGAGGCCCGCATTGGTGATCTGCACGAAGCGCGCGCGCTCTTGCAGGTCCTTGATCGTGCGGCTGCCGGTATAGCCCATGGCGGCCTTCACGCCGCCGACAAGCTGGTGGATGACATCCGCGGCAGGGCCCTTGAAGGGCACTTGGCCCTCAATCCCTTCGGGCACCAGCTTCATCTGGTCCTTGATGTCCTGCTGGAAATAGCGGTCCGCCGAGCCGCGCGCCATCGCGCCGACGGAGCCCATGCCGCGATAGCTCTTGTACGCCCGGCCCTGATACAGGAAAGTCTCGCCCGGCGCTTCGGCCGTACCGGCGAGCAGCGAGCCGACCATGACGCAGCCCGCCCCCGCCGCCAGCGCCTTGGCGACGTCGCCGCTGGTGCGCAGACCGCCATCGGCGATGACGGGAACGCCCGACTTCATCGCCTCTTCGGCCGAATCCAGGATAGCGGTAAGCTGCGGCACGCCGATGCCCGCGACGACCCGGGTGGTGCAGATGGACCCTGGGCCAATGCCGACCTTGACGCAGTCAGCGCCCGCATCGATGAGGGCGCGGGTGGCCTCCGCCGTCGCGACGTTACCAGCGACGACCTGCACATGGTTGGACATCTTCTTCACCGCGCTGACGGCGGCCGAGACCATCTTGGAGTGGCCATGCGCGGTGTCGATAACGATCAGATCGCATTCCGCGTCGATCAACGCCTCGGTCCGCTCCAGCCCCTTGTCGCCCACGGTCGTGGCGGCCGCCACGCGTAAGCGGCCCGCGCCATCCTTCGTCGCCTGCGGATAGTTCACCGCCTTTTCCATGTCCTTGACAGTGATAAGGCCGACACAATGATAGTCGTTATCCACCACCAGCAGCTTTTCGATGCGGCGCTGGTGCAGCATCCGCTTGGCTTCCTCCTGGCTGACACCGGCGGGCACGACGGCCAGATTGTCCTTCGTCATCAGCTCGCTGACGGGCTGGGCGGGATTTTCGGCGAAACGGGTGTCGCGGTGGGTGAGGATTCCGACCAGCTTGCCGCTATTCTCCACCACCGGAATGCCGGAAATACGATGGCGGGACATCAGCATCTGCGCGTCGGCGAGCGTGGCATCGGGCGTGATCGTGATCGGATTGACCACCATGCCGCTTTCATACCGCTTGACCGCCCGTACCGCCGCCGCCTGTTCCTCGACCGACAGGTTGCGGTGAAGGACGCCAAGCCCGCCGAGCTGCGCCATGACGATGGCCATGTCCGCCTCCGTCACCGTATCCATAGCGGACGAGAGAATCGGGATATTGAGGCGGATCGCCTTCGTCACCTGGGTCCCCGTATCCGCCTGACTGGGCAGCACATCGGATTCGCCCGGCTGGAGCAGGACGTCATCAAATGTGAGGCCGAGGCGGATATCCATGGGGTTTGCCACTTTCTGATGCGCGATGGGGGAATCGTGGCGGCCCATGTAACCATTTGCCCGGCCCACGGCTAGGGCCGGATGCGCATAAATCTCCTCCGACCCAACCGCATCAGGCAACAGGAAGATGCCGGTTCAGAAAAGTAATGACGCCGTCATTGAAGGCGTCGTTCCGATCCCCCGCCACCATATGCCCGGCGCCGGGCACATCGAAGACCTCCGTCTGCGGCACGAGGCGGCGCATTTCCGCCACCCCCGCATCATCGACGATGTCGCTTTTGCCGCCGCGAACAAGAAGCGTGGGGAGCGTCACATGGCTGCTGACCGCGACCATCCTGTCGGCAAAGGAAGGCGGTTCCGCGCGCGGCTCCTGCGCCAGCATTCGCGGGTCCCAGTGCCAATACAGCCGCCCATCTTCGCGCAGCCGCAAATTCCTGAGCAAACCGCTGGGGTCGGCCGGCCGGGGACGATCCGGATTATAGGCGGCGACAGCATCCGCCGCCTCGGCCAGGTTTGCAAATCCGTTCCCGTTTGCCGTCATGAATTTGACGATCTTGTCCCTGCCCTCTTCCGCCGGGCGCAGCACGATATCGACCATGACCAGGGCGTCGGCAACGGGCCGATCACTATGGCCGATCGTGTAGAAGCTGGTCATCCCGCCCATTGACGCGCCGACAAACGCCACCGGCCCTTCAATGGTCGCGCGCACGGCAAGGAGATCGGACGACAGCGCATCAAGGGAATAATCCCCCGTTGCCGACCAGTCGCTTTCGCCATGGCCCCGCGCATCATAATTCACGACGAAATAGCCACGATCGATCAGTTGCGCCTGCGCCTTCGCCCAGGAATGGCGCGTCTGACCGCCGCCATGGAGGAGAATGACCCCGGGCGCGCCCGGCATGCCCCCGACATCCGCAACCAGCCTTAGTCCATCAGGGGTCGTGAATCTGTGCTGTTGCATAATCGTCATTCCCCGCGCTTGCATGGCTGGACAGCGGAAATCAATGTCCGTGCGCTCATTCTTCCTGCGGTGCGGCGGACGGCTGATCCTGTCCGGCGGGAGCAGGGCTGGGAGGAAGCGCATCTTCGAAACCAGGCGTGGACGGCAGGGTAGGCTGCACCAGCGGACCGCCGCCCGGCGGGATAACGTCGGCCGCGGGCGGTGGCACGAGGCTGTGCTTGCCGTGCAGCGCATCTATCTCCGCCTGGCGGCCATCCAGATAGTTTTTGCGGGCGGCGGCGTACGGATCGGGATCTTCATTTTGTTTGCGGAGCATCGCATCATATTCGACGCGATAGTCAAGCGAACCAATAATCGTCGCGGGGATCGTGTAATACGCCTGATTGAAAGGCTTTCCGACCGCGACCGGCAGAACCAGCTTATCCATCCACAGGCCCAGCAGATCCCGCACGGTCGTTGGGCCAACCAGCGGAAGGTACAGGAACGGTCCGGGCTTTATCCCGTAATAGCCCATGCTGTTGGCGAACCCGTTTCGCCGCAGCGGCAGTTTAAACGGGCGCCGTTTGGCCATGTCGAAAAGCCCGGCGCCGCCGATCGTCGTGTTAATGGCGAAGCGGCCAAAGGTTTCCGCAGCTTTGCCCGGTTTGATCTGAATAAGATAGTTCAGGAAAACAACAGGTTCGGCGAGATTGTTGAAAAAATTGCGCAAGCCGCTGCGCACGGGGGCCGGAATCGTCTTGCTGTAGGTGCGGGCTACCGGAGCGACGACCGCCTTGTCCACATCCTGTGTAATCGCATAGGATTTGGCGTTGATCTGCTCCAGGGGGTCGCCGGGTGGCGGGGTGTGCCTCCCCTCCACGACAATCTCATTCTGGTCCGCGCGGGCGGGCGACGGGATTTCGACGGTGTTCGAAGATGCAGGCGGTGTTATTGGCAGCGGCGCGTGCCTGCCTTGTCCCGTCAATGTGGGGACGACCGGCGGAGCCGCGACGGCGAAGACGCCCTCCCCTGATCCCAACTGCGCGCCCGCCAGCAGCATTGCCGTCGTCAGTACCGGAATGCTCAATATTTTCTCATTTTTGTTACGGTCCTGTTCCATGACGCATCGGGGGGATTGTGCCCGCGCCATAATGGGGTGGGCGAGCGTCCCGACACCCGGCCTGCCGCATCCACGAAGCGAGCAGGATTGTTATTTGTCATAGCCTTACGCCTTTCGGGGGGATTCCCAAGCCAAATCCGACTTTCGTGATTCCCGTTGAAGGACAGTATCGGGGCCGTACCGGCGCTCCGCCGGCCCTGTGCCGAAAATGGCGATCCCGCCCTATGGACCCGTCCCCCTTGCCGTTCCATACACGTCGCACCGGATCACTCGAGGGGAATCGTCCATGTCCTTGTCGCTGTATGATGTCAGCGTGCCTGTCTTCATCCGTTCGTTGGGGAATCTGTCCATCATGTTGGACAAGGGGCGTGTTTTTGCCGACGAGCGTGGCGTGGCGCACGCCGACCTGCTCCAAGCCAGTCTGTTTGAGGATATGGCGCCATTAGTCGCGCAGATTCAGCGGGCCAGCGACACGGCGCGCTTTGCGGCTGCGCGCGTCGGCCAGCAGGACATGGCCCCGATTGCCGATGACGAGACAAGTTTCGATGACCTGAAAACGCGGATCGCGACCACGATCGCTGTGCTCAAGGCCGTACCGGCCGATTGCATGGACGGCCGGGAAGAGGCCGAGGTGATCCTGAAGACGCCCAAGGGCGACGTCCCCTTCACCGGCAAAAGCTATGTGCTCGGCTTTGCCGTGCCGAACTTCTTCTTCCACGTCACCACAGCCTACGACATCCTGCGGCATAAGGGCGTCCCGATAGGCAAGCGGGACTTTCTGGGCGGGATTTAGCCCCCACTCATCATGGACGCAAAAAAGGGCGGCGGAAGAATTTCTTCCGCCGCCCTTTTCGTAAAATCGGCCGTCATGCCAATCAGGGTAAGCATCCTTCCAGGCCCAAGGGGGGGCCAAAAAGGATCCCGGCTTTCACCGGGATGACGGCCACGTGCGCGCTCTATCCCACAAAAGCGCGCTCGATCACATAATGGCCGGGGGCTGCGTTCGAACCCTCGGTAAAGCCAAGCCCTTCCAGGCGATGGCCCAGATCCTTGATCATCTCCATGCTGCCGCACATCATAATCCGGTCGGTTTCCGGATCGAAATGCTTCGGGCCAGTGATGCGGCCGCCGAACATGCGTCCGTCATCGATCAGCGCATCGATGCGCCCCGCCGTGTGGAACGGCTCACGCGTGACCGTCGGCAGATATTCGAACTGCAGCAGCGCCTGGTCCTGACACAGCGGATCGCCCGCCAGCTGGCTTTCCAGCAGTTCGCGGAAGGCGAGGTCGCTGACCCGGCGCACGCTGTGGACCAGGATGATCTGGCCGAATTGCTCGTAGATATCCGGATCGCGCGCCAGGCTGAGGAATGGCGCAAGGCCGGTGCCGGTCGAGAGCATGAACAGGCGGTTGCCGGGCAACAGCGCATCGGTCACCAACGTGCCGGTTGGCTTGCGTCCCAGGAACAGCTGATCGCCCGGCTGGATTTTCTGCAAGCGGGAGGTCAGCGGACCGTCCGGCACCTTGATCGACAGGAACTCCAGTTCCTCCGCATAAGCCGGGCTGGCGATCGAATAGGCGCGCAGCAGCGGACGCCCTTCGCCAGGAAGGCCGATCATCACGAACTCGCCGGACCGGAAGCGGAAGCTCGCCGGGCGGGTGATCGTGAAACTGAACAAATGCTCGTTCCAGTGCGTGACAGACCGCACATCTTCAACGGTCAGGCTCGCTGACGGTGCCAGCAACGCAACTTCATGCGCCCTGTCGCTCATGCTTTTCCTCCGGTCGGCAATATCAAAGGTGCCGGGGCATGGGGGAGAAAACCGATTTGTGCAAGATCGATGGCAAGCGCAGTCAACGAAGCGCGCAGCGGGCTGACCCAATCTGGCTCAACCATAAGGATCAAAGTGGCGCGCAACTGCATTTCATCCACGTCGCGCATGCGGGACAGGATGCCGAGCAGCAGCGCCTCCGCCTCATGCACGCGCGGGCATGGCAGTGGGCCGAACCCCATATTGTCCAGGGCATGGCGATTGAGGATCAGCATCGCCATGTTGAAATGCGGCAGCGCCTCCGACAGGCCGTTGCGTTCGAACGCGGAGCCGATGTCGGTCGACGGGCAGCGGCGCTGGCCCATCGCCCGCACCCAGAAGCGCACGGACCAGAGCAGGAAACGCCCACCCTGATCCAGTTCGCTGACCTGCCGGTCGATAAAAGCGTACATGCCGCGCGTCCTTCCGTCCGCCGTTGCCGCCAGCGCCATGTTGCGACTGACTTGCAATAGCGGATAAAAGGTCCTGAGCGTCGCGTCAACAGGAAAGGCGCTCTTCCGGTATCCTGAGCCGATAAAGGACAGCGCCTACCCGAATGGGCGGTGGATCAGCGCCCGGCGAACTTGCCGGCCATGCCCAGAATATCGTTTAGCGGATTGCCATCCCCGTCCATGTCGAGCATCGAACCCAAGCCGCCAAATCCCCCAGGCGCTGCGCCCGCCGTCGCCGAAGACGCGCCGCCGCCCAGCAATCCGCCAAGAATGCCGCCGGCGGCCCCGCCACCCAATAGGCCGCCGAGCATTCCGCCAAGACCGCCATCCGCCGCGGGAGCCGCAGCCGAACCCGCTCCACCGACATTCTTCGCCATCGCGCCCGCAACGAGCATGGCGACCAGCGGAAGCATCTTCTTGAGGATGGAAGAATCGAGACCACTGGCGGCCGAGGCATGCTGGGCGACGGCGACCGAGCCCTCCTTTGACCCGAAAATGCCGCCGAGCAGCGCATTGCCGGTATCGACCGGCGTCGCTCCGGGCTGGACCACGGCATCGAACATCGAGCCTCCGCCCATTCCGCCAATCATGCCGAGCAGTCCCTCCAGGCCCGCTGGCTGCTGCTGCGCGTTCTGCTTGAAGCCGCCAAGGACCGCGGGAAGCAACGCCTGAATACCCGACTGAGCCTGCGCGGCCGGGATTCCCAGTTGGCCGGCGATCGCCTCTATCCCGCCGCCCTGACTGATCAATGCCTGAATATCCATATTTGCCTCCTCATGAACCACGCCCCGCCGGGACCCTGCACGACAGGGGCGGAGGAGGCAGCCTAACATGAATCAGATGACGTCATGGAGGCATAATCAAGTGGTGAATACTGATACCGTCGGAAGCCATCCCGAGTCGGGCGGTGTGGTGACGACGTTCCTATCAGGATGAAAGGAAGGCCCATGAGCATTTTCGGCAAGATAAAGGACGCGATCTTCGGCAAGAAGAAGGAGCCGGAGCCCGCCGCGGCCGCTCCAGCCGCGCCCGCCCCTACCCCTGCTGCATCCGCGCCGCAGGCAGCACCAGCCGCTCCAATCGCGATCAGCGAAGTGGATGTAGAGGCGATATTGGCGGATGAGGCGGCCAAGAAGGGCCAGACGCTGAACTGGCGCACGTCGATCGTCGACCTCATGAAATTGCTCGACATCGATTCGAGCCTGGCCAACCGCAAGGAGCTGGCAACCGAGCTGGGCTATACCGGCGCGCTGGACGGCAGCGCGGAAATGAACATCTGGCTGCACAAGGCCGTGATGCGCGAACTCGCCAAGAATGGCGGCAAAGTACCGACGGACCTGACGGACTGATCCCATATGCCGGGCGAGGTCGCGCATGATTGCGCGCCCTCGCCCATTCAATCAGGGATCATCCCAGTAGCGGGTAAGCCTTCCGGTCGGCGCGCACCGCTTGTCGGCCAGCGATCCCCACAGATGCACCAGCGCCGGGTCATTCTGGCGCATGCTATTGGCGGCAACGCTGTCCCAGGCGGCGCAGGTCGTTGGCGAGGCGGGGCGTTTGAGATAGCGAGCCTCCGCCTTCGCCAGCACATCGGGCATCTGGCGGCGAGCAAGCCTGATGGTCGCGGGCGTATGATCCATCCGTCGCATGCGGATGATCGCTTTCTGATAATTGGCAAGTGGTTCCACCCGCACGGGAACGGCGCGGGGCTTGGGCGGCGCTTCGGGCGGCTTCTTCTCACACGCGGCAAGCGTGAGCAGCACTGTTACCAGGAGTATCCGCAAGGCTGCCTTCTCCGCAAAAAAGCCGGCGCATCGGGATAATGGCCGGCTTCTCTTGCGCATTCTATTGAAGGCAGGCTCAGCCGAACAGGCCCTTCGCCATGGCGCCCAGTTCGTTCAGGGGATTGCCGTCGCCGTCACGGTCGAGAAAACCGCTGACCTTCGCCATGATCGCATCGGGGCCGCCGATGCCGGCGAGCATCTCCTGCAGCTTTTCCACCGGCACGCCATGTTCCTGCGCCATTTCCGTGAGCGCGGAGACATGATCGCCGCCCGCACCGAGCTTGGCACCAAACGAATCCGTAAGGGATTTCACCTGGTCCGCGGGCAGGCCGACCTTTGCGGCCAACTCATCGATATTGCCCAATATTCCGTCGAACATGCTCATATCTTCGTCCTTCCGCTCATGTGGTGACGCGGCATATTCTATCATCGATCAAGACAAGCGCTGCATTAAAACGCGGTCATGAACGGAAATGGCCGGGCAGCTTGCGCCGCCCGGCCATCCTCCCCTTTTATTCCTTTGGCGCGTCAGGCGGCGGTCAGGGCCGCGCCACGCACCGAGTCATCAACATGGTCCTCGAACTGGGCGAAGTTGTCGACGAACTGCTTGACCAGCTTGATCGCGGTCTCGTCATATTCCTCGCCGTTCGACCAGGTCTGGCGCGGATCGAGGATTTTCGAATCGACGCCCGAAACCGCCACCGGCACCTCGAACCCGAAATTGGGGTCGGTGCGGAAGGCGACATTGTTGAGGCTGCCGTCCAGCGCCGCGTTGAGCAGAGCGCGCGTGACCTTGATCGGCATGCGGCTGCCGACGCCATGCTTGCCGCCGGTCCAGCCGGTGTTGACCAGCCAGCAGGTGACGCCGCCCTTGGCGATCCGCTCCTTGAGCAGATTGCCGTAGACCGACGGGTGACGCGGCATGAACGGCGCGCCGAAGCAGGTCGAGAAAGTCGCCGTCGGCTCCGTCACGCCGATCTCGGTGCCCGCAACGCGCGCCGTGTAGCCCGAGAGGAAGTGATACATCGCCTGATCCGGCGTCAGGCGCGAGATCGGCGGCAGAACGCCGTAGGCGTCAGCGGTGAGGAAGATGATATTCTTCGGCACCGGCCCCAGATTATCCTTCGACGCATTGGGAATGAAATCGATCGGGTAGGATCCACGGCTGTTTTCGGCGAGGCTGTTGTCGTCGAAATCCAGTTCGCGGGTTTCCGGATCGATCACCACATTTTCCAGCACCGTGCCGAAGCGCTTCGACGTGGCGTAGATCTCCGGCTCGGCTTCCGGCGAGAGGTTGATCATCTTGGCGTAGCAGCCGCCCTCAAAATTGAAGACCGCCGTGTCGGACCAGCCATGCTCGTCATCGCCGATCAGCGTACGGCTGGCGTCCGCGCTGAGCGTCGTCTTGCCGGTGCCGGACAGGCCGAAGAAGACCGCCGTATCGCCGTTCGGGCCGATATTGGCAGAACAGTGCATGGGCATGACGCCCTTCACGGGCAGCAGATAGTTGAGGATGCCGAACACCGACTTCTTCATCTCGCCCGCATAGCGCGTGCCGCCGATCAGGATCAGCTTTTCCGAGAAGTTGACCGCGACGACGGTTTCGGTGCGGCTGCCATGGCGGGCCGGATCGGCCTGGAAGGTCGGCAGATCGATGATCGTATATTCGGGGGCGAAGTCCGTCAGTTCCTCCGCCTTCGGGCGAACAAGGAGCGTGCGGATGAACTGGTTATGCCATGCCAGCTCGTTGATGACGCGGACGCGGACGCGATGTTCGGGCTGCGAGCCACCGAACAGGTCGGCGATGTAGAGTTTTTCCTTGTCGCCCAGCGCCTTGAAGAAATCTTCCTTCAGATTGGCGAAATGCTCGGGCGTCATGGGCACATTGGTGTTACCCCACCAGACCGTATTTTCGGTCTCCGCATCCTTGACGATGAACTTGTCCTTGGCCGAGCGGCCGGTATGCTTGCCCGTGGCGACGACCAGCGGGCCGTCCTTGGCGAGGATGCCCTCGCCATTTGCCAGCGCAGCTTCGACCAGCGGCGCGGTGCCGAGGTTCCAATGCTGTTCGGCATGGGTAGTAATGCCCTGGTCAGCCAGGGTGTAAGAGGATTTCGCCTGCACGCGGTAGCTCCTATATATACTTCTCAGTTCAGACCCTGCACGGTCCCCGCATCGCAGGCGGTCATTGGAATGCCGACCTGTCCTTGCGGAACCCGTTCGGCATAAGCCCTTGGGGATGTGGCGTCAAATGACGAGAGGGCCAGACACGTTAGCAAGCATCACTAATGCGACGCATGTCCCAATATGTGCCAGCACCGCCATGCCTTGCCGCGTGCCCCGGGTTCGTCTAACCCCAAGCGCCTTGGACTGCCCAAAGGGCCTCGACCAGAATAGCCGGAACGGACACAGATGAGTGCAACGATCGCCCTGGTGGACGATGACAGGAACATATTAACGTCCGTGTCGATCGCCCTGCAGGCGGAAGGCTATATCACGCGCATCTATTCCGACCCGGAGGCCGCGCTGAAGGCATTGTTGGAGAATCCCGCCGACCTTGGCGTGTTCGATATCAAGATGCCCAAGATGGACGGCATAGAATTGCTGCGGCGCCTGCGCGAGAAGAGCCAGATGCCCACCATCTTCCTGACCAGCAAGACCGACGAGCTGGACGAAGCGCTGGGCCTGGCGATGGGCGCAGACGATTATATCGCCAAGCCTTTTTCCCAGCGTCTGCTGATCGCCCGCATCCGCGCCATATTGCGCCGCGCGGAATATGTCCGCACGCCCGCCGCCGAAAATGCCGAGCCGGCCGCCGAGCCGATCGTGCGCGGCCGGCTGGAGATGGACCCGGCGCGGCACCGGGTGAAGTGGCTGGGCCAGGACGTGACCCTGACGGTTACCGAATTCCTGATTCTGGAGACGCTGGCGCAGCGCCCGGGCGTCGTCAAAAACCGCAACCAGTTGATGGACGCGGCCTATCAGGACGACGTCTATGTCGACGACCGGACGATCGACAGCCATATCAAGCGCCTGCGCCGCAAGTTCCGCGAGGTGGATTCCGATTTCAACGCGATCGATACGCTTTATGGCGCCGGATACCGTTTCTCCGAAGAGTGAATCAAGCGACATGGCGCTCCGCTGGTCGGGGCGACTGTCGCTGACGTGGCGGATTCTCGCCATCAATATCTTTGCGCTTGCGCTGCTTGCGGGGGGGTTCTTCTACCTCGACAGCTATCGCACCCGGATCGTCGACGCCCGGCTGGAGCAGTCCGAGCGGGAACTGCGGCTGCTGGCCATCGCGCTCGAAAGTACGCCGCAGGCACAACATAATGCACTGATCGCTGCCTTCGCCCAACAGGGTGACGACCGCATTCGCCGCTATGCGCCCGATGGACGGCTCGTGACGGACAGCTTCAGACTGGGCGCATTCCGCTACGAGCTGCGCGATCCGGCGGAAGAAGCATGGAAACGACATATCGCGCGCTTCCTGGACAAGCTGGTGGACGGCATAGTCTCAGCCGACCGGCCACCGGACTTCATCGAGCCCAAGGTGGATCGGGCGGAATCCTGGCCCGAAATCGTCGCGGCGCGCCACACCGGCAAGGACCAGACCACAAACCGTTATGCCCCCGACCGTACATCGGTGATTTCCGCCGCCGCCGTGATGCAGGACGGCAGCGCCCTGCTCGCGACCGAAAATGCCCGCGATATCACCAAGACCGTGCGTGCCGAGCGATTGCGCCTGGGCATGGTCTTGGCGGCAGCCATCCTTGCCTCGGTCCTGCTGTCGCTTTTTCTGGCGCGCACGATCGTGCTGCCGCTGCGGCGGCTGGCGATCGCGGCCGTGCGGGTGCGATTGGGCCGCGCGCGCGAAGTGACCGTGCCCCGGCTGCCAGACCGGCGCGACGAGATCGGCATGCTGGCCCGGGCGCTGTCCGACATGAGCCACGGCCTGCGCAACCGGATCGACGCGACCGACGCCTTTGCCGCCGATGTCAGTCATGAACTCAAGAACCCGATAGCGTCGTTGCGCTCCGCGCTGGACGGGCTGGATACGGTTGAAAAGCCCGACTTGCGCGCCCAGTTGCTGGCTATCGCCAAGGATGATGTGAAGCGCCTTGACCGGCTGGTGACCGACATTGCCGAAGCCTCACGGGTCGACGCGCAACTGTCCCGCACCCGTTTCGTGTCCGTCGATCTTGGTCCCCTGATCGAGGCGTTGGTGGTTGCGCGCGAGGCGCGCGGCGTAGAGCGCAACGTCCGCCTTGCCTTCGCCCGTCCACGCAAGGATGTCGCGGTGGTGAAAGGCGAGCCGCAGCGCCTGTCGCGCGTTATCGAGAACCTGCTCGACAACGCCATCTCCTTTTCCCCCGACGGCGGGCTGGTCCAGATCGTCGCCACGGTGGCGGATCAGGAAGTGCTGGTCAGCATGGAGGATGAAGGTCCCGGCGTCCCGTTGGCCGAGCGCGAGACCGTCTTTCGCCGGTTCCACAGCGTGCGGCCGGAGGGCCAGTTCGGCAAGCATAGCGGCCTTGGCCTGGCGATTGCCCGGTCCATCGTGGAGGGACATCAGGGCCGAGTCAGCATCGGCGACCGCGACGACGAGCAAAGCGGCGCCCGCTTCATTGTACGGCTGCCGATGGCGAAGACGGCCGATCCGGGAATTGCGACGGATTAGGAAATTCCTGCCCTATCAGGCAGAAATCACCACCATTTGTCGGGACGTGCCGTGAAGCCGGCGCGTTCTTCTATCGCCAAGCCGGCGTTCAGAACGCCCTGTTCATCCAGCGCCTTGCCGATGATCTGCAGACCCAGCGGCAAGCCCTGCGAATCAAGGCCGCCCGGCACGGACATCGCCGGAAGACCGGCGAGCGAAGCAGGCACGGTGAAGACATCGTTGAGGTACATGGCCAACGGATCGGCCTGCTTCTCACCCAGCGCAAAGGCGGCTGACGGGGCTGTGGGCGTCAGCAGCAGGTCACAGCTTTCGAAGGCCCGTTCGAAATCACGGGCGATCAGGGTGCGGACCTTCTGCGCCTGGGTATAATAGGCGTCGTAGAAACCGGCGGACAGCACATAGGTGCCGATCATGATGCGGCGCTTCACCTCCGGCCCGAAACCGGCGGCGCGGGTGGCGGCATACATGTCCTGCAGATTCGCGCCATCGGGCAGATCACGCAGGCCGTAGCGCACGCCGTCATAGCGGGCGAGGTTCGAAGACGCCTCCGCCGGAGCGATGATGTAATAGGTGGGCAGGGCGTAGCGGGTGTGGGGGAGCGAAACCTCCACGACCTCAGCGCCGGCGTCCTTCAGCAGGGCAATGCCCTTCTCCCACAGCGCCTCGATCTCCGCAGGCATGCCGTCGACGCGATATTCCTTCGGAATGCCGACCTTCTTGCCGCGCAGGTCGCTGGACAGCGCCGCTTCCCAGTTGGGAATCGGCAGGTCGAGCGAGGTCGAGTCCTTCGGATCGAAACCGGCCATCGATTCCAGCAGGATGGCGTTGTCGCGAATCGTGCGCGCCATTGGCCCCGCCTGATCGAGCGAGGACGCGAAAGCGACCACGCCCCAGCGCGAACAGCGGCCATAGGTCGGCTTGATGCCGCTGATGCCCACAAATGCCGCTGGCTGACGAATGGAGCCGCCAGTGTCGGTGCCGGTCGCCGCCGGGCAAAGCCGCGCAGAGATGGCCGAGGCGCTGCCGCCCGAGGACCCGCCCGGCGCAAGTGCGGCATTGCCGCCGTCATTGCGCTTCCATGGGCTGATCACATTGCCGAAATAGCTGGTCTCGTTCGACGAACCCATGGCGAACTGGTCAAGATTGAGCTTGCCCAGCATGCCCGCGCCCGCGGCCCACAGCTTACCCGAGACGGTGGACTCATAGGTTGGCGTGAACCCTTCCAGCATATGGCTGGCGGCCGTGGTCTGAACGCCCTGCGTACAGAACAAATCCTTCATGCCGATGGGTACACCGGACAGGGGCAATAATGCGCCCTCCCCCCGCGCCTTGTCTGCCGCGTCGGCAGCGGCAAGCGCATGATCGGGCGTTTCGACGATGAAGGCGTTGAGCGCCTTGGCTGCCGCGACATTAGCGTTGAAGCCTTCGGCAACCTCACGCGCGGTGAAGTCGCCGGCGCGGAAACCGTCGCGGATTTGCGCAACGGTAAGATCGGTGAGGTTGGCCATTATTCGATCACCTTCGGCACGGCGAAGAAGCCATGTTCGGCCTGCGGCGCATTGGCCAGCACCTTGTCGCGCACATTGCCGTCGGTCACGACATCGTCACGCAGGCGCAGCGTATTGGGGATGACCGCAGTCATCGGCTCCACGCCGGTCACGTCCACCTCACCAAGCTGTTCCACCCAGCCGATGATATTGTTGAGTTCGGGCACCAGCGCATCAGCCTCTCCGTCCGTGACGGAAATGCGGGCGAGGCTGGCGATCTTCTTTACGGTTTGCAGGTCTATGGCCATGCCGCGCCGCTAGCATCGCATACGGGCCGCATCAAGCGCGATTGCCCCGGAAGCCGCAAGGCGTTAGGCGCGGATGCAGAAAACGCATCCGTGGAAAAGGCGATAGCGCTTGCCGCCGATCCGCATATGCTGCACTGCAATATGAAAGCTGCCCACTGGCCAGGAAATTCCTCTATGTCATCGCTGGACTTATAGTGCTGGCGCTCGCGTCGTCCCTTGCCTACCGGCTGTGGGGCCAGCAGTTGCTGACCGCCACGATGGTGCCGTCCGCGCCCTTCATTGAGCCGGCGACGCTGACGGCGGACGATTATGCGCGGCGGGATCTTTGGATTTCCCGGCCGGACATCCGCCTTGGCAACCCCGGTACCTGGCTGCCGCCCGGTTACAAGGCGGAAGCCGGGGAGCGTCGCGCCGCCGTCTTCTTCGTGCATCCCACATCCTATCTGGCGAGTTTCCGCCCACGATGGAACATGCCGCTGACCGACAGCGAGTCGCTGGCGACGGCCACGCAATTCCTGCGGGGGCAGGCAAGCGCGTTCAATGCCGTAGGCGCGATCTGGGCGCCGCGATACCGGCAGGCCCATTTCGGCGCATTCCTGACGGACAGGCCGCAGGCGAAAAGCGCGCTGGAGGCCGCCTATCGCGACGTGGCTGCGGCGTTCGCGGCGTTCCTGAAGGCCAATCCCGACGCGCCGATCATCCTGGCCGGACATAGCCAGGGGTCTTTGCATCTGATGCGCCTGATCCATGAGCAGGTTGCGGGCACGCCGCTGCAGGCGCGGATTGCCGCCGTCTATCTGGCCGGCTGGCCGGTTTCGATCGAGGCCGACATTCCAGCCCTCGGCCTGCCCGCCTGTACGAAGCGCGCGGAAGCAGGATGCATCCTGAGCTGGCAGAGCTTTGCGGAACCCGCCGACATGCATGCGATCGTCGACACGTTCGATCGGAGCACCGGCCTGACGGGCGCGCCGCGCAAGGGCACCCATATGCTGTGCGTCAATCCGCTTACCGGAACGCCCGACAGCGCCGCGGCCGAAACCCAGAATCTGGGCACGCTGCTGCTGACCGATCCTGCGGAAGGATCCAGCCTGATAGCCAATGCCGTGCCGGCCCGGTGCGATGCGCGCGGTTTCCTGCTGATCGGCAATCCGCCCGCCATGGGCCCGTTCGCGCTGCCCGGAAACAATTACCACGTTTACGACTATCAGCTTTTCTGGGCCAATGTGCGCCGCGACGCCGGGGAAAGGCTTGCGACATATCTGAAGCGCTGATCACGGCCGACAGGACGGTCTTTCATGGCTGGCTGCCCGAGGGCGGACGGCTGATAGGGCTGGACGTCGGCACCAAGACGATCGGCCTTGCCCTGTGTGATGCGGGATGGAGCATCGCCAGCCCCGCCCATACGATCAGCCGGGGCAAATTCACCAAGGACAAAGCTGCGCTGGCCGATTTCATGGGCCAGCAGCAGGTCAAAGGCATGGTCGTGGGTCTGCCCCTGAACCTCGACGGCAGCGAGTCGCCGCGCAGTCAGTCTTCACGTGCCTTCGCCCGGAATCTCGCCGACCTGCGCGTCCCCATATTTTTGTGGGACGAGCGCTGGTCGACGCAGGCGGTGACCCGCACGCTGATCGAGGCGGACGCCAGCCGGGCACGGCGCGGCGAGCTGGTCGACAAGCTGGCGGCAAGCTACATTCTGCAAGGCGCGATCGATGCGCTCGCGGCATTGGGCTAAGCCATACACGACTAAAGTCGTAGCATTTCAGGCCGGTCGCCCGCCCGTTCTGCATATCCCGTTAACGCTGATCCGTCAGGGTGATGCCTTATCGAAGCAGAGGTCATCATGCTCAACAAGGTTGCCCATATCAGGCGGGACGAAGAGCTGGATATGCTTGCAATCCTGACGGAAAAGACGCCGAACAACCAGATCGGCATGTCCACGCAAGCCGACACCAACCTGATTTTGATTGTTGGACGGGGAATATGGACCAAGGCGGTGCTGGCCTCCCACTTCAGCCAGCTCGACCATGCCCTGCAATCGAAACGCCGCCGGTTCCCGACCACGCGGATATTGTGCGATGTCAGCGAACGGGGAGAACAGAGCCCGGAAATATTGGAGGCCATCCGCACGGGCTCCGGCCAACTCTATTCCGCGACGGATCGGCTGGTACTGGTAACCTCGTCAAGTCTGATGAAGATGCAGCTCCGCCAGCAGTTCGAACACGACAATATCGCCTATTTCGTGTCCGTCGAAACCGCAAAGACCTGGCTCGACGCATATCAGTGAGGCACGCCAAGCACGTCGCCGCTTGAGGTTCGCGCAACCCTGCCCTAAAGCGTCCCCTCATGCCAGAAACGCACTCCGCGCCCTCCCCGACCGGCCTTTCCGGGCGGGAGAATTTTCCGCACCGCGACCTCCTCGCCATTTCCGCCCTCAAACCGTGGGAAATCCGCTTCCTGCTGGATGAGGCCGAGCATTGGGTAGCCGTCAACCGCGCGGCGTCCCGCAAGCATGACGACCGGCTGGCAGGACTTACCCAGATCAACGCCTTTTTCGAGAACAGTACGCGTACGCTGCTGTCCTTCGAGATTGCGGGCAAGCGGCTGGGCGCGGACGTCGTCAACATGCACGCCGCCACATCCAGCGTGAAGAAGGGCGAGACGCTGATCGACACGGCAGTGACACTGAACGCCATGCGCGCCGATGTCATCGTGATCCGCCACGGCAGTTCGGGCGCGGTCCGCCTGATCGCCGACAAGGTCGACTGCCCGGTTTTGAATGCAGGCGACGGATGGCATGAGCATCCGACGCAGGCGCTGCTCGATGCGCTGACCATCCGGCGTCGCAAGGGCGGGTTCGAGGGACTGATCGTGGTGATCTGCGGCGATGTGCTGCATAGCCGGGTTGCGCGATCGAACATGCTGTGTCTCGCCGCGCTGGGCGCACAGGTGCGGGCGATCGCGCCGCCCACGCTGATGCCCGAATGCGTCGAGGCGATGGGCGCGACACGCTTCACGGATTTCAACGCCGGACTAGAGGGCGCTGACGTCGTCATGATGCTGCGTCTGCAGAATGAGCGGATGGACGGGGCCTTCATCCCCTCCCCGCGCGAATATCACATGCTCTACGGCCTGACCCCCGAGCGGCTGGCGCGGGCCAAGCCCGATGCTCTGGTCATGCATCCCGGCCCGATGAACCGCGGCGTGGAAATCACCAGCGGCATCGCTGACCACCCCGAACGGTCGGCCATCACCGAACAGGTCGAGATGGGCGTCGCCGTGCGCATGGCGTGCATGGATGTGCTGACCCGATCGGCGCGCAAGGTGGAGGGTTGGGCATGAGCCGGATCGCCATCACCAACGGTCGCCTCGCCGATCCCGCCGGGACGGCGATAGCGGAAGGCGCGATCCTGATCGAAGGCGACACAATCGTCGCAGCCGGCGCCATCGCCATTCCTGCCGACGCGCAGCAGATCGACGCGGCGGGCCTTGTCGTCGCGCCGGGCCTGATCGACCTGGGCGTGTTCAAAACGGACAAGCCGGCGTTTCATTTCGGCGGGATCACCCGCGCTGCCCTGATGCCGGACCAGTCCGCTCCGCTCGACGATCCGGGCCTGATCCGGGAAGCGACGCGCGGCGGCAAGCCCGATTTCTGGGTGCATCCCATAGCGGCCGCGACCCGCGGCCTTGAGGGGCGCGAGATGGCCGAAATCGGCATGATGCAGGTCGCCGGCGCGAAGGCCGTGAGCACAGGCCGCCAGTGGATCGCCGATTCGGGCGTGATGATGCGGGTCCTGTCCTATGCGGCGGGGCTTGGCCTGACCGTCATAGCCCATGCCGAGGATGGCGGAATCGCCGGCAAAGCCGTGGCCACCACCGGCGAGACGGCGACGCGGCTTGGCCTTTCGGCCGCCCCCGCCTGCGCGGAGGCCATGGCGATTGCGCGTGACCTGGCCCTGGTACGACACACCGGGGCCGCCATCCATTTCCGGCTGGTCAGCACAAAAGCGGGTTTCGACCTGATCCGTGCCGCCAAGGCCGAAGAGTTGAAGGTCAGTTGCGGGATCAGCCCCGCTTATCTGTTCCTGTCCGACCTGGCGGTTACCGACTTTCGAACCTTTGCAAGGCTTTCCCCTCCGCTCAGATCAGAGGATGACCGGCAGGCATGCCTGCAGGCAGTGGCGGACGGGACGGTCGATGTCATCACATCCAGCCACGATCCGCGCGGCCCGGAGGACAAGCGCCTTCCCTTCGCCGACGCCAGCCCCGGCATGGCGGGCGCAGAGACGCTGCTGGCGCTTTCGCTTAATCTGGTGCGTAACGGGCATGTATCGATGAACCGGCTGATGGCGCTGCTATGCGCCAATCCTGCCCGGATACTGGGCGTATCGGCAGGCACCTTTGCCGCGCAATCGGCCGCCGACATCATCTTCATCGATCCCGATGCGCCATGGCAGGTGGATTCGGCGAAGATGGCGGCTGCGGCAGGCAATACGCCCTTCGACCGCCTGCCTGTGCAGGGCCGTGTGCGCAGAATCATGAAGGGCGGCCAGTTCCTTTAAGG
>DASVND010000075.1:0-261244 GCA_036384035.1 Sphingobium sp. | reverse complement strand
TCCGCGCCATCGTCGGCAATCGCGCGCTGCGCTATGGGTGCTGCGGGCGGGGGCGTCGGACGCGCCTCGGGCTCTTGCCGCGCTGGCGGCGTGGCTTTCTTGACGGGCGGCGCGGCCTTCTTGCGGGGCGTTTCCGTCGCCTTCACCGGCGATGGGCGCGACTGCAGACCCAGACGATGAGCCTTGCCGATAACCGCGTTGCGGCTGACACCGCCCAGTTCCTCGGCGATCTGGCTGGCCGTCATGCCCTTTTCCCACATCGTTTTAAGCTGGTCGATGCGTTCGTCTGTCCAGGACAAGGCAGGCTCCTAATTAAATTCGGTCAACGGGTGACTATGGCATATGGGGTGCCGGCCGCCGACCTTCAATTCATCCAAATATGCGGGATAACCCCGATCCGGCCAATTCCCGCTTGCCGGTTCCGGCCGCACCCGATAGTCGATCCAGCAATGAACGACCATAGCAAAAATGCGACCGTTTCGCCGGAATCGATGATCCGTCACGAACCGGGCGTTCCCGTCATCAGGAATATCAACTGGCCGGGAATGCGCGCGCTATATCGTAAAGAGGTGCGCCGGTTCCTGAAGGTGCAGCTTCAGACCGTCTGGGCGCCGGCGATCAACGTGTTGCTGTTCCTGGTCATCTTCATCATCGCGCTGGGCGGCGGCGGCCGCACGGTCGGACTGAACGGCCAGCAAGTGCATTTTGCTGACTTTATCGCCCCGGGCCTGATCATCATGGGCATGATCAACGCCTGCTTCGCCAATGCCAGCTTCGCGCTGATGGTCGGTAAGGTACAGGGGACGCTGGTCGATTATCTGATGCCGCCGATTTCCACCGGGGAATTGCTGTTCGCCCTCGTCGCCTCATCGATCACGCGCGCAATCTTCGTCGGTTGTGCGTTGTGGCTGGCGATGGCGCTGTGGCCGGGCGTGCATGTCGCGCCGGTGCATATCTGGGCGGTGCTGTGGTTCGGGCTGCTGGGAACCGGCTTTATCGCCTTTCTGGGCGTCATCACCTCGATCTGGGCCGACAAGTTCGATCAGGCGGCCGCCGTCACCAATTTCGTCATCGGCCCGCTGGCGCTGCTGTCCGGCACCTTCTACTCGATCGACCGGCTGCCACCGCTGTTCCAGGCGATCAGCCACGCCAACCCGTTCTTCTACATCATTTCCGGGTTCCGCTATGGCTTCGTGTCGGCGGCGGACACCAATGTCGTGGTGGGCAGCCTGGTGCTGCTGGCGCTGAACGTGGTCCTTGGGACGCTGACATACGTCCTCCTGCGGCGCGGGTGGAAGCTGAAGGCTTGATAGCAGAAGGCCCGACGGGGCCTTCGCCTCAATGGCGGTGTAGCGGCCTCAGGCGATATTTGCCGTCGGCATAGGCGCCGAAGATGCCGCCGATCGCCGGATGATCCACCGGCTCGTCGCTGTCATCGCCAATCAGATTCTGCTGGCTGACATAGGCGACATAGCTCGCCTCGCCATTTTCGGCGAGCAGGTGGTAGAAGGGCTGCTCCCGGTCGGGACGCATATCTTCCGGAATGGCCTCATACCATTCCTCGGTATTTGCGAAGACCGGATCGATATCGAAGATCACGCCGCGAAAGCCGAACATGCGATGCTTCACGACATCGCCGATGCTGAAGCGCGCATGAGCGACAAAGGGTGCATTTCGGATCATGTCGGCGCGGATGGCGGAGGGATTCGTAGTGGACATGTCATTAATGTAGGGACGCGCGCCGCATGCGCAAGAAAAATGCCGACTGCCCCGCTTGGCAAAGCCAAATTCATTCGCTAATGCCCGCCCCTCGACTTGGGGTAGCCCCCAATCGGAGGCGCAGCTTCCGACGGACAGACCCCTCGCGGAGAGGTGGCAGAGTGGTCGAATGCACCGCACTCGAAATGCGGCGTGCCCGCGAGGGTACCCAGGGTTCGAATCCCTGCCTCTCCGCCAATTACCCCCAGAAGACGACGGTCGAAGAGCCGTTCGGCAGCACCCGGTCCTCCAGGATCGCGCGGACGGCGCGGGTCAGCACCATGCGCTCCACGTCGCGGCCTTTGCGCACCATGTCCTCCGGCGTGTCGCGGTGGGTGATGCGGGTGACCGCCTGCTCGATGATCGGGCCTTCGTCGAGGTCGGCCGTCACGAAATGCGCGGTCGCGCCGATCAGCTTCACGCCGCGCGCATGCGCCTGATGATAGGGCTTGGCGCCCTTGAAGCCGGGCAGGAAGCTGTGATGGATGTTGATGCAACGCCCGGATAGATAGGCCGCCAGATCGTCCGATAATATCTGCATATAGCGCGCCAGCACAACCAGGTCGGGTGCTGTCTCCTCGACGATGCGCTTGATCTGCTCTTCCTGCGCAGCCTTCTGGCCCTTGGCCACCGGCAGGTGATGGAACGGCACATCGGCAAAATCGAGATGCGCATAGGTTTCGCGCGGGTGGTTTGAGATGATGCCCACCGGATCGAAGGCGAGATCGCCGGTCCGCCAGCGATAGATGAGTTCGGCCAGGCAATGGTCGAACTTGCTGGCGAGCAGCAGGATGCGCTTGCGCCGCGCCGTGTCGGATATCGACCAGTCCAGGGCATGTTCGACGGAGACTTCCGCGAAGCTGCCTTCCAGTTGCGTCAGCGACGCGCCTCCCAGCAGCGAGAAGGCGATGCGCATGAAGAAGCGGCCGGTCAGCATGTCCTCGAACTGCTGCGCCTCGGTGATGTTGCCGCCATTCTGGGCAAGGCACATCGTCACCGCCGCTACCAGGCCCGGATGATCCATGCAGGACACGGTCAGGACATAGGATGCGTCCCGCGCGGCAGGAGCCTGGGAGGCGCTGGTCATGGGCGGAGGATCGTCAAGGTCATGATGCCCCGTTTGCCGGCAGGATAAGGTCGCTATTGGCGGAAGGGGTGGGATTCGAACCCACGGATGCTTGCGCATCGGCGGTTTTCAAGACCGCTGCAATCGACCACTCTGCCACCCTTCCGTCGCTCGCGCTTCTTATCGCGCCAGCCGCCTTTGCCAAGGCAAATCTTCATCGCGAAGTTCGCGGCTTTAGGGGATTCACCTTGCCGCCCGACTGTGCGACAAGGCGGCAGGGAGATCATCATGCGACCCATAATGCTGGCCGGGTTCCTGGCCGCGATGCTCATGTCCGGCAGCGCCGTGCCGCAATCGACGCCCGGTGCGGCGCCGATGGTACAGCCGATCGTCCAGCCCGTTTCGGGCGCGACCGACGCCGGGTTTCAGGCATATCTGACCAATTTGCGACCCAAGGCGCGGGCCATGGGCGTCTCCGAAGCGACGATGAATGCGGTGTTCCCGACGCTGACGGTCAATCCGCGCGTCATCACGCTCGATCAGGCGCAGCCGGGCGGCAGTTTCGATTCCCCGATTCCCAATTTCGAGCCCTATCGGCTCCAGCATGTCGACGCTGCGCGCATTTCGCGCGGGCGCATCGCCTGGCAATCGAACCGCCAGCGGCTCGCGCAGATCGAGGCGCAGACCGGCGTCCCGGAAGCGGTGATGGTCGCGATCTACGGTCATGAGACCAACTACGGCTCCTACACCGGCGACTTCGACCTGCTGCGTTCGCTCGGCACCCTCGCTTATGAAGGCCGCAGGCGGACGCTGTTCGAGCCGGAATTCCTGGCGACGCTCAAGATGCTGGACAGCGGCGTGCCGCGCTCGCGCCTGGTGGGCAGCTGGGCCGGAGCCACGGGCTTTCCGCAATTCCTGCCGACCGTCTATCTGCGCGTCGCGCGCGATGGCGACGGCGACGGCAAGGCCGATATCTGGACCAGCGAGGCGGACGCGCTCGCGTCGATCGCCAACTATTTCGTGGGGGCTGGCTGGCGCAGAGGGCAGCCCTGGGGCGTGGCCGTCACCGTGCCTGCATCGTTCGACCGCAACGGCGTCGCCAACCGCACCAACGCGCCCCGTTGTCCCCGTGTGATGGAACGGCACAGTCGCTGGCTGACGATGGCGGAATGGCGCAGGAAGGGCATCGTGCCGCAGGGACGCGCATTACCCGCAGATAACATGCTGGCGACATTGCTGGAGCCGGACGGGCCGGGCAAGACCGCCTATCTGCTCACCAACAATTACCGGGTGATCCTGGATTATAACTGCTCGAATTTCTATGCGCTGTCCGTGGGCCTGCTGGCGGATGCCGTCACCCAATAGCCTGGCCCTTTCCGTCGCCTTCCTGTCCCTCGCGCTGGCGTCATGCGGCACGGTGGGCGGGGGCAGGCCCGTGTCCGACACCCCGGTCAGGATCGGCAAGCCCTATAGCGTGAAGGGCGTCACCTACACACCGCAGGCCGTCGCCGCCTATGATGCGCTCGGCTATGCGTCCTGGTATGGGAAGGAGCAGTCCGGCAATCCCACCGCCAATGGCGAGCGCTTCCGGCCTTCGGGCGTCTCCGCCGCGCATCGCACCCTGCCTTTGCCGAGTTATTTGGAGGTCACGGCGCTCGACACCGGGCGGACGATCCTCGTTCGCGTCAATGATCGCGGGCCGTTCGCGCCCAGGCGCATCATAGACTTGTCGCACGGCGCAGCCGAACAGCTTGGCGTAGTGAGCAAGGGGGTGGCGGCCGTCCATGTGCGGCTGGTCAATCCGCCGGAACGGGACAAGGCGAAGCTGCGCGCCGGGAAAGCCGCCGTCCCCCGGCCGACCGTATCGCGTGAGGAACTGGCCGAACTTCGCCTGCGGATGGCGGGCGAGCAGGGCGCGATCGCCGCCGCGCCGCCCGCATCTGCGCAACCTGTATCGAAGGGGTTTGCGGACTCGCCCATAGAGGCTAATGAACGGCGTTAACGGCTCCCGCAGGGGCATGATCCGGGACTGACAATGAAAAGAATTTCTTCCGCCGCTCTCTTGTTTACCCTTGCCGCGCAGCCGCTTGCCGCCGAAGCACCGCCCTATACCAGCGAAGCGCCGATCGCCTACATGAAGGACCTGTCCTCCGGCGCGGTCCTCTACGACAAGGGCGGCGAAAAGCGCATGCCGCCGGCGTCGATGGCCAAGATGATGACGGCGCATGTCGCCTTCCGCCTCATCCAGCGCGGCGAGCTGAAACTCGATACGAAATTCACCGTGCGACCGGAAACCTGGCAGAAATGGCACGGGCCGCAGGCGGGATCGACCATGTTCCTCTCGCCCGGCGAGCAAGTGTCGGTGAACGACCTGCTGCACGGCATCGTCACCCTGTCCGGCAATGACGCCTGCGTCGTGCTGGCCGAGGGCATTGCCGGGACGGAGGAAGCGTTCGTCGCGCAGATGAATCAGGAGGCCCAGCGCATGGGCCTTGCCGACAGCCATTTCGGCACCAGCAATGGCTGGCCGGACGAGGGCGTGACCTATGTCACTGCCCGCGACCTCGCCAAGCTGGCCGAGGCGACCATTCAGGAAACGCCTGACCTCTACAAGCGCTTCTACGCCACCAAGTCCTTCACCTGGGGCAAGACGATGGGCGGGTCGGACATCGAGCAGGCCAATCGCAACCCCATATTGGGCCGGATCACCGGCGCGGACGGCCTGAAGACCGGCCATACCGAGGAAGCCGGTTTCGGCTTTACCGGATCGGCGGTTCAGGAAGGCCGGCGGCTGGTGATGGTCGTTGCCGGGCTGACCAGCTTCAATGGCCGCATCCAGGAATCGGTGCGGTTCATGGATTGGGGCTTCCGCGCATGGAAGGCGCAGCCGCTGTTCAAGAAGGGCGCACTGGTTGAAACCGCGGAAGTGCAGCTTGGCGGCGCGACGCAGGTCGGGCTGGTCGCTCCGCGCGACCTGGCCGTGACCATGCCGCGCACCGCCTCCACCAATGTCAGCGTCAAGGTGATCTACACGGGCCCGATCAAGGCGCCGATCAAGAAGGGGCAGGAGATCGCCCAGCTGGTCGTGTCCACGCCGGACACGCCCGCGCAGATCATGCCGCTGGTCGCCGCCGATGATGTGGCGGAAGCCGGCGTCTTCGGCCGTTTCTGGAACGGCCTGAAATCGTTCTTCGGGTGACCGGACGCTTCATCACCCTGGAGGGCGGTGAGGGGACAGGCAAGTCGACCCAGATCAAGGCGCTGGCGGCGGCATTGCGCGCGCGGGGCATCGAGGTCGTCGAGACTCGCGAGCCGGGCGGCAGCGCGGGCGCTGAGGCTATCCGGACTCTGGTGCTGACGGGGGACGATGACCGATGGAGTCCGAGGGCCGAAGCCCTGCTCTTCGCCGCCGCCCGCGCTGATCATGTCGAAAAAAAAATCCTGCCCGCCATCGCCCGTGGCGCTTGGGTGCTGTCCGACCGCTTTCTGGACAGCAGCCGCGCTTACCAGAGCGGGGCCAGTGGTCTTGAAGACGCGGACATAGTGGCGCTGCACCGGATCGGCAGTCTTGGCCTTCTGCCCGACCGCACCTTCGTCCTCACGCTGGATGGGGATGAAGCGGCGGCGCGTGCGATGCGGCGAGATGGCGGCGTTGCGGACCGGATCGGCGCGCGGGACCCGGCATTCCACGCCAGGGTCGCGGAGGCTTTCAAAAGCTATGCAGGGCAGGAGCCGGATCGCTTCCGCCTGGTCGACGCTTCCGGCGATCCTGACGCGGTGACGTCACGGCTGTGGACGGCGCTGTCGGACCTGCTGCCATGACGTCATATTTCGGTCAGGACGACCAGATCCGCACGATCCTGGACGCGGCCGCCGGTGGACGCATGCACCATGGCTGGATTCTCGCTGGCCCCAAGGGGATCGGCAAGGCGGCCTTCGCCCGTGACGCAGCCCTGCGCCTGCTTGCCGATGCCGCCGGGCCGCCGGTCGACGCGCCGGGATTGGAGGTGCCCGACGAGCATAGGATCGCCCGGCTCTTCGCGTCTGGCGCGCATCCGGATTATGCCGCGCTTGAGCGTCTGGAAAAGGACAATGGCGATCTCGCCCGTAACATCAGCGTCGATCAGGTGCGTGGGCTTCAGCGCCTCTTTTCCAACGTGCCGTCCTTCTCCAATCGCCGGGTCATCGTCATCGACAGCGCCGACGATCTGGAACGGGGCGCGGCGAACGCTTTGCTGAAGAACCTGGAGGAGCCGCCCACCGGCACGGTGTTCCTGCTTGTCTCCCATGCGCCCGCCCGCCTGCTGCCGACCATCCGGTCGCGATGCCGGATCTTGCGCTTCTCGCCCTTGGACGACGAGGCCATGCGGCAGATATTGCTACGAGAGTTACCGGACAGCGATAGCGCGGAGATGGCGGCGCTGATTGCCATGGGGGAGGGATCGCCGGGGCGCGCACTGGAGTTCGCAGGGCTTGGCCTGGCCCAGATCGAAACCCTGATGCGCGGCATCCTGTCGGATGGCGACCCCGACAACAGCCAGCGTCTGGCGCTGTCCAAGATGCTGGCGTTGAAAGCAGCGCGGCCGCGCTATGAGGCGCTTCTTGAACGCGCGCCCGCCTTCATCGCGTCGGTGGCGCGCGCGCGTGAGGGCAGGGGCCTCGCCAACGCCATCGATGCCTGGGAGCAGGCGCGCAGCCTGGCGTCCGGTGCTGTCGTGCTGTCGCTCGATCCCGCATCTGCCGTGTTTGAGCTGTGCAGTCTGGTCGCCGGTCTGGCGGAAGTGAGAGAAGCCGCCTGAGGGCGTGAAAACGGGCTTTGACCCCCTATAGCCGCCTTGTCCTGCGCCGGTTTCGACCGTAGAGCAGCGCCATGGCCAAGCCCTTCACCCTCACCACCGCGATCAGCTATCCCAATGGCCGCCCGCATATCGGCCATGCCTATGAAGCGATTGCGAGCGACGCCTTCGCCCGGTTCCAGCGGATGATGGGCCGCGATGTCTTCTTCCAGACCGGCACGGACGAACATGGCCTGAAAATGGATCAGGCGGCGCGCGCGAAGGGCATTGAACCTCGCGCGCTTGCCGATGAAATGTCATCCTATTTCAAAGAGATGGATGATGTTCTCAACATCAGTTATGATCGCTTTATCCGCACCAGCGAGCCTGCGCATCATCGCGCCAGCCAAGCCATCTGGCAAGCGATGGAGGCCAATGGCGACCTGTATCTGGGCCGCTATGAAGGCTGGTATTCGGTTCGGGACGAAGCCTTTTATGACGAGAAGGAGCTGATCGACGGGGAGGGGGGCGCAAAGCTCTCGCCGCAGGGCACGCCCGTCGAATGGACGGTCGAGGAGAGCTGGTTCTTCCGCCTGTCCAAATATCAGCAGCCCTTGTTGGACCTCTATGCCGCGCAGCCCGACTTCATCCGCCCGGACAGCCGCCGGAACGAGATCATGCGCTTCGTCGAAGGCGGCCTCAGCGACCTCAGCGTCTCGCGCACCAGCTTCGACTGGGGCGTGAAGGTACCGGGCAGTGACGGCCATGTCATGTATGTGTGGGTCGATGCGCTGACCAACTACATCACCGGCTGCGGCTATCCGGACGATCCGGAACGCATGGCGCATTATTGGGCCGAGGGTGGCGATATCGTCCATATCATCGGCAAGGATATTGTGCGTTTTCATGCGGTTTACTGGCCGGCTTTCCTGATGAGTGCGAAGTTGCCCTTGCCGAAACAGGTGTTCGGCCATGGCTTCCTGCTGAACCGGGGCGAGAAGATGTCCAAATCGGTCGGCAATGTCGCCGATCCGCTGGAACTGGCGGAGCGCTTCGGCGTCGATCAGTTGCGCTATTTCCTGCTGTCCGAAGTCACCTTCGGCAATGACGGCAGCTACAGCGCGGAAGCGATCGTCGGCCGCGCCAACAGCGATCTGGCCAACAGCTTCGGCAATCTGGCGCAGCGCACGCTGAGCTTCATCGCCAAGAATCTGGACGGCGCGCTGCCACATGGCGGAACGCCGGATGCCGCCGACGCGCAACTGCTCGATCTGGTCAAGGCCGCCGCTGGCGACTTCGCCTCGGCCATGAACGACCTTGCGCCGTCGCAGGCGATCGAAGCGTGGATGAAGGCGGTCTTCGCCTGCAACGCCTATATCGACGCACAGGCGCCCTGGGCGCTGCGCAAGACCGATCCGGAGCGGATGACCGCTGTGCTGGGGACGTTGTACGAAGCGATCGGCGATCTGGCGATCATCGTCCAGCCCATCATTCCAAACAGCGCCAACGCCCTGCTGGATCAGATGGGCGTCCTGGCGAATGCGCGCACCCATGACGCGATCGATGCGGGCTGGTATGCAGCGCTCTGCGCCACGGGCTTCGTGCTTTCCCCGCCCAAGCCGCTGTTCCCGCGCCTGGAGCTGGCCGAGGCGGACGCCTGATCCATGCTGATCGATAGCCACTGTCACTTGAACTATAAGGGGCTGGTCGAGGACCAGCAGGCGGTGCTGGCGCGCGCGCGGGAGGCAGGCGTCGGGACGATGCTGAACATCGCCACCCGTGAGAGCGAATGGCAGGACGTGCTCTCGACGGCGGAGCGCGAGCCCGACGTCTGGGCCACGGTCGGCATCCACCCGCACGAGGCCGACGAGCATCCGCATGTCGACACCGCCAAGCTGGTCGAGCGCGCCGCGCATCCGCGTATCGTCGGCATCGGCGAGACCGGCCTCGATTATTATTACGACCATAGCGACCGGGAGCGGCAAAAAGCCTCGTTCCGCGCGCATATCGCCGCATCGCGCGAGACCGGCTTGCCGCTGATCGTCCATACCCGCGATGCGGAAGAGGATACGATCGCGATCCTGCGCGAGGAAATGGGGAAGGGGGCCTTCCCCGGCGTGATCCATTGCTTCACAGCCAGCGGCGCCTTTGCCGACATGGCGATGGAGATCGGCTTCTACATCAGCATCTCGGGCATCGTGACGTTCCGCAATGCCAAGGACCTGCAGGAGACCGCCGCGCGGCTACCCAGCGATCGCCTGCTGGTCGAAACCGACTCGCCCTTCCTTGCCCCTGTCCCGCACCGGGGCAGGCCGTGTGAACCCGCCTTCGTCGCCGATACAGCGCATTTCCTGGCCGGGCTGCGCGGCGAGGATTTCGACGATCTTTCCGCCTACACCTCAGCGAACTTCCGCAAGCTGTTCGCCAAGACGGACCCATGAGCCTGAAAGTCACTGTCCTGGGCAGCGGCACATCGTCGGGTGTGCCGCGCATCGGCAATGACTGGGGCGTCTGCGATCCGCTAGAGCCAAAGAACCGCCGGACCCGCCCGTCGATCCTGGTCGAAACGGCCAGCACCCGCCTGCTGATCGATACCTCGCCCGATATGCGCGCGCAGCTTCTCGCCGCAGACGTCATCGACATCGACGCCGTGCTATGGACCCACGACCATGCCGATCACAGCCATGGGCTGGATGATCTCCGCCAGATTGCCCACCACCGGCGCAGCCCGATGCCCGGCTATGCTCGCGCAGAGACGCTGAAACTGCTGGAGCGGCGCTTTGTCTATGCGTTTGAAGGGCATAGCGTCTATGCGCCAATCATCATCGGTCATACATTGCCGAACGAGATCATGATCGGCGACATCGCCATTACCTGCGTGGACCAGCCGCATGGCGAGATATTCTCCACCGGATTCCGGTTCGAGAAGGACGGCAGGACCGTGGGCTATGCCACGGATTTCCATGAAGTCACGCTCGCCATGGCGGCCCTGTTCAAGGGCGTGGACCTCTGGGTCATCGATGGATTGCGCAGGGAGCCGCATCCGAGCCATCCGCATCTGGCGCTGACCTTGGACGCGATCGCTCAGGCAAAGCCGGGAAGGGCAGTGCTGACGCATATGGACCAGAGCATGGATTATGCGACATTATGCGAGTCCCTCCCATCGGGCGTCGAACCGGGATATGACGGCATGGTGATAGAATTTTCATGAGCGGCGATCAGGCAGCTAATGTCGTCTGGTACGTTCTTGCGCTGACGTTGGTCGGATCGGCGCTGTTGTCGCGCCGGTTCAGCCTGAAAAGCGCGCTGGGCATGGCGCTTGCGTGGATCGCAATCTTCCTTGTTGTTCTCGTTGTGTTCAGTTATCGGCAGGAGCTCGGCTTCGTCGCCACACGCGTCCAGACCGAGGTTACCGGCGCGCCGCGCCAGCAAATGGTCGGCAAGGCCATTCACATCACCATGGCGGCCGATGGCCATTATTGGGTGGATGGCAGCGTCGATACCACGCCGGCGCGCTTCCTGATCGATACCGGGGCCAGCATAACGGCCTTGTCGCAGGCGACGGCGCAGCAAGCCGGTCTGGCCATCGACCCGCAGCGCGTGGCGATGATGCAGACGGCCAATGGATCGGTAGAGGCGAAATATTCGGTCGTGCCGGCACTTACCGTCGGCGCGATCAGGTCGAGCGACCTGCAGGTGATCGTGTCGCCGGCCTTTGGAGAGGTCAATGTGCTGGGCATGAACTTCCTGTCGCAGCTCAAAGGGTGGCGCGTGGAGAATGGGGAAATGATCCTCGAACCCCAATGAAGCCCCTCCCGCATCGAATATGATTTAACATAATATATATTATCGGATTTAAAAATGGTCGATTCCCAGCACGGCATGAGCGCATCCCCCTCCTCTGAAGCCCGTGATCCCGCGGGCGCGGAAGCGAGCGCAGCCGACATCATGCCGCTGGCGCGGATCATGGCGCGGCTGCGCGATCCGCAAAGCGGATGCCCATGGGACATCGCGCAGGATTTTTCGACCATCGCGCCCTACACCATCGAGGAAGCCTATGAGGTCGCGGACGCGATCCAGCGCGACGACATGGGGGCGCTGAAGGACGAGCTTGGTGACCTGCTGCTTCAGACTGTGTTTCACGCCCGCATGGCCGAGCAGGCGGGCCATTTCGCGCTCCAGGATGTGATCGAGACTATCTGCGCCAAGATGGTTCGGCGTCACCCGCACGTATTCGGCGACATGGAGTCGACGGACGGCGTCACGGCGCAACTGAACTGGGAAGCCATAAAGGCGGCCGAGCGCGCGGAAAAAGAAAGCGATCCGAGTGCCTTATCCGGCGTTGCGGTGGCGCTCCCGGCGTTGCTACGGGCAGAAAAGCTGCAGAAGCGTGCCGCTCGGACCGGATTTGACTGGCCGGATACGCAAGGCGCTATCGCCAAAATCCATGAGGAGCTCGCCGAGGTGGAGGAAGCCACATCGCCCGCCCATCGCGAAGAGGAGATTGGCGACCTGCTGTTCGCCGTCGTCAACCTTGCGCGGCACCACAAGATCGATCCGGAAACAGCGCTGCGCGGCGCAAACGCGAAGTTCGAGAAGCGATTCCGGTTTATGGAGGGTGTCGCGGGCGAAGCCTTTGCGGCCCTGTCGTTGGAGGCCAAGGAAGAATTGTGGCAGGCCGCCAAGACCGCATGACTGCCCTTTCCGTTCGCCCGGCGACCGCTGAGGACGCCGACGCCATCTGGTCGATCATCGAACCGATCATTCGTGCGGGGGAAGTCTTTGCTCTTCCCCGCGAGATGGGCTGGGACGCTGCCTTGTCCTACTGGCTAGACGGAGACCATATTCCGTTCGTGGCGGAAGCGGACGGCGTGGTTGTCGGCACCTATTATATCCGCCCGAACCAGATGGGCGGCGGGCATCATGTCGCGAATGCTGGCTACGCAACGGATGCGGCGGCATCAGGCAAGGGCATAGCGCGCGCCATGTGCGCCCATTCGCTGGAGGCCGCGCGCGCCAGAGGCTTCCGCGCCATGCAGTATAATTTCGTGGTGAGCAGCAATGTCCGCGCCGTAAGGCTATGGGAAAGCATGGGTTTTGAAGAGGTCGGCCGACTGCCCGGCGCGTTCGACCACCCTTCCCTCGGCTATGTCGACGCGCTGGTGATGTGGCGGGATTTATGACTGCGTCACCCCAGCGACGGCTGGGGTCTCAGGCCGCATGGCGCGAGCTAGACCATCATGCATTAAATCAGATCCGTTCGCCCTGAGCGAAGTCGAAGGGTCCTGCTGAGCCGCAGGCGAAGCATCCTTCGCTACGCTCAGGTAAAGGCTTCGACTTCGCTCAGCCCGAACGGACGATAAGTGATCCCTATCTAACCCGCGACGCTCTAGGCTCGCGAGATCCCAGCCTTCGCTGGGATGACGGATGAAGATGGCGACGCTGGCTACAACCGCGAGAGCATCTGGGCTTCCCCCCTGTCCTACATCGTCACCACGGGGATAGAATTTCAGCGGCTGGAAATAGAAGGGGAAGCCGTTGATGATCGCCGCCGCACAGGACCTGCACACTGCCGTGCGACATGCGACCTACATGGGACGTAGGTGCGACGTGAGTGCGACGCAGGTGAGACTCACATGCGACGTAGATGGGACTCAAGTGCGACCTACATGCGACGCACATGAGACCTACATGCGACCTTATTGCGACTTTCCGGGCCGAAACACGTCACAACCCGCAACTTCCGCAACTTCGTTGGATTTCGTGGCCGGTTTCGTATGCGTCGGGACCGACCGGAGCCGAATCGTGGTAGCGAACACTACCCCTTCCGCGCGCCAAACCGCGCCGCTGCGGCGTCGCTCAGGCGGACATCGACACGCAACGCCTCCCCCTCTCCCGCCGTCGCCAGCACTTCCCCATGCTCGTGCAGCCAGGCGAGCGATGCGCCGTCCGTGGGATCGAGGGTCAGGTGATAGATGGTGCTGCCGGCCGTCAGGCAATCGCTCATGCGGCGCTGCAGGCTGTCCACCCCTTCCCCGGTCATGGCCGACACCAGCGCCACATTGTCCTGCCGGGCGGCGACCTCGCGGGCATGGGCGGCGGCTTCGGGGTCGAGCAGGTCCAGCTTGTTCCACGCCTCGATGATCGGGGGTTGCCCCGCCTCGGCTGCTTCGCCGATGACGCCCAGTTCCTCCAGCACTTCAAGCACGTCGGCGCGCTGCGCATCCGTATCGGGATGAGCGACGTCGCGGACATGGACGATCAAGTCGGCGGACATTACTTCTTCCAGTGTCGCGCGAAACGCTGCGATCAACTGCGTGGGCAAGTCGGACACAAAGCCCACCGTGTCCGACAGGATCGCCTTGTCCAGGCCCGGCAGCGCAATCTGCCGCATGGTCGGGTCCAGCGTGGCGAACAGAAGATCTTCCGCCATGACGTCAGCGCCCGTCAGGCGATTGAAAAGAGTGGATTTTCCTGCGTTCGTATAGCCGACCAGAGCGATCACCGGCCATGGCGCCTTCTGTCGCCGGGCCCGGTGCAGGCCGCGCGTTCGGGTCACTTGATCCAGTTCCCGACGGATTTTCGCCATGCGGTCGCGGATCATCCGCCTGTCGGCCTCAATCTGGGTTTCACCCGGACCGCCCAGGAAGCCGAAGCCGCCCCGTTGCCGCTCAAGATGGGTCCAGCTGCGCACAAGGCGTCCGGCCTGATAGTCGAGATGAGCGAGTTCGACCTGCAGCCGCCCCTCATTGGTGGCGGCCCGCTCGCCGAAGATTTCCAGAATGAGCCCGGTGCGGTCGATGACCTTGGCCTTGGTACCCTTTTCCAGATTGCTCTGCTGGACCGGGGTCAGGGCGTTGTCGACGATGACAAGCTCCGCCTCATTGTCCATCGCCAGCGCGGCGATGCTGTCCACCTGCCCGCTGCCGAACAGGGTGGCTGGGCGCTTCTCGCGAACCCGGAAGCTCTGCGACGCGCGGACGTCGATGCCGATGGCGAGCGCAAGTCCCCTCGCCTCCTCCAACCGGGCATCGACGTCGCGCCTGTCCGCGCGCATGTCGCCATGGACCACGACGGCGCGTGCGCCGCGCGTGACCTCATCATCGCTGTCGCGATCAAATACGCTCATCTTTGCAGGACCCTTCCGGGGTCAGTCCTCGCCTTCGCCTTCGGCCGACAGGTCAAGCGCATGGGCGGGCTGTACGGTCGAAATGGCATGCTTATAGACCAGCTGCACCATGCCGTCGCGACCGAGCAGCATGCAGAACAGGTCGTAAGCGGCGATTTCGCCCTGCAGCATGACGCCATTCACCAGGAACATCGTCACCGAATCGCCGGATTTGCGCACGGCGTTGAGGAAGATTTCCTGGAGCAGCTTTGGCTTGCGGTCGTTGGCCTCGGCGCTCTTGCGGACTTCCGTCATATCCATCGGCTGGGCGGGCATGACGGTGGAGATCGCATGCTTGTAGACGAGCTGCGATTGTCCATCGCGGCGCAGCAGAACGGAGAAGTTATCGAACCAGGTGATGATGCCTTGCAGCTTCACGCCCTTGACCAGAAACATGGTGACGGGGGTCTTGCTCTTGCGGAGGCTGTTCAGGAAAATATCCTGAAGATTGTTCAGTTTATCGGCCATGGGGAGCCTTTCCTTATTGGCGGGACGTTGCCCGCTCTTGCGCCCTTACAGGGCATCGTGCCGATCCCCCGCGTATCGGGGGGAGCGTTTCCGGGCATATCGCAATTGCGAAGGAAGGTCCATTGGCCTTGCGAGGCCGGAGCGTTTTGCCGTCCGCCCTATTCAGCCGCCGTCTTTGCCGTCGGTTATGCCCAGCAGCTTCAGCTTCCTGTGGAGGGCCGACCGCTCCATGCCGATAAAGGTCGCAGTGCGCGAGATATTGCCCGAAAAACGGCGGATCTGAACGCGAAGATATTCCCGTTCAAAGCTCTCGCGCGCTTCCCTCAGAGGGGCGCCCATAATGGCCCCCTGCCCCATATTTTCGCCAGCGCCCCCGCCTGTGGTTTCCGCAGGCAGCATATCCAGGTCGATCCGCCCGATGCGATCGCCCGGGGCAAGGATCATGGTGCGTTCGATAACGTTGCGCAATTGGCGGACGTTGCCCGGCCATTCGCCCGCCTGCAAAGCCGCCATGGCGTCCGTCGCAACTTCCGGCGCCAACACGCGCCGCTCCGCCGCGAACCGGGCGAAATAATGTTCCACCAGCGGGGGAATGTCGTCGCGGCGTTCGGCAAGCGGCGGAATGGTCAGGGGCACCACGTTCAGGCGATAGAACAGGTCCTCGCGGAACCGCTTTTCCTCGATTTCGGTGGCCAGATCGAGCGCCGTGGACGAAATGACGCGAACATCGACCTTCACCACCCGCTGACCGCCCACGCGGGTGAAGCTCTGTTCCGTCAGCACGCGCAGGATTTTGCCCTGGGTCGTGATCGGCATGTCCCCTATCTCGTCGAGATAGAGCGTGCCGCCATGCGCTTGTTCGAGGAACCCCGGGCGCACCATGCCGCCCTGATCCTCTACGCCGAACAGTTCTTCCTCGACCCGTTCAGGATCCATGCGCGCGGCGGAAACGATGATGAAAGGTGCGCCGGCCCTGCCGCTCCAAGCATGCAGCATACGCGCCGCCACTTCCTTGCCGACGCCCGCCGGACCGGAAATGAGCACGCGACTGCCGGTGCCGGCGACCTTTTTGATCGTTGCGCGGACCGCGTTGATGGCGCTCGAATTGCCCGTAAGCTCATCATCCTGGCCGATCCGGGCGCGCAGGTCCTGATTTTCCCGGCGCAGGCGTTCCGTTTCCGTCGCGCGGGCGACAAGATGCAGGAGCCGGTCCGCTTCGAAAGGCTTTTCGATAAAGTCAGCCGCGCCCTTGCGGATAGCGGCCACAGCGGTGTCGATATTGCCATGGCCGGAAATCATGAGCACGGGAATGGACGAATCCCGCTTCTTGATTTCCTCCAGAAGCTCCAGGCCGTCCAGTTTCGATCCCTGCAGCCAGACGTCGAGCAACACCAGGGATGGGCGACGAGCGCTCAGCGCCTCGATGGCAGCGTCGCTATGCGCGGCGGTGCGGGTGTCATATCCCTCGTCCTCCAGCACACCGGCAACGAGATCGCGGATATCCTCCTCGTCATCGACTATCAGAACATCAAGCGCCATGAGCTGTAACTATTCCTTTCGCGGGCGCGGTTTCCCGGCCTTCTTCCATTTTTTCAAGCGCTGCCGGGTCGAGAGATATTGTTACGCAGGCGCCTCCGCCCATCGCGTCACAGAAGGACAGCTCCCCGGCATGCTCTTCGATGATTTTCTTGACGATCGCGAGGCCCAGGCCGGTACCCTTCGCACGGGTCGTCATATAGGGTTCAAGAATGCGGTCGCGTTCCGGCGGCAAGCCAATGCCGTCATCGGTCACCATGATCAGCAATCGACCATCGTCTTCCCTGGACAGGTTCATGCGAACGTGACCGACAAGTCCGCCATCTTCTCGGCGGGGCTTCGGCTCGATCGCCTCAACCGCATTCTTGACGATATTCGTCAGCGCCTGAGCGATCTGCCTCCGGTCACAGACAATCTCCATATGTCCGACATCGGAATGGAATTCGAAGCTGATCTCCGGATGGGCAACCTCGTGCAGGAACAGAGAATGGCGCGCGATGTCCGCAATGGCTTCGCTGCGGAACAGCGGCTTTGGCATCCGCGCGAAGGAGGAAAATTCATCGACGATACGACGCAGATCGCTCACCTGGCGGACGATGGTGCCGGTCAACCGCGTGAAGGTGGCGGGATCATTGGTGATTTCCCCTGCATAGCGCCTCTGGAGGCGCTCGGCGGCAAGCTGGATGGGCGTAAGGGGGTTCTTGATCTCATGCGCAATGCGGCGCGCGACATCGGACCAGGCGGCGCGGCGCTGATCGGACAGTTGCTGGGTGATGTCGTCGAAGGTCAGCACGTGGCCGGAGGCATCCTTCGAGACCTTGACGGCAAGAGTGCGGAGATCGCCATGCGCCCGCACCTGTACGATCGCCGCGCTTTCCCCTCCATCCACCAGCTCAGCCAATTCAGTGGAAAGCCCCGAAAGCGGCTTGCCGAGCGGCTCATCGCCTTCCTCCACCAATATTGCCAGCGCCGAGCTGTTGAGCAGGCGAACAAAACCCGCCTGATCGACAGAAAGCACGCCGGCCGTCACGCCGGACAGGATTGCCTCGATGAACGCCCGGCGGTTGTCCAGTTGCCCATTCGCCGCAACGAGCGCGCCGGTCTGCGCCTCCAGCCGCTGCGTCATGCGATTGAAAGCGCTGGCGAGCGTACCGATCTCATCGCGGGCATGCGGCCCGGAAACGCGCGTAGACAAGTCTCCTGCCGTAATGCGCCGCGCGGCGTCGACCAGTTCATTGACCGGGCGGACAAGCCAGTCAGCGACCTTAAGGGCTATCCATACGGCAATGCCGACGAGCAGCAGCGACCCGAAGAACAGGGCAATGTTGAACCGCAGCTGCAGTTGGCGGGAGCGGGCCGCGAAGGCGTCATAATCGGTAAGCACCGCCTGGGCGCGTTCCACCTGACTGAAAGCCGGAGCATCGGCGTCTCGGGTTGCGTAAAGATAGATCTTTGCGTCCGGATCGAGCAGGGTGAAGGCTTCGATCTGGTCGGGGCGCGTATTGACGACGACATTCTCACCACCAGCCAACTTGTCGATGACGGGTTTCGTCAGGATCTGGCCGGCGGGGCGGCTGTCGGGATCGACCGTAGCCGCCGTCCGGGCCACGCCGTCCTTGCCGATCTCTATGATGGCGGAGCGGTTCAGCTTTCGCGTGACGACCTGATAAATATACCCTTCCGCGAATTTCGGACTGGAGACGCTTTGCTGCGCGAGATAGTCGCGCAGGTCGCTTGCCATTGTCAGCGTCTCGTCGCCGACTTCGCGCACATTCTGCTCATAATAGCCTCTCGCGAAATCGCTGGCGTTCTGCAGCATCCCCCGGGCGCTATCGGAAAACCAGAATTGCACGCCATATTGAAACAGCAGTGACGCGAAGATCACGACGAGCAGCATCGGCACGCTGGCGATCGTTGAGAAAATCGCCACCAGTCGGACATGCAATTGCCCATCACTGCCCACCGCCGACCGCGCCGCCCGCCGCTTCGCGACGCGCCGGCCCAGCAGAACGAGCAGTGCGATGGCCGGCACCAGATTGGCGACCAGCAGCAGCGCGACAATGGGCGGGGTCAGCAGTGTGTATGATTGGCCCTGGCTGGACACCAGCATATAGGTGAGACCAGCCGTGCAAAGGAACAGCAGCAGCGTGCCGCCTTCCATAAACATAGCGACTTCATGCGAACGGATTCCCGCAGGCAGGAATCGGCGCCAGCCTGACACAGTCTTATCTTCGTCAGAATTCGCGCTGTCACCCATCATCGTTGCATCGATACAACAATAGCGTGCTTATTCAAACACAGCAATTTGGTGCAATGTCCCGTTGGGCGACAAGGCCGGGCGCCTGATCGCATAGAAATTATCGGGATCGCGCCGCTCAATCATTTTGCCTCATATGCGCGGGGGTCGAGGCCATAATCCGTTAGTTTCTTCCGCAGCGTGTTGCGATTGATGCCGAGCAAGCTTGCTGCCCTGATCTGGTTTCCGTCCACGCTGCGCAGGGTTTCCTTGAGGAGGACGGGCTCCACAATAGCAAGCATATCGTCATGCAGGGCTTCACGTTGCACCTGACCGATACCCAGTTGACTGCGCAACCACTCGCGCATCGCGGTAGCCAAATTGTCCGCGCTGGCGCTTCCGCGGCCCGTGGCGCTGAGATCGAGCGGCAAATTCTGTCGCATCACCTCGGCCGTGATCACATTCTCGCGGCTCAGGACCGCCATGCGCTGCATAAGGTTTTGAAGCTCGCGGACATTGCCCGGCCAATGATAGCCGCCGAGCAAGGCTGCGGCATCGTCGGCCAACGTCTTGCGCGGAAGCCCTTCATTGGCGGCAAGATCCAGAAAATGGCGAGCGAGCACAGCCACGTCATCGCCGCGTTCCCGCAATGGCGGGAGCGACACCGGCACGACGTTCAGCCGGTAATACAGGTCCTCGCGAAATCGGTTCTCAGCGATCAGCGCGGGAAGTTGCTGGTTTGTGGCGGCTATGATGCGGACATCGACCTTGACGGGACCGGAGCCGCCGACCGTCGTTACCTCTCCGGACTGCAAGACGCGCAGAAGCCGAGTCTGGGCCTCCATCGGCATGTCGCCGATCTCGTCCAGGAACAGGGTGCCCCCCTGGGCCTGCTCGAACTTGCCGGCCGTGCGCGCGTGCGCTCCGGTGAACGCTCCGCGCTCATATCCAAAAAGCTCCGCCTCGATCAGTTCGCGCGGGATGGCGGCCATGTTGACGGCGACAAAGGGTTTCGTGCGGCGTCGGCCCAGCCCGTGGATCGCCTCCGCCACCAACTCCTTGCCCGTGCCGGACTCACCCAGAACGAGAATGGTAAGATCGTTCGATATCACGCGAGCAATGGTTCGATAGACTTCCTGCATCGCAACAGAACGGCCAACAAGGGGGAGACCGTCGTTGCTGGCACCGTACGATTCCTGTTCTACGTCGCCGCCCGATTGCTGGCGGATGGCGATCGCGTCTGCCACGGCGCGGGTCAGTTCATTCAGGTCGAAGGGTTTCGGAAGATATTCGAACGCACCCTTTTCTGTGGCGCGAACGGCTGTGTTCAGGGTGTTCTGTGCGGAAAGGATAATCACGGTGATGGCGGCGTCCATGGAAATCATGTCCGCTACGCCGTCGAGCCCGTCTCCGTCCGGCAGCATGACGTCCGTAATCAGCACGTCCGGCGCGAATTCGGCCATCATCGCGGTTCGTTCCCGGATGGAGGACGCCGTCTTGACCTTATGCCCCTGACGCCGAAGCGCCTCGCCAACGACGATGCAGATCGCAGGATCGTCGTCTACAACAAGTATCTTGCCGGTCGATTGCGGCATTAGCCCATTCCCATAGGTAGCAAGATGCGGAAAGTCGTTTCATCGGTTTCCGGGTCGCGGAGATATTGCACGAAGCCGTTCATGTCCCGAACCAGCTTGTCGACCAGAGCCAGGCCAAGCCCCTGCCCGTCCCTCTTCCCGGTGATAAAGGGGTTGAAGAGATGATCGCGAATATGTTCCGGAACGCCGGGGCCATTGTCGATCACCAATATCTCTATCGGAAGGACCGCATTGCCCTTGCCACTGCCCATCATAACGGAGACGCCATGACGAAATGCAGTGATGATGCGGATTTCAGGCTTGTCTACACCATCCAACGCCTCGGCGGCGTTTTTGAGCAGATTGATCATCACCTGCAGCAGGGCGTCATCATTGATGATCGCAAACGGCAAGGAGGGGTCATAGCGCTTCACGATTTTCACCTTTTGACCGAAGCCCGCCGATGCGAGACGCGCGGCCCGGTCAAGAAGCGGATAGATATTCTCCGGCTTGCACTCCAATGGGCGATCCGTCGTGAAGTCCTGCATACGATCGATCAGGGCGGCAATCCGATCGACTTCGTTGCAGATGAGTTGCGTCAGGGTAGAGGCTCCGGAGTCCGCGCCGGACTCCAGCAATTGCGCCGCCCCTCTTATCCCGGAAAGCGGATTCTTAATTTCGTGGGCCAATATCGCGGCGGCGCCCATGGCCGAACGCGTGCCGCCCGCCGTACGCCGCTGCGCGATTTTCTGGGCCTCGCTCTGGGCGTGGATCGACACGACTCGCCAGCCTTCATGATCGGGAATGGGGGAGACCATCAGATCGACCGCCATAGCGGCGGTGCGCCCGGCATGGACCTGAACATCATAGGCGGCGAGCGGCTTGTCGGTATGCCATATGTCGTACCGTCCCTGTATGTCGGCCATTCGGATCGTGCGGGCTATGTCACTCCCGACGATCGCCGAGCGCGCCATGTTGAGCAGCGTTTCGGCTCGGACATTGGCGTTGGCGATCCGATTGTCCGGATCGACCACCAGGGTCGCCACGGGATATGCCGTTACGATGTCCGCCAGCGAAGGCTGCTCCCGGCCCTGCCTGCTTGGAGGGGCCGGCCCGATCGCCACAGTCAAGCGGCCGCCCGCGTCGAAAGGGTCTGCTCGACAAAGGGCTCGTAAAAACGGGCAAGCATATCGAGCGCCTTGCCCGCGTCCGGTTCTTGATTGATGGCGTTACGGAATTCCGCCGAACCCGACAGCCCCTTCGTGTACCAGCCAATATGCTTGCGGGCCATGTTGACGCCCGTCTCCCGCCCATAATGGTCGAGCATGGCGCGATAATGATTGGAAATGACGCTATACTGTTCATCGATCGACGGATCCGGCCGGCGCTGTTCAGTGGCGAACCAATGAATCACCTGCCCAATCAGCCAGGGCCGCCCATAGGCACCCCGCCCGATCATGACACCATCGGCGCCACTCTGCACAAGCGCGGTCTGCGCGTCTTCGATTGAGCAAATGTCGCCATTGACAATAACGGGGAGCGAAACGGCGTCCTTTACCTTGCGCACGAACGCCCAGTCCGCCGAACCCTTGTACATCTGATTGCGCGTGCGACCGTGGACCGTGATCATCTTCGCGCCGAGGTCCTGTGCGATCCGGGCGAGTTCCGGAGCGTTGAGACTCGCATGGTCCCACCCCATGCGCATCTTCACCGTGACCGGCACGTCAACGGCCTTGACCGTCGCCTCGATCAGCGCGGCGGCGAGCGGCAGATCGCGCATCAGGGCGCTACCGGCATCGCCGTTCACCACCTTCTTCACCGGGCAGCCCATATTGATATCAATGATGGCCGCTCCGCGATCGGCATTCAGTTTTGCGGCGTCGGCCATCTCAGCCGGCGAGCAACCGGCGAGCTGCATCGATACGGGTTCTTCGATCGGATGCCAGGCGGCCTTCTGCAGCGATTGGCGCGTTTCGCGAATCATGGCCGCAGACGCGATCATCTCCGTAACGTTGAGACCGCAGCCATAACGGCGCACCAACGTGCGGAACGGCATGTCGGTCACGCCGGTCATAGGCGCAAGGATGACGGGAGAGGCGATGGTGACGCCGCCGATGGAAATGGGCTTCAACTGCTGCATTGTTCTGCCTAAAAATCAGGCAGCCCCTTAGCCTGTGTGGGAGAAATCAGCAAGATACTGGCGGGCCGCATCCGGCTCGGCTATGCGGCCCGCCATGACAGCGGGGTCCATGGACGGCGAAACCATCGCCATCATCGTTGCGGCGGGGCGTGGCGAGCGCGCTGGCGGCGCGATCCCGAAGCAGTTCCGCAGGATCGGCGGCAAGGCCATACTGGCGCATGCTTTCGACGCATTGGCGGGCCATGGGGGCATCGACGGAGTCTTGCTCGTTATTGGCGAGGGCCAGGAAGACGCCGTGGCGGAGGCCATGGGGGAACGCGCACCGATCGCCATCGTGACCGGGGGCGCGACCCGGCAGCAGTCGGTCCGGGCGGGGCTGGACCATCTGGCGGCGGCGAGAGCCCCTGCCCGTGTGCTGATCCATGATGCGGCGCGTCCGTTTTTGCCCCCCGCCGTAATCGCGCGTTTGCTGGATGCGCTGGGCGTCGCCAAGGGGGCGGTTCCGGCGCTGCCCGTGGTGGACACGATTGCGCGGGGCGGAGATGTTCTTGGCGAAGTTGCTGACCGGGACGGGGTCCACCGAATCCAGACTCCCCAAGCCTTTGATTTTGCAGAAATCCTGGCATCGCACAAAGCATGGCATGGCACATATGACGCGACCGACGATGCGCAGATACTGCGCACGGCGGGTCATGACGTCGCGATCGTTATGGGGGACAGGATGTTGGAGAAACTGACATTGCCCGAGGATTTTGCGGCAGCGGAGCGAAGCCTGGCCGGGAGCCGGAGCGTGCGGACCGGCATGGGTTACGACGTCCACCGGCTGGTCGAGAAGGAAGAACTGTGGCTGTGCGGAATCCTCGTGCCGCACGACAAGGGGCTTTCGGGGCATAGCGACGCCGACGTGGCGCTGCATGCGCTGGTCGATGCGCTGCTCGGCGCGTTGGCCGAAGGTGATATCGGCAGCCATTTCCCGCCGTCCGATCCCCAATGGCGCGGCGCGGCGTCATGGCGTTTCGTGGAGTTCGCCCGGCAGCGAGTCGGAGCACGGAGCGGGACAATTTCCCATGTCGACCTGACCATCATCTGCGAAGCCCCGAAGATCGGGCCGCATCGGGACGCGATGCGGGCGCGGATTGCGGAATTGCTAGCTGTTCCGATCGGACGGGTCAGCGTAAAGGCGACCACGACCGAGCGGCTTGGCTTTACGGGCCGGGGCGAAGGTATTGCTGCCCAAGCCGTTGCCACGCTGTCCCTTCCAGACATAGAGTGAACCCATGCCAGACACGATCCTGCCCCTCGAACTGGTCCGCAAGGCCGAGGAAGTCGTGGCCGCAAACCGCCGCGCGGGGCGCACGATCGCCGTTGCGGAAAGCTGCACCGGCGGGCTGGTGTCGGCGGCGATCACCGAAATTCCGGGATCGTCGGAGGTTTTCGACGCCGGATTCATCACTTATTCGAACGACATGAAGAATGAAGTCCTGAAAGTGTCGCATGATGTGCTGGACACGTTCGGGGCGGTGTCCATCGCCACGGCCTGGGCGATGGCGCAGGGGGCGCTGGAGAAATCCCACGCCCATGTCGCGGTCGCCATCACCGGCGTTGCGGGGCCGGGCGGCGGGTCGGACAACAAGCCGGTGGGGACCGTCGTGTTCGCCCGGGCCGAAAAAGGCGGAAATCCCGACAATGTCGTCGCCGACATGCGGCATTTCGAGGATAATGGGCGCGGCGGCGTCCGGCTTCAGGCGGCGCTCTGCGCGCTCGACCTGCTGCTGCCCGACTCGTCCGCGCCGTAGAGCGCAGCGGCGCGGGTTTCGAACGCGCCGATCATCTTGCGCAGCGCGCTGTCGAACATCTGGCCTGCGATCATCTCGAACAGCTTGTTCTTGAATTCGAACGCAACCTCGAAATCCACCAGCACGCCGGTTTTTCCGTTGGTGTCGGCCCCATCGGGCCGGAAGCGCCAGTGGTTGTGAAGATGCTTGAGCGGGCCGTCGAGATAATCGACATGGATCTCGTCAGGCCGATGCTTGTTGACCTTCGACGTGAAGGTTTCGCGCAGGCCCTTGAACCCCACGATCATGTCGGCGACCATTTCCGTGTCGCTGTCCGACCGCACCCGGATCGCGCTGACCCAGGGCAGGAACTCCTCGTAACGCTGGACGTCTGCCACCAGGTCGAACATCTGATCCGGGGTGTAGGGAAGGTGCCGCGTTTCCTTATGCGTTGGCATTGGCGACCTTCTTCGCCAGTTGCGCCTCACGCGCCGCGCGCATTTCCGCAAAATCCTTGCCCGCATGATAGCTGGACCGGGTAAGCGGGCTGGCGGCGACCTGAAGGAAGCCCTTCGCCCGCGCGATCGCGGCATAGGCGTTGAAGGTCTGCGGCGTCACGAAATCCATGACCTTGGCATGCTTGGGCGTGGGCTGAAGATACTGGCCCATCGTCAGGAAATCGATATCGGCCGAGCGCATGTCGTCCATCACCTGATGCACCTCAAGCCGTTCCTCGCCCAGGCCGACCATGATGCCGGACTTGGTGAAGATGGACGGATCGAGCCGCTTCACCATCTCCAGCAAGCGCAGCGACGCATAGTAGCGCGCACCCGGGCGGATCGTCGGATAGAGCCGGGGCACCGTTTCCAGATTATGGTTATAGACGTCCGGGCGCGCTTCCACGATGGCGGCGACGGCGGCCTCATGCTTGTTGCGGAAGTCAGGCGTCAGGATTTCGATCGTCGTGTTCGGCGTCGTGCGGCGCAGTTCATTGATAACCTTCACGAATTGCGACGCGCCGCCATCGGGCAGATCATCGCGGTCCACCGACGTGATGACGATATGTTCAAGGCCCATTTCCGCGGCGGCCTCGGCCAGATGCATCGGCTCCAGCGGATCGACCTTGCGCGGCATGCCGGTCTTGACGTTGCAGAAGGCGCAGGCGCGGGTGCAGGTGTCGCCCAGGATCATCACCGTGGCGTGCTTCTTGCTCCAGCACTCACCGATATTCGGGCACGCCGCTTCCTCGCAGACGGTGGCGAGGCCCTTCTCGCGCATCAGTTTTTTCGTCTCGATATAGCCGGGGCTGGTCGGCGCCTTCACGCGAATCCAGTCTGGCTTGCGCTGGCGGGGCTGAGGCGCGTCGATGCGGGAAATTTCGTTCATGCCGTTCACATAGCGATCCCCATCGAGTCTTGCCAGTACCGCGCGCGCATCCTAACGCCTGTGCCAGTTAGGAGCATCTGCGATGGCCGATTTCAATGACATGCTTGCCGGATACCGGCGTTTCCGCGAGACAGGATGGGCGCAGCAGCGCGAACGCTGGGACGAATTGAGCGAGGGCCAGAGCCCCAAGGTGATGGTCATCGCCTGTTCCGACAGCCGGGTCGACCCCACCCAGATATTCGACACCAGCCCGGGCGAAATTTTCGTGGTGCGCAATGTCGCCGCGCTGGTCCCCCCGTTCGAGACCAATCCGGGCCATCATGGCGTATCGGCGGCACTGGAATTTGCTGTGCAGGTGCTGAAGGTCGGTGAGATCGTCGTGATGGGGCATGGCAAGTGCGGCGGATGCAAGGCGGCGCTGAGCCAGGAGCTGAAGGACGCTCCCCCGGGTGAGGGCGGATTCATTGCCAACTGGATCGACCTGCTGGACAGTGCCCGGGAGAAGGTGGTCGCCGAATATGGCGATGATCGGGGACGCGATGCACACCGGGCGATGGAGCAGGAGGGCGTGAAGGTTTCGCTCGACAATCTGCGCACCTTCCCCTGCGTCCGTTCCAAGGAGCGTGAGGGCAGCCTGAAGCTGGTTGGCGCATTCTTCGCCATCGCCGACGGGCAATTGCATGTCCTGAACGAAGATACGGGCGCCTTCTCGCCCGCCTGATCGTCACCCTGATCGAAGGAAACCGGCATGTCGTCCAACGGAGCGCCCAGCGGCAATGTCGCCCTGCTGATCGATGCGGACAATGCATCGGCGGCGCATTTCGACCCGGTGCTGACCGTGCTGGCGGAACTTGGCACGGTGAACATCCGTCGCGCCTATGGCAATTGGAGCAAGCCCGCGCTCAAGACATGGGCCAATCTGTCGATCACCCAGGCGATCGAGCCGCAGCAGCAGTTCGACCTGACCAAGGGCAAGAATGCGACCGACATGAAGATGACGATCGACGCCATGGACCTGCTGTTCAGCGGCCGGGTGCAGGGGTTCGGCCTGATGTCGAGCGACAGCGACTTTACGCCGCTGGTGACGCGCATCCGGCAGGACGGGGTTCCGGTCTATGGCTTCGGCACGGCCAACACGCCGCAGGGGTTCCGGCAGGCATGCACCCGGTTCATCGACGTAGCGGCGCTTGGCGGCCGGGAAACGCCGGTGAGCGAAGCGGCGGCGCCGGTCGAAGCGGCCCCTGCCCCGCTGAAGCTCGACGACGATCTGATCAAGCTGCTGGCCGACGCCTATGACAGCGCCAAGCGGGATGAGCGCGGCTACGCCCTGCTCGGCACGGTGGGGCAACTGGCGGGCAATCGGTCCAGTTTCGATTCGCGCAATTACGGGTTCAAGCGGCTGTCCGACCTGATCGAAGCCGTGCCCAATTTCGTCACCGAGCGGCGCGAGGGCGGGCAACTCTATGTGAAGCGGGTGCGGTAGATGGCCGTGATTGCGCGCCATCTGGCGATCACCGGCAAGGTTCAGGGCGTGTTCTACCGCGACTGGACGGTGGATACCGCCAGAGGGCTTGGCCTTGCCGGCTGGGTACGCAATCGCATGGACGGATCGGTCGAGGCGCTGGTGCAGGGCGAAGGTGCGGCCGTGGAGCGTTTCATTGCGCTGGCGCATGAGGGACCGCCGACGGCGCGGGTCGCTGGCGTGGTGGCGAGCGACGTTGCGGTGGCCGAACTGGCGGGGTTCGATCAGCACGCTACAGCGTGATGGCACGCGTTCCATCGCCTCTCCTTTGGGAGAGGGGTGATATTACGGCTAACGACCATTTGCGGACGTTTCAAGAAACCTTCTCCCTTGAGGGAGAAGGATATGGAGCCTTATGAGCGCAGCGAATTAGGCGGAGTTGGATGAGGGTGTGTGGGCCACCGGCCCGCGCGACCCAAATGTCGCACCCCCTCACCCAGCTACGACTAGGCAGCAAGCTGCCAAGTCTGCGCAACCCTCTCCCTCAAGGGAGAGGGGAAAGTGCACAGTGCTCTTACCACACCTTTGCTTCATCCCCACGAAAGCAGTTCCACGGACCAAGCCCGGGGTGACGAGGTCAGAGCGACGCCCCGCCCCTATCGCGTCAGCTTCTTATACGCCAACCGGGTCGGGCGATCCGCCGCGTCGCCCAGGCGGCGGCGCTTGTCTTCCTCATAGGCTTCGAAATTGCCTTCGAACCATTCGACATGGCTGTCGCCCTCGAAGGCGAGGATGTGGGTGGCGAGGCGGTCGAGGAAGAAGCGGTCATGGCTGATGACCACGGCGCACCCGGCGAAATTCTCGATCGCTTCCTCCAGCGCGCCCAGCGTCTCGACGTCGAGGTCGTTGGTCGGTTCGTCGAGCAGCAGGACGTTTCCGCCCTTTTTCAACATCTTGGCAATGTGGACGCGGTTGCGTTCACCGCCCGAGAGCTTGCCGACATTCTTCTGCTGGTCCTGCCCCTTGAAGTTGAACGCGCCGACATAGGCGCGGGTCGACATGTCGTGGCCGTTGACCTTCACATAGTCGAGGCCGTCGGAGACTTCCTCCCAGACATTCTTCGACGGGTCGAGATGGTCGCGGCTCTGGTCGACATAGCCAAGGCGCACGGTGGTGCCGATATCGACTTCGCCCGTGTCCGGCTGCTCCTGGCCGGTGATGATCTTGAACAGGGTCGACTTGCCGGCGCCGTTCGGGCCGATGACGCCGACGATGCCGCCCGGCGGCAGCAGGAAGGACAGGTCCTCGAACAGCAGCTTGTCGCCGTAAGCCTTTGAAATGCCCTTGAACTCGATGACCTTGCCGCCGAGGCGCTCCGGCACCTGGATGACGATCTGCGCCTTGCCGGGGGTGCGGTTGTTCTGGCCGGCGACCAGTTCCTCGAACTTCTTGATGCGGGCCTTGGACTTCGTCTGGCGGCCCTTCACACCGGCGCGGATCCACTCCAGCTCGTCATTGATCGCCTTCTGGCGGCCGGTGGCCTCACGGTCCTCCTGCTCAAGGCGCTTGGCCTTCTTCTCCAGATAGGTGGAGTAGTTGCCCTCGTAAGGGAAATATTTGCCGCGATCGAGCTCCAGGATCCAGCCCACGACATTGTCGAGGAAATAGCGGTCATGGGTGATCATCAGCACCGACCCCGCATATTCCTTCAGATGGTTTTCCAGCCAGGTGACGCTTTCGGCGTCGAGATGGTTGGTCGGTTCGTCCAGCAGCAGGATGTCCGGCTTCTGGATCAGCAGGCGAGTGAGCGCAACGCGGCGCTTCTCACCGCCCGAGAGGTTTTCGACGCTGAGGTCGGACGGCGGGCAGCGCAGCGCCTCCATGGCGATCTCAAGCTGGTTATCGAGCGTCCAGCCGTCGACGGCGTCGATCTGCTCCTGCAGCGTGCCCATCTCCTCCATCAGGGCGTCGAAATCGACGTCCTCGGGCGGATCGGCCATGATGTTGCTGATCTCGTTGAAGCGATCCATCTTGTCGGCGGTCTCGCGCGCGCCGTCCTTGACGTTTTCCAGCACCGTCTTGTTCGGGTCGAGCTGCGGCTCCTGCGCCAGATAGCCGACGGTGACATTCTCGCCCGGCCACGCCTCACCGGAAAAATCGGTGTCGATGCCGGCCATGATCTTGATGAGCGTCGACTTGCCCGCGCCGTTCGGGCCGACGATGCCGATCTTCGACCCGCGATAGAATTGCAGGCTGATGTTGCTCAGCACCGGCTTGGGCGCGCCGGGGAAGGTCTTCGTCATGTTCTTCATGACATAGGCATATTGCGAGGAGGCGGACATGGGTTCGGCTGCTCCGAAAAATACAGATGGGGGGATTTCCGGGCCGAATTAGCGAAGGCTGCGCGCATTGGCAAATGGCGAAATGCCGGTTAGCACAGGCGACATGCAGAAAACCCTCCTCCCCGCCGCCGCCCTGTCCCTCCTCCTTCTCGCCGGCGCTGCCCCCGCCGCGCCGCCATCGCTGACCGGAGCACCGCCGATCGAGCCCGCGACGCAAGCCGGCATAGCGGCGCTGCGTGACGCCGCGCTGAAGGACGATGTGGCGATGGACATCATCGAAGGGCTGACGACCGAGGTCGGCCCACGCCCCGCCGCCACCGCGCAGGAGGCCAATGCCCGGCAATGGGCCGCCGCGAAGCTGAAAGCGCTGGGCTTCAGCAATGTGCGGATCGAACCCTATATGATGCCCGCCTGGGTGCGCGGCGAGGAAGAGGCGACCATTGTCGCCCCCTTCCCCCAGAAGCTGGCCATTGCAGCGCTGGGGAACAGCGGATCGACGGGCAAGAAGCCGCTTGAGGCGGAGGTCGTCTATTTTCCCACCGTCGCCGACCTGCAGGCGGTGCCCGACGGCAGCCTGAAGGGCAAGATCGCCTTCGTCAGCAACCAGATGCGGCCGACGCAGGACGGGTCCAGCTATGGCGCCTATGGCGTGGCGCGGTTCGTCGGCCCCAATATCGCGGCGAAGAAAGGCGCGGCGGCGATCCTGATCAAGTCGATCGGCACCGATCATCATCGCGTGCCGCACACGGGCGTCACCCGTTTCGAGGATGGCGTCGCGCCCATCCCCGCCGCCGCGCTGTCCGTGCCCGATGCCGAACAGCTGGAGCGCGTGTTCAAGCGGGGCAAGCCCGTCACGATAAAGTTGGTCGTGACCCCGCACTTCAACGGGAAGCAGGAATCGGGCAACGTCATCGCCGAGGTGCCGGGCAGCGATCCTTCGGCGGGCATCATCATGGTCACCGGCCATCTGGACAGCTGGGACCTGGGCACCGGCGCGATCGACGATGCGGCCGGCGTCGCGATCGTCAGCGCGGCGGCCAGGCGGGTCATGGAGGCCGGCACGCCCCGGCGCACGATCCGCGTCGTGCTGGCCGGCGCCGAAGAGGTCGGGTCCTTTGGCGGCAACGCCTATTATGAAGCGCACAAGACTGAACTTCACGTGCTGACATCCGAATCCGACTTCGGCGCCGATCGCATCTGGCGGGCGGATTTCTCTTTCCCCGCAGCGGGAAAGCCGGTGGCTGATCGAATCGCCACCGCCCTCACACCGTTGGGTATCGGCAGGGGAGAGCATCCGGCGACGGGCGGAGCCGACAATGCGCTGTTCGTCAAAGACGGTATTCCGACCATCGACCTGCAACAGGATGGCACCCGATATTTCGATCTCCACCACACCGCAGATGACACTTTCGACAAGGTCGATCCCCAGCAGGTGCGCCAGAATGTCGCCGCCTGGACTACGGTGCTCGCGATCGCGGCCAACGCCCCCGAAAGCCTGTCCGCAAAGTGAAGTCAGACGATAGACAACATATCGTCGCGCGCCTGCTTCGGTTCATCGACCCAAAAAAACGTTGATTTGTGCAGCGCACACGGTAATGCCGATTACTCGCGTCGGGCCTGAAACGTCCGCGCGGCAAATGCTATGGGAGCCATACAAGATGAAGAAGATCGCCATTGTTTTCGCTTCGGCCGGCCTGATGGCGCTCGCCGCTTGCGGTGGGACACCCGCCAACGAGACCGCGAACGCTTCTAACGAAGCCGTCGAGAACGTTGTGGACAACGCCGCTGCTGTCGCAGACAACGCTGCCGACACCGCTGCGAACGCTGCCAACGTTGCGGAGAACGCTGCCAACGCGATGTAATTCGCGTCAGCACAGTTTCGGAAAAGGGGTGGGTCACATATGTGGCTCACCCCTTTTTCATTTCCGGGCGGCGGCCTTGCCTCTTCTGGAGCGGGCTTGGCCAAAGCCGAAGCAAGACCATGCCCGATTTTCCGTGGTTGCCGCGATTTCCGGGCCGTCTGAGGGGTTCGTCTGACCCGACATCGTGACGACCCAATCATGTCTGACCGCAATACTACGCAATTTCTATGTCTTAGCCGCCCGAGCATTCTCGAATTGCTATGCGGCTATCCGTAATTTCCGCTTCAGATTCTGGAGCACGCGATTATGGAAAACTATTATCGCAAGCCTTGGGTCGCCGCGATGTTGAGAGCGTGCGGCGCGCTGCTGCTGGTGGCCGTCTGGATATCGGCACCCGCTTTTTCGGCCCTGGTCGCGCGGCACAGGCTTGGCGGACCCACCATGGCGGAGGTCGCCGCCGCGATCCTGCTGTTCCTGTCCGCAAGCCTTGGATGCGCGCTGGCGCTGCTCGGAAAGCATCTGCTGGCGCCCGTCATCATTTCCGCCAGATGGTCCACCCGGCGATAGGCCCCGCCCGTCGCCTCGGCCGCCGCCACGCCCCGGCAAGGGAACGTTAGGATATTTGCTTTAACTCCATATCGGAGGAAAGGCAGGCTGCAATGAAATCGGCATTGATGGCATGGGCCGGTCAGGAGAGGGATGCGCGCCGGGATTACCGGCTGGAAATCTTCCTGCCCGTAAAACTGCTGTGGGCGGGAACGCGCCGCAGCGCTCAGATAATCAATATCTCGCTCAGCGGAGCGAAGCTGTATTGTGCGGTCCTGCCTTCGCCGGGCGATCTGCTCGGTATCGAATGGGATGGAAAACTCCTTCTCGGCCGTTGCGTATGGTCCCGCTCCCACCTCGCTGGCGTAGCCTTTGAGGAGCGCCTCGACGAGGCGCAATTGGCGCTGCTAGGACGCTGAGCGCCTTTTCCCCGCTCAGCCTATCGCGCAGATCGCACGTCATTACGCCGAACACGGGAAGCAATGCGGCGGACCACGGGAACGATACGGCCGCTGCGGCGTCCATTAACCATAATTACCGCAAGGTGACGGCCAACATAAGGCCAAGCATCCCGATTGCGTGAAGCATGACGGACAAGATCGTCGCACCACCAACCGGAGTATGGACATGATCATTCGCAAGCGTTCGGCCATTGACGCCGCGCATCGCATGAAGCCGGACGAGGTCGCCGCCTGTGTTCGGCGGATCATTGGGGCGGGAAGCGAACGCCTCGCTGCGCGTCCCCTGCCCTCTCCACGCCGTCAAGCGGCGGGATAGTCAAATGGCGGGACCGGAACGGCCCCGCCATTCATTGCGCCTTAGAAAGCGGCTGAGACAGAGAACACTACCTGACCCGAGGCGATCGACGATCCGTCCTTGGTCGAGGAGAAGTTGGGCTGCAGATACAGCGACTCCGATTTGCTGATGTTCGTGTCGACATAGGCAACGCCCAACGTCAGCGGCCCAACGGCAAAGTCGCCGCCGACCATCCAGTCGAGATATTTGCCGGTCGGCGCGACGCTGGTGCCGTTCGGACCCAGCCCGGAGTTACCGTTCGAATAGCCCAGATGCGCTTTCAGCGTCAGCGGCGTGCTGGGCACGCCGGAGCTGATGTCGCCCCAGATGTAGAGATTGTCTTCCTTGGCGCCCGGGGCGTCCGGAATGCCCGTGCCATAGGATGCGCCGCTCAGATACCAGCGGCCCAACGCTTCCTGCTTGGGCGCATAGGCGACGCCCGCCAGCAGCTTGGCCGGGCCGACAGTGCCGCTGACCTTCACATAGGGTTCCGCGAAGTCGGTCTTGTCCGAGCCGCCCGGATACATGTACCAGGTCAGGCCGACATCGACAGTCGCGCCACCCAGAGGAATGGCATAGCCACCGAACAGATCGAGTTCGGTGTTCGATCCGCCGAACGTGCCCCAACCAGACAGGTTGGACGCCCAAGTGCCGACATAGAAACCGCTTTCATGGGTGACGGTGATGCCGCCCTGAACCGCCAGTTCCTCGTCGCTCTGCGAAACGCCGCGGAAACGATAGTCGGAAACCAGGGCGACCGATCCGGTGACCGAAATGGGGCTGGAAGGCTCTTCCTGAGCCAAGGCCGGAGTAGCGGCCGAAAGAGCGATGGCCGCGCAAGCCAGATAATAGCGCATGAACATTTCCCCTTTTTTCAAAGAAATGTTCCGTCCTGCGTCCGAACCGTCCTCCGATCTCATCAACGATGGCGAAGCATCTGTTCGAATGAGAGAAGAGTAATATTGCGGCGCAGCATCCCGAAACCAAATCGGCTTGCCAAGGGTCTTATCGGGGCCTTCCGTGACCTATCGGCAACGGTTCATTTCCCAATTATTTCCCGATCAATTCGTGACATTTCATGTTTGCACCGAACTGTTTCCAGCCCGTCTTTTCCGGCGAAACAGGATCGCCGAAACCCGAATCACTCAGCGCAAAAAAACTGCCCGCAGGGAGGGGACCTGCGGGCAGATATGTGTCCCGTCACCTTAACGGGCTGGGACCGGCAAACGTTCAGGCAGCGTCAGCGAACCTCTTCAGTCTGCCGGTGGCGCCGAGCAATTCGACCCGTGCGCCGGACTGCCGCCGTCGCTGCAGCCATTCCTTGACCATTTCCGCGCAGGTATGGTCGATATGCGACAGCTTCTCCATGTTCAGACGAAGCGCGCCGCTCGCGGGAATGGCGTCCAGCTTTGCCGACAGCTTCGGCAGGGTCAGGAAGGTGGCGGACCCGTCGAGCGTTATCTCGCGCGCGTCGCCATCCTGCCGGTCGCCGACTTTCAGGCCCAGGGTGCGAAGATGGGGAAGCAGTTCAATCATCGAGAGGCCAAGACCCACCAGCACGCCGGTCAGCAGATCAGTCGCCACCACCATGATCAGCGTGGCGGCCCACACGATCGCCGGCAGCGGGCCATAGCTGTGGAAGAGGTGGCGCACATGGGCGATGCTGACCAGGCGCACGCCGGTTACGACCAGGATGCCCGCCAGCGCCGCCATCGGGATTTCCCGCAGCAACCAGGGCAACAGGGCGACGAAGCCCAATATCCAGACGCCGTGCAGGATGGCCGACATCCGCGTCATTGCGCCCGCCTGCACATTGGCGGAACTGCGCACGATAACGCCGGTCATCGGCAGCGCGCCGGCAAATCCGCACAGCAGATTGCCCACGCCCTGCGCGCGCAACTCCTTGTTATAGTCCGTCCGTACGCCATCATGCATACGGTCGACCGCCGCCGCCGACAGGAGCGTTTCCGCGCTGGCGATGAAGGCAATGGCCAGCGCCGTGGCGATGATGCTGGGGCTGAGCAACTGGTTCAGGAAACCCGATTCCGGCAACGCAATCGCGCCGACGATGGATTCAGGCACCGTGACCCGTGCGACTTCCAGTCCCATGAAATAAGCAATGAGCGTGGCCGCGACCACGCCGACCAGCGCGCCGGGGACGAGCTTCATGGCGGCGGGGCGAAACTTTTCCCACGCCAGCATGCCGCCGATCGTGATCAGCCCGACGACGAACGCCGTCAGTGTCGGCTCATGATCGAGCCCGAGCAGCTTGCTGGGCATCGCCATCAGGTTGGCAAGACCACTGGGCAAGGGCCGGTCGTCGAACAGGACATGGAACTGCCCCACGACGATCAGGACACCGATGCCCGCCAGCATGCCGTGCACCACCGCCGGAGAAATCGCCCGGAACCAGCCGCCTACGCGCACGACACCGGCGATCACCTGGATGAGGCCCGCCAGGACGAGGATGGGACCAAGGGCCGAAAGACCCTGGTCCCGCACGATTTCGAACACGATCACCGCAAGGCCGGCGGCCGGGCCGCTGACCTGCAACGGCGATCCCGCCAGCAAGCCGACGATGACGCCGCCGATGATGCCGGTGATCAGGCCCCTTTCAGGCGGCACGCCCGAAGCGATCGCGATACCCATGCACAGCGGCATCGCGACGAGGAAGACCACGATGGATGCGGTGAAATCCCGCGTGAAGGTTTTGCCGAGAGCCGCCTGCATGGCTTATTCCGCCGCCTGAAGAACAGGTTCTATGTCGCCGGCAAGGCGACGGGCCTGATGCAGCGCCACCGGGAGCGGCTCGCCCTCGCGCAGGGCCATGAAACGGCCGGTTTCGCCATCCAGGCCCAGCACCTGCCCCGCATGAATATCGACATACCAGCCGTGCAGCGCGATCTCGCCCCGGGCGATGCCCGATGCGATGGAGGGGTGCGTGCGCAGATGCGACAACTGCACCACGACATTCTCCAGCGCCATGTTGCGCAGCTTTTCCGCCGGGCTGAGATCGGTAGGATAGTTTTCCCGGCAGACCTTCTGCGCGGCATGCGAGTGACGCAGCCAGGCGGCGACATTGGGCATGGAACTGAGATCAGCGTCGGTCGCCAGCGCCTTCATCGCGCCGCAGTCGCTGTGACCGCAGACAATGATGTCGCGCACGCCCAGCACCATGACGGCATATTCGACCGTCGCGGTGACGCCGCCAAGCTGGCTGGCATGCGGGGGAACGATGTTGCCGGCGTTGCGGCAGACGAACAGGTCGCCCGGGTCCGCCTGCATGATGTGCTCGGGCACGATGCGGGAATCGGCACAGGAAATCATCAGCGCCTTGGGGCTTTGGCCGTCGCTGGCCAGACGGTTGTACAGCGCGCTCTGGTTCGGAAAGACATGGCTTTCGAAGCTGAACACGCGACCAATGAGCTCATTCATGGCTCTATCCTCAAATAAAATAGCCCGAACGGGGGGTGCCCGGGCAGTCATTCAAGGATAGGGAGCGAACTTTGCTGCGCTGCAGCAGTTTTGTTAAAAATTATGTCTGGATTGAAGGGCTTGGTAAGAAAACCTCGGCCAGCAAGCCGCCTTCCGGGCGGTTGGAGAGGTGAAGCGTGCCCCCTTCCCGCTCGATCGCACGCACGGCGATGGCAAGGCCGAGACCCAGCCCCTTCGTGTTTCGCCCACGCGCGGCATCGAGCCGGACGAACGGGCGCAGGGCATCCTGCAGGCGGTCCTCTGCGATCCCCGGGCCATCATCGGCGATGGACAGGATGACGCCCTTGTCATCCTCGCGTCCGGAAACAAAGACGCTCTCTCCATATTTCGACGCATTTTCAATGAGATTGCGGATAGCCCGCTTGAAGCCGACGGGCCGCACCAGCGCATCGAAATGGTCGATCCCGGTATATTCCGCGCGTCCGCCATGATCGGCGATTTCATCGACGAGCGTCGCGGTCATGATCGCGACATCGACGGGCTGCTGCTTTTCCGGATCATCCTCGCCGCCCAGATAGGCCAGCAGGGACGAGACCATGGCGGACATTTCCATGACGTCATTGCCGATCTCCCGACGGAGACCTTCGTCGCCGATCCCTTCGGCTCGTAGATGGAGCCGGGCAAGCGGGGTGCGCAGATCATGGCCCACGGCCGCTAGCGCCTCGACCCGGTCGTTGATCAGGGAATGGATGCGCGCCTGCATCTCGTTGAAGGCGTGCACCAGTTCGCGGACCTCCACGACGCCGGTTTCCTCTATCGGCTCCTGCCGTTCGCCATGGCCGATGCGCGCCGCCGCCTGCGCCAGCCTGCGCACGGGGCGCAGCGTCGAGCGCAGCATCAGTCCCGCAATCAGGCTGAGGCCGAGCGCGACGACCACCATCATGACGATCCAGGTGAAGCGGAACTTGCCCTCATCGACAAGCTGCGGCGCCTTGAAGGTGATCCAGCTGCCGTCGGCCAGCTGGAGCGAGCCCGTCACCAGCCCGCCACGCCCGGGCTCCTTCAGATACAGGCGCAGGTCATGCCGGGCCAGGACCGGCTCCCAGTGCGTGATCTGATCGCGCATGTCGGTCAGGTCCGCCGACATGGGCGGCGCGGGCGGCAAGGTCGATACCCAGCGCACGGTGAAATTCTTGCTGGAAAGCCGCGCGGCGATGGCTGGGCGTTCCGCGGGAGGCCGCTGGATCATCACCCGGCTTGCGCCGGAGAGATGTTCCGCGACCCGGTGCACCTCATCCTCGCGCACGCGCAGCTTGCTGGCGCGGTCGTAGAGGATGGTGCTGGCGCAGAATTCGATCAGGATCGTCAGCAGGACGATCGCCAGAACGCGGCCGAGCAAGCCGATCGAGGGATGCAGCAATGCCCTCAAACGCGCTCGACTTCGGCGCTGAACATATAGCCGATGCCGCGCACCGTGACGATCGGCGCCTTGCCGCCCTTGTGCGAGAGCTTGCGGCGCAGGCGGCTGATCAGCACATCGACGCTGCGGTCGGAACTGTCGCCCAGGCGGGTGCGCGACAATTCGATCAGCCGCTCGCGGGCGATCACCCGCTGCGGGTTGTCGATGAAGCTGGACAGCAGATCGAATTCCGCGCCGGTCAGGTCGACGACGGCGCTGGTCGGCGATGTCACTTCGCGACGGGGGAAATTGACGGTCCAGCCGTCGAAATGCGCCTCGCGGCGGCCGCCGCCCTCATGCTGCCGGTCCATGCGGCCGCGGCGCAGGATCGCGCGGATGCGGGCGATGAGTTCGCGCGTGTCGAACGGCTTGGTCAGATAATCGTCGGCGCCCAACTCCAGTCCGACGACGCGATCGACCTCAGCCGCCTTGGCGCTGACGAAGATGATCGGCACATCGCTTTTCTGGCGGATCTGGCGGCACAGGTCGAGGCCGTTGGTGCCCGGAAGCATGATGTCGAGCACGACCACATCGACCGGCAATTCCGACATGATGTTCCACATCTCCGGCGCGGACCCGGCCGGGCGGACGTTGAAGCCATTCTGCTGCAGCGATCGCATGACCAGAGTGCGCAGTGCCGGATCATCCTCGACGATCAGAACATTGGGGGCGGTCATGGTATGGAAATTCCAGTTACTTTCTGGGCGTCCATGTAGGACAGGGACACACCGGGATCAATGATGTCCTATCCGGACGTCCATGCGCTTTCCCGAGGGCGCGCGCAATTAGACATCCGGATAGGTTGACTGAGGGAGTGATTAGCCGCCCTTCGCCTGGCTCAGCGCGGCAACGCCATCGAGTTCCGCCATCAGGGCACCCTGATCGCGCTGGGCGACGGCAGTGGCGTCCGATGCCAGCCGGCCGGATTCGCGCGCCACAGCAGCGGCGATGCGCTTCTCGGCGGCCTGACAGGTGCCGATCTCATAGCCGGAAAGCGGCGCGAACTGATGGATGGGCTTGGCCAGAGCGGCAACGGCGGTCTTGTCGGCGGTATGAACGGCGCGGTTCACGACGACATTGGCCTTCCAGCGGCAGGCCGACTGGCCGGCGCGGTTGGCCGGGATCGGCGCGACTTCACGCGTGCTGGTCTGCGAATCCAGGCTGTAGGATGCGCTGACGGGCAGCACGCGATGCTCCACCGCGGTCTGGTGGAACGGCTGCGCGAGAGCCGACGGCACGGTGAGGGCAGCCGCCAGCGCCATCCCGGAAAGGACGAAAAGTTTCATAGGGGTCTCCTGCTAAAATCCCGGCGCCTGCACAGCGCCGGTGACTGATCTTGAGGTAGTAGAGCAGGATGTCCGGCCTATTTTCCGGTTGTAACAAAGTGTGTCTTTCACATGATTGATTTACAATCCGTGCATTTTCAGAAACTTAGAAACAATTCCCTAGCCGAGGTTCGGTTTTGCGTCTGCAGTCATTGTCATTTGATTGCCATTTCGCGGGGGCATGGGCGGCGGGAAAGGAATTCCCATGTCCCTGACGATCGACCGCCGCGCCCTCATTCTTGCCGGGACCTATGGTCTTGGCGTGTTTGCCCTGGCCGGTGCGGCCAGAGCCGCCGGACTGATTGCGGCGCACGGTTTCACCCACAGCGTCGCCAGCGGAGAGCCCGGGCCGGACAGCATGTTGCTCTGGACCCGCTATGTCCCCGCCAGCGACGCGACCGTCACCCTGCGCGCCGAAATCGCGGAGGACGCGGATTTCAGGCGTGTCGTTGCGGGCGGCGCCGTTCGCACCGGGGCGTATCGGGACTGGACGGCCAAGCTGACGGTTGATGGCCTGCGCCCCGGCACCCGCTATTTCTATCGCTTCGTCGCGCCGGACGGCAGCTTTTCGCCCACGGGCCAGACACGCACCCTTCCGCAGGGCAAGGTCAACCGCTTCCGCATCGGCCTCTTTTCCTGCTCCAACCTGCCCTTCGGCTATTTCAACGCCTATGGCCATGCCGCCGCCGCGGTCGAACGGGGTGAACTCAACCTCATCTTCCATGTCGGGGACTATCTCTACGAATATGAGCGCGGCGCTTATCCCTCCGCAGCGGAAACGGTCCCCGGTCGCATTGTCGAGCCCATTGGCGAGATGATCGAGCTGGCCGACTATCGCGTGCGCTATGCCGCCTACCGCTCCGATCCCGACCTGCAGAAACTGCACCAGTTGAGCCCGTTCCTGGTGCAGTGGGACGATCATGAGTCCGCGAACGACAGTTGGGAGGGCGGCGCGGAGAATCACCAGCCGGCCACCGAAGGCCGCTGGTCAGACCGGCGGGCGGCGGCGGCCCAGGCCTATCGCGAATGGATGCCGGTGTCGGACGAGCCGTGGAAAACCTACCAGGTCGGAACATTGGCGACGCTCTATCGCACGGAATCGCGGATCCTTGCCCGGACGCAGCAGATCGACGTCGCGCCGCTGTTCAAGGAGGCCGACCCCGCGAGCGCCCTGAAAGCCTTCCGCGACGGCCCGTGGCAGGACCCGTCCGCCACGATGCTCGGCTCCGCGCAGGAGGTCTGGATCGGTCACGCCATGAAGGCCGCCGCGCGCGAGACGGCCTGGCAGGTCGTCGGCATGGGCACAATCATGGGGCAGATCGACATGCCCGCCGCCGCCCGCGACTGGCTGTCCCCGGATGCGCCCGCCTACGCCCGGGCCTATACCGAGGCGGGCGTGCTCGCCGGATCGCTCGGCCTGCCCTATAATTACGACAGCTGGGACGGCTATCCCGCCGCCCGCGCCCGTTTCCTGAAAAGCGCGCAGGCGGCCGACGCCGATCTCGTGATGCTTTCGGGCGACAGCCATAACGCCTGGGCGTTCGACCTGGCGCAGGATGGCAAGCCGGTGGGTGTCGAGATGGCCGGCCACAGCGTGACCTCGCCGGGCTTCGAGCACAGCGTGAAGGCCGACCCGAAGGTCGTTGCGCGCGCGCTCGTGGACGCGAATTCCGGCCTCAAATGGACGGACACAAGCCAGCGGGGGTATGTGACCGTCGATGTGACGCCGGCGCAGGTCACGGGCGAGTGGGTGTTCATGGCGAAGATCACGGAAGCCTCCCTGGCCACAAGCGGCAATCAGCGGATGACGGTCCGGCGCGGGCGGCGCGCATATCAGGCGTTGTAGATTGGGAACATCCTGATAAGCGCCCGGTTCATCTCTTGGGAGGAATCGTCATGCTGCCCGCGCGCACCTTCAGCATTTCCGTCCGCAGGGACTGGCAGGCGCTCTACGAGCAGATCTGGCGTCCGGAATATTTTCCCCAATGGGCGACGGGCTTGTCGGAATCGCACTTGCGGGAAGATGGTGGGGACTGGCTTGCGGATGGGCCTGAGGGGCCGATCCGCATCCGTTTCACGCCGCACAATAGCCTTGGCGTGTTGGACCATTTTGTGGACATGGGCGATGGCAGGGTCGTCCATATCCCGCTGCGTGTCGTCCGGAACGGCGACGGCGCGGAAGTCATGCTGACCCTGTTCCGCCAGCCCGACATGGATGACGAGCGCTTTGCGGCGGATATCCGGTGGATCAATCGCGACCTGAAGACGCTGAAGCATCTGGTCGAAGGATAAGCGGCGGGATCGCTAGGCCGGAACCGAGAATCCCAGTTGCCATTTCTCGCCGAGCAGCAGATCATATTCCCTGGGCTCGAAGGCGTCGAACCCGCCGCCGGGATACAGCGTCAACTCGCCGACCCTTATCCACTCGTCGCAAGCGTAGAGATCGACGCGGAGGAAATCGAAACCCTTGCCCAGCGTCTCGGCCACGCGAATCATTTCCTCCAGCCGCACCGGACGTTCGACCTCCCCAAGAAAGAACCCGTCATAATCCGGGTCATGGAAGGGCAGCTTGCGCCATTCCGGGTCGTAGTTGCAGTAAGAGGTCTTCCCGTCGCTCTCAAAATCCACTTCGATATGCGACACGACGCCATCAAAGGTGAACAGGCGATAATCCGGCGGGATGGTGCCGCGCGAAAGCAGCATCGGCTCTATGATGATGCGCCGCTCAAGCTGGCTATAGGCCCATTCGCGGTTGTAGGAGGCATGGTCGATCGCCCGCCACGTGTCCGACGGGTCCTCCGCCATCAGCGCATCGACATCATCCCAGTCATTGAGCAGCCGGCCCACGCCGCTTGCATGGGTCGGCTTCACCACGGCGGGCAGGCTGATGGTTCGCCAATCGACATCCGTCAGCGCATCTCCGACCCATTGCGTCGGCACGACATAGCGCGGCCCGACCACGTCACGGATCAGCGCCTTGACGTCCGCCTTGTCGACGATCGTGGGGAACAGCGGATTGCGGTCATAGAGCTTGCGCGCCTGCACCTTGTCGGTAAAGGTCCGGGGGTTGCGAAGGTCGGGGAACCGGCCCCGGAACGTGAAATATTTAAGCGCGCAGAAGGTCGCGTCGGGAAGCGGTGCGATGATCCTGCAGATCGCGCTGCGCACCACGTCCTTCCAGCCCCGCTGGACATGCCCGGTATTAAGGAAGACATCCCTGTCCGTAACTGCCGCCGTCACCTGCGCCCTTCCCTCGCTCGTCGGCGGCATCTGTAGCGGCCGGCGTTTAACAGGCGGTTATGGACTCGCGATAAAGACGCCCTGATGGCCAATATCCTTCGCTCCTCCCTGATCAGCATCGCTGCGACCGGCGCGTCGCTGGCGGCGGGCTTTGCCAGCAACATCATCGCCAGCCGGATGCTGGGTCCTTCGGGCGCGGGCCTTGTCGCCTTCGCGATCTGGGCGGCGACATCCGCCTCCGCGGTCGCCGACCTGGGCCTGCCGCAGACGATGCTCCGCAATGCTGGGGCCGCCTCGGGGCCGGGAGAAGCCTGGAAAGGGCTGGTCCATTCGGCGCTGCGCACCTTCCTGCTTTCGGTGATGCTCGTCGGCGCCGGCATGCTGGGCTATGCCGCCTGGCTGGGCCGGAACGATGCGGGCGGCGGGTGGCGCTGGGCGCTGACGGCGGCCCTGTTCATTGCCTATGCCCTCGCCGCTTTCTCAACCGCCGTGGCGCGGGGGCGCGGGCGCTTCGGGCAGACGGCAACCAGCACCGCCATCGGCGGCATCCTTCAGGTGCCGCTGGTGTTCGTCGGCGCATGGTTCTGGGGTGCGGCCGGCGCGCTGATCGGCCATGTCGCCCGCTACCTGCCCCAGGCGGTGCGGGTGCGCGGCTATCTGGGCCATCCGCGCCAGCCGCTGACCCGCGACATGCGCGCCTATGCCAGCAATATGTGGCTGAGCGACCTGGTCGAGAATATGATCCTCTCGCGCATCGAATTTCTCTTCCTCGGCATCTTCTTCGCCTCGACGCAGATCGGCTATTTTGCGGCGGGCCTGTCGCTTGCCGGACTGGTCGAACAGATCATGCTCCAGATTTCCCCGGCCCTGATCGTCGGGTTCGCCGATGCGCATTCCGGCAAGGATTTGAAAACCTTACAATTGTCATACAGCCGCGTGATACGCATGGTCAGCCTGATCATATTCCCGGTCAGCTTTGGCGGTGCGGCAATCATCCCGGCATTGCTGCCGATGATCTTCGGTCCGCTTTTCACCCCTTCCGTTCCCGCCGCCACGATTCTGATGGCGACTGTCTGGCCGGCTGCGCTGGCCATTATTCCCTGGGGATTGATCAGCGCCGCCGGTCACAGCCACCAGATCCTGCGCATACAGATCATCAGCGGCTTTCTGACGATCATCCTGCTGCTGGCCATCGTTCCGTGGGGAGGACTGGAAGGGGCCGCCTGGTCACGCGCCGGGGTCAGCTTCCTGACGCTCGGCATCCTGCTGTACATAGCCAAACGGCATATCGGCATTGCCACGCCGTGGGGGCCACTGTTCCGTACCATGCTTGCAGGAGCGATATGCGCGGCCGCCGCCTGCGCACCGATGATGATGCTTGAGGGCATTCCCGCAGTCGTGGTCGCTGTCCTTGCCGGAGCCGCCGTCTATGTGCTGGCGATCCGCATGCTTCGGCTGATCGAGCCGGATGATGCGGACATCCTGCTTTCCGGCTTCGAGGCGAAGCTGCCGCCGCCTGCAAAGCGCGCTGTCGCAAGCCTGTTCGGCTTCCTGGCCCCGCGCTAGGCCATTCTTCAATGCGTCTCGAACGCAGCCTCAAGCGTTTGCCGGGCGACATCGTGCCAGGTCATGATGCCGTCGCGCAGCGATTCCGAGTGCGGCAGGGCCAATGCGGCGTCGATCTTGCCCCGCCAATCGGTCTCTCCGTCCAGCCGATATGTTATGGCGTTCCTTCCGGTATAGGGGATGAGGTCGGGCATCAGGATCGGCAGCCTGCAATAGCTGTATTGCGGCAGCTTCAGGCTCGACTCTGACAGATATATTTCCGACGCCGTCATCCGGTATGGCGCCAGGCCGATGTCCGCATGGCGGATATAGGGCACGATGCCATCGAAATCCCGCTCGCCATAAACGATGACATTGGCGGGCTGCGTGCCGTGCCATTGCGCGCCAAAGACGTGGAACGTCACTTCCGGCGCGGCCGTCGCCATCGCCGCAACGGCGTCCTCGTCAAACAGCATGTTCCCGACCGACACGGCATTGAGCGTGCCCTTCGCATAAGGAGACGGGCGGCTTTCATCGAACAGGCTGGCGTCGACGCCCTGAGGGATGAACCGGATATTCCCCCCGGCGGGCAGGCGTTCGGCCAGGAGACGCGACGGCACGCAAACGGTGTCGAACTGCGGGATCGCCTTTTCCTGAATCCTCTCCAATACGGACGCCGCCCCCACGCTCTTGAGCAGATCCCGGCAGAAATAGAGCAGCCGTGCATCGGGATTGTAGCGATGCACCGTGTCAAAGAAGCAGAGCGGCGATCCGCTCTCTATGACGACCAGATCCGCGTCCGCGATTTCCTGCCGCGCAAATTTCGGCAGATAGCTGCCGTAAAGCCGGAAGGCTGCATTGCTGAACCGATCAAGCACCATGTTGCTGGAACTGAAAGCATGGACAGGCGGTAGATAGGCCCCCGCCCACAGATTGGGCTGCACCGATTCAAAATGGTTCGCCTGGTGCGAGGAAAGCGCCTGAAAGCGGGACCTGTCCTTGGCATAGCTCAACCAACTGTGGCCGACGGTCGTGAAATAGACCTGATTTCCCTGTTCCGCCCAGTTCTGCGCGACAAAATGGACGGACGCCTTGCGATATCCCGGAAGGAAGACATGGGAGGTCAGGATGACGATCTTGCGCGCCTTGTCCTGCGCCGTCGCCGGCTGAATAGCCTTGTGATGATACACGTGCGTGATCCTGCTTCCACGGGCGCGAGAAACGCTGATGTCGGCGGCGACCGGGCAAAGGGGATTGACCGGCGCACGTCCATCCGATCTACAAACACGGCACGGATAATGGCGGGTTAAGGCTGGAAAGCCGTTATTTCGCTGTCAGATTTTGGGACAAGACCGCCGATGCCGCGCACCGCCTTGATCGTGACCGCTGGGATTGCCCTCATCGCCCTGGCGATCGTCACTGCCGCCGCCATCCGGGCGCCGCTGCGCGTGTTCAACGCCGCCGTTCCCAAGGACTGGGGCAGCAGCCGGATCGCCGAAGGGATCGCCTATGGCGCGGGCGACCGGCGCAGGCTCGACATCTATGCCCCCAGTGGAACGCGGGCGAACGCGCACTTGCCCGTCATCGTCTTCTTCTATGGCGGCTGGTGGTCCAGCGGCGTGCGTTCGGGCTATGCCTTTGTCGGCCGGGCGCTGGCTGCGCATGGGTTCCTTGTCGTGATCCCGGATTACCGGCTCGTCCCGCATGTGACATTCCCGGCCTTTGTCCAGGATGCCGCTGCAGCGGTTAAATGGACGCAGGCGCATGTCGGCGCCTATGGCGGCGATCCGGACCGCATCGTGCTGGCTGGTCATTCAGCCGGCGCCCATATCGGCGCGCTGCTGGCGATGGACCCGCAATGGCTGGGAACCTCACGTGCGGCCATCCGGGGCTTTGCCGGCGTTGCAGGACCGTATGACTTCTACCCGTTCGAGGCCGAGCAGACCAAAGCCGCCCTCGGCCATTGGCCCCGCCCGATGGAGACGCAGCCGATCACATGGGCCAGCGCCGGAGATCCACCCGCGCTTCTGCTGACCGGGGCGATGGACGACACGGTCAGGCCGCGAAACAGCGAAGCGCTGGCCGCCCGCCTTCACGCAAGCGACGTGCCGGTCGAACTGAAAAGCTATGCGGGCGTCGGGCATATCGGCATTCTCACCGCGTTCGCCCTGCCCCTGCGTCACCGCGCCGCCGTGGTGGACGACATCGCCGCCTTTGCGCACAGGGTCTCGCAGCCATAGCCCGAAAACATGGTTAACAAACATTTCCCATCGCCGGTAAACTCCTGTAGAATTTCCAAGGCTACTCACATGATCGATGTGGGTGCGGGGTGGACTTTCATGATCGGGCATTTCGTTTCGCCGCTGTTGCTGCTGGTCCAGGCAGCCACCATGCCCCCTGCCAAGGCCGCACCGCCTGCGGGCCCCTCCGTTTTCATGTTCGAAACCGGGGCTACGCTGCTGGAGAAATGCCAGAACAAGGCGCCTGAATATGCCCTCGCCTGCACCGCCTATGTCGTCGGCGTGGTGGATGGCATCAAGAAAGATATTTATCTCGGCCGTGTGCCGACGACCTGCTGGCCGGACAGACTTGGCGCAACGCAGGTGCGCGATATCGTCGTCAAATATCTCAAGACCTATGCCGACCAACGCAATTTCCCGGCGTCGCTGATCGTCAGCGTCGCGCTGGCCGACGCTTTCCCCTGCCATCCCTGAAGGCATCACGGGCAAGCGTTGCATCGCCGCCTTCGCTAACGCACAATAGTCCGAAATCAGCCGCACTAAGGAGAATCATGAGCGACAGCACAAGCGATCGCTGGTGGCGGGGCGCCGTCATCTATCAGGTCTATCCGCGCAGCTTCGCCGACTCCAACGGGGATGGCATAGGCGACCTTCCGGGCATCACCGCGCGGCTCGATCATATCGCATCGCTGGGTGTCGACGCGATCTGGCTCTCCCCCTTCTTCACCTCGCCGATGCGGGATTTCGGCTATGACGTTTCCAACTATTGCGACGTCGACCCGATCTTCGGCACGCTTGCCGATTTCGACGCGCTGATCGCCCGCGCCCATGCTCTGGGCCTGAAGGTCATCATCGATCAGGTCTATTCCCATACGTCGGACCAGCACCCCTGGTTCGTCGAGAGCCGGTCGAGCCAGGACAATCCCAAGGCCGACTGGTATGTGTGGGCCGATCCAAAGCCGGAAGGGTCGCCGCCCTCTAACTGGCAGTCGGTTTTCGGTGGGCCGGCATGGACCTGGGACTCGCGGCGGCGGCAATATTATCTCCACAATTTCCTGATGGAGCAGCCGCAGCTCAACGGCCACAACCCCGACGTCCGGCAAGCCTTGCTGGATACGGCGCGTTTCTGGCTGGACCGGGGCGCTGACGGGTTCCGGCTGGATGCGCTGAACTTCGCGATGCACGACCTGCGGTTGCGGGACAATCCGCCCGAGACGAAGCCAGGCCCGCGCACCCGGCCGTTCGATTATCAGCGCAGGCTCTACAATCAGGGCCATCCGGACATACCGCTGTTCATCGAGAGCCTGGCGGGGCTGATCATTGGCCATGGCGACCATTTCACGGTGGCGGAAGTTGGCGGCGAAGATGCTGATAGGGAGATGAAGGAATTCACCCGCCTGCCCGACAGACTAAACAGCGCCTATGGCTTCACCTATCTCTATGCCCCTGAATTAACAGCAGAAGTTGTCCGTGACGCCATTGCCGAATGGCCCGGCGTCGATGCAACGGAGGGCTGGCCAAGCTGGGCCTTTTCCAACCATGACGCGCCGCGCCACGTGACGCGTTGGGGCGAAGGGCGGGACCGGGACAGGGTGGCGCGGCTCACCATGCTGCTGCTCACCTGCCTGCGCGGGAACATCTTCGTCTATCAGGGCGAGGAGCTTGGCCTGCCGCAGGCGCATGTGCCGTTCGAGCGGCTGGTCGATCCGGAGGCAATCGCCAACTGGCCGCTGACCCTGGGCCGTGACGGCGCGCGGACGCCCATGCCGTGGACAGGGCAAGCGCCGTGGGGCGATTTCTCGACAGTCGAACCATGGCTGCCCATGGACCCGGAGCATCTGAAGCTGGCGGTCTTAGCGCAGGAGGCGGATGCCGGATCGATGCTCGCGTGGACAAGGGCGATGATCAAGCTGCGGCGGGAGCATGCCGCGATCCGGGTCGGGGATATTGTCGTTCGTAAGACGCCGGAGGACGTGCTGGCATTCGACAGGCTTGCCGGAGATCAGAAGCTGAGCTGCGTGTTCAATCTTTCCGATCAGCCAGTGACCTTAGCGATGAATGCTCAAGGCGGGCATTTGCTGGCGCAAGTGGGCTTCAATGGTCAGGATATAGCTGACCTTCTACCTCCGCTGTCCGGCTATATCATGGAAATTAAATGAGAATTTCTGCTAAAGCCGTACACCATGCCCGTTCGCTTCGAGCGTAGTCGAGAAGCCCCGCATTGGTTTCTCGACTTCGCTCGAAACGAACGGAGGTAGGGTAGCTAGTCCACCAGCTTCCCGTCCTTCACGACGTCCGTGACATGTTCGAGGACGGTAACATCCTTCAACGGATCGCCAGCGACGGCGATGATATCCGCATAGCGTCCGACCGCGATCGCGCCGACGTCGCCCTCCTGGCCCAGCGCCTTCGCGCCGCTGACCGTGGCGGCCTGGATGGCCTGCAGCGGGGTCATGCCCCATTTGACCATCTTGGCGAACTGCTTGCCATTGTCGCCATGCGGATAAACGCCCGCGTCGGTGCCGAACAGCATGGGCACGCCGGCCTTCACCGCCTTGCGGAAGGTCTCGCGCTGCAGGCGACCGATCATCTTCTCCTTGTCCAGGCTTTCCTGCTCGGTGCCGTTCGCGGTGCCGGTCGCCAGGATATAGTCGTCATTATAGATATCCATGTCGAACCAGGTCTTCTTCTGCGCGGCGAGCTTGATCGTCTCGTCACCCGCAAGGCTGCAATGTTCGATCGTGTCGATGCCTGCCAGGATGGCGGTGCGGATACCCTCATCACCATGAGCATGCGCGGCGACCTTCAAGCCCAGCATATGCGCCTCATCGGCAATGGCCTTCATTTCCTCCAGGGTCAGTTGCTGCGCGCCGACCGCATCGCCCAACGAGAACACCCCGCCGGTCGCGCAGATCTTAATGACGCGCGCGCCATATTTGTGGAGCCAGCGCACCTTCGCACGGGCTTCGTCCGGCCCGTTGACGACGGAGGGCTGCTTGCTGTCCATCGAGGGTGGCAGACCGCCATCGTCGCAATGGCCGCCGGTCGCGCCGATCGCATAGCCTGCAGGGACAATCCGGGGGCCGGCGATATAGCCACCCTCGATCGCCTGCTTGAGGCCAACGTCGCCGAAATCGGAGGAGCCGACATTGCGCACGGTGGTGAAGCCGGCCTTCAGCGTCTTCTTCGCATTGGCGACCCCGACCGCCGTCCAGAAGCTGTCCGTATAGCGAAGCCCCTGATAACCGCCGACCTCGGCCAGACTGGTCAGGTGGACATGCATGTCGATGAGGCCGGGCAGGATCGTCTTGCCGGACAGGTCGATATGCTTGACATTATCGCCCCAGCGCACCGTCCTTGCGTCGGCGATGCTGGTGATGCGGCCATTTTCGATGAAGACCGCCGGGTTGTCGACCTCCTTGCCGGTCAAAACATCGACCATCTTGTCGGCAGTCACGACCACGGTCTCGGCATGGGCAACCCCGGTCAGGAGCGACGCGAGAAAACAGGCGGCGGCGGCGATCTTCTTCATGCAATTCCCTTTGAACGTTCCGGTTAGACTCATACGGCCGCCTGCGGCCTAGCGCGCTATCCATTTGTAAAACAGAGGAAAAGTTACCGGCCAAGAGCAAGGTCAACGGCAAAACCGATCCACATGGCCGAAAGCACGGCGCAGGACAGCGCATAGACCAGAAAACGGGACATGACCGGCCCGCTGGTGGCGTGAATGATGCTGTGGACCACGCGCAAAAGCACGAATGTCCAGGCCAGGGCAACCTCGACATGATTGGCGTGGCGCGTGATGAGCAGGAGCGGCACCAGTGCAAAATACAGCACCGGCATCTCGAACAGGTTGCGCAGATTGTTCGCGGGCATTTCCACAGGCGTGAAATAGCGCAGAGCCGCCTCGCCCGTCTCGAAATCCTGCTTCTGCGGGGGGCTGGCCTTCATGTGCCTGAAACGCTGAAAAATCATCAGCAGCCAGACCACATAGACCAAGCCGACAAGCACGAATGTCGGCCAGAGAATCCCGATCTGCATCACCCTCTCCCCTTTTGCTGTATGATCATTGCAATACAGCATGAAAGCGGATCAGCGGCAAGCGGTTCAGCGGCGGAACCATGCTCCGCACAGGACAAGCCAGCCGATGCCCAATATCCAGCCCGCCAGTACGTCGGTCGGCCAGTGGACGCCAAGCCATACGCGGCTGAAACCGATCAGCGCGATCATCACGGATGCCGCGGCCCAGGCCCATCCCCGGGCCATCAACATCGCCAATGCGCCGAAGAAAATCATGTTTCCCGATGCGTGGCCGGAAGGGAAACTATAGCTCTTCACAATATCCAGATGCGGCAGAAGGTCAGGCCGCGGCGCCGCGAAAACCTGTTTCAACGCACTGTTCAAAAGCGTGCCGCCAATGACGACGAGGATGAGCCAGAGGACCTGACGCCCCCGCCCGCGCCAGAACAGCATCGCGCTGGCGACCAGCGTCATGCCGATCCGCGCGGCGGTGTCGCCGATCTCGCTAAGGCCAATCATCGCCAGCGTGACGGGCGGCCCGACGGCCGTGTCGCGCCAGGCCCCCGCTCCACCCATCAGGCCGCGATTGAAGGCGGTCAGCCAGCCCCAGCGCTGCGCGAAGGCAATGGCGAGGATGACAAGCAGCGACAGGGCAAAGAGCAGCGCCCTTTGCCCCACGCCATAACGCCGTCCTGCGCGCGCCATATTGCCCTGCGTCCTGCTACGCTGCGTCAGATGTGCAGCGCGCGGCCATAGGCGCTCAGCACGCCTTCATGCATGACTTCGGAAATGGTCGGATGCGGGAAGACGGTGCCCATCAGCTCGACCTCGGTCGTCTCCAGCGTCTTGCCGACGACATAGCCCTGGATCATCTCGGTCACTTCCGCGCCGATCATGTGCGCGCCCAGAAGCTCGCCCGTCGCCTCGTCGAACACGGTCTTGACGAATCCCTCGGTCTCGCCGAGCGCGATCGCCTTGCCGTTGCCCAGGAAGGGGAATTTGCCGACCTTGACCTTGTATCCGGCTTCCTTGGCCTTGGCTTCGGTCAGGCCGACGGAGGCGACCTGCGGACGGGAATAGGTGCAGCCGGGGATATTCAGCACATCCATCTCGTGCGGATGCTGGCCTGCGATCGCCTCGACGCAGATCACCGCCTCATGCATCGCCTTGTGCGCCAGCCAGGGCGCGCCGGTGACGTCGCCGAACGCATAGACGCCCTCGACATTGGTCTTGCCATAGCCGTCCGTGACGATGTGGCCGCGATCGGTCTTCACGCCCAGCTCCTCAAGGCCGATATTCTCGGTATTGGGGAGGATGCCGATGGCGACGATGGCGTGGCTGAACTCCTCGGTGGTGACGGTGCCATCCTTGGCCTTGATCTCCGCCTTCACGCCCTTGGCCGTCGCTTCCAGCTTCTGCAGGCCAGTGGAGGTGCGGATGTCCATGCCGAACTTCTTGAGCTGCTTTTCCATGAACGCGCTGATTTCCGCGTCCTCGACAGGGAGCAGGCGGTCGAGCATTTCGACGACCGTGACCTTCGCACCCATGTCGCCGTAGAAGCTGGCGAATTCCAGGCCGATGGCGCCCGAACCGATGACCAGCAGGTTGGTCGGCATTTCCGGCGGGGTCATGGCGGTGCGGTAGGTCCAGATCTTCTTGCCGTCCGCCGGCGCGAAGGGCAGGTCGCGGGCGCGAGCGCCGGTCGCGACGATGATCTTCTTGCCTTCAAGCACCGTCTTCTGGTCGCCCTGGGTGACTTCGAGCTTGCCCTTCCCGGTCAGCTTGCCGACGCCCTCGACGACAGTGATCTTGTGCTTCTTCATCAAGCCCTTGACGCCGCCGTTCAGCTGATCGGCGACCTTGCGCGAGCGCTGGACGACCTTTTCCAGGTCATAGGCGGGCTTGGGCGCGGACAGGCCGTAAGCCTCCGCATGGGTGATGTAGTGATAGATTTCCGAGGAGCGCAGCAGCGCCTTTGTCGGGATACAGCCCCAGTTGAGGCAGATGCCGCCCAGCCGCTCGCGCTCGACGATCGCGACCTTCATGCCCAGCTGCGCCGCGCGGATCGCGCCGACATAGCCGCCGGGGCCGGAGCCGAGGATGATAAGATCATAAATATCAGCCATGAAATCTCTCTCTATCGATATTATTGCGCCATCGGGGGCACGGTGCGGGGCTGGCGATCTTCTCCGATCGCCACGAAAGTGAATGTGGCCTGGGTCACGCGATAGGACCGATCATCATGCCGCGTGCGCCGCCACGCCTCGACGGCGATGTTCATCGAGGTACGACCGACGCTCTTGAGTGATGCGAATACCGACACCTCGTCTCCCACAACGACGGGACGAAGAAACTCCATGCCCTCGACCGCGATCGTCACCGCCCTCCCCTTTGAATGACGGGCGGCGACGGAACCAGCTGCCGAATCCATCAGGCTCATCAACCAGCCGCCGAAAATATCGCCATAGGGATTCGTATCGGCGGGCATGGCGATGACGCGCACCGCCGGGTCGATCTGCGGCGGCGGCTCGTCCGGCTTGCTCATCAGGCGAGCATGCCGAGCGGATTTTCCACCAGCGCCTGGAACGCCTGCATCAGCTGCGCGCCGACCGCGCCATCGATGGCCCGGTGGTCGAAGCTGCCCGTGGCCGTCATCACCGTGGCGATGGCGAGCGCACCGTCCACGACATGCGGGCGCTTGTCGCCGGCCCCGACCGCCAGGATCATGCCCTGCGGCGGGTTGATGACCGCGTCGAACTGCTTGATGCCGAACATGCCGAGGTTGGAGATGGAAGCGGTGCCGCCCTGATATTCCTGCGGCTGCAGCTTGCCGTCGCGAGCGCGGGCGGCGAGATCCTTGGCCTCCGTCGCGATCTTCGACAGGGCCTTGCCGCCGACATCGGTGATGACCGGGGTGATCAGGCCGCCGGGGATGGCGACCGCCATCGATATGTCGGCGCGCTGGAACTTGATGAGATTGTCGCCGGCGAACTGGACGTTGGCGTCGGGCACCTGCTCCAGCGCAACGCCCAGCGCCTTGATCAGCAGGTCGTTGACCGACAGCTTGACGCCCCGGCTTTCCAGCCCCTTGTTGAGGTCGCCGCGCAGCTTGAGCAGCTTGTCGATGTTGCAGTCGAGCGTCAGGTAGAAATGCGGCACCGTCTGCTTGGATTCGGTCAGGCGGCGCGCGATGGTCTTGCGCATCGACGACAGCTTGATCGTCTCGGAGGGCACGCCGTCCGGTGCCGGGGCCGCCGCAGCGGGGGCAGGTGCGGACGCCGCAGCAGCCTGATCGGCTGGCGCGGATGGTTTCGCTGGAGCGGCCGATGGCTTCACGCCGTCCAGATCGGCTTTCACGACGCGACCATTGGGGCCGCTGCCTGTAATGGCGGAGAGGTCGATACCGGACTGCTCGGCAAGGCGGCGGGCAAGCGGGCTGGCCTTTACGCGCTCGCCGCTGTCCGATGCGGGCTTGGCCGGCACGGGATCGGCCTTCGCGGCGGGCGCGGCCTGCGCCTTTTCGGGCGTCACATCCGGTTTGGGCGCTGCCTTTTCGGCGGCGGGCGGCGGCGCTGCTTCGGGTGCTTCCTCAGCATCACCGTCGCTGTCGTCGCCTTCGCCCTCAAGCGTGGCGATAACCGTGCCGACCTTCACGCCCTCGCTGCCCTCAGCCACCAATATCTTGGTGATCTTGCCTTCATCGACGGCTTCGAATTCCATCGTCGCCTTGTCGGTTTCGATTTCCGCCAGCAGGTCGCCGGACTTGACCGTGTCGCCCTCCTTGACAAGCCATTTGGCCAGCGTCCCTTCTTCCATCGTCGGAGAAAGCGCGGGCATCTGGATTTTGATCGGCATGGGGGTGCAGCCCTTTATGTGATTCCAGGGGAGGATGGGTGCGGTTTTGACGCTTTGGCCTCGGGGGTCAAGGGTAGCCTTGTTTTCCGCAAAGATATGGCCCAGATTCGGCATTCACAAGGCGGGGCACGCTGCATGCGCACATATCTTGTCGTCGTAGACGAAACGCGCGAGGCGGAAGCCGCCCTGCGCTTTGCCGCGCGCCGCGCCGCCAAAACGGGCGGAGCCGTGCAGATCCTCGCCCTCGTGCCGCCCACCGAGTTCGTTCAGTGGGGCGGCGTGCAGGCGACCATCGAGGAAGAAGCGCGGCAGCGCGCCGAAGCGCTGGTGACGGGCGCTGCCGGAACGCTCGTCGAGGAATCGGGAATACGGCCCGTCATCACCGTGCGGCAGGGCGATCCGGTGACCGTCGTGCGCAAGATGCTGGACGACGCGGAAGATATCGCCGCGCTCGTGCTGGGCGCCGCCGCCGTCGGTCCTCCGGGGCCTCTGGTGTCTCATTTTGCCGGGGCGGAGGCGGGCCGCCTGCCCTGCCCCGTAATGGTCATCCCCGGATCGCTGGACCGCGAGACATTGGATCGGTTGAGCTAGGCCCTATTTCTTGCGGTGCTTGCCGCGCGAACTTCCCATGTGGCGAATATTGGACGGGCGACCGCGCTGTTGCGGCCCACCCCGCCCGCGCTGCCCGCGCACGGGCAAATGGTTCGCGCCTTCGGGGATTTCAAAGCGTAGCGCGCCGTTGATCGGGTCGGCCTCCACGAGGCGCAGCGGCAAATGCTGTCCCACCGTGTAGCGGTCGCCGCTGCTCATGCCCTCCAGCGCCTTGCCCGCCTCATCGAAATAGAAGCGCTCCACGCCCAGCGTCGAGACCGGCACCAGCCCGTCGCCACCCAGGCCCTCGACCGTTGCGAAGAAACCGAAATTCTGGACGCCGGTGATCCGGCACTCGACCACTTCGCCGACGCGCGTCGCCAGGAAGGCTGCCACATAGCGGTCGACGGTTTCGCGCTCCGCCTCCATCGCCCGGCGTTCATGCTGGCTGATGAGTTCGCCGACGCGGCCCATATTGGCCATGTCCTCGCCGCTCAGCGAGGTCTTGTCCGGGATGGACTTGTCCTTGGGTGCGGGCAGTTCCAGGCCATAGGCGCCGACCAGCGCCCGGTGGACGAGCAAGTCCGAATAGCGGCGAATGGGTGAGGTGAAATGGGCGTATGAACCAAGCGCCAGACCGAAATGGCCCGCATTTTGCGGACCGTAATAGGCTTGTGTCTGGCTGCGTAATATCTGTTCCATGATCTGCGGCCGCGCTTCATTGTCGCCCAGCTTCGCGATCAGGCGGTTGAAGGTGGTCGGCTTGATGACCTGGCCCAGCGCGAACTCCATGTCGAAGGTTTTGAGATATTCCTTCAGCGCGACCAGCTTCTCGCGGCTTGGCGGCTCATGAACCCGGTACATGACGGGCGCCTTCTTCGCCTCCAGTGCCTTGGCGGCCGCGACGTTGGCGGCGATCATATAATCCTCGATCAGCCGGTGGGCGTCGAGACGCTCGCGCACCGCGACGCTGACGATCCGCCCATTCTCGTCCAGCACCACGCGCCGTTCCGGCAGGTCCAGCGCAAGCGGATCACGCGCATCGCGCGCCTTTGCAAGCAGTGCCCAGCAGGCCCAGAGGGGCTTGAGCGCGGTTTCGAGGAGAGGATTCTCGACCTCCCCGTCGATCGCCGCCTGCGCTTGCTCATAGGGGATGTTGGCGGCCACCCGAATGACGGCGCGGGTAAAGCGCCAGGAGGTAATCTTGCCCTTCGCATCGATGACAAGGTGGCAGGCCATGGCCGCCCGGTCCTCGTCCGCGCGCAGCGAGCACATGTCGGACGACAACTGATGCGGCAGCATCGGCACGACGCGGTCGGGAAAATACACACTGTTGCCGCGCTTGCGCGCCTCGCGGTCCAGCGCGCCGCCCGGACGCACATAGAAGGCCACATCGGCAATGGCGACGATGGCACGGAAGCCGCCGGGATTGGCGTCATCCTCGTCCGGCGCGGCCCAGACGGCATCGTCGAAGTCGCGCGCGTCGACCGGATCGATGGCGACGATGGGCAAGTGCCGCAGGTCTTCCCGCTTCTCCGTGTGCAGTGGCAAGGCGGCGACCCGCACCGCTTCTTCCTCGGCGCTGTCGGGGAAGACGAAGGGGATGCCATGCTTGTGGATGGCGATCAGGCTGAAGCTCTTCGGCGCGAACGGATCGCCTAGGATATCCGTGATGCGGGCGGAGATGCGGGGCGGCCGTCCGCTCGCCTCGGCAAGCACTAGGTCGCCGGGCTTGGCGTCACCGGCATCGCTGACGGGCGTGGCGTTGCGGATGCGCTTGTCCACCGGGCGCAGCCACAGCTTGCCCCCCTCCTTCACCTCGACCACGCCGAGCATGAGGTCCGAACCCTTGGCGAGCTTCTTCATCGGGTGGGCGACCCAGCCATTGCCCGCCTCTTCCGTGCGGGCGAGGATGCGGTCGCCGACCGTCAGTGCGCTGCGCTTGCCCCGCTCCACGATGCGCAGGCGCGGCGGCGGAACGCCCTCGCCTTCCCATTTGTGAGGCACAGCCAGAAGCTGATTGCCGTCAACATCGACGATGCGCAGCACCGTGACCTTCGGCACGCCGCCCATCTTGTGGAAAGCGCGGGCGGGGCCGATGTCGATCAGGCCCTCGTCGGCCATGTCCTTCAGCAACGCCTTGAGCGCGATCTTCTCCTGCCCCTTCAGGCCGAAGGCGCGAGCGATCTCCCGCTTGCCTGCCGGTGTGTCAGACGTCGTGATGAGGTCCATGATCTGGTCGCGGGTCGGGAAGCCGGCGGGCTTCACCTTCAACGGCTTGCGGGGAGCGGACGCCTTGCGGCTGGGGGGAGATGCCATGCCCTCGCTATAGGGGCGCGGGACCATGGTTGCCAGCGCCGTCCTGCTTGGCCACAACATGACGGGTGACATATGACCTGATCATCGTCGGCGGCGGCATCAACGGCTGCGCCATCGCGCGGGAGGCGGCGGTCAATGGTCTGACCGTGCTGCTGGTCGAGAAGGATGATCTGGCGGCGCATACGTCGTCGGCCTCCACCAAGCTGATCCATGGCGGGCTGCGCTATCTGGAATATTATGAGTTCAAGCTGGTGCGGGAGGCGCTGAAGGAGCGCGAGCGGTTACTCAAGGCCGCGCCGCACCTGATCCGGCCGATGCAGTTCGTCCTGCCGCACGAGGGCGCGGTGCGGCCCTGGTGGATGGTGCGGCTGGGCCTGTGGCTCTACGACAGGATCGGCGGGAAAATCAGCCTGCCGCGTTCGCGCGGGCTGAAGCGCAGCGACACGCAATTCCTCGCGCCGTTGCGGCGGAAGGGAAAGGGGTTCGTCTATTCCGACTGCGGGGTCGACGACGCCCGCCTGACGCTGCTCAACGCCATGGACGCTGCGCAGCATGGCGCGGAGATCATCACGCGCACGGCGCTGGTTTCGGCACGGCGGCAGGGCGGCGTCTGGCACGTGGAACTGTCGGACGGACAAAGGATTGCTGCACGCGTTCTGGTCAATGCTGCGGGGCCATGGGTGGCGGATGTGCTGGGCAGCGCGCAGCTTCCAGGCCGCAGCCGGGTGCGCCTGATCAAGGGCAGCCATATCATCGTGCCGCGGCTGTTCGACGGGGCGCAGGCATATATGTTGCAGCAGCCCGACCGGCGGATCGTGTTCGCGATTCCCTATCAGGACGGCAGCACGCTTATCGGCACCACCGACGTGCCCGTCGCGCGTCCGGAAGAAGCCTCCATTACCGAGGATGAGGTGCTGTATCTGTGCGCCGCAACCAACCGCTATCTGGGGCAGCAGATCACGCCGCGCGACGTCACGTCCACTTATAGCGGGGTCCGGCCCCTTTATGACGACGGCGCTTCGGAGAGCCGGGCGGTGACCCGCGATTATGTGCTGGAAATGGATGCGGACGGTCCTCCTGCCCTGTCCGTATTCGGCGGCAAGATCACGACCGCGCGCAAACTGGCCGAGGAGGTGTTCGACACGCTCGCGCCGGTCGCGCATTGGCGACGCACGGCGTCCACGGAGGCCATGCCCTTCCCCGGCGGCGACATGGCGAGCTTCGACGCCTTCCTGTCCGAAGTCCGCGCCCGTTGGCCCTTCCTTGGCGAGGCACGATCGCTGCGGATGGCGCGGGCCTATGGCACGATGCTGCGCGACATGCTGGACAGCGTGACCGACCTAGCGGGCATGGGCCGCGACTTTGGCGGCGGCTTTACCGAGATCGAGGCGCGCTGGATGCGCGACCGGGAATATGCGCTGACGGCCGAGGATTGCCTGCTCCGGCGCAGCAAGCTCGGCCTCCTCATCGATAGCGCCGAACAAAATGCATTCCGGGCATGGTGGGAAACCCTCTCCTGATTCGTTGAACAGCGAAAGGGAGATAGACATGGGTCATGGCTTCAGGTCCGGCTTGGCATTGGTCGCCGCGCTTTTCCTTCACGGCGCCGCCGATGCGCGCGAAGACAAGAGCCGCCTCGCTTTCGCCATCAACAAGGATTGCGCCGACCATTATGTCTGGGGCAGCAAGAATGACGGCTGGTATCTGGTCAAGCGCAACGACATGACCGTGATCCAGGAACGCATGGTTTCGGGCGGTGAGGAAATTCCCCACTACCACAAGAAGGCCCGCCAGTTTTTCTACGTCCTGTCAGGCGAACTGGTGATGGAGGCCGACGATTATTCCAACGTCGTGAAGGCCGGCGAGGGCATAGAAATCGAGCCGGGCAAGATACATCAGGCCCGCAACCCGAGCGGCGCGCCTCTCGAGATGCTGGTGATATCCTTCCCCAACAGCCATGCCGACCTGGTGGAGGTCAAGCCGAGACGCCAGGAAACGCAACTCGCGAAGGCGGACTAGGGCAAACCCCTAATAGGCGCGGCCGACAAGCACCCGTTCCACCGCCCTATCGCCGGTGAAGATGCACGCGCCATCCGCAGGCGCAGCATCCATCGGCACGTTGCGCAGCGTCAGCTTCAGACCCTTTAGCGTCTCCACGACCTTGTCGAGCGCCGCGCCTGTCGGCTTGCTCCACTGCACTTCCAGCCAGCCGGGCCTGTCCGCGGAAAACCATGCCTTCAGCCCGTCCAGGTCGGCGACATCGCGGTTTATGTTGCGCGAAAGGAAGGCTTGCGCCTCGCCGTGCAAAGCCGCCTGGATGTCGACCAGCATCTGCGCAGCGCCCGCCACGAAATCATCCTTGGCGACAATCGCGCTGTCGAGCTTCCCATCATCCTTGTAGAGCCGGTCGCGGCGCAGCACGGACACATTGCCCGCAGCCAGATCGCGCCCGCCGACTTCGACGATAATCGGCGCGCCCTTCTTCACCCAGCCCCAGCGCTTGTTCGCGGCCTTCGCGGACTTGCGGTCCAGATGCGCGCGAACCGGCTCGCGGAATGCGTCCAGCGCGCCGAGCGCCTTGGCGATGTCCGCGCAATAGGCGATGATCGCCTCATCCTCCGGCGTATCGCGCAGCATCGGCACGATGACGATCTGGTGCGGCGCGATGCGCGGCGGGCAGCGCAGCCCGTCATCGTCGCCATGCACCATGATGACGCCGCCGATCATGCGGGTGGACACGCCCCAGCTAGTCGTCTGCGCCAGCTCCTGCTGCCCCTCGCTATTCTGGAAACGGATATTCTGTGCGCTTGAGAATGTCGTGCCCAGGAAGTGCGAGGTGCCGGCCTGCAGCGCCTTGCCGTCCTGCATCATCGCCTCGATCGAATAGGTCGAGACCGCACCAGGAAAGCGCTCATTCTCCGGCTTCTCGCCAGCGACGACGGGCAGCGCCAGGCAGTCCTCCGCGAAGCTGCGATAGACCTCCAGCATCTTGAGCGTCTCTTCCTGCGCCTCCGCCACGGTGGCGTGCGCCGTATGCCCCTCCTGCCAGAGGAACTCGCTGGTGCGCAGGAACATGCGGGTGCGCATTTCCCAGCGGACGACATTCGCCCACTGATTGATGAGCACGGGCAGGTCGCGCCAGCTTTGCACCCAGCGGGAAAATGCTGCGCCGATCACTGTCTCCGATGTGGGGCGGACGACCAGCGGCTCCTCCAGCTTCGCTTCGGGATCGGGGACGAGGCGGCCGTCCTTCTGGATCAGGCGATGGTGCGTGACGACCGCCATTTCCTTGGCGAAACCGTCAACATGCTCGGCCTCCTTCTCGAAGAAGGAGAGCGGGATGAAGAGCGGGAAATAGCAATTCTCATGGCCGGTGGCCTTGATCTCGGCATCCAGCAACTTCTGGATGCGCTCCCATATGCCATAGCCCCAGGGGCGGATGACCATGCAGCCGCGCACGCCCGATTCCTCGGCAAGGTCGGCTTCAGAGATGACCGCCTGATACCAGGCGGCGAAATCCTGTTCACGGGTGACGTTGAGTGCGTGCTTCACTGACCTGACCTGAATGCGTGGGAATATGCTGCCCATAGGCAAGCCGGCCGGTCGTGTCGAGGCTGGCCCGACAGCAAAGGCCCGGCTCGATCGCTCGGGCCGGGCCTTGAATGCGGCAGTTCGTCAAAGCGGCGTTATTTCGCCAGCTTCTCGATCTTGGAATTCAGGCTGGCGAGTTGCGCCTTCAGTTGCGCAATCTCGTCATCCTTGTCGTCGCCGCCCGCTGGCTCTGCTGCGGCTTCCTTCGCCTGGAAGGCGCTAGTGGCTGCCTCGAACAGCTTCATGTTGCGCTTGGCGATTTCGGCAAGGGGGCCGCCGACAAAGGCGCCCTGCATCGCATCCTGGAACTGCTTCTGATTCTTGCGGAACGCCTCCATGGACGCTTCGAGATATTGCGGCACCATCGACTGCATCGAATCCCCGTACATGGAGATGAGCTGACGGAGGAAATTGACCGGCAGCATGTTCTTGCCGCGCTGTTCCTCCTCCATGATGATCTGCGTCAGGACATTGTGCGTGATGTCCTCGCCCGTCTTTGCGTCGACAACGACGAACTCGCGGCCCTCCCGCGTCATCTGCGAAAGAAGGTCGAGTGTGATATAACTTGAGGTTTCGGTGTTGTAGAGCCGCCTGTTAGCGTACTTCTTGATTGTCACCGGATCCGAATCGCCCGCCGTCTTAGCTTTGGCCATGAATGAAGCTCCCATCCCAGTTGATGCTGCAATAGCACCAAATATTACCGCACCGCAACATGGACCGCGGCCATTACCGCTGTTTCTCGATATGTTGTGGCGGGAAACACACGGCGATGCGGAACTGCGTCGCCGCGCTTTCCAGGGATTGTCCCGATACCAGGAGGCAACGCGGCCAAAGCCGCCGCCGGCGCCCCGCGTCGCAGCATCCGTACGAAACAGCCGACTGTTGCATTATGGCACGGAAAATTCCCTCAAGACGCATAAATCACAAGGCGTTACCGCACCTTTCCCGATCGTTTTCATCCCCTCGCTCATCAATCCCCCGACGGTGCTGGATTTGTCCGAGCAGCAGTCCATGCTGCGCCATCTCGCAAGCCTCGGCCATGATCCCTGGCTGATCGATTGGGGCACGCCGGAGCAAAGCGAAAATGGGCTGGACCTTGCGGGGCATGTCGAACAAAAGTTGACGCCGCTGATCTCCGCCATTGGACGCCCTGTCATCCTGGCGGGATATTGCCTGGGCGGCACGCTCGCCCTTGGGCTCGGCGGCCTTTCTCCCGCAGCCATCGTGACCATCGCCTCCCCCTGGAACTTTGACGGCTTTCCGACCGAATCCCGGGATGAAGTCATCCGCCTGTGGGGTGAGGCAAAGGCCGTGTGCGCGCGGCTGGGCTATGTTCCCATGGAAGTGCTGCAATCCGGCTTCTGGTCGCTCGATCCCGCACGCACCATCCGGAAATATGCGGCCTTCGGCGACATGACGTCCGGGTCGCATGCGGAACAGGCTTTTCTGGCGGTGGAGGATTGGGCGAACGAAGGCCCGCCCCTGACTTTCGCGGCGGGCGCGGAACTGTTTGACCGGCTCTACGCCGGTAATGCCACGGGACTGGGCCAATGGTCCGTCGGCGGCAGGCCATGCCGCCTTGATGACCTGCATTGCCCGACCCTGTCCATCGCATCGTTGACCGACCGGATCGTGCCCGCATCTTCTGCGCCGGTGTTGGCGGAAAACTGGACATTGGGCCTGGGCCATGTCGGCATGATTGTCAGCGGGCGCGCGCGCGAATTGCTGTGGGATCCTCTGTCCCGGTGGCTATCCAAGCACGGAGGCTGATGCTAAGGCGCGCCCGAACGTTGGACAATGGGAGCTTTGATCATGACTGGTATCGTCATCACCGCCGCCAAGCGCACGGCCGTAGGCAGCTTCCTGGGCGCGTTCGGCACGACGCCAGCGCATGAACTGGGTCGTATCGCCATCGAGGCGGCTCTGGCGCAGGCCGGCGTCGCCCCTGCCGAAGTCAACGAAGTGATCCTTGGCCAGGTGCTGACGGCGGCGCAGGGCCAGAACCCGGCACGTCAGGCAGCGGTCAACGCAGGCATTCCCGTCGACCGTACTGCGTTCGGCATCAACCAGGTCTGCGGATCGGGCCTGCGCGCCGTGGCTCTCGCCGCGCAGGCGATCCAGACGGGCGACGCCGCGATCATGATCGCGGGCGGGCAGGAGAGCATGTCCCTGTCCCCCCACGCACAGGCACTGCGCGCCGGCACCAAGATGGGCAACACCAGCCTGGTCGACACCATGATCATCGACGGTCTGACCGACGCCTTCAACGCCTATCACATGGGCATCACGGCCGAGAATGTCGCCGAGAAATATCAGGTGACGCGTGAGGAGCAGGACATCTTCGCCGTCGCCAGCCAGAACAAGGCGGAAGCCGCCCGCGCCAGCGGCCGCTTCGACGACGAGATCGCGCCGGTGACCGTGAAGGGCCGCAAGGGCGACACCATCGTCGACAAGGACGAATATATCCGCGCCGGTGCCACGATCGAGGCGATGCAGGGCCTGCGCCCCGCCTTCAAGAAAGACGGCACCGTCACTGCCGCCAACGCCAGCGGCATCAACGACGGCGCGGCCGCGCTGGTGCTGATGAGCGAGGCGGAGGCGGCGAAGCGCGGGTCGGCCGTGCTGGGCCGCATCGCCTCCTGGGCGACCTGCGGCGTCGATCCGTCGATCATGGGCATCGGCCCTGCCCCGGCCAGCCGCAAGGCGTTGGAGAAGGCGGGCTGGAAACTGTCGGAGCTCGACCTGATCGAAGCCAATGAAGCCTTCGCCGCGCAGGCGCTGGCCGTGGGCAAGGAGCTTGGCTGGGACGCGAGCAAGGTCAACGTCAATGGCGGCGCGATCGCCATCGGCCACCCCATCGGCGCATCGGGCGCGCGGGTGTTGACGACCCTGCTCTACGAAATGGGCAAGCGCGACGCGAAGAAGGGCCTTGTCACGCTGTGCATCGGCGGCGGCATGGGCATCGCCATGTGCGTGGAGCGCTGAGCGGCTAGAAGCGCGGGGTCCATTACACTCCACATCCGTTCGTTTCGAGCGTAGTCGAGAAACCAGCGCGAACACTTCTCGACTACGCTCGAAGCGAACGGGCGTGGGTTTTGAAAATGGTGCGAATTTCAACGCGCCTTAAGAATTATACCCAAACCCTGTCATAACGCGCGCCAAGGCCGGTCAGCAGTTCATAATGCGACAGGCCAGACTGCGCTGACGCCGTCTGCAGATCATAGTCGATATCGACCCAGTCGCCCTCGGCGAGATCGGGCCGGGCGCTGACATCCACGATCAACAGGTCCATCGAAACGCGGCCGAGCACCGGCAGGCGCACGCCCTCCACAATCGCAGCGCCCCGGCCCGAAAACCCCCGCAAATAGCCGTCGGCATAGCCGAGGTTAAGGATGGCGGCTTCAACATCCTGTCCAGCGGTGAAGGTCGCGCTATAGCCAACCGTATCGCCTGCCGGGATCGTGCGGCGCTGGAGTATCTGCGCCTGCGGGAACACAACCTGACGGATTGCGCCTACTGTTTCCGCGCGGGGAATGCCGCCATAGAGGGCAAGACCGGGGCGGGTCAGACCGAAATGATAACCGTCGCCCAGGCATATGCCCGCGCTGTTGGCGAGGCTTAGCCTCTCCGCTTTCACCCCCCGCGCCACTTCAGCAAAGCGGTCCCGCTGCATGGCGTTGAGGGCATGATCCTCGTCCGCGCAGGCGAGATGGCTCATCAGCGTATGGATCGTCAGCCCCTGCGTCAGTGCCGCGCAATCCTGCCGCGAGTCGAGGCCCAGCCGATTGATGCCGGTATCGATCATCACGTCGCAAATGCCGCCGCCAGAATCCCTCCAGCGCGCGACCTGCTCAGGCGTGTTCAGCACGGGCCGGGCAAATCCCGAAAGCGCGGCAGGCATATCCTCCGCGCGAACGCCGTGCAGCACGGATAGCGATACGCCGTCCGGCAAGGGCGCCAGCGCCAGCGCCTCCGCCCATGTCGCGACGAAGAAATCCCGGCACCCTGCTGCCGTCAGACGCTCCATGACCTGCCGCGCGCCTAGGCCATAGCCATTCGCCTTGATGGCGGCCCCGCAGGCGGCGTCACCGCTCCGGTCGTTCAGCCAGCGCCAGTTGGACGCCAGCGCCTCTCCATCGAGACGCAGGCGAAGCGGGGCGGCGGCGGACGGTGAACTCATGGCCGAGCCGATAGCGGCGTCAGCCTGTCGCGTCCAGTTTCGCGCCGCGCGTTTCGGGCAGGCCCCACACCGCAACGACCAGCGCCATCGCGACGACGGCAATCGTGTACCAGAGGCCGGAATAGGGATCGCCGGTCTTGGCGACGATATACTGGCTCACCAGCGGCAGGAACCCGCCGAAATAGCCCGTGCCGATATGATAGGGGATCGACATGGAGCTGTAGCGGATGCGGGCCGGGAAAAGCTCCGAGAGCATCGCCGCCACCGGGCCATAGGTCGCGCCGGACAGGGCGGACAGCGCCAGCACGCCCAGGAAGATCAGCAGGATGTCGCCGATCGGCGGCGTCACCTTGGCGAAATTATAGCCATGGCTGGCCAGCGTGGCGTCCAGCGCCTCGGGACTGGTGTCGGCCTGCACGACGCCGGCGATGCTGACCTGCGCGCTTGGCGACACCGCCTTGGTGTAATGCACGCCCTTCTTAGAGAAATAATCGAGCAGCTTGCCGCACGGCGTCGGCTGCACCTTGGCAAAGGGATCGTAGCTGCAATTGGGGCCGCTGACGACAACGGGCGCGTGTGCGGACAATCTGGCGAGGTCGGGATTGGCGGCGCTGCCGATCAGGTGGAAGATCGGGAAGAGCAGCAGCAGCGTGGCGGCATAGCCGATGACCACCGGCTTCTTGCGCCCGATCCTGTCCGACAGATGCCCGAAGAGCAGGAAGAAGACGAGCCCGGTGGTCGCGCCAAAGCCCACGATCATCTGCGCAACTGCCGGTTCGACCTTCAGCGCGTTCTGCAGGAAATAGAGCACCTGGAACATGGCGGTGTACCAGATCACCGTCAGCCCCGCCGCGACGCCGAACAGGGCGACGAAGATGCGCTTCTTGTTGCCCGGATAAGTGAAGGTTTCCTTCAGCGGATTTTTCGCCTGCTCGCCTGCCGCCTTCATCGCGACGAACACGGGACTTTCCTTCAGCTTCAGGCGCATCCACAGCGAAAAGGCGAGCAGCGCCAGCGAAAAGAGGAAGGGAAAGCGCCAGCCCCACGCCTCCCACGCGTCCTTGCCCACCACCCACTGCGTACCGAGCACGACGATGAGCGACAGGATAAATCCGCCGACGACGCCCGCCTGGATGAAGCTGGTATAGAAACCGCGCTTTTCCGGCGGGGCATGTTCGGCGACATAGATGGCCGCGCCGCCATATTCGCCGCCCAGCGCAAGCCCCTGGCATATGCGCAGCAGGATCAGGATGGCGGGCGCGGCATAGCCTATGGTCGCCGCCGACGGGAGGATGCCGACCCCCGCCGTCGCGACGCCCATAAGGACGATCGTCGCCAGGAAGGTATATTTGCGGCCGAGCCGGTCGCCGAAATAGCCGAACAGCACAGCGCCGAGCGGCCGGAAGCCGAAGCCCACGGCAAAGCCCGCAAGCGAATAGAGCAGCTCCACGGTCGGGTTGTCGGTCGGGAAGAAGGTCCGGCCGATGATGGCGGCCAACGTGCCGTAGATGAAGAAATCATACCATTCGAACACAGTGCCGAGCGATGACGCAGCGATGACCAGCCGGTCCCGCTTCGCATTCATCACATAGTTCGTGTCAACCCCAGCGGCTTGCGCCATTATCCGCCCCTATTCCCGTTCACGTGCCGCATCCTGTATGTTTCTCCTGCCCCGCACAAGCGTCAGAACAGGCGCGATCCGTCCGGAACGTCGCGATCCGGGGCAAACAGGACGACGGCCCCCGCCTCATCGGCAAAACCCAGCGTCAGCACCTCCGACATGAACTTGCCGATCTGCCGCTTCGGGAAGTTCACGACCGCCGCGACCTTTCGACCGGGAAGGCTTTCCAACGCATAATTCTCGGTGATCTGCGCACTGCTCTTCTTCTGGCCCAGGGTCGGGCCGAAATCGATCAGCAGCTTGAAGGCGGGCTTGCGCGCCTCCGGGAGAGGCTCGGCCGACACGATCGTGCCGATGCGGATGTCGACCTTAAGGAAATCGTCGAAGCTGATGTCGGCGGCCGGCGGGGCGGCGGGATCGTGGTTGAGATGCATTACCGCTTATTACCCGCTGGGGCTGAGCCTGTCGAAGCCCTGCCCTTTTCTAAGAAAGGCAATCCTTCGACACTGATACGAGGCGCGCGCCTCGTATCAGCAGGATGAACGGCGTTGAAAGCCGTTCTAGATCTATTCCATCTCCAGGATGATCGCATCCACCGGCAGGCTGTCGCCCTGCTTGGCGGAAACGGACTTCACCACGCCTGTCTTCTGCGCGCGCAGGATATTCTCCATCTTCATGGCTTCGATCACGGCGAGCGGTTGCCCGGCCTCGACCTTCTCGCCCTCGGCCACATGCAGCTTCACCAGCAGGCCCGGCATCGGGCAGATCAGGAAGCGGGACAGGTCCGGCGGAATCTTCTCGATCATGTGCGCGGCGAGCGGTGCGACGTGGGCGGGCAGCACGCGCAGCACATGGCTGGCGCCGTGCGCGGTCAGGCGGAATCCGCTGCGGACCGGCGCGATCTTGACCGCCAGCGGCACGCCGTCGAACTCGGCTTCGACCAGGCGATCACCCGGCGTATATTCCAGGGCCATGTCGATCGCTTCGCCATCGACGACAACCTCGTCGACGTCGAAGCCGACCTGATGCACGGCCCCGTCGATCTTCACTTCCCACATGCTGGGCGGACGCAGGCGCTTGCCGAGCTGGCCGTCGATGCGGCGCGCGCGGTCGGCATAGGCCGTGGCGGCAAACGCGCCGATGGCGGCCAGTTTCTTGAGCAGTTCGGGCGAGGCGGGCGCGCCCACAAAGCCTTCGGGATATTCCTCGGCGATGAAGCCCGTGGTGATGTTGCCGCTGCGGAACCGCTCATGCTGCATGATGGCGGACAGGAAATCGATGTTATGGCCCGGGCCGTCGATCTCAAACTGGTCGAGCGCATCGATCTGCTTGTCGATCGCCTCCAGCCGGGTCGGCGCATAGGTGATCAGCTTGGCGATCATCGGGTCGTAGAACATGCTGACCTCGCCGCCTTCGGCCACGCCGTCATCGACGCGCACGCCGTCGCCGGTCTCGGGCGGGCTGTAGCGCGAGAGACGGCCGGTGGAGGGCAGGAAGCCGCGATAGGGGTCCTCGGCATAGACGCGGTTCTCGACCGACCAGCCGTTGATCTTCACATCGGCCTGCGTGAACGCCAGCTTCTCGCCATTGGCGACACGGATCATCTGCTCGACCAGATCGACGCCGGTGATCTGCTCGGTCACGGGATGCTCGACCTGAAGGCGGGTGTTCATTTCCAGGAAGTAGAAACCGTCGCCGGTCTTGTCCTCGCCCGACACGATCAGTTCGACCGTACCGGCGCTGAAATAGCCGACGGCGCGGGACAGGGCGACGCACTGCTCGCCCATCTTCTTGCGCATCTCGGGGGATACGAACGGCGAAGGCGCTTCCTCGACCACTTTCTGGTGGCGGCGCTGGATCGAACATTCGCGCTCGTTGAGATAAACGATGTTGCCATGCTGGTCGCCCAGCACCTGGATTTCGATATGGCGCGGGCTCTCGATGAACTTCTCGATGAACACGCGGTCGTCGCCGAAGCTGTTGAGGCCCTCGCGCTTCGTCGCCTCGAAGCCTTCGCGAACGTCCTTTTCCGAATAGGCCAGGCGCATGCCCTTGCCGCCACCGCCGGCCGAGGCTTTCATCATCACCGGATAGCCGATCTCGTTGGAAATCTTCACGGCATGCTCGGTATCATCGATCACGCCGACGAAACCGGGGACAACGTTGACGCCCGCTTCCATGGCGAGCTTCTTGGACTCGATCTTGTCGCCCATCGCGGCGATCGCATTGGCGGGCGGGCCGACGAAGATGATGCCTTCAGCGTCCAGCGCATTGCGGAAGCTCTCCCGCTCGGACAGGAAGCCATAGCCCGGATGAACGGCGTCCGCGCCGGTCTGCTTGCACGCCGCGATGATCTTGTCGGCGATCAGGTAGGACTGGGCGGCGGGCGACGGGCCGATATGCACGGCCTCATCCGCCATCAGCACATGCGGCGCGCGGGAGTCAGCGTCGGAATAGACCGCGACGGTCTTGATGCCCATCTTCTTGGCGGTGCGCATGACCCGACATGCGATTTCACCGCGGTTCGCGATCAGGATTTTTTTGATCATTATTGGTCGGACCTCTTTTGTGCCTGCCTCAAGACCCGTCGCCCGAGCCAGTGGCAAAAAATCAACGTAACAATTGCGTACAAGGCAGGTGGAAGAGTGTTGGCGAGTATCACCATCCAATATGGCGCAACATCCAACCCAGCCATTGGGTTCAGGAGGCCAATCAATGCGGCCGCGATCTCCCAGTAAATTGCCGACCCGAGCGCAAAGAGGATCGAAACCCTACGGATTCTGATCACTAAATCCCCCGAAACATTTTCCCGTCATGCCGGACTTGATCCGGCATCCCGCTGCCTGCCTGCGCGACGAAAGCGAAGAAGCGGGACCCCGGATAAAGTCCGGGATGACGAAGGAGGCGCGCGCCAAGATCACTCAGCCGCCTCCAGATGCGCCTTCACTTCCGCCTGCATGGGCACAACACCCAGCTTGGCGAATAGCGCCGCGTCGGCATTGTCGCCCGCGTTGGGCGTCGTCAGCAGCTTGTCGCCGGTGAAGATGCTGTTCGCACCCGCCATGAAGCAGAGCGCCTGGCAGGCTTCCGACATGCTCTCGCGGCCGGCCGACAGGCGGACCATGCTTTCGGGCATGACGACGCGCGCAACGGCGACCGTGCGGACGAACTCGATCTCGTCGATCTTGGCGAGCGGCGTGTCGGCCAGCATATTGCCCAGCACCGTGCCCTTCACAGGCACCAGCGCGTTGATCGGCACGCTGTCGGGATGCTTGGGCAGGGTCGCAAGCGCATGCAGGAAGCCGACCCGATCCTCGCGGGTCTCGCCCATGCCGACGATGCCGCCCGAGCAGACATTAATGCCCGAATTGCGAACATTCTCCAGCGTCTCCAGCCGGTCGTCGAACGTCCGGGTGGTGATCACCTTCTCATAATGTTCAGGCGAGGTGTCGATATTGTGATTATAATAATCCAGCCCCGCATCGGCGAGCGTCTTGGCCTGACCCTCGGTCAGCATGCCCAGCGTCATGCAGGTTTCCATGCCCATCTGCCGCACGCCCTTCACCATCGAAACGATGGCGGGCATGTCCCGCGCCTTGGGGTTGCGCCAGGCGGCGCCCATGCAGAAGCGCGAGCTGCCCGCGTCCTTCGCCTGTGCGGCGGCCTGCATAACGGCCTGAACGCTCATGAGCTTTTCGGCCTTCAGGCCGCTCTCGGCGCTGGCCGACTGGTTGCAATAGCCGCAATCCTCCGGGCAACCGCCGGTCTTGATCGATAGCAGGGTGGAGAGCTGGACTTCATTGCGCGGATGGTTCGCACGGTGAACGGTCTGCGCCTCGAACATCAGGTCGTTGAACGGCAGGTCGAACAGCGCCGCGATCTCTTCGCGCGTCCAGTCGGTACGAACTTCGATCATATGCCACCTCCGTTCGCTTCGCGCGTAGTCGAGAAGCCCCGCGCCGAAGTTGGGAATAGTGTCTCGACTTCGCTCGACACGAACGGATGGAGTATGATTGGGTTCGTATTGGTCACGCGGCTTCCTCCAGCCCCGCAGGGGGCATGTTGTGGCCGAGGAGGCGCAGCACGTCTGCGGCGCATTCCACGACGTTGGAGCCAGGGCCATAAATCCCCTGAACGCCTGCGTCACGCAGATAGTCATAGTCCTGCGGCGGGATGACGCCGCCGGCGATCACCTTGATGTCGGTGCGCCCACGCTCGCGCAGCAGGTTGATCAGTTCGGGGATCAGGGTTTTGTGACCCGCCGCAAGGCTGGACGCGCCGACGACATCGACGCCGCTTTCCAGCGCGACGACTACCGTTTCCTCCGGCGTCTGGAACAGCGGGCCGGAGACGATCTCGAATCCCATGTCGCCAAAGGCGGACGCAATGATGTTTGCGCCACGGTCATGGCCGTCCTGGCCCATCTTGGCGATCATGATCTTTGGCTTGCGGCCCATGCGGCGCTCGACGGCCTGCACGCCGTCGAGAACCTGCTGCCAACGGCTGTCGCCCTCATAGGGCTTGGCATAGACGCCCTTCACCGGCGTCGGCTGCGTGCCGTAACGGTCGAAGCTCTCCTCCATGGCGGACGAGATTTCGCCCAGCGTCGCGCGGGCGCGTGCGCATTCGACCGCGAGGGCGAGAAGATTGTTCTCCAGGCTGGCCGGCGCCGCCGCGCCTTCGCGCAATGCCTGCAGCGCCGCTTCGCACTTGGCGCTGTCGCGTTCGGCCTTGGTCTTGTTGATGCGGGCGATCTGCCCTTCGCGCACCTTGGCGTTGTCGACCTCCAGCGTTTCCAGCAGGTCTTCATTGGCCAGGCGGTATTTGTTGACGCCGACGATCACGTCATCGCCCCGATCGACCCGCGCCTGACGCGCGGCGGCGGCGGTTTCGATCATCGCCTTGGGCCAGCCGGCGGCAACGGCCTTCGCCATGCCGCCCTCGGCCTCGACGCGCTCGATGATTTCCCACGCCTCATCGACCAGCTGCTGGGTCAGCGCCTCGATATAATAGCTGCCGCCCAGCGGATCGACGACATTGCACATGCCGGTCTCTTCCTGGATGACGATCTGCGTGTTGCGGGCGATGCGCGCAGAGAAATCCGTCGGCAGTGCAATCGCCTCGTCCAGCGCGTTGGTGTGCAGCGACTGGGTGCCGCCCAGCATCGCCGCCATCGCCTCGATCGTCGTGCGCATGACGTTGTTGTACGGGTCCTGCTCGGTCAGCGAGACACCGCTCGTCTGGCAGTGGGTGCGCAGCATCTTGGACCGCTCGTCCTGCGCGCCCATCTTCGTCATGACCCGGTGCCACAGTACCCGCGCGGCGCGCAGCTTGGCGATCTCCATGAAGAAGTTCATGCCGATGGCGAAGAAGAAGCTGAGGCGCCCGGCGAACTTGTCGATGTCGAGGCCCGAGGCCACGCCGTACCGCACATATTCCGCGCCGTCGGCAATGGTGAAGGCCAGTTCCTGCACCTGCGTCGCCCCGGCCTCCTGCATATGATAGCCGGAGATCGAGATGCTGTTGAACTTGGGCATCTCGCGCGAGGTGTATCCGAAGATGTCGGAAATGATCCGCATCGAGGGTTCGGGCGGATAGATATAGGTGTTGCGGACCATGAACTCCTTGAGGATGTCGTTCTGGACCGTACCGTCGAGCAGCTTGCGATCGACGCCCTGCTCCTCGCCCGCGACGATGAAGAAGGCGAGGATCGGGATGACCGCGCCGTTCATCGTCATTGACACCGACATCTTGTCGAGCGGAATGCCGTCGAACAGGATCTTCATGTCCTCCAGCGTGTCGATCGCCACGCCGGCCTTGCCGACGTCGCCCGTGACGCGCGGATGGTCGCTGTCATAGCCGCGATGGGTGGCGAGGTCGAACGCGACCGACAGCCCCTTCTGCCCCGCAGCAAGATTGCGGCGATAGAAAGCGTTGGATTCCTCGGCGGTGGAAAAGCCCGCATATTGGCGGACGGTCCATGGACGGCCCGCATACATGGACGCGCGCACGCCGCGCGTGAACGGCGCGAAACCGGGCAGGCCAGGGTCGACCGTCACATCCTGCGCCGTGTAGAGCGGCTTGACCGTGATCCCCTCGGGGGTTTCCCAGTTCAGGTCCTTGCCCTTCACTTCCTTCGAAGCGGCGGCGGACCATTGGTCGAGCGTCGGCTTGTCCGTCATGTCACTTACCCTTGAAAACCGGCTTGCGCTTCTCGCTGAACGCGGCGATCGCCTCACGTGCATCTTCGGTGCGGCCGGCGGCGCGCTGGTCGTCGCGCTCCTGGTCGAGGACGGTATCCAGCGACGAATCCAGCGCGGCGTTGATCGCCTTGCGGATCATGCCCAGCGCCATCACGGGCCCCGCCGCGAGCCGCTTCGCCAGCGCCAGCGCCGTATCATGCAGCGCCTCGTCATCGACGACCGTGTGGATCAGGCCCCATTCGGCGGCCTTTTCCGCTGGTATCTTCTCACCCAGCAGGGCCATTGCCATGGCGCGCGAACGCCCGACCGCCTTGGTCAGCATCCATGTCGCCCCGGCATCGGGCACCAGCCCGATATTCGCGAACGCCAACAGGAAATAGGCGGAGCGACCCGCGACCGTCAGGTCGGCCGCCAGCGCCAATGAACAGCCAGCCCCGGCAGCGGCGCCCTGCACTGCGCTCACCACCGGGACCGGGATCGCCGCAAATTTGCGGACGAGAGGATTATAATGATCTTCCAGCAATGTGCCCAAATCGTCGGGCAGGCCGCCGGTGTCGACAATATCCGCTCCTGAGGAAAAGGCGCGCCCCTCTCCCTTCAGCAGGACGCAACGCGCGCCGTCCGCAACGGCGCGATCGAGCGCCTTGCCGATATCGCCGAGCAGATCCGTGCTGAACGCATTAAGGCGTTCAGGCCGGTTAAGCGTCAGGATCGCAACGCCGTCTTCCAGCGCATAGAGGAGATGAGGTTCGCTCAATGGATGTCCTCCTTCGGCGTTTCCATGATTTCGGTCAGAACGCCGTTCATGTCCTTGGGGTGGACGAAGAAGATCAGCGTCCCGTGCGCGCCGATGCGCGGCTCGCCCAGCACCCTGGCACCTTTGCCCTCAAACCAGGCTTTCGCCTCGTGGATGTCAGGCACTTCATAGCACATATGATGCTGGCCGCCGGCAGGGTTCTTGGCGATGAACGCCGTGATCGGCGAGCTTTCGTCGAACGGCTCGATGAGTTCGATCTGCGTCCCCGCCGTCCCGTTTTCGCCCGGCGTATCTACGAAGCACACCTTCACGCCCTGCGCAGGCAGGTCGAAAGGCGCGTGGATTTTCGTCGCGCCCATCACGTCGCGATAATAGGCGATGCTCTTTTCGAGCGAAGGCGTGGCGACGCCGATATGATTGAGACGGCCGAGTTTCATAGCATTTCCAGTTCCGTCGCCCCAACGAAGGCTGGGGCCTCATGCCCATATGCACGATCCAGCGGCCTCAGATCCCGGCCTGCGCCGGGATGACGGCCTGTCCGGGCCGTCACAGCGGAATATTGTCGTGCTTCTTCCAGGGATTCTCCAGGCTCTTGTTCTTGAGCTTACGCAGGCCCAGCGCGATCCGCTTGCGCGTGGAATGCGGCTGGATCACCTCGTCGATGAAGCCCTTGGATGCGGCAACGAACGGGTTGGCGAAGCGCGCCTCATATTCGGCGGTGCGCTCGGCAATCTCTTCGGGCGTCTTGCCGCGGAAGATGATCTCAACCGCGCCCTTCGCGCCCATCACCGCGATTTCCGCGGTCGGCCAGGCATAGTTGAGGTCGCCGCGCAGATGCTTGGAGGACATGACGTCATAGGCGCCGCCATAGGCTTTGCGCGTAATGACGGTGATCTTCGGCACGGTCGCCTCGGCATAGGCGAACAGCAGCTTCGCGCCATGCTTGATGATGCCGTTATGCTCCTGACCGACACCAGGCAGGAAGCCCGGCACATCGACGAAGGTGACGATCGGAATGTCGAACGCGTCACAGAAGCGCACGAAACGCCCCGCCTTCTTGGATGAGCCGATGTCGAGACAGCCGGCCAGCACCATCGGTTGGTTGGCGACGATGCCGATGGTCTTGCCTTCGATCCGGCCGAACCCGCAGATGATGTTGCCCGCATGCGCCGGCTGAACCTCGAAGAAATCGCCCTCGTCGACGACCTTGCGGATCAGTTCATGCATGTCATAGGGCTGATTGGCGTTGGCCGGGACCAGTGTGTCCAGGCTCTCCTCGATCCGGTCCCACGCGTCGGCGGTCGGCCGCTCGGGTACGGGCTCCCGGTTCGATCCGGGCAGGAAGTCGACGAAATCGCGGGTGGCGAGCAGCGCCTCGATATCATTCTCGAACGCATTGTCGGCAACGCCGGACTTGGTGGTGTGCGTAACCGCGCCGCCCAGTTCCTCCTGCGTCACGATCTCGTTGGTCACGGTCTTCACGACATCGGGACCCGTGACGAACATATAGCTCGAATCCTTCACCATGAAGATGAAGTCGGTCATGGCCGGCGAATAGACCGCGCCGCCCGCGCAGGGCCCCATGATGACGCTGATCTGCGGGATCACGCCGCTGGCGTTTACATTGCGCTGGAACACCTCGGCATAGCCGGCGAGCGATGCGACGCCTTCCTGAATGCGCGCGCCACCGGAATCGTTGAGGCCGATCACCGGCGCGCCGACCTTCATCGCCATGTCCATGATCTTGCAGATCTTCTGCGCGTGCCGCTCGGACAGCGACCCGCCGAACACCGTAAAGTCCTGGCTGAACACGAAGACCAGGCGACCATTGACGGTGCCGGACCCGGTGACGACGCCGTCGCCGGGGATATGCTGCGTCTCCATGCCGAAATCGGTGCAGTTATGCTCGACATACATGTCGAGTTCCTCAAAGCTGTCTTCATCGAGCAGCACGTCCAGACGTTCGCGCGCCGTCAGGCGGCCCTTGGAGTGCTGAGCAGCGATACGCTTTTCACCTCCGCCGAGCCGTGCGGCCTCGCGCTTGGCTTCCAGTTGTTCGACGACAGCGAGCTTCGACATGCACATCCTCTCTTGCAACCGCCACGCGGCAAGTGGCTCCCTTTCCATGGCTTTATCGATAGTGCAAATGTGAATTTGCGGAATTGCAAATATCCGTTTTGCAAACTATTGCGGAAAAATGGCACGCGGGGCACGCATTTTCGCCGGACAGAAGCTACGGCAACTGCGGCTTGATCAGCGGATGGATCAGGCCGCGATGGCGGCGATGCTGGGCATTTCCGTGTCCTATCTCAGCCAGCTTGAAAATGACGACCGCCCCCTGACGGCAAAGGTGAAAGCGGCGCTGGCCGAAGCGTTTCCACTCGATTGGGCAGCGTTCGACCCGCGCGAGGAGGAGCAGCTTCTGGGCGCCTTCACCTTCGCACTGGCCCATCCCGAAGTATCGCAAGCCCCTTTGGAGCCGGAGCGGATCGAGAAGCTGCACCTCCAGTTCCCGGAATTCGCCGCCCGTTACGTGGATCTGCACCGCGCCTACCGCCAAGCGAACGAGCGGCTGAACATGATCGAGGAAGCGATCGCCAACGACACCGCCACGCAGGCGCGCATGCCGTGGGAGGCCGTGCGGGACTGGTTCCATGACGCCGGCAATTATGTGCACACCATCGACTGCCTGGCTGAAGACATGGCGGCGAAGCTCACCGCCGGGGATGATCTGGACGAAGGGATGCTGGTGGAGGCGCTGGCCCGGCGACACGGTCTGGAGACCCTGATTGCCGAGACTCCCGATTCCGCCTTGCGCACCTATGAAAGCACGACGAGGCGGCTGTTCATCAATGCGGCCCTGCCGACGGAAAGCCGCAAGTTCATGCTGGCGCACCAGCTGATGATGCTGGAGGGGTCGGCGCTCATCGCAGACGTCGCGCGTCAGGCAAACCTGCCGATCCTGGAAGCGGACCGGCTGCTCAGCATCGGGCTTGCCAACTATGCCGCCGGCGCCTTGCTGATGCCCTACGCCCGGTTCCGGGAGAGCGCGCGGGAGCTTCGGCATGATATCGACCGGCTTGCCCGCCGGTTCGGCGTCAGCTTCGAACAGGCGTGCCACCGCCTGTCCACGCTCCAGCGCCCCGGCATGCGCGGCATCCCGTTCTTCTTCTGCCGGGTCGACATGGCCGGTAACATCACGAAGCGACACAGCGCCACGCGGCTGCAATTTGCCCGTTTCGGCGGCGCGTGCCCGCTTTGGAACGTGCATGAAACGGTCGCCATTCCCGATCGGATCAACGTTCAGCTCGGCGAGACGCCGGACGGGGTGCGCTATGTCTCCATGGCCAAGGGCCTCGTAAAGCCTTCAGGCAGCTATGCGCGATCACCGCGGCGTTATGCCGTCGTGCTGGGCTGTGAGGTCGAACATGCCGGCAATTTCGTCTATGCCGACGGCCTGCGCCTGACTGACGAAGCCGCGGCGACGCCCATTGGCGTGACATGCCGCCTCTGCTCCCGGCACAGTTGTGACCAGCGCGCGTTCCCACCCGCCGACAGGGCCATCCGGGTAGATCCCGACAATCGCCAGATCGTCCCCTATCTCATTGATTAAAGTCACGTCGCTCTTTGCCGTTAATTAACCAGATTCCCTCTCATAAAGGAGTGGAAGGGACGCAGCCCGCGGCCAATGAGAAAGAGTCAACGCTGAATGCTCCGCCCCCGCGTCCTGGTAATCGATGACTCCCTCACCATCCGCGCTATGTTCGAGGAGCTTTTGCTCGCCGATCCGGACCTGAAATTGGTGGGCCTGGCTGAAAGCGCGGAAGAGGCGCTGGCAATGCTCGATACGCTGACGCCCGATGTCATCGCCGTCGATCTTCACCTTCCCGGCCTTGACGGAATGGAGTTTCTGGAACGCATCAGCGATCACTGGCACCCCATGTCGGCGGTGCTGGTCTCCTCGTCGGCGACGCACAAATCCGACATCTGCAAGGAGGCGTTCGCGCGGGGAGCGGTCGCCTGCTTCGACAAGTCCAAGCTGATCGCCAATGGCGCGAAACTCTGCCAGTTGCTGAAGGACGCTGCCCACGGCCACTTCAATCACGCGTCCTACCGGACCTGCGGCACGACGCTGCCGACCAAGGCAGAAGCCGTCGCAAAGCCGGACGCCGAGGAAGCCGCCTGAGCCGGCGGCGCGACGCCCCTACTTCAGCAGCACCAGTTCCTCCGCCATGCTGGGATGCAGGGCTACCGTGTCGTCGAAATCCTGCTTGGTGAGCCCCGCCTTCACGGCGACTGCCGCCGCCTGAAGGATTTCCGGCGCATCCGGCCCGATCATGTGAAGCCCCACCACCCGGTCCGTCGTCGCATCCACGACCATCTTGTAAAGTGCGCGTTCGTTACGGTTGGCCAGCACATTCTTCATCGCCCGGAAATCGGACGTATAGACTTTGATCGTGCCCAATGTGTTGCGCGCTTCCGCCTCCGTCATGCCGACGGCGGCCAGCGGCGGATGGCTGAACACGGCCGAGGGGATGCAGCTATAATCCACCGTGCGCGGATTGCCGCCGAAGACCGTGTCCGCAAAGGCGTGGCCCTCGCGGATGGCGACGGGCGTCAGTTGCACCCGATTGGTGACGTCGCCCACGGCATAGATGCTCTCGACATTGGTCCGGTTATGCTCGTCGACCTTGACCGCGCCCTTGTCGTCCATCGCGACGCCGGCCGATTCCAGACCCAGATGTTCGCTGTTGGGTTTGCGGCCCGTGGCGAACAGCAGCAGGTCACAGGCGATCGGGTCGCCATCCTTGATGCGGACGCACATCGTGCCGTCGTCATTCTTCTCGATCCGCTCCATCTGCGCGTTGAAGCGGAAATTGATCCCCTTCCCCATGCTGATCTGCAGCAGCCTGTCACGGATCTGCGCGTCATAGCTGCGCAGCATCTGGTCGGAGCGGTTGATCAGCGTCACATGCGCGCCAAACTCATGAAATATCCCGGCAAATTCATTGGCGATGTAGCCGCCGCCGGCAATCACGACGCGCTTGGGGCATGCGTCTAGATGGAACACCTCGTTGGAGGTGATGCCATGCTCCGCCCCCTCGACCTCCGGCACCATCGGCCACGCGCCGGTGGCGACTAGGATATATTTCGCCGTAATCTTCTTGCCGCTGGCCAGCTCTATGTCGTGCGGCCCGGCGATCGTTGCCCGCTCATGGAACACCTCGACCTTATTGTTTTCCAGCGTCTGGGTATAGAGACCCTCGATCCGGTCGACATCGGCCAGCACATTGTCGCGCAGCACCGTCCATTCGAAATCGCAATCCGGCACGTTCCAGCCGAAACGGCGGGCGTCCTTCAGATCCTCGGCGAAATGCGCACCGAAAACGAGCAGCTTCTTGGGCACGCAGCCGCGAATGACGCAGGTGCCGCCAACCCGATATTCCTCCGCCACGGCAACCCGCGCGCCGTGCGCTGCGGATACGCGCGCCGCCCGGACACCCCCCGACCCTGCCCCGATGACGAAAAGGTCGTAGTCATAATCGCTCATGCATATCCTCCGGCTTGGCGGGGATATGGCGTGCCTTGGCACACGTTACAAATGGGAAATCGCGCGCACCGGCGGGCTGCGATCATGCCTTGCGGAAGAGATAGTAGCCGCTCCCGCCGCCACCCAGCATCCGCCGGCCCAGATTGACGCCCAGCCGCGCGGCGGATCGGGCAAACCCGCGCACGCTGGTATGATCTATCGTCGTCACGCTTTCACGCACACGCCCCACGATCTTGAGGCCATTGGCCTGCGCCAGCCATTGCATCGTCCGGCCACTGTAAGCGTTGAGATGTTCGAGCGGCTGGACTGCGGCAAAGGCGAAATCCGCGGTCCGCCAGGGCTTGCCCATGCGCGCGCGCTGAAAGGGCGACACGCCGGTCAGGCCATGACGGGTAAGCAGGCGGCGGATGCTTCCCCCGCGCGGCACCGCGACCTTCATGATTCCGTCCGTTGCGGCGGCAAGGCGGCTGAACGCTTCTCCCGGCTCGACCAGATGCTCGAACACCTGCTCGGTATGGACGATGTCGAACCGGCCCGAACCGTTGCCGGCGGCCTCGATCGCTGCCTCGTCGATCATCTGGACGCCGATCGACGCGGCGGCGCGCTTCTTGTCCTCGCCAAGCTCCGTCGCCGCCACCTGCGCGCCCAATGCCCGCGCCACCCGCGCCCAGCGACCATATCCAAAGCCGTAGTCGAGAAAGCGGATATCGGACGGATGCTTGTCCGTTGCCTTGAACAGCAGGGACAATTCACCGGCGACCTTGTGGAAATTGTCGAGGGTCAGGCGTTCGCGCTCCAGTTCCGCCAGGAACCGGGGGGCGATCATCTCGGAATAAATATGTCCCAGCAGCGCCTCATTGGGCACATAGCGTTGATAGACGAGCGCACAGGTCTCGCACTGGACCAGACTATAGTCCGTGCCCTCCAGTTTGCCCCAATCAATCCGACCCTGCTGGTCGTCATACTGGCTGGTAATGAAACTGCGCACCGGGTCCGCCGCCATCGGCACGCTATAGAAAGGCTCGCTCCCGCGCTGCCCGCACACGGGGCAGGTTTCGCGCATATCAAAATGCTGAGCGTTATGCTGTCCCTGCATGCCCGATCGAGATTGTTCCTGACTGATCCCGCAATGAGGCCGCAAACGCCGCGACAAGGCAAGTCAAACGCCATAGTCGGCGGCAGGGATGGGATCAGTTGAGTCCTGTCCGCGCCTTTAGCGAGTCCTAGCCCAGCGCGAGGTCGATCAGCGCCATGGTCGACGGATCGAAACCCTTCGGCCCATCTTTCTCGATCGATTTGGCGATCTCCTTGCCCAGTTCCACGCCGAACTGGTCGAACGGGTTGATGCCCATCAGCATCGCATTGGCAAAGGTGCGATGCTCATAGAAAGCGATTAATGCCCCCAGCGCTTCGGGCGTCACATCGTCCAGCAGGATCGTCGTCGATGGCCGGTTGCCGGGATAGGCGCGTGCCGGGTCATCGGCATTATCCTTGCCGCGCAGCAGGGCCGCCCCCTGCGCGAAGCAATTCACCAGCAAAGTGCGGTGATGCTCGGGGTCGAGGCTGTGGCCCGGCTCCTTCGACGCGATGAATTCCACCGGCACGATATGGGTGCCCTGATGCAGGAGCTGGAACACGGCGTGCTGCGCATCCGTCCCCACCCCGCCCCAGGTGATCGCGGCCGTCGGACCATCGACCGGCGAGCCGTCCGCCTTCACGCTCTTGCCGTTGCTCTCCATCTCCAGTTGCTGGAGATAGGATGGCAGCAGCTTCAGCCGCTCGTCATAGGCGAAGACGGCGCGAGTCTGGCACTGCATGATCCGGGCATAGAACAGATCGGCAAACGCCGCGATTAGCGGCGCGTTCTCGCGCGGCGCGGACAGCCGGAAATGCCGGTCCATGGATGCCGCACCCTCCAGCAGGCTTTCGAACGCCCCCCAGCCCAACGCCAGCGCCGCAGGAAAGCCGATCGACGACCAGAGCGAATAACGGCCGCCGACGGATTCATTGAACGGCAGCACACGGGTTTCATCCACACCCCATTCCATCGCCTTTTCCGGCGAGGCGGTGAGCGCGATGACCCGGCCATAGGGGTCCTCGACACCAGCCTCCTGCATCCAGGCGATTGCACTGGCTGCATTCAGCATGGTTTCGGTCGTCGTGAAGGTCTTGGATGCGATCGCCAATATCGTCGCATGCGGGTCAAAGCGGGCCATTGCCGCCTCCAGCGCGGTGCCGTCGACATTGGAGACAATGGCGACGTCATATCGCCCTCCCGCGTCGCCCAGCGCGTCGACGATCACGTCTGGCCCCAGCGCCGATCCCCCTATGCCGACATGCAATATGTGCCTGACTGGTCCCAGCGCGTCCGCCTCTATGACGTCAATCAGGCCACGCATCCGGCCGTGCAACGCTTTGGCCTGCGCCACGCTCTCCGCCTTGCCTTCGCCGCGCTCTGCCGGATGTTCGGCGGCGCGCCCTTCCGTGTTGTTGATCTTCTCGCCGGCGAACAGCGCCTCTCGACGCCCGACAAAATCCATCTCCTCCGCCAGCCCGACAAAGGCGTCGATCAACCCGTCGGTCAGGTGGGTCTTCGACCAGTCGAACCGTATCGGCCCATGCGTCAGCGTCAGCTTGGACAGGCGATTCACATCGGACTCGAAGATCGTCTTGAGTTCGGGAACGGTCTGGTTGGCGACAGCGATCCAGGCTGGGCTTGGCATAGGGTCGGATGCTCCTGACAATGGGCGATTCCCGGACCTCTTAGCGGAAGGAGGACGCGGAAACTATGCGGGTCCCTTGACCATTGCGCCGCGACCTTACAAATGCGCGACGAATTCGGCGCGTGCAGTTACGCGGAGGGGCACGACAAGTGGCGAAAAAGGATGTACGGGGCGCAATGGCCAAACAATCCGAAACGCGGGACTTCCTCTGGTTTCTCGCAAAGCTCGCAGTCTTCGTCTTCATTCTGCGCAGCTTCATCATTTCGCCCTTCAACATCCCCTCGGAATCGATGCAGCCCCGGCTGTTGATTGGCGACTATCTGCTCGTGGCGAAATGGCCCTATGGCTATTCGCGCTACAGCCTGCCCTTTTCCATTCCGCTGATCCCCGGCCGCATCCTCGCCTCGACGCCGGAGCGGGGCGATGTCGTGGTGTTCAAGGCGCCGCCGAGCCAGAATAGCGACTATATCAAAAGGGTTATCGGCCTGCCGGGCGACCTTGTCTCCGTTCAGCACGGCACGGTTATCCTGAATGGTCAGGCCATCCCGAAGCAAAAGATCGCCGACCTTGTCCTGCCGGTCAGCCAGAACATGATCGACAAGTCGGCGCAGGATGGAAATCCTTCGCCATGCTATCGCGCCAGGTTTGAGGAAACGGGCGCGAATGGCGTCCGCAACTGTCGCTATCCCCAATATCGCGAGACCCTGCCGAACGGGAAAAGCTACAATGTACTGGACCTGGAGGAGGATGGCTCCGCCGACAACCGCGATACAGTGGTCGTCCCCGAAGGTCGGCTGTTCCTGATGGGAGACAATCGCGACCGCAGCGCCGACAGCCGCTTCCCGGCGGAGGAAGGCGGCGGCATCGGGCTGGTGCCGGAGGAGAATCTGGTGGGTCGGGCATTGGTGTCGGTCTTCTCGACCGATGGCAGCGCCAACTGGTTCCTGCCCTGGACTTGGTTCACGGCCGCGCGGTGGGACCGTATCGGGGAAGGCTTTTGAGCCGATCCGGCATGGGGGCGTGGATTGAGGAACTGATCGGGCGCGCGCCCGGAAGGCCGGAGCTGTTTGCCCAGGCGCTCACGCATGGCAGCGCAAGCGGCAGCGACTATCAGCGATTGGAGTTTCTTGGCGACCGGGTGCTCGGCATCGTCATGGCGGAATGGCTCTACACTTTGTTCCCGACCGAACCTGAGGGGTCACTTTCGCGCCGGTTCAACGCGCTGGTGTCGGGCGAGACCTGCGCGGAAGTGGCCCGGTCGATCGGCGTGCCGCCGCATCTGGTGCTCGGCAAACAGGCCCGGGACGATGGCGCGGCGGACAGCGACAATGTGCTGGGCGACGTGATGGAGGCGATCATCGGCGCGCTGTTTCTGGACAATGGGCTGGACGAAGCGCGGAGCCTTATTCAACGGCTGTGGAGCGACCGTGTGCACACGCAGAACAGTGCGCCTCGGCATCCCAAGTCGGCACTGCAGGAATGGGCCGCGGCCAATCGGCGCAAGCCGCCGGAATATGTGATGACCGGCAAGACCGGCCCTCACCACGCCCTGCGCTTCAGCGTCACCGTATCGATAAAAGGCGCCGGCGATGCCTCAGCCGAAGGGGGATCGAAGCAGGAGGCAGAGACCGCCGCCGCCAAGGCCCTGTTGGAGAAATTGTCATGAGCCAGAGCTGCGGCATTGTCGCTGTCGTCGGCGCCCCCAATGCGGGCAAGTCCACGCTCGTCAACGCGCTGGTGGGGCAGAAGGTCGCGATCACCAGCCCCAAGGCGCAAACCACCCGGACCCGCGTGATGGGCGTCGCGATGGAGGGGGAGGCGCAGATCGTGCTCATCGACACACCCGGCATCTTCGAGCCCAAGCGGCGGCTGGATCGTGCAATGGTACAGGCGGCCTGGGGCGGTGCGCAGAATGCCGACCTGATCGCGCTCGTCATCGACGGCAAGGCGGGACTTGGCGAAAAGCTGGCGCGCACGGTGGAAGGTCTTAAGGAGCGCAAGGAACGCAAGTGGCTGATCATCAACAAGGTGGATATCGCCACCAAGGAGAAGCTGCTGGTCCATGCCGAGCGGTTGAACGGAACGGTCGGCTTTGAGGAGATATTCTTCGTCAGCGCCGCGACCGGCGATGGCCTGCCCGAATTGAAAGCCGCGCTGGCCAAGGCGATGCCGGAGGGACCATGGCATTTCCCGGAGGATCAGGTTTCGGATGCGACGGACCGCATGCTCGCCGCCGAGATCACCCGGGAGCAGCTTTACCACCAGCTTCACGCCGAACTGCCTTATGCGGCGGCGGTCGAGACGGAGCAATATTCCGAGCGACCCGACGGTTCGGTGGAGATCCACCAGCAGATCCTGATCGGCCGGTCCAGCCAGCGTGCGATCGTCCTTGGCAAGGGCGGCGCGCGGCTCAAGGAGATCGGATCGAAGGCGCGGGCGGAACTGGCCGCGTTGCTGGGCGTGCCGGTCCACCTGTATCTGCATGTGAAGGTGAAGGCGGACTGGGAGGATGACCGGGGCGTATACCGGGATATTGGCCTCGACTGGGTCGAATAAGTCCGTTGAATAAAAGCGCGCGGACGCTAAGCGGGATGGCATGATCCTCGTCATCGACAATTATGACAGCTTCACCTGGAACCTGGTCCATTATCTGATGGAGCTGGGCGCGCGGGTGGAGGTTGTCCGCAACGACGCCATGTCGGCGGGACAGGCGTTATCCTCCGGCGCGGAGGCGTTTCTGCTCTCGCCCGGTCCGTGCACGCCCAACGAAGCAGGGATCAGTCTGGACATGGTCGCCGCCTGTGCAGAGACGGGGAAACCCCTCCTCGGCGTGTGCCTTGGTCATCAGGCGATCGGCCAGCATTTCGGCGGCAGGGTCGTGCGTGGCGGCCTGATGCACGGCAAGACATCACCCGTCCATCATGACGGCACGGGCATGTTTGAGGGGGTGCCCTCGCCCTTCACCGCCACCCGCTATCACTCGCTGATCGTTGAAGATATTCCGGACTGCCTGGCGGTAAACGCCACCGCCGGCGACGGATCGGTCATGGCGTTCCGGCACAACACCCTGCCTATCCACAGCGTCCAGTTCCATCCCGAGAGTATCGCCACCGAACATGGGCACGCCATGCTGGCCAATTTCATGAGGATCGCGGGTATGCGGGTGAAGGAGCGGGCCTGATGGGCGCGAGACTTCTCGACACGCTCGAAGCGAACGGATGTTGTGGCTCCACGCGCTCAAGACGGGGTTGATGCGCGACAGGTGCATGAGATCCTCTGCTGACCTCTCTCGACTCTTCCCGCCTCCCCCCGCTAAGGCACGCGCGATGAGCGCCCTGCCCGATCCCTTCCTGCCATTGACCGCGGCCGACGCCACCCATGCGTTCGCCGCGATCCTCGATGGCATGGCGAGCGACGAGGCGATCGCGCACTTCCTGGTTGGCATGAGTCAGCGCGGTGAAACGGCGGTCGAAATCGCCGCGGCCGCACAGGCGATGCGCGACCGGATGATCCCTATCGCCACGCCCGCCGGGGCAATCGACGTCTGCGGGACGGGCGGCGATGGACATCATACACTCAACGTCTCGACCGCCGTATCTCTCGTCGTTGCCGCCTGCGACGTTCCCGTCGCCAAGCATGGCAACCGCGCCGCTTCGTCCAAGGCCGGAGCCGCCGACACGCTGGAAGCGCTCGGCCTTGATCTCGACAGGATGGCGGAACAGGCCGAGCGCTCGCTCGCCGACATCGGCATATGCTTCCTGTTCGCGCAGAACCATCATCCTGCGCTTAAGCGGCTGGGCCCGATCCGCAGGGCGATCGGCCGGCGGACAATCTTCAACCTGATGGGGCCGCTCGCCAATCCCGCCCGGGTCGACCGGCAACTGGTCGGGATCGCACGCACGGCCTATGTGCCCATCTATGCCGATGCACTGGCACAGCTTGGCATCGTCCATGCCATGGTGGTGTCCGGCGACGAAGGGCTCGACGAACTGTCCGTCGCAGGCGGCAATGATATTGCCGATGTGACGGCGGACGGGGTCGTCGCGATGCGGCGATGGTCACCCGCCGACGCCGGCTTGCCCACCCATCCCATCTCCGCCATCCGCGGCGGCGATCCGGCCCACAATGCCGCTGCTCTGCGCGCGCTCCTGATGGGTGAGCGTGGCGCCTATCGCGATGCCGTGCTGTTCAACGCGGCCGCCGCCCTCATTGTCGCCGGCGCGGCAAGCGACCTGCGCGCGGGCGTGGAGGAAGCGGCGGAAGCCATCGACAAGGGTCTCGCCAACGCCCTGCTCAATTGCTGGATAGCCTATTCATGACCAATAAGCTGATCGAAATCTGTGACGTGAAGCGCCAGGAAGTGGCCCGGCGCAAGGCGACTACGCCGCTATCCGATCTTTACGAGCGCGCCGCCCGGCAGACTCCGCCGCGCGGCTTTCGCGCCGCCCTCGACGCTAAGGCGAAGGACGGATACGGCCTGATCGCGGAGATCAAAAAAGCCAGCCCTTCCAAGGGATTGATCCGCGCCGATTTCGACCCGCCCGCCCATGCGAAAGCCTATGAAGCCGCCGGAGCCGCGTGCCTCTCTGTCCTGACGGACGAACCCTTTTTCCAGGGGCATGACGCGTATCTCGTCGCGGCGCGCTCCGCCTGCGCCTTGCCGGTACTGCGCAAGGATTTCATGGTTGATCCCTGGCAGGTGCTGGAGGCGCGGGCGCTGGGCGCGGACGCCATCCTGATCATCGCCGCGGCGCTGGACGACGTGCAGATGGCCGAAATTGAAGCCGTGGCGCTTGAGCTGGGCATGGACGCCCTGGTCGAGGTACATGACGCTGATGAATTGGGCCGCGCCCTAAACCTCAAATCGCGTCTGATCGGCGTGAACAATCGCGATCTGCGCGATTTCTCCGTCGACTTTGCCCGCACCTATGAACTTGTCGGCCGCGCGCCTGCCGAATGTACCTTTGTCGCGGAAAGCGGCTTGACGTCAAAGGCGGATCTTGACGCGATGGCGGAACATGGCGTCCGCTGCTTCCTGGTTGGGGAAGCGCTTATGCGGCAGCAGGATGTGGAATGCGCAACGCGGATGCTGCTGACTGGAGAATGAGCGCGCGTTGCGCGACAATCGGCCTTTTCTACTGATACTGCGCCTTGCCGGGAAAGATATCGCGCCGGCGCTCGTCACCCAGCTGGCGTTGACGTTGGTCACGCGGATTGCGGCGGCGTTCGTCCGCCTTGCTGCGCTGTTCGGGCATTCTGGCCTCCGGCATCATCATGGCGGGTAAACTGCCGGCGCCGTCTTCGGGTTCCGCAATATGCGATGAGCCGTTGCCTGCTTGACTCACCCCCTTGTGTTTCCTATGCGTTCTGCATCCGTTCCAAAACATGGTGACAGATCATGATGACGTCAAAGCAACAGGAACTTCTGAGCTTCATTCATCAGCGGCTTGAAGAGGGCGGCGTTTCGCCTTCGTTCGAGGAGATGAAGGATGCTCTGGATCTGCGCTCCAAATCCGGCATTCACCGGCTGATCAGCGCGCTGGAGGAAAGGGGATTTATCCGCCGCCTGCCGAACCGCGCTCGTGCGCTTGAGGTGGTGAAGCTGCCCGATGGTATGGAGCGCGTAAAGAAACCCGCGCTGGTCGCAGTGCCGAAGATACCCGCGCCCATCATGCCTATCGCCGCTAACGACATCATCGAAATCCCCATGCACGGGCGCATTGCCGCCGGCGTGCCAATCGAGGCGATGGAGGGGCAGAATATGCTCTCCGTCCCTGCGGCCCTGCTGGGCGCTGGCGACCATTATGCGCTCGAAGTGGCGGGGGATTCCATGATGGAGGCGGGGATATTGGATGGCGACTTCGCCCTGATCCAGAAGACGGAGGTTGCGCGTGAGGGGCAGATTGTCGTCGCGCTGATCGACGAATCGGAGGCAACGCTCAAATATTTTCGGCGCGAGGGGCCAAGAATTCGCCTGGACCCCGCCAATTCGGCTTACGAACCGCAGCTTTACGATGCGGGGCAGGTACGGATTCAGGGCAAGCTGGCAGGATTGCTGCGCCGCTATAATTGAACGCCGTCATAGTCGGGAATGGCTGCGGCCGGGGGACGTCATCCAGGGGTGACGGTCGCCCGGCCGTTTGACTGTCTGGATATGGTTGCGCTTGAGATACACGGCAACGCCGCCAGTGCGGCGGAGCATGGAACGATCAATTCTCAGCCAGCGCGGCCTGCAATTGCGCGGCAGCCGGCGCTCGCTGACGACGATATCGGCTTCGGCGCAATCCCGCGCCAGGCGATAGGCGGGCACCAGGTCGAGGCTGCGCGTGGCAAGTAGACGCCAACGGCGCTCTCCCTGAATGATATCGACCGCCCACATGTCCCGGTTGCAATGTGCTGACGGAAGGTCTTCGAACGCTGTAAGTTCGCCATCATAACCCGCGCTTTCCGACAGCGTGTCCCGCACATAATCACCCGCGCGGTCGCGCAGTATCGCCATATGTCCGTTCGCCAGCCGAATGGCGACATGACGCCCATCGCCGGTAACCAGCACGTCGGGCTTTGGCGTCATGACGATCAGGCAGGTCCCTAAAATGATCGGGATCGCCCCCCACCACCGCACCCTGCTGCGCCACAACAGCCACCACAGGCCGCCAATAACCGTCAAACCGAACGCCGTTCCCGAAATTGCCGGGGTAAGCGCGACCGCGCCGGGGCTCGCCGCAACGCCATGCGCAACGAAAAGGAGCAGCGCCAGCGCCTTTTCCACCACCCACCATGCCGGCAAGCCCATGCCCACGCCGTCGAGCAGCAACGCCAGCGCTTCGAACGGCATCACGACGAAGGTGGTGAGCGGTATCGCGACAAGGTTTGCCACCGCCCCCAACATGCCGGCCTGATGAAAATGAAACAGGGCGATTGGCGCCAGGGCGATCTCGATCGCCAGGCCCGTGAGGAACAGGCCGAGCAGATGGCGGCCGAACCGCATGAAAACGGGCTCGTCCCGCGCCGACATATGCCTGCGGAACCGGGGGTGCTCGCCCAGTGCGACAATGACCGTTACCGCCGTAAAGCTCATCTGAAAGCTCGGGCCGGCGAGCGATTCGGGCCAGAACAGCAGCACGAACATCGCGCCGGACGCCACCAACCGAAGCGTAAGGGAATCGCGCCCGAGCGCGAGACCGCCAAGAACCAGCAGCGCCGCCACGCAGGAGCGGACCGTCGGCACGTCCGCGCCGGTCAGCAGCGTATAACCAATGCCCGCCAAAGCGCCGCCGCCCGCCGCGATCAGCAGCAGGGGCCACCGCAGCGCCAGCCGCGGGCTGAGGGCGAGTAGGCGGAAGATCATGAAGATGACCGCGCCAATCAACGCCGTGACATGCAATCCACTGATGGAGAGCAGGTGCGCGAGCCCGCTTCGCCGCATCGCTTCCGCGTCCTCCTCGCCGATTGCGCCCCGGTCGCCGGTCGCCAGTGTGGCGGCTATGGCCCCGGGACCGCCCGCCACCCGGCTCTGGATATGGGCGGACAGGCGCTGGCGCAGGGTCGGGCCGCCATTCAACGGCGCGTGGATGACCCGGACAGCCGGCAGCGCCTTGCCGGTCGCGCCAATGCCAAGGAAATAGGCGCGCTGGGCAAAGTCATAGGCGCCGGGCACGGCGGGTGGTGCAGGCGGCATCAGCCGGGCCTTAACCGCTATTGTCGCGCCTTGGGTCAGTTCCGCGGGACGATCTTCGTCACCCACATTTATGCGGATTTTCGACGGAAGATCCGGCCGCCCGATCGGGGAAAGCAGCAGACGGCTGCTTGCTTGCGCCGGCAAAAGCTCCACCGAGTCAATACGGGCGGTCATCTCTACAAAATGCGGGCGGGCCAGCGGTCGCTCGCCAAAGGCTATGGCCTTGCTCCAGATGATCAGGCAACCGGCGCAGGCAAGCAGACTGCCCCTCATGACGATGGCGCCCAGCCGGGACCCGGCGGGGAGGAGCCCCGCGCCGCAAACCATTGCCATGCAGGCGCAGCACCAGGCGAGCCACGAAAACGGCCCGGGCAGCAGGAGCCACGCCACTATCCCCAAACCGACCGCCACCGGGGCCCAGAGCGCGACATGGTCCCGCTCCTTTTCCAGCCACAATTCGATGACCGAAAACAGGACGGAAAAAGATAGTCCGCTCCCGTGCTTCGTGGAGGTTTGTCGCGGCTCGAAAGCCATGCTAGGGGGCGTGCGATCCATGGGTTTCAGCAGGAATGTCGGGGAATCGTTGAGTGAACGCAACAACTGAAAACGGCACGAATACAGGGCCGGTCGTTACGCGTTTCGCTCCTTCTCCCACCGGCTATCTGCATATTGGCGGCGCCCGGACCGCACTTTTCAACTGGCTGTTTGCGCGCCATCATGGCGGCAAGTTCCTTTTGCGGATCGAGGATACCGATCGCGCGCGGTCAACCGAATCCGCAATCGACGCGATTTTCGACGGCCTGGACTGGCTCGGCCTGTCGGGCGACGAGCCGCCAGTGTTCCAGTTCGCCCGCGCGATCCGCCATGCGGAAGTCGCACATGCGATGCTGGAGGCTGGTCACGCCTACCGCTGCTACGCCACGCCCGAGGAACTGGCCGAACTGCGCGAGCAGCAGCGCGCCGCGAAGCAGCCAATGCGCTACGACGGCCGCTGGCGGGACCGCGACCCGGGCGAAGCGCCGGACGGCGCGCCCTTCGTCATTCGCATCAGGGCGCCACGCGAGGGCGAGACTGTGATTGAGGACGCTGTCCAGGGCCGGGTCGTCGTGCAGAATGCGGAGCTGGATGACATGATCCTGCTGCGCTCGGACGGCACGCCCACCTATATGCTGGCGGTCGTGGTCGACGATAATGATATGGGTGTAACCCACGTCATTCGCGGCGACGACCATCTGAACAATGCCTTCCGCCAACTCGGAATTATCAAGGCAATGGGCTGGAAGGAGCCTGTCTACGCCCATATCCCGCTGATCCACGGCGCGGACGGCGCGAAGCTGTCGAAACGCCACGGGGCGCTGGGCGTTGACGCCTATCGCGATGAGATGGGCATATTGCCCGAAGCGGTGATCAACTATCTCCTGCGCCTTGGCTGGGGTTATGGCGATGAGGAGATCATCAGCCGCGATCGGGCGATCGAACTGTTCGACCTTGCCGGCGTTGGCCGATCACCCTCCCGTTTCGACATCAAGAAGCTGGAAAATCTGAACGGTCACTATCTGCGGGAGGCGGATGACGCGCGGCTTGCCGCCCTCGTTGCGCCACGTATTTCGGCGCTTGTCGGGCGGGAAATGTCGGCCGATGACGTCGCCCTGCTGACACAGGCCATGGCCTCGCTGAAGCCCCGCGCGAAAACGCTGGATGAAATCGCCGACGGCGCGATTTTTCTGTTCTCCAGCCGGCCTCTGGATTTTGACGAGAAGGCAACCCATCTGCTAGACGACGCAGCGCGCACGCTGCTGCAGAAAACTGCCGACGCTCTTTCCCAGGTGCCAGCCTGGACCATGGAGACGATCGAGGAAAAAATACGCAGCGTGGCAGAGGACGCCGAATTGGGCCTTGGCAAGGTAGCCCAGCCCCTGCGCGCAGCGCTCACGGGCAGGACAACCTCGCCGGGGATATTCGACGTACTCTTCCTCCTCGGGAAAGATGAAACGCTATTGAGACTGTCGGACGCCCAACAGGTTGCCGCAAACTGACGCGAATGAAGGAGAACAAAGTGGCCGATACCAAAGCCAAACTTACCGTTGGAGAAAACAGCAACGAATATTCGATCCTTAGCGGCAGCGTTGGCCCGCAGGTGATCGACATCCGCAAGCTGTATGGCGATACGGAGATGTTCACCTTCGACCCCGGTTTCACCTCCACGGCGAGCTGTGAGTCCGCAATCACCTATATTGACGGCGACCAGGGCATCCTGCTGCACCGCGGCTATCCGATCGACCAGCTCGCCGAGCAGTCGAGCTTCATGGAAGTATCCTACCTGCTGCTGAACGGCGAACTGCCAAGTAAGGCGGAGCTGGACAAGTTCAGCCACACCATCACGCGCCACACGATGGTGCATGAGCAGCTCGCAACCTTCTTCCGCGGCTTCCGCCGGGATGCGCACCCCATGGCGATCCTGTGCGGCGTGGTCGGCGCCCTCTCCTCCTTCTACCATGATTCGACCGACATCAACGATCCCAAGCAGCGCGAGATCGCCTCGCACCGCCTGATCGCCAAGATGCCGACGATCGCGGCGATGGCGTACAAATATTCGGTGGGTCAGCCCTTCCTCTACCCGGACAATACCCTGTCCTACACCGGCAATTTCCTGCGCATGACCTTCGGCGTTCCGGCCGAGGATTATGTCGTCGATCCGGTGATCGAGGATGCGATGGACAAGATCTTCATCCTCCATGCCGACCATGAGCAGACCGCGTCGACCTCGACCGTGCGCCTCGCCGGTTCGTCGGGCGCCAATCCGTTCGCATGCATCGCGGCCGGCATCGCCTGCCTGTGGGGTCCGGCGCATGGCGGCGCGAACGAAGCCGCGCTCAACATGCTGCGCGAGATCGGCACCGTCGATCGCATTCCGGAATATATCGCCCGCGCCAAGAACAAGGACGATCCGTTCCGCCTGATGGGCTTCGGCCACCGCGTCTACAAGAATTTCGATCCCCGGGCGAAGGTGCTGTCAAAGGCCGCTTCGGACGTGCTCGACAAGCTGGGCATCGACGATCCGGTTCTGGACGTTGCCCGCGAACTGGAAAAGATCGCGCTCAGCGATCCCTATTTCATCGAGAAGAAGCTGTATCCGAACGTCGATTTCTACAGCGGCGTCATCCTCTCGGCGATCGGCTTCCCGACCGAGATGTTCACCGTGCTCTTCGCCCTTGCCCGCACCGTCGGCTGGGTCGCGCAATGGAATGAGATGATCTCTGACCCAGCGCAGAAGATCGGTCGTCCGCGCCAGCTCTACACCGGCGCAACGCAGCGGGATTATGTGGCGGTAAACAAGCGCTAATCCGCTCAGCACTGAAATTGGAAAAGGCGGCTTCCGAAAGGAGGCCGCCTTTTCCTATGGGAAGGACTTAAGCCCGGGCCGGCATGGTAAACAGGAAGCGCGCGCCCTGCCCCGGCGCGCTTTCGACGGTAATGTCGCCGCCCATTGCCCTGGCGAGCTTCCGGGAGATGTAGAGGCCCAGCCCGCTGCCATTGGAGTCCTCCCGGCCGAGCCGCTCGAACTTGTCGAAAATCCGTTCCTGATCCTCCAGAGCAATGCCACGCCCCTGGTCCGCGACGACGACCCGCGCCATGCCCTCATCATCATTTTCCAGCCGTACCCAGATCATGGATCCTTCCGGCGAATAGCGCAGCGCATTGCCCAGCAGGTTGACCATGACCTGCAGCGCGCGGCGGAATTCACCAACGGCGGGGAGCGCCTCGTCCGTCCGCGGCGCATCGATGCGGATATGGCGGTCGGCGGCCTTCACCGCCAGCAGTCCTGCCGTACGCCGGGCGATATCGGCCAGGTCGACCTCTTCCTGCGCAACGGTGAAGTCGGGACGATCGATGGCCTGCAGGTCAGCCAGATCGTCGACCAGTTCCATCAGATGCCGTCCGGCCGAACCGATATCAGCGGCGTAAGCGGCGTAATCCTCGCGCAGCGGCCCTTCCAGCTGACCGCTGATCGTGTCGGCGTTGGCGATAATGCGGCCAAGCGGCTGGCGGAGCGCCCTGTCGAGACGCCGCCCGAAAAGCGGAGAAAAGGAATCGGAGACGAAAGACTCCGGCGCTCCGGTCGTCGCCGCATCCGCTTCCGCATGATCGATGATCTCCGCCTCAGCAGCAACGGCGATTCCGCGATAGCCCACCAGGCGGCCGGCAATATCGAACAGGGGGATGCCGGACAGGACAATGTCCTCGCCGCCGCCGCCGATCGGCGCAGCCCGCTGGTCCTGAAACGGCCGGCGCTCGGCCAGTGCTTCCAGGATCGGCATGTCGCCGGCCGCGTCGGCGATCAGCTTGAGATGCCCCGTCAACCGCGTGCCGCGCTCGGGCAAGCCCGGGCCATCGCCATCGATCGTGACAAAGCGCATTTGGGTGTCGATTTGCCAGGACCAGCCGCCATCGGCGGGCTTTTCGATCATCGGATCGAGCGACGGCATCCGGTCACGCGCGGGACGTTCCTGCCAATCGAGGATGGACAGCGTCACGCCGGCCTCTCCCGGCTCCGCGCGCACCCACAAGGCTATGTCGACATCCTGCCCGGCGGCGATCACCGAGCGGGACAACATGACCTTCAACCGCCAGCACAGCCGGGCAAGCGCCGCCAGTTGCGGCACGAGCAGCGGCCCGCCAAGGTCGCCGCCGGCATCGCGCTGGAGCGCCAGCAGCGGTCCATCGGCGCTCAGCAACAGTCCTTCGGCGGAAACGGTCGCATTGACGAGGTCGCTATGCAGAGGCGGCATGTTCATCCGCCGCTGGCAGGATCGATCAAGGCGATCTTCGCCTTCAGTTCGGCTGGGCCGCGCAGGACAGCGATCGCCGCATGCCCATCCGCATCGGAAAGGTCATCAAACCCATCCGACAGAGCGACGATGCAGACATCGGTCAATTCCCGCCGGATCGGCTGCAACTGCAACAGCAGGTGGCGGCAATCGGACGCCGATCCTCCCAACACATGGCAAAGGCCCGTTACCGTGCGCAATGGCGCGTGGATAAGGGCATCCAGCACAGCCTCGGTCGTAATCCCGGCGCGCTCCCCGGCAAAGGCGGCGAACAGCAACATCCGCCTGTGGGCTAGGGCCTGCCCCAGCAGCATGGCTTCTTCGGGTCGGCCGCGCATCAGGCGCGCGATCCTGCTGGCGCGCGCGATCGGCGTTTCGCCCTCATTGTGCCGGGCAATGATATCCGCGGCAGATGCGGCGATGACCGCCTGCGAGGCAAGCGGATCGGCCAAGCCCATCCAACCCGCTTCAGTCGCAATGAGCGCCGCGACCGTCCAGACGATATCGGCAAAGGCTTCGGCGGGCAGATCGGGTATGACGGCATGGCTATCATCCGGAGCGGCCCAGCGCATTTCCGCCAGAGCCAGTGCCGCAGCCTGCGCCGCAACTTCAGGATCGCCGTCATAGTGCAGCCAGGAAATATCCTCGCCATCGCGCTGAACCGGCCCGTCCGTGCCGAACCCGGCCTGTTGCCCAAGCAAACCGATGGCGGCGCGCACGCGCATCTGCGCCAGCAGATCGGCCCCAATGAGCTGGGGGCTCGCCTGCACGCCTTGCCATGCCGATTCGCTCTTCGCCGTCGCCACAGCCGGTGCCAGCGGCGTATCGATCAGCGCTTCTTGCAACGCCGCTTCGACCGCGCCGAGACACCCGGCCAGATGACGGCGCGTCTCGCTGATCAGCGCGTCAGTCCACGGAATGGCGCTGACGGGTACGAATTGCGCAAGATCGAGCATGTGCAGGAAAGGTCTGCCGACCGTGCCGATGGCCGCCATTAGGGGATGAGAGCCGACCGGAAAGGTCGCTCTGTGATCTGGCGGCTGGGCGCTCATGGATGGCACCATAACGCTGCGTGGTTAATTTGCGCTAAACCCCAGCTGTGAAACCAGCGCGCGGAAATCTTTCAACTTTCCACGGTTTCTGGACCAAGCACGGCAAAGCCGAGCGACAGGATGGCGCAGGCGATGGAAAGCGTCAGGCCGAAGTGAAAATAGCCCCCGCCGGTGGTCGCCAACAGCAGGAGCAGCGCCGATCCCGGCGTCAATATCGACCATTTGCGTGCTCCCTGAAACCGTCCGGATCGCAATCCCAGCATGAGAATGGCGAGCAGGCCGGCCAGATAAAGCCCATCCATGGTCCTATCCGCTTCGCTGCCGAGCAGCGCTACGCCAGCCAGGACGATAAGGTGCGGCATAATCCCCACCCAGCCGTCCAGCCCGCCCCGTCGGGCAAGCTGGACGAGCCGGTCGACGGTAAGCGAGAGCAGAATGGCCGCCAGATAGAGAAGCAGCGCAATCATTGGCCAGCCCAGAAGAGTGGCGACCACGCCGATAAGCGCAACGGCGATCGCCCCCGCGCGCACGTGTGCGGCGGGCACTTGACTGCGCAGAAACTCCGGGGCGATCCGGGCCGCGAGTGGCGCAAGGATGATACGTTCCGCGCCAGCTTCCCCGGCTGGCGCCCGCTTGCTGACCAGCAGCGCGCGGGAGACGAGATCGGCCTCCGCCTGGCTGCTCAGGAGCGCCAGGCGCGCTTCGATCACTTCTTCGGGCGCAACGCCGATTCGATGGCTCCCGGCCTGCACGAGCGCGCGCACCATCGTCAGTTCCAGGTCCCAGTCGCCGATCATGTCCAGCGTGCCGAACAGAACATCGGGAGACACGCGCGCGATCCCGGCCCAGCGCTGCCCGGCATCGATCCGCTCAAATCCAGCAGTGGTCGCGCTATCCTCCGTCACCAGAAGGACGTTGCCGGGTTGGGCCGCCATTGCCGCATAGAAGCGCTGCGGCGCCACTGCCCCATCGGCGACGATCATCATATCCCGATCCCGCGGCGCTTCACGCAACAGGGAAACCATGTCCCGCACGATGGACACCGAAATGCCGTCGGCGGTCAGCCTGTCAATGGCGCGCGAGAGTGGCTGCGTCACCGCGCCAACCAGAATCATGACCTGTTCGGCGCCGGCCTCGGCGGCCTGCCGCACCTGGTATTCCAGCAGGCTTTGGCCCGCAAAATGCAGATTGGCGCGCAGAATTCCGGGCGAATCGCTCGCCGGCCGGCTGGCGCAGATGATGGCCGAAAAAGACATGAACGAAGGGACCCGGGGCAATGCTTTGCCCGCCTTCTCGCAACACCGGGGCCGTGGCGCAAGTATAGCCTGACCCGCTACGTCCTGAATTTAGCTGAGGGCGAATTCCGTGACGGCTGCCCGCAGGCGGCGAAGCATCTTCGGATCGCCCGGCGCACACTGCGCGGCCTCGTCGGCCAACGCCATCAGGCCGTATACGCCAAAGCTGGCGGCCAGTCCTTTAAGCCGATAAGCCGCCAGTTGCCAGTTGGCGTCGCAACGCGCCCTGCCGAGCAGATCAAGGTTGCGCTCCGCGCTTTCCAGAAACGCCGTACGCAAATCTGCGATCAATCCCGCATCATCGCCGACAGCTGCGGCAAGGGCGGCGTCCAAGGCTCCCGGATCATAAGACATGGCATGGGGATACCCGCCAGAACGTTAATGTTTCGTTGCAAATAGGCGTTTCCGCGGACCAAAAACATGGTAGAGAACGGGACATGAATGGGGGAAACAAGATCGTTGGCCTGCGCCGCCAATCGGAGGCCGATGAGGCGCAGGCACCTGTGACCGATGACGAGCTCCTGCTTGAGGAATATTATTCTTCGGAGTTCGGCGATCAGCCTGTTGCAACCGGCTGGCCTTCCGTAGCACGCGCGATCCTGGCGGGAAGCGCCGCGGTCTGGGCGCTCTTCAACCTGTGGGTCATCTTCGGGCGGGGGCAGCCCCTGCCTCCTGTCGATGCTGTTCCTGCGGCCGTGGCGACGTTCGCCATCCCGCTGGTGCTGATCGGCACCATTTACCTCCTGCTGATTCGCAACAGCCATGCCGAATCGCGGCGCTTTCAGAAGACCGCTGAGAGCCTGCGATTCGAGAGCGAAGCGCTGGAGTTGAAACTGTCCCGAATCGGCACACAACTGGCCAATGCAAAGGCAGCGATGCAGGAGCAGGCGACGCTGCTGGAAAATTACGGCGCCGCCGCCAGCGCCAATATGGAGGCGTCGGCCAAGCTGATCGCGTCGAGCGCGGCCGAGGCGGCCGACCATACGGTCACGGCGGAGAAAGCGGGCACCGAACTCGCCGGCCAGATGACGGAACTGGTGCGCACCCTGCCCTCGCTTCAGGAGCGCGCGAACGCCATGTCGGCGCAGCTCATGGAAAGCAGCCAGGCCATGACCGGCCGGATCGATTCGCTTGAGCGGCGCCTTCAGGCAGTGATGGCGATTTCGGACGACGCCCGCCTGCGCACTCTGTCCGCCACCAAGAGCCTGACGACCCAGCTGGCGCAGTTGCAGGAAGAAACCCGGTCCGCCTCTGACGAGATTAACGGCATGGCCCAACAGGCCGCCGAGCGAATCGACATCGCCATCAGCAGCGCCCGGACCGCGCTGGAGGAAACCGGCGCCGGACTGCAGTCTCAAGCTCAGTCTCTGAGCAGCCTTGTCGAAGATTCGCGCAGCGCCATCGCCAGCATTGGCGGCGATGCCGTCATGGGTTTCCAGGCCAACAGCCAGTCCATAGAGACCCGTTTGCTGGATATCTCCCGCACGCTGGAGAACCACCGCGATATTACCTCCGGCCTTAACGACGATCTGATCGGCAAGCTCGACTTCGTGGAGGGGCGCTTCGGCGAGTTTGAGAAACAGGGCCTTGCCCGCAACGAACGCATAGCCGCCACCTTGGCGACGGTCGCGGCCGAGGCGGAGCGGATGGACCGGGCGCTCGCGGCGGGCAACAGCACGGCCGAGAGCCTCATCACCCGTTCGGAAAGTCTGCTGCTGGCGCTCGACTCGAGCGTGCGCGAGATTGAGGAAACCTATCCGGCGGCACTGGGGCGGCTCGACAATCGGGTCGAGGAAACCCAGCGCCTGCTCGCCACCGCTGCGCCCGAGCTGGAAAAGCTCGAAGCCATCGCACAGTCCGTGCTCGGCCGGACGCAGGAGACCGAGGAATTGCTGCGCGATCAGGCAAAGCGCCTCAACGAACTGCTCGAAACCACGGGCGAAAATCTCGCAAGCAATCGCAGCGAGGTCGAGATGCTGCGCGACGTGCTTTACAGCGCAGACGAAGGCGCGGCGCGCCTGAGGGAAAGCGCCGGGCCCCAGCTGGTGGCGGCGCTTGTTCGGGTGAAGGATACCGCCGACCAGGCTACAGAGCGGGCCAAGCAGTCCCTTGCGCGCGCCATTCCCGATGCCGCCGATGCGCTCGGCAAGGCCAGCGCGGAAGCGTTGAAAAACGCCGTCAGCGAGCAGGTCACGGCGCAGATCGCACGGCTTTCCACCGTCGCGGATCAGGCCATTGACGCCACCAGCGCCGCGACCGAACGACTGGACCGTAAAATCCAGGCGGTATCGGACAGAAGCAGCAGCATTGAGAAGAAGATCGCCGAGGCCGATGACGCCATCGCCGGGCGTGATCGCGAGCATTACACGCGCCGTTCGAAGGACCTGATCGAGTCGCTCAACAGCACCGCCATCGACATCACCAAGGTGTTGTCCAGCGATGTGACTGACCTCGATTGGGCCGATTATCTGAAGGGCGACCGTGGCGTCTTCACGCGTCGCGCCGTGCGCCTGCTCGACGCCGGGGAAGCGCGCGAGATCGCGATCCAATATGACGGCAACGCCGAATTTCAGGACCATGTGAACCGCTACATCCACGATTTTGAAGGGATGCTGCGGATTATCCTGGGCGCACGGGACGGCAACGCGCTGGCGGTGACCCTGCTGTCCTCCGACATGGGCAAGCTCTATGTCGCACTCGCCCAGGCAATCGACCGCCTGCGCTAAGCTCCGCTAACCTTCCTGAATTCCCAAATCTCCGTTCGCTTCGAGCTTGTCGAGAAGCCTTGCGCGGGTTTCTCGACAAGCTCGAAACGAACGGATTTTGGAATTTTCGCTCTATATTGCGCGCAGCCTGACTGCCTTAGGCAGATACACGTCCAATCTTAAGCCGAGCCCAGACCAGACCTCATTCACCCATGCTTGCTCATGGATATGAGCTGCTCCGCGCCGATCCAGCCATAGACATAATTGGCGTAATAGAGCCCGAACAGCGCGGTCGCGAGGATCGTCGCGCGCAGCGAGACCAGGCCGGGCCGGAAATTGCTCGGCGCGCTGTCGGCCTGCCCCTTCACCTTCTCCTCGCCGGTTTCGTCCGGCGTCTTGATGCCGAAGGGCAGCACGCAGAAGGCACTGATCACCCAGAACAGCATGTAGATGGCGAGAATGGCGTACAGGTTCATGCGCAGATGCTCAGGCGTGGACGATCAACACGTCTACCACAGGTTTCTTGCCGGTCCAGCGCGAAGCCGTACGGCGGACCGCGAGACGCACGCGCTCCCGCATCGCCTCGATATCCTTCGATCCCTTGGGCACCGCGGCGCCGGCCTCATCCTCGGCCTCGCCGATGAATGCGTCGCGATCTTCCTCGACCGGCACCCCCTGCAGGCGGATGCTCGGACGACCGACCAGCGCGCCGCCCTTGTTGACCGCCACAGCGACGCTGATCTGCCCATGCAGCCCGAGCTTGCGCCGCTCGTTCATGGTCGTGCCGTCGGCTGGCAGGATGACGTCACCGTCCAGCACCAGCCGCCCGACCGTCTCCTTGCCCAGCAGCTTGGGACCGTTCGGGGCAAGGCGGATCAGGTCGCCATTGCCCTGCACGATCGCGCTCGGAATCCCTTCGGCCAGACCGAGCCGGGCCTGCTCCGCCATATGGCGCATCTCGCCATGGACGGGCAGCAGGATCTGCGGCCTGATCCAGCGATACATGGCCTGCAATTCGGGCCGGCCCGGATGGCCCGACACATGGACCTCCGCCTGCCGGTCGGTGACCATCACCACGCCCTTGGCGGCGAGCGTATTCTGGATGCGGCCGATGGCGATCTCGTTGCCGGGGATCTGCTTGGACGAAAAGACGACCATGTCGCCTTCCGACAGTTTGATGGGATGGCTGTCGAACGCGATGCGCGCCAGCGCGGCCCGCGCCTCGCCCTGCCCGCCCGTGGCGATGATCATCACCTCGTCCCGGGGCATGTCCATGACATCGTCCCAGTCCACCGTCGGCGGAAAGTCCTTGAGATAGCCAGCGCTCTTGGCCGTCGAAATGATCCGGTCGAGCGATCGCCCGGCCACGCACACCTTCCGCCCGGTCGCATTGGCGACCTCGCCCAGCGTCTGCAGTCGCGCGGCATTGGACGCGAAGGTGGTGACAAGAACGCGTGCCTTGGCGTTCTTCACGACCTCCATCAATCCTTCGCGCACCGCGCCTTCCGATCCGCTCGATTCCGGGTTGAAGACGTTGGTGCTGTCGCACACCAACGCCAGCACGCCCTGATCGCCGACCGCCGTCAACTGCTCCGGCGTGGACGGCACGCCCAGCAATGGCCGGTCGTCCAGCTTCCAGTCGCCGGTGTGGAAAATCCTCCCGTGCGGTGTGTCGATCACCAGCGCATTGCCCTCGGGGATCGAGTGGGCCAGCGGCATGTAGCGGAACCCGAACGGCCCGAGCTGGAAACTCGCCTCATTCTGGATGACGTGCAGCTTCACCTCTTTCGACAGCCCTTCCTCCTCCAGCTTCAGGCGGATCAGCCCGGCGGTGAAGGGGGTGGCATAGAGCGGCACGCCAAGGTCGGCGGCCAGATAGGGTATCGCGCCGATATGGTCCTCATGCCCGTGCGTCAGGACGATGCCGAGAAGATCGTCGCGCCTTTCCTCGATGAAGGCGAGGTCCGGCAGGATCAACTCCACGCCGGGATAGGCCGGATCGGCAAAGGTCAGGCCCAGGTCGACCATCACCCATTTGCCCTGCGTGCCGTAGAGATTGACATTCATGCCGATCTCCCCCGACCCGCCAAGGGCCAGGAAGAGCAGCTCATCTTTTGGGGTCATTATCTATTCAAACTCCGCTCATGCATCAGCGCCAGCCCCTGAATGGTAAGGTCGGGCGCTATCGCATCGAAAATATCACTATGATCGTCGAACAGGACGGCCAGGCCGCCTGTCGAGATCACCTTCACCGGACGGCCGATCTGCGCGCGCATCCGCGCGACCAGGCCCTCCATCATGGCAACATAGCCCCAGAAGACGCCGATCAGCATCTGGTCCTCCGTCGTGCGCCCGATGACCGAACGGTCCTCCGGCGCGGCGATGGCGATACGGGGCAGCTTGGCGGCGGCGGCGACCAGCGCATCCAGCGACAGGTTGATGCCCGGCGCAATGATGCCGCCCTTGTAGGCGCCGCTATAGTCGACAACGTCGTAGGTGGTTGCCGTGCCGAAGTCGATGACGATCAGGTCACCGCTATACAGATGGTGCGCCGCGATCGCGTTGACAACCCGGTCCGCACCCACAGATGCCGGTTCGGCCACGTCCAGCTCGATGCCCCACTCGACCGGCGCCTGCCCGGCGATCAGCGGATCGACCTTGAAATATTTGGTCGACAGCACTTCCAGATTGTGGAGCGCGCGCGGCACGACCGTGGCGATGATGACGGCGTCGACCGCCTGCATCGTGAAGCCCTCCAGCATCAGCAGCTGGTTGAGCCACACGGCATATTCGTCCGCAGTGCGGCGCGGGTCGGTCGCGATCCGCCAGCGGGCACGAATATCCCGCCCCTCGACAAGCGCGAAAACAACATTGGTATTGCCGGCATCTACGGCGAGAAGCATCGGATTTTCCTTGGTTGTCAGACCAGAAAGACGTCGCCGGCATGAATGGCACGGGTGGTCCCGTTATCCAAGCGGAGGATCAGTTCGCCACCGGAAGAAAGGTCGTCGAAACGTCCCTCGACAACCTCGCCATCGGGCAGGCTGACCCGCAGCGGCGTGCCGGGCGGATGGGCGGCGGCGATCCAGCGGGCGCGGATCGGATCGAGCCCATAGGTGCGCCAGCTATGGACCGCATCGGCAAAGGCGGGCGCGATGGCGTCGAGCAGGGTCGCCGCCGTGCTATCGACTGCGCCCAGCGCCCACAGGCTCGTGGTCGCGCGTCCGGGAATCTCCGGATGCGCCATCACATTCACGCCGATGCCGATGATGATCGCGTCGCCGGTCCGCTCCAGCAGCATGCCGCACAGCTTGGCGGGACCGGCCATGATGTCGTTGGGCCATTTGATCTGCGTGCGACCGGGCAGCAGCGCGTCGATCGCCTTATGCACGGCAATGGCGGTGACGAGAGCGAGGCTTGGGGGCGCGGGATCGCCGGGCCGGGCCCGGACTAGCGTCGAGCAATAAAGGTTGCCGGCCGGGCTTTCCCAGTCACGGCCAAGCCGCCCCCTGCCGCCGCTCTGCCGCTCGACGCGCAGCCATGTCCCCTCGCCCGCGCCGTCCTCCGCCAGCGCCTTCATGTCGGCGTTGGTGGAGACGGTCTCCGATATCGTGCGGATGTCGATCAGAACAGCGCGGCCGCTGCCGCAGCCGATGCGCTGTCGAGGACCGGGTTCAGCAGATAGCCCAGCACCACGACGGCGGCGCATGCCGTCATCAGCACGCCCTCGATCCGGCTGCCGGCGGGCGCATAGGCCGCAACCGGCTCGTCGAAATAGATCGTCTTGATGATCTTGAGATAATAGAATGCGCCGATCACCGACGCCGCGATGCCGAATACCGCAAGGCCGGTCAGGCCGGCTGACACGGCCGCATCGAACACCAGGAACTTCGCCCAGAAGCCGAAGAGCGGCGGAATGCCGGCAAGGCTGAACATGAAGATGGCAAAGCAGGCGGCCAGTCCCTTGCGGCTCTGCGACAGGCCGGACAGGCTGGCGATCGTCTCGACCGGATTGCCGTCCGCGTCCCGCATCTGCAGCACGCACAGGAAGCTGCCAAGCGTCATCACGATATAAATGGCGAGGTAGCTCATCGTCGCGGCAACGCCGGCCGGCGTTCCGGCGGCCAAGCCCACCAGCGCGAAGCCGATATTGTTGATCGACGAATAAGCAAGCAGTCGCTTGATATTGGTCTGGCCGATTGCCGCCACCGCGCCGAGCAGGATGGAGGCAAGCGCGACGAAGATCACGATCTGCTGCCACGCCATGCCTGCAGGACCCAGCGCCTCGATGGCGACACGGATCGTCAGGCCAAGCGCCGCGACCTTGGGTGCGCTCGCGAAGAAGGCGGTGACCGGCGTCGGCGCGCCCTCATAGACGTCCGGCGTCCACATGTGGAACGGCACGGCGCTGATCTTGAAGGCCAGGCCCGACAGCACGAACACCATGCCGAACAGCTCGCCGTTCGACACGCCGTCGCCCAGCGCTGCGGCGATGCCGCCGAAGCTCGTGGTTCCGGAGAAACCGTAGAGCAAAGAAATGCCATAAAGCAGGATGCCGCTCGCCAGTGCGCCCAGCACGAAATATTTCAGGCCCGCTTCGGAAGAGCGCTCATCCTGCCGCATGAAGCTGGCGAGGACATAGGCCGCAAGGCTGTTCATCTCCAGCCCGACATAGAGGGTCAGCATGTCGCTGGCCGACACCATCATGCCCATGCCGATGCACGCGAACAGGATCAGGATCGGATATTCCGCCCGCAGGGCGCCGCCCTGGGAGAAGAAGCGCGGGGCGACGATGATGCTCACCGCAGCCGCCAGATAGATCAGCACCTTGGCGAAACCGGCAAAGGCGTCGGCCTGATAGAGACCGTCAAAGGCGTCGCCGCCATGGGTCGGCAGGCCGATCAGCGACAGCGCCGCCGCGACCAGGACGCCGACCGAGGCCCAGGATATGGCGACGGTGGTCCGGTCGCCAGCGTAGGCGGCAACCATCATGAGGACGAGTCCGCCGGCTGTCAGGATCAGCTCCGGCATGACCATCAGCAGGGAAGCAGTTTCGATCATCAGTGCGCCTCCCCCGGCGCTGCATGGGTGGCCGGTTCATGGCCCCCGGATTCATGAGTGTCATGCGCGGCGGCCGGCTTGGGCGCGCCAATCTTGATCTGTGCGTCACCCGCCGGGACGGCGCGGGCCAGCCGCGCCTCCAGCGACACGATGTCCGCGCGCATCGGCGACAGGAAGCTCTCGGGATAGACGCCCATCCACAGCACGCCCGCCGCGATCGGCGCGAGCAGCCACAGTTCGCGGGCCGACAGATCCGGCATCGCTGCCGCATCCGCGTTCAGCTGGTCGCCATAGCAGACCCGGCGATAGAGATAGAGCATGTATGCCGCGCCCAGGATGATGCCGGTGGTCGAAACCAAAGCGACCCAGCTCGACGCCTTGTAAACACCCATCAGCGCCAAGAATTCGCCGACGAAGTTACTCGTGCCCGGCAGGCCGACCGACGCCATGGTGAACAGTAGGAACAGCACAGCATATTTGGGCATGTTGATCGACAGGCCGCCATAACGGCTGATCTCGCGAGTATGCAGTCGGTCGTAGATGACGCCCACGCACAGGAACAGCGCGCCGGACACCAGGCCGTGGCCCAGCATCACCATCATCGCGCCCTCGATGCCGTGCGTGTTGAGCGCGAACAGGCCGACCGTCACGATCGCCATATGCGCGACCGAGGAATAGGCGATCAGCTTCTTCATGTCGCTCTGCACCAGCGCGACGAGCGAGGTGTAGACGACCGCCACCATCGACAGGCCGAACACCAGCGGCGCGAACTGCGCCGACGCCTCGGGGAACATCGGCAGCGAGAAGCGGATGAAGCCGTAACCGCCCATCTTCAGCAGCACGCCCGCCAGAATGACGGAGCCCGCGGTCGGTGCCTGCACATGCGCATCGGGCAACCAGGTGTGGACCGGCCACATCGGCATCTTCACTGCGAAGCTGGCGAAGAAGGCAAGCCACAGCCAGGTCTGCGCATGGACCGGGAAGTCATAGGCCATCAGCACCGGAATGCTGGTCGATCCCGCCTCATGCACCATCCACATCATCGCGATCAGCATCAGCACCGATCCGAGCAGGGTGTAGAGGAAGAATTTATAGCTCGCGTAGATGCGGTCCGCGCCGCCCCAGATGCCGATGATCAGGTACATCGGGATCAACCCGGCCTCGAACATCACATAGAAGAGGTAGATATCTTGCGCGGTGAAGACGCCGATCATCAGCACCTCCATCAGCAGGAAGGCGGCCATATATTCGCCGACGCGCTTGTCGATCGCCACCCAGCTCGCGCCGATGCAGATCGGCATCAGGAACACGGTCAGCGCGATCAGCATCAGGGCGATGCCGTCGATCCCCAGCGCCCAGGCGAACTTGCCGAAGATCGGCGCATATTCGGTGAACTGCCATTGCGCGGCGCTGCCCGACTGGTCGAAATTCGCCCACAGGACGACACCAAGCACCAGGTCGGCCAGCGTCGCCGCCAGCGCGATCCAGCGGGCGGTCTGCGCGCCGCTGAACAGGCAGGCGATGGCCCCCGCCATCGGCACCGCCATCATCAGGGAAAGGATTGGAAAGCCGCCCATTATCGTACGATCGCCCAGGTTGCAGCCGCGGCGAGCCCGATCAGCATCACCAGCGCATAGGTATAGAGATAGCCCGACTGGAGCTTGCGGGTGACCTTGCCGCCCTGGACAACCAGTGCGGACAGGCCGTTCGGGCCGAAGCGGTCGATGAAGCCCACGTCGCCGAATTTCCAGAAGAAGCGGCCAATGGCAAAGGCGGGCTTCACGAAGATCGCGTTATACAGCTCGTCGAAATACCATTTGTGCAGCAGGAAGTCGTACAGCACGCCGAACTGGTCGACAAAGGCGCGCGGCCAGTCGGTATGGCGGATATAGCTCAGCCACGCGATCAGCAGGCCGGTCAGCATCACCGTGAACGGCGCGAACTTCACCCACAGCGGCACTTCATGCGCGGCATGCATCAGATGGGCGTTGAACGCGATCGCGCTCTTCCAGAATTCGATGCCGCCTTCCGGACCGATGAACTGGTCGTGGAAGATGAAGCCAGCGAACACCGCGCCCAGGCTCAGCACGATGAGCGGCGTCAGCATGACCCACGGGCTCTCATGCGGATGATAGCCGCCGGTGCCGGTAGCAGGCGCATGATGATGCCCGTGGCCATGATCGTCATGCGCATGTGCCGCATGGTCGTTGTGACCATGGTCATCATGCCCATGCGCATCGTGCAGCGCATGCTGGATATGCTCGGAGGCTGCCCAGCGCGGCTTGCCGAAGAAGGTGAGGAACACCAGCCGCCAGCTGTAGAAGCTGGTCAGCAGCGCCGCGAACACGCCGACGAGGAAGGCCAACTGCCCGCCGCCGCCCGACGCATAGGCCGCCTCCAGGATGCCGTCCTTCGAGAAGAAGCCGGCAAAACCGAAGGTGGTGAGCGGAATGCCGACGCCGGTGATCGCCAGCGTACCCGCCGTCATCGCCCAGAAGGTGATCGGGATTTCCTTACGCAGGCCGCCATAATAGCGCATGTCCTGCTCATGGTGCATCGCATGGATCACTGAACCCGCGCCCAGGAACAGCAGCGCCTTGAAGAAGGCATGCGTGAACAGGTGGAACATCGCCGCGCCATAGGCGCCGACGCCCGCGGCAAAGAACATATAGCCGAGCTGCGAACAGGTCGAATAGGCGATCACGCGTTTGATGTCGTTCTGCACCGTGCCCACGGTCGCCGCGAACAGGCAGGTCGCCGCGCCGATGAAGGTCACGACGCCCAGCGCTGTCGGGCTGGTCTCGAACATCGGCGACAGGCGGCACACCATGAACACGCCGGCGGTGACCATCGTCGCCGCATGGATCAGCGCCGACACGGGCGTCGGACCTTCCATCGCGTCGGGCAGCCAGGTGTGCAGGCCGAGCTGCGCCGACTTGCCCATCGCGCCGATGAACAGCAGCAGGCACAGCACCGTCATCGTGTCGAAGCGATGACCCAGGAAGCCGATGGTGGAACCCGCCATCGACGGCGCGGCCGCCAGGATTTCCGGGATCGAGATGGTGTTGAACACCAGATAGGTGCCGAAGATGCCCATCATGAAGCCAAGGTCGCCGACGCGGTTGACGACAAACGCCTTGATCGCTGCGGCGTTGGCGCTCGGCTTCCTGAACCAGAAACCGATCAGCAGGTAGGACGCAAGGCCCACGCCTTCCCAGCCGAAGAACATCTGCAGCAGGTTGTTGGCCGTGACCAGCATCAGCATCGCGAAGGTGAAGAGCGACAGATAGGCGAAGAAGCGGGGCTGATCCGGGTCCTCGTCCATATAGCCCCAGCTATACAGGTGGACGAGCGCGGAGACCGAAGTGACCACGACCAGCATGATCGCCGTCATCGTGTCGACCCGCAGTGCCCATTGCGCGTCGAAGCTGCCCGACTGGATCCAGGTGAAGACCGGCTGGACATAGGGTTCTGCATGGCCCGCCACGAACGACAGGAAGATCGGCCAGCTCATCGCGCAGGACGCGAACAGCGCGCCCGTCGTGACGATCTTCGCCGGCACATTGCCGATGATGCGGTTGCCAAGGCCAGCGATGATCGCGGCCAGAAGCGGAAGAAGGACGATATAGAGGATCATGTCGGTCGGCTCAGCCCTTCATCCGGTTGACGTCGTCGACGGCGATGGTGCCCCGGCCGCGGAAATAGATGACGAGGATCGCAAGCCCAATGGCCGCTTCGCCCGCCGCCACGGTCAGCACGAACATGGCGAACACCTGCCCCACCAGATCGCCCAGGAAGGCGCTGAAGGCGACGAGGTTGATGTTCACCGCAAGCAGGATCAGCTCGATCGCCATCAGGATGATGATGACATTCTTGCGATTGATGAAGATGCCGAGCACCCCCATCACGAACAGGATCGCGCTGACGACGAGATAATGCTGAAGGCCGATCATGACCTGATCTCCCTGTCTCCGTTCGTGTCGAGCGAAGTCGAGACATGGTTGCGCACTGGCTTCTCGACTACGCTCGAAGCGAACGGGTGTTGGGTAGCAAGCTGGCTCACAGCTCCACCCCCTGCCCGACGGGCTGGTTCACATTGCGCACCGCATCCTGCGGCCGGCGCTGGTTCTGTTTCGCGACATTCTGCCCGCGCACGCCGCCCCGCGCCCGGTGCGTCAGGACGATCGCGCCGATCATCGCGACCAGCAGGACGATGCCCGCCGCCTCGAACAGGAAGATGTAGCGGGTGTAGAGCAGCGTGCCGATCGCCTTGATATTAGGCACATCGGCGGCCGCCGGGGCCGCGCGCTGCGCAAACTGGATCGGGCCTGCCTGCCAGATGCCAACGCCCAGGATGATCTCCATCAACAGGACAATCGCCATGATCGCGCCGAACGGCAGATAGGCGACGAAGCCCGCCCGCAACTCGGCGAAATCAATGTCGAGCATCATGACGACGAACAGGAACAGCACCGCCACCGCGCCGACATAGACGATGACGAGCAGCATCGCGATGAACTCGGCGCCCAGCAGGACCATCAGGCCGGCAGCGTTGAAGAAAGCGAGGATCAGCCACAATACCGAATGCACCGGATTGCGCGCGAAGATCGTCATCGCGCCGCTCGCGATGACCACGCAAGCGAAGAGATAGAAGGCGAAGACGTGGATCATCTTAGAAAACCGGCCCCCATATACGGCCATGAACCAACAGCCATTCGTTTCGAGCGCAGTCGAGAAACGCCGCGCCAAAACCCCGTTTCTCGACTTCGCTCGAAACGAACGGAATCGGGGTGGATGAAAGATGCGCGCCCATTACCGATACGGCGCATCGGCGGCAAGGTTCGCGGCAATTGCCCGCTCCCACTTGTCGCCATTCTCAAGCAGTTTCGCCTTGTCGTAGATCAGTTCCTCACGGGTTTCCGTGGCGAACTCGAAATTCGGACCCTCGACGACGGCATCGACCGGGCAAGCCTCCTGGCAGAAGCCGCAATAGATGCACTTGGTCATGTCGATGTCGTAGCGTGTCGTGCGGCGGCTGCCATCGTCGCGCGGCTGCGCCTCGATGGTGATCGCCTGCGCCGGGCAAACGGCTTCGCACAGCTTGCACGCGATGCAGCGCTCTTCCCCGTTGGGATAGCGGCGCAGCGCATGCTCACCCCGGAAACGCGGCGAAATCGGGTTCTTCTCATAGGGATAGTTGATCGTCGCCTTGGGCTTGAAGAAATACTTCAAGGTCAACCAGTGCGCCTTCACAAACTCCCAGAGAGTGAAGGATTTGATATAATAAGCGATCATGGATAGTCCTTCACGGTCACGCGACCGTTGAAAACCGCATTGGGCTGAGGTGTGAACTTTTGGTCGCAGTAGCCGATGGCAGTAATGATATCGTCCGCTCCCGTCTTATCCGATATTATGACCGCTCCCGGAGTATTCTCTTTTGAGAGCACCAATCGAAAAGAAACGCGCGATAGGAATGATGTCGCGAAAATATTATATCCTCCACTAACCACTTCAGCGTCAACACCACGAAGTTTTTGCAGAGAGCTATCGTCAGTAAAAGACACACGCCAAGGATTTTGGAGAGCAACTCTACCAAGCTTTGTCTTCTTCAATTTGGGCAAGCCTTGGGCGTCGACAATAAAATCTGCCCCGCTAATGCGTCCCGACAATTTACTAGTCTCACCCGAGGGCGATACCATCTTGCAGGAAAAATCAACGATGGGGGGTGGGGAAACCGTGTAGTTCGTTCCCGCTATTGTGAGGCTAAGCAAGTGGATTACCATCATCCCCCATACCTCGTCAGCATGAGGAAGCCCGAGACCAGGAAGACCCAGAAGAGCGAGACGGGAAGGAAGATCTTCCAGCCCAGCCGCATCAACTGGTCGTAACGGTAACGGGGCACGGTCGCCTTCACCCAGGAGAAGACGAAGAAGAAGAACAGAATCTTGGCGAACAGCCAGATAATGCCCGGCACATAATAGAGCGGCGCCCAGTCGAACGGCGGCAGATACCCGCCCCAGAACAGGATGGCGTTCAGCGCGCACATCAGGATGACGTTGGCATATTCGCCGAGCCAGTAGAGCGCGAAGGCCATGGACGAATATTCGGTCTGGTAGCCCGCGACCAGCTCGCTTTCCGCCTCGGTCAGGTCGAACGGCGCGCGCGCGGTTTCGGCGAGGGCCGATATCAGGAACATGATCGCCATCGGGAACAGCAGCGGGTTGAAGCCATTGCCGTTGATGAAGCCGTAATAGCCCTTCTGGCTCTCGACGATCGCCGTCAGGTTGAATGAGCCTGCCCACAGCACGACGCTGATGATGATGAAGCCGATCGAGACTTCGTAGCTGATCATCTGCGCCGATGCGCGGATCGCTGAATAGAAGGGATATTTGGAGTTCGACGCCCAGCCCGCCAGCACCACGCCATATACGCCCAATGAACTGATCGCGAGGATGTAGAGCAGGCCGACATTGATGTTGGCCAGCACCACGCCGGTATCAAACGGCACCACCGCCCACGCCATCAGCGCGACGGTGAAAGTGATGATCGGCGCGATGACAAACAGCACGCGGTTGGCCGCCGTCGGGATGATGGTTTCCTGCAGGAACACCTTCAGGCCGTCGGCAAAGCTCTGCAGCAGGCCGAAAGGACCAACGACGTTCGGCCCGCGCCGCAGCGCCATCGCCGCCCAGATCTTGCGATCGGCGTAGATGATCATCGCGACCGCCAGCATCAGCGGCAGCGCGATCACCAGAATGCCGATGATCGTCGAGAGGAACCAGGCCAGCGCGTAGGGCGCGCCGAGGGTGGATTGGAAAAAGGCGGTCATTGACGAACCTCCCCCAACCGTTCGGGCTGAGCGAAGTCGAAGCCTTCCACTGAACGCAGTGAAGTGCCTTCGCTACGCTCTGGCGAACCCTTCGACAGGCTCAGGGCGAACGGAGAATAAGCAAGCATGTGAATCATCACTCCGCCGCCTCCGCAAACGTCTCGCCATGCACCAGTTCGGCCGAGCATTGCTGCATCGTCGGGCTGGCGCGGCAGATGGCGTTGGTCAGGTAGAAATCCTTGATCGGATAGCCGAACTCGCCCTCAGGCTTCGCGTCCAGCTTCGGCGGCGCCCAGGGATAGCTGGCAAGGCCAGGCTGCCCCAGCGCCGGAACCGCCTTCTCCATCTCGGCGCGCAGCACGTCGAACGTGTCGAAGGGCAGCTTCGCGCCCAGCACGTCGGATAGCGCCCGCAGGATCGACCAGTCCTCACGCGCGTCACCGGGCGCGAACACGGCCTTGTCGCCGCGCTGCACACGCCCTTCGAGATTCACATAGGTTCCGGCCTTCTCGGCATAGGTCGCGCCCGGCAGGATGACGTCGGCGGCGTGCGCGCCCTTGTCGCCATGATGGCCGATATAGACTTTGAAGCTCTTGTCGAACGCCGCATAATCGACCTCGTCCGCGCCGAGCGAGAAGAGCAGCTTGGGCTTGGCCGCAGCCACCGCCTTGATGCCGCCCGTGGTGGCATAGCCCAGCATCAGGCCGCCCATGCGCGCCGCCGCGAAGTGCAGGACATTATATCCGTTCCACCCATCGCGAACCAGATTCAGCGTCTTGGCCAGCGCCAGCGTCGCGCCATGCGCGCCGTCCTTGGCCAGCACGCCGCCACCGACGATCATCGCCGGACGAGCTGCGCCCGCAAAGGCATCGGCCACGGCTTTAGGCAGCTTTGTCAACAGCTTGGCGTCATTGCCCAGCCATTCCGCCTTATAAGTCAGGTCTGTCTCGGCGCCGATCGCAAAGACCTTCGCGCCCTTCTTGATCGCCTTGCGGATGCGCGTGTTGACCAGCGGCGCTTCCCAACGAAGGTTGGTGCCGACCAGGAGGATTACGTCCGCCGTCTCGATGCCCGGCAGGGTCGTGTTGAAATTCACCGCCGACAGGCTCGACACGTCGTAGGACAGGCCCGTTTGCCGCCCCTCGAACAGCGATCCGCCCAGCTTTTCCACCAGCAGCTTCGCCGCAAACATCGTCTCGCAATCGAGGAGGTCGCCCGCGACCGCCGCGACGCTGCCCTTGGCGCTCTTGGCGGCCTCGGCAACGGCGGCGAACGCCTCGCCCCAGCTTGCCTCGACCAGCTTGCCGCCCTTGCGGACATAGGGCTTGTCGAGCCGCTTGCGGATCAAGCCGTCCACGGCGTGGCGCGTCTTGTCCGACGCCCATTCCTCGTTCACATCGTCGTTGATCCGCGGCAACGCGCGCAGGATCTGGCGGCCACGACTGTCCAGACGGATGTTCGTGCCCAGCGCATCCATCACGTCGATGGCGTTGGTCTTCTTCAGCTCCCAGGGCCGCGCCTCGAACGCATAGGGCTTGCTCGTCAGCGCGCCGACCGGACACAGGTCCACCACATTGCCGGAAAGCTCGCTCTTGGCGGCATGCTCCAGATAGGTGGTGATCTGCATATTCTCGCCGCGATAGATCGCGCCGATCTCCGGCACACCGGCGACTTCCTCGGCAAAGCGCACGCAGCGGGTGCACTGGATGCAGCGGGTCATCACCGTCTTGACGATGGGACCCATATATTTCTCGGTAACGGCGCGCTTGTTCTCCAGGAACCGGCTGTTGCCCTTGCCATAGGCGACCGACTGGTCCTGCAGGTCGCACTCGCCGCCCTGGTCGCAGATCGGGCAATCGAGCGGGTGGTTGATCAGGAGGAACTCCATGACCCCTTCGCGCGCCTTCTTGACCATTGCGCTGTCGGTGCGGATGTCCTGTCCCTCGGCGGCCGGAAGCGCGCAGCTTGCCTGCGGCTTGGGCGGTCCGGGCTTCACCTCGACCAGGCACATGCGGCAATTGCCGGCGATCGACAGGCGTTCATGATAGCAGAAGCGCGGAATTTCCTTCCCCGCCAGCTCGCACGCCTGCAGCACGGTCGCGCCCTGCGGGACCTCAAGCTCTACGCCATCTACGGTTAGCTTGGGCATATTACTCCGCAGCCTCCATCATCGGGGCGCCGCCCTTATTCTCGGTGATCCGCCGTTCGATCTCGGGGCGGAAATGCTTGATCAGGCCCTGGATCGGCCATGCCGCCGCGTCGCCCAGCGCGCAGATGGTGTGGCCCTCAACCTGCTTGGTGACTTCCTGCAGCAGGTCGATCTCGCTGATGTCGGCCTCGCCGGAGCGCAGGCGCTCCATCACGCGCCACATCCACCCGGTGCCCTCGCGGCACGGCGTGCACTGGCCGCAGCTCTCATGCTTGTAGAAATAGCTGAGGCGGGAAATGGCGCGGACGATGTCGGTCGACTTGTCCATCACGATGACGGCGGCGGTGCCAAGGCCGGAGCCCAGCGCCTTCAAGCCGTCGAAATCCATCGGCGCGTCCATGATCTGCGCAGCGGGGACCAGAGGCACGGAGGAGCCGCCGGGGATTACCGCCAACAGATTGTCCCATCCGCCGCGAATGCCGCCGCAATGCCGGTCGATCAGCTCGCGGAACGGGATCGACATGCTTTCCTCGACCACGCAGGGCTTGTTCACATGGCCGCTGATCTGGAACAGCTTGGTGCCGCGATTGCCTTCCCGGCCAAAGCCGTTGAACCAGGCCGCGCCGCGCCGCAGGATCGTCGGCGCGACCGCAATGCTCTCGACATTGTTCACAGTGGTGGGGCAGCCATAGAGGCCCGCGCCCGCCGGGAAAGGCGGCTTCAATCGGGGCTGGCCCTTCTTGCCTTCCAGACTCTCGATCTGCGCGGTTTCCTCGCCGCAGATATAGGCGCCCGCGCCGCGATGGACGAACACGTCGAAATCATAGCCCGACCCGCAGGCATTCTTGCCCAGGAACCCCTTGGCATAGGCTTGCTCGACGGCGGCGAAGAGCACCTTCGCTTCATAGATGAACTCACCGCGAATATAGATATAGGCCGCCCGCGCCCGCATCGCGAAGCCAGCGACCAGCGCGCCCTCGATCAGCTTGTGCGGATCGTGGCGGATGATCTCGCGGTCCTTGCACGAACCGGGCTCGGACTCGTCGGCGTTGATGACCAGGAAGCTGGGACGGCCGTCCTTGCTTTCCTTGGGCATGAAGCTCCACTTCATGCCGGTCGGGAAACCGGCCCCGCCGCGCCCGCGCAGGTTCGACGCCTTGATGATGTCGATGATCGCATCCTGGCCGATGCCGAGCAGCGCCTTGGTATTGTCCCAGTCGCCCCGCTTGATCGCGGCGTCGATGCCCCAGTCCTGGAAGCCATGGACGTTGGTGAAGATGCGGTCCTTGTCGGCCAGCGGCCCGACGAAGGCTGGCGGCGCGGGGGGTGCGGCAGTGTCGGCCATTACCGGCCCTTTCCGATCAGTTTTTCAGCAATGAAATAAGCGAACACGGCCAGCGCCAGCCCGATGACGAGCCCGATCGCCGCGCCGATAACCTTCAGCGCGACGACGAAGACGATGACGCCCAGGATGATGGCGATCAGGGCGCTCATGCGGCCACCTCGACACCAAATCCGTTCGTGTCGAGCGAAGTCGAGACACGCTTGCACGGCACTGACCGCTTCTCGACTACGCTCGAAGCGAACGGACGTTGGGTGCGGATCATGTGGCTCACGCCCACGCCCCCCGATAGTCATGGTTCTCCGACACCATTTCCTTCAGCGTCGTCGGTCCACCCTCGGGCGCACTCGTCTGCCGGTCGATCTGCGGACCGATCTTCGGCTGACCGCCATTGGCCAGCGTCTCCAGCACGGCGCTCATGCTGTCGTAGGTCAGGTCTTCATAATTGTCGTCGTTGATCTGGACCATCGGCGCGTTGGCGCAGGCGCCCAGGCACTCGACCTCGGTCAGCGTGAACAGGCCGTCCGGCGTCGTCGCGCCCTTCACCAGGCCCCGGTTCTTGCACGCCGCCAGCACATCGTCCGACCCGCGCAGCATGCACGGCGTCGTGCCACACACCTGCACATGATAGCGGCCGACCGGCGCGAGGTTGTACATGGTGTAGAAGGTCGCGACCTCATAGACGCGCATGTAGGGCATATCGAGCTGACGGCCGATATATTCCATCACCGGGATGGGCAGCCACCCCTGCGTATGCGTTTCCGCGCCGACCTGCCGCTGGGCAAGGTCGAGCAACGGCATCACCGCCGACTGCTGCCGCCCCGGCGGATAGCGGCCGATGATCTCCTTGACCTTGAGTGCATTGGCGGGCGTCCACTCGAAATCGCCCCAGCGCGCGCGGGTCTCGGCCTCGTCGGGAATATGGGCTGCATCAGACATTAGCGTTATTTCTCACCACGATAGCTGGCTGAATGGGTATCTCTATATTCCTTCGACAACCTAAGGCGCGTTTTCTCATCATATGCGCGGTCCTCATCGAACCGCGCATGCGAAGCCAATTTGGCCACACGCCAAGCAAACAGCATTACGCCGATAGCCAATCCTAAAAGCCCGAAAAGCACCGCACCGTTCGATCCCAAAATCATGGGTCCGACAATGAGTCCGATAGTACCGGGCACAATAACGCTCACCAACAACGCCGCAATCTGAGGATTGGCGAGTCCGCTCGGACTGAACGATCGCTCGGTTAACAGCATATTGTCGATAAGCCGGATCAGCATCACCGATCACACTCCCCGAACACGATGTCCATCGCGCCCAGCACGGCGGTCGTATCCGCGAGCATATGGCCCTTCATCATGAAATCCATCGCCTGCAGGTGCGAGAAGGCCGTCGGGCGGATCTTGCAGCGATAGGGTTTGTTGGTCCCATCGCTGACCAGATAGACGCCGAACTCGCCCTTGGGGCTTTCCGTTGCGACATAGACCTCGCCCGCGGGCACATGGAAGCCCTCGGTATAGAGCTTGAAGTGGTGGATCAGCGCTTCCATCGAGCGCTTCATCTCGCCGCGCTTGGGCGGCACCACCTTGCGGTCGAAACTGGCGATCGGCCCTTCCGGCATCTCGTTGAGGCACTGCTTCATGATCCGCGCCGACTGGCGGACCTCTTCCACGCGCACCATGAAGCGGTCGTAGCAGTCGTAATTGGTGCCGACCGGCACGTCGAAGTCCATCCGGTCATAGACGTCGTAAGGCTGCGCCTTGCGGATGTCCCAGGGGATGCCGGAGCCGCGGATCATCGGGCCGGAGAAGCCCCATTTCAGCGCGTCTTCCTTGTTGACCACGGCAATGTCGACATTCCGCTGCTTGAAGATGCGGTTGTCGATGACCAGGCTCATCGCATCCTCGAACAGGCGCGGCAGGCGCGTGTCGAGCCAATCGGCAATGTCGGTCAGCAGCTTGAGCGGTACATCCTGATGCACGCCGCCCGGCCGGAAATAGGCCGAATGCATGCGCGCGCCCGAGGCTCGCTCGAAGAAGTTGAGGCAATCCTCTCGGATTTCGAACAGCCACAGGTTCGGCGTCATCGCGCCCACGTCCATCACATGCGACCCGAGGTTCAGCATGTGATTGCAGATGCGCGTCAGCTCCGCGAAGAACACGCGCAGATATTGCGCGCGCAGCGGCACTTCCAGGTTCAGCAGCTTCTCGATCGCCAGCACATAGCTATGCTCCATGCCGAGCGGCGAGCAATAATCCAGCCGGTCGAAATAGGGCAGCGCCTGCAGGTAGGTCTTATATTCGATCAGCTTCTCGGTGCCGCGATGCAGCAGGCCGACATGCGGGTCGCACCGCTCCACAATCTCGCCGTCCAGCTCCATGACCAGGCGCAACACGCCATGCGCCGCCGGATGCTGCGGACCGAAATTGATCGTGTAGTTCTGGATCTCGGTATCGCCATAGGACGGATCGTCGGCGTTGATCTGGTGATCCAGTTTCTCGAGATAATCAGCCATGATCGGCCTCCAGGGACATACCCACAATCCGTTCGGGCTGAGCGAAGTCGAAGCCTTCCACTGAACGCAGTGAAGTGGGCTTCGCCTGCGGCTCAGCGGGACCCTTCGACATTGAAACGAGCCACGTGTCTCGCTTCAACAGGGCGAACGGCGGTTGGCAAACGCTCACGCCCCGCCCTCCGTCTTCGGCTTGCGGGTCCGCTTGGGCTTTTCGGGGACGGCAGCCCCCTCGCCCGTTGCAGTTTCCGCCTTCGGCTTGCGCGGCGCGCGCGCGGACGTCTTCGCCGCCTCGGTGTTGGCCGGTTCGCCGGCGCCGGTATCGGCGGGCTTCTCGGTCACCTTGGGCTTGTCCACCGTCGGTGCGCTTGCCGGAGCAGCGGCCGCCGGGGGAGGCGGCGCGGGAGCAGGCGTCGGCGCACCGGGCGCGGTCGGCGCCTTCTCGTCGCCGGGCAGCACATATTGCGCGCCTTCCCACGGGCTCATGAAGTCGAAGCTGCGGAAATCCTGCGCCAGCTTCACCGGCTCATAGACGACGCGCTTGTCCTCCTCGGAATAGCGCAGCTCGACATAGCCGGTCAGCGGGAAATCCTTGCGCTGCGGATGCCCCTTGAACCCATAGTCGGTCAGGATGCGGCGCAGGTCCGTATTGCCGGAGAAGACGACACCATACATGTCGAACACTTCCCGCTCCAGCCAGCCGGCAACCGGCCAGATGCCGGTAACGGAGGGAACGGGCATGTCCTCGTCGGTCGACACCTTCACGCGGATGCGGTGGTTCCGCGTCACGCTGAGCAGGTGATAGCAGACCTCGAACCGATCCGGACGTTCCGGATAGTCGACGCCGGCAATCTCCATAAGCTGCTGATAGTGCGCCCGGTCGCGCAGCGCGGTCATCGCGCCGACCAGATCGTCGCGCGCAACGGTGAAGCTCAGCTCATCGGCATGATCCACGGTCTCGATCAGCGACGCGCCCAGCACGCCGGCAATCTCGTCGGCGATTCCATCTATGGTCGCAATTTTTGGAGCAGAATGACCCATTATACTAATCCTCCCCTGGAAGGGGAGGTGGCTGGCGCAGCCAGACGGAGGGGTGACACGCTATCGAGAGGGCAATCCCCTTCCGTCAGCCCTGCGGTCTGCCACCTCCCCCCTAGGGGGAGGACCTTGATCGTCATCGCCACACTCACCGCTCAATCGTCCCGATGCGGCGGATCTTCCGCTGAAGCTGCATCACGCCATAGAGCAGCGCCTCGGCGGTCGGGGGGCAACCGGGCACATAGATGTCCACCGGCACGATCCGGTCGCACCCGCGCACAACGCTGTAGCTGTAATGATAATAGCCGCCGCCATTGGCGCAGCTACCCATCGAGATGACGTATTTCGGCTCCGACATCTGGTCATAGACCTTGCGGAGCGCAGGCGCCATCTTGTTACACAATGTCCCCGCCACGATCATCACGTCGCTTTGGCGTGGACTGGCGCGCGGTGCGGCCCCGAAGCGCTCCATGTCGTACCGGGGCATGTTTACATGAATCATTTCGACAGCACAACAAGCGAGACCAAAGGTCATCCACCAGAGCGATCCGGTGCGCGCCCACTGGAAAAGTTCCTCCGTGGAGGTGACCAGGAATCCCTTGTCGCCGACCTCTGCGTTAAGGTCGTTGAAGAAATCGATGTTGGGCTGCGTCCCCGGAGCCGGGGCGGCCGGGTTGAGTTCTACTCCCAATCGAGCGCTCCCTTTTTCCACGCATAGACAAGGCCGAGCACCAGCTCGAAGATGAAGATCATCATCGTCGCCCAACCGGCCCAACCGATGGTGTCGAGGCTGACGGCCCAGGGAAACAGGAACGCTGCCTCCAGGTCGAAGATGATGAAGAGAATGGCGACAAGGTAGAAACGCACGTCGAACTGGCTGCGCGGCTCTTCAAACGCTGGAAAGCCGCACTCATATTCGCTGAGCTTGGCCGCGTCGGGCTTGTGCGCACCGGTCAGGCGGCCGACGGCCATCGGCAGGAACACGAAGGCGCTGGACAGGCCGAGAGCGACTGCCAGGAACAGCAGGATCGGCAGATATTGAGCGAGGTCAACCAACGGAATCCCCTTGGCGAATTAAGGCAAGTGCTTGGGGCGGCTTTAGGACTGCTGCACCTGCGAAGCAAGGGGTCCAAGCTGTGAGAATGATTCGCAAAAAGCCGCGATTCCTGCGGCTAAGCGGCACATCCTCTCAGCGCAGCGCGCCAGCTACCAGTTTGTGCAGTTTGCTGTGGATCGCGTCGTTGCCCGCCAGCATTTCCTTGCGATCGATCGGCTGGTCGCCACCGCGAAAATCGGTGACGAAGCCCCCCGCCTCGCGAACCAGGAGGATACCCGCCGCAACGTCCCAAGGCTGCAGACCGCTTTCCCAGAATCCGTCGTAGCGGCCCGACGCCACATGCGCGAGATCGAGTGCGGCGGAACCAAACCGGCGGATGCCGGCGACCGAAGGCGCGACCGCACCGAAAATCCGGGTCCACTGCGCCATATCGCCATGGCCCAGGAACGGGATTCCGGTCGCGATCAGGGAATCGGCCAGATCGCGGCGCGCCGATACGCGCAGCCGCTGGTCATGCCGCCATGCGCCGCGGTTCTTTTCCGCCCAATAGCTTTCGTCGGTGACTGGCTGATAGACCAGGCCGGTGGTGATTTCCCTTTTGCCGCCATAAAGCGGCTCCTCGACGGCGATGGAAATCGCGAAATGCGGAATGCCGTGCAGGAAATTGGTGGTGCCGTCGAGCGGATCGATGATCCAGCGCGGCTTGGCGGGATCGCCGGCGATCTCCCCGCCCTCCTCCAGCAGGAACCCCCAATCGGGCCGGGCCTTGCGCAGTTCCTCCACCAGCGTCTGCTCGGCTTGCTGGTCCGCCTTGGATACGAAATCGGCCGGTCCCTTGCGGGACACCTGCAAATGTTCGACCTCACCAAAGTCGCGGCGCAGCTTTGCGCCAGCCTTGCGCGCCGCGCGCTCCATGACGGTAAGAAGACCTGAGTGGGATACCATGTTTTTATCCTTAGCCCCTCCCTTTCAAGGGAGGGGTTGGGGTGGGTGGCGAGCGTAAGCGAGCCCGCGCTAAGGTCGAGGTGGCTTCGCCAGCGATTGCCATGCAATCGCGACCCACCCCTTTCCCCTCCCTTGAAAGGGAGGGGCTTATGATCTTAATCCGCCCGCTTCACATATTCGCGCGCGTAAACGTCGACCACGATCCGGGTGCCCGCCACGATATGGGGCGGCACCATGACGCGCACGCCATTGTCCAGGATTGCGGGCTTGTAGGAGGCAGACGCGGTCTGCCCCTTCACCACGGCATCGGCCTCGACGACCGTCGCTTCGATGGTGTCGGGAAGCTGCACCGAAATCGGCCGCTCCTCATACATTTCCAGCGTCACTTCCATGCCGTCCTGCAGGAACTCGGCGGCATCGCCGATCAGCTCGGCGGACAGGTTGATCTGCTCGTAATTTTCCTTGTCCATGAACACCAGCATGTCGCCCTCGGCGTAGAGATACTGGAAATCCTTGGTGTCGAGCCGAATGCGCTCGACGCTCTCTGCGGAGCGGAAACGGACGTTGTTCTTGCGGCCGTCGATCAGGTTCTTCAGCTCCACCTGCATATAGGCGCCGCCCTTGCCGGGCTGGGTGTGCTGAATCTTCACGGCGCGCCACAGGCCGCCTTCATATTCGATATTGTTGCCGGGACGAATGTCCACGCCGCTGATCTTGGCCATCGCGTTTCTCGCTATACAGGATTTGGAAAGAGCCGGTGGCGGCCTCTACAGCGGGCCGCCCTTTTGGGCAAGGGGGTCAGCCGTTACGGTTGGCCATGACGGGAATGAAGCGCGCCACGGCCGCCGCCGGTCCCGCCGGATCGTTCCACACCGCCCCGCTCACCGCCAGGAAGTCCGCGCCTGCCTCGACCAGCGGCCGCGCATTGTCTGGCGTGATGCCGCCGATCGCCACGCAGGGCGGCTCGAACACCGTCGTCCACCATCCCAAGATCGACGGATCGGGATGATGGCGCGTCTCCTTGGTGGTGGTCGGGAAGAAAGCGCCGAACGCGACATAGTCCGCGCCCGCTTCCGCCGCCTCCATGGCCAGGTGCCGACTGTCATGGCAGGTCACGCCGATCTGCGCGGAGGGGCCAAGCAGCTTGCGGGCGTCGCGCGGATCGCCGTCGCCCTGCCCCAGATGGACGCCGTCGGCGTTCAGGCGCTTGGCCAGCCCCATGCTGTCGTTAATAATGAAGGCCACCTCGCGCTCGGCGCATATCGCCTGCAACGGCGGCGCGAGCGCTGCGATCGCGTGATCATCAATCCCCTTCAGCCGAAGCTGAAAAGCCGCGACCGGCCCAGCGTCCAGCGCCGCGGCCAGCTGATCGGCAAAGCCCTCGTCGATCGTGGGCGGAGAAATAAGGTAGAGCTGGCACGGCGCGCGCCGGTCATGCTTCTCGAAACGGTCGGCAAAGCCGGGGTCGAGGGCCAGTTCCTCGTCGGTAAAGTCGGTCATCGCCCGCCCTTACCCCGTTCGAAAGAAACTCGAAAGCCCATACACCCATAGCCGTCATCCCCGCGAAGGCGGGGACCCATCTCCCAGGCCATCACCGGATCGCAAGTCCGGAGATGGGTTCCCGCCTGCGCGGGAATGACGAAAAGAAAACGGCCGGACAAATGCCCGGCCGCTCCGAAATTGTCAGGCCAAAAGCCCTTAGGCGTCGACAGTCTTCTTCGTCGAAGCGCCATGGATCTCGTCGATCGCGCCGCCGAGCGAAGCGCCGAACTCTTCGTCCGTCATCTGGTGACGCAAGTCGTTGAGCAGCGCGCGGCTGAAGCTGGCGATGATGCCGCGATTCTTGGCCAGCTCGACACACGCCTCGGGACGCGCGAAGCCGCCCGACAGCGCGACGACGCGCAGCACGCGGGGATGATCGACCAGCGGATCGAACAGGCCGGGCTTGGTCGGCAGGGACAGCTTCAGCATCACCTTGGCGTCGCCGGTCAGCGCGTCCAGTTCCTTCAGGATTTCCTCCAGCAGGATCTGGTCGGCTTCCGCGCGCTCAGGGCTCTTGATGTTCACTTCCGGCTCGATGATCGGCATCAGGCCGCCCGCGAGCACCTGCTTGCCGACTTCGAACTGCTGCTTGACCACGGCGGCGATGCCCTCGCGGTTGGCGAGGTTAATGACCGAACGCTCCTTGGTGCCGAACACGCCCAGCGCCTTGGAACGGGCGAGCAGCGCGTCCAGCTCCGGCATCGGCTTCATCAGCTGCACGCCATTGGCTTCGTCCTCAAGACCCTTGTCGATCTTGATGAAGGGCACGACGCCGCGCTCGATCAGCGCCTGCGGGGTCGGCTTGCCGTCGACCTGACCGTCCATGGTGCGCTCGAACAGGATCGCGCCGATGACCTTCTCGCCGGTGAAGCAGGGCGAGGTGATGACGCGGCTGCGCATGCCGTGGATCAGGCCGAACATTTCCTCGTCATTCGACCAGGCGTCTTCCTCGACGCCATAGCCTTTCAGCGCCTTGGGCGTCGATCCGCCGCTCTGGTCGAGCGCGGCGATAAAACCGTCGCCATCGGCAATCTTCTTGGTCATTTCCTGGTCGAGCATCTGCACATACCCTTGCTTGCTTGGCCGCCCCACTGGCGGCGATGAATGATGAGAGGGCTGCCGCAACCGGATTGCCCGGCACCCATTTTCCCGCTGGTTTGACGGTCTGATAGCCGCATAGGGCGGAAGCGGCAACGCCCGTGCTGCGCTGCAAAAGATCAAAACGGGACATCATGCCCGCATTGGCCGCACCACCGGCACGGCGCACCGCTATGATTGAAAAGAGGGCATAATCACCCGCCCCTTCCCCTCATGCTCAGTGCATCAGCGCCTTGACGCCGGGCAGGTCCTTGCCCTCCATCCATTCCAGGAACGCGCCGCCGGCGGTCGAGACGAAGCTGAAATCGTCCGCCACGCCCGCATGGTTGAGCGCGGCCACCGTGTCGCCGCCACCGGCGACCGAGGTCAGCGACCCGTCCCGCGTCAGCGCGGCGGCCGTCTTGGCCAGCGCCACCGTCGCCGTATCGAACGGCGCCATCTCGAACGCGCCGAGCGGCCCGTTCCACACCAGCGTGCGGCAATTCTTCAGCGCATCGCCCAGCGCCTCGACGGCGGCCGGGCCAACGTCCAGGATCATCTCGTCGGCCGCCACCTCATGCACGTTGCACGTGCGCACAGACGGCGGATTGGCGGCGAATTCCTTCGACACGACGACGTCATAGGGCAGGTGGATGATGCAGCCGGATTTCTCGGCCGTATCCATGATCTTCTCGGCCGTTTCCGCCAGGTCATGCTCGCACAGCGACTTGCCGACATCCACGCCGCGCGCGGCCAGGAAGGTGTTGGCCATGCCGCCGCCGATGATCAGATGATCGACCTGGGTGACGAGATTGTTGAGGACGTCGAGCTTGCTCGACACCTTCGCCCCGCCGACCACGGCGGCAACCGGCTTCACCGGCGTGCCAAGCGCGGCCTGCAGCGCATCCAGCTCCTTTTCCATCGACCGCCCGGCAAAGGCGGGCAGCTTGTGCGCCAGTCCTTCGGTGGAGGCGTGCGCGCGGTGCGCGGCGGAAAAAGCGTCGTTCACATAGAAATCGGCGAGCGCGGCCATCGCGTCGACCAGCGCAGGGTCATTCTTTTCCTCGCCCGCATGGAAACGGGTATTCTCCAGGATGGCGATGTCGCCGCCGCGCATCACGGCAATGCCGTCGGCGGCCGCCTGCCCCTGGCAGTCGGGAATGAACTGCACATCGCGGCCCAGCACATGGGTCAGCGCGCGCGTCACCAGCGAGAGCGACATGTCCGGGCTCTTCTGCCCCTTGGGGCGGCCGAAATGGGCGAGGATCAGCACCTTCGCGCCGCGATCGGCCAGCTCCAGGATCGTCGGCATCGCCGCGCGCAGCCGGTTGTCGTCGGAAACCGCGCCATCCTTCATCGGCACGTTCAGATCCTCACGGACCAGCACGGCCTTGCCGGCGATGTCGCCCATGTCGTCGAGTGTCTTGAACGGCTTGGTCACGCGGTTACTCCCGAGCGTAAATATTGTCCGTTCGGTTCGAGCAGCTTCGAGCAAAGTCGAGAAGCGTCAGTCGAGAACTGTGTGCCCGTTCTCGACAAGCTCGAACCGAACGGATGAGGGTATGATAACGAGAAAGGGGCGGACCTAGGCCCGCCCCTTTCAGCAATTTACAGGAACTTCGCCACAACCCCGGTCGTGTCGATCATCCGGTTGGAGAAGCCCCATTCATTGTCGTACCAGCTGAGCACGCGGACCAGCTTGCCGTCCACGACCGCCGTCTCCAGGCTGTCGACGGTGGAACTGCGCGGATCGCCATTATAGTCGATCGACACCAGCGGCTCGTCCGAGTAGCCCAGAATGCCCTTCAGCGGGCCGGCTTCCGACGCAGCCTTCAGCAGGTCGTTGACCTCGGCAACGGTGGTGTCCTTCTTGGCGATGAACTTCAGGTCCACGACCGAGACGTTCGGCGTCGGCACGCGGACGGACGAACCGTCCAGCTTGCCCTTCAGTTCCGGCAGAACCTCGCCCACGGCGCGGGCGGCGCCGGTGGAGGTCGGGATCATCGAGACGGCGGCGGCACGGGCGCGGCGCATATCCTTGTGCAGCTGGTCCAGCGTGTTCTGGTCGTTGGTATAGCTGTGGATCGTCGTCATGAAGCCGCTCTCGATGCCGAGCGCATCGTTCAACACCTTGGCGAGCGGCGCCAGGCAGTTGGTGGTGCAGCTGGCGTTCGAGATGACGACGTCGTCTGCGGTCAGCTTGTCATGGTTGACGCCGAACACGATGGTCTTGTCGACATTGGTGCCGGGCGCGGAGATGACGACGCGCTTGGCGCCGGCGGTCAGGTGCGCGGACGCCTTCGCCTTGTCGGTGAAGATGCCGGTGCATTCCAGGGCGATCTCGACGCCCAGGTCCTTGTGCGGCAGGTTCGCGGGATCGCGCTCTGCGGTCACCTTGATCTTCTTGCCGTCGACGACCAGGAAATCGCCGTCGACCGACACGTCGCCCGCCCAGTTGCCGTGGACGCTGTCGCGCTTGAACAGCAGGGCGTTAGACTTGGTGTCGCCCAGGTCGTTGATCGCGACCAGCTCCAGGTCATGATCGGTGCGGGTCAGGATGGCGCGCGCCACCAGGCGGCCGATGCGTCCGAAACCGTTGATTGCTACCTTGACTGCCACTGCACTAGCCTCCTTGATTAGCCTTTAAGGGCCGCGATGATTTGCGGCGCGATCTTGCCTGCTGTCAGGCCGAAATGGTCGTAGAGCACCTCTGCCGGGGCGGACGCCCCGAAGCTGTCGATGCCAAAGCGCAGGCCGTCCCGGCCGGTATAACGCTCCCAGCCAAAGGTGACCCCCGCCTCGATGGACGCCTTAAGCGCATCGTCCGGCAGGAGGCCAGAGCGATAACCATCATCCTGTGCATCAAAATGGGACCAGCTCGGCATGGATACAATATCCGCGCCAATGCCTTGTTCTTCCAGCAGATCGGCGGTCTGGACGGCGATCTCGACTTCCGATCCGGAGGCGAGCAGCACGACCTTGCGCGCGGCCTTCGCGGCGCGCAGGCGATACGCGCCCTTCGCGCACAGATTGTCGGCGGATGCTTCCGTGCGCAATTGCGGCAGGTTCTGCCGGGTCAGCGCCAGCACGGCGGGGCCATCGGCGTCGGCCAGCGCCAGCGCCCAGCATTCGGCCGTCTCGACGGCGTCGGCGGGGCGATAGACGTCGACATTGGGCACCATGCGCAGGCTCATGACATGCTCGACCGGCTGATGGGTCGGGCCGTCCTCGCCCAGGCCGATGCTGTCATGCGTCATCACATAGGCGACCCGCGCCTTCTGCAACGCGGATAGGCGGATCGCAGCACGGCAATAGTCGGAGAAGACCAGGAACGTGCCGCCATAGGGGATGACGCCGCCATGCAGCGCCATGCCGTTCATCGCGGCGGCCATGCCGAATTCGCGGATGCCATAATAGAGATAGCGCCCGGAATAATCGTCCTTGGAAAGTGGCCCGGTGGTCTTGGTCTTGGTGTTGTTCGATCCGGTCAGGTCCGCCGATCCGCCCAGCGTTTCCGGCACGGCGGCGTTGATCGCCTCCAGCGCAATCTCGCTCGCCTTGCGGGTGGCGATCTTCTGCGGGCTGGCGATCAGCGCCGCAATATGCCCCGCCGTGCCGTCATCGGCCGGCAGCTCGCCCGCCATGCGGCGCAGGAATTCGTCTTTCTGCGCGTGGCTTGCAAGCAGGGTTTCCCATGCCGTGCGAGCTGTCGCGCCCCGCTCGCCGGCCTTCTTCCATTCGGCGGCAACATCGTCGGGAATGACGAACGGCGCAGCGTCCCAGCCAAGGAATGCGCGCGCGGCGGCGACTTCGGCATCGCCTAGCGCCGATCCATGGACGCCCGAGGTGCCCGCCTTGTTCGGCGCGCCATAGCCGATCTTGGTCGCGCACTGGACCAGCGACGGGCGCGGATCGGCAATGGCCGCGGCGATCGCACGGCGGATGTCGGCGGGGTCATGGCCATCGCAGGACACGACATGCCAGCCCGTGGCGGCATAGCGCGCAGGGATGTCCTCGCTGCTCGACAGGCTGACCGCGCCGTCAATGGTGATCTTGTTGTCGTCCCACAGGACGATCAGGCGGCCCAGGCTCAGATGCCCGGCCAGGCCGATCGCCTCATGGTTGATGCCTTCCATCAGGCAGCCGTCGCCAGCCACGACCCAGGTACGGTGATCGACAATGCCGTCGCCGAATGTCGCGTTCAGGTGCCGCTCGGCGACCGCCATGCCGACGGCCATCGCCAGCCCCTGGCCTAGCGGTCCGGTCGTGGTTTCGACGCCCTCCAGCTCGAAATTCTCCGGATGCCCGGCGCAGGGCGATCCCAGCTGGCGGAAATTGCGGATGTCCTCCATCGTCGGCCGCGCATAGCCGGTCAGGTGCAACAGGCTGTAAATCAGCATCGACCCATGGCCTGCGGACAGGATGAATCGGTCGCGATCGGCCCATTTGGGCTGCGCAGGATCGAACTTCAGATACTCGCGGAACAGCACGGTGGCGACATCGGCCATGCCCATCGGCATGCCGGGGTGACCGCTGTTGGCGGCCTGCACGGCGTCCATCGACAGCGCGCGGATCGCGTTGGCGAGTGTCTGTTCGGATACGGTCATGCGCCGGCGGGCTTCCCTGAAATACGCGCCGGCAGAATGGCCGGGCAGGCGATTCGATGAATCGGCACTCCTTTGTCGCCAGAAGGCAGAGGCGTCAACCATAGCGGGGCGTCGACAGCATAGGCGCCATTTCCGTTTTCACCTCCGTCATCCCCGCGAAGGCGGGGATCCCGCTGCCTTTTGGGCAAATAGCGCAGATCATGATGCGTGCGCCGTTCACGCCATAGAGAAAGCCACAGCCCGTCCCATATTTGCCAGCTTTCACGGAACTGACTTGCGAATGTCATGGCCATGACCCACCCTCCCCCTAGCGCCCAACACGCCGGGGGGCGGGAATTTCGATGCACATACTCCTCCGGCTCAGGAGGTGTTCGCCTTGAACCGGATACGCACGACGACGCTGGCCGCCCTGCCCTTCACGCTCTGGGGCGCGCCTCTGTCTGCGCAACCCGCGCCCGCATCCTTCGCCCATACCGTTCCGCCTGTCCGCGTGACGAACGGCGATCTCAGCGCAACGCCCCTTTTGGGGAAACCGGCCTATCCGCAGACCCTGTCCGTCACGAAGATCACCGCCCGCATTCCCGCCGGCTTCAGGATGGCCGCGAAAGCCAGGCCACTACAGGCATCGTCGTGCGCCGACTCCTGCGAAACGCAGCGCGCGGCGCCGCTGCCCGAGGGGTTCGAGGATTCGGGCCTTCATCGCACTGTAGAGGTCTATGCCGGCGACATCGCCATGGGCCGGACGGCTTCCCATCTCAGCGCGAAGATGGGCTATATCAAGCAGAGCAAGAATGCCGCGGAGCCGACCCGCCACGGCGCGCTTGCCCTGTGCGACCGGCACATCGACAATTGCCGATCGGAGATCAATCCGCACGAAATGCAGCTCAATCCAATCGCGCGGGAGGAAATCTTCAACCGCAACCGCGCCGGCAAGAGCTTTGAGGAACATGTCGGCGTTAAGCTCTCCTACCAGTTCCGCTGACCCTGGCCATTTGGGGGTGATTTAGAGCCTTTCGCATCGCCGCAACTTGCTGCTATGCATGGTTAATGGCGAGTGAGCGGATGATGCAGGCCATCGCGAGGATGGCAAAGGAGCTGGACGCGCTGGAGGACTATGCGGCGGCCCCCAGGGCTCCGGAAATCCAGACTCCCGCCTCCCTTCCCCAGGCCATGAACGACGACAGCCGCGCCCGGGCCGTACAGGCGCTCAAGTCGCTCGATTCGCTGATAGCGGAGATCAAGACGCGTGGCTGACGTAGAGATCGGCGTGGGCGGGCGGCGCTACGCCATGTATTGCCGCGATGGCGAGGAAGATCACCTCGAACGCCTGGCCGCACTGGTGGACGTCAAGGTGGCGCAGGCCGCAAAAGGCGCGCCGAACCTCACGGAGGTCCGGCAGCTCCTGTTCGCCGCGATCTTCCTGGCCGACGAGTTGGAGGAGCTGCGCCGCAGCACATCGGGCAAGCCCGTTGCCGCCAATAATGACGAGCCTGCCGCCAAGGCGATCGAATCTCTTGCCCAACGGCTCGAAGATCTGGCGCAAAGACTTGTGCCGGAGGCCGCGGCGTCCTAGGTTGGGGACGGCGGGCACTGCCTGGTACGAGCTTTTGCGAACATCCCTGAGGCGATATCAAATCCACGGGGGCTGTCCCTGACCGGACCTTGGTCCGACTTACATGGTCCCCACCTGACGTTGAGGCGTCAGAGGATCTTCCAGCAAACGGCCGAGGTGGTCCCGTCACCCTATCCCGGCTCCATACCGATCGCGAGAGCCCACCCCTTGAACAAGAGCTGGCAGTGACTGACAAGCAGCCCCTGCGGGACATCGCGCGGCAAAGGCGTCAGAATTTTGTCGCCTCGCTCGATCCGCTGGCTCACCGGCTGGCGTTCAAGGCGCTGCCCTCGCCGCTCACCCGCCTGATCGGCGACGCGCATACCGTGGCGCTCTATGTGCCGATGGATGACGAGGCGCCGGTCATGCGCCTTGCCGCGCCGCTGGAGGCGATGGGCAAGGCCCTGTGCCTGCCCCGCGTGATCGATCGCCTCGGCGGCATGGAATTCCTGCGCTGGCGGCGCGAGGATCAGCTGTTTCCCGGCCCCTTCGGCACCAGCCATCCCGATCCGGACGGCGGCCCGGTCGCGCCGGACGTGATCATCGCCCCCTTGCTTGGCTTCGACCGGCGGATGAACCGCCTTGGCTGGGGCGGCGGCTATTATGACCGCGCCTTCGCCCGATACCCGGACGCGCTGCGGATCGGCATTGCCTGGTCGGTGCAGGAATATGAGGATATACCCGCCGAAGTCTGGGACATGCCGCTGCAGGCGATCCTGACCGAGGTCGAATTTATTGAGGAAGTGACGGCATGACCGGCGGGTCCCAATCCCCTGGCCCCCAACCCTCTGGCCCCCAACCAAGCTGGCGCAAGCCCGCGGGCATGTTCCTGATCCTGCTGCTGATCACCATTTGGGCGGTGATCGTCGCCAGCCTGTCGGCCTGGATCGGCCAGCTTCCTGCGCTTGTGCAGGCGGTCGTCTATGTCTTCGCCGGCATTGTCTGGATAGTGCCGCTAAAGCCTTTGCTCGCCTGGATGGAAACCGGCCGCTGGCTGCGCTGAGTCCGCAAGAGCCCCAACACCTAACCCATTTGGATCAAAGGGACAGATTCCTTTGCATTGATCGCAATTAATGGTAAATATTAACGATAAGCAAAGCGATCCAGTCGAGGGGTTCAGATGTTCGTAACGCGCCGGACACCAATTAAGGGAAACAAGCCGCTCCCCACGCCCGCACGGGCCAGCACCGGCGGCGCCGGCGAAGCGATCATCTTCATCCTGGCTGGCCTGGGCGCGATCGGCGGCATTGGCTACGTCTTCACGATCCTCTGATCGGCTTTCCCGGCGCGCGGCGCCAGCTTCGCACATAATCGGAAAGCCGCCATCCGGCAGATATCTGAATTTTCCGGAATTTCCCAAACTTCCGTGCAGCCTTTTCAGGCGATTTCCGGAGAAAATGGCGCGAGTGACGGGACTTGAACCCGCGACCTCCGGCGTGACAGGCCGGCGCTCTAACCAACTGAGCTACACCCGCGTACGGTGTGGAAGCGCGCAGGTATAAGAGGCGGCAAGCACTGTCAACCGTCCTGTTCGGGCTGTGTCGCTTTATCCGGATGATCGCCCCGGGGCGGCGCCGTCAGCGTGCCCTGCTCAAACAGGAAACCCGCAATATCCGGTTTTCCCGCCGCCTGCAGCACCGTCTGGATGATGATCAGCAACGGCACCGCCAGCAAGGCGCCGGTCGTCCCCCACACCCATCCCCAGAAGCTCAAGGAGACGAGAATCAGCAGCGGGTTCATCGTCAGGCGTCGGCCCAGCACCAGCGGCGTGATCGCATTCGCCTCGACCAGGTGGAAACCGATCTGCACCGCGGCCGGCAGCAGCGCCACCCACACATCGTTGAATACCATCAGGCCCGCCAGCGCCAGCAATGTCGCGGCCAGGATCGGCCCGAAGTAAGGCACGAAGTTCAACAGCGCGACAATGCCCCCCCACATCGCCGGGGACGGCATGCCGATCAGATAGAGCGTCACCGCCACCGCCATCCCCAGGCTGATGTTGATCGTCGCGATGGTCATCACATAGGCCGACGTCGCGTCGACGACATTCTGGATCACCCGGGCGATGGCCAGTGAATCGTCGAAACTCGCCCGCCCCCGGATCGTCCGCTTGCGCAGCGACGTCCAGCCGGACAGGAAAAAATAGATGACCAGCATGGCGAAGAACATCTGGATGATCACGGACGGCGCGGACGTCGCCGCGAATTGCAGCAGCGATCGCGGCGCATCCACCGCCGCCGTCTGCGCGGCCGCGACCGGGCCGGAGGCGAGCATCTGCACCGTTTCGTCGACGAATTTCTGCAACTGGGAATAGATGTCGATCACCGGCGCCAGGTTCGCCTGGATCTGCGGGATCCGCTCCGGCAGGATGCGGAACCAGTCCGTCGCCGGCACGACGATCAGCACCAGCGCGGTATTCGCCACCAGCAGGAAAGTGATGAGTGCGATCAGCGCCGCCAGCGGCGAGGGCAACCCGCGCGCCTCCATCCATTCGAGGAAGGGGACCAGCGCGATCGCGACCACCAGCGCCGCCGTCAGCGGCAGGAAGAATTCCGCCCCCGCCTTCAGCGCGAAGGGGATCGCCAGCGCCAGCCCGACACCACCGAACAAGGCCACCGCGGCCAGCAGCCGGTCGCGCCTTTGGTCGACCTCCTGCCGGTCCTCCCATCCGCTATTGTCCTGCTTCACGTCGCCCCTGTTCCCCTGCGGTCAGATGTTCACCTTTTGCACCCGCCCTTTTGCTCGCCTTGTGCGCCCGCGCGGGGCGGCTGGCAAGGGTGGGCCCATATTTCACGCCCCTTATGTCAGACATGGCAAACAAGCCGTTAACCAAATCTTGGCGAAGCGATCGATAGACAGGCTGCCGTAACGAACGGAAGCGAAACGGAACCACGATGCGCTCGACCCTTGCCGCCCAATTTACGGCCATCCTGTCCACGGCCATTCCCGCCCTCATGTTGCCGGCGGGTCCAGCGCTCGCACAGGCCCCGCAACCCGTCGCCCTTTCTTCCTCCGTCTTCGTCGAGAAGGTCAGCAATGACCTGAACGGCAGCGAGCGCCGCGTGCTGGCAACGCCCGGACAATTGGGCCAGGGCGACAAGCTGGTCTTCGTCCTGCGCTATCGCAATGCGGGCCCGACGCCCGTCAGCCGCTTCTCCGTCGTCAATCCCGTGCCGCAGTCGGTCCGCCTGGATACGGCGCGACAGGATATGCAGGTCTCCGTCGATGGCGGCCGCAACTGGGGCAGGCTTGACGCCCTTAACGTCCGTACCCCGCTGGGCGGCACCCGCCGCGCGATCGCCGACGACATCACCCATGTCCGCTGGACCGTGAACAACCCTGTTTCCCCCGGCGCCGGCGGCCAGATCGCCTATCGCGGGGTCGTGCGGTAAACTTCAATCCGTTCGGGCTGAGCGAATTCAGCACCCACCTCCGTTCGTCCCGAGCGAAGTCGAGGGACCAAGCGCAGCGCCAACGTGTCTCGACTGCGCTCGACACAAACGGAGGTGTGAACCCAACATCAACTGATCATGGCGCATTTCGTCAGGGGCTTTGCCTTCGCCCAATACCACCCTATCCTCCCCAAAGGTTGAGGATCGAAAGGGCAAGATATCCATGCATGACGGGCTGCTGCTGGTCATCGACGAAGGCACCACGTCCACCCGGGCGATGCTGTTCGACCCGGCCGGGCAATGCCTTGGCGTCTCGCAGGCCGACATCACCCAATCCTGGCCCGCCTCCGGCCATGTCGAACAGGATGCGCAGGAGATATGGGACAGGACGCTCGCCTGCGTCCGCGAAGTCGTCGCTGGCACGCCCAACCCGCAACACATCCGCGCGCTCGGCATCACCAATCAGCGTGAGACCGTCGTCTTCTGGGATCGCCAGACCGGCAAGCCGCTCGCCCCCGCCATCGTCTGGCAGGACCGCCGCACCGCCGACGCTTGCAACGCCCTGCGCGACGCCGGTCATGAACCGCGCGTTCGCCAGCGGACCGGCCTGCTGCTCGACCCCTATTTCTCCGCCAGCAAGATTCGCTGGGCGCTCGACCACTGGCCCGCGCTCAAGGAAGCCGGGGACCGGCTCGCTGTCGGCACGGTCGAAAGCTATCTCATCCACCGCCTAACCGGCGGCCTGCATGTCAGCGACGCGACCAACGCCTCCCGCACGGCGCTGATGGACATCCATCGCGGCCAATGGGACGATGATCTGCTTGCCCTGTTCGGCGTCGACCGCCGCCTGTTGCCGGAGATCGTCGACACGATCGGCCAGTTCGGCACGGTCGACCCCGCCCATTTCGGCCTCGCCCTGCCCATATGCGGCCTCGCGGGGGATCAGCAGGCCGCCGCCATCGGCCAGAACTGCCTTGCGCCCGGCCGGTCGAAGGCGACCTACGGCACCGGAGCCTTCATCCTCTCCCCCACCGGGACGACCGCCGTGGAAAGCGCCAACCGCCTGCTCACCACCATCGGCTGGCAGGCGAACGGGCGGCGACATTATGCGCTGGAAGGATCGATCTTCGTCGCCGGCAGCCTGATCCAGTGGCTGCGCGATACCCTTGGCCTGCTCGGCGCGGCGGCGGAAACGGCGCAGCTTGCCCAAAGCGTCCCCGACACCGCCGGCGTCTATATGGTGCCGGCCATGACCGGCCTGGGCGCGCCGCACTGGCGCCCGGACGTGCGGGGCATGATCAGTGGCCTCAGCTTCGGCGCAGGCCGCGCGCACATCGCCCGCGCCGCGCTGGAGGCAATGGCCTACCAGACCCGCGACCTCCAGGCCGCCTTCGCCGCCGACGGCGCGGCGTGGACGGAATTGCGGATCGACGGCGGCATGGCGGCCAACGACTGGATGGCGCAGGATATCGCCGATATATTGGACATGCCCGTCACCCGCCCCGCCTTCGTCGAAACCACCGCCAAGGGCGCGGCCATGCTCGCCGCCGTGGGCGCGGGCCTGTTCCCGACACTGGAGGACGCCTGCACGGCGATGGCGGGACCATCGAGCAGCTTCACGCCAAAGCTGGACGGAGATGTCAGGGCGAGGCGGCTTGCCGGGTGGGACGAAGCGCTGGCGAGATTGCTGGGGGGATAGGGCTCACCTCCCAATTCCGTCACCCCGGGCTTGACCCGGGGTCCCGCTACCATCTCACATCAACAGTTCAAACAGATCCCGCCATTCAGGATTGCCCCGTTCAATCAGCTCAAACTTCCATTGACGCCGCCAGCGCTTGAGGCGCTTTTCATGCGCAATGCAGTCCATGATATCATTACCACGCTCCGCCCAAACCAGCCTGCTCAGCCCATATTTCGCGCAGAAATCTGACCCAGTGCCAGAGCGATGCTGGTGGACTCGCGAAGCAAGATCAGATGTGACGCCGACATAGACGGTCCCGCGATACCGATCGGCCATGATATAGACCCATCCGCCCTGCTCCCCACCCGCCATGGCTCTTAATTCAGAAAAGCGGGACCCCGGGTCAAGCCCGGGGAGACGAAATGCCTATAGTCCACGCAAACTCATCCACCCTATCCCAGCACCCCCGCAACCGCCGCCTCGGACTCCGCATGCAACGCCCAGAAATCCCGCACCTTCTCTCCCGAAAGCACGCCCTGCAGCACCGCCAGATGCGAATGCCATCCCCCGCCGAAATTCGCCATCGGCCCCGGCCCGCTGATTCCGCTATGCGTCAGAACCAGCCGCGTGCGCTGCCCTTCCGGAAACAACCGGAATTCCGCCACACCCTCCTTCCCCCCATCCCAGCTGAACGCCAGCAGCCGGGGCGCATCGAACGCCTCCACCCGCTCGCGCCCGACAGCGCCCTTGCCGCCCGCATATTTCTCCGGATAGGGCACGTCATCGGCCGACAGATTGTCATGGTCGAACAGCAGCTCGACCGCCCCGCCGACACAGGGCTCCATGGCCCCGCCCGCGAACCACAGCTTGCGCAGCTCCCCTTCGGTCAGGTAGCGCCACACCGTATCGACCGGCGCGTCCAGCATCCGCTCGAACCGGATCGTGTCCGTGCCGATGCGTTCGATCTCAACCATGGTCATCCTCCATTACCGCGGCCAGCGATCCCAGGATCATCGTCCAGCCCTTGCGGGTCTGCTCTTCATAGGCCGCCCATTGCGGGTCCATCTCGTGCGTCAGGGTCAGCGTGCAGCCGCCATTGCCGGACGGCGCGATCGCGATCGACACCCGCGTCCATTGCCCCTCGTCAGACGGGTCGGCGCGGAACAGGAAGACCAGCGTTTCAGGCCGTTCGATGACCTCGTAGCGGCCATAATGATGCGCATCGACGCCGTTTCGGCGCTCCACGACGACAAATTCGCCGCCAACCCGCGCGTCGATCGCGACCTTCCGCATCTCGCCGTCCGGCGTTGCGAACAGGAACCGTCCCGCCTTGTCGGGATCGATCCAGGCGTCGAACACGCGCTCCGGCGCAGCGTCGAAACTGCGGGTTATGGTGAGTATCACGGGCGCGGCGCTCACCGGGCTTTCTCCTGTTCCTCGGCCAGCAGCGCCTCCAGCCGGTCGAGGCTGACCGTCCAAAACTTCGCCCATTGAGCGATCCACTGTTCCGCTTCGGCCAGCGGCTCGGGCTGCAGGCGGCACATCTGTGTGCGCCCGACCTTGCGCCGGGACACGAGGCCGGCGCGCTCCAGCATCTGCACATGTTTGGACGCGCCTGCAAAGGACATGGCGTAGGGCTGCGCCAGCTCGCCTACGCTGCGCTCGCCAAGCGCCAGCGCCGCCAGCATCCCGCGCCGCGTGGGATCGGCCAGAGCCTGAAATGTCGCATCGAGTCGTTCAACCATAAGGTTGAATATAGACGAGCTTGGACAATACTCAACCAATCAGTTGAATATATCCGTCACCCCCGGTCATCCGCACACTTCGCCGCAAACATTCAATCGGCGAACAGCAGCACGGGCGTCTCCAGCAGCTTCCGGATCGCCTGCACGAAACTGGCGGCGTCCCATCCGTCCACGACCCGGTGATCGCAGCTGATAGACAGGTTCATCAGCTTCGCCGCGACGATCTCGCCATCCTTGATCACCGGTCGCTCGATCACCCGGTTCGGCCCGATGATCGCCACCTCCGGCCGGTTGATCACCGGCGTCGTCGCAATCCCGCCCAGCGGCCCCAGCGACGTCAGCGTCAGCGTCGATCCCGACAGCTCTTCCGACTTCGCCTTGCCACTCCGCGCCGCCTCGGCCAGCCGAACGATCTCGCTCGCCAGCTGCCACACATTGCGGTTCTGCGCGTCGCGGATCACCGGCACCATCAGGCCAGCGTCGGTCTGCGTCGCCATCCCCAGATGCACCGCGCCATGCCGCGTCACCACGCCCGCCTCGTCATCATAGCGCGCATTGATCATGGGGAAGTCCGGCAGCGCCTTGCACAGCGCCACGATCAGCAGCGGCAGCATCGTCAGCTTGGGCCGGTCGCCCCGGTTTGCGTTCAAGTCCGCGCGCATCGCCTCAAGGTCGGTGACGTCGATTTCCTCGACATAAGTGAAGTGCGGGATGTGCCGCTTCGACGCCGCCATATTCTCGGCGATGCGCCGCCGCATGCCGATGACCTTGACCGTCTCGTCCGCGCGCGTGGCCGGACGTCCGGCGGGCCGATAGCCCTCCCCCGCGCCATAGAGCAGGTAGGCGTCCAGGTCGGCATGACGAATGCGCCCGTCGGCGGTCCGCACCTGCGACAGGTCGACCCCAAGGTCCTTCGCCCGCGCCCGGACTGCGGGAGAGGCCAGGACCTTGGAGGGGATTTCTCCTCCGTTCGGGCTGAGCTTGTCGAAGCCCTGCCCTTTCCCTTCTGCTGCGGCGCTGGAAGAAAAGGACAGCCCTTCGACAGGCTCAGGGCGAACGGGAGCTTGGGCTGCGGTCTGGTCAACCACTTCAACCCCCGGATTCTCCGCTTCCAGAACCTCTTCCTCGACAGCAGGAGATTCGGCGACAGCCTCGGCCGGCGCATCCGCCTCGCCCTCCCCCGACGTCTCGATCACCACCAGCATCCCGCCGATCGCGATCTGGTCGCCCGGCTCGCCAGCCAGTTCCACAACGGTCCCAGCCACTGGCGATTCCATCTCGACGGTCGCCTTGTCGGTCATCATGTCCGCCAGCGGCTGGTCCTCGGAAACCACATCGCCCAGCTTCACATGCCAGCCGACAATCTCCGCTTCCGATATGCCCTCGCCAATGTCGGGAAGACGAAAGGTGAAACGCGCCATCGTCGTCAATCCTTCAATATCTTGGTCATGGCCTCGCGAATGCGGATCGGCCCCGGGAAATACGCCCATTCCAGGCTGTGCGGATAAGGTGTGTCAAAGCCGGTGACGCGCTCGATCGGCGCCTCCAGATGGTGGAAGCAGCGCTCCTGCACCTGCGCCGAAAGCTCCGCGCCGAACCCGCCGGTCCTGGTCGCTTCATGCACGATCAGGCAGCGCCCCGTCTTTTTGACCGACGCCTCGATCGCCGCGATGTCCAGCGGCACCAGCGTGCGCAGGTCAATGATCTCCGCATCGACCCCGGCGTCGGCGATCGTGTTGACGACGACATGCACCATCGTGCCGTAGCACAAGATGGTCAGCGCCCCGCCTTCCCGCACGGTCCGCGCCTTGCCGAGCGGGATCTTGTAATAGCCCTCCGGCACCTGCGCGTCGACATGGCCCGCCCAGCTTTTCGCCGGCCGGTCGTAATGGCCGTCAAACGGTCCGTTATAGATGCGCTTGGGCTCGAAGAAGAGCGTCGGATCATTATCCTCGATCGCCGCGATCAACAGCCCCTTGGCGTCATAGGGCGTCGAGGGGATGACCGTCTTCATGCCCGATACATGGGTGAAGATGCCTTCCGGACTCTGGCTGTGCGTCTGCCCGCCGAAGATACCCCCGCCGAAGGGCGATCGCACCGTCATCGGCGCAATGAATTCGCCGGCCGAGCGGTATCGCAGCCGCGCCGCTTCGCTGACAAGCTGGTCGAGCGCGGGATAGATATAGTCGGCGAACTGGATCTCCGGCACCGGCCGCAGGCCATAGGCGCCCATGCCGACCGCCACCCCAATGATCCCGCACTCGGTGATCGGCGTGTCGAACACCCGGTTCTTGCCATATTTCGCCTGCAAGCCAGCCGTCGCGCGGAACACGCCGCCGAAAAAGCCGACATCCTCTCCCATGACGATAACGTCGGGGTCGCGCGCCATCATCACGTCCAGCGCGCTGTTGATCGCCTGGATCATGTTCATCTGCTTGGGGACCGAACCCGCCTCGTCAGCCACATCTTTCGCGACCTCGCTCATATCCCGGCCGCCTTCTTCTCGTCGATCGCCTGCTGAAGCTGTTCCTTCAGGTGCCAGGGCATCTCTTCGAACACATCCTCGAACATCGTCTCGAACGGCTGGTGCATGCCATGGCCCAATATGCCGTTCTTCTCGGCCTCACGCGCCGCGTCCTTCACCATTGTCGCCAGTTCCGCGTCCATCGCCGCATGGCGCTCTTCGTCCCAGATGCCCAGGCCGATGCAATGCTGTTTAAGCCGTGCGATCGGATCGCCCAGCGGCCAGTGGCTACCCTCGTCGGCGGAGCGATACTGGCCCGGATCGTCGGAAGTGGAGTGTCCTTCCACGCGATAGGTGAAATGCTCGATCAGCGTCGGCCCGGCATTGCTGCGCGCCCTGTCGGCGGCCCAGCGCGTGGCGGCATAGACGGCCAGTGCATCATTGCCGTCAATCCGCAGACCCGCGATCCCATACCCCACTGCCCGCGCCGCAAAGGTCGTCGCCTCTGCGCCGGCAAAGCCGGAAAAGCTGCTGATCGCCCACTGATTATTGACCACATTCATGATCACGGGCGCGCGATAGACGCTGGCGAAGGTGCAGGCGGAATGGAAATCCCCCTCCGCCGTCGATCCTTCGCCGCACCAGGTCGCCGCGATCCTTGTGTCGCCCCGCGCCGCGCTCGCCATCGCCCAGCCGACCGCTTGGGGATATTGGGTGGTCAGGTTGCCGGAGATCGAGAAAAATCCCGCCTCCCGCACCGAATACATGATCGGCAGCTGCCGCCCCCGCATCCGGTCCGCCTTGTTGGAATATATCTGGTTCATCATGTCGACAATGGACCAATCCCGCGCGATCAGCAGACCCTGCTGGCGGTAGCTGGGGAAGCACATATCATCCCGGTCGAGCGCCATGGCGGCCGCGACGGCCACCGCCTCCTCGCCGGTGCACTTCATGTAGAAGCTGGTCTTGCCCTGCCGCTGCGCCCTGAACATCCGCTCGTCGAACGCACGGGTCAGCGCCATCGCGCGGAGCATGCGGAGCAGCGTCTCTGACGGCAGGCCGGGGTTCCAGTTGCCCACAGCCTTGCCCTCCCCGTCAAGCACGCGGACCAAGCCATAGGCCATATCCCGCATCTCTCCGGCTGGCGTCGTTTCGTCCGGGCGCGGCGCGGCGTCTGCGGCCGGAATGTCAAAGCTGGAAAAATCCGCCTGGTCGCCTGGACGAAAATGGGGCTCCGGCACATGCAAACTGAGCGGCGGCAGGTTGCGGCCCGCCTGGTCCCCGATCCCGGATTCATGTCGTTCGGCCATCCCGGCTCCTGTCCAATGCGGCGTAATATTCTTTCTTTACGGCGTTATCATATTACGCCAGCCTGAAAAGGCAAGTGCTGCTTACCCATTTGCCTTTGCCTCAAGCCTATTTCGCTGTGCCGTCTGGAGTCAGACCGCGACAGGCGCAGCGATATGCCCCTGCGGCGCGTAATCAAGCACCTCGAAATCCTCGATGCTGTAATTGAAAATGCTTGAGGGCCTGCGATTGATCCGAAGACGGGGGGCGCCGGATGGAATTCTTCCAATCTGCGCCTCCACCAGTTCGGCATGGTTCAGATAGAGATGGACGTCGCCGCCACTCCACACGACCTCACCGGGTTGCAGATCGCACTGCTGCGCCAACATCCGCGTCAGCATCGACAGGCCAAAGATATTGAAGGCGAACCCCAGGCCCAGATCGCAACTGCGCTGGAACAGCATGCCCGACAGACGGCCGTTCGAAACATGGAACTGATACGTCATGTGGCAGGGCGGTAGCGCCATGCCGGCCAGCTCCGCGACATTCCAGCCCGTGAACAGCAATCGGCGCGAACCCGGATTGTTACGGATCGATTCAACCAGCTCCGCAATCTGATTATATCCCTGCTCGGCGCGTCGGAATAACCCTTCCCCAGCTGGCTCATAGCGCGGCCAATTCACCCATTGCGCGCCATAGACAGGCCCCAGATCGCCCCACCGCAACGCAAAAGCATCATCCGTGATGATCTTCTGCTCAAAGGCGTCCCGATCGATGTCCTCGCCCGTCTCCCGGCGGTACGTGTCGAGCGGCCAGTCGGTCCAGATATGGACGCCCTGCTCCACCAGCGGCCGGATATTCGTATTGCCGGTCAGGAACCACAGCATCTCGCGCGCCGCCGCCTTCCAGTAGACCCGCTTGGTCGTCAGCAGCGGTATGGCGTCGTCCGCCAGCGAGAAGCGCATCGTCGCGCCCAATATGGACCGCGTGCCGACCCCCGTCCGGTCTATCCGCTCATCGCCATGCAGCCAGATGTGGCGCATCAGGTCGAGATATTGCTGTTCGTAATGCGGCGTCGGCCTGGCGTGCGAGTCTGCGATCATGCCCCTTTCTAGCCGACTGTGTTCAGCAGACCAACCGGCGAGCTAAAAGGCTACAATCATCCGAAATGGAGGAATGGCTATCCTCCAGAATGGACAATGGTCGGGTGGCGGCGCACCGCGTCATCGCCTTCAATGACGCTATGGCAACGGCATCCGATAGACTGACAACATCCGTGACGGCGAGCGAAACCGGCTGGGTCTTGATGATCGACAGAGCGCTCCAGCCCGTCCAACTTATGATATTCCCCGGACGACACGCCCATGTTGCGTTGCCCATCCGGCAGATTGTCAGCTCTGCGATGAAAAACGACTGCAGGTTTGTATTGCTCAGTCACAACCATAGCGATGGAGACGCAGCGCCCAGCGCGGACGACATCGCAACGACACGTCTGCTCCACCGGATATTGAGTTCTCTGCACATCCGGCTTGCAGACCATATAATATATGCCGGAAATAGCCGGTTCAGCTTCCGCGAACAGGGCCTGCTTTAACGGCCTGTAATATTCCCGGCGCCAATGCTTGCCATGTGCAAACCCCGACTCTATAGACCGCCGCCTGCCTGCCGGACCGCATTAGCGATTCCGGCTCGGTCGGGGAGTAGCTCAGCCTGGTAGAGCACTGTCTTCGGGAGGCAGGGGCCGGAGGTTCGAATCCTCTCTCCCCGACCAAAAATCGCAAACGGGCGTCCTTTTTGCGCGCATCGCATTGCAATCTGCTTTGCCCCACAAGCTGTTAGCCGCTTATCTTTCGGTCAAAGCAGCCGGCTTGTGCGCGGCTCTTTTGCCATCCTCAGTTTCCACCAGATATTCCGGGTTATCCGGAGACGCCGCGACCTTGTGACCCTTTATCGTCCTGGGGGAGGTCAGCCTGGAAACAACTGTTCCATGCGCAGTTCCGCCATGGCTGTTCCAGCTCACCTTCTGGCCTTTTTCACATACTGCCTTGCCGGTCATTGCCTGATCTCCTCTGCCTTCCTGAACCCGCCGCTTCCACCGGGGGTTCCGCAGGGTCCTGACGCCCCGACGCGAAAAAGCCTGCGCCGCCGGAGCGACGCAGGCTTCTGCGGTCCCGATAGGGATAGCGTTATGTTAGGCCCGTGCAGCCAATATCATGTCATGTTCGAGCAGCCCGCCGAGGACCGCCGCCCGCGCTTCGTCGATCCGGGACAGGGTTTCCACCACCTCGCCCAGTTTTTCGCGCACATTGGCGTCCATAAGATCTGGCGAGGCTTCCAGTCCCCTCACCACTGCGTCCGTCAGAAGGCAGATCACGGGACGGAATTTCACCGCGAGATGGGCATTGGGACCCGTCCATGCGGGCGCGGCGCCCCACCATAGCACGTCGATGATCTTGTGCGGTTCGGCGGCGGCGAAGATGGCGGCGGCAAGTCCTGTCACCGCTTCGAGCAGAGCCTCTTTCAGTTGCGGGAAGTCCAGCGACCGATCATTCAGCTTGGCCTGCAGCCCCGCCAGTTCAACCTGCAGCGCTGCGGGATCGAACATCTGGATGCGCGCGCCGGCCATGGTGCCGCTGCTGTCGCCGAAGCCGGAGGGGGCTTCGAGCGCGTTGATCAGCGGGTGATATTCCACCTCGTCGTTCCACGCAAACTGTCCGCGGAAGAACACTTCGTCATAACCGCTGGGAACGCCGACGAAGTAGATCGCCGCCTTCTTGCCGCTCTGCGCGATCTTGTAGAGTGCCAGTTCCAGCGTATTGACCGGCCACCCCAGATCCACGGCAGACCAATAGCCGTCCGCCGGCGTATCCGTGGACAGCGCCAGCGCATTGACCAGCAGATGGGTCGCCTGACGCAGGTTCTGCACGTTGAAATGGCGGTCGGATCCATGAAGGCCGACCAGGCCCGCTTCAATGCCGTCCGCAATGTCCTGCGCCACCACGCCATTTTCCATGACGTGGGTAAAGCGCGTCGTGCGGAAACGCGTCGTCGTGCTGGCACGCGCTGCGACCGCCCACTGCGCCTCCGCCAGCTTCTTGCTGCCGGTGTAGACATGGTCGGTGACATAGGCGAAGCATTTGCCCGTCGATGAGTAGATCGCGTCGGCCACGCCATGCTTCAGGCACAGGTCGATGACATTGCCCGTGCCGAACACATTGGTCTCGATCGCTTCGCGCACGACCACTTCGGCGCGGCCCGGCTCGCGGATGCTGGCGAGGTGGAAGACCACCTGCGGTGCGAAGGCGGTAAAGACTGCATCGAATGCAGGCATATCATTGATGTCGACACGGTGGACGACGGGCTGCAGCGCATGCGCCTCGCCATCCGCCTTGTACGCGTGCTCCGCGATGTCGACGATCGCGATTTCCGCCGCGCCAAGCCGCGCCAGGATGGGAATGAGGCGGGAACCCACGGCCCCAAGGCCGCCGGTCACGAGGATGCGATTACCCTTGATCCGGGCGACCGCCGCGTCTTCATGCAAGTCGACCGTGCGGTTCATGGCGAGCGCGACGGGGCTCTCGTCCAGCTTTCCGTCAGCTTTGAACAATGCGATGAGCTGATCCGTGGCGTTCTGCAATTCTTCGGCAACCGCCGGCGAAGGCGATCCGCCAGGAGGAACCAGTGTCGAAATCCAGCGAATGACGTCTTCGCTCGTGGCAGGCTGCTGTTCGATTTCCATAACCCATTCCCCCCGGAATTTCCGGCTTCGACTAAAAAGGAGCGACCCATTCAGTAAAGCGTGCAGGGTAACGGCATTCCGTTACCGGGTGCAGCGTTGCCCTTTTTTTAGGCTTCCACCGCTCCCGCCCATGCGTTCATGCCATGATCGAGATTGTACAGGCGCGAGGGCTGATATCCCGCCGCAACCAGGGACTTGATCACGGCGCTGCTGCGCATGCCGGACTGGCACACCAGGATCAGGTCGCGATCCTTGGGCAGGTCTGTCTCGCCCGCCTCGTCAAGCGCCTGTTCCAGATCCGGCTTGGAGAAGGCTCGCGATCCCACGATCCGGCCGGAAAGCCATTCGGAAGGATTGCGCACATCCACGACGATCATATCGTCCTTGGCCGCCAGCCGCTCCTGCAGCTTCTCGCCGGAGATCGTCCGGCCGACCGGCGCAGCGCAGACCATCACGGTCTCCTGAAGGACGATGTCCTCGGGCGCCTTGCTGCACGTCGGGCAATTCTCGTCCTTGGCCAGGTGCACCGTGGTGAAGCTGAGGTCGAGGCCGTCATAGATCAGCATGCGCCCGATCATCGGCGATCCAATGCCGCTGATCAGCTTGATGGCTTCGGTCGCCTGCAGGGCGCCGATGACGCCCGGCATGACGCCCAGCACGCCCGCTTCCGCGCAGTTGGGCGCGAACTCGATCGGCGGCGGTTCCGGGAACATGCAGCGATAGCAAGGCCCCTTGCGCGCATCGAACACGCTCAACTGACCGTCGAAGCGCAGGACGCCGCCAAACACATTGGGCTTGCCCAGCTTCGCGCAGGTGTCGTTGACCAGATAGCGGGTCGGGAAATTGTCCGTCCCGTCGATCACCACGTCATATTGCGAAATCAGCTCGATCGCATTGTCGATGTTCAGGCGAACATCATGACGCTCGATGACGACATCGGGGTTGAGGTCGAGCATGCGGGCCTCGGCCGAGGCGTTCTTGAGCACGCCCAGAACCTTGTAGCCATGCGCGATCTGCCGCTGAAGATTGGTTTCCTCAACGACGTCCGCATCGACCAGGCCGATCCGCCCCACGCCGGCCGCAGCCAGGTAGAGCGACGCCGGGCTGCCCAGGCCGCCAAGACCGATCAGCAGCACGCTGCCCGCCTTCAGCGCCCGTTGCCCCTCGATGCCGAATTCCGGCATGATCAGGTGGCGACCGAAGCGGCGAAGCTCCTGGTCGCTCAACTCGGGCATCATGCCCATGGAGACGGGGGCGTTCATCCGCCGGCCACGCTGGCGATGATCTGGACTTCGTCGTCATTGCAGATTTGGGTGGCCAGGCCGTCGAGCAGACGGATGTCCTTGCCGTTCTTGCACACGACCACGAACTTGCGCAGCGTATTGCCGGAAAACAGGTGGTTGCGAAGGTCTGCCGAATTTTCGGAGAAACGCGCCAGCGCCTCTTCGACGGTGTTCACGGGAACAGTCACCCGCGTTTGCTGATCCGTGTAACGACGGAGCGAACTTGGTACTACGATGGTCGCCATATAATCCCCCTCAGAATTATTGCCCCTTGATACTAAGGATCATAATTTTGGGTTAGCAAGGCGGTTGACTCGCCTGTGGGGACGGCTCCTGTTCCATTCCTGAACAACATGAAAAAACGTTAATCTCTGCCCCTGTTCAGAAGCCGGTTTCGGTACTCTAAATGGGTCCGATATGGTGCAAATTGGCGCCTTTGAGCAGGTTCGGGCGCATCATCCCGCTACGGTGGCGGGCATGAGGAATAAGCTGCTGGAATGAGCCGCGATATCGGGGGACGCAACCCGGATTTCGCTATCACCGTTATCCAAATGGGAAATCGTGACGGACTGAGCGGAATATTCAGCGCCGTTGTGTGATGCCGTGCTGAGGAAAAGAATTTCGCCCAACGAAATCTGAATGTTGGAACGACATTCTATCCTAGGCTAGCCAGTCGTCCCGGCCACCATCAGCTACGAACCAGGCGACCAGACCGGCGCCCACAATAAGTCCCGAAATAAACATCATGATTGCGACCCCATCATGGATATCTTGTTATGACAGGGCGGCAGGCGTGAAGAATAATGGTTAACAAATGGTTAATTTTTTAGCCTCGCGGCACGTCTTAAGACGAACGTATGAACCTCTCGCCGCTTATCGCGGCTAAAATCAGGCCGCGATTTTCCTCCTTTTGGATCGGGAGGATCATGATCGAATCGATTCGTAAGCGTCAGTTGAACACGATCTGCGGCTTTCGCGACCTGCTGGACCGGCGAGCCGCATAGGCCAAAGTGAGCCCAACAAGCATTGTGGAAATCAGGGGTTTTGAAATACGCATGCTCGTCTCCATTTCATTGTAGGTTCGAAACGGAGACGAGAGGGTTTAGCTCCCGACGCAGGGCGCCCATCCGGGTGAAACGCGCGCATCGCCCGGTGAATCGAATTTAGTCCATTGTCGAGAGATCACCCCGCCGGTTGAAACATTGGCACGCGCGGCGTGAAGAATGTCGCAGCGCGCTGGATCGACGCTTCGGCCGCGAGTCTGTCGGGCGACTCATCGGCGTCGTTGTAGCCGAACCAGTCATCCTGCCCCAGTTCCTGCACGACAATGCCGTCACGCCGGGCGAGAACGCTCAACGACTTGTAATACACGCCGTAGGTCACCCCTGCCTGCGGGATCAGCCAGGCGATCTGGCCCCGAACCGGCACTATGCTCTCGTCCTTCCAGAGTGCGCGCGCGCCATAGCCGGTGCAATCGATGATCGTTTTCTGTTTGAGCCGAGCAAGGTCGCCCGGTTCTTGAAACGCCATTGGCATGACTTTGCCCCCGGCAATCAGGAAATCAGCCATCAGTTGCCGGGAAAGGTCGGCAACGTTGAAGGTGAGCGAACTGTTTCTGTACGCGAACGCCGTCGGAAAGGGATGTTCCCCGGGACCAAGCGGCTGCGACCGTGGCGTGATATCCGCCAGTCGGTGTTCAAGGCTTATGAACCCGCTTGGCGTCTCCGGTGCCGCCGCCTTCCGGTCGGCCGGGGAAAGGTCGGACAGCGAATAGCGGTCGGTCCACTCGACCGGATCGCCCGCCGTGCCAAGATAACTTTGATGGGCCGCAAAGGACGCCCGCGCCATGGCCTCCCACCGATCGGCGAAGCGCGGATCCACGTCCTTCTCCATTGCCACGCGGGAATCCGGAGACCAGGTGCCGGTCGCGCGGGCGGAACGCACATTGGGGAATTGCTCCTTGGCATAGATTGTCACGGAAGCTCCGGCGCGCTGCGCGGTGAGCGCCGTGGTTAGGCCGATGGCACCCGCGCCTATGACGGCGATGTCCTTCGCTCCCGCTTCCATGGCCAAGCCGACGGCTATCTCCGCCGACCCCCAGGAAAGCGACCAGCCGCTGCCGCCATGGCCATAATTATGGACCACGAGCTTGCGTCCCACTTGCTCAGTTTCGATCCTCGGTCCAGCCGCGCGAAACGGACGCAAGCACACCGTAATGCGAAACATCCGGTCGATGGAAGCGCGAACCGGAATAATATGCGTGTCGCGCTCGAACATAGTGGAGGCCGCTGCGGCTCCGGCACTTGCCGAAACACCCAGGGCGCCAACGCCCAGCATGCCACGTCCCAGGAAAGTCCGTCTGTCCATCGCCTCGCCCTTTTGACATGGACCGGCCTGATCCCGGACCCCAATATGGCGGGAACGGTCCAGCTGCCGATACCCTCTACGAGAGGCATTTTCTGCGCAACGATGCAAGATCGGAGATACGGCAGCGCTATGCTTTCACCGGGTCAAGCTGTCGCATCCACAACCAGACCGCTATTGTCGGAGGAACCGCCGCTCGCCCCGGCCGATCCATAAGTATCGCTGCCGATGCCGTTTCGCAGGTTTTCGAGGAACGCGATCAACGAATTCAGGCGGTCCATGGCGCTGGCCTGTGCGCCTGTGATCATGCTGCCGTCGCTATCCGTGTCGTCCTTATCGGATTTCGGCGGAGGCGGTGGACCGTCAGGCCCACCGAGACCACGAACGCCGCCCATCGTCATGCCGTCGCTCTCGACGCTGTCGGGGGCCGATGGGGACGACGGCCCCTGCCCAAATAACGCCTGCAACTGGCTCGCCTGCTCCGCCGTCAGCGTGCCGCCGCTCACCTGGTCTTCAATCAGCGAATCGATCCGGCCCTTCATGTCTTTAGGATCGAGCTTGCCGGCGATCTCCGTGGAACCGGAAGATGACAGGGCGGCATCGATACTGTCCAGCGCGCTTTCCATGGCGGTCTGGTCGACTTTGGAAATGCTGCCCGCCGACACGGCGGATTCGATGCGCCGATCCATCATGGCGCGCGGTGACATTTGGGCTTGATAGCCCGACTGGCAGTTAATAGTGCTCATTTTCAGTCCCCACTGAAGTTGAGCTCTTTTTGTCTCAGCACTGTCTGAAGAATGTCTGTATTTCAGGCGATAATTGTTGGGCTACAAAGCTGAAATATTCCGGATTTGGGGCATTTTGCATCCCGAAGGCGGATATTCGGCCGTTGGCCTCTAAGGAAATATGCATGAGTGTCGCATTTCGCCGCGAGAGCGATGAGGAGCATCTTGAACCGAAATTTGAGCTTCCCATTCCCCCTGGACCCAATCTGGTGACAAGGCGAGGGCTGGGGTTGCTCACGGAAATTACGGCATCTCTACGGAATGATATTGAGGCCGCCGGAACGGACGAAGAGCGGGAACGGCTAAAGCGTGACCTGCGCTACTGGGATACGCGCCTGACCACGGCCGAGATCGCCCCGCCTCCGCCGGAGGGCGAAGCCGGCATCGGATCGCGCGTCACCTTCACCATGAAAGGACAGAAGCGGACGGTCGATATCGTCGGACATGACGAGGCAGAGCCGGCTATTGGTCGCATTGCCTTCTCCGCACCGCTCGCCCGCGCCCTGATCGGCGGCAGTGTCGGTGAATGGCTGGACTATAATGGCGCTTCCGAAGCGCTGGAAATTCTGGAAATCGGTGCAGCCGGGGATACGCTTGCCCCATCCTTATGACGCCATAGTGCTGGGCGCCGGCGCCGCCGGTCTGATGTGTGCGGCAGTTGCCGGACAGCGTGGCCGTAAGGTCCTGCTGATCGATCATGCGGATCAGGTGGGGAAAAAAATCCTTATCTCCGGCGGCGGCCGCTGCAACTTCACCAATCTTCAGGTTGCGCCGGACCGCTATCTGTCCGCCAATCCACATTTCGCCAAGTCGGCGCTTGGGAGATACAAGGCGGAGGATTTCATCGCTTTAGTGGATCGCTATCGCATTGCCTGGCATGAAAAGACGCTTGGGCAACTCTTTTGCGACGGATCAGCAAAACAGATTGTCGCCATGCTGGTGGAAGAATGCGCAGCCGGCGGTGTCGAAATCGCGGTCAATCGCGCCGTCACGGACATCGATCACGCTAACGGGATGTTCCGCATTGCCTGCGGCGCGGACATAGCCGTTGCTCCCGCACTTGTTCTTGCCACGGGCGGTCCGTCTATACCGAAGATGGGAGCGACCGGCTTTGCTTATGAGGTTGCACGAAAGTTCGGCATGAAGGTCGTCGAGCCTCGCCCTGCCCTCGTGCCCCTTACATTGGGCGGGGAGGAAACGCTTTTCCGTTCGCTCTCTGGCGTGTCGGCGCCCGTGGTCGCGCGCGTGAACAAGACCGCTTTTGCGGAAGCCGCACTGTTCACGCACAAAGGGCTTTCCGGTCCAGCCATCCTGCAGCTGTCATCCTATTGGCGGCACGGCCAGCCCATTGGCATCGATTTTCTCCCGGGGCGGGAAGCCGGCTGGTTGAGGGAAGCCAAGCGCGCGCAACCTCGCGCCTCTTTGCGCGCTCTGCTTGCGACGGCCCTTCCCGCGCGGCTGGCCGAAGTTCTCGCCGACCACATCGGCTCCCCCGGCGATCTGGGCAATATGCCAGACCGCCTGATTGACGCGGCGGAGCGACGGCTGACTGACTGGCAATTTCATCCTAACGGCACCGAGGGTTTCGCCAAGGCGGAAGTGACAGTCGGCGGCATCAGCACGGCGGACCTGTCCTCTCAAACCATGGAAAGCCGCCGCGCTCCCGGTCTTTATGCCATCGGCGAAGCCGTCGACGTTACCGGATGGCTCGGTGGGTATAATTTCCAGTGGGCATGGGCCAGCGGATGGGCGGCCGGTCAAGCGATCTAGGTGAGCGATTACGGCTTGTTCGCGGCCGCCGCCCTGCCTACTCAACGATCCTGTCAAAAAGGAGAAGCGCGATGACCACGGCACTGCAGGAAATCCCCCTCAAAACGATCCGTAACGAAGACAGTTCTCTGGGCGACTATGCTGGGAAGGTCGTGCTTGTCGTAAACGTCGCCTCCAAATGTGGTTTGACCCCCCAATATGAAGGTCTTGAAAAACTCTATGAGGGTTATGACAGCCAGGGCCTGGTGGTGGCGGGTTTCCCCGCCAATGATTTCGCGGGTCAGGAACCCGGTACGGAAGACGAGATCGTCCAATTCTGTCAGACCAACTATGCGGTGACGTTTCCCATGTTCGCCAAAATGGGGATCGTCGGCGCAGACAAGCATCCCTTATACGCAGCGCTGACGGCGGCCATGCCAAAGGCACAGGGTGATGGCGACGCCTTTCGTGAAAAGTTGCGCGGCTATGGGATGACGCCAAATCCGGAGCCCGAGGTGCTTTGGAACTTTGAGAAGTTCCTGATCGGTCGCGATGGACAGGTCGCCGCCCGTTTTGCGCCGACGACGGCTCCGGACGATCCAGCCCTTATTGCTGCGATCGAAGCCGAACTGGCCAAGTAAGCCGTTCAGTCTGGCTGTCAGTCCGCCAGCTCCGAGGTGGCGGACAAAATGGACGAAGAGTTGGCTTCATGACGGAAAATACGACACAGCCCCCGGAGGATCATCGTCCCCCCGGCCCGTTGTCCGTGCCGATATTCCGCATGGTGTGGATTGCAAGTCTTGCCTCGAATTTCGGCGGACTGATCCAGTCGGTCGGCGCGTCATGGATGATGACCTCACTGGCCAAGTCTCCAGCGATGGTCGCCCTCGTCCAATCGTCGACGACGCTGCCCATCATGATGCTCTCCCTGTGGGCCGGGGCGGTCGCGGACAATCTCGACCGGCGATTGGTGATGCTGTGGTCGCAGGCGTTCATGCTGGCGGTTTCCGTCGTCCTGGCGGTCTGCGCATGGTATGATGTACTGACACCCTGGCTGCTGCTGTTTTTCACTTTCCTGATCGGATGCGGAACGGCGCTCAACGGGCCCGCTTGGCAGGCGTCGGTGGGAGATATGGTCCCGCGCCCCGCCCTTCCTGGCGCAGTCGCCCTGAATTCCATGGGATTCAATATCGCACGCAGCGTCGGGCCTGCGCTGGGCGGCGCGATTGTCGCCGCAGCGGGCGCAGCCGCCGCCTTCCTCGTCAACGCCGTCAGCTATCTGGGCCTGATCGTCGTGCTCGCGCGCTGGCAACCGGCGCGACCGGCCCGTGCCCTTCCGCGCGAAACGCTCGGCGCGGCGATGAACGCCGGCATCCGCTACGTCGCCATGTCACCCGATCTCCGCGCCGTAATCGTGCGCGCGACATTGTTCGGGTTCGCGGCCAGCGCGGTTCCTGCTTTAATGCCGCTCGTCGCGCGGGACCTGGTGACCGGCGGCCCGCTCGCTTATGGTGCGCTACTGGGCAGTTTCGGCATTGGCGCCGTCATCGGCGCCCTTAATAGCGGCAGGCTGCGCCAACGTTTTTCCACCGAAGGGATCGTTCGGATTGCAACGATCGCGCTTGGCGTCGGCGCAGCCGTCACCGGCGTCAGTACATGGCTCCCCCTGACCCTGGGCGCCCTGTTGCTCGCGGGTGCCGGCTGGGTGGTCGCATTGTCCACCTTCAACGTCTCGGTACAGATGGCGGCGCCCCGCTGGGTCGTCGCCCGCGCCGTTGCCCTATATCAGATGGGCGCTTTCGGCGGCCTGGCGATTGGCAGCTGGATGTTCGGGGAGATCGCCGAAGTTCACGGAATAATGGTGACCCTGCTTCTGGCCGCCGGTGTTCAGGCGCTTGGTATGCTGCCCGGCTTTCTGAAACCTCTGCCGGAGGTGCGTGACCTCAATCTCGACCTCCTCAATCGTTGGCTGGAGCCGGAGATCGCCGTTTCGATAGAGCCGCGCAGCGGCCCTATCGTCGTCACCATCGAATATCGGATTGCCGAACTCGGCATTGTCGACTTTCTGACCGCGATGAACGAACGCCGCCGCATCCGTGTGCGCGACGGCGCAAGACATTGGACGCTGATGCGCGATTTGGGTGATGCGGAGCTATGGATCGAGCGCTACCATGTGGCGACATGGCTTGACTATCTGCGCCATAATCAGCGACGCACCCATGCTGACGCCGACAATTCGGCGCGGATCATGGAACTGCATATGGGGCCTGACAGTCCCCGCGTACATCGCATGATAGAGCGACAGACCGGGTCGCTGCCCTTTGCCCTGACCGCTGGATCGCGCGAGGTCTCCGTCGCCGTCACAGACCTGTCGGGCTCTCGCTGAGATTGGACCAACGTCCTGTTTGGTGGATGCCGTTGTTCGTGTTAGCCTGACTCTTCCGTAACTGGGGGCGCGCATTGGACAGGATTGCGATCGTCGATTTTGAGGCGTCATGCCTGCCGGAGAAAGGGGAATCCTACCCCATCGAGGTGGCGCTCGTACAAGTTGGCGGTCCCGCCCGAAGCTGGCTGATCCGCCCGGCCGACAGATGGCGATACTGGGACTGGTCGGACGATGCCGAAAAGCTCCACGGCATCAGTCGTGAACTGCTGGTCCGTAAGGGCGTGCCCGCGCAACAGGTCCTGGCCGAACTTGCACAGGCTGCCGAGGGTTGCCGCGTCTTCGCCGACAGCGATCTCGACGCCTACTGGCTCGAAACCCTTGCACAGGCGTGTCGCAAACCCCCGCCCTTCCCCATCCTCTATCTGGGCGAACTGTTCCTGGAAATGCAGACCACCCGGAGCGCTATCGCAAAGGCGGAGGCGATCGCAAATATCCGCCTGCCCCAACAGCATATCGCCTGCAAGGACGCCCGCAGGCTCGCCATCGCGGTAGAATTGCTGGCGGCCTGAGGGTCAGCTAAGCGCGCTCGCGGCCGGAACGAAGTCCAGCCCCAGGTCACGGGCCACCGCCTCATAGGTGACCTTGCCGTCCCAGATGTTCAGGCCAGCCAGAAGGTGCGGGTCGCGGCGCAGCGCGTCCTTCCATCCAAGGTCCGCGATCCTCAGGGCATGCGGCAGCGTCACATTGTTCAGGGCATAGGTGCTCGTCCGCGCCACCGCGCCGGGCATGTTCGCCACGCAGTAATGGACAATGCCGTCGACCACATAGGTCGGCTCGGCATGCGTGGTGGCCCGGCTTGTTTCAAAGCAGCCGCCCTGATCGATGGCGACGTCGACGAGGACGGCGCCCTTCTTCATCGTTTTCAGCATGTCCGCGCTGACCAGCTTCGGGGCGGCAGCGCCCGGGATCAGCACCGCGCCGATCACCAGATCCGCCTCGGCCACGCATTCGGCCAAATTCGCGCGGTTGGAAAAGCGCGTCTTCGCCCGCGCCTCGAAATAGGTGCCGAGCTTTTCCAGCACTTCCGGGCTGCGATCCAGGATCGTGACATCGGCGCCAAGCCCCGCGGCCATCTGCGCCGCGTTGAACCCGACCACGCCGCCGCCGATTACCGCCACCTTGGCAGGAAGCACGCCCGGCACGCCGCCCAGCAGCACGCCGCGGCCGCCATGCGCCTTTTCCAGCGCCGTCGCACCGGCCTGTATCGACATGCGCCCGGCCACCTGGCTCATGGGCTTCAGCAGGGGCAGGCCGCCCGAAGCATCCGTCACCGTCTCATAGGCGATACAGATGGCGCCGCTGGCGATCAGGTCGCGCGTCTGCTCCGGATCAGGGGCCAGATGCAGATAGGTGTAGAGTATCTGCCCCTTGCGCAGCATTGCACGTTCGGCAGGCTGGGGCTCCTTGACCTTCACGATCATGTCAGCGCGGGCAAAGATATCCGCCGCGGCGGGAAGGAGCGTGGCGCCAGCCTTCTGATAGTCTACGTCTTTCGCGCCAATGCCCTCGCCGGCGCCAGTCTCCACCAGCACCTCATGCCCGTGAGCGCTGAGTTCATGAACGCTCTCCGGGGTCAGACCCACGCGATATTCGTGATTTTTGATTTCCTTGACGGTGCCGACGATCATCATCCCAACTCCCAGAAATACATCCTTGTCGACACTTTATCCCAATGAACGTGAGATAAATTCCCCATCTTCACCATTTTTATGCCAGTATCGGGAAATTATCCCATTCTGACAAAATTTCCGGGAAATCCTCCATGGATCGTGCCGACATCGTCATTCTCAACGCGCTGCAGCGCGATTCGCACCAATCGATCGCGCAAATCGCAGAAAAAGCGGCGCTCTCCGGTTCCGCCTGCCACCGACGGCTACGCGCGCTGGAGGAGGCAGGAGTCATCAACGGCTATTCGGCGCGGCTTGACCCCCGCAAAATTGGCCTTGGGCTGCAGATATTCGTCGAAATCTCCCTAACCAGCCAGAGCCAGGAAGTGATGGACAGGTTCGAGGACGCTGTCGGCCGCTTCGATGACATATTGGAATGCCACCTCATGTCCGGTTCCGCTGACTATATCCTGCGTGTGGCGGCGGCGGATATGGAGCATTTCGATGTCATCCATCGCACCTGCCTCTCCCGCCTGCCCGGCGTTTCCGCCATGCGCAGCAGCTTCGCCATCCGGCGGATCAAGGAGTGGACGGGCTATTCCCTCGACAAACTGTGACCGGCTCCCGCAGGCCGGTTTCAGCCAGACCGCATCAGCCGGCCAGTTTGGCCGCCCGCGCGCGCCATGCTTCGGCAAGCAATGGCATTACCGCCAATTCCCGGACCGCCGCCGGATCGGCCCTATGCCCTCCGCCGATCAGCAGGCGAAAGATGCGCTCCACCGTCCATTCCGGCTGCGGCCTGTCGATCAGGTCCATGGAGGTATCGCGCATGGCGTCGGCCTCTCCTTCCTGGATCACCCGGAAATAGATTCCGCATCGCGCCGTCTTCACGATGGTCGCCATGACGTCCCTGGCCCCGAAGCGGTGATCAAGCTTCCAACAGGGCTGTCGGCCGTGGCTTACCTCCACGATCGCGCTACCCAGGGAGAAGCGGTCGCCGACACAAATCCCGCTCTCGGTCAGGCCCGAAGACGCGATATTCTCCCCGAAAGCGCCAACGGTCTCCAGCAGGGCATGACCGGGATTTCGCGCCTTCCAGAATGGATAATGGTCCTGCGGATAGAGATGGATGGCCTTGTCCCAGCCGCCATGATGTAGCCTGTCGGCCACGGCGTCTCCCTCAAGGCCCAGCCACCCGATCCTCAACGGGCCTGCAACCGGCGTCTTGGCGATGGCGCTATATTCCCCATCGCGGAACGGCACCGGCGTCCCCCTCAACAGGGCATGGATCGTCATACGGGCGTGGGTCATATGCGCATGGTGACAGAAAGCATGAGTGGACAATAGAGCCGGAACGATTGGATTGGTCCTAAGTGGCCTTGGCGTTTCTTTCGCCCTCGTCTAAGGGGCGTCGATGGACGTCACCGGCCTCCGCATCGCCCTCTTCAGCGGAAACTATAATTATGTGCGCGATGGAGCAAACCAGGCGCTCAATCGGCTGGTCGGCTATATGCTGCGGCAGGGAGCAAATGTTCGCGTCTATTCGCCCACCACCAGCACACCGGCATTTGAGCCCGCCGGCGATCTGGTGAGCGCCCCCTCCTTTCCCATGCCCGGGCGTGGCGAATATCAAGTGCCCTATCGCATGTCCGCGCGGCTTCGGCGGGATATCACGGCCTTTGCGCCGAATATCGTTCATGTCTCCAGCCCCGACCCGCTTGGCCACCGCGCGGTGTCTTATGCCCGCAAGCGCAGCCTGCCGATCGTCGCCTCCGTCCATACGCGTTTCGAAACCTATCCGCGCTACTATGGACTTGCCTTCCTCGAACCATTGATGATCGCTGCGCTGCGGCGCTTCTACCGGCGGTGCGACGCGCTTGTGGCGCCATCGGATTCCATGGCGCAGGTGCTCCGCGATCAGCGGATGAACTATGACATTGGCATCTGGACCCGGGGCATAGACCGCGACATCTTCAATCCCGGACGCCGCGACCTGGCATGGCGGCGCAGCGTCGGCATCGCCGACGACGTGCCCGTCATCGGCTTCACGGGCCGGCTGGTGATGGAAAAGGGTCTGGACGTCTTTTCCGACGCCATCGACATGCTGCAATCTCGGCAGGTTCGGCACCGTGTGATGGTCGTCGGCGACGGCCCCGCGCGCAAATGGTTTGAAAACCGCCTGCCCGATGCGGTTTTCCTGGGCTTCCAGAAGGGCCCCGATCTTGGTCGCGCGGTCGCCAGCATGGACATGCTGTTCAACCCCTCCGTCACCGAGACGTTTGGCAATGTCACGCTGGAGGCGATGGCGTGCGCACTCCCGGCCATCGCCGCGCGCGCGACGGGCAGCGAATGCCTGGTGACCGATGGCGTGACCGGCCGCCTTATCCGCCCCGGAGCTATCAACCAGTTTGCCGATGCGCTCCAGCACTATTGCACCGATATCGATAGCCGGCACCGCGCAGGCCGGGAGGGGCAGGCAGAAGCGGACCGCTATGGATGGGATCAGGTCAACCAGGCCCTGGTCGACACCTATTTGCGGATCGTGCGTCAGCGCGAACGCGGCGCTATGGCGGCCGCCAGCCCCGTGCCATAAGCATCAATCATGCCTATATCCGGTAGGGACCGCCGGTATCAGGGTGAACGGAGCAGGGATGGCTGATCTTTTCAGGGACGAAGGGAACAAGGAAGCCCCCTTGCGTGAGGACGCCCCACTTGCCGACCGCCTGCGTCCACGCATTTTGGATGAGGTTGTGGGTCAGGAGCATCTGACAAGTCCGGAAGGTGCGATCGGACGTATGGTCGCCGCCGGTCGCCTGTCCTCCATCATCTTCTGGGGACCGCCCGGTACGGGCAAGACCACGATCTCGCGGCTGCTCGCGGACGCGGTCGATATGCGGTTTGAACCCATCTCCGCCGTATTTTCCGGCGTTGCCGACCTGAAGAAAGTATTCGCGGCCGCGCGCGACCATGCGAAGCTCGGCCAGAAAACATTGTTGTTCGTCGACGAAATCCACCGCTTCAATCGCGCCCAGCAGGACAGCTTCCTGCCTTTCGTCGAAGACGGCACGGTCACCCTGGTGGGAGCCACGACAGAAAATCCCAGCTTCGAATTGAATGCCGCACTTCTGTCGCGCGCGCAGGTGTTGATTTTGCGGCGCCTTGACAGTGCCGCCCTGGAAAAACTGCTCGACCGCGCGGAGGCGCTCATGGGCCGCCCGCTCCCCCTCGACGCAGGGGCGCAGGAGGCGCTGGTTGCAAGCGCTGATGGCGATGGGCGGTTCCTCCTCAATCAGGCGGAGACACTCTACTCCGTTGATATCCCCGATCCGCTCGATCCCGCTGGACTCTCCGCCCTGCTCCACCGCCGCGTTGCGGTCTACGACAAGGATCGTGAGGGCCACTACAACTTGATCTCCGCCTTGCATAAGGCGTTGCGCGGGTCCGATCCACAGGCGGCGCTCTACTATCTGGCCCGCATGCTGGTCGCCGGGGAACAGCCGCTTTATGTTCTGCGTCGCATTGTCCGTTTTGCCAGCGAGGATATCGGCCTTGCCGATCCCCAGGCGCTTATCCAGTGCCTCGCTGCGAAGGACGCCTATGACTTTCTGGGCAGTCCGGAGGGTGAACTCGCCATTGTTCAGGCATGCCTCTATTGCGCCACAGCGCCCAAATCCAATGCCGCCTACGCGGCCCAAAAGGCGGCATGGAAATCTGCGCGTGAAACCGGCTCGCTCATGCCGCCGCAAAATATCCTGAACGCGCCGACAAAGCTGATGAAGGAGATCGGCTATGGCAAGGGATATGCCTATGACCATGACAGCCCGGAGGGTTTTTCAGGCGACAATTACTGGCCAGATGCGATGCAGGCGCAGCAATTCTATCGCCCGGTGGATCGCGGATTTGAAAAGCGGATCGCCGAACGCATGGCGTTCTGGGACGACCTGCGCGCAAAGACGGGCGGTTGATCCGGGCATGATCACAGTCCGGATCGCATGCACGCGGCAATCACGCGCCGGAAAAGTGCGGCGGTTCGGGCTCAATGACATACACGGGTAAGGATTTCTCCCGGTTTGTCGCTATCGACTGGTCGGGCGCGAAGGGCAGGCAGCACAAGGGCATTGCGGTCGCAACATGCTCAGATGGCCGTGCGGCTCCGACGCTTGTCAGTCCTCCGGACAGGAACTGGTCACGCCAAGGGGTTGCGGCATGGCTGATCAGACAGGCGGCCCGCGAATCCACGCTGTTCGGTTTCGACTTCAGCTTCGCGCCCCCGTTCGTGGCGCGCGGCGCGTATCTGCCGGGTGAGCCCGCTCCACGGAATGCCCGCGATTTCTGGGCTTATGTTGACGCCATATGCCAGGACGAAGACCTCGGCGCGGCGAGCTTTCTCGAAACCGCTCATCGCAGCCATTTCTATTTCGGCAAGGCCGACGGCATCAAGGCCGACTATATGCACCTGCGCCGGTGCGAGGCGCATTACAACGCCGGGGGCGGCGGCAAGCCATCGACGGTCTATGATGCGATCGGCGCGGCGCAGGTCGCCAAGGCCAGCTTCTCCGGCATGCGCCTGCTCCACCATATCCACACGCAGGTGCCGATATGGCCGTTCGATCCTCCCCCCGGTTCGGGCTCCTTAGTCGTCGAAATCTATACCAGCATCGCCGCACGGGCCGCCGGACGTCCCAAGGGCCGAACAAAGATACGTGACGCGGAAACGCTGGACATCGCGCTAGCAGTGCTTGGCAGCGATCCACATCTCCCACTTGCGCGCTATGACGATCACAGCACAGACGCCATCCTGACGGCGACATGGATGCGTCAGGCCGCCCGCAATCCCGATTACTGGTCGCCGCCACGCCTCACGCCGGAAATAGCGGCAACCGAGGGCTGGACGTTCGGCGTCATCTGATAGTAAGGGGGCGACCGCGCCGGCTTAGCACAGTGGTAGTGCAGCGGTTTTGTAAACCGAAGGTCGGGGGTTCAAATCCCTCAGCCGGCACCATGCCTCTTGTAGAGGCAAGTCAATTGAGGCTTTGATCCTCAAAATCCAATAAATTTTTCAATCGCTTAATAAGTCCGTACAGCTTGTACGTCGCTGCACTGACGGCGATGGCGCTTGCTCCCAGTACATTTTCAAACGCCAGCAGTTCTTCCATGCCGCTGCTTATATCCGCGGAGGGGCGAAGAAGGAATCCAGCTGCCTAAATAAATTCCGGGCCCCGGATACGGCGGCTCTGCCCCTTCTGATAATGTCTGAAAACGAGGCAATCGCCTTCTTGAAACGAATGAAAACCTCTTGCGCAAATCGTGAAATATTCCTTAAGGCCAAGCATCCTCTTTATAGCATCCCTTGCTCTGGAGGTCAGGGAGGGAATATTTCCGACAAAATATTCCCTCCCGAACAATCCGCCTTCCGAACTCAGAACACCGCCTCCGGCTTGCCGCCCATCATCTGCGCGCGAACCAGGGGAATGGGCGGACCACCATAGCTCAGGAAGCCGTCATGGAATGCCTTCCAAGCGGACCGGCCACCCTTGTCCTTGGTCCAATCGTCACGCAGCCTCCTGATCATCAGCTTCGCCATGGTGTAGTTGAGATAGGCCGGATCATATGTTCCGCGCGCCGCTTGCTGCCGCGCACTGCCTTCGTCCTGATAGCATTGCTCGACGAACATCTTGCGGGACTGCTCTTGCGTCATGCCACGCGCATGCATGCCAATGGCGGACAGATAGCGGCAATCGCGTAGCAGGGCGTTGGAGAGCTGGCCGATATGCGTCTCCGGGTCGCCATTATTCAGGCCGGCGTCCCAAACCATTTCCTCCGCATAATGCGCCCATCCTTCCGCGAAGGCATAGCCAACGAAAATCTTGCCGAAGGTAAATTTCGATCGGTTGCTATGGAGGAAGTTCAGGAAATGTCCGGGCCATACTTCATGCACGGACGTGAAGAGCAGGCTTTTCTCGCCGGGAATATACCCATCCTGCACGGCCTTGGTCCAGGAGGGGTCTGGCGGCGAGATGTAGTAAACTGAAGGCAAGCCTTTCTCATACGGTCCGGGGATATCGATATAGGCACCGTTCTGCCGGTTATAGGGAGGCGATTCCTCGACCTGCGCCTGCTCCGTTCCCGGAATCGATACAATGTCGGTCTTCGCGATGAACGCCTTGAGGTCCGGAAGCTGCTTGCGCGCGGCGGCGACCACGCCCCCTGCCGGCTTATGAGCGCTCATCTTCGCCATGCACGCGGGGACATCCGCGCCCGGCGCAAACTTTGCGCAGGCTGCCTTCAACGCGTCCTGATTACGCTTCAGATCGGCCTGCCCCACCCGTTCCAGTTCATCCAGCGGGGTGTCGACCATCTCCGTCGCGCTCAACATCCGCGAAAAGCGATCGGCGCCCAGCGCAAAGTCCTTGGTCTGCGTCTTTCGGCCATGTTCAAGCCATGTGGCTAGGTCGCTCATCGCCTTCGAAGCCGGCCCCGCCGCATCGTCGAATTCCCTCTGCAACGCCGGGTCCTTGACGGAGGCGAACGCAGTCTTGGCGTCGCCGGTGTAATAGGCTGCCAGCCCCTTAAATCCCGCCGTGCCAAAATCGATGAAGCTGGCGGGCATGGGCATCTTCAGATTTTCACGGATATGCGCCGCCGCCCCGGGCACCCTCTTCGCAAAGGCGATGAAAGCCTTCATCCGCGTTGCCGCGTCGGCATAGGGCCGGGCGATGTAGACGTTCGGATCAAGACCGTTTTCGATATAGAAGGACGGGTTGTGATGCGGCTTATCGGCGTCTTCCAGCCAGAACAGCCTGCCCTTGGCAACGGCGATCAGATAGTCTCGCTCGAACAGTTGCTCCTTTGACATGTTTTGCGCATCGAACGCTTCCGCTTTTTTCAGCGCATCCTTCAGGAAATCCTCCTGCGCCTTCAGTCCCGCCTCGCTCCAGTCAGGCAATCGGCCATCGAAATCATGCCGCCCCTGATAGACCGCGAAATAAGGATCCTGCCGAAAATAGCCTTCGATAAAGTCTTTGCTGAACATATCCCATTGGGGGTCGACGCCGGCGCCGTCCGTCATTGTCACGGCCTGGTTGGTCGGCGCTTGCGAACAAGCCGAGAGAGGCGCGACGGCGATTAGCAGGCTCAACAGGACACGACGCATCGGCCGGGCTCTCCTTTGTCTTCAGGGACATGCGATTCGGGTGTGTTACGGAAGCATGCCACATTTATCCGGTTATAAAACACTCTAGCTGCAAGCGGGACCAACGGGGTGCGAAAGAAATCCTCCCCGCCTGGCCTCAAACGGATGCTTGCGGCGGCAGCGCGGCTCCGCGTAAGGACAAGCGAGATGTCGTCTTCACGCTCCCCCCATCCGCTGCGTTTCCCGAATTTTCGCGCCTATATCGTGGCGCGGCTGGCCGCGGTGATCGCGCAAAATGGGATGATGATCGTCATCGGCTGGCAGGCTTATAATATTGCCCGCGATACGATGAACATGGGCACACATGCCGCTGCAGCGCAATTGGGTCTGATCGGCCTTGCGCAGTTCCTGCCGCTTTTCCTTCTAACCCCCGTCACGGGTTGGGTCGCCGACCATTTTGATCGCCGCATGATCGTGCGCGCCACGCTCTGCCTGATGATAGCGGGCATAGGGTTGCTGGCTTTTGCGACATATGAGGGGTGGATCGACCTTCCGCTGATTTTCGCCATGGCTGTGCTGGTCGGTATCGTTCGCGCCTTCAACGGTCCGGCTTTCGGCGCGCTGGCGCCCAACCTCGTCCCCAAGGAGGTGCTGCCGAACGCGATCGCGATTTCCAGCGTCGCTTGGCAGGCGGGCGCCATCATCGGACCGGCGCTGGGGGGATATATGTATGCGATCGAGCCGTGGGTGGCTTACGCATCGAGCGCCTCTCTGTTGACCCTGGCGCTGATTGGTATGTTGACGATGGGACAGGTGCCGCAGTCTCCGCGCGACACCAGCCGACGGCCGATCGCCCAAATGATCGACGGGCTTTCCTATGTCCGCCAGAACCGCCTTGTCCTGGCCGCGATCACCCTTGATCTATTCGCCGTTCTGCTTGCTGGCGCTACGGCGCTCCTGCCCGTCTACGCCCGCGACATCCTGCATGTTGGCTCCAGTGGCCTGGGCCATCTTGCCGCCGCCCCCGCCATCGGCGCGGCGGTAACAGCGCTGTGGTTCTCGTTTCGCCCGCTCAAGAATGAGGTGGGTCTCAAGATGCTGGCGTCGGTGCTGGTGTTCGGCGTTGCCACCATCACCTTCGGCGCGACCGCGTTCATCGCCGCGCCCTATGCCATGCCGGTCGCGCTGGGGGCGATGGTGGTATGGGGCTGCGCGGACATGTTTTCCGTCTATGTGCGCTCGTCCCTGATTCAGCTACACACGCCCGACCAGATGCGCGGCCGCGTCAGCAGCGTCTCGCAATTGACCATTTCCGCCTCCAATGAACTGGGTGAAGCGGAATCGGGTTTTCTCGCCGCATTGATCGGTCCTGTCGCGGCGGTCATTGCAGGCGGCGTGGGAGCCATTATCATTACACTTGTCTGGGCGCGGCTCTTTCCGGAGCTACGTCTTGCCCGCACCTTCGACCCACCCGGCGCACGGGAGGCGGATTACAGTCAGGAGAAAGTCATATGAAGGCGTCCAACATACTGGAAACCATCGGCAAGACCCCGCATGTCCGCGTCAACCGCCTGTTCGGCGACGCGCAGGTGTGGATCAAGTCGGAGCGCTCGAATCCGGGCGGATCGATCAAGGACCGCATCGCCCTCGCCATGATCGAGTCGGCGGAACAGTCGGGCGATCTGAAACCCGGTGGCACGATCATCGAACCCACATCGGGCAATACCGGCATCGGCCTCGCCATGGTTGCGGCGGTCAAGGGCTACAAGCTGATCCTCGTCATGCCCGAGAGCATGTCGCTGGAGCGTCGCCGCCTGATGCTCGCCTATGGCGCGTCATTCGACCTGACGCCGAAGGAAAAGGGGATGAAGGGGGCCATCGAACGCGCCCTGGAACTCATTTCCCAGACCCCCAATAGCTGGATGCCGCAGCAGTTTGAAAATCCTGCGAACATCGACGTGCATGTCCGCACGACGGCACAGGAAATCCTTACCGACTTTGCAGACGCACCGCTGGATGCGATCATTACCGGCGTCGGCACCGGCGGCCACATCACCGGCGTGGCGCAAGTCCTCAAGAAGGCGTGGTCGAACCTGAAGGTCTTCGCGGTCGAACCGACCCTTTCGCCGGTCATCAGCGGCGGCCAGCCCGGCCCCCATCCCATTCAGGGTATCGGCGCCGGGTTCATTCCGACCAACCTGCATACGCAGCTTCTGGACGGCGTGATCCAGGTCGATCCGGCTGTCGCGAAGGACTATGCACGCCGCTCCGCCAGTGAAGAAGGCATGCTGGTGGGCATATCTTCCGGCGCGACCCTTGCCGCGATTGCGCAGAAGTTGCCGGAACTTGGCGCGGACGCGCGGGTCCTCGGCTTCAACTACGACACCGGCGAGCGTTATCTGTCGGTTCCGGACTTCCTGCCTGAATAACTTGCCTTTCCGGCCCATCCGACGCATCGGGACCCGCGATCGATGATGGAGGATGGGCTGACACAGGAACGGACCGGAACGGCGGGCCAGCCAGGTCTTGCCGCTATGCTGTTCTGGCTGGCGATCCTTGTCGGCCTGCCCATGGCGGTCGCGTGGCATGACGGCCCGGCGGTCCGCGCGCCTGCCGCCCGCGCCTATGCCTTTCGACCACACACGCCGCCGCCGGCCGTCGAGCCGCTTGAACTGGTGGCGCTGGACCGGGACCAGGCCCGCGCCTTCAACGCCGCCATCCCATTTTCCACGTTGCCCAATCCGGCCGCGCGCGCTTTCCGCTTCGCCGGATCTGCCCCGGCGCTTGCGCGCGCCACTGACTGCCTCGCAGCGGCGATGCTCTACGAGGCGGGGGATGATCCGGTCGGGGAAAGAGCTGTTGGACAGGTCGTCCTCAATCGCCTGCGGCACCCCGCCTTTCCCAAGACCGTCTGCGGCGTTGTGTTCCAGGGGTCTGAGCGGACCACCGGATGCCAGTTCACCTTCACCTGCGACGGCGCGCTTGCGCGCATCCCTCCGGTCGATGGCTGGGAACGCGCCCGGGCGCTTGCGAAAAAGGCATTGGCCGGCGCTGTCTATGGCAAGGTCGGCTATTCGACCCATTATCATACCGACTGGGTCGTTCCCTACTGGAGCGGCACGCTCGACAAGGTCGCGGCCGTCGAGACCCATCTCTTCTTTCGCTGGATCGGCTGGTGGGGGACACCCCCGGCCTTCCGCCGGACGGTCGACGGGGAAGAGCCGGTAATATCCCTGCTCTCGCGCATATCAGCCGCACACATGGAGGGCGACGCACTTGCGCCAACTATGGCCGCGTCATCCAATGCGGCGGCAATCGCGTCAGGCCCGTTGCGATCCTTCGGCATAGAGCAGGTCGGCAAGCCGTTCGGCGGCGCGCGCCTTGTCGCCGTAGATCCGTCGGCTGCGGGCTTCATCGTAGCCCTGGATCGCACATTGCCGCCTGACGAGTTCCCCCGGCTTGCGGAGACATTCTGCGGCGGCCGGGTCCAGTGCCGCATCCTGGGCTGGATGGAGCCGGCTAAAGCGCCAGACCGTTTCCCGGTCGATCCCGCCGCGCTACCCTCTATGGCGTTCAGCTATATTCATGACTCGGGAACGGGCCTTCAGCGTTCGCTCTGGAACTGCACGGATTTCCCGCGCGCCGCCCCGGTCGAATGCATGCGCGAGCGCGAACCCGCACCCGCCGCCGCACCTGTCATTGTACCGCCGACGCTGAAGCCTCCACCCAAAAAGGTGGAGCATGTCATCATCAAGCTGCCAGAAACATCTCCGGCTCCAGCGCCATAAGCGTTTCCGCGCCGCCCTCGATCTTCCGACGCAGCGCGCCCGCATCCGGCATGATCCGCTCCGCGAAGAAGCGCGCGGTGATCAGCTTGGCCTCCAGGAACTTCGCGTTGCCCTCGCCCGCATCCTGCAGCGCGGCGGCGGCGCTGGCCATGCGCAGCCACATCAGGCCGGTCGCGACAATGCCCATGATATGCATATAGCTATGCGCGCCCGCCCCCGCATTGTCGGGATTGGTCATCGCATTCTGCATCAGCCACATCGTCGCCGCCTGAAGCTGGCCATTGGCCTTCTCCAACCCTTCGGCAATGGCGGCGGTCTTCGGATTGGCCTTCCCTGTCGCAACTTCGCTGGCAATAATCTTGAACAGCGCCTGGATAGCCCTGCCGCCATTGGCGGGCAGCTTCCGCCCGATCAGGTCCATCGCCTGGATGCCGTTCGTGCCCTCATAGATCTGGGCGATCCGCGCATCACGGACATATTGCTCGACGCCGTTCTCGACGATGTAGCCATGCCCGCCATAGACCTGCTGGCACGATACCGTGACCTCGAAGCCCTTGTCCGTGCCATACCCCTTGATGACGGGCGTCAACAGGGAAATCAGGTCATCGGCCGCCTGCCGCTCCTCTTCGGTCTGGGCCTTCTCGCTCAGGTCCACCTGCAAGGCGCCCCACAGGCATAAGGCCCGCAGGCCCTCCGTCAGCGCCTTGGACTCCATCAGCATCCGGCGCACGTCAGGATGCACGAACAGGGTATCGGCCTTTTCCTGCGGCTCCTTGGGTCCCGTCAGCGCCCGGCCCTGCCTGCGGTCATGCGCATATTGCGCCGCGTTCTGGTAGGCGATCTCGCCCTGCGCCAGCCCCTGAAGGCCAACGCCCAAACGCGCTGTGTTCATCATGATGAACATGGCGGCAAGGCCCTTATTCTCCTCACCAACCAGCCAGCCGGTGGCGCCGTCATAATTCATGACGCAGGTCGAATTGCCGTGGATGCCCATTTTATGTTCCAGGGAACCACAGGAGACGGCATTGCGATCGCCAAGCGATCCATCGTCCTGCACCATCACCTTGGGCACGACGAACAGGGAAATGCCCTTGCTACCCTCCGGCGCACCGGGCGTCTTGGCCAGGACGAGATGAATGATGTTCTCGGTCAGGTCCTGCTCGCCCGACGAGATGAAAATCTTCGTGCCGGTAATCGCATAGCTGCCGTCAGCGTTCGGGATCGCCTTGGTCTTGATCAGGCCAAGATCGGTGCCGCAATGCGGCTCGGTCAGGTTCATGGTGCCGGTCCATTTGCCGGACACCATATTGGGCACATATTTGCTCTTCTGCGCATCGCTCCCCTTGGCGAGCAGGGCGGCGATCGCGCCATTGGTCAGACCATTATACATCTCGAAAGACTGGTTGGCCGACAGGACGAACTCGCCGAACGCCGTCGCGATGACGGTGGGAAGCGCCTGCCCGCCATATTCTTCGGGCGCATGCAGGGTCGTCCAGCCGCCCTCGACGAACTGGGCATAGGCTTCCTTGAAGCCGGGAGGCGTGGTGACCGATCCATCGGCGTTGCGCACACACCCGACCTGATCGCCGACCTGGTTCAGCGGAAACAGGACCTCGGACGCAAATTTGCCTCCTTCTTCCAGCACCGCTTCGACAAGTTCCGGCGACAGGTTCGAGAACCCGGGAAGATTGGCGTAGTGATCCAGCCCTATAATATGGTCGAGCACGAAACGGACGTCCCGCACAGGGGCCTTGTAGCTGGGCATGCATCTTCTCCGATTATGATTTCCCGATAGGGGATTATTGCGAGCCGCTGCTCTCAACCAGAACAACGAAAGACGAGAGTTCGTGGATTGCGGCCTCGATATCGGCCTTCTGACGCTCAAGGAGCGCAATGCGGGCGGCGCATTTGTCCACCGTCACCCGGCGCTGGGCCTCACGCCCGTCGTTGAGATCATACAAGTCGATCATCTCGCGAATGTCCGCCAGGCTGAATCCCACCCGCTTACCGCGCAATATCCAGGCCAGGCGCGCCCGATCCCGGCGCGAATAGATGCGCGCCAGACCCTGCCGTTCCGGGGCGATCAGCCCTTCATCTTCATAGAAGCGTAGCGCACGTGCGGTGACGCCGAATTCGGCGGACAGGTCGGAAATCGAATAGCTGTCGCGCTCGTTCAAGTCGGGCATTTCGATGCCCGCGATCTGGACCATCTTGTTCATGATGGACAAGGTAATTTACGTTTACGTTCACGTCAATATCAATCACCCGCAATGCATATTTTACTGCCGTCGCGATCCCGGACATCTTCCGGGCCCCTGGGGCCGGATGGCAAACGCGGAAACACGACACCCTCCAGCGACGCTCTGTCATTGCATAGCTCAGCGCATTTCATGTCGACCACGCCGGGGATCGCCACACGGTCGCCATCATACCGCGCCACGATCAGGCATTGGGATCGACCGGAGAAATGCAGGATGAGCTTGTCGCCGACCCGGCGAGCGGTCCCTTCTCCCCGGCAATATTCCTCCGGCCCGAACATTGCCTCCAATCCAAAATCATATCGTACGCCGTTTCCCGGCGTTATGCAGAGCGTATCACGCCCCGCTTCATGCCTGCGCTGATACAGGCCAGGCACAGTAACCTTCGCTGCATCCACGATGACGCCGGCCTTCAACGCGGCCATTTCCAGAGAAGAGGGCGAAACATCCGCCTGTTCGATCTTTCTGTCGGGGCGATCACAAGCCGCAAGAAGAAGCAGGAGCGAAAGGCTAGCCCGCAGCATCGATCCCTTCCAGTCCCGCAGCGGTGATCCGACGATAGAAGCAACTGCGCCGGCCGGTATGGCATGCGGGACCGGCGGCGTGTGCAATCACCCAAACGGCGTCCTGGTCGCAATCGATACGGAGGTCGACGACCTCCAACATGTTGCCGGACGTCTCACCCTTCTTCCACAGCGCCTGCCGGCTGCGGGACCAGAAATGGGCAAGTCCGCTTTCCACCGTCAATGCCAGCGCCTGCGCGTTCATATGCGCCAGCATGAGAACCTGCCCATTGGCCGCGTCGGTCACCACCGCGGTGATCAAACCGTCGCGATCATATTTGGGATTGAGGGTCAGGCCGGTGTCGCGAATATCGTTCATCTGCGCGATATAGACCGCCGCTTCGCGGATGCAAAAGCGGAAAAGCGTTAGCTATTCAGGCGTTTCCTCCTCTAAGGGTCGTGAAACCGTTTCGAGAGGAAAGATCATGCGCCCATTCCCCGATCGGGCGGAAATTCTGGACGGCTTGATGAAGGATCGCCGGTCGATACGCGGATTTCGCGCCGATCCCGTACCGCAGCCCTTGCTGGACACCATCTTCGCAACCGCGCAGCAGGCGCCTTCCAACTGTAACGCACAACCCTGGGTGGTCGAGGTCGTGGGCGGCGAAACCGCCGAAAAGCTGCGACACGCTTTGCATGCGGCGGCCGCCAGTGGCGATCCGCCCTCCCCCGACGTCCCCTTTACCACAACATATGAAGGCGAATATCGGACAAGACAGATCGATTCAGCCAAGGCGCTCTTCGCGGCAACCGGCGTAAAGCGCGAAGATACTGCAGCCCGGCGTGAGTCCTTCCTTCGCAATTTCCGCTTCTTTGATGCGCCCCATGCAGCATTCCTGTTCATGCCGGAATGGGCCGGGTGGAGAGAGGCGGCGGATTGCGGCATGTACGCCCAGTCCCTCATGCTGGCCCTTACGGCGCACGGCCTTGGCAGTTGTCCGCAGGCTGCCCTCAGCCAATATGCGGCCATCGTACATCGCGAACTTGGCGTGCCGGAGAATTTACGCCTGATCTTCGGCATCGCCTTTGGGTATGAAGACACGGACCATCCGGCCAATGCGACCCGCACGGTGCGTGCGCCATTGGCCGAGACAACGATATTTCACGACTGACCGGGCCTGATGCAACAGACAGGTGACCCGTTTGACGCTTCCCTGCAGGACAGGCCCTCTAACGGGAGTCTGGAGCATGCGAATATTGATTGCGGGTCATCTGCTGTTTGAAGGCCAGGACTGCGCCGCCATCATCGAAGGCGGAAGAACATTCATAGAAGCAAGTCGCGCCGAACAAGGTTGTATCGCGTACAACTGGTCGGTGGATCCGCTTGCTCCCGGCACAATCCATGTATTCGAGGAATGGGAATCGGAAACGGACCTGGGCGCCCATTTCAGGGACCCGTCATATCTTGCCATGCGCGCGCATCTCGAACGCAGCCGCCTGACGGGGTTCGACGTTTCGATCTACAGCGCGAATGGCAAGGAAGCGGTGTATGATGAGGAAGGCCAGCCGCGCAGTATGATATTCGGCGTACCGATCATGGCCAGCGCCGCGCAATAGGTCAGGCCCGCCCGATCCGTTTCTGTGCCATGGCGTCGGCCACGTCCGCCGCGGGGCGTCCACTGGTCGCGCTCTCCGCCCAAATGCTGCGAAGGCGATCGGGTATCTGTTCGATCCGGCCATTGACCTCATCCCGATCACCCTGGCCAAGATATTCGAGCGCCACATTGATGATCCCGCCGGCGTTGATCACATAATCGGGCGCATAAAGGATGTTCCGCGCGTGGAGCCGTGCAGAATCCGCCTTCGTGGCCAGCTGATTATTTGCGCCACCCGCCACGATCGGCGCTTTCAGCAGCGGGATGCTATATTCGTTCAGGACCGCGCCCAGCGCGTTCGGGCTGAACAGGTCCGCCTCTACGCCGATGATCGCTTCCGCCGACACAAGCTGCGCGCCCAACTCTTGCGCGAGCGCCTGCGCCCGGTCGACATTTACGTCAGCTAGCGTCAAGCTGGCGCCATCACGGGCGAGATAGCGCGCAAGACCACCGCCGACGCTGCCCACCCCCTGGATGGCCACGTGCACGCCTGCGACACTGTCTCGTCCAGTCGCCTCGGCAACCGCCGCCTTGACGCCCAGATAGACTCCATACGCCGTCAGCGGTCCTGGATCGCCACCCGCCGCGCCGGCGCCCACTGGCAGTCCTGAGACATGCCGGGTGCTACGCGCAATGGTGATCATATCGGCTTCCGATATGCCCACATCCTCCGCAGTAACATACCGTCCGCCCAGCGTGTCGATCGCCTTGCCGAACGCCTCCAGCATGGCGGGTGTCTTTGTCTGCGCTGCATCCGCCAGAATGACGCCCTTTGCGCCGCCCATCGGCAACCCGGCCATCGCATTCTTGTAACTCATCCCGCGCGAGAGGCGCAGCGCGTCGGTAATGGCGTCGCTCCGGTCGGCATAGCGCCAGAAGCGAACCCCGCCAGCGCCGGGCCCGAGGGCGGTGGAATGCACGGCGATGACGGCCGTCAGACCGCTGGCGCGATCCCGGAACAGGTGCACGCCTTCATGGTCGTCGAAATCGGGTAGGTCCCAGACGGCTGTCATTTCACCCTCGCAATTTAATTACCAAAAAAAGTAATAATATGCTGAGAGGTAAAATACCAGCCGATTACATCATCTTAATCGGGACAAAGAATAATGGGGCGATCGAGGGGTCTTGAACCCCCGACCTCCGGTACCACAAACCGGCGCTCTAACCAACTGAGCTACGATCGCCACGGGACCCGAAGGGTCCAGGAGAAGGCGGCTCATAGGGCCCACCCCGCCCCAGCGTCAAGCATCGATTTGGGGATGCGCTCCGAACAGATCGGCCTCGTGCGGAATCAAAAAGACCGGGCTTTTGCCCGGCCTTTCCGAATTTATGCTTACGCAGCGCGTAAATCCCTTTCAAGCCCCTCTCCGGACCGTGAAATGGGAAGATCAGTTAACGGCGTCCTTCAAGCCCTTGCCCGCCTTGAACTTTGGCTGGGTCGACGCCTTGATGGTCATCGTCTCGCCGGTGCGGGGATTGCGGCCAGTCGAAGCCTTACGCTTCGAAACCGAGAAAGTGCCGAACCCGACCAAGCGAACTTCATCGCCCTTTTTGAGGGCAGAGGTGATCGAATCAAAAACGCCTTCGACTGCCTTGCTGGCGTCGCTCTTGCTGAGTCCGCTGCTATCGGCGACCGCGCTGATGAGATCCTGCTTGTTCATGCCTTGGGAACCCCCTTCGTTTCTTGTGGTAAATGGGTGTGGTGAATTAGGAATCGGCTTGAGGCGCGACAATAAGGCGCAGGAATATTACAGAGTCAAAGGGAAAGCGACAAAACGGGTTTGCCGCCCCAATATCCCCCGTTTTTCCGACCTTTTAAACCGCTTTTAGTGTCGGATAGTCACATCCGACTCGCCGCCGTGCGGCACGGATGGCTTGGCCGCCAGATCGTCTTCCTCGGTCCAGCTTATCGCCTCCAACGGCGACACCAGCGCTTTCACAAGCACCTGATCCACGTGAGATACGGGAATGATTTCCAGTCCATCGCGAATATTGGCGGGGATTTCGACCAAATCCTTCTCATTGTCCGCCGGTATCAGAACGGTCTTGATGCCGCCGCGCAGCGCCGCGAGCAGCTTTTCCTTCAATCCGCCGATCGGCAGCACGCGTCCGCGCAGCGTGACCTCACCAGTCATCGCCACATCCTTGCGCACCGGAACGCCGGTCAGCGTGCTGACTATCGACGTCACCATGCCTACGCCCGCGGACGGCCCATCCTTGGGCACGGCGCCCTCGGGCAAATGGATATGGATATCCTTGCGGTTGAAGATGCTGGGCTTGATACCGTAACCGGGGGACCGCGCCTTCACATAGGAGAAGGCCGCCTGGATGGATTCGGTCATGACATCGCCCAGCTTGCCGGTGGTCTTGATCATGCCCTTGCCGGGCACGGTCACGGCCTCGATGGTCAGCAGCTCTCCGCCCACCTCGGTCCAGGCCAGGCCCGTCACCGCACCGATCTGGTTCTCTTCCTCGCCCACGCCATGGCGGAATTTCCGCACGCCGGCATAGTCGGCGAGATTGTCCGGCGTCACCGTGATCTGCGCAAATTCGCCCTCGACGATCTTGCGCAGCGCCTTGCGCGCCAGCCGAGCGATCTCGCGCTCCAGCGTGCGGACGCCCGCTTCCCGCGTATAGTAACGGATCAGGTCGCGCACCGCCTCTTCGGTGACGATGAACTCCTCTTCCTTCAGGCCATGCGCCTCGATCTGCTTGGCGAGCAGGTGCCGCTGCGCGATTTCGACCTTCTCGTCCTCGGTATAGCCCTCCAGCCGGATGATCTCCATGCGGTCCAGCAGCGGCTGGGGCAGGTTCAGGCTGTTAGCCGTGGTCACGAACATCACGTCCGACAGGTCGACGTCGATCTCCAGATAATGGTCCTGAAACTTGCCGTTCTGCTCCGGGTCGAGGACCTCCAGCAGCGCCGAGGCCGGATCGCCCCGGAAATCCTGGCCGAGCTTGTCGATCTCGTCGAGCAGGAACAGCGGGTTCATCGCGCCGGCCTTCTTGAGGTTCGTCACGATCTTGCCCGGCAGCGAGCCGATATAGGTCCGGCGATGGCCACGGATTTCCGCCTCGTCGCGCACGCCGCCCAGCGACTGGCGCACGAACTCGCGCCCCGTCGCCTTGGCGATCGAACGGCCGAGCGAGGTCTTGCCGACGCCGGGAGGACCCACGAGGCACAGGATCGGCCCCTTCAACTTGTTGGTGCGCGCCTGCACGGCGAGATATTCGACGATCCGGTCCTTGACCTTCTCCAGCGCGAAGTGATCCGCGTCTAGGATTTCCTGCGCCTTTTTCAGGTCCGTCTTGACCTTGCTCTTCTTGCCCCAGGGCAGGCCGAGCAGCACGTCCAGATAGTTGCGCACCACGGTCGCCTCGGCCGACATGGGCTGCATGGTCTTGAGCTTCTTCAGCTCGGCATTGGCCTTGGTCTTGGCCTCTTTGCTCAGCTTGAGCTTATTGATCTTCGATTGCAGCTCGGCAAGCTCGTCGGCCTCTTCCGCCTCGCCATTGCCCAGCTCGCGCTGGATCGCCTTGAGCTGCTCGTTCAGATAATATTCGCGCTGGGTCTTCTCCATCTGCCGCTTCACGCGGCCGCGGATCTTCTTCTCGACCTGCAGCACACCCAGCTCGCCCTCCATGAAGGCAAAGGCCATTTCCAGCCGCTTCATGGGGTCCGCCTCGACCAGCAGCGCCTGCTTGTCGGACACCTTCAGGTTGATGTTCGCGGCGACGGCGTCGGACAGCTTGCCCGCATCCTCGATCTCGCGCAGCTGCACCGGCGTCTCGGCCGGCAGCTTCTTGTTGAGCTTGGCGTAATTTTCGAACTGCTCGGCCACCGACCGCATCAGGGCAGAAGCCTCCGGCCCTTCAGCCACGACATCCTCTAGCACCTCGACCTCGGCGCGCAGAAAGCCGTCGTCAGGAAGCAACTCGGTCAGGATTGCGCGTTGCTTGCCCTCTACGAGTACACGAACAGTGCCATCTGGCAGCTTCAGCAGCTGCAATACCGTGGCGATGACGCCCGTGTCGTAGAGCGAGTCGCGATCCGGATCATCCTCGGCCGGGTCGAGCTGAGACACCAGGAAGATATCCTTGTCGGCTTCCATCGCCTTTTCGAGCGCCACGACGCTTTTGTCGCGACCCACGAACAGGGGGACGATCATCTGCGGGAAAACCACGATGTCACGAAGCGGAAGCAAAGGGTAAGTAGTGGTCATGAAGTCTCCGTTGGCCGGTCCATCCACACGGACCGCCGGCCTTTCATGCAGCTATATGGGCGCGTGGCCCCCGGCAATCAATCACGGACCATAGGATCACTCGCCTTAACGGAAGGCGAACATCCCCGTCGTGCCGGATCAGAAGGGCAGTTTGAAACCAGGCGGCAGCGAAAGGCCGCTCGTCATCTTGCTCATTTCGCTCTGGCTGGCTTCGTCGGCCTTTTTGCGCGCGTCGTTGAACGCGGCCGCAACCAAATCCTCGACAATCTGCTTTTCGGAGGGCGCAAGCATGCTCTCGTCGATGGAAACGCCCACCACGCGGCCCTTGGCGGTCGCTTTCACCCGCACGACGCCGCCGCCCGAAACGCCTTCCACCTCGATCTTGTCGAGATTTTCCTGCGCCTTGGTCAGCTCTTCCTGAACCCGGCTCGCCATGCCGAGTATCTCGTTGAGATCCTTCATCCGTTCATACTCCATTGTTCTTTGTCCAGCTCAGCGCCCGGAAATGCCGCGAGCGTCGCGCGAACTACCGGCGTTTCCTCAATCGCCTGCCGGTCTTTGATTTTCTGTGCCTCTTCCTGTTCCAACAAACTCGGCTCAGCAGGGCCTTCCTCGAAGCTGATCGACCATTCCATTCGATACATCTTCTTCAACGCGACACGGAGATCAGATTCAATCTCTCGCGGCAAGCTGCCAGATCGCTGAAGGATCATGGTCGGCGGATCATATCGACAGACCCGCGCACAGTCATGTAGATCGGTCGCCAAACGATGGTATCCATTGTCGCGCAATACCTCTATCAACGCGACGAAGCTGTCGGGAAGCGTCGCTCCAGATATCTGCGTCGATCCGGCAGCACTGCTATCATTGGGTGCTGCTGCAAATACTATATCACTTGGAGCCCCGCCCTGCTGGATGATCCGCGCCAGTTCGCTCGGGTCCGGCAAGCTCGCTGCATGAACGATGCGCAGCAACGCCATCTCGCACGCTTCGCGCGGCAAGCCGGCATTCGCGACCTCATCATGCCCCTTCAGCAATAGCTGCCAGATGCGATGCAACGGCGCGAAGCCGATCTGGCTGGCCCATTCGGCGAGCGCCTCGCGTTCTTCGGCCGACTGCGCGGGATCATCCGCGCCGCGCCCCGCCTTGGCGATCGTGACGGCATGCACGAGTTCCAGCAGGCCGCGCACCAGCGCCAGCGGCTCGACGCCCAGTTGATGCTGCTCATCCAGCGCTGCCAGCATGTCCTGCGCCCGCCCTTCCAGCAGCAGCCCGAGCAGCCTCCGCGTCGCCCCGCGATCGGAAAGCCCCAGCATGTCGCGCACCTGCGCCGCCGACACGATCGGCGCATCCCCGCTGGTGTCGGCATGGGCGATCGCCTGGTCCAGGATCGACAGGCCATCGCGCGCCGACCCTTCGGCCGCATGGGCGATCAGCGCCAGTGCATCGGGCTCTGCCTGCACATCCTCGGCCTGCGTCACATAGGCGAAATGCGCAGCCAGCTTTTCCGCCGATATGCGCCGCAGGTCAAAGCGCTGGCACCGGGACAGCACGGTTACCGGCACCTTGTTCACCTCGGTCGTGGCAAACAGGAACTTCACATGTGCGGGCGGCTCTTCCAGCGTCTTCAAGAGCGCATTGAACGCGTTCTTCGACAGCATATGGACTTCGTCGATGATGTAGATCTTGAAGCGCGCAGACACCGCGGCATAGCGCACCGACTCAATGATCTCGCGCACATCATCGACGCCGGTATGGCTGGCAGCGTCCATTTCGATCACGTCGATATGGCGGCCCTCGGCAATCGCCTTGCACGGTTCGCACACACCGCAGGGGTCTATCGTCGGCCCGCCCTGTCCATCGGGTCCAATGCAGTTCAGCGCCTTGGCGATCAGCCGCGCCGTCGACGTCTTGCCGACCCCGCGCACGCCGGTCATCAGGAAGGCATGGGCCAGCCGCCCCCGCTTGATCGCGTTGGCCAGCGTCTGGACCATGGCGTCCTGGCCGATCAGCTCGTCGAAATTGCGCGGGCGATATTTACGGGCAAGCACGCGATAGGGCTGGGGGGAATCGGTCATGAGGCCCTTATTAACCCTAAGCGCCGGGCCTGTCGAAAACGCCGGTATCGCGTGGAAATGCGTGGCGAAGGTGGGAGCCGGAACGACCCGCGGCGAAATCGTTGTGGCTGCTTCCGTCAGGACCTGACCAGATTGGCGACGACCGCGCCCGCCCGACTCCCGCGGCGCATATGGCCGCTGCGCATCAATCTTGCAAGCCGTTGGGCTCGCGCTCCTTACATGCCCTGCATGTTCCGGCTTTCCGCAGGCATGCGGACCGTCAGCGTGTCATAGCTCTCGTCGATCAGTATCTGACAGGCAAGGCGGCTGTTGCGGGTCGCGGAGGCGGCGAGGTCGAGCATGTCTTCCTCCGCTTCGCTCGCACGCTGCAACTTGGCGAAATCAGCCGGATCGATGATGACGTGGCAGGTCGAACAGGCCATCTGTCCTTCGCAGGTGCCCTCCAGCGGCTGGCCGTTCGCCTGCGCGACATCGAGAAGGACCTGCCCTGGCTGCGCGAAAACCTCGTCGCGTTTCCTGCCGTCGGCGCTGATGAACGTGACCCAGACCATTATTATAGCGCCCCCTGCGGCGGAAGGTCCTGTCGGCCCGCCGCTTCGTTGATCGCCTCCCCGGCCCTCTCCAGCTCTTCCAGTGTCGTGTATCGGCCGAATCCGATCCGCACTGATCCCCCGGCCTCTTTCTGCGACAATCCAAGGGCTTGCAAGACGTGGCTTGGTCGCCCCGATCCGCTTGCACAGGCGGAACCGAGCGAAAATGAGACAGTCCGGCACTCGGAGAGCAGCCGCGCGCCGTCCAGCCCGGCCCGGCGGATGTTGAGATTGCCATGGTAGCGCTGCGCGATGCTGCCGTTAACGGTCCACCCGCGAAACAGCGTCAGCGCCCCGTTCCAGAGGGTTTCGACATGGGCGGCATCATTCTGCATACCGCTATCAAGCAGCCGCGCGGCCGCGCCGAAACCCGCACAAAGCGCAGGCGACAGAGTGCCCGACCGCAGTCCGCCCTCTTGCCCGCCGCCATGGATCAGCGGCGGCAGGTCCAGCCCATCCCGTATCCACAACCCGCCAATGCCCTTCGGCCCATGCACCTTATGCGCGCTGATGGCGATCATGTCGGCGGATGCGGGAAGCGGCACGCGCCCAAACCCCTGCACGGCGTCGCACAGGAACAGCGCGCCGGCCGCATGCGCCAGCCCGGCAAGCGCATCCACCGGCTGGATCACGCCGATCTCGTTATTGACCAGCATCACGGCCACCAGCGCAGTCCGTTCGTCGATCGCCTCCGCCGCCTGGTCCGGATCGAGCAGGCCATCCGGGCCGACGGACAGAAATACGGCTTCGAACCCTTGCAAGGTCAGCGCCTCCACCGTGTCACGCACTGCCGCATGTTCGGTGGAGACTGTCACGATCTTCCGCCGCCCGGCTTCCGCACGTCGCGCTGCCCCTATTATCGCGATGTTCAGCGCCTCGGTGGCCCCGGATGTAAAAACAAGCCGCCCGCCCGCAACTCCCAGCGCCGCCGACACATCGTCCCGCGCTACCTCGACCACCGCGGCGGCCTGACGCCCCACCCGATGCGCGCTGTGCGGATTGCCATAATGGTCGCGGAGCAGCGGCACCATCGCCTCGAACGCCTCGGGCGCCATCGGCGTGGTCGCTTGATAGTCAAGATAAACCGGCGTCATCGTGTGGCGGACTTTGCTATCGCTTGCCACGCCTCAACGAACCGCGCGATGTCCCCCGCATTCGTCGATGGCCCGAAACTCACCCGGACCACTTCGCCCGCCGCCTGCTCGTCCCACCCCAGGGCGGTAAGGACATGGCTGGTCTTGAGCGTTCCCGACGAACAGGCGCTTCCGGCCGAGACCGATATGCCCGCCAAGTCGAACTGGATAAGCTGCGCGCGGGCGGAAACCCCGGGCATTCTATAACTGGCGATGGTGGCGATGCGCGGGCTGGACGACGCAACGACTTCACCACCCGCGTCACTGATGGCGGCATCCAGCGCCTGCCTAAGCTCCGCAGCCTCCTCCATCCAATCGAAGGACTCTTCCAGAGCCGCCGCCATCCCCATGACCCCGGGCAAATTCTCGGTCCCCGCCCTATACCCCTGCTCCTGTCCGCCGGAGGGATGAATGCGCGCCAGATTGCGGATCAGCAGCGCCCCTACGCCTGGCGGCCCGCCGAATTTGTGCGCACTGATCGCGATCATGTCCGCGTCCGGCAATGGCAGCTTGCCGGCGCTCTGCGCGCAATCGGCGAACAGATATCCGCCCGCCGTCCGAACGGCCGACGAAATCCGCCCGAGCGGCTGAATGACGCCCGTTTCATTGTTCACATGCTGAATAGCGATCAGCGCGCCAGTCATCGCGTCAGGCAGGACTGGCGTTCCCCGTCCGTCCAGCGCCAGACGTTCCCGCCCCAGTGTCACTCGCAACACCGCGTCATGCTCGATCGGCGATGTTGCCACCTGCTCCGCCTTCGCACGACCGATCGCAATCGCGATCGCCTCGCTCGCCCCGGACGTGAAGATCAGCCCGCCGTCCCAGTCCAGCGCCCGGCATATCCGCGCCCGTGCATCCTCCAGCGCCGCGCGCGCGGCACGGCCGTCCGCGTGCGGCGAGGACGGGTTCGCCCAGCGCGCAAAGGCGTCCGACATGGCGGTTATGGCGGCTTGGGAGAGGGGCGTTGTCGCGGCGTGATCGAGGTAGAGCCGGTCGTCCAAAACGGGGGTTACTCATTTTATTGCTAATTGGATGCTCACTTCTATATAGGCCACCAATCCAGCGCCACCATGGAAACTATGGCCGGCGCATCCCCTTTGTCAGCCAGGTGCCATGCCAGACGTAATTTTCCCCGGTCCCGAAGGTCGACTGGAGGGACGCTTCAGTCCCCCGCCGCGTCCGCGCGCGCCCATCGCCATGATCCTGCACCCGCATCCGCAGGGCGGCGGCACGATGAACGACCGCATCACCCAGGCGCTCTACAAGACGTTCGTGAAGCGCGGCTTCGGCGTTCTGCGCTTCAACTTCCGTGGCGTTGGCCGCAGCCAGGGTACGTTCGACAACGGCATCGGCGAACTGAGCGACGCCGCCTCGGCGCTCGACTGGGTTCAGAGCTTCCATCCTGAAGCGCAGACCACCTGGATCGCCGGTTTCTCCTTCGGCGCGTGGATCGGCATGCAGCTTCTGATGCGCCGCCCGGAAGTACGCGGCTTCATCTCCGTCGCCCCGCCCGCCAACATGTACGACTTCTCGTTCCTGGCCCCCTGCCCGGCCTCCGGCATCATCGTGCAGGGCACCTCCGACGAGGTCGTGACCGCCGGCGCCGTGCAAAAGCTGGTCGATAAGCTGCGCACGCAAAAGGGCATCACCATCCATCATGACGAGATCCGCGGCGCGAATCACTTCTTCGAGCATGAGCTGGATCAGCTCATGAAGTCGGTCGACAATTATCTCGACATGCGCCTGTCGCCGGATTCGCCCATTCGCTGAGCTAACGCCCTTCTCCTTCCGGGCGCTCCCACTTCCGTTCAGTTCGAGCTTGTCGAGAACCCGCGCGCTTTGTTCTCGACAAGCGCGCACCGAACGGGGTTGGGTAGGCAGCTCAGCCCAGCGGCACCGCCCAGATCGCGACATTGCCGAACATCACCAGCCCCGCGACCACCATCAGCGCGCCGCGCAGCCGGTCCTTCTTCTTCGCCAAAAGATAGACGCCGCCGCCCGTCAGCGCCACGCCGGCAAGCATCAGAAGGGACAGGATCGTTCCGGACATGGCAGCGCCATAGGGCGGCCTTTGTCCGGTGGCAATTGTGTGACAGCGCGACTAGATAGGCGCCATCCGAATCACCGCATCGTTGAAAGGCCAACCGGCAGGTGAAAATCGCCATCGCTTCCGATCACGCAGCCATTGAGCTGAAAGCCCTGCTGGCCGACTGGCTGCGCGAGGAAGGGCATGAGGTCGACGATCTCGGCCCGGCCACCGACGCGCGCGTGGATTATCCCGATTTCGGCTACAAGCTGGCCCAGGCCGTGGCGCGCGGCGCGGCGGAGCGCGGCATTGCGCTTTGCGGCTCCGGCATCGGCATCTCGATCGCCGTCAACCGCAACCCGGCCTGCCGCGCGGCGCTGGTGTCCGAACCGCTCTCTGCCGCCCTGTCGCGCGAACATAATGACGCCAACGTCATCGCCATGGGCGCGCGCCTGGCCGGGCCGGACATGGCGAAAGCCTGCGTCACCGCATTTCTCACCACCGACTTTGCCGGCGGGCGCCATAAAGGCCGCGTCGAAAAACTGTCGAACCCCGCGCTCTGAAAGGAACGAGACGATGAGCACCGCCACCCTTTCCCAGCCTATCCGTCAGGCAGGCTTCTTCAACGAAGACCTTGCCTCCGCCGATCCCGCAATCTTCGACGCCATCGGCAAGGAGCTGAAGCGTCAGCAGGACAAGATAGAACTGATCGCGTCGGAGAATATCGTGTCGAAGGCCGTTCTTGAGGCCGCCGGATCAATCTTCACCAACAAATATGCCGAGGGTTATCCGGGCAAGCGCTATTATGGCGGCTGCGAATATGCCGATGTCGTCGAAACGCTGGCGATCGAGCGGGCCAAGGAACTGTTCGGCGCGGACTTCGCCAATGTGCAGCCCAATTCGGGCAGCCAGATGAACCAGGCGGTGTTCCTGGCGCTGCTGCAGCCGGGCGATACCTTTATGGGCCTCGACCTCTCGTCGGGCGGGCATCTGACGCATGGCTCGCCGGTCAACATGTCGGGCAAATGGTTCAAGCCTGTGCCATACGGCGTGCGGGCCGACGATCACCTGATCGACATGGACGAGGTCGCCCGCATCGCGCGGGAGTGCCAGCCCAAGCTGATCATCTGCGGCGGCACGGCCTATTCGCGGGTGTGGGATTTCGAGCGTTTCCGTCAGATCGCCGACGAGGTGGGCGCCTATCTGCTCGCCGACATGTCGCATTTCTCCGGCCTCGTCGCCGGCGGCGCGCACCCCAGCCCGGTGCCGCACGCACATGTCACCACGACGACTACGCACAAATCTTTGCGCGGCCCGCGTTCCGGCATCATCCTCACCAATGACGAGGCGATCGCGAAGAAGATCAACAGCGCGATCTTCCCGGGCCTTCAGGGCGGCCCCCTGATGCACATCATCGCCGCCAAGGCCGTGGCCTTCAAGGAAGCGCTGCAGCCCGAGTTCAAGGCGTACGCTCATCAGGTCGTCGCCAACGCGCGCGCCCTGGCCAGCACGCTTAATGAGCAGGGCCTCAGCATCGTGTCCGGCGGCACCGACAATCACCTGATGCTCGTCGACCTGCGCGCCAAGAACACCACGGGCAAGGCCGCGGAAAAGGCGCTCGATCGCGCCTACATCACCTGCAACAAGAACAATGTCCCCTTCGACACGGCCAGCCCCTTCGTGACGTCCGGCGTACGCCTCGGCACGCCCGCCGGCACGACGCGCGGCTTCGGCGAGGCGGAGTTCCGCGAAATCGGCCTGCTGATCGCCGAAGTGGTCGAGGGCCTGAAGCGGAATGGCGAGGAAGGCGACGGCCAAGTCGAGGCGCATGTTCGCGACAAGGTGCTCGCCCTCACCGCCCGCTTCCCGATCTACGAGGGCTGACGGAAAACGAACGGATCATTTAGGACATGCGTTGCCCCTTCTGCGCCCATGAGGACAGCCAGGTAAAGGACAGCCGCCCCACGGACGACGGCGCGGCCATCCGCCGCCGTCGCCAGTGCGAGGCGTGCGGCGCGCGCTTCACCACCTTCGAGCGTATCCAGCTGCGCGAAATGTGGGTGGTGAAGAGCGAAGGGCGTCGCGAACCGTTCGAACGCGACAAGCTCGCCCGCTCGATCGGCATCGCCTGCCGCAAGCGCCCGATCGATCCGCAGCGGATGGAAAAGCTCATATCCGGCATCCAGCGCCGCCTGGAAACCAGCGGCGATAACGAAGTCCCCGCCCAGCGCATCGGCGAGATGGTCATGGAGGGCCTGAAGGGCCTCGACAGCGTCGCCTACATAAGATTTGCGAGCGTTTATAAAGACTTCGGTGAAGCGAAGGACTTTGAAGACTTCGCCAGCACGGTGAAGGAGGTCGGGGGTGAGTGATGCAGGCGCTCCTACCTCGCCCGACCAACCTCCGTTCACCCTGAGCGAAGTCGAAGGGCTCGGTCGAGCAAAGCGAGACCCCTGACCACCTATGTCCTTCTTTACCTATATCCTCAGATGCGCCGACGGCTCCTACTACACTGGCCACACGGACGATCTCGAAACACGGATCGGACAGCATCAGTCTGGCGCGCTGAAGGGGTACACTCATGATCGTCGGCCACTGGAATTGGTCTGGTCGGCAGAGTTCGTCTCCCGCGCCGAGGCAATGGCTTCAGAAATCCAAATTAAAGGTTGGTCGCGTAAAAAGAAGGAGGCGTTGATCGCCGAGAATTGGGAACGGTTGAAAAAGGCTTCGTTGTCGCAAGCCTCGCCTGCGCTCGGCGAAGCCCTTCGACTTCGCTCAGGGCGAACGGAAGAAAAGGAGCATACGAAAGTCACGGCTAATACGACCTACCCCCTCATCATCCTCGTCCGCCCACAACTCGGCGAGAATATCGGCAAGGCCGCCCGCGCCATGCTGAACTTCGGCCTTACCGAACTCCGCCTCGTCTCCCCGCGCGACGGCTGGCCCAATCCGGACGCAGGCCCCGCCGCGTCCGGCGCGGATATCGTGCTGGAAAAGGCGCAGGTCTTCGAAACCCTCGCCGATGCGGTCGCCGATTGCCAGCACGTCTACGCGACCACCGTCCGCAAGCGCGGCGTCACCAAGCCGGTCGTCACGCCGGAGGAAGCCGCCCGCGAAATCCACGGCGCGCCCGGCCGCAGCGCCATCGTCTTCGGCCCGGAACGTTCGGGCCTCGAAACCGATGACGTCGCCCTCGCCCGCAAGATCCTGACCGTGCCGATCAATCCCGAATTCGGCTCGCTCAACCTGGCCCAGGCGGTGATCCTGTGCGCCTATGAATGGTCGAAGGGGCAGGCGCTCGCCTCGCCCACCACCACCGACCTCGGCGTCCCCGCCCCGCAGGAGGATCTGGACGGCATGATCGCCCAGCTCGAAAAGATGCTGGAGAAGGCAGGCTATTTCTATCCGCCGGACCGCACGCCGGTCACGAAGCGCACCTTGCGCGGCGTCCTGACCAAACCCGGCTGGAACAGCCAGGAAGTGCGAACCCTGCGCGGCGTATGGTCGACCCTGGCCGACCCGCACGAGCGGCCTTAGACTTGCTTGGACCATATCCGTTCGGGCTGAGCGAAGTCGAAGCCTTCTCCTGAACGCAGTGAAGGAACCTCGCTCACGCTCGGCAAAGCCCTTCGACTTCGCTCAGGGTGAACGGAGCAAAAAAACAGTCGAAGGCGTGCCCATCTAACCCTTCAACCGATCAAACTCCGCCATCTCATAAACGATCGACGCCTCGACCAGCCGGTCCCATATCTCCCGGAGCGCCTCAACGGGCAGCCCCAACCGCGCCGCCTCCGCCGCAACATTGTCGATCACCTGCGCCTTGCGGGCCTCATCGCGCACATGGCCGCGCTCCGGCTTGATCCGCGCCGCCGCCCGCATAAAGGCAAAGCGTTCGTCCAGCAGAGCCACCAGTCGCTGGTCCACGGAGTCCACCCCGGCACGGACATCGGTCATCGTCACACAGGCTTCGGGATCGGGAATGTCGCTCATGCGCCCGCTCCTATGGCCCGCGCAGCCGCCTGTCGAGGGTTGACATCACATCCCTCCCCCGTCATAGGCGCGCCTTCGCAATTGGCCCCGCACCCCGGTGAAGCGGTGGCCCTTTCCGGCATATGTCCGGACAAGAGCGGCATACCGGGATCGAAGCCGCCTCTTTCAGGGGTGGATGACGTTGTAGCAATTGTAAGGACTTTTACTATGTCGAAGCGCCAGAGCGCCAAGTATAAACTCGACCGTCGCATGGGCGAGAACATTTGGGGCCGCCCCAAGTCTCCCGTCAACAAGCGCGAGTACGGCCCCGGCCAGCACGGTCAGCGCCGCAAGGGCAAGACCTCCGATTATGGCATTCAGCTGCGCGCCAAGCAGAAGCTGAAGGGCTATTATGGCGACATCACCGAGAAGCAGTTCAAGAAGAACTACACCGAGGCGTCGCGCATGAAGGGCGACACCGGCCAGAACATGATCGGCCTGCTGGAGCGTCGCCTGGACGCGGTCGTCTACCGCGCCAAGTTCGCGCCGACCATCTTCTCGGCCCGCCAGATCGTCAACCACGGCCACATCTATGTGAACGGCGTGAAGTGCAACATCGCCAGCCGCCTGGTGAAGCCGGGCGACGAAGTGACGCTGGGCAAGAAGGCGCAGGAAATGGCGCTGGTCATGGAAGCGCAGAGCCTCGCCGAGCGCGACATCCCTGATTATGTCGCGCCCGACGGCAGCGCCAAGATCACTTATGTCCGCGTACCGACGCTGGACGAAGTGCCCTATCCGGTGAAGATGGAGCCGAACCTGGTCGTCGAATTCTATTCGCGCTGACCTGTACCCGCGCAGGCGGGTATCGGTTACAACCGAATTCAGAAAAAGGGCGGTTCCTGCTGGAGCCGCCCTTTTTGTTTGTCCGCCTATTTGCCGATTCCAAGCGCCGTGCGCAGGAAGGCGTCGCTCTTCCTCAGCATGTCGGCCCTTGCGGCGGAATCGGAAAGCTGATGATCGAGCTTTGGGTACACCACCAATTGCCCTTGCTTTCCCGCATCGCGCAGGCGATCCGCCATCAGCCGGGATTGCAGGATATTGACGTTCACATCATGGTCGCCGTGGAACATCAGTACCGGCGCCTTGATCCGCGCCGCGTTCAGCGCTGGCGATCCTTCGCGGATGTGCGGCCCGTTGCCGACGAACTGGTCCACCATCAGGAAATTGCTGAAGTTGCGTGACTGATCGCGCAGACCCGCTAGGTCCGTCACTGGCGCAACGGCGACGATCGCCTTGAACAGGTCCGGGTCGAGGATGGCGGACTGGAGCGCTGCATAACCGCCATAGGACCAGCCCAGCACCGCCAGCTTGGCGGGATCGGCAATCCCCTGCGACACCAGCCAGCGTCCGCCGTCATTCACGTCGCCAATGGCCGTCCGCCAGGACTGGAAGCCATTCTTCTCGAACCACGCCTCGCCATAACCGGCCGATCCCCGAAAATTCGGTTGAAGCACCGCATAGCCCCGCGCCACGAAGAATTGCACCAGCCAGTCGAACCCCCATTCGTCGCGCGCGCCGGGGCCGCCATGCGGCATCACGATCGCCGGTATGCGTTTGCCCTCCGACCCAGGCGGGACGGAAAGATACCCCGGTATCTGCGCGCCATCTGCGGCGCGATAGCTTACCGATTTCATGGGCGCGAGCGTCCGGCCTTCAAGTTGCGGCCGCGCCAGCAAAATCTCCGACAGCGCCTTCTTGTCACGATCGAAGACATAATAGCGTCCCGGATCGATGTCGCTGCCCGCCCAGAGTAGCAGCTTGCGCTCATCCACGCTCGAATCCATGAAATTGACGAGCGGCGCGTTGGGGAGGGCCTTTGACAGCGATGCCGCCAGCGCCTTCAGCCCCGGATCGAAATAGACGGCAGTGCGCTTGTCGGTGGCGAAGGTCGCGCCGACCACACGGCGCTCCCGCCCGATCCGAATAAAGCCATCCACATCCACCTGTGGATGCGCGAACACCAGTTCTTTTCTCGCCGAGCCATCCAGCGCAATGCGATAGGCGGCCTTGCGGCCACCGGAATCCTCCAGGCCATATACCGCGTCGAGAGTCGGATCGACCGCATAAGGGTTGAACCCCCGGTCGTTCGCCACATCCAGACTACCCAGATCCTGCCAGTCTTTCCCCGTTTTCGTCCGATAGGAATAACGGATGATATTCCCGGCATAGCCATAGCTGGTGGCCGGCGGCATGAGGCCCATAATGCGCACATTGCCGCGCCCATCCGAGATATATTCAACGGCGGTTCGCTTCGGCGATTCCACATGGCGCGCGTTCAGTGTCAGCGTATCGACCAGATCGACGCCAAGCCCATCCTTGGTATTGGCGAGTTTCGTGCCGATCTGCTCCTCGGGCACATAATCCCGGGCAATCAATGCGGCCCCGTCCTGTCCGCTTAGATCGACGATCCGGCCGCCATATTGCGCATAGCCCACCGTGCGAACCGTGGTGCGGTTGCTGACCATCTTCACATTGCCGCCGTCCTGGTCGATGGCGAACAGACGGCTGTAGCCGATGATACCCGCATCGGTATTTGTCAGCATCCGCACCGTGCATATCAGGCGGCGGATGGAAACCCAGTTGCACTGAGACATCTGCTCAGGATTTCCGTCTGCGCCACTGATAGGCACGGGCGGTTTACCGCCGGTCACGCTGGCAACGAATAGGGACGATCCTTGACCCGATGTCGGTGAGAGGAAGGCCACTTGCGCGCCGTCGGGCGAAAGGCTGATCTGCTCGATATTCTCGCGGGCACCGAATATGGCGGCATCGTCGGCAGGCTTCGCCTCTGTTGCTTCGGCGTTCGCCGGATTCTGCATCGCAAGGCCCGCGACCGCGATGCATGCTGTAAAATATCGCATATGCTCCCCCTTTCACCGTGCGTGCCTCCGGCGCTCGCACCGGGCAAGACCAAATAGAACCTGATTGGACATATCGATCCTGCGCTTGCACCGGCCGCCCATCCTTGCCCTCCCCCGCGCGCAGTGGCATGGCGGGCCATCACAAGATCAGAACGAGGATCCCCCCGTCATGCGTATCCGATCCCTGGCGCTGGCTTCGGCCGCGTCGCTCCTTGCCCTTTCCGCCTGCGCCACCACGCAAGGCGAGGCGCCGTCCGCCGCAGCCGCGCCAACCGCGCCTGCCCCAACCGAAATCGCGCCGTCCATCGACACGATGAAGCGCCTTGTGCAGACACTGTCCTCCGACGCGTTTGAGGGCCGCGCGCCGGGCACCATCGGCGAGGAAAAGACGCTCGCGCTGCTCTCCGACGAATTCGGCAAGCTCGGCCTGAAGCCCGGCAACAATGGCAGCTGGTTTCAGGACGTGCCGCTGGTCGAGATCACGGCAAAGAATGTCTCACCCTTGACCTTCACCGGCGGCAAGACCAAGGTTACCGCCGCCTACGGCGCGGAGATGGTCGTCGGCACCCAGCGTGTAACCCCAAAGATCGACGTGAAGAACAGCCCCGTCGTCTTCGTCGGCTACGGTATCGACGCGCCGGAAAAGGGCTGGAACGACTATGCCGGCGTCGATGTGAAGGGCAAGACCGTCATCATCCTGGTCAATGACCCGGACTATGAGAACCCGACGCTCGATGGCCCGTTCAACGGCCGGGCGATGACCTATTATGGCCGCTGGACCTACAAGTTCGAAGAGGCCGCGCGACAGGGCGCCGCCGCCGCGATCATCGTCCACGACACCGTGCCGGCCGCCTATGGCTGGAACGTCGTGCAATCGAGCTGGACCGGATCACAGCAAGTCGCCGACAATCCCAACGGCAATATGAATGCAGCACCCGCCATCGGCTGGATGCAGAAGGACAAGGCGGCGGCGCTGATGGCAAGCGCCGGGCAAGACCTGACCGCGCTCATGGCGGCCGCGAAGAAGCCTGGGTTCAAGGCCGTTCCGCTCAAGGGCGTGAAGGCGTCGCTCTCGTTCGAAAATAGCTTGCGCAAGCATATGTCGAAGAATGTCGTCGCCCTGCTGCCGGGCAAGACCCGGCCGGACGAATATGTCCTCTACACCGGTCATTGGGATCATCTGGGCCATTGCGAGAAAGCGCCGGACGGCGACGACATCTGCAACGGCGCGGTCGATAACGCCACCGGCACCGCCGCCCTCGTTGCCTTGGCGCAGGCCAATGTGCAGGCCGGCCCCACAGATCGGAGCCAGGTCTTCATCGCCGTCACCGGCGAGGAATCCGGCCTGCTCGGCTCGCAATATTATGGCGAACATCCCGTGTTCCCGCTCGGCAAGACGGTCGGCGGCGTCAACATGGACGCGCTCAGCATGGCGGGACCCGCGCATAATGTGATCGTCGTCGGCAAGGGCAAGTCAGACCTCGACGCCTATCTCGACCGCGCGCTCGCGGCGCAGGGTCGCGTCGCGACGATGGAGCCGACGCCTGAAAAGGGCTTCTATTATCGCTCCGACCATTTCAGCCTCGCCAAGCAAGGCGTGCCGATGCTCTATTTCGACGCCGGCGACGACCTGCTGAAGGGCGGCAAGGCAGCGGGAGACGCGGCGGCCAAGGACTATGAGGAGCATCGCTACCACGGCCCGAAGGACGAATATGATCCCAATTGGGACTGGACCGGCGTCGCCGCCGACCTGAAGCTCTATTATGACGTCGGCCGGGCGCTGGCGAACACCACCGACTGGCCGAACTGGAAGGCAGGCGACGAATTCCGCGCCATCCGCGACAAGAGCCGGGCGGCCGCGCAATGACGTTCCGCATGCCCGCCGAATGGGCGCCCCATGACTGGGTCTGGATCGGTTTCCCCAGCAACGCCGCCGAATGGCCCGGCGGCTTTGCGGACGCCCAGCGCCAGATCGCAGCCTTCGCCGACGCCGTCCATGCCGACGGTCGCGGCGAACAGGTGCGCCTCGTCGCCGCTGACGATGCCAATACCGACATCGCCCGCTCTCTCGTGGGGCCGAGCGTCGTCGTCCAGACCGAGCGGCATGGCGACATCTGGCTGCGCGACACCGGCCCCATCTGCGTCGCCAATGGCGCGGTGCGCGCACTGGTCGATTTCGACTTCAACGGCTGGGGCGGCAAATATGAGATGCCGGGCGACGAGGATATCGGTGCGCGCCTCGCCGCGCAAAGCGACCTCTCTGTCCTGCGTCAGGAATGGGTGTTTGAGGGCGGTGCGATCGACACCGACGGCACGGGCCTTTTCGTCACGACCGAACAATGCCTGCTCAATCCAAACCGCAACCCCGCGCTCGATCGCGGCAAGATCGAAACCCTGCTCGCGGGCAGCCTCGGCCTCTCCGACATGCTCTGGCTGGGTGACGGCCTCGCCAACGATCATACCGATGGCCATGTCGACAATCTCGCCCGCTTCGTCGCGCCCGGCATCCTCGCGCTTCCCGAAGCCACGGACGCGGATGATCCCAATACCGCAATCTACGCCGACGCCCGCGCCCGTGCGCTCGCCCATGGGGTAGAGGTCGCCTCCATCCCCTCTCCCGGCCTTGTCATGGTCGACGGCGAAGCCATCCCCGCCAGCTACATGAATTTCTATGTCGGCAACGCCGCTGTCATCGTGCCTATCTATGGTCGGCCCAATGATCAGGCGGCGCTCGACGCTTTCCGCCCCTTCTTCCCTGGCCGGGATATTGTGGGGCTGCGCAGCGACGCCATATTGACTGGCGGCGGCAGCTTTCACTGTTCCAGCCAGCAAATGCCTTCAGCAGGATAGTCATGACCAGCGTAACCGTCGCCGCCCTCCAGCTTCCCTTCTCGGACGATGTCGCCGCCAACATCGCGCTCGTCGACTCCCATGTGCGCAAGGCGGCCGCGCGCGGCGCGAAGATCATCCTGCCGCCAGAACTGTTCGAAGGTCCCTATTTCTGCAAGGTCGAGGACGAGGCGCTATTCGCCACCGCGCACCCTCTTGAAAGCCACCCTGCCGTCATCGCCATGCAGGCGACGGCCAAGGACCTGGGCGTCTACATCCCCACCAGCTTCTTCGAACGCGACGGCCAACATTATTACAACTCCCTCGCCATGATCGACGATCAGGGCGAGATTATGGGCGTCTATCGCAAGAGCCACATTCCCGATGGCCCGGGCTATGAGGAGAAATATTATTTCCGCCCGGGCAATAGCGGCTTCAAGGTCTGGAACACCCGCTACGGCACGATCGGCGTCGGCATCTGCTGGGACCAATGGTATCCGGAGACCGCCCGCGTCATGGCCCTGATGGGCGCGGAAATGCTTTTCTACCCAACCGCCATCGGCTCAGAGCCCTATGATGCCGACCTCGACACCAGCCGCATGTGGCGACGCGCCATGCTCGGCCATGCCGTCAGCAACTGCATGCCCGTCATCGCCGCCAACCGCATCGGCGAGGAGGACGGGCCGCAGGGCCCGCAGCGCTTTTACGGCCACAGCTTCATCACCGACGAATGGGGCGATTTCGCCAGCGAGGCCGGCGACAAGGACCATGGCGCGCTGATCACCACCCTCGACCTGGAACGCGCCCGCAAGCACCGTGCCGGCATGGGCTTCTTCCGCGATCGCAGGCCGGAGCTTTACGGTCGCATCGCGCAGGACATCTGAAAGCATTCAGCCAAGGAATAAGGTATGACCGTCGCCCGAACCTATTTCATGCACGCCAAGGAAGGGCATAACGCGACGCTGGAAACCGCGCTGATCGCTCTTGCCGATGCGGTCAGGCCGATAGCGGGATGCAAGGGCGTCGAACTGCTGCGCGATCTTGGCAACGAACGGCGCTTTCTGTTCATAGAGAAGTGGGACAGCGAAGACGCGCACAAGGAGGGCGGCAAGAGCCTGCCAAAGGAAGCGTTCGGTCCCGTCATGGCGGTTCTCGATGGGCCGCCCGACGGCTCCTGGTTCGACTATCTCAAGGCCGTTTGACCGGCTAGCTCCAGCGCCCGCGCGAACACCGCCTCGAACATCGGCGCGGTCAGCCGCCCCGTATTCGTATTGTAGCGCGAACAGTGATAGCTATCGACCAGCATCCGCCCGTCCGGCATCCGATGCTCGGCCAGATGGGCGAAGCGCGCCTTTGGCAACCGTCCGCCCAGCACCTTGACCGCCGACTGATGCGCGATCTGTCCCAGCGCGATGAACACCTGCGCATTGGGCAATGCGCCCACCGCCTTGCTGAGGAAAGGCCGGCAGGTCCGCACCTCTTCCGGCGTCGGCTTGTTCTGCGGCGGCAGGCATTTGACCGAATTGACGATGATGATGTTGCGCAGGCCGAGCCCGTCATCGACCCGCGCGTCATAGCTGTCATTGGAGAGGCCGAACTTCGCCAGCGTCGCGAACAGCAGGTCACCGGCATAGTCCCCGGTAAAGGGCCGCCCCGTCCGGTTCGCCCCATGCTTGCCCGGCGCAAGGCCGATGATGGCGATCGCCGCCCCCGGATCGCCGAACGAGGGCACCGGCGCATTCCACCATCCGGGAAATTCCGCCTGGCAGGCATGGCGATAATCGACCAGCCGTGGGCATAGCGGGCAGTCTCGCGGCGGTTCGGTGTCGGCTATCGGGCTTTCCATGATCATGCCTAGGCGATAGGCCCTTGTCGGTGACACGCGCAAGCTACGCCATCGCTTTGGGTTCAAACCGTCCGCTATCCGCGCAATTGCCTCCGCGCGCGCTCTTGGTCGCGGCCATGGCGACGCTGGGCAGGCCGCCATTGAAGCTACGCGCGACATCTTCCGTCATCGGCTCCGCCCCGCTTGGCCCGTCGCTACGCCACTATGCCAATGCCGCAGCGATCGTCGAAACGAGCCTGTCACCGCCTGCCTTGCTCTTACACCTCAAAGCCCTTGAGCGCAGCTTCGGGCGACGAAATGGCCAGCGCTGGGGCGCACGCACGCTCGATCTGGATATCGTCCTCTGGTCCGACGGACGATGGGACGGGCGCGCCCTGCATGTCCCCCACAAAGCCTTCCGTCAGCGCGCCTTCGTATTGTCACCGCTCGCCAGCATAGCGCCCTTGTGGCGCGATCCAGTCACAGGGTTGCGCATTCGCCACCTGCTGGCGCGCGCCGGGCGGCCAAAGCCGGTTGACCGGATCGGCAAGCCTCTCTAGGTGCCCCTTACCGCATCGCCCGATCCGCCCGGCGCACATGTGGGCCCTTAGCTCAGTCGGTAGAGCAACTGACTTTTAATCAGTAGGTCGCTGGTTCGAACCCAGCAGGGCTCACCATTTCCCCGCCAGCGCCATGCCGGCATTGCGCCGATATGGTTGCAGTTCGAAGCGAATTTACGCATTTCGGAACAGTTTCGTAACCAATCCCGATTAGCACTCGCACTGGAGCCGGGTGGGATTCCCGGGACGTTGGTTTTGGAGGGCCCCATGAGACAGGGATTGCAGGCTGCATCGCCCGATCTGCGCGAGGCCCGCAGAAAGAAAGTGTTCCTGCCGGTCGCGATAGAGACCGTCATCGGCCCACATCGTGCGCATATTCTCGACATATCGCAATCGGGCGCGCGCATGCACATCGATGCCGCCGTTGCCTGCGGAGAAACCGTCGTGCTCCATTGCGGCGCGATCGATATTTCCTCTCAGGTTAGCTGGAGGCGCGACCTCTTCTGCGGCGTGCGTTTCGCTCAGCAGTTGAGCGGCGAACAGGTCAACGCTCTGGTCACGGCCAAGAGCGACACATAGCCTCATCCCTAAAACGTATATTCAACGCCTAGCGCGCCGCTGAGCTGGGCCGGCCGGCCCGCGACATCGACGACAGGCGACAACCGATACCGGCCAAGGATCTGGGCATAGCCGCCGGTCACGAATATGCCAAAGCCATGGGTTAGATTGCCTGACAGCGCCTTGGCCGCCATCATGCTCACATTCCAGTCCTTCCACCCCGCCCGGTTTGCGCCGTCATAGGCGGTCAGGCCGCTCGCCCGGCTTTCGTCGGTGTCGATGTCATAATAATAATCGCCAAAGCCCCGCCCGACATAGTCTGCCGAGGCCGACAGGCTGACGAACGTCGTCGTAGAGAGCGGCGTGTCATAATCCACGCTGGGGCTCACCACATAGCTGCCATGGGCATGAGTCACGTCGTGCTGGTAGGATGCGTTGAACGACAGGCTGTCGTAAGGACTGGTGATCACGCCGGTCCTTTGGATGCCTGCCGATCCGCCAAGCTCCAGCGACTGTCTGCGCTTGCCCAACGCCGCGATGCTCTGCACCCCGACGCTGTTGCTTCGGTCGAGACGCAAGGCGGCGAGTGGCCCCAACTGCAGTTTCCATCCCGGCCTGCCGCTACCGGGGATGGCATCGACATAGAGCGCCGTGCCCTGGCTATTGAACGAGATCCCGGAAATCTGGCCCTCTATCGCCAGGGTGGGAACAACGACCGACTTGGCGGACCCGATATAGCTGGGCGCGAACGCCGCGCCCGCGCCTATGGTGAGACGGTCGCCGCCGATTTTCAGGTCGTCGGGCTTTCCGGAGACATCCTGTGCCCGCGCCGTACCGGCTGTGACGATCGCCGCAAGCAACGCGCACATAAGCGAACAGGCGTTGCATCGCATTCCCGCTACTCCGGACCAAATAGAGGGCCGGCACTTTCCGGTCCGATACCCTTGTGGAGGATGCTGCGCTACGCCCGCATGATCGGCGCGTTAATTATCGGACAGGTTGCGCGCAGGCCGAGCGGAGATTCCCGGCATGTTCACCCGTCCGGAATCCGTGGCGGCGGCCGCCCGTCGAAAGGCGCTGGACCGGCGCAAGCCTGCTCGTTCCGCCGCAGCTCCCGGTCAACTCACGCCGGAAGCCTCCGGTATCACGATTAACAGAAGCTGACCGGGCTTGCGGCGGCCGCGAATTTGGCGATCCTGTCTGCTCCCAACAGGAGGTACGCCCATGGCTAAGCGCAAACCGAACCGCTTCATCGCCTTGTGGAAGGCAGAGCTGAAGGCAGCCGAAGCAGCCGTCGATCACGTCACGGAAATGGCCCATCGCATGCTGGCCCGTCACTATGCGCGGCTCGCTGCCGCGGATTGCTCCCTGCCCGCAAGATACTGAAATTATAATAGAATATAAAAAACGGCCCGGCCTGCAGATGCGGGCTGGGCCGTAAAGTAAAAGAGCCTGGAAAAACCAGAGCCCTTCGGGTCGCACATGTTGATTAGGCCACTTGCCGCCATATCGAAAGTGGCTCGCCACACTTTTGTCGACGGGTGCGACATGTTCGTCGCAGACATCGCTGTCGCCAGCCGACCAGAGCGGGCAAACGCCAATTTCCTGTCTTTTCCGCATATTGGTCGCACCGGGCCGCGTCTTGATCCCGTCCCGCTTTTCCGGTGCCCGGTTGTTCCGCAATAGGGATGCGTCGGGGAATACAGGGTCGAACAATAAGTGACGGACAACACGCCGGGGGCCATTAACGGCCGGCCATATCGACTGCTTGACGCCGTCGATGGCGCGGGGAACATTGCCGACATGGCAGGGTCCAGGGAAGATGCGCGTCCGGTCGAGGCGGTACAGCTGACGGTGGCCCTATGGCTGTTCGTTGCGGTAATCTATCTTCCTGTTCTCATTGACAGGCATAGCGGCGAAAGCTGGTTCAGCATTGGCCTCGACGCGTCGACCGTCTTCGTGTCGATGATCTTCGCGACGCCGCTATTCCTGGTTTTCCGCGACACGATCGGCAGGAGCCTCCAATATCGCGCCTTCGTCCTTGGTACGGTGATCATCCTCACCGCCATTGTTCAGTCGGCCTTCGACATCATGTTCACGGGATGGGTGGCCAATAATTTTGAACGGGCCTGGTACGGCCTGCCGCGCGACCTCAGCCGGGCCTATGGCGCCGCGTTCAACTATATCTGCGTATTTTCCGTAAATCTGGCGCTGTTCCAATTGTCCTTCGCCCGCCGCCGGGAAGCCAGCCAGGCAAAGAAGCTCGTCGATGCGCAGTTTGCCGCGCAGCAGGCGCAGCTTGCGGCGCTCCGCTTTCAACTCAACCCGCATTTCCTTTTCAATACGCTCAACGCGATATCGTCGATGATCGTCACCAACCGCAATGCGCAGGCGGAAAAGATGACGGAAAAGCTGTCCGGCTTCCTGCGCGCCTCGCTGGCGTCCGATCCGACCGAACTGGTGCCGCTGGAGGATGAATTCGCCCTTATCGAGGAATATCTGGATATTGAGAAGGTGCGCTTCGAGGAGCGCCTCCATATCGATATCGCCTACACGCCCGACGCGGCCTGCATATGGGTGCCGAGTTTCCTCCTGCAGCCCCTGGTGGAAAACGCCGTCAAATATGGCGTGGGCCGCTCCAGCAATCCCGTGACGGTGAAGATTGACGCCCGGATCGAGGATGCGCAGCTCATCGTCACTGTAGAGGATGACGGGCAATTTTCCGGGGAGGACAGCACCGCCGTCGGGGCCAGCGTCGGGCTGAACAACGTGCGCCATCGCCTGGAAGCGACCTATGGCAAGCGCTCCACCCTCATCGCCAGGGCGCTTGACCGGGGGTTCGCGGCGACCATCCGCATTCCCGTCTGACCCTTCGCAACGGGTCCGCCAACCACGCGACTCGCGTGAAGCCATTGGCGCGTCGCCGCTTATGCAGTAAACTCTGCTGTCGGACCGCGTGGAGTCTTAACTCTCGCGCCGGCCAGCGGAGTTGGGGGACATGCGCGTACTTCTGGTTGATGACGAAAGCCTTGCGCTCGATCGGTTGCGGACACTGTTCGCCGACATTGAGGGGGTGGAGGTCGTTGGTCAGGCACGCGATGGGGCCGCCGCTCTGGACATGATGGAGCAGCTGCGGCCCGACCTGGTCATCCTGGACGTGCAGATGCCGGGCCGTAACGGTTTGCGGATCGCTGGCGATATCACGCTGGAACCGCGACCGGAGGTCGTCTTCGTCACTGCCCACGAACATTATGCGCCCGACGCCTTTGAGGTGGACGCGGCCGATTATCTGCTGAAACCCGTACGCTTTGACCGCTTGCGTCATGCCGTTGAGCGCGCCCGCCGCCGACGCGAGCTGCGCGATCGGGCCGAACGCGCCGGACATCTGGAGGAGGAGCTGCGCGAATTGCGCGCCCATGGCGCCGGATCACGCGACAGCGCCGAAATATGGGTGCCGGAACGCCATGGCCAGAGGCGGGTGCCGATCGGGTCAATCGACTGGATAGAGGCAGCCCGGGACTACGTCCTGCTGCATACCGACGTGCGCAGCCACATGCTGCGCACCACCATGGCGGCGTTGGAGGAAAAGCTCGCCGGCACGTCGTTCGTGCGCGTACATCGCTCCGCCTTCGTTCAGCCGGACCGCGTCACGGAAATTCGCCGGTCGGGCCGCAGCGTGACCTTGGTGCTCAACGATTGCACGAATGTGACCGTGGGGCCAAGCTACGCGGCCTCGATCGAGCAGGCGCTCGGACTTGCGAAGCCGCCGCCCTCAGGCCAGGACGCCGTGGCCCAGGCCACCCGTTGAACACGCCGCCACCAGGAGCATGGTTATAAGGTAAAGCCCTGCGAGCGTCGTCATCGCGGTGCGGAAATAATTGCCGGTCATCATGGTGCTCCTTCCTGGGATCCGTCTTGTGTCGGGCGGTCAGGCCCTATTTGCCTTTTTCCGCGAACAATCCCGTTCGTTGCGACAGCGATGCAAAGGGAAGCGACTGACGGACCGCATGGCGACGAAGGCGCATATTCGGCTGATGAAAATGCTCCCGGCCGCCGCATGGGTCGGAACACGCCGAATCATTTTCAGATTTCTCGTGGGTAAACAATAATTTAAGCCAGATCACTCCGGAACGGAGCTATGCGGGTCACAAAGGTAACCCCGTCATTCATCCATTCGTTCTGCCCTGCGGGAGCCTCCACCTGCCGCCCGTCGATGGACCGCTCCGCCCCTTTGGCACCACCACAAGGTCAGGAAGCAAAAGGGGCAAGACACCCGGACGGCTTCCGGCAAGGCGACAGGAGCGCGGGGGCGCAACCACGCAATTTGCGTTACGAAAATGGAGAAACAGCCATGACAATGGCCATGCTTGCAATCGCGGCAATGGGAAACGTCGCATTCAGTTTAGCGCTGGGCGGTCTGGCCGCCCTCTGCGCGTCGGAGAGCTATACGTCGCGAATGAATGATGGTCCGGCTTTCCGTCGCTGACCTGGTGATCGCCCGGAGGGTCGCACCTCTCCCTTTTTGGCCTATGCGTTTCGTCCCGCTTCTTTCACCAGCAGCGGTTTCGCGTCGTCGCCAATGATCAGATCTATCTGCCTTTTCAGGAAGGCGCGCTGATCCTGCGGCGTCCATTGCGCTTGATCGAACACCGCCTGCACGGCCAATCCTTGCAACATGATCAATAGCGATTGCGCGCAGGCGTTGATGTCCTCGCGCGCGCCGAACCTGTCCCGGATCGCCTCGCTGATGATGCGCCGGGCATTTTCCAGCCACCATGCCTGCTCGGCAGCCAGTTCAGGATCGCTCGCGGTCGCACTCCAGAAGGCGAAATAAACGCGCCATGACCGCACCCCTTCCTCTCCTTGGGGAAGGAAGGTTTCCAGCGCGCCGACAAGATCGCGACGGTCTCTGGCCCGGGCGGCGTCGAACCGCGCCTGCGTTCCTTCCGCCGCAGTCCGATAGGCAAGCATCAGCAACTCGCGCTTGTCGGCGAAATAATGGCTGACCACCGCCGTGCTATATCCTGCCGCGGCGGAAACCTTGCGCACCGTGGCCTGTTCCAGCCCCCCGTTCGCGATCAGATCCGCGGCAATGAGGGCGATATGCCGCCGTCTGGCTCCATGATCGACCGGAGAAGGCATGGGCGTTCCGAAACTCACCTATCACAAGCCGCAGCTTTGCGGCGCGGGTTACCAATATAACATCCGTTATAAATGCCCTTTGCCAGGCTCTGCAAGAGACGGGGCTTATAGAAAAGAAGGAGTTGGATATGGCAACCGTCCCAAAACGGCCGATCGCCCGATGAGCGACCTGTTCGATTATATCATCGTCGGCGCCGGCTCGGCCGGTTGCGTGCTTGCCAACCGCCTCTCGGCCGACCCCGCCGTACGCGTCCTGCTCCTTGAGGCAGGCGGGCCAGACACCAGCCCCCTCATCCACATGCCCAAGGGCATCGGCAAGCTGGTATTGAATCCGAAGCACGCCTGGCATTTCGCCGTGCAGCAGCCGCGCGAGGAGGGCATGGATCCCTCCGAAATGTGGGTGCGCGGCCGCGGCCTGGGCGGGTCCAGTTCGGTCAACGGCATGATCTACATCCGCGGTCAGCCGGAGGATTATGACGATTGGGAGGTGCGCGGCGGAACCGGCTGGGGCTGGCGAGAGATGAAAAAAGCCTTCATCGCCATCGAAGACCACGAACTCGGCGCGGATGACCAGCGCGGCGCCGGCGGCCCCGTCCATGTCAGCGCGGGCACGTTCCGATACCCGATCGCCGAGGCACTGATCGCCGCCGGCGAGCAGATGGGCCTTGAGCGGCGGGAGGACCTTAATCGGGAGGAGCAGGAGGGGGTCGGCTACTACCCCCACAATATCAAGCGTGGCAAACGCCAGAGCGCCGCTGTCGCCTTTCTGAACCCCGCCCGCTCCCGCTCCAATCTTTGCATCGTCACGGGTGCGCTGGTTGACCGGGTGCTGTTCGAAGGCAAACGCGTCACGGGCGTCGCCGCGCGGGTGAATGGCCAGCGGACCGAATATCGCACGCAGGGTGAGGTCATCCTGTCGGCAGGCTCCCTTCTCAGTCCCAAGCTGCTTCAGCTGTCGGGCGTCGGCGATCCCGAGGGGCTGCGCGCCCTGGGCATCACGCCTGTCGCCGAAAGCCCCGATGTCGGCCGCCGGATGCGCGAACATCTCGGCTTCTCCCTGCCCTACCGCCTCGTCAATGATCGCGGCATCAACCATCATTTCCATGGGGTGGGCCTCGCCGCCAGCGTGCTGCGCTACTACACCACCCGCACCGGCCCGCTCGCCACGGGCCCCTTCGAAGTCGGCGCGTTCGTGCGCACCGAGCCGCAGGTCGATCGCCCAGATGCGCAGCTCTACATGGGCGCCTTCACCTTCGCGCGCGGCGACGACAATTTCCCGGTCCCGCTGGCCGACGTGGAGCGAGTGCCTGGCCTCACCATCTACGGTCAGCTCCTGCGCCTGACCAGCGAGGGCGATGTGGCGATCACTTCGCCAGATCCGGACGCAGCCCTCGCCATCTCGCCGAACTGGCTGAAGACAGCGGAGGACCAGCACGCCGCCATCGCCATGGTCCGCTACATGCGCACCTATATGCGCCAGCCGGCGATTGCCCCCTATGTAGGGGAGGAGCTGGTGCCCGGCGCGCAGTGCGAGAGCGACGCAGATATCCTGCGCGCCTTCCGCCGCCTCTCGCTCTGCGGCACGCATGCGGTGGCGACCTGTCGCATGGGCAATGACAATCGCGCCGTGGTTGACGATCGGCTGCGGGTGCGCGGCGTCGACGGCCTGCGCGTCGTCGACTGCTCCATCATGCCAAGTCCCGTCTCCGGGAACACCAATGCGCCCGCAATGGCCGTCGGCTGGCGGGCGTCGGACCTCATCATCGAAGATCGCCGCAACGGCGCACCATCTGGAGGGATGCAATGAACGACTATGACGTGATTGTCTTGGGCACCGGCGCGGCGGGCCTTACCGCCGCCATCACCGCCCATGAGGGCGGAGCGAAGGTCGGCGTGTTCGAGAAAGCGGAGACCGTCGGCGGCACCAGCGCCTGGTCCGGCGGACAGATCTGGATTCCCAACAACCCCCATGAACTTGCGGAGGGGAAGGAGGACAGCCGGGAAAAGGCGCTGACCTACCTCATGTCGCTGTCCCACGGCATGATCGATCCGGCAATGGCGGAAACCTATATCGACACCGGCCCGGAAATGATCAATTTCCTGGAGGCGCGCACGCCGGTCGAATTCTACTCCATCCCCGACTTCCCCGACTATCACCCGGAATTTCCCGGCGGCATGCCAGAGGGCGGACGGACGCTGGAATGCCCGACCTATCCCTATGGCGAGCTTGGCGCGTGGAAGGATCGGGTCGGCACGTCGCCCTATTATCCCGATTTCACCTTCACCATCGGGGAGACCACGCTGGGCAAGCCCGTCCCCACCCCCGCCCCGCCGGAGGTGAAGGAACAGCGCCGCCGCAATGACGAGCGCGGCATGGGCCTGGCCCTCATCGGCCGGCTGCTGAAGGGATGTCTCGACCGCGGGATCGAACCGCATACGAACAGCCGCGCGCTCGAACTGGTGATCGAGGATGGCGCAGTGGCCGGCGTCCGCTTCGAGGGACCGGACGGCCCCTTCACCGTCAGGGCCGGGCAGGTCATCCTCGCGACCGGCGGCTTTGAATGGAACAAGGATATGATCCGCGCCTTCACGCGCGGTCCGCTCACCCACCCCGTCTCGATCAAGACGAACACGGGAGACGGCCTCAAGATGGCGATGCGCGCGGGCGCGATGCTCGGCAACATGCGTGAGGCGTGGTGGATGCCGGTGATCGAGGTGCCGACGGAGATCAACCCGATGGGGCGTCAGCTCCTCACCTATGAGCGTACCATGCCCGGCACGCTGATGGTCAACCGCCACGGCAAGCGCTTCACCAATGAGGCATCCAACTACAATGCCTTCGGCGCGGCCTTTCATGAGCAGGATGTCAGCCGCTTCGAATATGGCAACCTGCCCTGCTGGCTGATCTTCAACCAGGATTTCTATGCCAAATGGCCGTTCGTCGGCGGCCTGCCCGACTCCTTCGGCGGCGACGCCCGCCCGCCGCAGTGGATACCCGGCGCCGACACGCTGGAGGAATTGGCCGCACGTGTCGGTATTGATGTGGAGCAGCTGGGCAAGACGGTGCAAACCTTCAATGCCTATGCCGAGGCCGGTGAGGACCCGGACTTCCGCCGTGGCGAAAGCGCCAACGACCTGTGGTGGGGCGATCCTGCCCATCGTGGTAGCAAGCGCGCGACGCTTGGCCCCCTTGGCGAAGGCCCCTATTATGCGGTCGAGGTGAAAAGCGGATGCCTGGGCACCAAGGGCGGGCCGCAGACCGACACCTGCGCCCGTGTGCTCGACGTGGACGGCGCGACCATCCCCGGCCTGTTCGCGGCGGGCAACGTCATGGCCTCGCCCATGGGCATGACCTATGGCGGCGCTGGCGGCACGCTAGGGCCGGGCATGGTCTTCGGCTATCTCGCCGGCAAAACGGCCGGTGAGAATGTGTCGGCCGCGGAAAAGGCGAACGAGGCCGCATAATCAACGATGCCGCTCAGGCTGAGCTTGTCAAAGGCTCTCCTGAGCGCCTGCCCTGGCAGGGATAAAAAGACCTTTGGGCGGCGCTCCAACCCGGAGCGTCGCCCTTCCTTTTTCACCCTTCCCCACCCTGGCTTTCCCCCCAAAAAGAAACCCCGCCGTTTCCGGCGGGGTCAGGGAGGAACTTCAAAGGGGAATGAAGCGCCTTAGAACTCGTATCCCAGTTGCAGGCCATAGGTCCGCGGCTCGCGCGCGGACGAGAAGGAGAACAGTCCCGCCACCGTCAGTGCGGCGTTCGGTCCCCGGTCGTCGGCCAGATTGCGGCCATAGGCAGTGACGCGCGCCTTGTGTCCGGCCAGGTCGAAGATCAGCGATGCGCTGGCGTCCAGCAGTCCCTGGCGGTCGGACCGCACGCGCGGATCATTGCCATCGACCACGATCACGCCCGCGCTGTTGACCGTCGTCGGCCCGAGCGAGATCTGCTGGTCATAGGGCGCGATGTTCCGATAGCTGACGTTGAACTTCGCTTCGCCAAAGCCCACCGGGACCGTGTAGTCCGCCGTCACCGAGAAGGTTTCGCGCGGGTTGTAGATCAGGTTGTTCGCCGAATAGTCGAAGGTCGTCAGCACGCCGCCAACCGGGGCCTGGGTGATGAAGTCCTTGAACTTCGAGCGAAGCAGGCCGAGCGATCCGGTGATGGTCAGGCCCTGGACCGGCTTGGCCGTCAATTCCGCCTCTATGCCCTTGATCGTCGCTGAACCCACATTGGTCACCACCGTCTCGTTGCCGATGCCGCCGGAGATCGGGATAGTCGTGTTCTGCTGCAGTCTGCTGTAATCGGAATAGAAACCGGCGACGTTGAACAGGACATGCTTGTCCAGGAACGCGCTCTTGAACCCGACTTCATAGGAATCGACCGTCTCGGGACCGTAAGGCGTTGTCGAGGAGATCAGCGTCTGCCCGCGTCCCGACAGGCCGCCGGAGCGATAGCCGCGCGACCAGGATGCATAGAGCATCAGGTCGTCGGTCGGGCGATAGTCCAGGCCGACCTTCGGCGTGAACTTGCTGCCTGAATAGCCCGCCTTGGGGAATTGCGTGGGCTGGACGAAGTTGAAGTTCGTCTTCTTGTCGTGGGTCCAGCGGCCGCCGAAGGACAGGCGCACCTTGTCCATCAGCTGCAGGTTGAAATCGCCGAAGAAGGCGTAGGACTGCGACGTGCCCGTCACCACCTGGGTCGGCGCAGGGAATGTGGCGAAGGTGGTTTCCTGCGTCAGATGATATTTCGAATCGTAGAAATAGGCGCCCACGACATAGTCGAAACCGTCGCTGACCTTGCCCGCCGCGCGCAGCTCCTGGCTGAACTGCCGGAAATTCTGGAAGCGATGAACATAATAGAGGTTGGCGCTGGTGGAATCGAAGTCCTGCGTCTGGTCCTCATCCGACTTGCGATAGCCGGTGATCGAGGTCAGCTTGACCGCGCCCAGGTTGAGATTCATTTCCAGCGTCGCGGCCGGCGCGGTGTAGTGCGACTGCGTCGGGCTGCCATAGACGGTGTAGAGGTCGGTCGTGGTGTTGCGATTGCACTGATCCGCCGGCGCTGCGGCCACCAGGCCGGGTGCCCCGATCACCGCATCCAGGATCGCCTGATTACAGAAGGCTTCGCTGTTGTTGGACAGGCTGGAATTGACCGGCTCGAAATCCTGAACCTGCTTTTCCAGGGTCAGCAGCGCGTCGAAATTGCTCGACGGGGTGAACAGGAAGCTGGCGCCGAAATTCTCATTGTTGCTCTTGCCGGTCCGCTCGTTGCGGATCGCATTGTGGTAATAGCCGTCGCTCTGGTTGTGGAAGTAGAAAGCCTTCGCCGCCAGGACGCCGTCGATGATCGGCGCATTGACGACGGCGCGTCCCGTCCAGCTGTCATAATTGCCGTAGCTGACCTCGAACTTGCCGCCGAATTCGCCGGTTGGCTTGGTCCGGCGGATGTTGATGACGCCGCCAATCGTGTTGCGGCCGAACAATGTGCCCTGCGGACCGCGCAGCACTTCGATCTGGTTGATGTCGAAAAAGTCGAAGAACTGGCCGGTATTGGTGCCGATGAACACGCCATCGACGACAACGCCCACGGTCGGCTCGAAGGACTTCTCCACGTCGGCGAAGGTCAGGCCGCGGATCGAGACGTTGGCCGCGGCGGCGCCGGAATTCTGGTTGGTGATCAGCACGTTCGGAGCCGCGCCCTGCAGGTCGCCGATGTTGATCGACGCTCTCGCCTCCATCTGGGCCGGGGAGAAGGCCGTAATGGCGATCGGCGTCTGCTGCAGCGTTTCGTCACGGCGGCGGGCGGTGACGACGATATCGTGGATTTGCGCGTCGCTTGCCTCATCGCCCGCCTGCGGGGCGACGGCAGCGGGGTCCGTTGCGGTGTCCTGTGCGGCGGCGGGGACCATCAGACCGGCAAGCGCAACCGCTCCCAGTGACGATAGAATCCCCGCGTCTTTATGGAATTTCATATAACCTCTCCCCGTTCTGCATCAGAACATGCATCGGCCTTCGCAGCCGCTATTCTTTCGCTCGCCATTTATGACAGCCGTTACAGTGTGGCACCGCTTCGCCCCCCGAGAACCTCGAAGAAAGCATAGGTCGGTTCGCATCGGGCGCGGGCTGACCTGCGAGAAGTCATAGCTGACTGCAGCGTTGCGGACCGGATGATCGGCCCGCGCATAGCGCCCCCATGGAGAATCTTCCGATGACAGCCTTCCGATGATGCCCGGCCTGCCCATCCGCCAGGTCGCCTATTTCGTGCAGGATGTCCGGGCTGCCGCAGCGGCGCATGCCGCCGCATTCGGATCAGGCCCCTATTTCGTTGCGGACAACATCCCCTTGCGCCGCTGCCTGCATCGCGGCGTGGAGGCGCCTCTCGACCACAGCTCCGCCTATGGCCAGTGGGGCGAGGTGATGATCGAGTTCGTGCAGCAGAATAATCCCGGCGCTTCCGCCTTCCGCGACATGTTCGGCGCGGGACAGGAGGGGTTCCACCACGTCGCCCTCATCGTCGACGATCTGGACGCCGCCCGCACGCGCATGGAGGCCGCCGGTTTCCCCGCCGCGTTGGAGGCGGAGATGAACGACGGCTTCCGTTTCCTGATGATGGACGCGGTCGCGCGCCACGGCCACATGATCGAACTGTATGAAGGCGTCCCCGCCCTCACCGGCTTTTATGCCTTTGTGAAGAAGGCGTCGGTGGACTGGGACGGGACCGATCCCGTCCGCAGCATCAGCCTGGGATAATGCCAGCCCACCGTTCGGGCTGAGCGTGTCGCTCAGGGCGAACGGAAGTCGTCAGGCATCGCCCAGCCACTTGTCGATCACCGGCTTTAAATCTGTGGAAATCAGTTCCACCAGCAGTCCGGGAATCGGCGGCGCCAGATAGGCGATCACGCCCCAGCCATTTTCCGGCGCATCGGCAGACGCAACGGTCGTCCATCCCTGCGCCGTCAGCCGCTCCGCCTCCGCCGTCAGATCGTCGACCCAAACGCCGATATGGCGTGCGTCCGGCGCGCGATCGGGATGATAGAAATCCCCCGTACCCTGCACCAGTTCGATCCGGGTCGGCCCCTCGATCGAATAGGTGGCGAACACGTTCACCTCATGCTTTCCCTTTTCCGGCGTCCAGAAAGGCAGCGGGTTGAAATTGCGCACCGGCGCGAAGGTCAGCCCCATGGCCGCGCCGATCTGCTCCTGCGCAGTCTCGATGTCGGCGACGGCCATGCCGATATGGTGGGTGCGCTGCAGGTTGATCATCAGGAAAACCTCTCCGGTTCATAAGGCTACAGAAAAATTCGGACTTTAACGCCAGGGGACGATCATCTGCTTTCCGTCCCAGCTTTCCGTTTCCTCCACGGTCTGGCGGTACATGGCGCGAATGATCGCATCTTCGGGATATAATTCAAGCATGTGCCCGAAAAGCGGGCGGGTATCGACGTAACAGATGCTCGCGCCAAAGGCTGTCGTAAACTCGCTCACCACGGGATAGCCCGCGGCAACCCAGCGGTCCCGCTCGACCGCATAATCGTCGCAGAACATGGCCGTATGATGCATGCCCTCGTCATTCCCGGCGAACATCTCCCGAAAGGCGCAAGGGCCGTCGGACAGCATCTCGATCAGTTCGATGTTGAGATCGCCCGATTGTACGAACACGCCGCGCAGCCGGATCGGATCGGCTGCCGCACCGCGATAGCGGTGCTGGTCCAGCGCGACCTCTACGCCGCCGACAAAGGGGCCAATGCCGGTCAGGCGATTGAGCTGCGCGCAGGCCGCCTCCAGATCGCGCACGACATAGGCATTTTGGACAATCCTTCCTGTTTTCATCCTCTGCTTAGCTCCTCGGCCTTTTTTAAGGCAGTTGATAGATAAAGGATGCACCTGTCCACCCGTCTGCGCAGCTAATAGCTTTGAGAGGCGATCCCCATCCTGTCATGCGTTAGACCCGTCGGGATAAGAATGACGGGGATGCACATGCGCATGGCGAAAACAGGGCGGCGGATATTGTACGCGGCCAGCTTTACGACGATTTTGTCATCCTGCGGCCAGCCCGCGCCGTCGGGTGACCGCCAGGCGGTCCTGGGCGATGTCGGCGCGTCGGATGATCCAGACAACTGGACCGGCTTCGGCCGCACATCGGGCGAGCAGCACTACAGTCCGCTGGAACAGGTCAATGACGGCACGGTCGAAAAGCTCGGCCTGCAATGGTCGATGGACCTGCCCGCGCAGAACTCCGTCTCCGCGCCGATCGCCATAGACGGCGTGCTTTACACCGCCACCGGATACAGCGTCGTCCGCGCGATCGACGTTGTCACCGGGGCCCTCAAATGGGAATATGACTCCAAGGCGGTGGAACTGGCCGGGCGGAAACTCCGTCAGGGCTGGGGCATTCGCGGCCTCGCCTATGGCAAGGGCCGCATCTTCGTCGGCACGCATGACGGCCGTCTCGTCGCGCTGGACGCCGCCACCGGCAAGCCCGCCTGGACCACCCGGACGCTGCCGCACGACAATGCCAGCTTCATCAGCGGCCCGCCGCGCTATTTCGATGGCAAGGTGATCATCGGCTTCGGCGGCGCGGATGTCAGCGCCGTGCGCGGCTATGTCACCACCTATGACGCGGACACGGGCAAGCAGCTTTGGCGCTTCTACACTGTCCCCGGCAATCCAAAGGACGGCTTTGAAAACAAGGCCATGGAGATGGCGGCCAAGACCTGGGCCGGTGAATGGTGGAAATATGGCGGTGGCGGCACCGTCTGGAACAGCATGACCTACGACCAGGAAACCAAGTCGATCATCATCGGCGTCGGCAACGGGTCGCCCTGGAACCACAAGGTGCGCAGCTCGGGCAAGGGCGACAATCTCTTCCTCGCTTCCGTGGTCGCACTCGACGCCAATACCGGCGCATACAAATGGCATTATCAGGTCAATCCGGGCGAGAGCTGGGACTATAACGCCTCGATGGACATGGAGCTGGCCGATCTCCAGATCGACGGCAAGCCGCGCAAGGTCCTGATGACCGCGCCCAAGAACGGCTTCTTCTACGTCATCGACCGCACCAACGGAAAGCTGATCAGCGCGCAGCCGATCGTGAAGATCAGCTGGGCGAAGGGCATCGACCTCAAGACCGGCCGCCCGATCGAAAATCCTGACGCGCGCTATCCCGACGGCAAGACGTTCACCATGTGGCCCGGCCCGGTCGGCGCCCACACCTGGCTGCCGATGGCCTTCAACCCGAAGGCGGGCCTGATGTTCATCCCGGCTATCGAGATGGCGACAAGCTATAATGACGTCGGCATCACCCAGAAAAACTGGGTCCGCGCACCCGGCAGCGCCGTCGACGGCGCGGCCATCCCGAATTTCGTCGTGAAGGACGCTGGGCCGGAAAACGGCACCAGTTCCCTCCTCGCCTGGGACCCGGTACGCCAGCGCAAGGTGTGGAGCGTACCCAACCCCGGCCCGTGGAATGGCGGCATCCTTACCACCGGCGGCAATCTGGTGTTTCAGGGACGGATAGACGGCACCTTCAACGCCTATGCCGCCGACACCGGCAAGGCGCTCTGGCAGTTCGCGGCGCAGGCCCCCGTCACCGCCCCGCCGATCAGCTATGCGTATAAGGGCAAGCAATATGTCACGGTACTAACCGGCATGGGCACCAGCGGCGCCGCGTTCGGCGCGCTACTGCCCGTCAACATCGACTATCGCACACAGGCCCGCCGCATCCTGACCTTCTCGATCGGCGGCACGGCCACGATCCCCAAATCCGATCCGGTAAAGATCGAGGCGGCGGCCGACCCCGGCTACGCCGCCGACAAGGCTCTCGCGGACAAGGGCATGGTCGTCTTCGCCCGCCATTGCGCCGTCTGCCACGGCGTGGACGTCATCGCCGCTGGCCAGGCCCCGGATCTGCGCGCCTCGGCAATCCCCGTCGACCCGGCGCTCTTCTCGTCCGTGGTGAAGGACGGCATGCTCGTCCCCAACGGCATGCCCCGCTTCGAGGAGTTCACCGGCGACGAACTGTCGGCGGTGCGCCAATATATTCGCAGCCAGGGGGATATGCTTCGGAAGAAGTGACGGTGGGGATAGATAGTCTAAAATCGTCACCCCGGGCTTGACCCGGGGTCCCGCTTTCCACCTGACGCACACGACTGAAAATAAGAAGCGGGATCCCGGCTCAAGGCCGGGATGACGAATAAGCTAAAGGCGGGCGCGCTAGGCTCGCCTCATGCCTCAAACCCCCAGAACGCCCGCCGTCGACGCGCCGTCGATCACATATTCCGCGCCGGAGATGAAAGCCGCCTCGTCGGACGCCAGGAAGGCGACCAGCGCCGCGATTTCCTCGATCTTGCCCATGCGCTTCAATGGCGACATGCCCTCATAGGCGCGGCGCGCGGCGGCGGGGTCGGGCATCTTGTTGATGATGCCGCGGATCATGTCGGTCTCGACGACGCCCGGCAGGATGGCGTTGCACCGGATCTGCGTCCCCGACGTGGCGCAATGGATCGCCGTCGACTTGGTCAGCGCCAGCACCGCGCTCTTTGTGGTCGAATAGGCGACGAAATTGCCCATCGCATTATGGGCGTTCATCGAGGAATTGACGATGATCGACCCGGTCGGCCCATCGGGATTGTCGCGCATCAGCCGCACCGCCGTCTGCGCGGTCAGCATCACGCCGGTCAGGTTGACGGAAAGCAGCTCTTCCCAGGCTTCGATGGCGATTGTCTCGACGCTGCCGTCGCCGCGTTCCATGCCGGCATTGGCGAAGGCGATGTCCAACCGGCCGAAATCCGCGCGCACCATCGCCTCGAACCGCGCCCAGTCCTGCGTCGACTGCACCCGGCTCTTGAAGAAGATCGCGCCTGTCGCCGCCGTCAGCTCGGCGGCAGCCGCTTCGTTCGATCCCGTGAAGATGACTTTCGCGCCGTCCGCGATCAGCCGCTCGACCGCGCCCCTGCCGATGCCGGAGGTTCCGCCGGTCACCAGCGCGACCTTGCCCGTCAGTTTGCCCATGTCGTCGCGATCCTCTTCCAGGTCATGATGTTACGTCCGCCACCATGCCGCCTGCAAAGCATTTTGCCGCCTGCCATTTCTGGCAGGCGGCAAAATAGCGCGCGCATGGCGCCAAAATTCACGCTTCGGTCAGCGCCCCGGTCGCCCGGGCGATGGCCACGGTATCGAAATAATAGGGGGTAATGCCGCTGAACTTGCCGTCGCGCAGGTGCATCACCTCCGCCAGCTTCATTTCCAGCCGCTCGCCATTATGGCGCGAGGTCGCGTGGATGGAGAGCAGCACGACGACATTCTGCTCGGACACGGCCATGTCCTGCACGTCCAGCGACGGGTCTTCCCAAAAGCCGAACACCTTGGTGTAGAGCCGCTGAAGCGCATCCTTGCCTTCGTAGACGCCGCCGAAGGGCAGGCTGTCCGCTTCCACAATCCGGAAATCGTCGGTCAGCAGCGGTTCGACCTCATCCCATTTTCCGGTGCCGGTCAGGGCGTAGAGATTCTCCACGCTGGCCTTGATCGCGGCATAGCGTTCGGCGTCCATCTGCGTCTCCTCATGAAAAGAAACGGGCGCCCGGTTGAAGGGGCGCCCGCTGGTAGGTCAGAACTTGGTCGAAACCTGCACCATCACTGTGCGGGGCAGCGTGCCGAAGCCCAACTGGTCGGCATGGGCGGGGACCAGCCCGCCCGAAGCGCCGCCGGTCGAGGGACCGTCGACCGTGCCGGTGACATAGAACTTGTTGGTCAGGTTCTTGCCGATCACCGCCAGCTGCCACCGCTCGTCCTCGGAACCGATGCGGATGCCCGCGTCGATCGTCGCATAGCTGCCCTGGCGCGAGTCCAGATTGCCGAAGCCCGAGGCAAGGTAGGACGCGCTATACCGGACATCGGCATTGACGCCGAACATCAGGCCGTTGCCCATCGCCGTGTCATAGGCGGCGCCCACCGTGCCGGTCCATTTCGGCGCGACGGACAGCGGCTGCCCCTTGAGGTCCTGGCGAAGCGCTGTGCCGATGACGACAGTGCAGCCTTCCGCCTGGCTCTGGCCTGCATAGCAGGGCGCGTCCGGGAAGCGGGTATATTTGGCCTGGTTATAGTTGATCGACCCGTGCAGGTTGAGGCCCGGAACGGAGCGCGGCGCGAATTCCGCCTCCAGCTCCACGCCCTTTGTGCGCGCATCGGCCGTCAGCGTCTGGAACGCGAAGATCGGCGAGTTGAAGAAGTCGATCTGCAGGTTGCTGTAGCCATAGGTATAGACGCCCAGGTTCAGGCGAAGCTGATTGTCCAGCAGGGTCGACTTGATGCCGGCCTCGAACCCGCGCGCCTTCTCCGGGTCGAAGGTCAGGTCGGCAAACGGCGTGGTCGACAGCTTGGAGTTGATGCCGCCGTTCGAGAAACCGCCGGACTTATAGGCGGTCTTATAGGCGCCATAGACCAGCAGATCGCGGCTCGGCTTCCAGGTGATCGTCGCTTCCGGCGACCAGTCGTCGAACGTCTGCGCCGCGGTTACGACACCCAGACCATCGGGATCGTTCTGCGGGCGGAAGATCGATGTCAGGCCGGGATTGTTATAGGGCTGCGTGAAGAAGCTGTCCTTCGTCTCATGCGTATAGCGCACGCCACCCGCGATCTCGACGGTAGGAATGACTTTCCACGTCACCTGGCCGAACGCGGCCAGCGTCTCGCCATTGGTGAAGCTGGTCTTGCGGGTCGCCAGAAACTCGTCCTCCGGGGCTGCGGCGCTGTTGGTCAGGCCACCCAGGATGATATACTGATCGAATGTCCGCTTGGTCTTCTGGTAAAGGCCGCCGACCATCAGGTTCACCGGCGCGTCGAACGTCGTCAGCGCGCGGAATTCCGACGAGAGGGCATGATAGGTCGAATTCTCGGTCGCCCAGTTGCCCGCAACGCTGGACTGGAAATCGCACGCGCAGGCCCAGCTGTTATTGTTCCAGTTATAGTTGGTAACCGACGTCAGCGTAACGTCGTCCAGCTCATAGGCGAGCGTCGCGGTCGTCGCCCAGGACTTGTAGCGATTGTAGAGGCTGCCGTCGTCCTTGGCGTAGGGCGTCGTCTGCGCGAAATCGAGCGGGATCTTGTTCTGGTGCGTCACGAAATCGCGGGCGCAGGCATAGCCGTTGAGCTGGCTGACGCCGCTCGGGCAGTTATAGGCGACATAGTTCCAGCTGTTGTTGTTCGTCTTGTTATAAGTGCCGGACGCCTTGAGCGTTGCGGTCAGCCGGTCGGTCGGCTCCCACTTCAGCGTGATGCGGCCCAGCAGTTCCTTTTCGCCGGGCTCTTTGCTTGGCGCGGGATTGGCGATGGAGGTGCCGGTCGCGCCCGTCGCAACGTCGAGCGTCGGATAGGCGATCGGTGTGGAGATGTTGCGATAATAGCCGCCCCACATCTTCGATCCGCGCAACGCGACGCGAATGCCCAGCGTATCGCTAAGCGGGCCCGAGGCGATGAACTCGGCCTGCGCCTGCTCGGACTTGATCTCATATCCGGCGCGCGCCTTGAACTCGACCTTGTCCGTGGGATCGGCGGTGGTCAGCGAGATCACGCCGGCGGTGGCGTTCTTGCCGAAGAACAGCGCCTGGGGGCCTTTCAGGATTTCGACGCGAGCCAGGTCGAAGAAGCCCTCATTGATGATGCGGCCCTGGCCATAATAGACGCCGTCGACGACGACGGCGACCGACTGCTCGATGCCGATCGAGGTGGAGGAGGAGCCGATGCCGCGCATGGTAAGCTGCGCGCCCGAACCGTTGGAGGCACGGCCGACATTCAGGTTCGGCGTGCGCGCGGCGATCTTCTCGATCGACGTCAGGTCCTGCTTGGCGACGGTTTCTGCGGAGATGGCGGTGACGGCGACGGGAACGTCCTGAACGCTCTCCTGCCGCTTACGGGCGGTGACGACGATGTCGGTCAGGCCGCCCTGCTCGTCTGCTGCGGCGTCGGACGCCTGCGGTGCGACGGCGTCCTGGGCCAGCGCCGGAGACGCGAGTGCGCTCGACAAGGCAATGAAGCTGCCCGCGATCGTGAGCATGAGGCGTGAATTGGTTGGTACGGTCATGGAATACTCTCCCCTATAAAACGCCGCCCGCCTGTTCTTGGTCTTGCTAAGGGCGTTGAGCGGCAATGAGCCGGCGCCTCAATGCAATGTCCGATGGGAACGATCACCCTGTGAAAAGGTGCAGGTGTTGCTTTGATGCCAACAGGAGATGAAAAAAGACGGAATGCAAAGGTCGGCGCCGCCGGACCGAAATGGAAGGTTGAGGATATGTCGCAGAAGAGGCTTGAAGGAAAAATAGCTCTAGTTTCCGGGGGTTTACGTGGAATCGGGCGCGCTATATCCGAATGTCTGGCTTCGGATGGCGCAACCGTCATTGTCACCGATCTGGATGACAGCGGCAGCGCCGACGTGGTCGCCGCGCTTAAAGCTATCGAAAACACTAGCTACATCAAACTCGACGCGACGCAGGAAGATCAATGGATCGCCGCGCGGGACATCATCCAGAAAGACTATGGTCATCTCGACATATTGGTGAACAATGTCGGGGCGGATTTGACCGGCAAGGTGCAGGATATCGCCCTTGCCGACTGGCGCCGGCTGATGACGCTGAACGTCGATACGGTGTTCCTGGGCACCAAGACATTTCAGCCGCTCCTCGCCAAGGGCGGCGCCACGACGCCCTATGGCTCCAGCATCGTCAATATCAGCTCGATCATGGGCCTTGTCGGCATGAGCGATGTTTCGGCCTATAACGCTTCGAAGGGCGCGGTGCGGCTGTTCACCAAGTCAAACGCGCTGGAATTCGCCGATGCCGGCGTCCCCATCCGCGTCAACAGCGTCCATCCCGGCTTTGTGGAAACGCCCCTGCTGCACAAGGGCATGGAGAAATGGGCCGCGCGCGAAGGCACGACCGCACAGTCCCTGATCGACGCCATGGCGCAGACCACGCCGGTCAAGCGGCTGGCTCAACCCGTTGAGATCGGCAAGGTCGTCGCCTTCCTCGCCAGCGACGACGCCAGCTACATGACCGGCAGCGAAGTCGTCGTCGATGGCGGCTGGACGGCGCGGTAGGTAGCCCGACACATAGTTTTCCGAACCATTCCCGTTCAGGCTGAGCTTGTCGAAGCCCTCCACCGAGCGAAGCGAGGTGTCTTCGCCTCCGCTCAGACAGGTGCTTCGACTTCGCTCAGCATGAACGGATTAGCGTAATTCCCCCCGAAAAGGCCCAACCCCATGCCCCACTTCGATCTTACCGGCACAGTCTCCCTCGTCTCCGGTGCAACCGGCGGCATCGGCCGCGCCACCTGCCTCGCCCTGAAGGAGGCGGGGTCCACCGTCATCGCCTCCGACCTCGCCGAAAGCGCGAGCGTTGACGGCGCGGCGGAATATCACCGCCTCGATGTCACCGATGAAGCCTCTTGGGCCGCAATCATCGCGCATATCGAGGCAACCCACGGCCGCCTCGACAACCTCGTCAACAATGCCGGCATTTCCATCACGGACAGCATCGCCGACACGACGCTAACGGCGTTCCGCAAGTGCATGGCCATCAATGTCGAGGGCGTGTTCCTGGGCACCCAGGCTGCACAGGCGCTGCTCGCCAAGAGCGGCAAGGACCGCAAGGGCGGCTCCTCGGTCGTCAACCTCTCCTCTGTCGGCGGCCTGCGCGGCGCGGCCTTCATGAGCGCCTATTGCGCCAGTAAGGGCGCGGTGAAGCTGTTCACCAAGAGCGCCGGGGTCGAATACGCCATGCTCGGCCTGCCGATCCGCGTGAACAGCATGCACCCGGGCGGCATCGACACGGCGATGATGGACACCATCTACGCCCGCTATGTGGAAGGCGGCCTGTTCCCGGACATGCAAACGGCCCGCTCAACCGTGGAGGCCAGCCACGCGATGGGCCGCATGGGCCAGCCTGAAGAGATCGCGGCAGGCATCGTCTATCTCTGCACACCGGCGGCCAGTTTCATGACCGGATCGGAAATGGTGATCGACGGCGGCATGACCGCGAAATAAGCGCGCGCCGCCTCTAGCCCCCCAATCGTCATCCCGCACTTGATGCGGGATCCATTGGCTCCACGCCCGCATGACTGCACGAATGGTTGCGCCAATGGATCCTGAAACAAGTTCAGGATGACGAGAGTGTCCTAAGGCCCGTTTCCTCCCCAAAAAAAGACCCGGCGACACTGGGGGGTGCCGCCGGGCCACTCCGCCCCTTTTTTGGAGAGCGGGGACGGATACTGGTCTTTTCAGGTCTGGTGGATGATCGTGAAGGAGCGGCTCTGCAGGAACCATTGGCCGTCGCGCTTGACCAGTCTGTCATTGTAGCAGGCGCGCGCGCGCTTATCCTTCAGCGTACCCGGTTCCTCATAGATTTCGGAGATATAGGCGCGGGCGTCGGCGGTATCGCCATTGACGTGGATCATGCCGATGCCGATCAGGAAGCTGAGCTTGGGATAATGCGGCATCGCGTCGCGCCACAGCTTCACCACCGCCTCCTTGCCTTCGACGATGCCAAGCTCGGGATAATGCGACAGGTCCCAATGGCTGTCCTCGACCCAGAGGGACGCCCATAGTTCCTCGTCCACCCGGTTCACGGCGTCGGCATAGGTCTCCAGCACTTCGCGGATCGCCATGCGATCTTCCAGCGACCCGGTAAAATTGGCTGTCATGCGGTCTGCTCTCCTTGGTTTCTTGTCATCAGGCTAAACCGGCCGACGCGCTGCTGGACCTGCCGAAAAGAAGAGGTCAGCGATATTCGTCGCGCAGCAACCGGCGCAAAATCTTGCCCGACGGATTGCGCGGCAGCGTCTCGCGGAAATCGACCGTCTTGGGCGCCTTGTACGCCGCGATCCGCTCGCGCGCCCAGGCGATCAGCTCCGCCGGTTCGGGCGATGCGCCCTCGACCGGCACGACGATCGCTTTGACGGCTTCGCCCCATTTGGGGTCCGGCACGCCGATCACCGCGACGTCGCTGACCAGCGGGTGGCTATAGAGCGCATTCTCGACCTCGGCCGGATAGACATTCTCGCCGCCGGTGATGATCATGTCCTTGATGCGATCGGCGAGGTAGATGTAACCGTCCGCGTCCATATAGCCCGCGTCGCCGGTGCGCAGCCAGCCCTCGGCGTCGATCGTCTCCGCCGTCGCCTCCGGCCGGTCGTGATAGCCGGTCATGTTGGATGGCGACCGGGTGGCGATCTCGCCCACCGTGCCGCGCGGCAATTCCACGCCATCCTCGCCGACGATCCGCATTTCGACGCCGGGCAGAGGCACGCCGACGCTGCGCATCCGCTCATTGCCTTCCGGATCATGATCCTCGGGCGGCAGGCCGGTGATCGTGCCGGCGGTTTCGGTCATGCCGTACATCTGCGCAAAGCCGCAGCCGAACACCGCGATCGCCTGCCGCATCAGGTCCAGCGGAATGGCCGATCCGCCGTAGCAGATATATTTGAGGAAGCTGAAATCGGCGCCGGCGGCATCCGGATGATCGCACACGATCCGCATCGCCGTCGGCACCATCATGATCTTGGTGATCTTGTATTTGACAAGCAGATCAAGGACTTGATTGGGATCGAACTCGCGCACGACGACGCCCTTGCCGCCATGCTGCAGCGACCACATGCCCCAGCCCGATCCGCTGATATGGAATACCGGCATCGCGATCAGCGCGACATCGTCGGCGGTCCATCGGTTCCATTCCGGCATCACGTCTGCCGGCGTTTCCTGCCGCAGGGCCAGCAGGCTGCGGTTCGACAGCATCGCGCCCTTGGGATTGCCCGTCGTGCCGGACGTGTAGAGCTGCAGGACCGGCTCGTCATATCCAACATCGCGGCGCGGATCCAACACCGCCGCCGCATCGCGCCACCCCGGATAACCACACACATCGCCACGAACATCATCCGGCTCGGTCACCAGTATCCGGTATCCGTTCGCCTCATCCAGCCGGTCCAGGAACAGGGGATCGGCCAGCACGATCTTCGGCGCGCTGTCGCCCAGCACATAGGCGACCTCCGGCGGCGCCAGCCGCCAGTTGACCGGCACCAGCACCGCCCCGGCCTTCGCCGCGCCGAACCAGAACTCGAAGTAGAGATCGCTGTTCTTGCCGATGAACGCCACCCGGTCCCCCGGCTGCACGCCCTCCCCGATCAGCGCATTGGCCACCCGGCTCGCATTGCTGTCGAACTGCGCATAGCTGCTCTCACGCCCCTCGAAGATCAGGGCCGTGGCGTCGGGCCGCTCGGCGGCGTGCGTGCGCACTATTTCTGCAAGAACCGGCTTGCCCATGCTCAGGCTCATCTCTCCATCATGTCGGCCTGCTGCAATAGGCCAGGGCGGCCCAGTCCGCCCCTATGAATTTCATGGGGTGCCAGACGATCGCCAGACACTGACGGAAACGCCAGTGCAGATCGCCGCCGCCCGGACTAAGGTGCGCCACAACGCGCGCCGGGGAACCAACCCCGCCGCCATTATGGCAAAAAGGAACGATGCTATGGATCTCGGTCTCAAGGGCAAGAAGGCAATTTTGGTCGGCGCGAGCCACGGCATTGGCCTCGCCACCGCGCACGCCCTCGCCGCCGAGGGCGTCGATATCGCGCTGTGTTCGCGCTCGCAGGGCAGCGTCGACGCCGCCCTCGCCGCGCTCGGCTCCTATGGCGTCAAGCTGGTCGGCGCATCCGTGGACGTCACCGACGCCGAGGCGCACAGCGCCTGGATCGCCGCTGCAGCCGAAGAACTGGGCGGATGCGACATCTTCATCCCGTTCACCTCCACCAATACGGGCGTCGATGACGAAGCCGGCTGGCGCGCCGTGTTCGACGCCGACACCCTGCCCCTGATGCGCGGCGTGCAGGCGGCCCTCCCCTATCTTCAGAAGTCCGATGCGGGATCGATCGTGACCCTGTCCTCCACCGCCGCGTTCGAGGAGTTCATGGGTCCCGGCGCCTATAATGCGTTGAAGGCCGCAACGATCAACTACACGTCCGCGCTCGCCCAGAAATATGCGCCGGAGGGCATCCGGGTAAACTGCATCTCGCCAGGTCCGGTGCAGATGGAAGGACGCGCCTGGGATCAGATCCAGAAGGGCATGCCCGAATTCTACGAGGGCATATTGAAGCAGATCCCGTTCGGCCGCATGGGCACGGGCGAGGAAATCGCCAAGGCCATCACCTTCGTCGCCTCGCCAGTCTGCCGCTACATGACGGGCGCCAATCTCGTCATCGACGGCGCCTTCACCAAGCGCGTCCAGTTCTGATCGGATCGCGCCATGACAGACCAGCCCGCACGGATCGACTGCGTCCTGATCGCAGGCGGCCTTTATCACGACATCGATTTCGCGCGCCTCGAACTGCTCAAGCTGCTGGGTGAGGATCCCCGCGTCCGCACCCGGGTGTTCGAGGATTATGCGAATATCGACGCCATAACGAAGGCCGACTTCCTCATCACCTACACCTGCGACGTGGTGCCTTCGCTGGAGGCGCAGGAGGCGTTGCGGGAGTGGGTGAAGGGCGGCGGGCGCTGGTATGCGCTGCATGGCACCAACTCGGTGCTGCGCCTGTTCGAAAATGGCCTGTATGGCAGTCCGCGCTGGGCGCCGCTGTTCATGGAGACGCTGGGCACGCAGTTCATCGCCCACCCGCCGATTGCGCCCTATTCGGTGAGCGTTGCCGACCCGGATCACCCGATCACCAGGGGCATCGAGCCGTTCGAGACCACGGACGAACTGTATCTGGTGGAAAAGCATGGCGATCTGCACGTCCTGCTCGACACCGAGTTCGGCGGTGACGCGACCGGGTTTGACGAGCATGAATGGGCGCATGACCGCCACCCGGTCCTCTACATCAAGAAGCAGGACAAGGGCGCGGTTCTCTACAACACGCTGGGCCATTGCCGTGGTCATTATGACATGCAGCCTTTCCTTGACTGGTGGCCGTCGGTCGACCGCTGCGCCTGGGACCTGCCGGTCTTCTACGAGCTTTTGCGCCGGGGCATCGCCTGGGCGAAGGAGCCCAAGGCGGGCGCGTAGGACAGGCGCCGAAAATCCAACGAAGTTGCGGAAGTTGCGGGTTGCCATTGCATCCCGCAACTTCGCCTCATGCGGGACCTTTCCCTGAGGCAATTGGGATCGGTACGAAGGTGACGAGGCCGCGTGCAGATGATCTCCATACCCGGCATTTCAGATGCTCCCGACAATCAGCCCGACGAAAATACGCTATCATGGCAAGCGCGATGTAGGACAGCCGCCAGCCCTCAATGAAAATCCCGTGACTTGGGCAATATCCGCACATTGCGCGGATGGCCGCCGGTCCGGGGCGGTTGGGGATGGGTGAAGACATCGGCGCGGCATAGAGTGACCTGCGCCTTGTGATTTTCGGACAGGCCGTCGAGTTCCTCCGAGCGATCGATGACCCGCGACGCCATCAGATGGACGACCCCTTCCTTGCTCCGCTGCACCTCCCCCTCCACGACCATGAGGCGGGACGCCATGACGGGCCTGCGCTGCATCTCGAACAGCCGCGCCCACATCAGGATGTTGGTGATGCCGGTCTCATCCTCCAGCGTGATGAAGATGGCGTTGCCCTTCCCCGGCCTCTGCCGGACCAGCACGATCCCCGCCGTCCGGACCCGCACGCCATTCTTGGCGGCGGATATCTCGGCGCAACTCAGTACGCCCTCGCTCCGGAACCGGGCGCGCAGGAACTCCATCGGATGCCCTTTGAGCGACAGCCGGGTCATATGATAATCGGTGGCGACATGTTCCGACAGCGACATGGCGGGGAGCATCGCATCCGGCTCCTGCCCCAGTTCTCGCGCGTCGGCGGCTGCGAACAGGGGTAGCTGGCTGGTCGGTGTCCGGCGCACCTCCCACAGGGCATTACGGCGGTCCTGTCCCATCGACCGGCAAGCATCGGCGTCGGCGAGCAGCCGCAAAGCGCGCGTAGGCAGGCTGGCGCGACGGGCAAGATCCTCTATGCCGGCGAACGGTTCTGCATCGCGCGCCTTGGCGATCGACTTCGCCCAATCCTCCCGAAATCCTTCAATCTGCCGGAAGCCCAGGCGCAGAGCCAGCGGTCCACCCTCCGCCACCCGTTCCACATCATTGTCCCAACGGCTTGCATTCACATCGGCCCCGCGCACCTCCACCCCATGCTCCCGCGCATCCCGCACAAGCTGCGCAGGGGCGTAGAACCCCATGGGCTGAGAATTAAGAAGCGCGCAGGCGAACACTGCGGGATAATGGCATTTGATCCAGGCAGAGACATAGACGAGACGCGCGAAGGACAGGGCATGGCTTTCGGGAAAGCCGTAGCTGCCGAAGCCCTCAATCTGTTTGAAGCAGCGTTTGGCAAAGTCTTCCTCATACCCCCGCGCCGTCATGCCGCCGACCAGTTTCTGTTCGAACTTGTCTATTCCACCGACATTGCGGAACGTCGCCATTGCACGGCGAAGCTGATTAGCCTCCGACGGTGTAAAACCGGCCGCGACGATCGCCAGCTTCATCGCCTGCTCCTGAAACAGCGGCACGCCATATGTATGCTTGAGCAGATCTTCCAATTCATTCTGATTATGGGGCTCTGCTGGGGACGGAAATTCAGGCTTCTCCAGGCCCGCGCGACGACGGAGATAGGGATGCACCATGTCTCCCTCAATCGGTCCGGGCCGGACGATCGCCACCTGTACGGTAAGGTCATAGAGATTTTCGGGTTTCAAACGCGGCAACATATTGATCTGCGCACGGCTTTCGACCTGAAAGACGCCGATGCTGTCGCCCTTACACAGCATGTCGTAAACAGCTGCATCTTCGGCCCCCAGATCGATAGTCAGATCATGGTCGCCAAGCCCGTTGGCGCGCATCAGGTCATACGCCTTGCGTATGCAAGTCAGCATGCCGAGCGCCAGCACATCGACCTTCATGAGGCCAAGAGCGTCGATATCGTCCTTGTCCCATTCCACAAAGCTGCGATCCTTCATCGCGCCATTGTGGATGGGCACGGTTTCATCAAGGCGGTCCTGCGTGAGCACGAAGCCGCCGACATGCTGTGAGAGATGCCTTGGGAAAGCCCCGTGCAGCAATTGATCGACAAGCGATTTCAGGCGCGCAATCTGGGGATTGCGGAGATCGAACCCCGCTTCGGTGATCCGTTTGTCATCCATGTCCCCGGACCAGCTGCCCCAGACCGTACTGGCCATGCGCGTAGGAATATCCTCGCTCAGTCCCAGCGCCTTGGCGACCTGCCTTACCGCGCTGCGTGAGCGGTAATGAATGATGGTCGCCGTGATCCCGGCGCGATGGCGGCCATAGCGCTTATAAACATATTGCATGACTTCCTCGCGCCGCTCATGCTCGAAATCGACGTCAATGTCAGGCGGCTCCTTCCTCTCATCGGACACGAAGCGGGAGAAAAGCAGATCGTGCTTCATCGGGTCGACCGAGGTGACGCCGAGCAGAAAGCAGACGATGGAGTTGGCGGCCGACCCCCGGCCCTGGCACAATATGGGCGGCTGGCGCGAACGCGCGAATTTGACGAGATCGTGAACCGTCAGGAAGTAATAGGCATAGTCCTGCTTTCGGATCAGCTTGAGTTCCTGGCCGATGAGCGCACGAACCTTTGGGGGCAGTTTGCGGCCATATCGCCGCTTCGCCGCGCGCCTGACCAGATTTTCCAGCCAATTGTCCGGCGTCCATCCCTCGGGTACCGGCTCATGGGGATATTCATATTTCAGGTGGGTCAAGTCGAAAGAAATCTGATCGGTGAACCGAATGGTTTCCCCAATCGCCTCCGGGCAGGCGCGAAAAAGTCGCGCCATGGCGGCGGGAGATTTCAAATGCCTTTCACCATTGGCTTCAAGCCTTCGCCCGATGTTGCCGATGGTGGCGTTAAGACGAATGCAGGTCAGGATATCATGCAGCGGCCGGTCGTCCGGCTTGGCGTAAAGCGCATCATTGGTCGCGATCAGGGGCACTCGAGCTTCGCGGGCAACCGCGCGAAGCACCTCCAGCCGCCGCGCATCTCCGCCTGCATAGCCGATGCTCGCGCCGAGCCAGACACGACTGGGCGCACGGGCCGAGAGACGCAGCAGGGCCTCATGCAACGTTGCCGGCGCGGGATCTCCAACCAGCCGGATATAGCTGGCGGATTCCGGCGCCCTGGGTTCATTCCCGAACTGATAATCGGGTGGATTTCCGTGCGCTTCGTCCAATTCCGTCAGCGTGGAAAACGGCATCACGATCAGCAGCAAATCGTCAAGATATTCGATCAGATCGGCAAATCGCAGGATGCACCCCCCTTTTACCGCCCGCATATTCCCTGCCGTCAATAACCGAGTCAGCCGGCCCCAACCCAATCGCGTCGTGGGATAGGCAATGACGTCCGGCGCGCCATCGGCGAACACCAGCCGGGCGCCCGAAAAGAGGCGCAGGTCAGGAATGCAAGCCGCCTTCTCGGCATCTGTCAGGGCGGCATTAATGCCCTCTTCCGCTTGCTTGTGGGCCAAAAACGCGGCCTGCGTCTTCTCCCTGGCTTCCTCAAGAGCAGACCAGGCCCGCACCACGCCCGCCACACTGTTGCGGTCGGCGATGCCGATGGCGGTAAGGCCGAGTTCCATGGCGCGATGGACCATGTCCGATGGACGCGACGCACCCCGCTGGAAACTATAGCTGGTTGCCGCCACCAATTCGGCAAAAGGGGTTCCGTCGGGAAGGGATGGCGGGAACACATGCGGCGTTCCTTCCGACTGTGTCCGGCCGCCTTGCCTGTCCAGCCTTTCCTGCACGCGCTGATCGGCCGATTTGGGCCGTGACGGCTCGGCAGAACGCCCCTTTTTCATGCAAACAGGCCATGCAGATACCAAAGGGGCTGAGGCTTCGCATCGCCATAAAGGCCATTGCGAAAAATCCAGAACCTGCGACCCCGCGCATCCTCCACCCGAAAATAGTCGCGCGTGCGGGATATTTCCGCCGCCTTGGGGCTGTCGTCATGCCACCATTCCGGCGCGATCCGTTCCGGGCCTTCATAGCGGGAAACCTGATGCAGACTGCGCCGCCAGCGAAATTGCACGGGCGGCCCTTCCGGAACGCCGGCAATGACCTCGATCGATTGCGGTGGGTCGAACAGATGAACCGGCCGCAAGGGCGGCTCCCCTGCCTCGGGTGCATCCCATACGGCCGGCGTGCGCGCCTCCACCGCCGGGAGCGCAAGCTGAGCCTGTTCGGGGAGGTGCGTATCGCAGGGATAAAGGCGCAGGATGCGGCGGCGGCCCGTTCGGGTACTGATCGCATCCACCAGTCCGGAAACCGACCCTTCCCCGCCCTGCCTATTGCGTTCCTCCCCACCTTTCAGCGCAAGCTGGGTCGGGCCAAGCGCCTCTGCGACAGGAACGGTCAGCCGGACCAGATCAAACCCGAATCCGGGATCGATAGGGTCGGACAGGCTGTCGATCCGTTCCCGGAACAGGCGCATGATGGCCGACGGATTGCGGACCGGCAGGCTCGTCTCGACGCGCAGAGGGAAGGCCATGCCGTCGCTGCGGAAGAAGGTGGCGGTGAAGCGGCGGCCACCCTGCCCCCTTTCTCCCAGTTGCCCGACGGCTTCAACCACCAGCTCCTTTAGCACGGCTAGCGCATAGGCCGTGCGGGCGACTGGTTCGGGGAACCGCCTTTCCAGGCTGATCGCCGCAGCGACCTGTCGCGGATCGAGCGGTTTTGCCGCCTTGCCGAGCAGGCGGTGTATCGCATCCACCGCTCCCGCCCCAAAGCGCGCCGCAAGGGTCGCCGTGGGGCGCGACGCCACGTCGCCAACCGTCTTGAGGCCCGCCCGGCGCAGGGCCAGTTCGCTCTCCTCCTCCAGCCGCAGAGCCGCGACCGGCAAGCGGCGCAGGGCCGACGCCTCGTCGGGCGCAGGGGCGGCCGCAAAGCGGGCGAGCGCATGCGCCGCCTCCGGGGTCGATCCCAGCGCGTGGCGCACCCGCATGCCGGAATGGGCCAGGCGATCGAGCGCATCATCCACCAGTTCGCTCTCCCCGCCAAACAGATGCGCGCAGCCGGTAATGTCCAGAACCAGCCCATGCGGAGGATCGAGCGCCGCCATCGGCGTGTAGCGCCGCGCACCGTCGCACAGCCGCTCCAGCCAGTCCTGATCGGCATGGGGGTCACAATCGAATACGCGCAGTTCGGGAATCCGCGCCCGCGCGTCGGCAAGTGTCATGCCCGACAAAAGCCCAAGCGCCAGCGCATCGGTATCCGCCGCCGACAACCGCATCGCGCCGCGTATTTTCTCTACGGTGGCGGTGGGCAGGTCCCGGGGGTCATCCGGCGGCGACCACCGACCGGGTTCCGCTATCCGCAGCCGATCCAGCGGCAGGAACGGGAACCACAGCGCCAGGAAGCGGCGGCTCGACGAAACATCTTTGGTCACGATTCCACTCCAGGCGCCAGGCAAGGCCGTCAGGCCCGGCGCGGCGGCGCAACAGGTCAATGTCGAAGCTGCTGTGCCCCGGCGCATTGGCGGCAAGCGGCGCAGAGGGTGCGGCGGCGATCCGCCATCGCGTTTCGGCGGCGCTGGGGGATGGCTGCGCATCCATGCGGAGCAGCAAGGCCGTCGTCCCGGCGCTTTCCGCAGCCAGGGTCAGGCGGCGGCTTGCCGACAGGTCGAGCACCTTGGGACTGCCCCAACATTCAATCACGACCGCGCACAGGGCCGGACATCGCAGCGCATCGGCCGCCGCCCGCAGCAGCGCCAGGGCATCGGGCATCACCGCCAGGATGATCCCGGCGGGATCGATGCCCATATCCGCAAGGCCGGGGCCATAGGGCATGCCCGACCACCGCATGGCGTCATCCGTGCGCAACCAGAGCAAAGGACTCGCCCGCACCGTCTCACCGGGTGTTTCGGCAAGCAGGGCGAGCAGCAGGGCGAAGGCGCTGGCGCTTCCCGCGTCCTCCGGCTCCGCGCCGAAAACCTCATGCAGCCGCCCTCTTGCAAAGCCGCCGCCGATCGCCGCATCAAGTCCCGCATGGCCCGCCGAAAAACTTCCCGAGACGCGTCTATCCCGCCCGTCGCCAAGACGGTCTATGCGCTGTCGCAGCGCATCCAAGGAAGAGATCGAATCGTTCACGCTTATATGTTCCCTATTTGTTCCATTCTCTCCTTTACAATCGGCCTGTCAAGAACTGTCGAAAACCATTGAAATCTTGCCCGGCCGTCCATCATCCTCGCGCCCTGCAAATGCCGAACGCGTAATGGAAGACGGAGAAGCGCCCCCATCGCCCGATGACAACAAAAAAGGCGCCCGAAGGCGCCTTTCCCGTTTCCTGCCAGATGCCCGGATTACTTCTTCAGCGTCAGGCCGCCGAAGCGCTTGTTGAAGCGCGCAACCTGGCCGCCCTGGTCGAGCTGGCGCGTGCCGCCGGTCCAGGCCGGGTGCGACAGCGGATCGATGTCGAGCGCCATCGTGTCGCCTTCCTTGCCCCAGGTGGTGCGGGTGCGGAAGGTGCTGCCGTCGGTCATCTGGACGGTGATGAAGTGGTAATCGGGATGCGTATCGGTCTTCATGTCATGCTCCATGGATGGCCGGTTCCGACCGGCGCTGGATGCTGGAAACTGTGCGAAGCGGCGCGGTTACCGGGTTTGCACTGAAAATGCAAGCGAGAGTGCGCTCCCTTCTCCCATAGGGAGAAGGATATGTAGCCTTGGCTCCGCAGGAGCCTTAGGCGGCGTTGGATGAGGGGGACCGCCCCGTCGGGAACGCCCACCCCCTCCACCCACTGCGGCTACGACGGCTGCGCCGCCAAGTCTCGTCCGCTTTCCTTATGGGAGAGGGATTAGAAGCCTCAGTCCTTGGGCGGATCGGCAACCATGGCGACGCAATGCGCCTCTGCACATAATTTGCCGTCGACCATGGCCTTGCCGGAAAATTTGCAGATGGCGCCGCGGATCTGGGTGATCTCGATATGGAAATCGACCAGACAGCCCGGCTCGATCGGCGCGCGAAACTTTGCGCCGTCGATGCCCATGAAATAGACGAGCTTGCCCGAGCCGCGCAGGCCCAGCGATTCCACCGCCAATATGCCCGCCGCCTGCGCGATCGCCTCGACGATCAGCACGCCGGGCATAATCGGCCTTCCGGGGAAATGCCCCTGGAAGAACGGCTCGTTGATCGACACGGCCTTCACCGCATGGATCGAGGCGCCATGCACCATCGACACCACACGATCGATCAGCAGCATCGGGTAACGGTGCGGCAACGCCGCCATGACCCCCCGGATATCCAGGGGGCCAAGGGCGGTCGAAGCGGCCGCGTCAGGACCGTCGGTCATCTATTATCAGCGCGACTGCGGCTGCTGCGCCGGATTGGTCGGCGCGGCCTGACCGGCCTGGCCCTGCTGACCCGGCTGCCATCCCGCCGGCGGCGTAATGCTGACGCTGGGGACGAGCGCGTTGATCTCGGTCACCACGGCGGCCGAGATATCGACGCCCGGCTGATAGGACACGGTCGCGTCGGGATTCAGCACCAGGTCGACCTTCGCCTTGGTCATCGCGGTCTTGAGCGCGTCGGACAGCTTGGCGCTGATCTGCTCTTCGACATAGGCATTGGCGAGCGCGATCGGCTGGCCAAGGCGCTGCAGTTCGGCCTGCGCGGTCTGCTGCGCCTGCTGGAACTGCTCATACTGTGTCTGCAACGCAGGGGTGGACTTGCCGCCGGCGGCCTTCAGGCCGGCCTGCAGCGCTTCACCCTTGGTCTTCAGGTCAGCGTCGATGGTCGCCTTGCGCGCATTGAAGGCGTCGATCTGCGTCTTGTACGTCGTCTGCATCTGCGTGCGGGCAACGGTGTAGGCGGCGCTGGTGCCGACAACACGCTGCAGGTCGACGACGGCGATGCCCTGCTTGGACTGGGCAATGGCCGGAGCGGCCGTCAGAGCGACAGCGGCAATAGGCGCGAGGCCAAGGGCCGCGGCTTTGAAAATGGTCTTCATCAGAATTGGGTTCCTACGTTGAAATTGATAAGTTTTGTGTCGTCCCCTGGTTCCTTCAGCAGCGCCTTGGCCACGTCGATGCGGAACGGGCCGAAAGGCGAATTCCAGTTCACACCGAAACCAACGGAAAGGCGCGGCTTGAGCGTGTCGCCCAGATATTCTTCCCTGAAGCCCGTCCCGGATACATGCGTTCCGCTTGAACAAATGGGGCTAGCCGCGCTGCCGGTTGCTCGCACGGTAGAGGACGAGCCATCGGTGGCCGTTATCGAACAATAGCCCGGGAAATTGATCGTCGCGGGGTCCTTCAAGCCTGCAACAGCGCCTACGTCTGCAAAAATCGAAGGCCGCAGACCCATTTCGCGCGCACCGGCGCCCAGAGGAATTTCCAACTCGGCGTGCGCAAGATAATAGACTTTGCCGCCCAGCGCGTCATCTGATCGGTTGTTGTTCGTCGCAGACTGTACACCCGTGATGACGCCGTTAGCAGTGGTGCTGTCGAAATAATAGCGCTTCACGCGCGGGCCGACGCCGCGGATGTCGAAGCCGCGCAGCTGCGGATTGCCCAGGAAGAAGCGGTCGGTCAGGCGGACCTTGTCGACCTCGGTCACACCGTCGGAACTGAAACGCGTGCCTTCGAGTGAGTGGATATACCCGCCCTCGCCACTCACGGAGAAAATGAAGTTCCCCATGACCCGCCAATATTTGGCCGCGTTCAGGCGCGTGCGCACATATTTGACGCTGCCGCCCAGGCCGGCAAAATCCTGGCTCAGCGACAGCGACTGGCCGCGCGTCGGCCGGATGCGGTTGTCGCGATTGTCGAAGATCAGCGAATAGCCCACTGACGATGTCGTGCGCTTGCCGATTGCATCGCACAGATAACGGCCCGCAAGGATGGGGTCGCATTCCAGGATGCCGTCGCCATTCGTGTCGGAATAATAGTTGGTCTTGTTCAGCGTCACATCGTCGAGGTTGAGGCTGTAACGCAGCGCCAGCGACATATATTCGGTAATCGGCACACCCGCGCGGATCTGGAAGCCGGTCGTCGTCTGCTGATAGGTCGTATTGCGGTCGTTATTGGCCAGATAGTTGAAACTGTTGAGGTCACGGCGATAGATGTCGCCGCCGAGCGCGATATTCTTGTCGAACAGATAGGGTTCGGTAAATCCTACCTCCACCGACTTGGAATAGGCGGAGTAGTTGACGCTGGTGCGCAGCTCCTGGCCCTTGCCGCGGAAATTGCGCTGCGTGACCGACGCGGAAACGATGAACCGCTCAAGGCTGGAGAAACCGGCCGACAGCGACAGCTCGCCCGTCGACTTCTCCTCGATATTCGTTTCCAGGATGATGCGGTCGGGCGTCGAACCCGGCTTCTGCTGGATGTCCAGCTTGTCCTGGAAGAAACCGAGCGAATTGATGCGGTCCTTCGAGCGCTTGACCATGAAGCTGTTGAACGCATCGCCCTCATTCAGGCGGAATTCGCGGCGGACGACCTTGTCCTGCGTCAGCGTATTGCCGTTGATGTCCACCCGCTCGACATAGACGCGCGGCGCGTTCGCGATCTTGAAGTTGATACCCATGGTCAGGGTATCCTTGTCGCGCTGGAAGTCCGGCTGGACGTCGGCGAAGGCATAGCCGAACAGGCCGGCGGTCTCGTTCAGCTGGTCGACCGTATCCTCGACCTGCTTGGCGTTGTACCAATTGCCTTTCTTCATCGGCAGCAGCCTGGTCAGGCTGTCGCTGGACAGGTCGCGAATGTCGCTCTCGACCTTCACGTCGCCGAACTTGTAGCGATCGCCTTCCTCCACCACATAGGTGATGATGAAGTCCTGTTTGTCCGGCGTCAGTTCCGCGACGGCCGAAATCACCCGGAAATCGGCATAGCCGTTGGTCAGGTAGAACTGGCGCAGCTTCTGCTGGTCATAGGCCAGGCGATCGGGATCGTAGGACGTACCGGACGAGAAGATGCGATACCAGCGGGCGGCCTTCGTCGCCATTTCGCCGCGCAGCTCGCCATCGGAAAATTTCTCGTTGCCGATAATGTTGATCTGGCGGACCTTGGACTTGGGTCCTTCGGAAATCTCGAAGACGATGTCGACGCGGTTCTGGTCAAGCTGGACCATCTTCGGCTCGACAGTCGCGGCGAAGCGGCCCTGGCGGCGGTACAGCTCGATGATGCGGGCCACGTCGGCGCGCACTTTCGACCGGGTATAGATCTGGCGCGGGGCCAGCTTGATCTCCGGCCGGATCTTCTCTTCCTTGATCCGCTTGTTGCCCTCAAGGACGATGCGGTTGATGACCGGATTTTCCTTGACCTCGATAACGATGTTGCCGGTCTCGGCGCCGCTGATCTGCACATCGGCGAACAGCTCGGTCTCATACAGGTCGCGCAGCGCCTGATCGAGGGATTCCCGCGTGTAGGGCGTGCCCTGGCGCAATTTCGTGTAGGACAGGACGGTATCGGGCTCCAGCCGCTGCTGGCCGGATACGGAAAGCGTCTTGATCGTTGTCGCGGCGACCGTTGCTGCGGGCACGGAGGGCGCCGGAGCCGGAGCGGACTGCGCCGCAACGGCCGTTCCGCCCAGTCCCGACAGGACGGTGCCAGCCAGCAGCGCGGCGATCACCGGCCTGTGGATGTTGCTGCGCTTGATCGCTGTCACCCGTTTTTCATCCTTAATCTTAACCATCAAACCGGGCCGAGCTGGCCGATATCCCCACGCCGCGGACGCCGGAACGCCATATCAGCGAGCCTCCCTGCCCGAAGCCGCCTATCCGATCAAGCCGGAGAGGCTCTTCCATAGTCCGAAAGACGACAAATCGTTGAAAGTCACCAGAACCATTACCGTCAGCAGCACCGCCAGGCCGGAACGATAAGCCCATTCCTGCACCTGTGCGCTGACAGGACGACGCTGCACCGCCTCGATCGCGTAGAACAGCAGGTGCCCGCCATCCAGCATCGGAATTGGCAACAGGTTGATGAACCCCAAGTTAATCGAAATCAGCGCCATGAAGAAGATAAAGTCTTCCGCGCCGCGATCGGCCTGTTCGCCCGAAAGCTGGGCCATTTTCAACGGTCCGCCAAGCTCGTCCAGCGGCCTGCGGCCCGTCACCATCTGGCCCATCGTCTCGACCATCATGCGCACGATCGTGACGGTCCGGTCGACGGCAATGCCAGGTGCCTGAAGCAACGAGACATCGCGCTGAATCGGCGCGCCACTGCGAATGCCGAGCTGGCCGAAGCGGTAATGATTGCCGAAGCGGTCCTTTTCTTCCCTGACGCCGATCGTGATCGGCAGGATGATGGTCTTGCCGCCCCGATCCAGCGCGAAATTCGATACCTCGCCGGGGCGATGGAAGACGGACTGGGTCAACTGGTCGAACCGCTCAATCTGCCGCCCGTCTATCGATACGATCCTGTCACCCGCATGCACGCCCGCCTTTTCGGCGGCGCTTCCTGCCATCACCTTGCTGGCGACGGCCGGCGTCACATTCTCGCCATAGGCGATGGCGAAACCGGCCATGATAAGAACGGCGAACAGGAAATTGATCGCGGGACCGGCAAAGACGATCGCCGCGCGTTGCCACACCGGCTTGCCCGGAAAGCTCTGCGCCCGCTCGGCCGCCGGCATTTCCAGCCATTTCGGATCCGTCTGGCTGGCGACGCTCATGTCGCCCTTGAACTTGACGTATCCGCCCAGCGGCAACAGGCCGAGACGCCAGCGGGTGCCGCGCCGGTCAACCCATGCCGCGACTTCCTTGCCGAAACCGATGGAGAAGGTTTCCGCCTTCACCCCGCACCAGCGACCGACGATATAATGTCCGAACTCGTGTACGAACACGAGGGGGCCGATGACCGCGATGAACGCAAGCACGGTCACGATAAGGCCGGGTGTTTCAATCAAACCTGCACTCTTTCCAAAATGCGCCTGGCGGCCTCGCGGGCCGTCCGGTCTGCTTCCAGTATATCCTCGATCCGGCGCGGCGTCTGCGCGCTATAGCCCGACAGCGTTTCCTCCACAATCATGGCGATTTCAAGGAAGCCGGTGCGCCCTTCGAGAAACGCGGCCACGGCGACCTCGTTCGCAGCGTTCAGGACGGCGGGATAAATGCCGCCGGCTTCCGCCGCTTGCCGGGCAAGGCGCAGCGCGGGAAAACGGCTCTCATCGGGCGCCTCAAAGTCGAGACGGCCGATCGTGGCAAGGTCGAGCGGCGCGCAGGGCGTCGCGATCCGCTCCGGCCAAGCCAGCGCATGGGCAATGGGAATGCGCATGTCCGGGCTGCCAAGCTGGGCCAAGGTGGAGCAATCGCGATACTCCACCATCGAATGAATGACCGACTGCGGATGCACCAGTATCTCGATCCGGTCGAGGCCGATCGGGAAAAGATGCGCCGCCTCGATCAGTTCCAGCCCCTTGTTCATCATCGTCGCGCTATCGACGCTGATCTTGGCGCCCATCGACCAGTTGGGATGCTTGACCGCCTGCGCCGGGGTCACGGTGCGCATGGCCTCCAGCGGCATCGTGCGGAAAGGGCCGCCGCTCGCGGTCAGCGTGATCTTGCGCACCTCCGCCAGCCGCCCTCCGGCGAGGCACTGGAAGATCGCATTATGCTCGCTGTCCACCGGAAGCATCGTCGCGCCGGAGGAACGCGCCGCGTCCATCATCAGGCTGCCCGCCGAAACCAGGGACTCCTTGTTCGCCAGCGCCACGGTGCGTCCGCGTTCCAGCGCCGCCAGCGTCGGCTCCAGACCGGCGCAGCCCATGATGGCGGCCATCGTCCAGTCCACGTCGATCCGCGCGGCGTCGACCAGCGCCTCGGGTCCAGCGGCAGTCTCTATGCCCGATCCGGCCAGGGCTTCGCGCAGTTGGCCGTGCAAAGCGGCATTGCCGATGACAGCCAGACGTGCGCCATGCTTGCGCGCCGCCGCAGCCAGCGCCGCCACATCATGATGGGCGGTCAGGGCAACGACCTGATATCCGTCCCTATCCCGGCCGATCAGGTCCAGGGTCGATGTGCCGACCGAGCCGGTCGCGCCGAAGATCGAGACCTTTTTCACCGTCAAAGCAGCCCCGGCAGGGCGACGAGCAAGGCGGCCAGCGGCGCGCTCGTGACGACGCCGTCAAGCCGGTCGAGCACGCCGCCATGGCCCGGCAGCAGCGTGCCGCTATCCTTCACGCCCGCCTTGCGCTTCAGCCAGCTCTCGAACAGGTCGCCGCCCTGCGCCGCAACCGCAAGGATACCGCTTGCGGCCGCCAGGCGGACCGGCAAGCCGGCCCATACATGGAGCGCAAAGCCGAAGAGGAGCGCGCTCGCCACCCCGCCCCCAAGTCCCGACCATGTCTTGCTCGGGCTGATCGACGGCGCCAGTTTTGGCCCACCTATGGACCGGCCAGCGAAATAGGCGCCTATATCCGTCGCCCAGACAAGGCCGAGTGCCCAGAAGGCCAGCAGCAACCCGCTAAGATTGGGGAGAACTTCCCGAAGAAAGAGCAATGAAAGCACCGGCAGGGACACATAGAGCACGCCCGCCGCGATCCGGGGCGATCGCGTCGCCACGACGGCGAACAGAAAGCCGCCCAGCGCCAGACCCACCGCCAGAAAGGAGGGCCCCGCAGCCCAGGGCGACATGATCGCCAGCGGCACGCAGACCGCGAACATGGACATGCGCTTCGCGTCGGCGGATGCGCCCGTCAGGTCCGCCCATTCGGCCTGCATCAACACACCGGCGATGGACAGCAGCACCCAGAAGACCACGCCCCCGGCCAGAAGCGCGCCAACCGCAAAGCATATCAGCGCAATGCCGACCGTCGCGCGGGTCTGAAGCTCACTGGACATGGACGTTCTCTAAAGACCGCCGAAGCGCCGCTCACGCTCCTTGAAGGCGGAAAGGGCCGTGACCAGCGCTTCACCGCCGAAATCGGGCCAGAGCATGTCCGTGAAATACAGCTCCGCATAGGCCGCCTGCCACAGCATGAAGTTGCTCAGGCGCTGTTCCCCGGACGTCCGGATCAGCAGGTCCAGCGGCGGCAGTCCCGCCGTGTCGAGGCTGTTGCCGATGTCGTCGGCGCCGATATCCTTCGGCGATATCTCTCCGGCGGCGGCTTTGGCCGCGAGCGACTGGACGACCCGCACCATCTCGTCCTGCGACCCATAATTCAGGGCGACGGCCAGGGTCGACCCGCTGTTTCCCGCCGTCCGCGCGACCGCATCGTCGATCAGCTTCACGAGCGCGGGATCGAACGCCCGATAGTTTCCGATGATTTTCAGGCGGACGTTATTGGCGTCGAACTCGTCGATATCGGCCTGGATGAAATGGCTGAGCAGCCCCATCAGGTCAGACACCTCCGACGCCGGGCGCTTCCAGTTCTCGGAGGAAAAGGCATAGAGCGTCAGGCATTCCAGGCCCATTTCGCGGGCGGCGCGGGCGGTGCGGCGCACGGCTTCGACGCCGGCCTTATGCCCGGAGATGCGCGGCATCAGGCGCTTCTTCGCCCAGCGGCCATTGCCGTCCATGATGATCGCGACGTGCCGCGCGCCATAATCGACGGCGGGAAGGGGAATGTCGCGCTTTGCCTTTGTTGCCACGGGAAACCCTATGCGCCGATTCGGCCGTTATTGGCCAAGGATTTCTTTCTCCTTGGCCTGCGCAACGGCATCGATGTCGGCGATCGTGGCGTCGGTCAGCTTCTGGACTTCGGTTTCCAGGCGCTTGCGATCATCCTCGCTGATCTCGCCCTTCTTCTCGTCGGTCTTCAGGCTGTCCATGCCGTCGCGGCGGACGTTGCGCACAGCGATGCGCGCGCCTTCGGCATATTTGCTGGCCAGCTTCGCCAGCTCCTTGCGCCGTTCCTCGGTCAGGTCGGGGATCGGCAGGCGCAGCGTAGTGCCGTCCGTAATCGGGTTGAGGCCAAGGCCCGCGGAGCGGATCGCCTTTTCCACCGGCGTCACATTGCTGCGGTCCCAGACCTGGACCGAGAGCATGCGCGATTCCGGCGCGGACACGGTGGCCACCTGGTTGAGCGGCATGTGCGCGCCATAGACCTCGACCGTGATCGGATCGAGCAGCGCGATATTGGCCCGGCCGGTGCGCAGGCCCGAAAGATCGCCCTTCAGCGATTCGACGGCGCCCGCCATGCGGCGCTCGAGACCAGGCTTGTCATATTGCGCCATGTTCAGCTCTCCTGATTTTGTACGACTGTCGCCACACCGTCACCGGCCAGCACCTTGGCCAGATTGTTGGTCTCACGGATGTTGAAGACGACGATGGGGATGTGGTTTTCGCGACAGAGGGCAATGGCGCTGGCGTCCATCACCTTCAGATTGTCATTGAGGACCTTGTCGAAAGACACTGTTTCATAACGGGTGGCGGTCGCGACCTTCTTAGGGTCAGCGTCATAGACGCCATCGACGCTGGTGCCCTTGAACAGCGCATCGCAGTTCATTTCGGCCGCACGCAGCGCCGCCGTCGTGTCGGTCGTGAAGAAGGGATTGCCGGTGCCCGCCGCGAAGATGACAATCCGGCCCTTCTCCATATGCCGCATGGCGCGGCGGCGAATATAGGGCTCGCACACCGACGCCATCGGGATGGCGGACTGGACGCGGGTGTCGCAGCCGATCCGCTCCAGCGCGTTCTGCACGGCCAGCGCGTTCATCACGGTGGCCAGCATCCCCATATAATCGGCGCTGGTCCGGTCGAAACCCTTCGCCGCCCCGGCAAGACCCCGGAAGATATTACCGCCGCCCACGACGACGCACAGCTCAAACCCGGCATCCTTGGCCGCCGCGATCTCGCCCGCAACACGGTCCACAGTCTCCGGATCGATGCCGAACTGGCCCTGCCCCATCAGCACTTCGCCGGACAGTTTAAGGAGGATGCGTTTGAAGGTCGGGCGTGTCATGCGGGGCGAATGTTCCGGTCTGGATGAGGAAATGGCGCGCACCTTAGGGAGTGCGCGCCATGATGTGAAGGCTACAAAATCCTCCCCGAGCTTGTCTTGGGGAGGGGGACCATGCGCAGCATGGTGGAGGGGCGGGCGCGCCGCCGTCAGTGTTCGCCTAATCCCCTCCACCACGCCTTCGGCGCGGTCCCCCTCCCCGAGCAAGCTCGAGGAGGATTTAAAGATCAAACGCCCGCGGCGGCCGCGACTTCTGCTGCGAAGTCGCTGACTTCCTTCTCGATGCCTTCGCCCAGCTGGAAGCGGACATAGCTCTTGAGCGTGATCGACTTGCCGGCTTCCTTGGCCGCCTTGGCGACGACGTCAGCGACCGGGGTCTTGTTGTCCATCACGAACAGCTGGCTGAGCAGCGCATTCTCCTTGGCGTACTTCGCGACCGCGCCGTCGACCATCTTGGCGACGATCTCGGCGGGCTTGCCGGATTCGGCGGCCTTCTCGGCGGCGATGCCGCGCTCACGCTCCAGCAGCGCCGGATCGATGTCAGCGGCCGACAGCGCCAGCGGGAAGGCGGCGGCGATGTGCATGGCGATCTGCTTGCCGAGCGCCTCCATATCGGCAGTCGGCGCATCGCCCTCAAGCGCGACCAGCACGCCGATCTTGCCCAGGCCCGGCGCAGCGGCGTTGTGGACGTAGGGGACGACGACGCCCTGGCCGACCGACACATGCGCCACGCGGCGCAGCGTCTGATTTTCGCCGATCGTGGCGATGTTGGCGACCAGCTTTTCCGACACGGTGCCGCCCGAGGGATAGGCTTCCGAAGCCAGCGCCTCGGCGTCGGCCGAACCCTTGTCGAGGGCGATCTGCGCCACGGTGCGGACGAAATCCTGGAACTGGTCGTTCTTCGCGACGAAGTCGGTTTCGCTGTTCACTTCAACGGCGACGCCCTTCGTGCCGGCCACGGCAACGCCGACCAGGCCCTCTGCCGCGGTGCGGCTGGACTTCTTCTGCGCGGCGGCAAGGCCCTTGGCGCGCAGCCAGTCGGTCGCGGCTTCGATGTCGCCGCCAGCTTCGGTCAGCGCCTTCTTGCAATCCATCATGCCAGCGCCCGAACGGTCGCGCAGTTCCTTGACGGCGGCGGCGGTAATCTCGGCCATGTCTAATTCCTTTGTCTGTCAGATATGAGGTAGGGCGCGTTCACAAGGAGCGCGCCCTACCCGGTCAACTTTGCAATTCAGCGAAAGCGATCAGGCTTCAGCGGCAACAACCTCTTCGGCGACCGGCTCGTCCAGCGCGCCGAGGTCAACGCCCGAAGCCTGCTGCGCGCCACGGCTGCCCTTGGTCGCGGCCGCCGCGATGGCGTCGCAATAGAGGCGGATGGCGCGGCTGGCGTCGTCGTTGGCCGGAACCGGGAAGGCGATGCCGTCGGGCGACACGTTCGAATCGAGGATCGCGACGACGGGAATGCCCAGCGTGTTGGCTTCCTTGATCGCCAGCTCTTCCTTGTTGGCGTCGATCACGAACATCACGTCCGGAATGCCGCCCATGTCGCGGATGCCGCCCAGCGACAGTTCGAGCTTCTCACGCTCGCGGGTCATCTGAAGGACTTCCTTCTTGGTGAGGCCGTGGGTATCGCCCGACAGCTTCTCCTCAAGGGTCTTCAGACGCTTGATCGAACCGGAAATCGTCTTCCAGTTGGTGAGCATGCCGCCCAGCCAGCGATGGTTGACGAAATGCTGGCCCGAACGGCGGGCTGCCTCTGCGATCGGGTCCTGCGCCTGGCGCTTGGTGCCGACGAACAGAACCTTGCCGCCCGAAGCGACGCTGGCCGACACGAAGTCGAGAGCGCGCGCGAAGAGCGGGACGGTCTGCGAGAGATCGAGGATGTGGATGCCGTTGCGGTCGCCGAAGATGTACGGCTTCATGCGCGGATTCCAGCGGTGGGTCTGGTGGCCGAAGTGCGCGCCGGCTTCAATCAATTGCTGCATGGTGACGACAGGTGCCGCCATAGTCTTTCTCCTTCCGGTTGAGCCTCTGGGAATCAGTAACCGAAAGCCCTTGCGAGGCGGCCGGCACCGGGATGTGCGATTCCCATGTGGGTTAGGAGCGCGCCCTTACCTGTCCGAAAATGTATTTGCAAGGGTTGACAGGCCCGAGAGAAAGGAACATATCATGAACATACGGAACAAACGCCGGATTTACGCGATTTACCGCAGATAGTCGGCAAATGGTGTATCCGACAGGATGAAAGGCTTAAAAAATGGTCGCGATCGGTGCAGCCCTGGTTTTCGCAATCGCCTTTGCTCTCGCCGTCGGGACGATGGCCTATATGTTCGCCACCTATCGCGACAAGATGATCGCGGCGCTCCTGTATCAGCCGGAGCCGGAGCCTGAGCCCGCGCCTGTTTACGCCGTATCGGTTCAGCGCAAGCGGCAGGCGCCAACTGCGGCGCGCGCGCCTTCGGCAATGGCCATGGCCGCCTGAACAAATGTCCGATGCTATGGGGCGGCCTTTGTCACGACGGGCCGCACCCGGCGGACGCGGGCATAACTGATCATGCCGAACGGGATCAGCAGCACATAGAAGACAGTGATCCCCAGCAGCGTCAGCCACGGGTTGGTCATCAAGAGCGCCGCCAGCAACCCGGCCAGCGCGATCGCCTCCAGCCTGACCGTCTTGCGCAACCTGAGCGCCGACCAGCTATAGGTCGCGATGCTGGAGATCATCAGGAAGGCCACGAATACGGCCCAGGGCGCGACAACATACCAGGCGCGGAAAATGGGCAGGCCCGTCACCAGCCAGAGATAAAGCGGCATGAAGGTCAGGCCAGCGCCGGCGGGCGCAGGCACGCCGGTCAGGAAGCCCGCCGATTTATGGGGTTGTTCATCCGCATCGATATTGGCGTTGAACCGGGCGAGCCGCAGCGCGCAGGACAGCGCATGGCACAAAGCGAAGATCCAGCCGACCTGCGGCATCGTCTGCAGCGACCAGAGATAGAGGATCAGCGCCGGGGCGACGCCGAAGGCGATCACGTCCGACAGGGAGTCCAGTTCCGCCCCGAACCGGCTCTCGCCGCGGAGCATCCGGGCGATCCGGCCATCCAGGCCATCCAGCACCCCGGCGATGATGATGGCGGCGACCGCCCGCTCCCATTCCCCGGAAATGCCATAGCGCACGCCGGTAAGGCCGAAGCAGAGCGCCATGGCCGTCACCGCGTTGGGCGCTACCATCCGCAGCGTGATGCCGCGACGCAGGCCGCGCGGAATGGCCCGCCGCCGCCGCGTCACTGCAGGATGCCCGTCATGCCCTGTCCATCGCCCAGCCGCGCGATAACGGTTTCGCCGGCCACGGTTCGCTGCCCCAGGACGACCTTGGGCATGGTTCCGGCCGGCAGATAGACGTCGACCCGGCTGCCAAAGCGAATGAGGCCGATCCGCTGGCCGGCGGCGATGATGTCGCCCGGCTTCACGAACGGCACGATGCGCCGCGCGACGAGACCCGCAATCTGGGTGAAACCGATTCGCACGCCGTCATCGCGCTCGACCAGGATATGCTGGCGCTCATTGTCCTCGCTCGCCTTGTCCAGGTCGGCGTTCAGGAACTTGCCCGAGATATAGACGACCGATTTCACGGTGCCGGAAATGGGCGTGCGGTTGATGTGAACGTCGAACACGCTCATGAAAATGGACACGCGGACCATAGGTTCCTCGCCCAGGCCCGCCGGCCCGGCCATTTCGCGTGGCGGCGCGACTGACTGGATCAGCGTCACCAGCCCGTCCGCCGGCGCAATCACCAGCGCATCGTCACGCGGCGTCGCGCGGATCGGATCGCGGAAAAAGGTGAGAACCCAGACGGTAACGCCGACCAGCGGCCATCCCAGCCAGGGCCAGCCGACAAGGAACGCCAGCGCCGTGATGGCCGCCGCAATGGCGGCGAACTTGCGCCCCTCCGGATGGACGGCGGGAAAGCGCCACTTGACGCCGCCACCCGCGGCCATGGTGATTTCGGTATTTTCCATGAACAGTCCTTACGGCGTCCCTTTCACCCTGACAACGCCGTGGCTGTTGCATATCGCATTGGCTGCCCGCGCCGCTCTCACCCGCTGTCCCGCAACGCAGCGAAAATACGTCCGGAAAGGTTGAATATTCGTCGCGCTTTGCCTAGACGCCGGTGCATCCCATCCCCAGGAAACAGAAAGCGGACATAGCGCATGGCGAAGATCAAAGTGAAAAACCCGGTCGTCGAGATTGACGGCGACGAGATGACCCGGATCATCTGGGAATGGATCCGCGAGCGCCTGATCAAGCCCTATCTCGATATCGACCTCAAATATTACGACCTGAGCGTCGAGAAGCGCGACGAGACCAACGACCAGATCACCGTCGATTGCGCCAAGGCGATCCAGCAGTACGGCGTTGGCGTCAAGTGCGCGACCATCACGCCGGACGAAGCCCGCGTCGAGGAATTCAAGCTCAAGAAGATGTGGAAGTCGCCCAACGGCACCATCCGCAACATCCTGGGCGGCGTCGTGTTCCGCGAGCCGATCGTCATCAAGAATGTGCCCCGCCTGGTGCCGGGCTGGACCGACCCCATCGTCGTCGGTCGCCACGCCTTTGGCGACCAGTATAAGGCGACCGATTTCCGCGTCCCCGGCCCCGGCAAGCTGCGTCTCGTCTGGGACGGCGACAATGGCGAGAAGATCGACGAGGAGGTGTTCCAGTTCCCCTCCGCCGGCGTCGCCATGGGCATGTACAACCTCGACGATTCGATCCGCGATTTCGCCAAGGCCAGCATGAACTATGCGCTCGACCGCAAATGGCCGCTCTATCTCTCCACCAAGAACACGATCCTGAAAGCCTATGACGGCCGCTTCAAGGACCTGTTCCAGGAAGTGTTCGACGCCGATTTCGCTGACAAGTTCAAGGCCGCCGGCATCGTCTATGAGCACCGCCTGATCGACGACATGGTCGCCTCCGCCCTCAAGTGGAGCGGCAAGTTCGTCTGGGCCTGCAAGAATTACGACGGCGACGTTCAATCGGACACCGTCGCGCAGGGCTTCGGCTCGCTGGGTCTCATGACCTCCGTGCTGATGTCGCCGGACGGCAAGACGATCGAGGCGGAGGCCGCGCACGGCACCGTCACGCGTCACTACCGCATGCACCAGCAGGGCAAGTCGACCTCGACCAACCCGATTGCGTCGATCTTCGCATGGACGCAGGGCCTGTCGTTCCGCGGCAAGTTCGACGACACGCCTGATGTCGTGAAGTTCGCCGAAACGCTCGAAGCGGTCTGCATCAAGACCGTCGAGGACGGCGCGATGACCAAGGATCTGGCGCTGCTGATCGGCCCGGATCAGGCATGGATGACCACGGAGCAATTCTTCGAGGCGATCCGCGTCAATCTGGAATCCGAAATGGCGACATGGAACTGATCGGCGCACAGGCGATTATTCCAGTATGACAACGACCGGACGGAAGCGCCTTGACGTTCGCAATGCGGTTCCGTCCGATGTCCGGGCGATCATCCGGCTGATCGATCGCGTCTATCCCGATATGCCAAGCTATGCGCCCGCCATGGTGCGGGGGCAGATCAACAACTTCCCCGAGGGCTGCTTCGTCGCGCTCTACGACAACCGCGTCGTGGGCTATTGCGCGACCATGCGGGTCAGCAAGACCATGGCTTTCTCCCCGCATGACTGGGAGGAGATCACCGCCAACGGTTTCGGCACGCGGCACAGCGCGGCGGGCGAATGGCTTTACGGCTATGAAATGGCCGTGGACCCCAAGCAGCGCGGGCTGCGCATCGGCCAGCGCCTGTATGACGAGCGCAAGGAACTGGCCGAGCAGCTCGACCTGCACGGCATCGTCATCGCCGGGCGCCTGCCGGGATATAGCCGCGCCAGGCGCAAGGTCACCGGCCCGGAAGATTATCTGCACCAGGTGGTGACGGGCAAACTGCCCGACCAGGTTCTCAGTTTTCAGCTGAAGAACGGCTTCGAACCGCTGGGTATCCTGTCGAAATATCTGCCCGAGGACAAGGCATCCGCCGGCAATGCCGCGCATCTGGTCTGGCGCAATCCCTATGTCGATCCGGACGAAGCGCCGGAAATGCGGGTGCCGCGCGGCGTTGAAAGCGTCCGTCTCGCCACTTGCCAGCTGCAGGCTCGCGCCGTTGCGGATTTCGAAGAATTCATTCGCAACGTCGAATATTTCGTCGATGTCGCCGCCGACTACCGTTCGGATTTCATTGTCTTTCCCGAACTCTTCACGCTCCCGCTCCTGTCATTCGAGACTAAGAAGCTGAGCCCGCCCGAAGCGATCGACCGCCTCACTGCCTACACCCCGCGCCTGACCAAGGAGCTTGGGCGGATGGCGCTGGAATATAACATCAACATCATCGGCGGGTCGCACCCGACCCGCACCGATGACGATGATATCCAGAACGTCGCCTACGTCGCCCTGCGGGACGGATCGATCCGGGCACAGGAGAAGATCCACCCGACCCCCAATGAAGCCTTCTGGTGGAACATCAAGGGTGGCGACTCCCTCGACGTCATCCAGACCGACTGCGGCCCGATCGGCGTCCTCATCTGCTACGACAGCGAGTTCCCCGAACTGGCCCGCCGCCTGGTCGACCAGGGCGCCCGCATGATATTCGTGCCCTTCTGCACGGACAGCCGCTCGGGCTATATGCGCGTGCGCTATTGCGCGCAGGCCCGCGCGATCGAGAACCAATGCTATGTCGTCATGTCCGGCAATGTCGGCAACCTGCCGAACGTCGACAATATGGACATCCAGTACGCGCAAAGCTGCATCCTCACCCCCTGCGACCTGCCCTTCGCGCGTGACGGCATCGCGGCGGAGGCGAGCGAGAATGTCGAGACGCTGACGATCGCTGATGTCAACCTCGCGGACCTCAGCTGGGCGCGGGCGGAGGGCACGGTGCGCAACCTGCGCGACCGGCGCTTCGACCTCTATCATATCGAATGGGACAGCAACCCTGGCGCCCATGCGCCGAGCGGCGGCCCGGTCCCGGCCGGCGGCCACAACTCCCCGGGCGGCGGCTAAGGCTTATCCAGTTTACATGCCGTGCCCGTTCTATTGGTTTAACCCACCTCGGGCGATCGGATATGTTCCCGCCGAACGCCTAACCCCAGCACCCGGGCCGGTATCGCCTGAAGCACCGGATAGCGATTCAAAAGGCGCAGCGCGAGCGGCGGCCGCTCCAGCCGCGCCTCGGGTCGCAGCAACGCACCGATGATATTGTCCTGCGCCATCTTCTGGATGCGCTGAATGACGCGCGTCGGAAACATCCTGCGGGCCTGCACCCGTCCCAGCAGAGGATCGGGATCGCCCCCCGCCGCCAATGTCGCCGCCAGGATGTTGGCCGTTGCCACTGCGTCCTGCACGGCCAGGTTGATGCCCACCCCGCCGATGGGCGACATGGCGTGCGCCGCGTCGCCAATGGCGATCAGGCCGGGGCAATGCCACCGCGTCAGGCGATCCAGCGACACCGAAAGCAGTTTGACCTCGTCCCAGTCCCGCACGCTGTCGATGCCGGGGGCCAGTTCCGGCGCCAGCCGGGCGATCTCCGCATGGAACGCATCCAGCCCCCGAGCGCGCACCGCGTCCGCCTCCCCCTTGGGAAAGACATAGGCAACCTGCCAATAATCGCCCCGGTCGATGATCGCCAGAATCCGCCCGGCGTCGAACACGCCGGTGGTGCGGTTCTCGCCCGGCGCCTTGGGCACACGGAACCAGAAGACGTCCATCGGCGCGCCCAGGTCCCGCAGAGGCAGGGCGGCCGCGTCACGCAGAACCGACCGCCGCCCGTCCGCCGCAATCACCAGTCGCGCCGGCACATGTTCGCCGCTGCTCAGGGTGACTCCGTTGACGCGGCCCGCCTGATCATGGGTCACGCCCGTGGCTTCCGCCTCCGTCCGCAAGGCGAAGGCGGGAAAGCGCCTCGCCGCCTCCGCCACGAAATCCAGAAAATCCCATTGCGGCATCAGCGCGATGAACTTGCTCTTCACCGGCAGCCGCGAAAAATCGGCAATCCTTACGGCTTGTCCCGCGACCCGCCCCGAAAGCGTCGGCACTTTATCATGCGGTCGCGCGAGCAAGCCGTCGATCAACCCCAATTCCCGAAACAGCTCCAGCGTTGAGGGATGCACCGTGTCGCCACGGAAATCGCGAAGGAAGTCGCGATGCTTTTCCAGCACCAGCGTTTCGACCCCCGCCCGCGCCAGCAGGAATCCCGCCATCATCCCGGCCGGCCCGCCGCCCACCACGACAACTTTTTCCGCATTTTGGGCCATTTTTCTTCCCTCCCGCTACTGACACGTAGCGTCAATGCTGATCTAATGCAGCCATGGCATTTGAATTGGACAACAAGGGTTTCAGCGACGCGCTGGTCATACTGGGTGCGGCGGGCCTGGTCATTCCCGGTTTCGCGCGCTTCAAGATCAGCCCCGTCATCGGTTTCATCCTGGTCGGCATATTGGTGGGACCGGCGGGCCTCGGCTCGCTCGTCGGCCAATATCCCTGGCTCTACCACATCACCATATCGGACCCCCATTCCATAGAACCCTTTGCGGAGTTCGGTATCATCCTGCTGCTCTTCTCGATCGGGCTGGAACTGAGCTTCAAGCGATTATGGTCGATGCGACGGCTGGTCTTCGGCGTCGGCGCGGCGGAATTGCTGGGCAGCGGCGCCATCCTGGCGGTCGGCCTCTATTTCCTGGGCCAGCCGGTCGCCGGCGCCATCGGGCTGGGGCTGGCGATCGCGCTGTCGTCCACCGCCCTGGTGCTGCCGATGGTGGGCACCCAAAGCCCGGTCGGCAAGTCCGCCTTCTCCATGCTGCTGTTCGAGGATCTGGCGCTGGTGCCGATCATCTTCATGCTCGGCGCGCTCGCGCCCACGGCTTCGGAGGATGGAATCGGCAGCCTCGTCGAAACCCTGGTAAAGGGCGGCGTCACCATCGCGATCATGCTGGTTGTCGGCAAATATGTCCTGACCCATATTTTCAGCCAGGCGGCGCGGACCAAGAGCCCGGAAGTGTTCCTCGCCGCCAGCCTGCTCGTTGTCATCGTGTCCAGCATGGTCACCTCGCTGGTCGGCCTGTCCCCCATCGTTGGCGCGCTGCTCGCCGGCCTGCTGATCGCCGAGACCGAATATCATGGCGAGGTTGAGATCATTACCGCGCCGTTCAAGGGGCTGGCGCTCGGCGTCTTCCTGCTGACCGTGGGCATGAGCCTCGACATGCGGGTGATCCTGGCGAACTGGCCGACGCTGGTGATGGCCGTGGTCGCCGTGGTGATCGTGAAGACCGCCGTGACCGCCCTCCTCCTGCGCTTTTCCGGCGCGCGGCGGGCGGTGGCGCTGGAGGTCGGTTTGCTGATGTCCAGCCCGTCGGAAACCACGCTGATCGTGCTGTCGGCGGCGTCGGCGGCGCAGCTCATCCTGCCCTCTACCGCCGCCTTCTGGCAGATCGTCACGGCGATCGGCCTGACCATCACGCCGTTGCTCGCACGCCTGGGTCATGACATCGCCCGGCGCATCGATCTGGCCAGTGGAGAGGAGCCGCCGCCGATGGGCGACGACGGCAGCCAGCCTGCAGCGGTGGTGATCGGCTTCGGCCGGGTCGGACGCATGGTGTGCGACCTGCTCAAGACCCATCATCAGCCGTTCATCGTCGTCGAATCCGATGCCGACGTCGTCGCCGACGGACGGCGCGCGGGCTATCCGATCGTCTTCGGCGACGTCGCCCGCGCGGAAATGCTGGACAAGCTGCGCCTTGGCCATGCCCGCGCGCTGATCCTGACCATGGATGATCCGGTCCTGTCGATCCGCGTGACCAAGCGGGTGCGCGGCTGGGTCCCCGACCTGCCGATCATCGCCCGCGCCCGCGACCCCGATCATGCCGCGCAGCTCTACAAGGCCGGCGCCAGCGACGCCGTGCCGGAAACGCTGGAAAGCTCGCTACAGCTTGCCGAAACGGCGCTGGTCGACCTTGGCGTCGCCATGGGCCCGGTCATCGCCTCCATTCACCAGACCCGCGAGGACCTGCGGCAGGAGATCAAGGAAGCGGGCGATCTGGAAGCAGCGCCCCGCCTCCGCCGCCTCAGGGAGAACGAAGCCTAGCGCTCCTGTTCAGGGCCGTTTGGGAATATCCAGTCCCCGCTGCACGGCCGGGCGGGCAAGGCCCCGCTCCAGCCAGGCCGGGACGTGAATCAGGCTCTGATAGTCAACCAGATCGCCCGCTTCATAGAAGCCGACAAAATTCCGGACCCAGCCGAGCGTCGAGATATCGGCGATGCTATAGTCATCGCCCATGATCCACGGGCGATCGGCCAGCCTGTCCTCCAGCACGCCAAGCAGGCGTTTGGATTCAGCCACATATCGCTCCAGCGGCCGCTTGTCCTCATAAGCCTTCCCCGCAAATTTGTGGAAGAATCCGACCTGTCCGAACATCGGGCCGATGGCAGCGTTCTGAAAGAAGACCCACTGGAGCGTCTCGTACCGCTGGCCGGGGTCGGCGGAAATGAACTTGCCCGTCTTGTCGGCCAGATAGGTCAATATGGCCCCGGACTCGAAGAGCGCCAGCGGCTTGCCGCCCGGCCCATCGGGGTCAAGGATCGCCGGGATCTTGCCATTGGGATTGAGCGACAGGAATTCGGGCGTCCAGCTCTCATTCTCCATGATGTTGACCAGATGAACCTCATAGGGAATCCCGGTCTCCTCCAGCATGATCGACACCTTCACGCCATTGGGCGTCGGCAGGCCATAATATTGCAACTGGTCGGGATGCGCGGCTGGCCAGCGGGACGTGATCGGAAAGGCGGACATGTCTGACATGGGATACTCCATCGGGGCGCTAGTCCTGCAAAGATAGGCCGCCGGGTTCGCGCTTCAATCGACGTTGGCGAAACGCTGGCTGACCATAATCGGTCCGATCCGGAGAAATTGATCACTTCCAGACAGTTAAGGATTTTTGCAGTGCAACAAAAACGCTGCACCCATGTTATCCTTCGCAAATATGGGGAGAATATCATGGAACATCAGCAACGGGATTCTGCGTCGGCCGCGGGCTTTGACGTGCAGGCGTTCACCGCAATGCTTCGGGCGGATTTCGGCGCGGCGTCATTGACGCTGGCCCACCAACTGCTCGCCACCTCGCAGGGGGCGGCACGCGGTAACATGCAGCGCGTGGTCAGCGCATTGATGGCGGACGAAGCCGGATAACCGCGCCCCGTCCGCGGCTCAGGCGGGGACCTGCTGCAGCGCGGCCTTGACCGCTTCTATGGCTGCATCGGCCTTACCGCCCTCGGGACCACCGCCTTGGGCCATATCCGGACGGCCGCCGCCGCCCTTGCCGCCCAGCGCCTCGACGCCCGCGCGCACCAGATCGACGGCACTGATCGCGCCCGCCAGATCGTCCGTCACGCCCACGGCAATCGTGGCGCGCCCGTCCATCACGGCGACGATGGCCGACACGCCGGACCCCAGCGTCGTCTTGTTGCCGTCGACCAGCCCGCGCAGTTCCTTGGGGTCCAGGCCATTGATGACCTGTGCCAGGAAGCTGACCGCGCCAACCTGTTCCGGCCCCGCCGCCGCAGCGGACCCGCCGCCGCCCAGCGCCAGCGCCTTCTTTGCATCGGCCAGCTCACGCTCCAGCTTGCGCGTCTGCTCCACCAGCGCCGCAATGCGCGCGGGCACATCATCCGGCGCGGTCTTGAGCGCCGCCGCCGCTTGCCTCAGCCGTTCGTCGCGATCGGCCAGCCACAGCCGCGCGGCTTCCCCGGTCAGCGCCTCGATCCGGCGGATGCCGCTCGACACCGCGCTTTCGGAGATGATCTTGAACAGGGCGATGTCGCCCGTCGCGCGCACATGGGTGCCGCCGCACAGTTCGACCGAATAGCTGTTCTCGTCCGCCGTGCCCATGGAGAGGACGCGCACTTCGTCGCCATATTTCTCGCCGAACAGCGCCATCGCGCCGGCGGCCACGGCGTCGTCCGGCGTCATCAGGCGCGTCGTCACCTCGTCATTGTGGCGGATCTGCGCATTCACGTCCGCCTCGACCTGCGCAATCTGCGCCGGGGTCAGTGCTTCGGGGTGCGAAAAGTCGAAGCGCAGGCGGTCGGGTGCGACCAGGCTGCCCTTCTGCGTCACATGGCCGCCCAGCCGGTTGCGGAGCGCGGCGTGCAGCAAATGCGTGGCGCTATGGTTGGCGCGCACCCGGTCCCGGTGATCGACATCGACCGCCAGTTGCACCGTGTCGCCGACCTTGACGCTGCCTGCCTTCACCACGGCCTTGTGCCCGTGCAGGCGACCCAGCGGCTTGGACGTGTCCGTCACCTCGGCAGAAAGGCCCTCCAGCGTCGATATCGCGCCGATATCGCCCATCTGGCCGCCGCTTTCGCCGTAGAAGGGCGTCTGGTTGGTCAGGATCGTGACAGTCTCGCCCGCCGATGCGCTGTCCACCCGCGTGCCATCCTTCACCAGCGCGACGACCTGGCCCTCGCCCTTCGTGGAAGTGTAGCCGGTAAATTCCGTGCCGCCTTCGCTTTCGGCGACATCATACCAGACTTCCTCGGATGCCTTGTCGCCCGATCCCTTCCATGCCGCCCGGGCCGCCGCCTTCTGTCCGGCCATTGCCGCGTCGAACCCGGCGCGATCCACCAGCAGGCCCTGCCCGCGCAGCGCATCCTCGGTCAGATCGTAAGGGAAACCATAGGTGTCATAGAGCTTGAATGCGGTCGCGCCGGGCAGCGTCGCGCCCTCGCCCATGCCCGCCGTCGCTTCGTCCAGCAGCTTCAGGCCGTTTTCCAGCGTCTTGCGGAACCGGGTTTCCTCACGAAGCAGCGTCTCCTCGATCAGCGGCTGCGCGCGGACCAGTTCGGGATAGGCGCCGCCCATCTCGCTGACCAGGCCGCCGACCAGACGGTACATCAACGGGTCCTTCGCGCCGATGATATGCGCATGGCGCATCGCCCGCCGCATGATCCGGCGCAACACATAGCCGCGTCCCTCATTCGCGGGCAGCACGCCGTCCGCAATCAGGAAACCGGACGAACGCAGATGATCGGCGATTACGCGATGGCTCGCCTTGTGTTCGCCCGCCGTATCGGTCTTGGTCAGCGCGCCGCTCTCGGCGATCAGCGCCTTGAATGTGTCGGTGTCATAATTGTCGGTGACGCCCTGCATCACGGCGGCGATCCGCTCCAGCCCCATGCCGGTGTCGATCGACGGGCGCGGCAGGTCGCGGACGATCTCGTTCGCCTCCTGCTCATATTGCATGAACACCAGGTTCCAGATCTCGACGAAGCGGTCGCCATCCTCCTCCGGCGATCCCGGCGGGCCGCCCCAGATATGGTCGCCATGATCGTAGAAGATTTCGGAGCACGGCCCGCACGGACCGCTGTCGCCCATCGCCCAGAAATTGTCCTTGGTCGGGATGCGGATGATCCGCTCCTCGGGCAGGTCGGCGATCTTCTTCCACAGCGCGAACGCCTCGTCGTCCGTATGATAGACGGTGGCGGTCAGCCGGTTGGGGTCAAGGCCCCAATCCTTGGTCAGCAGGGTCCAGGCATGGGTGATCGCCTGTTCCTTGAAATAGTCGCCGAAGCTGAAATTCCCCAGCATTTCAAAGAAGGTATGATGCCGCGCCGTATAGCCGACATTGTCGAGATCATTATGCTTGCCGCCCGCGCGAACGCATTTCTGCGACGATGTCGCGGTGCTGTAGCCGCGCGTTTCCAGGCCGGTGAACACATTCTTGAACGGCACCATGCCTGCATTGACGAACATCAGCGTCGGGTCGTTATGCGGCACCAGCGGCGCCGACGGCACGGCCGTGTGGCCCGCCTTCGCGAAATAGTCGAGAAAGGAGCGGCGGATGTCGTTCGTTGAGGTCATGCGCCGGATTTAGGGAAGTGTTCGGCGCTGCACAAGCGGGCGTTTCACGCCCAGTCGTGCGGCTGTGGCGGCGAAAGCACAGCCCGTCCGGTGCCGTTCATCGACGGTTCCAGATCAGCCTGTCGGCGCATCGATCGAAACCGGCGGCTTCGAGAACCAGGCCGGGCCGGTTTCCGTCATATGGAAGCAGTCCTCCAGCCGGACGCCGAACTTACCGGGGATGTAGATGCCCGGCTCGTCGGAAAAGCACATGCCGCTCGCCAGCTTCGTCGTTTCGCCATGGACCAGGTTGACCGGCTCATGCCCCTCCATGCCGATGCCATGGCCGGTGCGGTGGGACAGGCCGGGCAATTTATAGCCCGGACCATAGCCAAGCCCCTGATAATAGTGCCGGACGGCATCATCGACAGACCCAGCAGTCGCGCCGATGCGCGCGGCGGCAAAGGCGACCTGCTGCCCTTTCGCCACCTGGTCCCACACCCGGCGCTGCTCGGCGGTCGGATCGGCGCCGACCACGAAGGTCCGGGAAATATCCGACTGATAGCCCTCGACCGTGCAGCCGCAATCCATCAGCACGATATCGCCCGCCTTCACCACCTGTGGCGCTTCGCTTCCATGCGGATAGGCCGCAGCCTCGCCGACCAGGACGAGCGAGAATTCCGGCTCGCCGCCCAGCGCCTTGGTGGCCTTGGTCATCAATCCGCCGATGTCGGTCGGGGTCATGCCGATGCGCACCTGTGGGATCGTCCAGCGATAGGCCGCCACGGTCACGTCGGTCGCGGCCTGCATCAGGCCGATCTCGGCGGGGGTCTTACGCATGCGACAGCCGCGCACGACCGGGTTCGCCGAAACCAGCTCAGCCTTGGGCAGCGCCGTCCGCAATCCGTCGAACGCGAAGAAGCGGGCGGTTTCCTCCACGCCGATCCGGCTGGAGGCAAGGCCGCGCTCGGTGAGGAAGGCGGCGACCAGCGCCAGCGGATGCTCATCCTCCTGCCACACGCGGATGTCCGCCTCTATGCCGAGCGATTGCGCGACGGAGGGTTTCTCGAAGAAGGGGGTGACGATGATCGGCGCGCCTTCCGCCGGGATAACGGCGGCGGTCAGCCGCTCGCTGCGCCACCAGCGCACGCCGGTGAAATAGATGAGGCTTGCCCCCGGCTCGATCAGGATCGCGCCGATGCCGTTCGCCTTCATCAACGCCTGCGCGCGATCGATACGCGCCTTGCGCTCTCCCGGCCCGATGGGGACAGCCCCGCCGGTAATGGGTTTCAGGTCACCCGCCGGTCCATCGGCCGCAAGCAGCAGATGCGGCAGCCCTAGCGCCAGCGCGCCGCCGGACAGGCCGGCCATCTTCAGCAGCGTGCGGCGATCAGGCGTAAGCATAGGGTCCTCCATGGGAAAGCGCGGCTTGATAGGCGGGGCGACCATGCATGCGCTCCAGCCAGTTCATCAGATTGGGGCGCGATCCCTTGAGGCCGCCCCGCGCCTGCGACGCCTCCAGCGGAAAGCTCATCATGATATCGGCCGCCGTGAAATCCGCGCCGGCGAAATGCGCGCGAGCGGCGAGTTCGGTTTCCAGCCAGTCCAGATGCTGGTCGAGCATGCCCTGGACTGTCCCCTTCGCCGGCCGGCCGAGCAGGCCAAGGCGGTTGACGACGAGCAGCGCGAACAGCGGCGGCATCATCGACCCTTCGGCATAGTGAAGAAAATGCCGGTAGCGCAGGGCAGCCTGCCGCTCCGGAGGAGGCCCCAGCCGCCCGCCGCCCTTCTCCACCAGATATTCGACGATCGCCCCCGTCTCCGCCAGAACAAGCCCCTCATCCTCGATCACGGGAGACTTGCCCAGCGGATGGACGCTCTTGAGTTCGGGCGGCGCACGCATCGTCCGGGAATCGCGCGCATAGCGCTTCACCGCATAGGGCAGGCCAAGCTCTTCGAGCAGCCAGAGCACCCGCTGCGACCGGCTATTCTCCAGATGATGGACGATGATGGTCATGTGCACGCTCCCGCCCTGACCCTATCGTCATCCCATGCCGTCCGAAACGCAATACTTGGCCATCGAGCTCGCGATGCGGAGCGAAGCTGCGCCAAACGATAAAAGGCCCGCCGGCTGGGGTAGCGCGGCGGACCTTTTCGGATCGTGAAACAAGAGGTCAGGCGAATATCGCGGATCCCGCATGGCCGGCTGTACGGGCCGGCGGCGCGAAACCCTTATTCGCCGTCATCCTCCGCTTCGGGTCCCGTCATCATCGCTTCGGCGACGGCTTCCGTCTTGGCGCGCACCGCTTTCTCGATGCGGTCGGCCATTTCCGGATGTTCCTTGAGGAAGATCTTGGAATTTTCGCGCCCCTGCCCGATGCGGACGGAGTCGCAGGAGAACCAGGCGCCGGATTTCTCAACGATCCCGGCCTTGACGCCCAGGTCGAGAATCTCGCCGATCTTGGAGATGCCCTCGCCATACATGATGTCGAATTCCACCTGCTTGAACGGCGGGGCCACCTTGTTCTTCACCACCTTCACCCGGGTCGCATTGCCGACGATATCGTCGCGATCCTTGATCTGGCCGGTGCGGCGAATGTCGAGACGCACCGAGGCGTAGAATTTGAGCGCATTGCCGCCGGTCGTGGTTTCCGGATTGCCGTACATCACACCGATCTTCATGCGCAGCTGGTTGATGAAGATCACCATGCAGCGCGAGCGGCTGATCGATCCGGTCAGCTTGCGCAGCGACTGCGACATCAGGCGTGCCTGCAGGCCGACATGGCTGTCGCCCATCTCGCCCTCGATCTCCGCACGCGGCACCAGCGCCGCCACCGAGTCCACCACCAATACGTCGATAGCGTTGGAGCGCACCAGCGTGTCGACAATCTCCAGCGCCTGCTCGCCCGTGTCGGGCTGCGAGACGATGAGTTCGTCGATATCGACGCCCAGCTTCTTGGCATAGACCGGGTCGAGCGCATGTTCAGCGTCAACAAAGGCCGCCGTGCCGCCATTCTTCTGCGCCTCGGCGATGACATGCAGGGCAAGCGTGGTCTTGCCCGAGCTTTCCGGGCCATACACCTCGATCACGCGACCGCGCGGCAATCCGCCGACGCCAAGCGCGATGTCGAGGCCGAGCGATCCGGTCGAGATCGCCTCCACCTGCATGGTTTCCTTCGAGCCCAGCTTCATCGCCGAGCCCTTGCCGAAGGCGCGATCTATCTGTGCAAGCGCCGCATCCAGCGCCTTTTGCCGGTCCAGTCCGTTTTTATCCATTGTCCCCGTCTTCTTGTCGGCGTCGATCAGTTTCAGCATAGCGGTCATCGGACTATCCCCTGTCAAGCGGATCACGCCCTCGGCGGCGTTCTTCAGTCGATGTACCGGATTTGTTCTATCAGAACAATAGGAGAACGAAAATTATTTACCCACCATTTTGGTGGGCCACTTTACTTGGCTGTTTTGTCGGGCCGTTATGCCGCCATCATGCCGGGGTTTCCAGCAGCTTTTCCAACACCCGCTCCACCGAACCCATGGTGAACGGCTTGGCCAGCGTCATGCGGTCGGCAAAGGCGCTGGGCACATCGTCGGCGCTGCCCCCGGTCGCGAACACGAACGGAATATCGCGCTCCGCCAATATCTCCGCGATCGGCCAGCTCTTCTCGCCGCGCAGGTTGCAATCCAGCACCGCCGCGTCGAAAGCCTCGCTGCGCGCCAGGTCGCATCCTTCTTCCAGGGTCCCTGCAATCCCGTGCAGGCGGTAACCGAGTGCGTCGAGGAAATCCTCCAGCATCATCCCGATCATGGCTTCGTCTTCAACGACGAGAATCGACTTAGCGGTCATAGGCCCCTATTGCACGCCTGTGCTTGACAGGTGGCTAACGCATAAGGGGCGGTTTTCCTAGCGCTTTCACGTTAACCTGGAGCGATTTTCAGGAAATGGCGGCCCCCGCCGCCAGCGTGTCGCGCGCCGCCTCCGCCAGCTGGTTCACCGAGAAGGGCTTGGGCAGGAAAGCGACATTGGCGATGTCGATCGATTTGCGCAATTGCTCCTCGGCATAGCCGGACATGAACAGGACCGGCAGATGCGGATGCGTCTTGCGCGCTTGGCCGACCATCGTCGGGCCATCCATGTTCGGCATGACGACGTCGGAAATCAGCAGGTCGATCGTTTCCCCACCCCGCGCCAGCACTTCCAGCCCCTGCTCGCCGTCCGATGCCGTCAACACCTTGTACCCCTGTCGGCTGAGCGCCCGCTCCGCCACGGCGCGGACCATATCCTCATCCTCGACGAGCAGGATCGTGCCGGTGCCCCAGGTGTCGCCGCGCCTGTCGGCCAGGCGGGGCTTGTCCGGCACCTTTTCCGGCGCGACGACGGCATGAACGGGCAGGTAGATAACGAAGCTCGCGCCCCTGCCGGGCTCCGATTCCGCGAAGATGAACCCGCCGGACTGCTTGACGATGCCATAGACCGTCGACAGGCCAAGGCCCGTCCCCTTGCCCACCTCCTTGGTCGTATAGAAAGGCTCGAAAATCTTCGAAATGGCATCGGGCGGAATGCCATGGCCCGTGTCGGACACGCGCAGGGCCGTATAATCGCCCACTGGCAGGATATCGCTGCGCAACTCGCGCACCCGCGCCGCGGGCACGGCATAGGTCTGGATATTCACGATACCGCCACCGGGCATCGCATCGCGCGCATTGACGGCCAGGTTGACGATCACCTGTTCCAGCTGCCCCGGGTCGGCACGCACCGCGCCCAGGCTGCGGCCATGGCTGACCTCCAGCTTCACATTCTCGCCCAGCAGGCGGTTGAGCAGGTTGGACACGTCGGCGACGATGTCGGGAAGCTGCAGCACCTGCGGCCGCAACGTCTGCTGACGTGAGAAGGCGAGAAGCTGGCGTGTCAGCCCCGCCGCGCGATTGCTGTTCGACTTGATCTGCTGGATGTCGTCATAATCGCTGTCGCCCGGCGTATGGCGCATCAGCATCAGATCGCAATGGCCGATAATGGCGGTCAGGATATTGTTGAAGTCATGCGCCACGCCGCCGGCGAGCTGGCCGATCGCCTGCATCTTCGTCGCCTGCGCGACCTGCCGCTTCAGCTTCGATTCCTCGCTATTATCCTTCAGGCTCAGCAGCACGGCGGCCTCGCCCAGTCCGCGCACGCCCGCCATGCTGAGCGCCACCGGCTCGTCGGGCTGCGCGCGCATGCGGATGGCGATGTCGCCGGACATTTGCGGCCCCACGGCATAGCGGCGCACGGAATCGGCGACCACCGCCTGATCCTCGCGCACGACGATGTCGCCGGGATAGGCGGGCTTCTCGCCCGGCTTCACGCCCACGGCCCGCGCAAAGGCGTCATTGAGGAACAGCACGCGCCCGTCACGATCCGCCATGGCAAGGCCAAAGGGCAGGAGCGAGAGCAAGGTCTCGATATAGGAGAGCGCCGATGCGCCGTCGCCCGACGCCGCGCCGCCGCCCGGCTTCTCGTCGATCAGCAGGATGAGGCGCGGCCCCTCGGCCGAGCCCGGCTTGAGCGGCACTTGCAGCAGGCGGACGGGCGTGACGCCCCTTTCCTCCCGCGCGAAGAACACCTGCCCCTTGCCATCGACGCGCAGATAGGAGGCGAAGTCGCGCCCGGCGATATTGGCGTCGATCCGCCCGGCCGCGCGCAGCAGGAACGCGCCGTTCGCCGCGCGCACGCGGCCCTCGCCGCCGATCATCGCGGCCATCACGCCGGCCTCGGAAAGCTGCCAGCCCGCGTCCCCCGTCAGCAGGCGGTTGAAGTCGTCCAGGATGCTTGCATGCTTTACCGGCGTGAAGCGCCACAGCAGATAATCGTCGGACCGGCCGGTGCGGCAAATGTCGGCGTCCACGCGCAACGCGCCCTTGCCGATGCCCTCCACCCGGCTCGTTCCGTCGCGCCAGCCTGCGCGCCCGGCGGCGGTCAGCCGTTCGACATCGCCATCGTCGACCGGCACCTGCGGCGGGGCGGGATAACCGGGAAACCATTCGCCATAAAGATCGCTAGCGCAGACCAGCCGCCCGGCGCGATCCGTTATGGCAATGGCCACGCCCGATGCATCGGCAGCCGCGCGGGCGATCGTCCAGTCGGGGGCTACATCATCGACGCCCGCCTGTTGCGGGAAATTACGGGTAAAGACATAGGCAAATACACCGACCGCGAGCAGCGTGGCGGCAAAGCCTGCCGCCAGCGCCGCCTGCCCGACCGCAAACCAGATGATCGCCGCGCATCCCGCCGCCGCCAGCAGGACCAGCGGCAATTGCCCCCAGGCCGGCGGCTGCGCCGTCAGTGCGATGATATCATCCTTGCGTGATGCCGCGCCCTGCCCGGCCATGCCCGCATACCCCCGGAAGAAACAGCGAAAGAAACGTGATAGGCGGTCAGACCGCCGCTGCTTCCTCTATTGCGCCCGTTTCGGCGTGCTTGCCAATCCTCAATTTACGCGCATGCCACTTGCGGCCCATCCGCGCGCGCCAGAACCAGATCGACAGGAAATAGCCGACGATAGCGGTCACAGCGGAGATGATCAGCAGGCCGAACAGCAGCGCGGGCGCGGCTTCCGAGAACAGCCAGGCACACCAGCGCCCGCTGCTCGCCCCGTCATGGAACAGCGCCATCAGCGCGGAAAGGTCGGCGCTGCGCCCCAGCGTGATATTGCCGATATAGACGGACGCCCATAGGATCAGTGGCGTCGTGGCCGGATTGCTGAGGAATGTCATGGCCGCCGCGACCGGGATATTGGCCCGGAACGGCAGCGCCAGCATCGCCGCGCCGACGATCTGCAGGCCGGGGATCAGCAGGAAGATGCCGACGAACAGGCCCAGCGCCACGCCGCGCGGCACCGAACGGCGCGTGAAACGCCACAGCGCAGGCTCCAGCACCCGGTGCGCCACCGGCGCCAGGAAACGGTTATGCTCCAGGGATTCCCGTGTCGGCGCATTGGCGTGCCACCAGCGGGTCAAACGATTGCTCATGGTCAGCCACGATCCTTCATGATGCGCGCCTGGTCACGTTTCCAGTCGCGTTCCTTGATCGTCTCCCGCTTGTCCTGGGTCTTCTTGCCCTTGGCCAGCGCGAGTTCGACCTTCGCCCTGCCCTTGCTGTTGAAATAGACCATCAGCGGCACCAGCGTCATCCCCTGACGCGATACGGCGCTGTGCATCTTTGTGATCTCGCGCTCGTGCAGCAGCAGTTTGCGCGGCCGCTTCGGCTCATGATTCTCGCGATTGCCGTGGCTATATTCGGGGATGTTGCTGTTCACCAGGAACACCTGATTGCCCTTCACCTCGGCATAGCTCTCGGCGATCGATCCCTCGCCGCCGCGTAGCGCCTTCACCTCGGTCCCCTGCAGGGCGATGCCCGCCTCGAACGTGTCGTCGATGAAATATTCAAAGCGCGCGCGCCGGTTCTCGGCGACGATCTTCTTCTTGTCGAAGGTTTCTGGACGGGGGCGGGCCATGAAAATCTACTCTATCATCCGTTCGGTTCGAGCGTGTCGAGAACCCCGCGCTCCGTTCTCGACACGCGCGAACCGAACACAGGTGGGGACGACACGCCCCTTACGCCAGGGCCTTATACCAGTCCCGCGATCTCAAGCGCCCTGTCGACTGCCGCCCTGCTCGATTCCGATGGCCAGGTGATCGGCAACCGTACCTCGTTGGGGAAATCCGGCCGGACCCTTGATAGCGCATATTTGACAGGGCCGGGTGAAGAATCGCTGAACAGGGCGTCATGCAGCGGATAGAGCCGGTCCTGATATTCCACCGCCTTGGCCCAGTCGCCATCCGAACAGGCTTTCTGGAACTCGGCGCACAGGCGCGGCGCGACGTTGGCGGTGACCGAGATGCAGCCGACCCCGCCCATCGCCGAAAAGCCCAGCGCCGTCTCGTCATTGCCCGAAAGCTGGCAGAAATCCTTGCCGCAGGCCAGGCGCTGCGCCGTCACCCTGCCCAGATTGCCGGTCGCGTCCTTCACGCCCACGATCGACTGGAACTCCTCGGCCAAGCGAAACATCACCGGCACGCCGATGTCGGTGATCGTCCGGCTCGGCACATTATACAGCACAATCGGCAGGTCGCACCGCTCCGCCAGATAGGCGAAATGGCGATAGACGCCCTCCTGGTTCGGCTTGTTATAATAGGGCGCGACAACGAGAGCCGCGTCCGCGCCCGCCGCCTGCGCCGCGAACATATGCTCCAGCGCCGTCTTGGTGTCGTTCGATCCGCAGCCGGCGATCACCGGCACGCGCCCCGCCGCCTGCTTCACGCAGATGGCGACGACGCGGTTATGCTCCTCGACCGTCATGGTCGCGCTTTCGCCCGTGGTTCCGCAGGGGACCAGCGCTGCGCTGCCCTCGGCAATCTGCCAATCTACAAAGCCCCGAAATGCCTCTTCATCCAGCGGTCCATCGCGAAAAGGGGTCACAAGAGCCGGTATGGAACCGGAGAACATGATAAAACTCCTTCAAAGCGCCGGACTTCGCAGGCATAAGCGGGCAGCCCCTATAGCGGCTTGTTCAGCGCCTGATAAGGAACCTACCGCAATAATGTCCAGCATGGTTTCACACGCTCCGCTGCTTCGCATTTCGGTGATAGCTTTCCTCCTTTCCACAGCGTCGGCCGGAGCGCAGACGGGCGCGCCCACCTCCCTCCTGCCCGACGGGATGATACAGCCGACCCCTACCCCCCAGCCCACGCCGCTGCTGGTGCAGCCGACCCCGGGCGCCGGACAGCCGAGCGAATGGAACCGCGCCAGCAGCCAGCTCGGCGTGCCGCGCGACAGCTCGATCGTCAGCACGATCGCCCAATGGCGCGCCCTGCAGCAGAGCGACACGTTGGGTTTCTCCACCTATGCCAGCTTCATCACGACGAACCCGGACTGGCCCGGCCAGGACCGGATGCGCCGCCTTGCCGAAACGTCGATCAATCCCAACGCCTATGATCCCAGTCAGGTCGCGGCATTCTTCGCGCGCTATCCGGCAAAGACAGCCGTCGGCCACGCCCGCTACGCCGCTGCCCTGTCGTCGCTGGGCCGCCTTAACGAAGCCAGGGTCGAAGCGCGCGCGGCATGGATCGCAGGCGGCCTGACGGCGGACGATGAAAGCCGCCTCCTTTCCCAGTTCAGCGGCACCTTCACCACCGCCGACTATGACCAGCGCGCCGACGCCCTGCTGTGGCAGAAGAACACCGGCGGCGTCGACCGCATCCTCGCCTACACCTCCCCGGCGCGCCGTCCTGTTTTTCAGGCGCGCTCCGCGATGCTTCGGAAAGCGCCGGACGCCGCGGCTCAGGTGGCTGCAGCGGAATCCTACGGACAAAATGATGCCGGTTTTATCGCCGGCAAGGCGATGTGGCTGCGCGACGGCGGTAACAGTCTCGCCGCCCGGACGGCGCTGGCCAATCGGCAATCCGTCACCTTCCGCCCGAGCGACGCGGAAAAATGGTATGAAGCGCTCCTTACCAATGCGCGCGCCGCCGCCAATGACAGCCAATGGTCGTTCGCCTGGGCCATCGCCAGCAAGGTCGATGACGCCTATGCCCCCGGCGTCGATGTCCGCGACCGCCCGATCGGTGAGCGGGACGATTATACCAGCCTGACCTGGCTCGCCGGATCGACCGCCTTCTACAATCTCAATCGCCCCGCCGACGCGATGGGCATGTTCCAGCGCTACGCCACCGCCGCCCGGTCCCCGCAGACGATCAGCAAGGGCTATTACTGGGCGGGTCGCGCAGCGCTCCAGATGAACGACAAGGCTCGCGCCAACGCCTTCTTCGCGCAGGCTTCGGCCTATCCCGACCAGTTCTACGGACAGCTCGCGCTCGAACGGCTCGGCCGTGCCATCCCGGCCCCGTCCACGATCGACCGCCCCGTGGAAATCAGCGCGGCAGAGCGCAACGCCTTCGACAATCGCAGCGTCGTGCGCGCCGTCAAGGCGCTGGGCACGATGGGTCTCTATGAGGATCAGAGCAAGTTCCTGCGCGCCATCGCCGCCAGCGCGGATTCGGACAAGGATCACTTCATGTCTGCAGAGCTGGCGCAGACCCTCTCCCGTCCCGACCTGGGCGTCATGGTCGGCCGGCGCGCCGTGTCGGACGGCCTGTCGGGCTATGGCACCTCCAGCTTCCCGCGCGTGCCCGTTCCCGCCGGGCATCAGGCCAACTGGACGATGATCCACGCCATTGCGCGTCAGGAAAGCCAGTTCGATCGCGCCGCCGTCAGCCATGCGGGCGCGCGCGGCCTGATGCAGCTCATGCCGGGCACGGCAGCGCAGACCGCCGGTCGCATTGGCCTCAGCTACAATGCCGGGGCGCTCACCACCGACACGGGCTATAATATCCAGCTCGGCAGCACCTATTTTCAGCAGATGCTGAACTATTACAGCGGCAGCTATCCGCTGGCCGTGGCCGCCTATAATGCGGGACCCGGCAATGTGAACAAATGGCTCGCCGCCAATGGCGACCCGCGCATGTCGGGGGCCGACGTGCTCAAATGGATCGAAAGCATCCCGATTTACGAAACCCGCAACTATGTGCAGCGCGTGCTGGAAAACGCCGTCGTCTATGACGCGATGAACCCCGCCAACGCACGGTTCCGGGGCAGCCAGACGCCGCTCAGCCGCTATCTGGGCAAGAACGTACCGGGTTGATCTGCCGGGGCCTTCGCATCTGGTTGTTCAGCCGCTAGTCACTCGGCATGACGCCTCACCCGAACTACATAACGCCCGCGGGCTTCGCCGCCCTGCGCGCCGAATATGACCAGCTCCTTGGCGTGGAGCGTCCGCGCATCGTGGAGATCGTCAGCTGGGCGGCCGGCAATGGCGACCGTTCGGAAAATGGCGACTATCTCTATGGCCGCAAGCGGATGCGGGAGATTGACGGGCAATTGCGCCGCCTGTCGAAGAAGATGAAGGACGCCAAGGTCGTCGATCCGCGCCAGCAGCCCGACAAGAGCCGCGTCTTCTTCGGCGCGACGGTCACCATCGCCGACGAGGACGACAATCAGCGTATCGTGACGATCCTGGGCAATGACGAGGCCGATGCCAGCGCCGGAAAGATCGGCTGGGGATCGCCGATCGCGCGCGCCCTGCGCGGGGCCGCCATCGGCGATCTGCGCCGGGTCATCCTTCCCGCAGGCGAGAAGGAATATGAGGTGATGGCGATCACCTACCCGGCATAGTTAGCGCTTCAGCTGTCGATCGCCTTGCGCACCCGGTCGCGCACCGCCTTGATGCGTTCGGCGGCTTCGGAAAAGGTCTGCACGTCGGCGCGATTGCCGTTGGCGCGGGCGTCCTTGGCCGAATCCTCATAGCCTTCCAGGTCGGTATCCAGCGCATCACAGAGGATTTCCGCCTCGTCTTCCGTGAAGGTCAGGGTGATCTTCTTGTCCATGTGGCGTCTCCTTTACGGGCACGCCCTATTGCCCCGGCGGGCATATTTCAATCGCGGATAGCGCGATATCGCACCCATTCTAACTGGCGCTCAATGCATGGTCAGCCGGCGTGGTCCATTCCCCAGGCCAGCCGCTTGCCTGATGGCTTGCAGGAAACGGCTCTGCTCATTGATCAATGACAATTTGTCGAAGCAGGCCGTCGCGCCAAGCTGAATCGCCAGGTTATGCTGGCGGTTGTCACCGGACACGACCACCACGCCGCACGTATCCTTCAACGTCAGCAGCTCGAGCATCTCAAGACCGTCACCATCGGGCAGATCGAGATCAAGCGTGATGACGTCAATATTGTGGTTTTGCAGTTCTACCCAGGCTTCCTGGGCTGACCCGGCGGAGGCGGCGAGGTCTATCTGGCGATCGCTCGCCAGAAGCAAGGCTATGACCTGACGACTTACGGACGAATCGTCGACGGCCAATACTTTGATGAGGGTCATGATTCACGCCTCTCTGACCGGATCCCCTTTTTGGATTCGACCAAGATGCACAAACGCCCACGCCCGCTTTTATGTCCCTAACGAAACCAGAATGGGCCCAAAAAAGACCGCCCTCGGGAAGAGAGCGGTCCTTTTCAACGGCATGAAGGATATCAGCCCGGCTGATCCGCCCGGCTTACGCCCTTGCCATCCAGATTCTGGGCGACAAATTCCCAGTTTACCGCCTCTTTCAGGAGGGTGCCGGCATAATCGGGGCGCGCATTGCGATAATCGATATAATAGGCATGCTCCCACACATCGAGGATGAAGAGCGGCGTTGCGTCATGCGCTACGGGCGTGTCGGCGTCATGATAGGAGGTGACCTCCAGCTTGCCGTCCTTCAGGTTGAGCGCGGCCCAGCCGCTGGCGAAATGGCCGACGGCCTCGGCCTTCAGCTTGTCGAGCAGCGCATCGACCGAACCGAAACCTTCGGTGATGAGGTCGAGCAGCTTGCCGGTCGGCTCCTGCTTCGTCGGCGAGAGGCCCAGCCAGTAGAAGCTGTGGTTCCAGATCTGGCCAACCTGATTGAACAGCCCGCCTTTGGAAGATTTGATCAGCTCTACCAGCGATTTACCTTGCAGTGCGGGATCGGCGGCGACCAGCTCATTCGCCTTTACGACATAGGCGTTGTGATGTTTGCCATGATGATAATCGAACGTCTCGGATGAAATGACTTTGCCAAAGGCGTCCTTGGCATACGGAAGTTCGGGCAGCACGAAGGGCATGAATAAGCTCCTGTCCAGGTGGGATATGCCCGGGTGAAACGGCCGGGCAGAGGGAAGGTTCATTCGCCCTAGCAGCGCTGCACCGCAGCAGGAAACAGGAATATCCGATGAGGATCGAACGAAATTATCTATGTGACACAAGCGAAACTATGACATAAACTCGGCCGTTCAGGCGGGAATGGTCATCGCTTTGCCCGCCATGCTTTTGGGGGAGAGAATATGGCCAAGTTTTTCGGAAATCTGCATCTCGTTCTGGTTGCCGGTCTGGCGCTGGCGCTGATCGTGATCGTCGCTGTTCCCGTGAACACCACTCTGGAACAGGGCGTTTTGCGCTGGCTGCACCTGTTCTTCGGCATCACCTGGATCGGCCTCCTCTATTATTTCAACTTCGTGCAGATCCCCACGATGCCGAAAATCCCGGCGGAGCTTAAGCCGGGCGTGTCGAAGCATATCGCGCCGTCCGCGCTGTTCTTCTTCCGCTGGGGCGCCGCGTTTACGGTTTTGACCGGCCTCATCATCGCCTGGCGCGCCCAATATCTCGTCGAGGCGCTGACCCTGAAGCCCGGCTTCCACCTGATCGGCATCGGCATGTGGCTTGCGCTCGTCATGGCGTTCAACGTGTGGTTCGTGATCTGGCCGAACCAGAAGAAGGCGCTGGGTCTCGTCCCGGCCGAGGACGCGGTGAAGGCCAAGGCGGCAACGACGGCCATGATGTTCAGCCGCACGAACACCATCCTGTCGATCCCGATGCTCTACTGCATGATCAACTTCAACGGCGGCTGATCGCTTAATGACGGATGCCCGGGGTTGGTCGACATTCAGATTTATGGGGGCATCCTCATTCCAAAACCTCGTCATGCTGATGAAAATCAGCATCCATTCAGAGCTCTATCTCGACTGTAGCGCCGAATGGATCCTGACGTTCGTCAGGATGACGAGAGGAAAATAGGGATAGCCATTCGAAGTTCTCAAATGTCGATACGGTCTAAATTTCATGGGGTGCCGGACGCCCGGAAAATTGTCATTTGCAGCCCGTGAGCGCTGAATGTCGATCGACCCTAAGCCGTCATCAGGCCATGTTTTTTAAGACAATGCCTTAGCTGGTCATAGCTGAGGCCAAGCGCCTTGGCGGTTGCGCGCTGGTTGAACCGATACCGCTCCAGCGCGCTGCGGATGATGGCCACCTCATGCGCGTCCACAGCGGCCCGCAGATCCGAAACATCGTCGAACGCGGGCGTCGGCGCAGGTGCAGAGAATTGCGCATTGGCCTGCGCGGGCACTGGCGGGTCAGCGGCAGCAGATCGCATTGACCCACCCGGCTGCCAGGGCGACGCAAACGGATCGAAGGCGATCCTGTCGATCGGCCGCGTCGGCTCCAGCCAGCGATAGACGGCGCGCTCCACCACATTGCGCAATTCCCGGACATTGCCCGGCCAGCGATAGCCCTCCAGCTCCGCCATTGCCGCCGCGGCGAAGCCCGGCCATTGGGTCCAGCCGATCTCCGACGCCATCCGTCGCCCGAAATGTTCGACCAGCACGGCGACATCGCCTTCCCGCGCGCGCAACGGCGGCAGGGTAATGACCTCGAACGACAGGCGATCCAGCAGGTCGGGCCTGAACCGCCCTTCATCCGCAGCGCGCGGCAAATTTTCGTTGGTGGCCGCGACGATGCGGACATCGACCGTGATCGGCCGCGACGCGCCGATCCGCGACACCTCGCCATATTCGATGACCCGCAGCAGCCGCTCCTGCGCCGCCATGGAGAGCGTGCCCAGTTCATCCAGGAACAGGGTGCCGCCATCGGCCTCCTCGAACCGGCCCGCGCGCGTCTTGGTCGCGCCGGTAAAGGCGCCCGCCTCATGCCCGAACAGTTCCGCCTCGATCAGCGTCTCGGGCAGGGCCGCGCAGTTCATGGTGACGAGTGGGCCGCGCCAGCGGGGGCTAAGATGGTGAAGGCGTTCGGCGATCAGTTCCTTGCCCGTGCCCCGCTCGCCCACGACCAACACGGGCCGGTCAACGGCGCTAGCCCGACTGGCTTTCTCGACGGCTTCGAGGAAGGGCAGCGACTGCCCGACAAGCTGCATTTCCTTCATTCCCAAGAGTTAGCACTTTTCGCCATATCTCGGCAATCGTTACAGGTGGGATTCGGGCTTTTGGTTGCCATGCCTGTCGCCTTTCCGGGCTTTGCGGAATCTGGC
>DASVND010000074.1:0-7834 GCA_036384035.1 Sphingobium sp. | reverse complement strand
GTCTGCGGGCGGAAGGTTCTCGGCACGGTCGATGCCGAGCTTGGTGAAGAGTTGGACGACATGCTCGTCGAAAACGAGCCGGCCGAGCCAGCTATTGCCCGCCTTGTCGGCGATGCGGTTGACCACAAGGTGATCGCTGGGCAACGCCGACCAGATCGGCAGGAGCAATCCGGTCGCGAGGCGGATCGTCTCGGTATCGACCTTGTTCGCGGCTTCGTCGGCTTCCGCTTGCCACTTCTCGCAGAATGCGTCGCGACCGACGATCTTCCACGCGCTCTCGAACAGCTCATGCTCGCGAATATATTCGCGCCGGGTCGGCCTGGTGAGTTCGAAGCGCGGGATTGGCGTCCCGTCCTTCTCCTCCATGAGCGCCCGCGCACGGGTCTGCAGCGCGATCATCCCGGACTTGGCGTTGAGCAGGAAGACGGCCGTGCTGTCGCTCTCGGCGATGCGTAGCACGCGCTCCAGGGTCACAGGGGTTCGCCTGCGCGCGATCTCGATGGTCAGCAGGTGCGATGTCGCGCCGCTGACCGCATCGGTTCGCAGCAGCGTATCGTCGATCAGGGTGGCAGAATCGACCAGGATCGTCTCGACGCCGACATCGAGGCGGCCCGCCTCCCGCGCGGCCGAGACCCGCGTTTCGACCAGCGACAGAAACTCCTCGAAAATGCTGTTCTGCAGGCCGATGGGAAGCGCGAGGATGCGGTTGAGCCACCGCTGGATGGGCGGCAGTTCATCTTTCAGGACCCCGTCCTTGTCGCAGAGTTCGAGGCCGGTCCGATCCTCGAATTCGGTATGCGAGATGCTGGTGAGCTTGCCGTCCACCAGAAGGTGGAACCAGGTGACCAGCGCGGCACAGGCATATTCGCTCTCGAGATTGTCGCCCGGGTCAAACAGGTTCTGACCGCCAGTCTGGCGCTGGCCCCGCGTGAGGGCGCCGAGGCTGTCGAGACGCCGGGCGATCGTGCTGGTGAAGCGGAGCTCGCCCTTGCAGTCGGTCGTGACGGGACGAAACAACGGCGTGCTCACCTGGTGGGTGCGGTGCGTGCGGCCGAGACCCTGGATCGCACGATCCGCGCGCCAACCCGGCTCGAGCAAAAGGTGCACGCGCTGCTCCTGGTTCGGGACGTCCCTCGAGGCGTGATAGGACCGGCCCGTCCCGCCGGCGTCCGAGAAGATGAGGATGCGCTTCAGCCCCTGCATGAAGGCGGCGGCCTCGGCCTGGCTGGTGCGAGTGGAGCGGGTCTCCAGCTTCTGGCGGCCGTCGCCTGTCGAGATCAGGCGCTTGGTCCTGCCTGTGACTTCGGCCACGCGATCATGCCCGAAATGCTCCAGCACACCGTCGAGCGCCGACATGATCGGAGGCAGCGCGCACAGATGCTCAATCATCAGCGCCCGGGCAGTCTCCGCTTCGGGGTTATAGACGGCGTTGCCCGCGTCGTCCGTCATTGGCTCCGACCGCTGCGTGCCGGTGTCATCGGTGAAGACGCGCATTTGGCGGGTCGGGAAGGCGCGTTCGAGATAGTCGATGACATATTCTTTGCAGTCCGGGATTATGTCGAGTGGTTCGCGAGCGGGCGCGGATTTCCGTGTCGAAGACATCGATTCTACTCCAGATAATTAAGGTGGCCCCAGCCCAACCAAGCTGGAGGAACCACGATGTTGTCAAAGACGGTTGTTTCGTTTGGACGTCCCGACCCCTGGGCCGGCGACGCTCCCACCCCCGATGTCCTCGTCGCCGCCTTCCTCTCATCTCTTCGGGGAAGCGCGACGGGAGCCGGAGCGCTCCACAAAGCGGCGGCTCGTCATTTCCTGTTCTGGATAGAGCGGCAGGGCATCACCGTGTCGGCGGTCGACGACGCCGTCGTCCGGCGTTTCGAGGAGCACGCGTGCCGTTGCCAGGGCTTCTCACGCCACCAGCCCAACAGACCGACGTTCACCAGCAAGGTCCGGCGCTTCGTTCGCTTCATGGAAGACCAGGGCGTCATCACCGTGCCCGATGACGTCGAACATCTGGACGCGCAGCTTGCGGACTACGCGGCCTTCCTCGTGCAGGAGCAATACAGCGCGGTCAGCATCAAGAGCTACCGCTCCGAGGCCGAGCATTTCGCCGCTTGGCTTCGCGTCTCCCGTCTGCGCTGGGACGATGTCACCGAGGAGCACGTAGCCCGGTATGCCGTCCACGACTGTCGGTGCCCGGTCTATCGCAAGCGTGGGACGCTGATCGGCCACTTCGGACCGTTGCGCCGCGCTCGTGGAGCCCGGCGGATCCTTGGCTTCCTTCGTGACCGGGACATCCTGCCGCGAGCCGACCAGCAGATCCATCGGGACGACGACCTGGCCGCCTACACGGCCCGGCTGAAGGACCATTGTGGCTGTTCGGCCGAGACGATCCGGCGCTACTGCGGTGAGGTGAAGCGCTGGCTACCGATGCTGCGCGACCCGGCACGGCTGGATGCAGGCCTCATCAGGCGGATCGTCAGCCAGCGCATCGCCGAGGTTCCGGGCTCCACCTCGCTCATCGCGACCATCATGCGGAGTTACGTTCGCTTTCTCATCTCGCGAGGCGAGTGCGCACCGGCGCTGCAGCATGCGTTCCCGGCCGTCAGGCGCTTCCGGCTCCGCACCCTGCCGCGCTACATGGACGATGCGGCGATCGAGAAGATCATCGCGTCGTGCGGGACGGGCACCGCGGTGGGGATCCGCGACAAAGCCATCATCCTGTTGCTTGCGAGGCTGGGATTGCGGGCTGGCGATATCTGTCAGTTGCGCCTGATCGATATCGACTGGAACGATGGATATCTGCGGGTGAGGGGCAAGGGCAGACGCCCCGACCGCCTGCCGCTGCCACAGGATGCCGGAGACGCGATCCTCGACTATCTCGACCGGGCCCGCCCACGGATCGACGAGCAACGGCTGTTCGTCCGGGTACAAGCTCCTTTCCGCCCGTTCAGCTCCTCGGCCGAGATCGCTGGCATCGTGGCGCGTGTCTTCGACCGGGGCGGCATCGGCGGCCTGCCGACGGGCGCCCACGCCTTCCGGCATTCGCTGGCCACACGGATGCTGCGCGCCGGCGCCGGCCTCGAGTCGGTCGGCACGATCCTGCGCCATCGTTCCCCGGCAACGACCGCCATCTACGCCAAGGTCGACGTCCCAATGCTGCTCAAGGTCGCCCAGGACTGGCCGGGAGACGTGGCATGATGCACGCTCAGATCGACCAGTACCTCGCGTTTCATCGTGGATTCGGCCGCAAGTTCGACGCGCAGGAACGACTGCTTCGGCTCTTCGCCCGCTATGCTCACGGGTTTGGCGATAGGCACATCACGATCGAGCGGCTCTACGATTGGTGCCGGTCGGCCAGTTCCCAGAACGCGGCCCGGGACAGGTTCGACGACCTGCGCCGCTTTTGTCTTTATGCGCATGCCGAGGACCAGCGACACGAGGTGCCGCCTGCGGGCGTCTTCGGCAGAGGCAGGAGACGTCGCCCGACGCCGCATATCATCGAGCCCGAGCAGCTCGCAGCGATCATGCAGGCTGCCCTCGATCTTCCGCCCAAGGGCAAGATCAGCCCGCACACCTACCACTACCTGTTCGGTCTGCTGGCAACGACGGGTTTACGGATATCCGAAGCCCTCGCGCTCCGGCGCGACGATGTCGTCGACGATGGCCTCGTCATCCGCAACGGCAAGTTCGGTAAGCAACGCCTGGTGCCGATCCAGCCGTCGACGCGGGCGGCGCTGGACGCCTATTTGCGTATCCGCGAGCGATTGGGCGCCGCAGGCGACGATCTGTTCGTCACGACGAGAGGGCGCGCGCCACACCAGACCGTCGTCCACATCGTCTTCGTCAAATTGGCGCGCAAGCTGGGCTTCCGAGGACCGACGGGAACGTCCGGCATCCGCGTCCATGATCTGCGGCACAGCTTCGCCGTTCGATCGCTGGAGTCCTGCCCGCGCGATCGGGAGGCGATCCGGCACCACATGGCCGCGCTCAGCACCTACCTCGGCCATGTGGATGTCGCCGCCACATACTGGTATCTCGAAGCGACGCCGGTCCTCCTTCGCGACATCGCTGCTGCGGGCGAGCAGCTCTTCCGGGGAGACGCGGCATGACCGCGCTCGCTCCCCATCTCGCCGCGTTCCTGCGCGATCATCTTCCTCGCGAGCGCGATGTCAGCCCGCATACGGTGACGACCTATGCGACCTGCTTTGCACTCCTGGTCCGGTTCGCGGCCGATCGGCTCAAGCGGCGTCCCACCGACCTGACGGTCGAGGACTTTGATCCCGATCTGGTCGTGGCCTTCCTCGACCACGCGGAGGATACGCGCAAGAACAGCCCCCGAACCCGCAACGCCCGGCTCGCCGCGATCCGGGCCTTCTTCCGGTACGTCGAATATCGCATCCCGGCCTGCCTCGATCTCGCGCTGCGCATACGCTCCGTGCCGACGAAGCGGACCGACACGACCCTGATCGACTATCTGACACGGGACGAGATCGCCGCGCTGCTCGACGCTCCTGATCCCCGGTCCCGTCTGGGAACCCGGGATCGGGCGATGTTGCACCTCGCCTATGCCGGTGGGCTGCGGGTCGCCGAACTGCTGTCGCTCCAGATGCAGGACTTTCCGGAACGCTCGCTCGCCACGGTTCACATCGTCGGCAAGGGCCGACGCGAGCGTGTCTTGCCGTTGTGGCGCGAGACGCAGGCAACCCTGCGGGCTTGGCTCGCCGTCAGGCCGCCATGTCAGGCGATGGAGATCTTCCTCAACGCCAAGAACGAGCCGATGACGCGCGACGGTTTCGCGTTCAGGCTAGCGACGCATGTCGCCACGGCAGCGAAGAAGCAGCCGTCGCTGCTGCGCAAGCGGGTCACGCCCCATGTGCTGCGGCACTCCTGCGCGATGCACACGCTCGCCGCAACCGGCGATATCCGCAAAGTGGCGCTCTGGCTCGGCCATGCCAGCATCCAAAGCACCGAGGCCTATCTGCGTGCCGATCCCAAGGAAAAGCTGCAAATCCTCGCCGCTCATGGGTCGCCGACGGTCAGGCCGGGGCGCTTCAGGCCACCAGCCGATCCTCTGATCACGATGCTGAACGACGTCCGAAAACGAGCTTAGCGCCGGAGGCGCTTCGCATCCTCAACAATCTGCCACCTTAATTATCTGGAGTAGAATCGATGTCTTCGACACGGAAATCCGCGCCCGCACGCGAACCACTCGACATAATCCCGGACTGCAAAGAATTGGTGTTATCCGGAGATCCGGATAACACCAGTTCGCGCGGGCTGAGGTCGATTTCGAGATCAACACGCTCGTCCGGGCTGAGTGTGCCCAGGCGGCGATCGAGAATCGACTCGGCCGTCGTCACGAGTTGGAGCACCACGGACTGGCCGGCCGCGAGATGCTCGCGCACCGCGGCGATGACGGTTGGCAGCTTCATCGAAAGGAGCACCTGTCCGAAGAAGCGCTGTTTGGTGGATTCGAAGCGCGAGCGAGCCGATGCCTTCGCGCCACTGTTCAGGGTGGTGTTCTCAAGACCGTCGACGACGCCCGTGAGCTCGAGGGCCTTCTCCATGTTCCGATGGATGATGGACCAGGCGTTGGCGTAGGTGTCGTAGATCTCGATCTGTGTGGGCGTCAGCTCGTGCCGCAGGATGTCATATTCGACCCCCGCGAAGCTCAGGGCACGCGCCATGTAGAGCCCGGTCGCCTTCAGGTCGCGGGCCACCAGTTCCATTGCGGCGATCCCGCCCTGGCGGATGCTGGAAATGAACTGCTCGCGATTGGCGAAGGCTGTTTCCGGCCCCCACAGTCCGAGCCGCACGGCATAGGCGAGGTTGTTGACCTCCGACGCTCCCGTTGCGGAGGCATAGAGGATCCGCGCGGCAGGGAGATGGTTCTGCAGACGCACGCCGCAGATGCCCTGCTGCGACCCCTCCTTGGCGCCGAGCGCGCCCTCGCCGCCCGCCACGCCGCCCATCTCGTGAGCTTCGTCGAAAGCGATGACACCGTCGAAATCGGCACCGGCCCAGTCGATGATTTGCTTCAACCGGCTATGTTCGCCGCGCATCGACCGAAGTGTCGGATAGGTGATTAGAAGAACGCCCTGATCGAGCCTGATGGGTTCGTCGATCTTCCAGTTCGATATGGGCTGAATATCGCCGGCGAGCCCACCGAGAGCGGTCCAATCGCGGCGGGCATCTTCGAGGAGCGGAGCGTTCTTGGTCACCCAGATATTGCGGCGCCGACCCTGCAGCCAGTTATCGAGAATGGTCGCGGCGATCTGGCGGCCCTTCCCTGCCCCTGTGCCGTCGCCGAGAAAAAAGCCCTTGCGATAGCTTCGGCCTTCTTCGGCGATGACGAGGCCGACACCATCCTTATCCGGTGTGAAACGACCGGGGATCGTCTGTGCCCATGCATGTCCGGCGTAGACCACAGTTTCGAGCTGGGAGGCCGAGAGCAAACGCTCGGTGACGGTCCGCTCCGGCAGCGAGGGAACATAATTGGGGACGGGTGCGGGGATCGACCCCATCGCCACGGATTCAACGAGCGCGGTCGGATGTTCGCCGGCTTTGTCGAAAACCAGTCGGCTCGGTCGATAGGGCAGATAGACGCCGGTCTGTTCGAGCAGAGGCGCCGGGGACTCGAGCCGGGTATAGGCGACAGGCAGGACGTGATTGCGAACGGGCGCGTGATAGGCGCGGGGCGCGGGCTTGGCGCTTTTTACCGCTCTGAAGAGCGAAACGCCCCCGCTCCGTTTTAGCGTAGCGACGGACTGGCCGGGAGTTAGGGACAGGCGCGGCGTGACCGACAGCTTGTCGAGCAATTCTGCGATCGAGGCAGCCTGGATCACGTCCGGCGTCACGGATCCCGGCGCCTTGTCGATCACGAAGATCCGCACGTCGATTGATGTGCCGTGCTTGAGGTAGCAGCTCTCGAGACGAATTGACGTCTGGACCGTCGTGCCGCGCAAGATCGTTTCATACTGGTCGCGCATCCGGGTGGTTGCGCCGAACCAGTCCGGCATGATCGCAACCAGGCGCCCTCCCGATTGCAAGCGACGGAGAGCAGCTTGGAGGTGTCGGGCTGCGGCAAAATCATCGGCGCCGCGGCCGAGCGACCGCGAGAATGGTGGATTCATGAGGATGAGGGAAGGACGCGGTGCATCGCCAAGCGCGGCATCAAGGACCGCCCCGTCATGACCCGTGATCGTAGCGTCGGGAAATGCACCATGTAGGCGATCGCGGCGGACCGGATCGAGCTCATTGAGATGCAGCCACCGATGGGCTCCGAGCTGTGCAACGAGCAGGCCGTTGCCGGCACTCGGCTCCAGAACGATGTCATCAGCCCGCGCATTGGCCAGCAAGGTCGCGACGGCCGCGATGTCGACAGGCGTCGAGAATTGCTGCCATTCGATCTGGTCTTCGCTGCGCACAGTTTGGGTTGGAAGGCGCTGTGCGAGGTCGATCCGCTCGTTGAGATCGGCGAAGGACGCCAAAGGCACAAACGAGGCGCGAAGATGAAGGGCGAGTGCGTGCTCAAGCACCTCGAAGCTTGAACGCTGGGTCCAGCGTCCCTCGGCGTCGGTCCCCCCAAACGCCTGCACCATGGCCTGGTTCAGGTGCTGCCGCGTGACGGGTTCGCCCGAGTTGAGATATGAGAGGAGGTGGCGCGCGGCTTCGCGATCGGCGTGGTCCGCCGCATCGAAGAGGTCAGTCATCAGGGAATCTCCTGTGTGGCTGCACCCTCGGCAGCCTCACACTCTCGATCCCCCTCCCCTCTCCTGCCGCGGCCTGGGTCGCGGTGGCGCCGCCTCTAACCGCTCAACATTGGTCGAGA
>DASVND010000073.1:0-51985 GCA_036384035.1 Sphingobium sp. | reverse complement strand
TTCCATAAGGCAGAAAATCTCCGGCGAGATGACATAGCCGGCAATGGCACTGCAGGAACAGATGGATGCCCTCGTCGGATAGTTGAAGCTTGTACGCCCTGGACTGCTGACTCCCCATAGTCGTTCTCCCGACGCAGGCAGCGATTCTTTCGCGGTCGATATGCCTGCGAGGTTATCGACTCTGCGCGAAGTGAGCGATCCCGAGACAAGGAACAGAAGGTGAAACCGGAAATATACTTCCGGTTTGCGGAAGTAAATTTCCGCTAACCGGAACTGAAGTGCCTCAAACCGGAAGTGAGATTCCTCCCCCCTTGTGCGGAGAAGGGATTTCTCGCCACTCAAGACCGTGTCGAGATGGCAGCAAGGGCGAGAATTTCCGAGTGATCGGCAGCCTGCGTCCGCCTTATCTCCACCCATGGAGAAATGCGGTTATGACCAGAAAGCATTCCAGTCGCACGGCGATGCTCGTCGCTCTCTTGACGGGCATTATGCCCTTCCATAGCGCGGCAGCGCAAGGCATGTCGCCGGAAAGGCACGAGCCTGCCCAAAGCACGCAGAGCTCGGCGGCGCTACGCGAGACGGCCGCCGAAGCCCAGGTCAAGCTGCAGCAGACCTTCACCAACCTGCAGTTCGAGGATTTCGCTCCCGCGCCGGTGAAAGGGCCAATCTATCAGGCCGTAGCGGGCGGAAAGATCGTCTATTATGCGCCACGGAGCGAACATCTTCTGTTCGCCACCGTCTACGACCGCAATGGCGTCAATCTGACCGCGCTGGCGCAGGAGCAAGGTGCGACGCGACGCCTGAAGGCGATCGATCCTGCCAAAGCGCTGGCGATCGGCCCCGTAGATGCCCCCACGGTCATCGAGTTCACCGATCCAGACTGCCCTTACTGCCAGGCGCTCGATCGCTTCTGGAGTGCCAAGGCGGCGGAGGGGAAGCCGGTGAGACGGCTCATCTTTTTCGTGAGCGGTATCCACCCGACTGCGGCGGCCAAGGCCGAACATATCCTGTGCTCACCCGATCGCGAGGAGGCGTTCAACGCTGCCTACTCCGGTCAGACCCCGCCGGTGCTGCGGCAATGCGCCGCCGGCCATGACAAAGTAGCCGAGGACGCCGAACTGGTAGCCAAGGTCGGCGTTTCCGGAACACCGACGCTCATCGCCGATGGCAAGCTTATCTCAGGCTTCCAGCAGGCCGAACTCGAGGGGTTCCTCGACCGGCATGCAAAACCCGCATCGGCAAAGGCAACGTCCAATGCGCCGCGCTGACCTCGAGCGCGCTGGTGCGACCATGTCTGATTTCTTTCCGGAGGGCATCCGGCCCGGCCTGAATTGGGCCCCACGGATGAACCAGGATGCCGGCGGCGGCGGGCTCATGGAGCCGTCCACCGACGCCCCGGCCGACACCGATCCTCTTTCGATGCCGGCAGGCTTTGATCGGACGGCTCCTCTTTGGAGCAATGCCATGATGCGTACACTCGGTAACAAGGCCCTGGCGGTGGCCAATCTCGGTCTCCCTTTAGGCGCGATGGCTCTGGTGGGCGGTCCCGCCCATGCCTTCTCGGCACCCGCCCAGGGCGACCTGGGCTACGATATCTACGATATCGTCGTGAACCAGGGCGTGAAGGGGCCGATGGGATTTGTGGGCGGCGTCGCCGCCTTCCTGTTCGGCGTTTCGCGCCTCTTCTCGAACATCATGATCGGCATCCCGACCATCGTCGCGGCCGTCTGCCTGATCAAGGCGGATTCCATTCTCCAGACTTTCGGAATGGTCGTCTGAGACGCGCCACGCAGATGCAATCGGCCTGATCGGCCGGGCGCACCCGCGAGGGCAAAGTGCTGGGAGCCGAATGGTCGGCTCCCGGAAACCGGCACCTTCACAGGTGTCATGAAGCAGGAGGAGAAGGGCAGATGGACGAACGCCTTCCGCAATATCTGCATCGGCCGGTCCAGATCCTCTGGTTCGGATCGGACGAGTTCCTGCTCGCGACCTCGAGCGTTTTCGTGGCTGCGATCGTAGGTGGACTTGTCGGTTGGGCGCTCATCGCCGCCCTTCTCCTTTTCATCCCGTGGAAGCGGACCAAGCCCAGGGGCTATCTGCCTCATCTCGCCTGGCGCTGGGGCCTTGTGTCCTTCCCACACTATCCGGGCCCCACGCAGACCCGGTTCTTCGAGTAAGCGCCATGGGTATCTTCAAACGCAAGGAACCGGGCGATGACCCGTTGCTGGGTAGGCCGGCAAGCTATGGCATCCATCGCTATCTACAGGGCTCGGCGAACCTCTTCGAAGAGAACCGCCTGCTCAAGGTCGCGATCGCCGGCATGTTCGGTGTTACCGCGGTCCTGGGCGTGGTGATCTACACGACGAACCAGAATGCCCGCACCATCATCGTGCCGTTCGGCGCGACCGGCGATCTTCATGTCTCGGGGAACAAACCGTCCGAGGCCTATATCGTCTCGATGACGCGCAACATCGTCGCGCTGTCGGGCACATGGTCCGCCTATTCCGCTGACCGGCAGTTCCAGGAGCTTCTCGGGCTCGCGCATCCGTCCGCTTATGGCGCAATGCGCGACGGCCTGAACGTCATCCTCGACGAACTGGCGAAAAACCCGACGCTGTCGATCGCCACCTACATCCGGGGCGACCAGCCGGTGCAGTGGACCGCCCATGAGATCGTCGTGCCAATCGAGAAGGTGCGCGTCATCGGCGGCGTGATCCGCAAATTCCGGGGCATTTTACGCATCGGCTACGGCATCGAAAATGGCCGTTTCTGGCTGACGCGTCTTTCCGAGGAGCAGTTCGATGCCGAAACCCACTGAAGTGATTTCGAAGCAGGCGGCAGCGCCTGCCGGCTCGGAAATCACGGCAACCGGAAAATTCTGCCGCACGCCGATGCGCGGCGCCCTGATGCTTCCCCTGCTCTTTCTGGCGGTGCCGGCAGCGGCGCAGACGATCCACGCGCTTCCTGACCAGACCAGTCATATTCGCCTGTCCAACCGCGACATCAATCATGTCGTGTGCGAGGGCGGCGAAATCGAGGACATCAAATTTTCCGCCGAGAAGGGCCTGGCGGTGGAGAAAGGCGGGCCGGACGCCTGGATCAAGTTCCTCGCCCGGGAGATCGACGACGCCGGCCAGGTGACGCGCACTTATGTGACGCAGCCTTCAGAATTCTTCGTGCACTGCAACGGCGCCACCTATCCGCTCTATGCCGAGCCAGCCGAGATACCGGCCCAGACGGTAATTCTTGCGCCCGGCGCCCGGCAACGCGCCCAGACCAATAGCGAGTTGATGGCTGCCCTGGCCGATGAGGATCGTGCCGTCTCCATCACCATGGCGCTGCTGGACAATCGCATCCCCGCCTCGTTCAGCGAGGTCGCGCCATCGGACGGTTCGCTCAGCATTGCGGCGGCGCCAGATCTGTCGATCACCGAACAACGCCGTATCGCCGTCGAGGGCTCCGGGCTTTCAGCTTCCCAATATCATGTGCGATCCACGGCCGCAGTGGCGCTGGACGAGCGTGTGCTCGTCGATCCGGCGCTTGGGGAGCGCATCTTCTCGGTCACCCTGGACCGGGACCGCCTCGCCGCCGGTGAAACCGCGCGTCTCGTCGTCGTGCGCCGGGGAGCCGGGCAATGAACGGCGAGATGGACAAGGACCGGGCAGAGGGGCCGGAAAGCCTGTCGCCCTATCAGGCGCATCTTGCCGCGCAGAATGCGCGCGACGAAGAGACCGCCATGCCACGTTCTGCCACGGCCTTGCTCGACTGGAAGGCGCTGTGGGGCAGGATGTCGGCGAAGCAGAAATTGCGCGCGCGTCGGCTCCTGGTCGGCGTGGCAGTCGGTGCACTGGGGATCGGTCTCTATGTCGCTTCAGGCAGCAAGGAGGAGATCAAGCCCGCCAATCCCGCATCCTCGCTGAACATGGGCGCAGGTCTGCGCGGCGACAGTCTCGAGGTAAAGCTGCGGGGCGACCTGAAGAAGGTCCTCGATGGCCAGCAACTTCTGGGCGACAGGGTCAGCGCGATCGAAGAAGGCAAGGTCGTCCCCGGGTCACGCACCTCCGGCAGCAGGGCGCCGGGAGGTATCGATGGCGATCTGCCTCCTGCCCTGCCGGACAGCGTGCCCGCCCTGCCGGACAGCGTGCCCGCCCTGCCCTATCCTCCAGAAACCGGCGACATAAGCTCGGATGCCGACAGGCTACCTGCGCCTCCTTCCGGGCCAGTTGCGCCGCCTGCTCCGCCCGCCCCACCGGTGGAAAAGACAGTCGGCGCGATCGGGTCGGCGACCGGGCAGGTCGTTGCCCAAGGCGCGGCCGACAATTCCGCCTCGTCCAAAAAAAAGAATCGGACGATCTATTTACCGCCTGGTTTCATGAAGGCGCGGCTCCTGACCGGGATCGACGCGCTGGCGAGCCGCGACGCGACCAGTAATCCCGAACCCATCATCGCGCGGGTGCAGGCGCCCGCCGTCCTGCCCAATGAGGTGAAGGCCAATCTTGCCGGCTGCTTCGTCGTCGGAAACGCGACAGGGAGCCTCGCGAAGGAACGGGTCGAGGTGCAACTGGTCTCCTTGTCCTGTGTCGACTTCGACGAACATTCCATCGTCGATCAGCCGGTTAAAGGCTTCTTCGTCGACACCGATGGCAAGAAGGGCCTGTCCGGCAAGGTGGTGACGCGGGCTGGTGCGACATTGGCGCGCGCCTTCATCGCAGGCACCATCAGCGGTATATCACAATCGGTCGAAAACACCTTCGGTAATACCTCGACCTCGGCGCTGGGCACAGTGCGCACGCTTGATGCGGGCGACGCCGCCAAAACCGGGATCGCCGGTGGCCTATCGAAATCTTCCGACAAGCTCACCGACTTCTATCTCGATCTCGCTCGCCAGGCTGGTCCCATCGTCGAGGTGGGCGCGGCCAAGGATGTGGTCGTGGTGATCCAGGAGGGCACCACCCTCGAAATCAAACCCGGCGCGGGAGCGAAGTTCTGATGCGCCCAGCGACAGGAGGTACCATGCCACGCCAGCTTCACTCCCGTATCAATAAGGTCTGCCGCGCGACGCGCGCGCTATCGCTGTTCGCACTGCCCCTGCTCGCACTTTCGGGCTGCGCTACCGTGGGATCGATGATGTCGCCCTACAGCGAAAAATTCTCCTGCAAGAACAGCGACCACGGCCAGTGCATCCATCCGGACCAGGCCTATGCCGATGCGGTCGCGGGCCGTGCCTCCAAATCCGATCCCGCCGTCACCAACGATCGCAAGCTGCTTGGCCCGGATGCGAAGAAGCGGGCGCGGACGACGGGCAGGCGCGATAGCAGAGCCGGAGCGCCACCGGTTCCTGCGACGGCATTGAGCCCGCGCAATGTCGGCACGCTGATCGAGGGACCTGGCTCCCCGATGCTGCGCCCCTCACGCACGATCCGGACATTGATCCTGCCCTATGCAGACAAGCAGCGGCCAGACCGCCTCTACATGGCGCGCTATGTCTATTCGATCATGGATCGGCCGGCCTGGGTCGTGGGCGACTATCTCGTCGAACCGGGTGGCAGGACGCCGGCGCTGCCGGTGCTGCGTACGACACGCGAGCCCGCGCCAGACGCCGTGGCCGCTCCGACCGGGGAAGCCATCCCGCTGGCCGTCGAGCCGGAGGACCGGCCATGACCGCGCGGCCCACCCACAAGAACCTCAGCTACCAGCGCCTGCGTGCGGCCGTGACCCGCGACGCCTATTCGGATTTCCTGCCGATGGTCGCCTGGGTCGAAGAGGAGGAAGCGTTCCTGTGCATCGACGATGGCTGGGGCCAGGCCTGGGAGCTGGTACCTTCCGCCTATATGTTCGCCCATGTGCAACAGGCGTTACTTGGGCTGCTCAACATCCATTTTCCTGAAGGCACGGTTCTTCAGCTCATCACCTTCGCCGATCCGCTGATCGATCCGGCGCTCGATGCCTATCTCGACCTCAAGGTGCGGCCCGATCCGCTGGTCCAGGCCTCAGCCCGGCGCACTGCCGATTATCTGCGCAGCGGAACCCGGGGGCTCGATGCGCTGCACGCGATCCCGGTACGCGATTTCAGGCTATTTCTCTCGATCAAGACGCGGGGCAGTCTCGGCGCTGACCTGCGCCGCCAGGTCGAGGAGCAACTGGCGAAGATGGGTATCCGGCGCCTGCCGCCGGACGAACTGGTCAGCTTCTATCGGCGGATTTTCAACGGTGTGTTCGCATCGGCCCCAAGGGTGTTTCTCAGCGAAAGCGTGGGTGGCATGCCCGCCCCTACTATCGCGCGGCAGATCATCGAGGCGGGCCCGGACCTCTGCTTTGAGGGGCCAGAGGTCTTTCTGGGCAATCAGGTCGCGCGGTGCCTAACGCCCAAGGCGCCCGCCCGGCGGATCACCGCCGAGCGCGCGAACCGTCTCATGGGCGGGATGCGCGGGAGCGCCGAGGACAGTGACCAGATCGGTGGGCCATTCCTCTACTGTCTCTCGGTGCTGTTCGACCACTCGCAGTTCGAAATCCACAAGCGCGCGCAGATCCTTTCGGCGCAGAAGGCGGCCGGCAGCTTCGCGGTCGAGGTCGGCAAGCAGATCGAGGAGATCGGCTGGATTCTCGATGAAGCGTCCAACAGCCGGTTCGTCTCGGTGATCCCGACCATGTGGGTGTTCGGCCGCGACAGCGCGCAGGCGCGTGAAATGGCGGCACGCGCCAAGCGGCTATGGGAATCCGAACCCCTGCCCTTCATGGTGCAGGAGGAGAGTTATCTGCTCCCGGTCCTGCTGGCCGCCAGCCTGCCCTTCGGCCTCTACCCGGAAAAGCGGACATTGAAGCTGCTGGAGCGCGATTTCCGCATGCCAGTCAAGGCCGCCAGCCTCATGGCGCCGGTCCAGACCGACTTTCGCGGCGGCGGTCGCCCGGCCCTGCTCTACGTGGGGCGCAAGGGCCAGCTCATCACCCTCGATCTCTTCGACCCGCGGATCAACAATTATAATTTCATCGTCTCGGCCGAGTCAGGAGCTGGCAAGAGCTTCCTGCTCAATAACCTGTGCCAGCAATATTATGCGCAAGGTGCGCTCATCCGCATCATCGACATCGGCGGCAGCTACCGCAAGCTCTGCACTCTCTGCTCCGGGCGCTATATCGACATCGGCGAGGAGCGCCTCGTCCTCAATCCCTTCGACATGGGGCTGGCGCTCGACGGCGAGGACAAGCAGTCGGCGATCGCCATGGCGGTCGCGATCGTCGCCGAGATGGCCAATGCGTCGACGCGCAAGGCAGTCACAACGTCGGAATGGAATCTTCTCAAATCCGCCGTCCAGTGGACCGTCGACAGCGGGCGCGGCGAAGACGGCATCGACGCGGTGCGCGACTGGCTAGGCCGCTACCCCGCCAATACCGCTTCCGATCTCGACCGGGTCGACCATCTCGTGCCGGTGGCGCGCGAGCTGGCGTTCAACCTGCGCGATTTCGGGTCGCAGGGCGCGTACGGCCATTTCTTCAATGGTCCCTCCACGCTCGACATCTCCCGCGACGAATTCGTCGTGCTGGAGCTCGAACGACTGAAGGCCCTGCCTGACCTTTTCAACGTGATCGTAATGGTAGTGGTGAACGCCGTCACCCAGGAGCTTTACCTCTCGGCGCGCGACAAGCCCCGTTTCGTGCTGTGCGACGAGGCCGCGCAGTTCATGATGCGCAGCGACGGGCAGGATCTCTCGCGGCTCGCCGAGGCGTTCGGTCAGGGCTATCGGCGCGCGCGCAAATATCAGGGCAGCTTCGGCATCGTCCTCCAGAGCATGAACGATCTCATGCTCTTCGGCGGCACGGGCCAGGTGATCCTGGAAAATGCCGCGACCAAATTCCTGCTGCAGGGTTCGACCTACGACAAGGCAGTCGACAACAAGATCCTCGACTATTCGGGGTTCGTCCTCGACCTCTTGAAGTCGGTCCGCAACGCCAAGCCCAATTACAGCGAGGTCTTCATCGACAGTCCGCTCGGGCTCGGCATTGCGCGGCTGGTGGTCGATCCCTTCAGCTACTGGATCAACACCTCGGCGCCCAATGAGGTCGCTGCCTTCGAGGCATTGGTGCGCGCTGGCCGCAATCCGCTGGAGGCGGTTTGCGAGCTTGCCGGGGTCGATCCGGTCGAGGTGCTGGGCTCTGCGAGCGTTCGGGATTGGAGGACAGCATGACGCACAAGACCCTCTCCCATCCCGACCAGCTGGCGCTCGACTGGGAAAACGATCCCGCAATCGAGGCAATGATCGAGGCGCGCGTCGCCAGCCGCGCCGAAGCTGCCGCTTTTCAATGGCGTCTGCGGTTGGTGGCAATCGAGACCTGCATGATGGGCAGCCTCGTCATCGCGGCCGGGCTCGCGCTCGACCAGCCGCCGCTCCAGACCGTTCGGACGGGCATCATCGTGGCGTCCGCCTGCTTTGCGAGCGGTATGCTGCTGATCGGCCTGTCGGGCGCATGCGGGGTTCTGATCACGCGGCTCAAGCAGTGGTGGGCGAGATGAACACGGACAACGACCTTCGCAGCGGCGCTGGCTCCGACACTGGCGCGCTTCTCGCCTATGCTCAAAGTCTGCACAACCATGCGCTGGGGATCGATGCCGTGACGACTGCGATCGTCACGGTGATCGAAGCCGAACGCCGCTATGCCAGGATGAGCTACACGATCCTGCTGGGCATCAGTATCGCCAATGCCTTCTTGTGGGCATTTTCGGCTGCGTGGAGCATGCACGCGCCCCTTCCAGGCGCCATTCTCGTTGGCGTCCTTGCCGGGATGGGTGCGGGGACGTCGGGACTGATCCTTGTTCCATGGATATCCATAGCGCGGCGCCTTCGCACGCTCGTCCAGCGATGGAGGCGGCGTTGAATAGCATCTTCTCCTCTACACCTGCACCAGGACCTATCCGTCTGATCGTCGGCAGCCAGGGTCTGTTGCTGGTGCAGTCCTTCATCGCCTGGCAGCTTCCTGGCGTGCCGACCCTGTTCCGCATTCTCGTCGCGATCACGGCGATCGTCGCGATGGCGGCCTTCATCAGCGCCGCTCTCGGCGTGGATCGCGAGAGTCCTCAGCCCTATTGGAGACGGCGCCATGGTCGCTAGTTGGCAGCATCGGCGTTTCGGCCGCGGTCGTCTCCTGGCCGTGCTCGCGGCGATGGCAGCGGCTGTGGTTGCGTTTACGCCGTCGATGGCCATGGCGGCGACCAGCAAGATCGGACGCACCTGGCCGATCGCAGAGCCAGACGCCCTGAGCGAGATCGAGGGCCGGGCCGCGCACGTCCCCGACATGAAGGCCGCCTTCGGTCCGCGCCAGAACTGGTCGGCGATGAAGGCGGCGACGCTCGGGATCGCCCATGCCGATCGGTCGCGGACGGTAGTGCCCTTCTATACCCTCGATCAGGACATTCGGCTCCCTGACGGCAAGCTGCTCTACGCCAGGGGCTACAGCTTCAATCCCCTCGCCTATGTGTCACTCCCGCAGCGGTTCATCGTAGTCCATCCTCGCGATCTCGCCTGGGCGCTGCGGACCGCAAGGCCGGCCGATTTCATCCTGCTGGCGGCCGGCGGTCTAGGCGATGCCGATGCGATCACACTCGGCGAGCGTCACAGCCGGTCGCTGTTCCTGCTCGAAGAGCGCATCAAGGCGCGGCTCGGGCTCACCGTCGCGCCGGTGATCCTCGCACAGGCCGGGCAGAAGCTGGTGCTGACCGAGGTCGACAGGAGCAGGACTGACCGGAGGACAGCGCGATGAAAATATTGTCGCTTCGCAGGCTGCTGGCGCTGGGCTGCGGCCTTGCCGCGCTGGCGATCGCTGCTCCGGCCCATGCCTCCAAATGCGAGGCGGGCACGGTGTTCAATCCGATCACCAAGGTGCGCTGGAACTGCATCTTCCCGATTACCATCGGCGGGGTGAAGGTCGGCCCCAGCGATCCCCTCGGCAAGGCGCTCGACGCCCAGTCCGCTTCCAAGCCGGTATGTGCCTGTCGCAAGGGCGCGACCTTCTGGTTCGGCGTCAAGGTCAGCTTCTGGTCGCCCAACCGGATGGTCGATGTGGTGACCGAACCGGGCTGCATGATGGCGCTCGGTGCCGACCTTATGCCAACCGGTGGCAAGCTTCAGGGGAGCCAGAGCAGCATTTCTGACGGCACCAATACCGCCAAGATGTTCGCGCAGATGCACTATTATATCGCTCCGGTCTGGAAGATGCTCGACATGTTCACTGACCTGCCGTGCATCGAGGATAATGGCTTTGATGTGGCGCTGATCACCGAAGTGCTGCCGACCTGGCAATCGGCGACGCTGGGCGCGATCATCCAGCCGGAGGCGATCCTGTTCGGCAATCCGGCGGCAGGCCTTGCCTGCATGGCCGACAGTGCGGCAGCGGCCGCCGGCAAGGTCGTCGATCCGCTTTTCTGGTGCATGGGCTCCTGGGGCGCGACCTATCCGGTCGCGGGCGACATTCATTTCGGGGACAGCGTCGAGGCCTGGGCGGGGCTCGCGGCACGCGGCGTGTTCATGATGGGGCGTCTCGGCGCGCTCACCATCAGTTCGGCGGACGGCTGCTCGTTCATCCCCCAGCCGGTCTGGACCAAGAGCCGCTACAAGTTCCAGCTGATGGAACCGGTCAAGGGCGGCCAGTGCGTGAATGTCGGCCGGCCAGGCGCGCTCTGGACGAGCGGCAAGCATGCGCCGGGCAAGGACAATGCCCAGTTCATGCTGTTTGAGAAGACGATCTGCTGCGCCGGAGTCTCCACGCCATGAGCAGTCTGTCTCGCCAGATCCGTGCCCATACGCCTGGGATTAGCCGATGGCCTTCCCGTCACCCCATGGAACCAGGCGTTTCTTGCGCGGCTAGACCGGCGCCGCATAGCCCCTGCGGCGCCGGTCGGACGGTCGGCGTGGCCGCCACAACCAACGATGATGCGGTATCCCCCTCCTCGCCGCATGTCGTCGTGGCCACGCTGACCGTTTTTAAAGGACAGGCGGTGTTTCGGGCGGAACTGCACCGCCCGGTTCCATCCATCCTGTTGTTCCGGCTGCGGCGCGGATTCCGCCGGATCATGCCGCGCGAGATTTGGTCATGAGGAAAAGCGCCCTGCTGCTCATGGCGGCGTTCAGCCTGCCCGTGCCGCTCCATGCCCAGACTGCGGAGGATCGCGCCCGTGCCGCTGCGCAAGCCGCTCGGGCGAAGAGCGCGGACAGCGACGCGCTGCTTGGCAATTATGTGACACCGGGCCTGGCCGGAGAGACAATCAGCACGGTCGACTCCTCGAAGGCGTTCACGCCCAACCTCGCCTGCCAGAAAAGCGCGACATTGCTCGAACTGCTCACGCAGCCCAATGCGAGCGGAGATATCGGAACGCTCAGCATTTCGCGGGACCGCGATCTCGACGGCAGTTTCGATGAAGCGCTAACAGTGCCTGTTCCGGTTTCGGGGATCTGCGCCAACGGGCTCATTTCCTGTACGCCGGGCACCTGGAATACCTGCCGGTTCTTCCGTTGGGATGCGGCCGCGTCGGGAACGCTCAAGCTCACCGAGGTCGAGCTGACCGATCTTGCCGGCTGTTACTGCGTCAACAACAGCTGCGGCAGCAATCTCGTCTGGGGCAATATGGCCTCGGTGCTCAAGGATCTGGGCGGCGGCGTCGTGGGCGCCCTCACCACGAGCGATCCGCGCATCGGCATCGCCCAGGCCTCCATCGAGGGGCCCGTCATCCGCTATATCGGCGCGCAGACCACATCCTGCGCCGCGCAGCCGCAGGTCGGCGCGACGGCCTATAAAGCCAATCCCAACGCGATCGCCGGCGACGCCTATGCCGCGGCTCAGGGGAGCAGCGTGTTCCAGGCGCTATCGGCCTCGTCGACCGGGACCGGGAGGTCGGAGGTGAAACAGAGCTGCAGCGTGACACGTCAGATCACGCTCGAAGAAACAAGCGCGGACAAAATCATCGATCGCGTTTCCGGTGGCTACGCCACCAATATGACCGGCGCGGATAGCATCTCGTTTCTGCTGGGCTCGCCGCGTGACGACAGTCTGAAGGGTGGCAGTTGCCGGCTCTTCGACTTTGCGATGACCCTCGATGTCAAGGATTCCGATCGCCTGCTCTCTGCCGTGCTGTCGCACTATTATATGGATGACTGGATCCAGGTGCGGATCGATGGCCAGTTGATCCTCTCGGACCTTTCCAGCTGGACCGGTGAGGGCTTTCCTCCTGCCAAGTGCGAGCGCAAGAAGACCTGGCACAGCTATCCCGCGCTTGATCTCAAGCCTTGGCTCACCAAGGGGCAGCATGTGATTTCCGTCCGCGTGGCGGTCGGCAATGAAGGCGAGGTGTTCGCCCAGATCGACGCGAAGGTCGATGCGAGCTGCCGAGTGAGCGAACGCATTGTCGACACCTGTTCGGGCTATGCGGCGAATAGTGCCTGCCGTCTTGTCGACGAAGAAGTGGACGGCGTTACGACATTCCGCAATGGCGTCGGGACGGGCCTTACCCCCTTGGCCCAGACTCGCCTGATGGGCATGGGCGCCTGCACGACGCGGATCAGTCGCGATTTCTTCGAGCGCCGACGATCTTATGCATGCACCGTCGAATTGGGCACGACACCCCAGCCCGATCTGTCACGCGGCGCCTATATCATCGATCATTCCACCGAGACGCTGCTGGCCGACCGGTTGCGGACGGCCGATGGCGGTCATAGCCTCACGACCCGCACCTTCGCGCTGCCTGATCGTGGCAGCGTCAATGCCTGCGAGCCCATCTGCAAGACGCGCAAGGCTCAGACCAATAACGCCGCTGCACCCGATGGCGTGACCGGCTCGAAGCAGACCAATCCGACGGGCTGGGACTTTTTCTATCACGCCTGCCAGGACAGTAATGTCTGCCCCGCAGGCGAGGGCGAGGAACTGGTGCAGGGCTGCGGCTGCATCGACGATTTCCCCGAAGCGGTGGTGATGATGCAGACGGTGCGCTTGAGCGGCGCGGATATGATCTGCACGGGTGCCGTGCGATGACGCCAGTGCGCGCCTTTCTTTCGACGCTCCTGTTTGTCGGAGCGAGCCTTTCGCTGTTCCCGGCGGCCGGGTTGGCCCAGCAGCTGTGCGCGGTCGATCTGAACGGCAATGGCGATGCGGCCGATGACGGCGAGACCGCGAGCTGTCACCTGACCGGTTCGGGCGGATGGATGTGCCCGATCGGCGAAACGCGCTGCGAGGCCGATGTGGCCGGGGCGATGCATTGTCCGCTCGGCGAGCAATATGCCTGCGCCGTGCCGGCCAGCGGCGGCGCGCCGACCTGCTCGGCCAATGCCTGCATCGACACCAGCGTCAATCCCGTCATCGATGACCCGGTCGTCGACGATCCGGGTGTCGAGGCGGATGGCGGTGTTGATGCCGACGGCAATTGTCTTGGAACGATCGAGATTTTCTCGGGACGTGCCGCGCGGTGCCGTCCTGCGGGTCTGAGCACGAGCTTCCAAAATTGCTGCAAGGACAAGGGCAAGATCGTCAAGGACGGTATGGGCGGTTCGATCTCGTCCATCTCAACCAAGATCGCCGTCGCCAAGGGCGTCTTTACTGGCATGAAAGCGGCTTACACGGCGTTCAAGGCCGGCGCCACGGCGAGCCAGGCCGCCAGCGCCGGCGCCAATGCGATCATCGTCGGCATCGATCCCACCTCGATCGCGATCAGTCTTGCCGTTAATTTCATGATCGAGGTGCTGCTCCAGGGCTGCGACCAGCAGGATATGGAAGTGGGCATGCTACGTGGGTCGGGCATGTGCCATGAGGTCGGCAGCTATTGCTCCTCGAAAATCCTTGGCATCTGCGTCCAAAAGGCCCGGGGCCATTGCTGCTTCAACACCAAGCTCGGCCGGATCATCCAGGAGCAGGGCCGGCCGCAGTTGAAGGCGTTCAGCGCGATTGGCTGGGGTACGCCCAAGCAGCCCTATTGCCGGGGCTTCACGCCCGAGGAGTTCCAGGCGCTCGATTTCTCGCGAATGGACCTGTCGGAATATTATGCGGACATCGAGGCGCGCGCCCAATCCGAAATCCAGATCGACATGAAGGACAAGATCGATGCCACTATGCAGACGATCAACAACTAGCCGCGCGCGCCTCTTGGCAGCCATCGCCCTCGCACCGCTGCTGGTCGGCGCGAGCGAACCGCAGGGTACGGCCGGTCAGCAGCGGGACGGCAATGCCCGCACGCGCATTCAGGACCAGGGTAAGGCGGCGATGGAGCGCGTGAAGCGCGCCGCCGACAAAGCAAAGGCTGCCAAGCCGCCTTCACCAGCTCTACCGGCCAAAGCCGATGCCGCCGCGCAGCGCCGTGCGTTCGAGGGGATTAACAGGCGCAAACAGTATCCCGCCATGGCGAAACGGGTCGAGGCCGATGTCGCGGCCGCCCGCAATGCACTGGCGGTCGAGCGGGAAAATGCCAGCCGTCGTATCGCCCAGGCCCTAGGCCTTGAACAGCCCGAAGAGGCAGCACTCACAGGGGCCGTATCCAGGGGCGGCGTGAAACGCTGGGTTCCCGTGCTGTTCGTCTCTTCATCCATGCCGGTCGAGACGCTGCGGACCTATGCCGGGCAGCTCGAGCGTGCCGGCGGCGTCATGGCCTTCCGCGGCCTGCCGGGCGGGATGCGGCAGGTCGCGCCGATAGCGAAATTGTCGGCCGCCATATTGCGCCAGGATGCCGGTTGCGAAGGCCCCGCCTGTGCAATGCGCGACGTGCAGGTCATCGTCGATCCCCTCGTGTTCCGGCAGCATGGCGTCACCCAGGTGCCCGCGCTGGCGATGGTGCCGGGTGATCCGACCCTGCCTTATTGCGAGCGTGACGAGGCCAGCCCGCGGGCCGCGCACATCGTGCTGGGCGACGCCGCCCTTTCCGGATTGCTCGAGGAATATGGCCGCCTCGGCGGCAAGGAGGAGGTGCGAGATGCTCTTGCTCACCTGGCGCGCCGGTAACCGTCTCTGGCGCGAACTCAAGGATCTGCCGCTCCGGGCGGCCGTGGCGCTCGGCGCCAGCGGTCTTGGGCAACCGGCGCGGCCTGCCCAGCTGCTCAAGGCCTATGGCGTCGTGCTGCCCATCGGTCTTTTCGCCTGGTGGGCGATGCCGCAAATCACCCTGGTCATGACGCCGTCGATCGACGCATGGGTCGTGCATCGATCTCCGGGTCCGATCCATCGCGGCGACCTCATATCCTTCACATTGTCCGATCCCGTAGCCGGCCCGAAGCCCGTCGCTATCACCAAATATGCGCTCTGCCTGCCTGGCGACCGGATCAGCATGGTCGAGAAGCATGGGATTGGCGGGCGGGCCCGGAATGGCTGGTATTATTGCAATGGCACTCTGATGGGCGTCAGCAAACCTGCAGCGCGCAATGGCAAGGCGCTCATGCATTGGCGGCCGGAAAGCCCGCGCATTCCCGAGGGGATGATCTTCGTCGGATCGCGGCATCCCGACGGATATGACAGCCGCTATTATGGCCCGGTGGCGATCGAGCGGCTCACGCGCATGGAGAAGCTGCTGTGAAGCGCATGCTCTTCCTGGGTGTGGCCCTGCTCCTGCCCGCAGGTCCTGCGTGCGCGCAAGCGGCGCCTGTGAGCGCGGGCGATCGTACGGCACGGGGCTATTGGTGGTACGAGACACTCAAATCCGGCGCTGATGATGAGGCGCAGGATGAAACGGTCCCCAAGCCAGTCATCCCGCCGATGGTGGAACTGGCCAAATGGTCGCCGCCCCGGATCGCGAAGCTTATCGTGGAGCAGCGCGACTATGCCGCAACCGTCCTCACGATCGACGCAGTCGCGGATTTCTGGCGGCTGCAGGACTTTGCCCGGCGCAAGGCCCGCGCCTTTGCCGGCGTGACCCAGCTTGCAATGCTCACCCATCCGCAGCTCAATGCCAAGGCCGCCAATCCGATGGTCGGGGAGGCCCGCGATGCGATGGGCGCGCAGAAGGACCAGGTCCGCCGCCAATATCTGCGGTCCAAGGCTGGGGAATTCGCACTCGTCATGTTTGCGCGGGAATCCTGCGGCTATTGCAGGGTGCAGTGGCCGATCGTCCAGCGGTTCCAGGATGACATGGGCTGGCAGGTGAGCCTGATGGACCTCGACCGCCGGCCGGACCTCAAGCAGCGGTTCGGAGTCGAGGTGACGCCGACCACCATGGTCATCCGTCGGGGCAGTCCCCAGCGTATGGTGATTGCCGCTGGGGTCGAGACATACCCCAATCTCGCGCAGATGGCCTATCAGGCCGTGCGATTGCTGAGCGGCGATATCCGTCCCGAGCAGTGGCTGACCGGCGCGGGCGAGGAAGACGGATTCTTCGATGCGCTGGCCAATGGCCCCGTCTCCTCGACCGATCCACGCGTGATCGGCGGCGATCTCATCGATTCCAGGGCGCGTAGGCCATGAGGCGCCTGGGTTCCACGCTGGTCTGCGGCGTCTCGCTGCTGACGCCACTGACAGTGCTGCCGGCGAGCGTCCTCGCACAGCAGGGGGACCGGGACGTCGCTCGGCAGGCGGCCATTCATCCGGTATCGACGGCTGCGGAGATGCGCCTGTGGCTCTCCCGCGTGCCGGTGACGCGCGATTTTCCGCCCGACTTCGAGACCATGCTGCGCGGCCAGGCATCGCTCTATGTGATCGAGATCAGCACGGCGCCCGGATGCCTGCCCTGCGGCGATCTCTGGACGAAGCTTCTCGCATTTCGTGGCCGCTATGGTTGGCAGGTCCGAACGCTTGGGCCTGATGAGGCGGCTCTGCGATCGGGGCGCCTTGGCCTTCCCTGGGTCGGAAACCCGGTCGCATGGGTGCGGCCACTGGCTGATCCGGGTCGCATGGTGCCGATCGCTATCGGCACCGATCATGGCGCCAATATCGCGCGCAATGCCTGGCTTGCCGCCCGGATGCTGACCGGGGCGCGTGCCGCAGTCGGTGTGCGCGCCATGTCCAAATTTACGGGAATTGTCGGCGTGAGGGCGCCGGTCTCTTCCTATGACAAGGAACGCTGATCGTGCCGGGGCTGTGTCGTCAACTCTTGCCTTCAGGAAACCTGTCATGGCCTATCATATACGCCGCCCGGTCCTCGCGCTCTGCCTGATTGCAGCCTCATGCGGCCAGACAGTTCCGGCCCATGCCCAGGGTTGGGCCGAGAGCTGGTTCGATAATGTCACCTATACCTCGCCCGGCAGCTTCGAGGACCAGACACGCGGCTATGTAGCCGCCGGAGGCATGTCGGGCCGGGTCGATGTTCACGATGATTATCTGATGAGCCTGACGCTGCCCAAGGTGAAGGCGGGCTGCGGCGGCATCGACATGTTCCTTGGCGGCATGTCGTTTCTCGATCCCGATTATCTCGTTCAGAAGCTGGAGACCATCCTGCAGGCCGCGCCGGCCGTGGCCTTTCAGTATCTTCTTGAAACGCTCGATGAGAAGATGGGAAATATTATATCAAAGATGGAGGCCGCGACAAATTTCCTTAACTCTATTCAGGTGAACGACTGCCGTCTTGCCAATCGAATGGTCCAGATTGCGAAGGGCGACGACAATATGTCGGGAATCGTCGAAGAGATGACCGGCTACAAGTCGATCCGCGAAGGCTATGCCAATAGCTGGCAGCAGAGCCGCGAGAAGATCCAGGCCAACAAGGGCAATCCGACCGAGGATCTGAAGGATGCGCTTGCCAATTGCCCGGCCGAGGTCACGGATATCTTCAAAACCGGCTCTCTGCTCGCACACGCTGCCGCGCGCGTCGGCGCATCGGACTGGGCGGGCGTCATGCGGGCTCGGGTGGGCGACGTCTATATGCGCTGGGATGCGAACGACAAGGTACCACTCTTCTCGGCCATTCCCGCCTGCCCGCGCCAGGATACCGAGAGCGCCGACGATTTCCTGACCGGTCGCGTGCCGAGCCGAGCGCTCAACATCCCCGCGACCGCCGCGGATTGTTCGGTGAACGGCACTGGCCGCGGCGCGCTCATATTGGCACGCGAGCGGATGGAGGCGATCTCCATCAAGATCCGGACTCGCGCGGCGCTGACCACGGAGGAAAAGCAGTTCGTCGCGAATGTGCGGACACTGCCCGTCTATCGGCTGCTCGAATGGGGCGTGCGGCAGGGCCTCACCGATAGCGTCATCGCCGACACCGATGAACTGGTGGCGCTAACCCTCGCCTATCAGATGCTGAACGATCTGACCCGTTCGATCGATTTCGCGCTGCAGAATGCCGAGCGCGGTGTGACGACAGCGGGTGCTTCCGATGCCGAGAACACGAACATCTGCCAGACGCGTATTCTCACCAAAGGCATTGAGCAGTTGCGGGAGCTCAGGGACGAGGTGCTGCGCCAGCGCGCCCAGATGCGCCAGTCCTACATGGCGGCCATGAACCAGGCAAACCTCTCGGCCAACTATGCCGGGGTGGTCCGCCAGCGTGATCGCGATGCCCGCGACGCCGCTGGCGCCAACGCCAATCGCAACCGGTGAGGCGGGCCATGCGTCACATCGTCCGCCTGTTCCTCGCTCTCGTCGGGTGCCTGAGCGCGACGCCCGCACTGGCGATCGATGCGAGCTATCATACCTGGGACGGCTTTTCCGAGACCGTCGACGCGTTCCACCTGGTCGCGATGATGTTCGGCGATCCGCGCTACGAAACGCTGGTTGTGATCGTCGCGGTTGTCGGCATCGGGCTGGGCGCGGTCCTGGCGAGCATCAAGGGTTCCGGCATGGGGCTGGTCGCCTTCGGCTTCCAGATGCTGATCGGCATTGGCCTGTTCGTCGGGATGATCGCCACTACTGGCACGATCCACATCTACGACCGGGTGCGCAACGCCTATCAACCGGTCGGCGACGTCCCGAATCTCATCGTGCTTGTTGCCGGCGTCACCAACCTCATGGAGCGGGCACTCGCCGAAACCATAGACGATAATACGACCGATCCCAACGCCAAGCTGGAGTTCGGCGCCGGCGGCCATGCATTCGACCTGTTCCTGAATGCCGTCAGTCCCCGCAGCCCGATCGTGGACACTTTCCTCGATGCGACTGTGAAAGACTATGTGCGGCAATGCTATCCGGTAGCGCGGGTCTCACCGGCCTATGGGGTCGACGACGATCAGCTCTTCCGGACGTCGACCGATCTGCCGGTCTCCTTCGCGGCGATGGCGGGGCCGGCAACCTTCTCGACCGTGTACACGGCGAGCGACAAGGCCGGCGCGACGATGAGCTGCGAGGCTGCATGGGGCTATATCGCCGATCGCCTGTCGGACAGCACCCTGTTCGACGCCTATAGCGACCAGGTCTGCGCGCGCACCGGTTTCGACGTGGCCCAGGCGGCCCAGCGCGATCGCTGCCGCCAGCAGATCGATGCGCTGGGCGACATGATGCTGGGCCATTCCATGAGCCGGCAGAAGTTCCTGACCAATATCCTGCTCGGCCAGACCGTCGGCGACGTCCTGTTCGAGGACTCCCCGGCAGCGACGGCCCGCGTGATGGCGAACCGGGCGATCGAATCCAACGGGCTCGCCACGCTCTCGACCGCTAACGAATGGATGCCGACCATCCGCGCGTCGGTGTTCGCGATCATGCTGATGATGATGCCGATCGCGCTTCTCTTCATCCTGACGCCGATCAACCTCCGGGTCGCCAGTTTCGCGCTCGGCCTCTTCGTGTTCGTCGCGCTCTGGGGCGTCATCGATGCCGGCATCTACCAGCTTACGCTCGGCCGGGCGATGGATGTATTGGCAGAGCTGAGGGCAACCAATGTCGCCGCCGATAGCTGGATCCTAGCGCCCTCGGCGGCGATGAAGGCGCTTGCCATCTTCGGGTCGTTCCGGACGGCCGCGGCAGGGCTTGCCGGCGCCTTCGTCTTCACCGTCTTCCGCTTCTCGGGCAACATGTTCACCGCCTTCACGTCCGGCATGCTCGGTGTGCAGGGTCAGGGCAGCATGGCGGCCGCGACCGTCGGCACCAGTGAGGGCTATGCCTCGGCGCTGGAAGCGCAGGCCTCAGCCGGCGGCACCATGTCGCGGCGCGCGGCATCGTCGGGTTTCGGCGATTTCGGCGAGCGCAGCAGCTTCGGTCTCGACCGTAGCTTTGCCTCGGCCGGTTCCGTGCTCGGCGAACAGGGTGGCGGGGCAGCGGGAACGGCAGCCTTCGGTCTCGGCCGGGCGGACGCCGCGCGGGAACTGGGCGGGCTCTCCCCTGCCCTGGTCGGCCGGGATCTGAGCGATCCAGCGACGGCCCGCGCCGTACGCGCCAATGCCGCGACCTCGGCGATCCACAATTTTGCCCAGGGCGATGCCCTGCGCAAGCTTGGAACGACCTATTTCGGCCAAGGCCAGGGCGGCGAGCGCGCCTTTGCCGCCTTCGCGCAGAATATGGTGCAGTGGAAAGCGTTCGGCGATAGCCAAGCCTATGAGATGATGCAGTCGAGCGCGCAGCGGCATTTTGAGCGCAGCGGCTATGATGCGAAGGATGCCGCGCTCAAGGCGTCGACGGTCATTGCCCAGGCGAGCGCCGATCCGACATTCGCCAAGCTGACAGCCAATGCCTTCGATCAGGAGCAGATGCTGCGCAATGATCTGACTGGGGCGCAGACGCAGGTGGGCGCGATGGAAGGCCGGCGCGACTATGCGGGCGACAGGGTTGCCGCCGTCGAGCGCGGCAATGTCGCGACCGAACAGGCGCATCGAACCGGCGGTAATCAGGGACAACGGCAGGCTGCGGCCATGCTGGGTCTCTCCGTCACCGAAACCAGCCGGCGCATCGGGTTCATCAATGCGCTCTCAGGCGAGGCGCGATCGACGGCGATCACCCAGCTCTCCCGTTCGACCGGGCGCAATGAGGCACAGGTTCTGCGCGCACTAGAGAGTTACAATGCCGCCGTGCAGGTCGGTACGGCCGATGGCGCGACCGCGGAGGCGGCGCGAGAAGGCACCAGCGTCTATGGGCGCACGCGGGAGGCTGCAGGCTATGATTTTGCCGAGCGGTCGGGCAAGCTCGACGCGCAGCGCGAGATCGGACCCGACGGCGTACGCAGCAATGCCCAGATCGGCGAGCAGCGGCGGCAGGCGGATAATGCGGGCTTTGCCGAAGGCGCGGCGGCCGCCGGTGTATCGGTCCGGGAAGCGGCTCGCCTCGATTCCTTCATCCGCGCACTCGCCGGTACGGCCGGCAATCAGGTCGACATGGCCGAGGGCGGCGCGGAAGGCGTCGCCGACCGCGCGCGGAACGAGCGTCTGACCGGAATTATCGACAGGGAGCGCCTTACCCGCACCCAGGCGCTGCTGCGCGCGCATGGCGTCGAAATGTCCAGGCGCCAGATCGCCATGGACCAGAATGGCGACCTCAGCCTCAATCTGACGCCGGCACTCGCGGCTCAAATGTGGCGGGGCGGTCTCATCAACGAGAGCCAGCTTGGCGCGATCGCCAATGGCGGGCATGCGCGGTTCAGTTTCGCCCATAATGATCTGCTCGTCTCCAGCAGCACCGGGTTCAGCCAGTCCGCCCGCAATGACACGAGTACGCGGTTCGAGGCCGGCAAACAGGCGGGGCCTGATACGATCGAGCATTTTCTCGGCAGTGGCGAGGAAGGTCAGGCCGCAATGGCCAATTGGCTGCGCGGCGGGTTCGAGATGGATCGGCGAGGTGACTGGCGGTTGAAACCGCAGGTCGCCGATACGCTGCAGCGCGACGTAACCGCGATCATTGCACAGACCGGGTGGAACAGATCGCTATCGCGTTCGGCGGAGCATTCCACAGCGGATAGCCAAAGCATCTCCGGTGATCTTACTGCTTCAGCATCACGCGGCATTGGCTCAGGTAGCAAGGAGGGCGGGGAAAAAGGCGGCGGCAAGGGGAGCGCGACAGGCTCTCTGACTGGCAAGTTGAGTGCCGACATCTCGGATCGAGGAATGGCGGCCGTCTCAGCACGCTCTTCAATAGACATTGTGAACTATGATGTCCGGGAGGCAATCGCATCGGCAGAGAGAGCCGCTGCGCGTTCTGGTCGTCCAGAAGAGGCGTTTTCCCGTGAACTGGGGGATCGCGTACTTGGCAATGATGGTCTGCGCAACAGCTACTTGAGGCAAGCGGATGCGGGTCGTGGGACAGTCGATGTAACCGGTCCTATTACATCAATGGAACAGTCTTCGATCCTTAGTTCCGGAAGATTGCTGCTCGATCGCGACAATGGGATGGCTGACGGTGATTCAAGCTTCAAAGAGCGGCGGGATCCATGATGTCAGTCCTGGATCACCCCGATGTGCCGAAGATGCATATCCCCCGATCGCGGGTCGAACGGATCGGTATAGGGATCAAGGATAGGCCTTTGCGACAGCGGTCCCGGTATTATCACCCATTCGCCGCATGCGACCTTGGCTTTGAGGAAGCCATATCCCAGCACCGCTACCACTGTGATCGGATTGAAGACGAAGATCAGCAGGACCATCGTGTTGACCAGGTAGATGTTGAGCTGATCGAAGGGAATGGTGATCATCAGCTCGAGACCGATCCAGTAGAGCAGGGTCAGGGCCCAGGTCAGTTTTGCATAGCATGGGCGCCAGAACCAGTCGGCAGCGCGCGGAGACGGCGCTGGCGAGGAGGTTTCTTCTGGTGTCGGGTCGGGTTGATCAACATCCTGCATCTGCAGAGCCTTTCCAAAGCGCAGAATAGCACAGCTTCGATGGGCATGGAACCGGCCGACCATCGTAACGATGCCCCGATCGTGCGCGGGAAGGCCGTCCCAATCCTCCCCTTTTCGCCCTTCCTTTCCTTGCTCCGCCCGGATCTGCGCTCAGGGTCTGGAACGGGGAGAAATTCAGGTTCGGGACGAAAGCCGCAATGAAGAAGAAGCGGCGTGCTCCGGATATAGGCCCTAATATTTCGCCTGCCGCGGAGGCTGCGATCCTGCGTCTTGCCAGGCTCCTGGGGCGTCAGATTGCACGTGAACTTCATGAGGAACAGAAGGAACGCGAAATGCGCGCACGGACGCCATCGGAATTGCCAGATTGATATGGCGGAGCCAGCAGCCGGAGCGCGGGCGCGTCTTCTCCGTCGAAGACGCCACTGGGATCAGCGGATGCCCCTATCGCGAGCAAAGGAAACCAGACTTCGCGCTCAGCATGCCCTATGGAATGCTCGGCATGTCCGATTTCCGGGCATGGTCGTGGATGAGGTAAAGACAGGCGCTGCGTTCGGCGCTACCGGCGCCTCCACGTTCGATGCTCCGTGTGAGTACCGTCCACTCCCGGCGGTGTTGCGCCCCCCATTTTTCAATGCCGTCGGGAGACCAGCTTACCCGGCTTATCGGCATATGGCCCACAGTTAGTCACCATAGCCATGACTTTGCGAATCCGCCGCGATATGAATGGCGCGGCCTGCACAGAGGCTTAGATATGAAAGCGGTTCACGACAATATCGACGGCCCATATGCGATTGACGAGGATATCGCGCTCTATGGCGCCATCACCGGCAGCGCCACCCTTGGCAGTGGCAAGCGATTCATCCTCCATGGGACGATTGCCGGCGATTTGAGGATAAAAAAAGGTGCACGAGCAATTCTGCATGGCACGGTCGCCGGACGCATCTACAATGAGGGCGGGCACGTCGAACTGTTCGGCATCGCCGATGCTGTCGTAAACAGCTCGCGAGATGCGGTAACAATCATCGATCCGGCAGCTCATGTCATGGGACGCCGGTAAACGCCGTTTCAGTGCATAGAGGTGTGGAGCGGCTCACGAATGGACTATTGAATCCCGGTCAGGAAGTACTCGTCATTCTTGCCCTTCGTATCTGCTTTCTCGGGCGCGCCTCTCTCCCGCAGGTGCGAAGATGCGCGTTCAAAACTCGCGCGGCTATCTGACCTCGTCGATGATCGGATGGTCGACAAAGACCATCCGATCCATAATTCGCTCGCTATTGCTCGAAGTCGATCACGACACGCCCCTGGATGTCCCCGTTGTGCATGCGCGCGAAGATATCGTTGATGTTCTCAAGCCTGTCGGTCGAAATCGTGGCCTTCACCTTGCCGTCACCGGCGAAGTCCAGTGCCTCCTGCAAATCGAGCCGCGTCCCCACGATCGATCCACGTACCGTCACGCCGTTCAGCACGGTATCAAAGATCGGCAGGGGAAAGTCGCCCGGGGGCAGGCCGTTCAGCGACACCGTGCCGCCGCGCCCGACCATGCCCATCGCCTGCTCGAATGCCTTGGGCGACACCGCAGTGACCAGCACGCCGTTGGCGCCGCCGATCTGCTTCTTCACGAAGGCGATCGGGTCTTCCGAACGGGCATTCACCGCCAGCGTTGCGCCCAACGATCGTGCCAGGTCCAGTTTCCTGTCATCGACGTCGACCGCGACGACGTTGAGGCCCATCGCTTTGGCATATTGCACGGCTAGATGGCCAAGCCCCCCGATCCCGGAGATCACCACCCAGTCGCCAGGTTTGGTATCGGTGACCTTAAGGCCTTTATAGACCGTGACGCCGGCACAAAGGATCGGCGCGATATCGACGAACGAGACATTGCCGGGCAGGTGACCGACATAATTAGGATCGGCGAGAACATATTCGGCAAAGCTGCCATTGACCGAATAACCGGTGTTATGCTGCTCTTCGCACAGCGTTTCCCAACCGCCCAGGCAGTGCGTGCAATGGCCGCAGGCGTCGTAGAGCCATGGCACACCTACGCGGTCGCCCTCCCTGACATGCTTTACACCCGCGCCGACGGCGACCACATGGCCGACGCCCTCGTGACCCGGAATGAAGGGCGGATTAGGCTTGACCGGCCAGTCGCCTTCCGCAGCATGCAGGTCGGTGTGGCACACACCGGTTGCGGCGATCTTCACGAGGATCTGCCCGGCAGCGGGCCGGGGTACTGCGACCTCCTCCATGACCAGAGGCTTGCCGAACTCGCGGACGACGGCGGCTTTCATAGTGCTATTCATGGCGATGTCCCTCCTTCAGAAATGCGCGTCGATATCAACGACATCGATCAGCTTGTGGTTGACGAATTCCTTGAGGCCGAGGCCGAGCAGTTCGCGGCCATAGCCGGAGCGTCGGATGCCGCCGAACGGGAGATCGGCCTCCACTTTGGTCGGATGGTTGACGAACACCATGCCGGTGGAAATCCGCTTCGCCACTTCGGCGCCGTGGGCAGGATCAGACGTGAACACCGAGCCTCCCAGGCCAAAGGGCGAATCGTTGGCAATGCGAACGGCGTCGTCCTCGTCCTTGGCGCGGAACAGCATCGATACCGGGCCGAAAAACTCCCAGTAGCGTGCCGGATTGTCTTCGGCGACGTCCGTCAGGAAGGTCGGTTGTACGAACGCGCCTTGATTGGGCACTGAGGGGCCGACTTCCTCTGCCTTGGCACCGAGTTCGACGGCTTTGCGGATCTGATCCTTGATGTCATCGGCCGCTTTCTGCGAGGACAGCGGCGCGAGCGTCGTATACGGATCGAAGGGATCGCCGGTGACCAGCTTTGCCACGCCCTTGCGATAGCCTTCGAGGAAGCTGTCATAGACCTCGTCGACGACGATCATGCGCTTGGACGAGACGCAGACCTGACCGCCGTTCCAGTGGCGGCCGAACACGGCCCAGTCGATCGTCTTTTCTAGATTCGCATCGGCGAGAACGACGAAGGCGTCGGCGCCGCCCAGTTCCATCGTCGATTTCTTGAGCGCCTTGCCGGCCTCCGATGCGACCACTGCACCTGCGGCTTCCGATCCGGTCAGCGCCACGCCATGTACGCGCGGATCATTGATGATGAGGTTGATCTGATCGCGCGTGGCATAGAGGTTCTTGAACGCACCTTCCGGCAATCCCGCCTCGGTCATCAGCTTCTCGAAGGCGGCTGCGCTCTGCGGTACGTTCGAGGCATGCTTGAGGATCAGCGTGTTCCCGGCCGAGAGCTGCGGCGCGAGGATGCGGGCGATCTGATAATAAGGGAAATTCCATGGCTCGATCGCCAGCAGCACACCGAGCGGCTCGTGTACCAGGATTGCCTCGCCTTCGGCGGGATCGAGCACCGGCAGCTTTTCCGGCTGCAGCAACTCTTCCGCATGCCGGACATAATATTCGAAGATCTTGGCGGAGAGCTCCACCTCGGCCTTCGCTTCGCCGATCAGCTTGCCCATTTCCAGCGTCAACAGGCGGGCAAAGGCATCACTCTTGCGCCGCAGGATGTCTGCGGCATTCTGCAGGATACGGCCGCGCTCGGCGAAGGAGGTTTCACGCCACTTGATAAACGCTGCGTCTGCCTTGTCGAGTGCGGTCCGCACTTCCTCGTCGGTGGCATCGGGAAACGTCGCAACGGTGTCCCCGGTATAGGGATTGATGGTCGCGTAGGACATGAGCCGTTCTCCTGTAGTGAATTAGATTTCGGGGGGTGAAGGATATGGTCAGGCGCCAAGATCCTTCACGGCCTGTACCATCTGCGTCAGCACGACCTGGGCATCGCCATAAACCATGCTGCAATTCCCGTTGAAGAAGAGGAGGTTCTCGACGCCCGAGTAACCCTTGCCCTGGCCACGCTTGACGACATAGACCTGATGCGCCTGATCAGCGTTGAGAATGGGCATGCCATAGATCGGCGAGGATTTGTCCGTGCGCGCCGCCGGATTGACGACGTCGTTGGCCCCAATGACCAGCGCGACGTCGGTGCTGGTGAACTCAGCGTTGATGTCTTCCATGTCGAAGATGATGTCGTAGGGCACGCCGGCTTCGGCGAGCAGCACATTCATGTGGCCGGGCATGCGCCCCGCGACCGGGTGGATCGCGAACTTCACGCCGACGCCTGCGGCCTGGAGCAGCTTCACGAATTCATAGAGCTTCTGCTGCGCCTGCGCGACGGCAAGGCCATAGCCGGGAATGATGATGACGCTGGAGGCATAGCGCATGGCGATGCCAGCATCGTTGGGCTCGGTGCCCTTCATTTCACCATGCGCTTCGCTGCCGCTCCCGACGGCCACATCGCCGAAGTTCGAGAACAGGACATTGGCGAGTGAGCGGTTCATCGCCTTGGCCATCAGCACGGTGAGCAACGTCCCCGCAGAGCCCACTACCATCCCCGCGATCATCAGCGCCGGGTTCTGCAGTGCATAGCCTTCCAGCCCCACCGCCAGACCCGTGAAGGCATTATAGAGCGAGATCACCACCGGCATGTCCGCCCCGCCGATCGGCAGTGTCATCATGGTCCCGAACGCAAGCGCGCCGAGGAAGAACAGCGCCGCCAGCAGCGGGAAATTCGCCGTGTCAAAGAATGCCACCATCGCGATCCCCACCAGAACAGTGGCAAGAAACAGCGCGCCGTTGACGATGCACTGCCCGCCGAAGCGCCAGGGTTTCCTGATCCTGCCGTCCAGTTTGGCCCAGGCAATCACCGACCCGATCAGCGAGATCGAGCCGATCAGCGCGCCGACCGCCGTCACCGCCAGGATTAGCGCCGCGTGCGCACCGCGCGTCGACAACTCGACGGCCGCCACGGCTGCCGCCGCGCCGCCGCCCATGCCGTTGTACAGCGCGACCATCTGCGGCATTGCGGTCATCTCGACCTTGCGTCCGCGCAGGAATGCCCAGCCGCCGCCTGCGCAAAGGGCAAGGAGCGCGAGGATCACGTTAACGGTACGATAAGGCCCGACCTCTGCTGGCAAGTCAAAAACGGTAAGGAAACTGGCAGCGACGGCAACCACCATGCCGAAACCCGCCACGACGATGCCTGACAGCGCGGTAACCGGTGAGGACATCCGTTTCAGGCCGAAAATGAACAGGCCGGCAGCGGCCAATCCGCTTAAGCCGAGGATATGCTGGATCAACATGTCAGTTCTTCTTCGCCCCGCTGGACTTGAACATGGCGAGCATGCGGTCGGTCACCACATAGCCGCCAGCGGCATTGGCGGCTCCGAGCGCGACACCGAGAAAGCCCACGATTTGCGCGAAAGGCGTGGTTGCATTCAGCAGTGCGTGAAGCGCGCCGACGACGACGATGCCGTGGATGAAGTTCGATCCCGACATCAGCGGGGTGTGGAGGATCGAGGGCACCCGGCTGATGACTTCGTAGCCGGTGAATGCCGCCAGCATGAAGATGTAAAGCGCGATCAGCCAGGTCATCGATGTGTCGATAATCATTTCGCATTCTCCGCACCGGATGACGCCATGCTCTCTATCGCCTCCCGCACCGCGCTATCGCGGATCTCTCCACCATGCGTGAGGACGGTTCCGGCGATGACCTCATCCTCGAAGTCGAGTGCGATGGCTCCGTCCATCACCAGGAGGGTGACGAAATTGAGGATGTTCTTGGCGTAAAGTTCGCTGGCGTGCTGGGCGAGTGCGGAGGGCACATCGAGCGGCCCCAGGATCGTCGCTGGTCCTACGCCGATTGTCTGACCAGGCTGCGTTCCTTCGCAGTTTCCGCCGCTTTCAGCGCCGAGATCGACGATAACCGCACCCGGCTTCATCGCCGCGATCTGGTCGGCGGCGATCAGGATCGGCGCCCGTCGGCCGGGCACCGCTGCGGTCGTGATGATCATGTCTGCCTCGGCGATGTGCTGCGAGACGACCTGTCGCACTTTGGCCTTCTCGTCCGCCGTCAGTTCGCGCGCATAGCCGCCTTCACCCCGAGCATCGATCCCGGTGTCGACGAATTTTGCGCCCAACGATCGCGCCTGTTCAGCGGTTTCGGGGCGGACGTCGTAACCTTCGGTGATGGCGCCCAGCCGGTGCGCCGTCGCCAGCGCCGAAAGCCCCGCGACGCCAAGGCCCATCACCAGGACTTTCGCCGCGCGCAGTGAGCCCACAGCGGTCGTCATCATCGGGATGATCCGCGGCATATGCACCGCGCCCAGCAGCGGTGCATAATAGCCCGCTAGAGCGGCCTGGCTCGACAGGGCATCCATCGATTGTGCGCGGCTGATGCGGGGAATGCGTTCCATCGCGAAGGCCGTGACCTTGGCGTCGCGCAAGGCCGTGACAAGCTCCAGGTTCGCGGCACCGTAGATGAACGAGACCAACGAGGCGTCCGGCTTCATCGCCCTGACCACGTCGACCGAAGGTGGCTGCACGGCCAGCACGATGTCGGCATCCGCGACGAGCACCTGTGGGGTGTCCGCAAAGGCAACATCCTGATAGGCTTTGTCCGTGAAGGTCGCGTTGTTACCGGCCCCTTTCTCGATCACCAGCGAAGCACCAAGTCTCGCCAGCCGGGTTGCGACCATGGGTACGGTCGCGACTCGCTTCTCTCCGGCTTTGGTTTCTTTGAGAACTGCTATCCGGATCGCCATCGCCTGCTCCGCAGTGGTTGGGCTCGCGGTCGCCACGTATCGAGCCATGTGGCATATGTGCGCTGGTCATGCCGCAGCGCACATTGACGCAGATCAAATGCAATCCAAATATCATTTGATATTCAATGCCAGGTTCATTTTCGCAGCAGGAGGGGCGCGCATGATGACCGGAGTGAGGGCAAGGAAAAGGCTGAGCCGACAAGAGACCCAAGGCCAGACGCGTGAGCGGCTTGTCGATGCCGCACGGGGCCTTTTTGTACGATATGGATTTGGCGGCACATCGCGGCGCGACATCGCGGAGGAGGCCGGATATTCGCAAGGCGCTTTCTATTCAAATTTCCCATGCAAGGAAGCCGTGCTTCTCGATATTCTCAAGCGGCATGTTGCGTTGGAAGAGGAGCAATTGGATACTATCGTCGGAAACGGCGAGCATGGCGCCGAGCAGATTCTCGCCGCGCTTGGAAAGTGGTTCGAAAAGTTCGAAACCGACCGCGACTGGTCGATCCTCACCGTCGAGTTGCAACTGCATGCACTGAGAAGTCCGACCTTTGCCGAAAGCTATTCCCGCTTCTGGCTGGAGCATGAGCAACGCGTCGCCGATTTGGTCAGCCAGACCTTCGCGCGCTGCGGCAAGGTCGTACCGGTCGATCCCGCACAGTTGGCCGCAGGCCTGATGGCCCTGTCCAACGGGCTGGCGGTGCAGGAAAGCGCGAAATGTCCGCCGCGCATCGCCGCGACGATCAGCCTGTTTCTGCAGTCTCTTCTCGCGGCGGCTCCAGTCCCTAACGACCGGACTTGCTGATGTCGATCGTTCACGTCTTCGCGGAATGCCGACAGGGACAGCGCAATGGCGGGCTTCAGACGCAACACCGTACTTCAGATGAGCGTGCTTTGCCGTCGTCCTGCAACCATCATCAAAACCCGGACAAAGCCCAGCGGACATAGATGAGAAGGAATGCTCTACCATGCATTATAGCAGCGGAAATTACGAAGCGTTCGTGCGTCCCCGCAAACCGGAAGGGGCGGACAGGAAGACCGCATGGATTGTCGGTTCGGGTCTGGCTGGACTGGCGGCGGCCGCCTTCCTGATCCGGGACGGGGGCGTCATCGGCGAGCGCATCACCATTCTAGAAGAGCTGGAGATCCCCGGCGGCGCCCTCGACGGCCTCGATGTGCCGGACAAGGGATTCGTCATCCGCGGTGGCCGTGAGATGGAGGAGCATTTCGAGTGCCTCTGGGATCTCTATCGTTCGATTCCGTCCCTGGAGATCGAGGACGCCAGCGTCCTCGACGAATTCTATCGGCTCAACAAGGACGACCCCAATTTCTCGCTTCAGCGCACGACGCAGAACCAGGGCAAGGACGTGCCCGACAAAGCGCTGCTGACGCTGAACGACAAGGCCCAGAAAGATCTGCTCTCCGTCTTCCTGGCGACCCTCGAGGAGATGGAGAAAAAGCGCATCAACGAGGTGTTCGGCGAGGACTTCCTGAAGAGCAATTTCTGGCTCTACTGGCGAACAATGTTCGCGTTCGAGGAATGGCATTCGGCGCTCGAGATGAAGCTCTACCTGCACCGCTTCATTCACCACATCGGCAGTCTGGCCGACTTCTCCTCGCTAAATTTCAATCGCTACAACCAATATGAATCGATGGTGCTGCCGCTGGTGAAGTGGCTGACCGAGCATGGTGTCAAGTTCCGCTATGGCGTCGAGGTCATCGATGTCGATTTCGACATCAAGGCTGATCGCAAGCAGGCGACCCGCATCCACTGGAAAGAGAAGGGTGTGGAGGGCGGCGTAGATTTGGGTACCGACGATCTCGTCTTCATCACCATCGGTTCGCTGACCGAGAATTCCGACAATGGCGATCACAAGACGCCGGCGAAGCTGAACGAGGGACCGGCGCCGGCCTGGGACCTGTGGCGCCGCATCGCTGCCAAGGACCCGGCGTTCGGCCGTCCTGATGTGTTCGGGGCCCATATCCCGGAAACGAAATGGGCCTCGGCATCGATTACCGCGCTCGACACCCGCATTCCGGCCTATATCGAGAAGATCACCAAACGGAATCCATTCACAGGCAAGGTCGTCTCTGCCGGTATCGTGACCGTGAAGGACTCGTCATGGCTTCTAAGCTGGACGGTCCACCGGCAGCCGCATTTCAAGAAACAGCCCAAGGATCAGATGATCGCCTGGTTCTATGCGCTCTTCGTCGACGAGCCGGGTGACTATGTGAAGAAGCCGATGCAGGACTGCACCGGTGAGGAGATCACCCAGGAATGGCTGTACCATCTCGGCGTGCCTGTCGAGGACATCCCGGAACTGGCCGCGACGGGCGCCAGCACCGTTCCAACGATGATGCCCTACATTACCGCCTTCTTCATGCCGCGCCAGGCGGCCGACCGACCGGACGTCGTGCCTGAAGGCGCGGTCAACTTCGCCTTCATCGGCCAGTTTGCCGAATCGAAGCAGCGCGACTGCATCTTCACGACGGAATATTCGGTGAGGACCCCGATGGAGGCAGTTTATACGTTGATGAATGTCGAACGTGGCGTGCCGGAAGTGTTCAACTCCACCTACGATATCCGGACACTCCTTGCCGCGATCGGGCCGCTGCGGGACGGCAAGGGAATTGATCTTCCCGGCCCGGCCTTCCTGCGCAAGCTGCTGATGAAAAAACTGGAAGGCACAGAGATCGGACAATTACTGCAGGAATTTCATCTGGTGCAGGACGTGTGAGGCAGACTGCGATCATAAGCCATCAGGCTGATCGCAGCCTGCGCCACCATCTGGCGCCGAGGGAGACGTTCCTGATCCTCGCGGAGTTATTCGATGGCTGAACCCGGAATTGGCACCGCGATGCGGCATGGTCACCAGGAAGACGAAGCGGCGCGGCACGGGCGTGATCCGGTTTGCGGCATGGCCGTCGATCCGGCGAAGACGTCACAACACGCTGAACATGACGGGCAATCATATCACTTCTGTTCGGCCGGCTGCCGGCAGAAATTCCTCAGCGATCCGGGCAAATATCTGAACTCGGTTATGGAGGATATCGCGCCGCCTTCGCTCGAGGGATCGATCTGGACTTGCCCGATGCATCCGCAGATCCGGCAGCCCGTACCGGGCAGTTGCCCGATCTGCGGCATGGCACTGGAACCCGAGGCACCGACGCTCGACGATGCGCCCAACCCCGAACTGGTCGACTTCACGCACCGGCTCTGGGTCGCGGGCGCTCTCGCTGTGCCGCTTCTCATCCTGTCGATGGGAGGCGAGATGTTGGGTTTGAATCTCGTCCCTCCCTCCTGGTCGCCGTGGATACAGCTTGTCCTTTGTGCCCCGATCGTTTTGTGGGCGGGCTGGCCCTTTTTCGAGCGGGGCTGGGCATCGCTTAAAAGCCGCCATACCAACATGTTCACGCTGATCTCGCTCGGTGTCGGTGTGGCATTCCTCTACAGCCTCGCGGCGACAGTTGCGCCAGGCCTGTTCCCCGCCGCTTTGCATCAGCATGGCGGCATGATCCCGGTCTATTACGAAGCTGCGGGCGTTGTGGTCGCCCTCGTCCTTCTCGGTCAGGTGCTTGAACTTCGCGCACGCGCCGCAACCGGCCGGGCCATTCGCGCTCTCCTTAACCTTGCCCCCAAGACCGCGCGCAGGATGCAGGCCGACGGTAGCGACGACGAGGTTCCTTTGTCCAAGGTTGCGAGAGGGGACCGGCTTCGCATCCGCCCAGGTGAGGCAATACCTGTCGACGGAACAGTGTTGGAAGGTCAATCCTCGGTCGACGAATCGATGCTCACGGGTGAGCCCGCGCCGGTTCTAAAGACATCCGGATCGAGCGTTACTGGCGGCACGGTCAACGGCAATGGCAGTTTGGTGATGGAGGCGCGGGCGGTCGGCTCCGAAACCATGCTCGCGCGCATCGTCGCGATGGTATCCGAAGCTCAGCGCAGCCGCGCACCCATCCAGGCCGTCGCCGACCGCATCGCCGGTTGGTTCGTGCCACTCGTGGTCCTTATTGCGATCGCGACGTTCGCGAGCTGGTTGTTCGTTGGTCCCGAACCTCGACTGGGTCATGCGCTGCTCAATGCGATTGCCGTGCTCATCATCGCCTGCCCCTGTGCGCTTGGCCTCGCGACACCCATGTCGATCATGGTTGGAACGGGTCGCGGGGCGCAGGCCGGCGTGCTGGTCAAGAATGCCGAAGCCCTGCAAGCGCTCGGCAGGGTCGATACCCTTGTGATCGACAAGACCGGCACGTTGACCGAGGGCAAACCGAAGCTGGTCGCGGTAAGCCCTATGGAGGGTTTCTCCGAGGATGATCTGCTGGCCCTTGCCGCAGCCGTCGAGACGAACTCGGAGCATCCATTGGCGCTCGCCGTGGTCGACGCCGCAAAGGAGCGTGCCTTGTCGCTCGGCACCGTGAGCGCGTTCGAGGCGCATACCGGCCTTGGTATTACCGGAAATGTCGACGGTCGTGCAGTAGCCGTTGGCAATGCCGATCAGATGCGCAAAGTCGGCGCCGATCCGTCATCCCTTGATGAACAGGCCGAGCGGTGGCGCGCGGAGGGTGTCGGAGTGATGCTCGTTGCGGTTGAGGGCCGGTGCGCCGGATTCCTCGTTGTCGCCGATCCCATAAAGGCATCTGCCCCCGAGGCGATCGCTGCGCTTCACGCGGAAGGCCTCAAAATTGTCATGCTGACGGGAGACGGCAAAGGAACCGCGGAATCCGTCGCGAAAGCGATCGGCGGCATCGACGAGGTACATGCAGATCTCAAACCTGAAGACAAGGCGCGCATCATTGCGGAACTCAAGGCGAAGGGCGCCCGTGTGGCCATGGCGGGCGACGGCATCAACGATGCGCCTGCCCTCGCCGCCGCCGATGTGGGGGTCGCCATGGGCACGGGTACCGACGTCGCCATCGAGAGCGCCGGCCTGACCCTGACCAATGGCGATCTGTCGGCCATGGTTCGCGCCCGTCGACTTGCACGCGCCACCATGGCGAATATACGCCAGAACCTGTTCTTCTCCTTCCTGTTCAACGGCATCGGTGTGCCGGTAGCTGCAGGCATCCTCTATCCCATGGCCGGTGTTTTGCTCTCGCCGATGATCGCCGGCGCGGCAATGGCAGCGTCTTCCTTCACGGTCGTGCTGAATGCCCTGCGCCTCAGCCGACAAGAATTGTGAATAGCGTTGAGCCTATCGACGCCTTCCGCTCTCGAAATCGGCGATTATTCGAACTCAAATGGGGATCGCCTTCTTTCCTGCCGCGCTTGCGAACAGGGCTGCAAAACATCTCGATGTAATCGACGCGTCCTTCCGGGCTTCCTCTCCAGATCTGCAGGGCCGCTGCAGGTTGGGAATGGAGTTGATGTCTGCGGCCTTGCGTTGTCATACAGTTCGATATCGAACTGCCCGGTTCGGCGTACCTTAGATGACCGCGGCACCGTCTAGGAGCGAATGAAGCCCTGACAGGTCGGGGTGTCCGAACTTGCGACGTCTCCAGTGGTCGCAAACGGGTCCACTGGGGACAGCGCTATGTTTCTCGATCTGTAAATGGCGGCCAACAGCGCAAATAGCCGTTCGCAGACCATATTCTGCCGGCGGTTTGTGCACTGCGTCCAGAACGATGCTGGAGAGTGTGTTCAGCGCCAACACTTGATAGCGCTCCGCTGATGCCCGTCAGGCGCCCCTCACCTGCGCGAAACCCAGCGGGCAAGCCACATTAGCGATCTGGGAGTGATTCCGCCTTGCTGGTCATGACGCCGTCTTGGCCCGCTTATCGGCTTCGTTGATCGCGGTACGGCGTTCCGTTTCTTGAGCGGACCGAGCCATTTCTTCCCAACGCTCGGCAGAACGCGCGCGCTGTTGGCGGCGTTGCGGCAATATTTCCTTTTCAGCCGCGAAGCGTTCAGCAGCAGCGCGTTCATTGTAAAAGTTGGCTGCGCTCAAGTCTCATTCTCGCGATCCGCGAGGCGTCTGCCGCCCCAGTCTTTATCGCCCAGCTCGGACGACATGGCAAGGAATACGCTGCTTTACTGCCCAGCTTGGGTATTGGCAATCACCATTGGTTTTGCAGACGCAGCATCTCGCCGGGATGATGCAGAACTGATATTATCCCAGGTGAAATGAGTTTTGGAGATGGTTGTCCAGGATGTTTCAGGCCAAACCCAGATTGATTGTGCCAACAGCAAATGTGTCCATTCTGGCGCTTGAAGCCTGGCACGTCATTTCCTCCCGCACACGCAACTGCCTGGGCCAGTTGGACAGGGAAACCGACCCCACATCGACCGTGGCCGGGGTTCCGATCGAAAAGATGCAGCTGAGCGATTTGTCCCGTTGCGAGCGGCGGTCTCTGTTTCGCCTGCCTAACCTGGGCTTTGCCTGTTACTGCGAGGTCGCGGCCGTGATGGATCGTTATGGCTGGCGATTCCACGATCGGTGGACAGGCAAACCGGAGCCGCCGGCACTCGATCTTTTGGGGTCTTTGCTCCCCCGTTATCTGGAGAGGATCAATCAGGCTGCAACGAAGCGTTCGGAGAGATTTGCAATCGGCGAGACGATGCTGCGGCTTAACGATGAGGAAGGCCTGAGCGGAGCTGAAATCGGCAAGCGTTTTGGAGTCACAGGCGCTGCCGTCCATGCGACCATCCAGAAAACCCGGCGTATCCTGGATTTGCGTGCGTGCCTACCGCTGCCGTCAAGTCCCGCAGCGTCCTGAGACATGGCACAAAGCCAGCTCCAGAATCGCGTCGCCACAACTCGCAGCGACCAGGCATCATTAGCTAAGTCTTGGGATTTAACGTTCCTGCCAGCCCTTCACATGGGCTTCGATATACGCATCAATTGCGCATCAACATTGTCGCATTTCAGCCGGGCTTGACCGCTTCGACATAGTGAATGGCATCCTGCACTGTGCCGATCTTCTCGACGTCCGCGTCCGGAATCGTAATGCCGAACTCATCTTCGAGCGCCATCACCAGTTCCACGACATCAGTATGCATCCGGTGAAGCTTGCTCTTACCCACAAGTGGTCGCGCGCTTGATTCGGCCTGCCGCGCGCCCATTGCCTGGCGGGAATCACCCATGATTCATTCCCCGGCACCTTCGGATAGTGAGGTGCCGGGATGGAACATAGCTGGGTGTACAAGGAAACGGCCGAGACCAATTTGGGTGACGCGCGGCTGAACCGACGACTTGGAGCGATGCTTGAAGCACTTGAAGAGCGCCCTGGGCAATCTCTGCCAACGGCTTTTCAGGACTGGTCGAATACTAAGGCGGCCTACCGCTTCTTCTCGAACGAGAACGTGAGCGAAGACAAAATCCTGGAGGGGCATTTTGCAGCATCCGCGTTGCGCATTCAGGCAACCGAAGGTCCTGTCCTCATCTTGCAGGACACCACCGAATTCAATTTCAAGCGCGCGGATCCGGATAAGATCGGATTTACGAAGAGCTCGACTGGTCGCAAGTTGAAGGATGGTCGGTTCCAGAAGTTCACGATCTGCGGGCTTTTGATGCATGTCAGCCTTGCGATTACGCCAGAGGGACTGCCGTTGGGTCTCACAGCCGCGAAATTCTGGTCACGTTCCAAGTTCAAGGGAACTGCAGAGCTCAAGCGCAGGGTCAATTTGACCCGAATTCCCATCGACCAAAAGGAAAGTATCCGTTGGCTTGATAATTTACGCCGGTCTACCGAATTGGCTGGAGAGCCGGGGCGATGTGTACATATCGGAGACCGGGAAAGCGACATTTACGAGCTTTATTGCTTGGCTGAAGAGCTCGGTACCAAATTCCTCGTCCGCAGCTGCGTCGACCGCCTGGCGCAAGATGGCAAGACGACCATCGCCCAAGTTATGGAAAGGACGCCGTGCAGCGGGACCCATGAAATCCAATTCCGCAATGCGAAAGGCAAGGAGCAGCGGGCAGTGCTATCGATACGATATGCGACAATGATGGTCCGGCCTCCAATCGGAAAACAGAAGAGATACATAAATCAAGAGCTTCAGGTCATTCATGCCGAAGAACTCAATCCGCCGGAAGATCGCGAACAGATTAACTGGAATCTTATTACTAATTTGCCTGTCAAAAACCACGCCGATGCCGTGCATAAGCTTGGCTGGTACTCCAAGCGCTGGAAGATCGAGACATTCTTCCGGACCCTGAAAACCGGGTGCCGGATCGAAGAACTTCGCCTGACTACGGTCAACCGCTTAGCCAATTGTATCGCCTTGTGCTGCGTCGTTGCCTGGCGCGTGTCGTGGCTGACGATGCTGGCTCGTGAGGCTCCAGAGGCCACGCCTGCTGCCGTCTTCACCGAAACGGAGCGCAGCCTTCTCGATAGCTCGACGCCAAAGTTGAGACGCGCCCCATCCCGCAACCTCGCATTCTATGTCAGAGCCGTCGCAAGGCTCGGAGGCTACCTTGACCGCGCGTCTGACCCCCCACCCGGCACGACCGTCATATGGAGAGGAATGACGCGACTCGCCGATCTCGTTGAGGGAGCTCGCATCTCGAGGCCCCCTGCAGGCACTTGTGGGTAAGAGCAAGCCTCACCGGAGGCGTACCGACATCAAGGCTGTCGCCTCCGAGGTCATCTAGAAAACTGGCCTCGGGCGTCACCTTGTCGGGGTAGACCCCCATATGTTCGATCACGATTTTGATAACACGTGCGGCGATGTCGCTCATATGACCTCCTGAGTTTGATGCCCGATGTCGGCGGACTACCTATGACTGGCCCTATGGCGTTTGATGCCAATGCCAGGATTCAGCGCTTGCGCACAAATTCGGCGCGCAGCACCAGACCCTTGATGCCATCATATCGACAATCAATCTCTTGCGGATCGCCGGTCAGGCGGATCGATTTGATGACCGTACCGCGTTTCAACGTCTGATTGGCGCCCTTCACGATCAGATCCTTGACAAGAGTAACACTGTCTCCATCCACCAGCGGGTTGCCGACGGCGTCGCGCACCTCGATCCCACCGGCCTGCGCGTTCCGGTGTGCCAGATCGGCGGCGCTCATCCATTCGCCGCTAGCCTCGTCATAGATGTAATCGTCACTGTCTTGCATCATTCGCTCTTATCCTTGCCAATCCTGGTCGCGGAAGAGGCGACGTCCCGCAGGCGCACGCCGCGCCCCTTGCCCTGACTGGGCGCCTCGTCCCCGATAAGTTCGATGCCGCCCCGCTCCAAAGCGGAAACAACCCTGACGAGAGTGTCCACGACACCGCGTACCTGTCCGTCGGACGCTTCCATACGCTGGATCGTCGGCAGTGATACGCCTGCCAGCGCGGCCAACGCCTTCTGGTCGATCCCAAGCAGGGCCCGCGCCGCCCGCATCTGTTGTGACGTAATCATGTGCTCTTATGATGTTTAAGATATCAGATTTCAAGGTTACAGATAGACGATATAAGTGCTAAAGGTGATTTTTTGATGCAGAGGTGGCGTTGAGTAGAAGTTGCGATTCGAAGGGGCGGACCGGTGTAGCGGCTTCTGCCACGAACTCAGCGGCCGACAGCGAAGCCATTCATCGCCTGCTCCAGCGCTTGCCTCAGTGGCTGCGAACCGATCTGGCCTCGGCCGATTCCTTGCAACGCGAACGGGCCGAAGAGGCGTTGTTGGCGATGCTGATGGCGTGCCTTGATACCCTGGACCGCCCATATGACCGGGAGACGCCATGACACTGCGACAGCGTTTTAGGGGATTTCTCCTGCTTCAGAATATGATGCTGAAGGATTTCGTTCGGCAGGGCCTGGCCAATCGGTCGCTCGCGGCCGAGGATGCGGTGCGTCTGATCCGAGTGGAAGCCTTGAACCTTCGGGAAATGGCACGGTGGGACAGGGATCTGTCCACTGCCAGCAATGGCGTGGCGCCTTTGCAAGAAAGTGATGGATGAACCGATACGATCGGAAGATATGGGGTCTGGCAGCGTGCTTCGCCGCGCTTGCAGGATATGTCGATGCGTTGGGGTTCCTCTATCTCGGCGGCTTCTTCGTATCGTTCATGAGCGGCAATTCCACGCGGCTTGCGGTCGGATTGAGCACGCATTTTTCAGATGCCGCCACCGCGGCCGGATTGATCGCATCGTTCGTGATCGGGGTCATGCTCGGTTCTCTGTGCGGCCGTGTCATCGAGCGATCCAGGCACAGCGCGCTCATGTATCTCATAGCGGCCATGCTCACGGTCGCGGCGCTCCTTGCTATCCTTGGTGCTAGCTGGGCGGCTGCCGCCGCCCTGGCCATGGCGATGGGAGCGGAAAACGCGCTCTTCGAGCGCGATGGCGAGGTGCAGATCGGTCTCACCTATATGACCGGGACGCTGGTTAAATTCGGGCAGCGCTTGCTCTCCGCGCTTATGGGCGGTGACCGCTTCGGATGGCTGCCCTATCTGTCGCTCTGGCTTGGCCTGGTGACGGGCGCCGTCCTGGGTGCCGTGAGCTATCGCCTTATCGGACATTTTGCGATCTGGGCCGCCGCTGGCGCGGCATTCCTGCTGGCTTCCTGGCTTCATCATCGCAGCGTCCCGCTTGCGGCTTCGATGGCGCAGCACCGCAAATGACCGATGGGCCATCTCGCTCGGCGGACATCGATCTCGATCTGCTGCATGACTTGGTCTTCGGCTTGCGCCTCGAACGTCCCGGGCCTGGCTCATCTCTTCAAGGTCGATACGGCAGCGGCAGGGATATCCCGGTCACGCTCGATGCTCCATTCGGCCCGGCCGGACCAATGCTGTTCAGATTTGGCGATGTGCTTTCACTGCTGTTCGGCTGGTCGACTATTCAGAGCGCCATGCGTGTCAGCGATCCCGATCACCTCCTGTTCGACTATACGCGCATGATGATGGGCTTCAGGCTGTTCCGGCCCGAGCCAAGGCGTATAGAAATGATCGGGCTGGGCGGCGGATCATTGGCCAAAGCCTGCTACCGCTGCTTGCCGGACTGCGATATCACGGTGGTGGAAATTGATCCGGAGGTTATCGCCTTGCGGGAGAAATTCCATATCCCGCCGGACGACCATCGGTTTCGCGTGATATGCGCCGATGGCGTCGATTATCTGGCCACCGCAGCCACTAAACCCGATGTTCTCCTTATCGATGGATTCGACAGCAAAGGGCTTCCTCGATCCCTGAGCGAACAGGGCTTTTATGATAGCTGCCGGGCGCACCTCGGTTCCGGCGGCCTGCTGGTCGCCAACCTCTGCGACAATTCCAGGGCCTTCGCCACGCTTGTTCGCCGTATCGCCGGGAGTTTCGATGGACGGGCGATCGCCATTCCAGCGGAGCGGCGGGGCAATCGCGTTGTTTTTGCCAGCGCTGACCCTGCCTTCCCTCCCTCATTCGAGGCACTCAAAAGCGCTGCGCGGCATCTGCCATCTCAAGAGGCGGTTGATTATCCGGTGAAGGCGCGGCGGATCATCCCGACGCTCCGTCGTTGGGTGGAGCTTCAACCATCTCCGACGATCAGGCGCTAGACGCATAATCTGCTTGCTTTGCCAGAGGCAGGTGCATCCCGATGGTCAGCGCAATTTGAATTCTACTGGAATGGTAAGTTCGACAACATCAGGCCGATCGGCAGGTATCGCCGGCAGCGGCTGGGCGCGCTGAAGCGTATCGAGCGCCGCCTGGTCGAGGTCGAATGAGCCGGATTTCTGCACGATGGTCGAGGACAGCACCATGCCGGCGCGATTCATCTTGAACCGAACATAGGTGATGCCTTGCTGGCGGGCAGCGCGAGCGCGGGCCGGATATCGACGGAACCGCTCAAGATGGGCAAGGATCACACCTTCCCAATTTTGCTTCGCATCGCTGGCAAGCCGGTTGACCGATGGCGCGGCCATGTTTTTCGGTGCGGTGGTCTCGGGCACGGGAGGACCCGGGTCGACAATTTCGACTGGCTTTTGCATGTCCGCGTTGACCGATGAAGTCGTGGGGAGCTGGATGAGGGGAACGGGTAGCACTTCCCGCTTCGGCTCGGGTTTCGCTTCCTGCCTTTCTACCTGCTCGGGGCCGGGGGCCACCTCACGGACAGGCTCAGGAGGGGCGGCCAGCGGCGCGAGGTTCACGACCGTCAGCGGCTGCGAAGTCAAAGCGACAGGGGGATGCACCACCTTCCATGTGAACAGGGTCGCGGCCAGCACGATGCCGAAAATCGATGCCGTCCCCCCGAACCCGGCAAGGCGGGTTCGCCAATCCATCGGCTGATCACAATAACGGCTATAGCCGCGCGGCACGTCGTCGGCCTGCGGATTTGCCTTAGGTGGAGCTGGCACGGCTTCCCGCTGTGACGGACCGTCGGGATAATGGGCTCGGGGCACATCGTGGCCTGTGAAGAGACCTGCCTCATCATTCGCAGCAGCGAGCTGGGCCGTGCGATAGCCTCCTGGCTTCATTGTGATGCTCCCGGCTCAGGGCGCCGAACGATCCATATTGCCCAGAACATCATGAACGCGGCGACTGCGCCCCAAAGGGGCGGGCCGGGCCTGACGTGAAACCAGAACAGCCCGAACCCCACCCCCATGCCGATGCATGCAGCGACCTTGGCACGGCGCGGCACCGCTCGCTGTGTTCGCCAAGCGCGCAAGCTCGGGCCGTAGCGGGGATGATCCAGCAACCATGCCTCGAGCCGAGGCGAGGACCGCGCGAAGCAGGGCAGCGCCAGCAGCAGGAAGTCGGTCGTCGGCAGCAGCGGCACGAAGATGCCCACGAAGCCGATCGCCACCAGCATCACGCCAAGCACGAGCCACCCGGCACGGGCGGCTCGCCCCCGCCGCAGAAGATCGGCATGCGGTGCTTCAGCCAAGACGCGCATCGACATGGGCTTGAACCCGCGCAAAGGCGTCGCGCGCGCCGTCCTGGGCCCGCTTTTCCTCATCATCGGCAAGCAAGACGGCATCGAGGGCGGCGATGAAGGCGCGCCAGTGCGGTGCGGGGCCTTGCGGTGCCGGCGCAAGATGGCGCGCACCGAGATCATCGGTCAAGCCGAGCTTTTGCGCTTCCTTGCGCAGCAGGGCTGCACCCATGTTGGAACCCTCGGCGACATAGAGCCAGCCCAGCGCGGTCCCCAGGTCGAGCTCAACGCCGGGGACGAACACGGGTGACCCCCCGTCCGGTGCTGTGACGCCGAGGTCCTCCATGTCGGCGACGACGAGCGGCAATCGGTAGCGCTGCGCGAGGTCCGGAAAGGCTGCCTGGAGGCGCGGTGCCCCATAGAGGGCCGCCACGTCGCGGTGAAAGAGAAACTGGATCGCCAGGAATTGCTTGTACCGCTCAATGCTGGCGAATGATGCCGCCGACATGATCGAACGATCGACACCCTCATGAAGATCGCTGGTCAGCGCCTTGAGCCGCTTGGCGCGGCTCTCGATCAAGGGTTCAGTGATCGTGGTGGTCATGGTAATCTCCCTGCTGTTCAATGGAAAAATCGCGAAGCATTGTGGGTTTCTAGAAGACCTGGCTCAGCCTCACGCTGGCGGTCGTGCGCTTGTAGGAATAGAGCCAATCGATATTGCTCTCGACCCGCGTGTGCTGCACCACGACCTCAGGTGTCAGCCCTACGAATTTGAGCGCTGGGAAGCGCGCGATCGCGGTGGCATTATACTGGTCGTCGCTCCGCTTGGCAGCAAAGACTTCGCTATAGGAGCGGTTGTCGCGGCGGCGGTAGGAGCCGATCATGAGCAAGCTCACGCTCTTGCCGAAAGTCTTGTTGATCCCAAGGCGGCCACCCCATTGCCGATAGGCATCGACGGTGGCTGGCGTATCCTTCGCGGCAAAATCCGGACCGCCAAACACAGTCCAGCTCGGCGATGGCACATAGAAGGCCGTCAGGCTGACATCGGCAAGGGGACCATTTTGGGAGAGGAAAGACTGCTGGCGATAGCGATAGTCGCGGTAATTGGCCTCGATGCGGAACAGCATATTGGGCGCCAGTGTGTGCTGCCATTCCGCGTTGGCGCCCCAGGCATCATAAAGAACGGACGAACCGAACGTACCCGCATCAAAGGATGGCGAAAGCGAGAAAGTGTCGCGGGCCGACTGATATTGATAACCGAGCCGCGTGATCAGCGTCGCCTGCGAATAGTCCCGCTCGCCCGGATATATGTCGCCAAAAAGCAGCGCCGTGATGCGAATGGTATGGTGGTCTGCCAGCGGCAGGCTGCGGCCCAGTGTCGCCTCGAAATTGATGCCCATCGCCTTGATCGGGTCGGGAACCTTTCGCTCGAACAGGCAAGTCCCATCCGTCATCGCCAACAGGCAGGTATAACTGGCGGAGGACTGGTTGAGGTTGGTGCTATAGCCCGGACCGAGGGTGACCGTCCCCTGCCAGCCCCGCCGCCGTTTCAGAGCGGCGAGAAAGGCGTCCACGGTGGCTAAGACTCCATGCGTCTCATCGCCCTGCGCGACGAGCATTTGCCGCACGTTCTCGAATGCGCGTCGAGCCTCGCGATCCTTCCGGTTCTCGAAGAGTACGCGCGCCAGTTCGAGCTGCCCGGGAATGAAATCCGCGTTGAGCGCCGCGAGTTCGCGATAGTTTCGTTCGGAGGCTTCCAGTTTTCCGTCCTGGCGGGCGAGCGCGCCTCTCGCAAAAAGGACCAACATCGGATCACGGTCTGGATAGCGCCCGTAAGCAGCGAGAAAGCGACGCACGTCGCGCCACTGCTTTCGCCCGACCGCGATATAGAGAGCCTTGCCCATCTCATCGACATTGTCGCCGACCGCGTAGGTCTTGCCGTCGATCTCAAGCGATGTCGGCGGCCCATCCAGTGCGTCGGCGTTTTCGAGAAGCTCTTTTTCTGCCTTGCGCTTCTGCCCCTCTATTTGCTGATCGAGGCGAAGGCGCGTGTCCTGATCGGTTACGTTCTGCGCCATAACAGGCAAGGCAATGCATGCCGAGCCAGCGGTCAGGAGCGCGGCGAGACTCGCGCGCAAGCAGCATTTCAGAGGGATATGGTGCAAGTGCATATGTCTGGTATCGGCTCGAACATGCGTCGACGCTTCGGAAGAGCAGGAAGCCGGGGCCGGTTTACACCGGCCCCGGCCCGTCATTCGCGCACGCGCGATTACTGCGTGCCGCCGAACGCAGTGTCATACTGACGGCTGCTACCGAAGGTCGCGATGCCGGCCAGAGCCTGAGCCGCTGATCCGAAGAACTGACCGCTCACATTACCGCCCGACGCCAGCGTGGCACTTGTGGTTGGGTTGGATGCGGTAGCAGTGCCGACACCGTCGATCGTGGAGCCGATGATATCAGCCGTACCGATGTCGACCCTAAGGGCAGCATTCTGGATCGAGCCGGTTACGGTGCCGGCACCGAAATCGGCGGCGAACGTGCCGGTCAGCGGGGTGCTGGTTCCGGCATAGTTGTTGATGCCCTTGACGGTGTAGTTGGCGGTGCCGCTGAGCGGGACATTGGCGTCCGCAGTGGCGCCCGTGCCGCCATAATAGACGGAGTGGGTGCTACCGGTGACGTTGCCCGTCTGCGACCATTCGCCGAAATAGACATCATAGGAGCCGACTTTGGCGAAGTCGAAACGGCCATATTGGCTATGGTCGGTTTCTGCAGCCGTGGTGTTGATGAAAGTGGTGACACCGTTTCCGTCTGTACCCAGGATGCCCTGGAGCCCCTGGAAGTCGATGCGCGTCGAAAGGCCGGTGTTGGGAACGCCAATCCCGACCCTGCCCGCGACATGAGGACCGCCGTTCACGGTGCTTGCGCCGATATCGACGTTGCTCCAGTTGCTTGAGTCTCCCACGACTTGCGCCTGTGCGGTTCCGGCAAGGGCCGTCGAGAGCGCCAGAACGACGACGGCTGCTTTCAAATTGATGAACTTCATCTTATTCACTCCTACGATTGGAGCACCTGATTTTTCAGGTGCCTTCATCCAGGGTCGCCGCCTTCATCCCGATTGTTCAGATGGTGGATGCGGTGGCGGCCCTGAATCTCGGGTCAGAACCTCCCAGTCAGGCTCAGTCGCACTGTCCGCCCCGGGGCGGGCAGCATCGAGCGTGAAAGGGGGTCCAGATAATAGCGGTCGTTGAGGTTGGTCCCGACCAGTTCGGCGGTGAACCGCTCGGTGATCCGGAATCGCGCGTAGGCATCAACAGTGACGATCTCGCCCCAGGTATAGGGAATGTTCAACGCGCACGGGCCGATGCAACCATTCACATAATCCGTGAACAGAGCGAGCTGAGGATTGTCATAGCCGCTATACCAGGTGAGCCTGCCACCCAGTTCGAGGCGTTTGTCGAGGAAGCGTCCTCCTACAGACCAGTTGACCGTATCCTCCGGCATGGCCTGGGTCAGGAGGAAGCCGGCAATAAAGCCATATTTGACGCAATCGGGGGCCCGACCGAAGGTAGGATCCAGGGTCGCGGCCGCGCTCTCGTCGCAGACCTTGTTGGTAGTCATATGGCCGGCGCTGAGTTCGGTGAAGAACCGACCATTATCGAAGCGGGCCTGAAGCTCGAACCCGGCGATGACCTGTTTGTCCAGATTGCTGAACATGAGATGCGTATCGCGCTCGATCACATTGTGCGTGGTGTTGTGATACCAGGTGAGCTTGATGTCGGCGTGCTGGTCCTCGCCATGGAGGCCCAGGAGCGGCCTCAGGTCCTGGATATAGGCAGCTTCCCAGGAGTGGATCCGCTCGGGTTTCAGATCCGCCAAGGGATTGATGGACGCGGAAAACCCGACCGTGCTTTCGAACATGCTCGGAAAGCGCACTGCCTGCGCATAACGCAGATAGGCGCGGCTGCTGTCGCTCAGGTAGAGCGTTGCCGAAGCCGTCGGCGCCCAGGCGTTGCCGGATTTGCGTTTGGCTTGGGTTGTACTGACAGTTTGAGTGTTGGCGCTCGCGACGCACGAACCCGCAACATAGTTGGAGAGTGTCGCAAGCGACCCGTTCAAGCAGGGATTGTCCGCACGGTGATAGTTGCCGTCAGCATCGGGTTCCCACAGCCCGGTATGCGGAATCGTAAATGGCGTGGGATTGGTGGCGTATGCTGCCAAAAGTCGTTGTAAAACAACGTCGCGCAGGTTGCGGGTGCGCTGATACGCCTCATACGCCGCCATGCCAAACTCGGAGGTTTGATAGGAAGTTCTGTAGTCGGAAACGACGGAGTGGGTGATTGAACCGCCATTATATTCGAGCAACTTGGGAAGGAAGCCATCCTCTGCGCGATAGCCGGAATAGGTCAGGCCGGCGTTGAATTTGAGGAACCGGACAGGCTTCCATTCACCGCTCAGGCTGATGCGATATTCCTCGCGACGCCCCGCCCGCGGCAGCATGCGCCAGCCATTGGCTACAGCCGTCGAATATTCGTCGTCCGAACGAAGCTTTTCATGCTGCCAGCTTCCGTCAAGAAGGACATGGAAGTTCGAGCTGAGGTTGAACTGATTGCTGGCGCTGATGCCATATCGATTGTTGGTCGCGTTCGCGAGCGCGCTGTCGATGATGATCGGATTCTGGGCTGACGCAGAATTGGGGAACCCGCCGGCGCTATAGGTGTCGCTGACCGTGTGCGTGGCCCATAAATTGGCCTTCAGGTCGATCCAACGGCTTTCGGGCTGCCATTTGTATTCCGCATTATAAGCCTGCGCATGGACCCTGCTTTCTGGCCATTGAACGTCCCCGAAATAGCCGCTGCCTGTGGACATGATGCGCGAAGGCATGATCTCGCCGAAGCGTGTGCGGCTGTCACGGAACCCAAGCTGGAGATACTGGTCATCGGCAATATGCCATGTCCCTTTGAGCAGCCAGGATTCCAGCCTACTCGACGTATTGGGAACTTCGTTGCCGGGCTCATAGTTCAAGCCCAGCTTGCGGACGTACGTGTCCGAATTGATGGGTAGGTCTTCTTGGCTGTAATAACCGGCGCTGGTCTTACCCGAGAAATAATTGCCGCGTTCGCGAAAGGCGTAGGCACCGAACAAGTCGATGTCGCCGACACGCCCCGCGGCTGCGAGGCGGATTGCACGATCCCCGGCAGAGAAGGATTCATTGTCGTCCGGAGTCCTCAGACTGACTTTCAATGACGGATCGCCATACGGATAGGTTGGCGTGCCGGACACGCCGGAGGACCCTGGAAAGCCCGTTATCGTTCGGTAATTCTGTCCTGTCAGCAGGGTGGGAAAGCGGGGTTTGGTCGAATTGTTGCCGCCCTCGAGCCTGGCTTCCAGACCGAAGGTCTGGCCCGGCTTCAGAATGTCGTCAGCGTCGAGCGTGTTGATGACGACCGCGCCGCCCGTGGAGCCATTGACGCCCCGCGTCGAAACCGGCCCCTTGAGAACCTGCACGCCAGAAATCAGACTGGGATCGATATAGCTGCGATTGCCCGCGCCATTATAGCCGCGCCAGATCGTCAGAGCCTGCTCTGTCCCGTCAATGATGACCGGAACCCGCCCTGGCCCCTGGATGCCGCGAATGCTGGGATCGATCGCGCCGCCATTGCGGGCATCGCCACTGAATACATTGACCATGCCCTTGAGCACATCGGCCGTGTTGATGCCCTTGTAGCGTTCGACTTCTTCGCGGTTCGCAAAAGTAGATGAAATGTCGCGATCGTAGATCTCATCTTTGCGGCGAGCGTCGCGCTCAGCTCCGGTTTCATTCTCCCGCACCGTGCGATCGCCTTCGACCTGAAGCGGTCCCAGCATTACCGCGCTGCCATTGGTCGCCGTTTGCTGCGTTCGCGCCAGCGTGAATACCTGCGGTCCGGTTTGTTGGAAGGTGACACCTGACTTCGAAAGCAGAAACGCCAAGGCCTCTGCAGTGTCATAGCTACCCTTGAGACCGGGGCTGGCGGAGTTCTCGGTTAACGGTGCGTCGTAGACCAATTCGACTTTGGCCTGGCGCGCAAATTGATTGAGCGCGGTCGAAAGCGGTCCCGATGGGATGTCGAAGCTAGCCGCTTCCTGGGCATGGGCAGGAACGACCGCGCCAAAGGCCCCCACGCAAAGCGTGGTCGTCGCCAACCACGCCAGCACCAGATTGCGTTTGGTGTGATATCTGGAACTCGGAATCACCAAAATCTTCCCCGTCGTCAAAAGCAGGAGGCGCATTTTCGCTAATGCGAATACCTCTCAATTGTATGACGCGCAGGGCCGCCGGAACGGGACCATGGTAAGTGAACTTTTTTCGAGGCCCTGGAATCAGGAGAATATAAGGATCAGCCGATTGGTGATCCGAACCGAGCGCAAACCCAGCGACTTCTGCAATTTTTCGAGCGAGCTGATGGGATCATCGATGCTGAACACACCGCTGACACGTCGTTTTTGTACGTCGCCCCCGATCAAGCGGACATAGCCTGGATGATAGCGCCCCAACTCCGCGACGACCTCCGAGAGTGGACGATTCTCGAACACCAATACGCCCTGCGTCCACGCTTCAGCGTCGGCGATGTTGGTGCGCGTGGTCGTGCCCAGGCCGCGACCGGGGCCATATAGGACGCTCTGGCCTTCCACGACCCGGGTTTGCGCCGCTTGCCCCGGCGGATAGACAACACGCACGCTATGTTCGGTGACGGTTACGCGGGTGTCCTCGCCAAGCTCGCGCACCAGAAACCGCGTGCCGAGCGCGGTTGTGCTGCCGCCGCCCGCCTCCACGGTGAAGGGGCGGGTGCGATCGGCCATCACGGTAAACGATGCCTCGCCCTTTAGCAGACGGAGCACGCGCCGATCGGCGCGGTAGTCGAAGGCAATGGCGCTCCTAGTGTTGAGCAACACGCGCGAACCATCAGGAAGCGCCACCGCGCGGCGCTCGCCGGTTGCGGCCATCGCATCGGCGCGAAGGCGGGTAGGCCAATCCTGCGCCGTACCGACAGCCAGCAGTGCAATGCTCGCCGCCACGGCGGCCGGAAGCCAGCGCCGGGTCGTGCTCTGGCCCTGCAGCCGCCAGGAAAGGCGCCGCTGCCTTTGCCGTGGCAGTGTAAGCGATTTCCTCACTTCGGGCGCCGTTCGCACACCGCCAAGCTCGGACCAGACCGCCTCCATCTCGGCAAACGCACGGACGTGACGTGGATCGGCCGCCAGCCAATCGACGAGCCCACGCTCGTCGCTCAGCAGGCCGCTGTCGCGATCGGCGAACCAGCGAGCAGCCTCGTCGGCTATGTTCTTCGGGATGGGCTGTTCAGCCGACACTATCCTGTGATTCCCCCTTGTCGCGTGCGGCCAGAAGCCGAACGCGCGGTCTCTCTATCATCTATGACGCTTGAAATAGACGGATCGGGACTTTCCTGCGTGAAATTTGTCAGTCACGCATCGGAAAGCCCCTGTGTCCGCTCATAGCAATGACGCACCGCAGTTCGGACATGCTTGGCGACGGCATTGAGCGTGATGCCGAGCCGTCTCGCCACCTCGTCCGCCGGAAGACCGTCGATCCGCCGGAGAGTGAACACCTGACGGCAGCGCAGCGGCAATTCTTCAAGTGCCTCCTCGAACCGCTGCAGCCGCTCCTGCTCCATCAGCTGCTTCTCGGCTGATGGCTGATCGTCAGCCACGTCTTCGGGCAGCTCGCCCAAGTCGAACAGCGCGCTATGGCGACGATCGGCGCGGGCATGGTCGGTGGCGAGATTCGCTGCGAGCCGGTAGAGGAAGGCTCGCTTGTTGATGATCGGCGGATTGTCCTCGATCCGCTGGACGCGAAACCATAGGCTTTGCGCCACGTCCTCTGCCGCCAGCCCATCCCCGACGATGCGCTGCGCAAGCCGTATCAGGGACGGCCTTTCGCGCAGCAGAAGGCGCGTGAGGGCGACAGAGTTGGTCGGCATGGCGACCCCTTCTAGCGCAACTTGCGAATTGTTCGCAATAACTCTTATCACGCGCGTAACGCTCGCTGCCAGTCGTCCACTGCCGCTGTGTAAATGGTCCTTAACACGGGAACTTGTGAGGCCTGCGAAGGTCATGTTACGTTTTCTCGTTATCCAGGAGACAGAAAATGACCCGCGTTGCCCTGTACGCCCGCTATTCCGACGATAAGCAGAGCCCTGCGTCCATTGAGGACCAGTTCTTGATTTGCCGTGAACAGGCAGGGCGCGAAGGCTGGCGGATCGTAAGCAGCTACAAGGATGCAGCGATTTCCGGCGCTAGCGTTATTCTTCGTCCCGGCATCCAGTCACTTCTGCATGATGCCCAGATGGGGCGCTTCGACATCCTGCTCGCCGAAGCCCTGGATCGTGTATCGCGGGATCAAGCTGACGTCGCCACGCTCTACAAGAACCTCCAGTTCGCCGGCGTAAAGATCGTCACTCTGGCGGAGGGCGAGGTTTCAGAACTCCATGTCGGCCTCAAGGGCACGATGAACGCCCTCTTCCTCAAGGATCTTGCGAAGAAGACCCATCGCGGTCTGCGCGGCCGCGTGGAGAAGGGCAAGTCGGGTGGCGGCCTATGTTATGGCTATGATGTCGTGCGTCGTTTCTCCAGCGAAGGTGAGGCAGTTCACGGCGAGCGCACCATCAACGACGCTGAAGCGGAAATTGTACGTCAGGTTTTCCGGCAGTTTGCCAATGGCCTCAGCCCGCATGCGATTGCCTGCCGCCTCAATGAAGCAGGGATAGCCGCGCCGACCGGCAAGCTTTGGACCTCGACCACGATCCGCGGTCACGCCAAGCGTGGCACCGGCCTACTCAACAATGAACTCTACATCGGCAAGCTGGTCTGGAACCGGTTGCGCTATTTGAAGAACCCCCAAACCGGCAAGCGCGTCTCTCGTATCAATCCCCAGTCGGAATGGATCATCACAGAGGTCCCCGACCTGCGTATTTTGGATGACGAACTCTGGCAGGCGGCAAAAGCGCGACAGGAAGATATCGCGATCCAATATGCCGGCGTCATCGAAGCGACGCGCTCGGCCCACAATGCGATGAACCGGACTCATCGCCCGAAGAGCCTCTTATCCGGCCTTGTCTACTGCGGCTGCTGCGGCGGGTCTTATACCCTTCGCGGGCAGGGGCGGTTTGTCTGTTCGAACCATCTCGACACGAAAAGCTGTTCCAACGGACATGGCATTGCGCGCGAGAAGCTCGAGTCACGTGTTCTCGACGGCCTACGTGACCGGTTAATGAGTCCCGAAGTAGCTGCCGAAGCCATTCGCACCTGCGTCGAGGAAACCAATCGCCTCAATCGCCAGCGTCGCGCCACAGATAGCGCGGACCGGGCTGAACTCGACAGGGTCCTGAAGGCGATAAAGGAACTGGTGACGCTCGCGACGGAAGGCAAGGGAACGCGCTCGCTCGTCGATCAACTGCTCGAACTGGAAGCGCAGGAAGATGCCATCCGCGCGCGACTTGCTGCAGCCCCTGCCGATGTACCGGATATCCATCCGCACATCTCGGAGATTTATCGTCGCAAGGTCGAGCGGTTTGCAGAAGCTCTGGCGCATCCACAGGAGCGGCAGGAGGCAGCCGACGCGCTGCGCGCGCTCATTGAGCGCATCGTTCTGACGCCCGGTGCCAAACGCGGCGAGGTTAACGCGATGCTCCACGGTGAGTTCGGCACCATTCTGGAATGGCTCGAAAGGCAGAAATCCGCCCAAAACGACACAACCCCCGACGCTTTCGCGTCAGGGGTATCCGGTATGTCGGTTTCGGTGGTTGCGGGAGCAGGATTTGAACCTGCGACCTTCAGGTTATGAGCCTGACGAGCTACCGGGCTGCTCCATCCCGCGCCAGAGGCGCGACCGGAGGTCGCTGGACATGTGAATGGGTTTATCCCTGCAAGGGGTGATATG
>DASVND010000072.1:0-53811 GCA_036384035.1 Sphingobium sp. | reverse complement strand
CGTAGTCGAGAAGCCTGCGCACCTACTTCTCGACTACGCTCGAAGCGAACGGAGGTTGGATAGTCGGATTTGGGGTCTGCGCATCAGGCCGCTCTCAGAATATCCCCAGGAACTTCTTGTCCTGACTCTTCTGCTCGCCCTTTTCCGCCTTGCCGTTTTCCGACTTGGCGGTGGTGCCTTTGCCGACATCGTCGCGCGGTTTGCCCTTGGCGGTGCGCTGGGCGACTGCGTCCGCGCCTGACAGGATTGGGCCGCAGGCCGCCGCCTTTGCATCCCCCACATCGACAAAGGCCAGGATGCCCGCGATCGGCGTACCGATAAGGCTGAGGCCAGCGCCCACGCCGCCGCGCGTCAGAAGCTGCGGGCTGATCGGGTTGATGCCGGGCTTGGCGAAATAGCCGCCGATGCCGATGGGCGATTGGCCGGAGAAGAGGCTGATCGTCTTGCCGTCCGCACGCACGGCCATGTCGAGCGACTCATTCTTGAAGCTGAACCCGCCCCGGCCGACGATCACATTCTTCTTCGTGTCAATCAGGATCGGATCGGCGGCCGCAACGCCGTCGCGCACCGTGAAGGCGATGAGGCCGCAATTGATTTCCACCGGCTTCTTCAGCTTGTCCGCGAACATCTTGGTGATGAAGGTGCCGATGTCGAGTTCGGAAAGCTGGATGTTGCGCGCCCACATCGTACCGGCAGGCAGCACGACAGCGATGCGGCCGTCGGCCGTGCCAAGCGATTCGCGCACCGAATCGCCCTCGCCCGTCATCTGCACCCGCGCCTTCATGACGCCGGTCGTGCCCGATTCCTCGACACCCCAGCGGCCGAGCAGCTTGCCCATCGGCGTGGGCGACAGGCGGATGTCATATTTGGTGCGCACCGGCGCGCCGCGCGCGTTGATCTCGATATCCGACGACACGAAGCCGCCGGCCATGTCGAAGGTCAGCGGGGACATGGTGATGAGGCTATGGTCCAGCTTCACCGCCAGACCGATATTGGAAATGGGGAAGTTCTTCGCCCGCACCCGCTTCACGCTATAGTTGAAGTCGGCATCGAAGGCCCGGATCGCCTCTATCCGCAAAGGGGCGTCCGGCAACACGCGCGGGCGGCCCTGCACTATCTCGATCGCCCCGGCACCGCCTTCCGCCTCCAGCTTATCCGGATTGTAGCCGATGAAGGGGCCGACATCGATGATGTCGAGCGTATCAGTGGCGAGGCTCGCTTTCAGCAGCAGGCGATTGTTCGGCAGGGAGATCGTCATGCCGCCAGCCAGATCACTGTCGCCGAAACGGCCTTTGAGATGCGTGAAGCGCCATTCGCCGCCGACCTTGGTAAGATCGGACGTGAAGCGATAGGCGCGGGTGTCAGGGATTGCCACGCCCAGGAAATCGAAGAGCAGGCGGATATTGGGGCCGTGCGTGACCAAGGCGAGATCCGCGCCCTCTATCTCCGTCGCGCCGGGAAGGGTACCGTTGACCTCCAGCACTGTCGCGCCCGCTCTCGCCTCGACCGCAAGCTGGTTCTTGCCGCCGACGACCGTTTCATTGGGCGAGATTAGCCCGCCGCGCAGGGTGAAGGGCTTACCCCGCATCGTCCCCGACCCGGTGAAGCGGATATCCTGCGCGAATCGAGTGTCCTGCGCGCGCACCGTATCGAAGGCGATGTCAGCGTTCATCAGCATCCGCGGATCGCGATAGCGCACCGTCGTGCCGGCAATGATCGCGCGGCGGACGGTGGGCAGGTCCAGCGGCTCCCCCTTCTTGTTGGGGTCGCCTAGCGTCCAGCTGTTGGTCTTGCCGTCCTTGCTCCACTCCAGATCCGCCGCGCCGTTGCGCAGGTCGAGCCACTTGATTCGCCGCGTGCTGCCGAAGACGAGGGAGAAGGGCGAAATGCGGGTGTCGATCCGGTCGGCGCGGAAGAGGTGCGGCTGGCTCGCCCATTTGGGATTGGAGATGGTGAAGCGTTCAGCCAGGAATTTTACGGTGATGGGGTCGAAATAGAGCTGGAAATCGCCGCCGACCCTCACCTCTCGTTGCAGGTTGGAGGACACAATGCGCTCAAACGGATGCTTGAGAAATCGGCCCTTCGTCACGAACAGGATCAGCCACAGCAGGAAGAGGACGCCGACGATCCACAGGGTGATTCGCACCGGGAGCGGAAGCTTCCGCCAACGTTCTCGCGCCTGCCCCATGCGCGCATGAAATCCCGTGCCCTCCTCTGCGGGATGCGCGAGCGTGTCTTGCTCCACGGCAATGGGATCGGCTTGGGACATGGGGTGCAAACGTTTGGGCGTCTGAATCGCTCCGCCCCTTGCTTTTGGGCGACTTGCCCCGTATAGGCGCGCGTTCCCGTGGGTCCTGCCCATTGGGGTTGATGGGACATTCCGGCCAGTAGGGCTGCCGCGTCTGTCCGCAATCGTCAGCACAAAGGAGACGAAAATGCCCAAGCTCAAGACCAAGAGCGGTGTGAAGAAACGCTTCAAGTTCACCGCCACCGGCAAGGTCAAGCATGGTGTCGCCGGAAAGCGCCACCGCCTGATCAGCCACAACGCAAAGTATATCCGCCAGAACCGTGGCACATCCGTGCTGTCCGAGGCCGACGTCGCGCACGTCCGCCTCTGGGCGCCCTACGGCCTGAAGTAAGGAGTAGAGGACTATGGCACGCGTAAAACGTGGCACGACCACCAAGGCGAAGCATAAGCGGATTCTGGAACAGGCGAAGGGTTATTATGGCCGTCGCAAGAACACGATCCGCATCGCGCGGCAGGCCGTCGAAAAGGCCGGCCAATACGCCTATCGCGACCGCAAGGTTAAGAAGCGCAGCTTCCGGGCTCTCTGGATCCAGCGCATCAACGCCGCCGTCCGCATGGAGGGCCTGACCTATGGCCAGTTCATGCACGGCCTGAAGCTCGCGGGCGTCGATCTGGACCGGAAGGTCTTGGCCGACATCGCGATGCACGAAGGCGCGGTGTTTAGCGCCATCATCGCCCAGGCGAAGGCGGCTCTGCCCGCGGCTGCATAAGCAACCAGCGACACGAGACAGCAAGGGCGCCGGGGCAGATGCTTCCGGCGCCCTTTTTGTTTCCTCCCATCCCGATGACCGACCCGACAGGATTACCGACATGCTGATGAAAACCTGGTGGCTCTATGCGATGGCCGTGTTCTTCGTGTCCGCGACGCCCGGCCCCAACATGCTGCATGTGATGACGCGCAGCATCCAGGTCGGCCACCGCCGCGCCCTGTTCACGATGGCGGGCTGTCTGTCGGCGATCCTGCTCTGCCTCATCGCGTCGGCGGCGGGCCTGGGCGCTCTGCTGAAGGCAGAGCCGCGCCTGTTCGACGCGCTGCGCTACGCTGGCGTCGCTTACCTCATATGGCTGGGGATCAAGGCATGGCGCAGCCCGGTCGAAGCGCCGGACGTCGATGCGACGGCGCGCCCCGAACTTTCCGGCGCAGCGCTCTATCGCAGCGGGCTTCTCACGGGCCTCAGCAACCCGAAGCTGATCGTCTTCGCCGGTGCGCTTTTCCCGCAGTTCATCAGCGCAGACATGCCCTTCGCACCGCAGCTCGCCATATTGGTCGTGACCTTCGTGGTCATCGAATCCTTCTGGTACGCCGTCTATGCCCAAGGTGGACGCAAGCTCGCCAACTGGCTGAAGCCGGAGAACCGGCAGCGCATGTTCAACCGCGTGACGGGCGTGCTGTTTATCGGTTTTGGCGGGATGCTGCTGGGGCGGACGCATTGAAGCACTTTATTCGTCATTCCCGCGCAGGCGGGAACCCATCTCCGGAGCGCTGATGAAAGAGCGGACGCCCACCGTCTACATCCTTGCAAGCCACAGGAACGGAACGCTCTACACCGGCGTGACTTCCGACCTCATCAAACGGCTTTATGAGCACCGAAACGGCTTGATCGAAGGCTTCACCAGCGACTACGGCGTCAAGCGGCTGGTCTGGTTCGAACCGCATGACACGATGGAGAGTGCAATCCAGCGTGAAAAGCGGATCAAGAAATGGAACAGGCAATGGAAAATCAATCTGATCGAAGCCGCCAATCCAGACTGGAATGATCTGGCGATTGCTTTCGGATTTGATCCGTTGCCGAGCCTGAGAACGGATTGACGTCGATCCGGCGGATATGCCGGGAGATGGGTTCCCGCCTTCGCGGGAATGACGAAGTAAGTGGGAATTGCGAAGGCTTATGACCGACATAGCTTCACTGAAATCCGGCCTGCTGGCCGACATCGCCGCCGCAGATACGCTGGACGCGGTCGAGGCGTTGCGCGTGGGCGCACTCGGCAAGCAGGGCGTGGTGACCGCGCTGCTCAAGACGCTGGGCGGCATGTCGCCCGATGAGCGGCAGACGCAGGGGCCGGTCATTCAGGATCTGCGCGAGGCCGTCACCAACGCCATCGCCGACAAGAAGGGCGCGCTGGAACAGGCGGCGCTTGATGCGCGGCTGGCGGACGAGCGGCTGGACATGACCCTGCCCGCCGACACCGGCCCGCAGGGTTCGGTCCATCCGGTGAGCCAGGTGATGGACGAGCTGGCGGAAATCTTCGCGGACCTCGGCTTCTCCGTCGCGACGGGGCCGGAGATCGAGGATGACTGGCATAATTTCACCGCGCTCAACATTCCCGAGACGCATCCGGCGCGGGCGATGCACGACACTTTCTATTTCGGCGACGAGACCGCGCGGGACGGCCGCAAGATGCTGCTGCGCACGCATACGTCCCCCGTGCAGATCCGCACGATGCTGGAGCAGAAGCCGCCGATCCGCATCATCGCGCCGGGCCGTGTCTATCGCTCCGACAGCGACGCCACGCATACGCCGATGTTCCACCAGATCGAGGGGCTGGTGATCGATCGCGGTATCACGCTCGGTCATCTGAAATGGACGTTGGAAACGTTCCTCAAAGCCTTCTTCGAGCGCGACGATATCGTCCTGCGCCTGCGCCCCAGCTACTTCCCCTTCACCGAACCATCGGTGGAGGTCGATGTCGGCTATACGCTGGTCAATGGTCAGCGGGTGATCGGCGGCAGCGGCAATGACAAGGATGGCGGCTGGCTGGAAGTCTTGGGCAGCGGCATGGTTCACCGCAAGGTTATCGAGGCATGCGGCCTTGATCCCGACGAGTGGCAGGGCTTCGCCTTCGGCACCGGCGTCGACCGGCTGGCCATGCTGAAATATGGCATGAACGACCTGCGCGCCTTCTTCGACGGCGATCTGCGCTGGCTGCGGCATTATGGATTCTCGGCGCTGGACGTGCCCACGCTGAGCGGAGGAGTGGGCGCATGAAATTCACGCTGAGCTGGCTGAAGGAGCATCTGGACACGGATGCGAGCCTCCCCACCGTGCTGGAAACGCTGACCAATGTCGGACTCGAGGTCGAGGGCGTCGACAATCCGGCGCAGAAGCTGGGCGCGTTCCGCATCGCGAAGGTGCTGACCGCCGCACCGCACCCGCAGGCGGACAAGCTGCAGGTGCTGAGCGTCGATGCCGGTGATGGCCCGTTGCAGGTCGTATGCGGCGCGCCCAACGCCCGCGCCGGCCTTCTCGGCGTATTCGGGATGCCCGGCGCGACCGTGCCGTCCAACGGCATGGTGCTGAAGGTCGCGGCGATCCGCGGCGTCGAATCCAACGGCATGATGTGCTCCTTCCGCGAACTGGAACTGGGCGAGGATCATGACGGGATCATCGAACTGCCCGCCGATGCACCGATCGGACAGGTCTATGCCGACTGGGCGGGGCTGGACGATCCGATCATCGATGTCAGCATCACGCCGAACCGGCAGGATTGCATGGGCGTGCGCGGCATCGCCCGTGATCTGGCGGCGGCGGGCCTCGGCACGCTGAAGCCGCTGGCGCAGGTCTATCGCATGGAGAGCCTTGCGCCCATTCCGGGCGACGGCCCCGCCCCGGACGTGCGGACCGACGATCCCGCAGGCTGCCCCGCTTTCTATGCCCAGAATGTATCGGGCGTGACGAACGGCGCCGCGCCGCAATGGATGGCGGACAAGTTGAAGGCGATCGGCCAGAAACCGATTTCCGTGCTGGTCGATATCACCAATTTCGTCTCGATCGACCTTGGCCGGCCGCTCCATGTCTATGACCGCGCGACGCTGAACGGCCCGCTGGTCGCCCGCCTTGCTAAGGATGGCGAGCAGGTTCTGGCGCTGAACGGCAAGACCTATATGCTCGACGGCAGCATGACCGTGATTGCCGATGATGCGGCGGTGCACGACATTGGCGGCATCATGGGCGGCGAACATTCGGGCGTGTCCGAGACGACCACCGACGTGCTGATCGAATGCGCCTATTTTACGCCGGAGGCGATCGCCCGTACCGGCCAGAAGCTGGCCCTCACCAGCGACGCGCGCCAGCGGTTCGAGCGCGGCGTCGATCCCGCCTTCCTCGACGATGCGCTGGCGATCGCGACGCGGCTGGTGCTCGACCATTGCGGCGGCAGGCCAAGCGCCATCACCCGCGCAGGTCAACCGCCGGTTACACCGCGCAGCGTCCCCTACGATCCCGCGCATGTGCTGGCGCTGGCGGGCGTCGATGTGCCGAGCGCGATCCAGAAGGCGATACTGGAAAGCCTGGGCTTTCCCGTCACGATCAGCGGCGGCGAGACGGAAATGCATGACGGCATGCCGTTCACCACGCCGGCAAGCTGGTCCGTCGGCGTGCCGAGCTGGCGGCGGGACATTGATGGCGCAGCCGATATCGTCGAGGAAGTCGTGCGCATCCACGGCCTCGACAAGGTGCCCTCCACGCCCCTGCCCCGCGCGCCCGGCGTTGCCAAGCCCACGGCGACCCCAGCCCAGCTGGTCGAGCGCAAGGTGCGGCGCACCGCTGCCGCGCGTGGCCTGTCGGAAGCGATCAACTGGTCCTTCCTGTCCGAAAAGGAGGCTGCCGCCGTCGGCGGCGGCGACTGGACGCTCGCCAATCCGATTTCGGAGGACATGAAGGTCATGCGCCCCTCGCTGCTGCCCGGCCTGCTCTCCGCCACCCGGCGCAATGCCGATCGTGGCGCGGCGTCGGTGCGGCTGTTCGAGGTCGGCCGCCGCTATTTCGCCGATGGCGAGCGCGCGACTGTTGGCGTTGTGATGGCCGGAGAAAAAACGCCGCGCGACTGGCGCAGCGGAAAGGCGCAAGCCTTCGCTGCGCATGATGTGAAGGCGGAGGTGCTGGCGCTGCTAGCCGCCGCAGGAGCCCCGGTCGGTAATCTGCAGGCGTTCGGCGAGGCAAGCGCCGCCTATCATCCCGGCCAGTCCGGCACGCTGCGCCTCGGCCCCAAGACTGTCCTCGCCGAATATGGCGTCCTGCATCCGGCCATGGCCAAGCAGTTCGGCCTGTCCGGCGCGGTGGTCGCCGCCGAACTCTTCCTCGACGCCATTCCGGCCAAGCGGAAGTCCGGCTTCATGCGCGCGCCCTATGCGCCGCCCGCGCTACAGGCGGTGAAGCGCGACTTCGCCTTCGTCGTGCCGGAAGCGCTGGAGGCGGATGCGCTGGTGCGGGCGATCCGGGGCGCAGACAAGAAGGCGATCGTCGACGCGCGCCTGTTCGATGTGTTTGCGGGCCCCGGCGTCGACGCGGGCATGAAATCGCTCGCGGTGGAAGTGACCCTGCAACCGGGCGAAAAGAGCTTCACCGACGAGGATCTCGGCGCGATCAGCACGGCGGTGGTGAAGGCGGCGGAGAAGCTGGGCGGGACGTTGCGGGGGTAAGCCCGCAAACCCCCGTTCGTGTCGAGCGAAGGTAGTGTAGTCAGTGAGACACTCTTACGTCGCCGCCGACTTACACCCCTTCGCCTTCGCCAGTCCGCGCAGGAAGCCGCGCCGCGCGAGGCCGGTGCTGACGGCGGCGTCCAGCCTGCGTTGCGCGGGTCCGGCGCCGCTGACTTCGCGGACCAGGCCGCGAAAGGGGATCAGCGAATTGACGATCGCCTGCCCGGTCGCCTCCATGATCTTGCCGGTACGGTTCTCGTTGTTGGTCGTGCCGGTGCCGAAATCGGGACCCAGCACGCCGTTCAGTTCCTTGATCGCCGCGTTGATGCCTGCACATTTCGCATTGGCGGGCATGGCATAGGGCGCTTCCACCGCCTTTTGCAGGACGGCCGGGATTTCCTTCTTGTCGATGCCGACATCGCGGGCAGGCTGGGTGGCGATATTGCCCGCCTTCTGCAGGTTCCCCTCTTTTTTGGGCTCCTCCTGAGCCAGGGCGACGCTCGAGAGCATCACCGACAGGACCACCGCTGATCTGATAAGCACGACTTATATCTCCACATTCTATTGCGAGGGCGTAACCTTCGGGACGGCTTGCAAGTTCCTGAGGAAAAGGAATGTCCTTGCTTGCCGCATGCCCGGCCTTGCCGGTAACAGGGCGGGGCTTCTCCGACATAAGGGCCCATGCACATGGCTGACGACCTGATCACGCTCACGTCCGGCGCATTGACGGCCACCGTCAACCGGCTGGGCGCGGAGCTGTGGACGCTGCAGGATGCGCAGGGCCGCCACCTGATGACGGACGCGGACCCGCGCTGGTGGACGGGGCACGCGCCGCTCCTGTTCCCCTTCGTCGGGCGACTGCGCGGGGACGTGTTCCGGGTCGATGGCCAGGACTATACCCAGCCGCAACATGGCTTCGCGCGTCGCCGGGACTTCATGGTTGTGGAACAGGCTGCGGACCACGCCCTCTTCCGCCTCGAATCCGATGCCGAGAGCCTCGCCATCTACCCCTTCGCCTTTCGCCTCGACATGCATTTCGCCTTGAGCAACGCGAAGCTGGAGATGACGGCGACCGTGTCCAATAGCGGCGACGCTGACATGCCATTCAGCTTCGGCTATCATCCCGGCTTTGCCTGGCCGCTGCCCTATGGCGCGCCGCTGGAGGATCACCGGATCGTCTTTGAAAAGGATGAGCCAGCCCCGATCCGCAAGGTCGGCCATGAGCCGGGCCTGATCGCGCTGGAAAGCGTACCGTCGCCGGTCGTCGGCAATGTGCTTGCGCCAACCCATGAGATGTTCGCGGGCGACGCGCTGATCTGGGACGATCTTGCCAGTCGCTCGCTGACATGGGGCGCACCCGGAACCCCGCATCTGAAGATCGATTTTCCCGACACGCCCTGGCTCGGCCTCTGGCAGAAGCCCGGCGCGCATTATCTGTGCGTCGAACCTTGGGCAGGCATGGCCGATCCGGTGGGGTTCGACGGCGATGTCTGGGAGAAGCCAGGGATCATCCGCTTACCAATGGGCGAGAGCAGGCGTTTCCGGATGGATGTGGAACTTGTGGCCTGACGCGCGCGCACTCTGCCATTTCCGGTGCGAACGCCTATATGAGCGAAGACCCAATCGGAGGATGCCATGACCACTGCCGTCCGGATCGACTTCGTATCCGATATTTCCTGCCCCTGGTGCATCATCGGCCTGCAGGGGCTTGAGGCGGCGCTGGCGCGTGTCGCAGGAGAGATTGAGGCCGAAATCACCTTCCGCCCCTTTGAACTCAATCCGGACATGGCGCCGGGTGGCGAGAATATGGGCGACCATATCACGCGAAAGATTGGCTCGACCCGGGAGCAGTCGGCGCAGATGCGCCAGACCATCACCGAGCGGGCCGCCGCGACTGGCTTCACGATCAATTTCTCGGACGATACGCGCGTCTACAACACCTTCGACGCCCATCGCCTTCTCCATTGGGCGGCGCAGGAATCCCCGGAAAAGCAGCGCGCGCTGAAACATGCGCTGTTCGGCGCGCACTTCACGCGTGGCGAGGCCATGGACGATTCCGATACGCTGGTCGCCATAGCGGAAAAGGCGGGTCTGGATGGCGCCGAGGCGCGGGACGTTCTGACATCCGGGCGCTACGAAGCCGAGGTCCGGCAGGAGGAAGCGCTCTGGCGGTCACGCGGGATCAACTCGGTTCCCGCCATCATTCTGAATCAGAAATATCTGATATCCGGCGGACAACCTGCGGATGCTTTTGAAGAGGCACTGCGCACGATTGCGGCGGAGACAGTGGCGAGCTGACCACACGTTGAAAGCAGGCGTTTCTGGATGGATGTGGGACTGATCCAACCGTGAAACGGGAGCCAACGACACCTTGCGTTGGCTCCAAAGCATCCAGCTACGTTAGTGCGTGATTTCGCCCGACAGCTTCTTCTGCGACCATTCGACAAAATCCTTGGCAAAGGCGTCGCGCAACTCTGTCTTTGCAAGGGCCACCATGTCAGGCGTCTTGGGCGGGAAATATTCAAGAGGATTCTTAACCGAGCCCGTCGATGTCACGGGCGTCGTACGGCCATTGCCGAAATCCCTGAACATGATCGGAACAAAGAGGTTGCTGCCGTACATCATGGCCTTGTGATAAAACAGGTTAGTCAGGATCAGTTCCGCATAGCAGGGATTTGTCGAACCTGTCAGCCGCTTGCCTGCCTTCACATCTGCGTTGAACTTTTTCGCCTGCGCCTTGATCGCCGGATCGCGTTTGGCGTCCTCATGCGATGGAGTTGGCGCTTCAACGATGACCCGATAGTCGGCTGACAGCTTCAAGGTTTTGGCGATACCAATCTTGGTAAGCTCCTGGATCTGCATGTCCGGCCCAAGATAGCCCTTCATTAAATCCGTCACAGTCATAACTCTGTTCTTGTGCGACGCTGAGTCAATCGCCGCCCCAATCGCACCGAAGCCAATGAGAAGGCCCGAATTGAATCCGAGATAATTCTCCGTCGGGAACACATGGAGTTCGCACTGGGCCTGACTTTCGGTCATCGGCGCGGAAACAGCTGCCTTGTCGTCGATCTCGGCTGCCGTGCCAGACTGAGCGACAGCAGGCGCCGAGGCGAAAAGGCACGCGAAAACGAACAAAATTTGCGGCCGAAACATAATTCCCCCTTTTTCCCCGCCAACGATCTGGCGGGAAGGCGTCTATATTTGCCACGTCGGCGCCTGACCATGCCAGATAGTTCCAGAACCGTTGGAATAGCCGGTGCTGGAATGCTCGGAAGAACGCGCTATATGCGCCAGCCATGACCATCCCATCCCGCCGCACTTTCGCGATCATTTCCCACCCGGACGCCGGCAAGACCACGCTGACCGAGAAGCTGCTGCTGGAGGGCGGCGCGATCCATCTGGCCGGTGAGGTCAAGGCGCGCGGCGCGAACCGGCGCGCGCGGTCGGACTGGATGAAGATCGAGCAACAACGCGGCATTTCCGTCACCTCCTCGGTCATGACGTTCGAGCGGACGCGCGATGGCGAGACGATCACCTTCAACCTGCTCGACACGCCGGGCCATGAGGATTTCAGCGAGGATACCTACCGCACGCTGACCGCCGTCGATTCCGCCGTGATGGTCATCGACGCCGCCAAGGGCATCGAGCCGCAGACCCGCAAGCTGTTCGAAGTATGCCGCCTGCGGAGCGTCCCCATCATCACCTTCGTCAACAAGGTGGACCGGGAAGGCCGCGAGACCTTCGGCCTGCTGGACGAGGTCGCTGACCAGCTGCAGCTGGACGTATGCCCGATGAGCTGGCCGGTCGGCATGGGCGGCGAGTTCGAGGGAATCTACGACTTCGCCACCAACAGGCTGATGCAGCCGACCGGACCGAGCAAGGAGTTTGACGGCACGCGGCACCAGTTTACGGGGCTGGACGATCCGAAACTGGCCGATTTCATCTCCCCATCGGGTCTGGAAAAGCTGCGCGAAGAGGCCGAGCTGTCGCAGGGCGGCTATGCCAGTTTCGACCTGGCCGCCTATCGTCATGGCGACCTGACCCCGGTCTATTTCGGATCGGCGCTCAAGAAATTCGGCGTGACCGAACTGATCGACGCGCTCGCCGCCCACGCGCCACCGCCGCGTGCCCAACCGGCCGAGCCGGCGCCCGTGGAACCGGAGCGGGCGGACGTTACCGGCTTCATCTTCAAGGTGCAGGCGAATATGGATCCGCAGCACCGCGACCGCATCGCCTTCATGCGGCTATGTTCCGGCAAGTTCCGGCGCGGCATGAAGCTCACGCCCTCAGGCAGCGGCAAGCCGATCGCAGTGCATTCGCCGATCCTGTTCTTCGCGCAGGACCGGGAACTGGCGGACGAAGCCTATCCGGGCGACATCATCGGCATTCCCAACCATGGCACGCTGCGGGTCGGCGATACGCTGAGCGAGCGGGCGGACGTGCGCTTTACCGGCCTGCCGAACTTCGCGCCGGAAATCCTGCGCCGGGTTCAGCTGAAGGACCCGACCAAGACCAAGCAGCTCCGCAAGGCGCTGGACGACCTGTCCGAAGAGGGCGTGATCCAGGTCTTCTACCCCGAACTGGGCAGCCAATGGATCGTCGGCGTCGTCGGCCAATTGCAGCTGGAAGTGCTGATCAGCCGGCTGGAGGCGGAATATAAGGTCGAGGCGGTGCTGGAGGCTTCCCCCTATGACACCGCGCGCTGGGTGTCGGGCAGCGACGCCGCGGTGAAGGGCTTCGTCGAGTTCAACCGCTCCAGCCTCGCCAAGGACCGCGACGGCAATGAGGTCTTCATGGCCAAGAGCGCCTGGGACGTCGGTTATCAGCAGGAACGCCACCCCGATGTGAAATTCAGCGCGACGCGGGAGCGATAAGCGCCTGATGTCTGGACAAATGCGCCGGGATGGCGTCGAATGCGACGTATGAAGACGCTATTCCTTCTGGCCGGTATTCTCGCCCTCGCCGCATGCGGCCAAGGCGAAGAGGGCGTCGCGACCATGGACAATCGGGCCGCGCCCGAAACCGGGGCCACGGCGCAGGTCGCCAGGCTTGACGAGGGGCAGCGCAACGGCGTGCTGGAAAAGGCCATCCGCGCGGCGGGCGCGCCCTGTCCCAGCGTGTCGTCATCCGAGCGCGCCGAGATATCGACGGGCGTCATGGGGTGGAAGGCGCATTGCGATGACGGGACGGCCCACCTCATCCAGATATTGAGCGACGGAACCGCCAAGGTGACCAGCCGCATTCACTGATCGCGTACCAGACGGCCGCGTCAGCCTGCGCTAGCGTCGCAGCAGGAACACGGCATGCTCCGCGAACAGGTTCGCATTGGCGTGCGTGGTTTCCTTGTCGCCCTTCAGGAACCATTGCCCGTCGATCGACCAGCCGCGATCCTTCACCAGCGCGCGAAAGTCATCCACGGTCACATGATGGATATTGAGCGTATCGTACCAGGTATCGGGAAGCAGCCGGGTGACCGGCATCCGTCCGCCCCACAATAGCGACATGCGCCCGCGCCAGTGCGCGAAATTGGGGAAGCTGACGAACGCCTGGGCGCCGATCCGCAGCAATTCCTCCACCACAAGGTCGGGACGGCGGGTCGTCTGCAGCGTCTGGCTGAGGATCGCATAGTCGAAGCTGCCGTCGGGATAATAGGCAAGGTCGGTGTCGGCGTCGCCCTGCACCACCGACAGGCCACGGCCCACCGCCGAAGCGACATTGGCCGGGTCGATCTCCAGCCCGCGCGCATTCACCTGCCGCGTGTCGCGCAGCGCCGCCATCAGCGCGCCGTCGCCGCAACCGACGTCAAGAACCCGCGCGCCGGGCGTCACCATCCGGGCGATCAGGGCAAGGTCCGGGCGCATCGCCTCGCTCATGCCTGCTCCCGCGAAGCGTCCGGGTCGTGCCGCTGCATGATCGTCTCGTTGATCCGCTTCCAGCCGTGCCGCTCATAGAGCTTATGCGCGTCCAGCGTGTTGAGGTTCCAGCGGCGCAGGCGCTGCAGGGCGGGATGCCCGTCGAAATAACGCAGCATGGCCGACGCCAGGCCGCGCCCCTGATGGTCTTCAAGGACATAGACATCGGCGAGATGCGCAAAGGTCGCATGGTCGGTGATCAGCCGCGCGAACGCCACCTGCGCGCCATCCTGATAGATCCCGACGCAATGCGAACCGGCCATGGCTTTTTCGACCAGTGCGATGCCGATGCCGGGGCACCAGTAACTGCGCGCCAGATAGGCATGGATCGCCTGCGGTTGCAGCCATGCGACATCATCGGACAGGATATAGCCGCCCGGCAGGTCAATGCTCGTCGTCATGGCCGTCCCGCCCGCAGGAAGCCGTCAACGACCCGGTTCAATTCCGGCGCCTCCAGCAGGAAGGCGTCATGGCCGAACGGACTGGACAGTTCGACGAAGCTCGCCTCCGCCCCCCCGGCGTTCAGCGCGTGAACGATGATGCGCGATTCCGCCGTCGGATAAAGCCAGTCGGTATCGAAGCTGATCAGGCAGAACCGCGCCCTGGTTTTTGCAAAGGCCAGCGCCAGGCTACCCCCATGATCCTCGGCCAGATCATAATAGTCCATGGCGCGGGTGATGTAGAGATAGGAGTTGGCGTCGAACCGCTCGACGAAACTCAGCCCCTGATGCCGCAAATAGCTTTCGACCTGGAAATCCGCGTCGAAGCCGAACGTCTTGGCGTCACGCCCCTGCAGGCGGCGTCCGAATTTCTCGGTCAGTCCCGCTTCCGACAGATAGGTGATATGCGCGGCCATGCGCGCAACCGCGAGGCCGGAGGACGGCACGTCGCCATCGATATAATAGTCGCCGCCGCGCCAGCGCGGATCGGCCATGATCGCCTGTCGCCCGACTTCATGGAACGCGATGTTCTGGGCGCTGTGCCGCGCGGTGGAGGCAATGACGATCGCCGATTCGACCCGGTCGGGATACAGGGTAGGCCAGGTCAGCGCCTGCATGCCGCCCATCGAGCCGCCGATGACGGCGCGGATGCGGTCGACGCCCAGATGGTCGAGCAGCAATGCCTGCGCGCGCACCATGTCGGCGATGGTGATGACCGGGAAGCGCATCGCCCATGGCGCATCATGGGCGGGATCGACGCTCGCCGGGCCGCTGGAGCCCATGCAGCCGCCCAATATATTGGCGCAGACGATGAAATGCCGGTCGGGATCGACAGGCAATCCCTGTCCCACCATCCGCCACCACCAGCCGGGCTTCTTCGTCATCGGATTTTCCGACGCCAGATACTGGTCGCCGGTCAGCGCATGACAGATCAGGATGACGTTGGATCGGTCGGCGTTCAGCGCGCCATAGGTTTCATAGGCGATGTCGACAGGCCCGAAGGCGACGCCGCAATCCAGCCGCAAGGGTCCGGTCAGGCGGACCTGACGGCCAAGGCCGAAACGGCTGTCATCCGGGGCCGGACTGCTTGCCATAGGTTCGTCGCGCTAGGGCCGCCGCAATGCCCTGTCAATGCTGCGCCGCGGCGACGTTTTGAGGTGGATGGACGCCCCGGTTCCTTTGCCTTTGCCACACGATGGCGCTAAAGCGCGCGCATGTCTGATACAGCCACGCTTTCCGCCGCCCGTCCACTTCCCAAGGACTGGATCATGGGCATTTCCGCTTATGTCCCCGGCAAGGCCGCGACGGATGATGGACGGCCCCTCATCAAGCTGTCCGCCAACGAAAATCCGCTCGGCACCGGCAGCGCCGCCCGCGCCGCGCTGACCCATGCCATCGCCGACCTCGCCACCTATCCCGATCCGGGCGCGGCGAAGATGCGGGAGGCGATCGCGGCGAAATATGGCCTCGATCCCGCGCGCATCATCTACGGCACGGGGTCGGACGAGCTGTTGCATCTCGCGGCCAGCGCCTATGCCGGACCGGGCGATGAAGTGCTGTATGTCCGCTACGGCTTCTCGGTCTACGATATCGCCGCCCGCCGTGTCGGCGCTGTGCCGGTGATCGCACCCGACCATGACTATGGGACGGATGTCGACGCGCTGCTGGGCCTGGTGACGGACAAGACCCGCGTGGTCTATCTCGCCAACCCCAACAATCCCACGGGCACCATGACTCCCCGGGCGGAGATCGCCCGCCTCCACGCCGGCCTGCGCAAGGACATATTGTTCGTCCTGGATCAGGCTTATGCCGAATATCTGGAAAGCGATGAGGATGACGGCGGCCTTGCGCTGGCGGAAGGGGCAAGCAACGTCTTCGTCACGCGCACCTTTTCCAAGATTCACGGCCTCGCCGCCGAACGCATCGGCTGGGGCTATGCCAGTGCCGAGATCATCGACGCGCTGCACCGCATCCGCGCGCCATTCAACGTCACGACGGCCGGGCAGGCCGCCGCGATTGCCGCCATCGGCGACGATACGTGGATGGACCGCAGCCGCAGCCACAATGCACAATGGCGCGCATGGCTGGCTGATGAAGTGACGGCGCTGAGCAATCATGGACTGCGCGTCGTGCCCAGCAAGGCGAATTTCCTGCTGATCCTGTTCGGGGGCAAGCTGACTGCGGAGGCGGCAATGAAGGGCCTGATGGCGGCGGGCTACGCCACCCGCTGGCTTCCGGGGCAGGGCTTGCCCAATGCGTTGCGCATCACGATCGGCACGGAGGAGCAGACGCGGGCCGTCGCCGCCATCCTGCGCGACCTGGCGGAAGGGGCCTGATGCTGCCCTTCGCGCGTGTCGCGATCATCGGTCTCGGCCTGATCGGATCTTCTCTCGCCCGCGCGATCCGGGCCGACATGCCGACAGTCGCGCTTACCGGACATGACGCCAGCCCCGAAGTGCGGGACATCGCCCGGCGCATCGATCTGTGTGACGATGTCACTGACACGGCGGGTGCCGCCGTGACCGACGCGGATATCGTTATCCTCTGCGTTCCTGTGCGGGCGATGGAAGCGGTCGGGGCGGAGATCGCGCCTGATCTGCCGCCCGAATGCATCATAAGCGATGTCGGCTCCTGCAAGGGAGAGATACTCGCCGCTCTCACCCGCGCTCTGCCCGGACAAACGATCATCCCCGCGCATCCGGTCGCCGGGACGGAGAATAGCGGGCCGGAGGCGGGCTTTGCGACCCTGTTCAAGGGCCGCTGGTGCATCGTTACACCGCCCGACGACGCCAATCCCGCCGCCGTCGAGCGCGTGAGCGAACTGTGGCGGCGCCTCGGCGCGAACGTCGAGATCATGAACGCCCAGCATCATGATCTTGTGCTGGCCGTCACCAGTCACCTGCCCCACCTGATCGCCTATACCATCGTCGGCACCGCCAGCGACCTGGAGGACGTCACCCGGTCGGAAGTCATCAAATATTCCGCCGGCGGCTTTCGCGACTTCACCCGCATCGCCGCGTCAGACCCGACGATGTGGCGCGACGTGTTTCTGGCCAACAAGGATGCCGTGCTGGAAATGCTCCAACGCTTCTCCGAGGACCTGTCGGCGCTCCAGCGCGCGATTCGCTGGGGCGACGGCGACGCGCTCTTCTCCCTCTTCACCCGCACCCGCGCCGTCCGGCGGTCGATTATCGAGGAGGGGCAGGACGACGCCGCGCCCGATTTCGGCCGGAGTCATTGACACCATATCGCCTGTACCGGCTATTCCGGCACAGTCCGCGAAGCGGTGAGCTGAACCAGGGCGATCCCGGATATGATAAGGGCAAAGCCGGCCAGTTTCGCGACGTTCATCGGCTGTCTGGCCATGCCGAACAGACCGAACTGATCAATCACGGCGGCTGTCGCGAGTTGCGCGATCAGGATGAAGGCAACGAAGTTGCCGGTGCCGAACCTGGGAATGAGTATCGTCGCCGACAGGGCGTAGAAGCCGATCACCAGGCCAGCGCCATAGCTGATGGCCGGAGCCGCGCCAATCTGCCTGAAGGTTGGCAAACCGTAAAAGGCCAGCGTCAATCCGGATGCCGCCAGGAATGCGATGCCGAACATGACGGCCGTCGCGGCAACGGGATTGCCCAGGCTGCGCGCCATTCCGCTGTTAAGAATGCCGATCAGCGGAATGCCTGCGCCGACAAGAAGGGTCCAGAGCGCCAGCATCGCGGCGGAACGCGTCATGAGTCTCGTACCTCGCTGTTCAGGGCGTTGATCGCGGCGTGCGCCCGCGCCTCGGCGACCTCCCGGGGCAGCCCGGGCGGGATGATCTCCCCGGCCCGGTAGGTGATAGTACCCGGCCGCTTCAAAAAACTGTTGCGCGGCGCAACCGTCCCGCTGTTGACGGCGATCGGCAGCACCGGCACCCGCAGCAGCGTGTAGAGGCCCGCGAACCCGGCGCGAATCTCGGGCGCGTCGCCATGCGAAACCCGTGTTCCCTCAGGAAACAGGCAGATCGGACGGCCTTCCGCCAACGCCTTTACGGCCGTCCTGCGCATCGACCGCATCGCACGCGCGCCGGCCTCACGCTCCACGATGATCATGCCATAGGCCCGCGCCACGCGCCCCCATAGCGGAATGTCGATCAATTCACGCTTTGCCGCGACCATGGGATTGTGAAACAGGCACAGCAGATCGATCGTTTCGAACATCGATTCATGCTTGAAGACGAACAGCATGGGCGTGTCGGGAATGACGCCTTCTATCCGCACCTTCTGGCCCAATAATATGCGCGCGGTGATCCGGTGGAACCATCCCCAGGAACCGACCACCGCCCGCAAGGGCCCCGGTCCCAGTGGCGCCACGATCAACGCGGTCAGCACCCACAGGAGAGAGCCCGGGTAGAAGACGAGGGCGAAGAGAAGAGACCGGATATAGATCATGAGCGTCATTCAAAGGCCGACGAGAGCAGCCGCCCGGCGAAGGAGATATTTATTATATTCCTTCATCAGCATGGTCAGGCTGGGATGACTGGGAACGGCGTCGTACAACAGCTCGACCTTGTCCGGCAATTGCTGGCGCAACTCCAGCGCCGCGCGCCGCATGTGCCAGTCAGTGGTGATCAGGCGGACGGTGCGATAGTCCCGCTTGTCCAGCCAGCGTGCCGCCTCCAGCCCGTTGGACCGGGTGTCGATCGCCTCGCGGCCAAGGGTAATGCAGCATTCGAAAAGCCGCACCGGCACCTTGTAGCGGGACGCCAATTCCACCGGGCGCACCGATCGGTCCACGCCGGAGATGAACATGCGCTTTGCCGCGCCTTGCTGCAGCAGCGCCAGCCCCCGGTCGATCCGCCCCGCGCCGCCGGTCAGCACCACGATCGCGTCCGAAGTCCGCCCGTCGAGCGGCTGGGGAAGCAGAATCGCGAACCATGCGAAACCCAATATCCAGGCCAGGCCGAGAAAGGCGACGAGACGGGAGATCATAGCGCCCGTCCCAAGGCGCGCAGAACGGTCATCCGCGCCGCCAGCGTCGCCAGCAGCACGCCACCGGCAGGCAATGCCGCCAGCACCACCCAGCCCCAAACCGGCAGATAGGCGGCACGCAGCAGGTCCGATCCCGTGGCACTCAGCCTGTTCCCGACCAGCAGGATGACCAGCACGGCCATGACCAGACCAAGCCCGCCGCCCAACAGGGCATCGAGCGCGATGCGCCGCTGGAACAGGCGCGCAATCTGTACGTCCGTCGCGCCCATGAGGTGCAAAATGTCGATTGTCCCCCGGTGGCTTTCATGCGCGCCGCGCGCGGCCAGCACGACGATCGCCCCTGTCGCGACGGCCATCAGCAACACCAGCAGCGCCGCCACGCCCGCCAGCGTCGCAACAAGGCCGGACAGCGGCCCAAGGAAGGCCGCATGGGGTTCGACGCGCGCTTGGGGCACAATGCTTTTCGCCAGCTTTGCCAGTGTCTCCACCGGGCGTGGGCCGTCTCCGGCGAATTCGACGTCGATCAGCGCGGGGATCGGCAGTTCGGCCGTATCCATCTCCCCGCCAAGCCAGGGCCGCAATTGGTCGGCCAGCTTGCCCGAATCCACCGGCTGCACCGATCGGATGCCGGATGTCGCCCGCAACCGCGCGACCATTTTCCGCACCGCCTGCGCGCGCGTCTCCGCATCCGCCTCTATGATCTGCACCGTCGCGCGGCCCGACAGTTCGGACCGCAGCGAAAGCATGCCCTGATTGAGCGCCAGACCGCCCGCGGCGGCCAGCACCGTCAGGAACATCATGATCGCGATGACCCAGGGCATCGGTCCGGCCACCCGGCCTTCGGGCAGCAGGCGGTTACGCGCCGCCGTCGCCGATGCCGCTTTCCGGGGCCTGCCCATCGTCACGCGCTCCCCGGGCGTTTGGGAGGATAGCGCAGCGATCCCGTCGGATCGGCCAGACGCCCCTTGTCCAGCCGCATCATCTGGGCGCCGGGAATCTTGCCGATCAGCGGCAGGTCATGGGTGGCGACCACCAGCGTCGTGCCCAGCTTGTTCAGCGCCTCGAACAGGGTCAGCAGGCGATGCGCCATGTCGGCGTCGACATTGCCCGTCGGTTCGTCAGCGATCAGTATCTCCGGCCGGCCGATCACCGCCCGCGCAATGGCGACGCGCTGCTGCTCTCCGCCGGACAGGGTCGCCGGGCGCGCGCTCGATCGGTCGGCCAGCCCGACCCATGCCAGCATCTCGCTCACCGGCGCGTCGATCTCGCTCTCTTCCATACCCGCAACCCGGAGCGGAAGGGCGATATTGTCATAGGCGGACAGATGCGGGACCAGCCGGAAGTCCTGAAACACGACGCCGATCCTGCGCCGGAATCCGGGCAGGCGCTTACGCGGCAGAGTCACTACATCTTCGCCGAACAGCCGGATGACGCCCCGGCTCGGCCGCTGCGCCAGATACAGCAGTTTCAGCAGCGACGTCTTGCCGGCGCCCGACGCGCCGGTCAGGAAATAGAATCCGCCGCCATCGAGGGAAAAACTGACATCCGCCAATGTTTCGGCGCTCATGCCGTATCGCAGGCCGACATTTTCGAACTGGACGATCGTTCCCATCGAAATAAGCGCCCCGATCCTCCGCTACGGTCCTCTTGGGCACCCCCGCCCCAAAGCCGTCTTTTCCCGCCATCGCACAGGCCATGGGGGGCCGTAAAGCGATGAAAGAAGTCCATGAGATTCGTGTCTTGCGCGTCACCGCTTGCTCTGGAGTCAATAGGATGTTTATGAAGCGGAATGATCCTCGTCTGTCCCGACTGCGCAACGCGCTATATCGTGCCCGACAGCGCCATCGGGCCGTCCGGCCGGCAGGTGCGTTGTGCGTCGTGCAAACATAGCTGGTTCCAGGACGGACCGGAATTGCCCATGCGCCCGGAAACGGCTCCGCAACCGGAAATGGCCGGCGCGATCGGTGGGGTCGACACCCTCGAATCCCCGGCGGAAACCGTCGCCAATGCCACACCGGCAACCGCATCGGACCCTTCGCTGGCGGCGCTCGATGAATCATGGCCGCCGCCGACCGTGACATCCTACGCAACCCAACCCGCCTATGAAGACGTTGCCGCGTCGGAAGTGCCTTTCAAGCCACGCCGCAATCCAGCCAAGATGTGGATGGCGGCAGCCATTGCCTTCTGCCTGGTGGTCAGCGCGACGGGCGGCGCGATCATGCTGTTCGGCATGCCCAGTTGGGCGGTCAATATGGGGCTTGTCGCCGACAATGGCGAACCGGATCTTCTCTTCTACCTCGCCAAGCCCGCGGAACGGCGCAAATTGCCCACCGGCGAGGAATATTTCGCGTTCAGCGCCCGCATCGTGAACAGCGGCGAGCATAAGCTGTCCGTGCCGCCCGTCATCGTCGAACTGCGCGATACCCAGGACCGACTGGTGTTCAGCTGGACGACCAAGGCGGACAAGAGCAGCCTGAAACCGGGGGAGGAAGCCGCGATTAATGAGAGTCGCCTCGACATTCCAAAGAATGCCGCGAACCTTTCCCTGGCCTTCTCGGACAAGGGCGCCTGACGTTTCACAGTCGGCGTAACCCGTTGATCCCGGCTTCTCACAACTGCGATACGAAAAGCCTTTTCCGGCGCTTGCGCAGGGGATCAGCCTTTGCTAATGGCCAGCGCCTACCAGATGCCGGCCCCGCCGGTACTCCTGATATGTGTGCGGTCGTGGCGGAACTGGTAGACGCGCAACGTTGAGGTCGTTGTGGCCGAAAGGCCGTGGAAGTTCGAGTCTTCTCGACCGCACCATTTTCATTTTTCAGGAAAATCAGGGCGTTGCCCGAACAGGGCTCGACCGGGAGTCCGTTCAGATGCGCTCGCCCGACAACCGCTGGCATAGCATGTCGAGCTGATCGAGCGTCGAATAGCGAAGGGATAGGGAACCGCCCTTCCCTTCCTCATGGACGATTTCCACCTTCAGGCCCAGCATGTCGGCCAGGTGCTGTTCCAGCGCCGTGATGTCGGCGTCCTTGCCTCTCCCCGGGCTAACCCGCGCGGCAGGATCAGCGTCACCCTTCTTGGTCTTGCGCACCAATTTCTCGGTATCGCGAACGGACAAGCCCTTCTGCTCGATGGTCCGCGCCAATCCTTCGCAATCCTCCACGCCGATAAGCGCGCGCGCATGGCCCATGGACAGCCGCTGCTCCATGACCGCCTGCTGCACTGGCTTGGGCAAGTCGAGCAGCCGCATCAGATTGGCGATATGGCTGCGCGACTTCCCGACCAGCCGACCCAGCGCTTCCTGGCTGTGCCCGAACTCGGCAATCAGCTTCCGATAGGCTTCGGCCTCTTCGATGGCGTTGAGGTCTTCGCGCTGGATATTCTCGATCAGCGCGATCTCAAGCGTCTCGGCTTCGTCGAAGGCGCGCACGATGGCCGGTATGCGATGCAGCTGCGCCCGTTGCGCCGCGCGCCAGCGCCGCTCGCCGGCTACGATCTGATAGCCGTTATTGTGTGGCCGTACGATGATCGGCTGAATCACGCCACGCTTGGCAATGCTGTCGGCCAGCTCCTGGAGCGCATCTTCGTCAAAGTGACGGCGTGGCTGCTCGGGGTGCGGCTGGATGAGGGATATCTCGATGCTCTGCACGGATTTTCCCGACGGGGCGCCGCTGCCCGATCCGGCGATCGGCTCTTCCTGTGACGCATCGCCGAGCAGCGCCGATAATCCTCTCCCAAGCCCATGGGGCCTGCGGAGAGATTTGGGCTTTTCCGAAGCATCTGCACTCACGCGGCAAGCTCCCGCTGCGGCAGACGGGCGATCAGCTCACGGGCAAGCCCCATATAGGCTTCCGATCCACTGCACCGATAATCATAGATCAAAGCGGGCAAGCCGTGACTCGGCGCCTCGGACAGGCGCACATTGCGCGGAATGACAGTGTTGAACACCACGTCGCCCAGGCACGCGCGTACATCATCGGCAACCTGATCGGTCAACCGATTGCGGCGATCATACATGGTGAGCGCAACGCCCATGATCGTCAGCGCGGGATTGAAGCGCGCGCGGATGCGATCGACCGTCGTCAACAATTGGCTCAATCCCTCCAACGCAAAAAATTCGCATTGCAGGGGAACCAGCAGGGCCTGCGCCGCCACCATGGCGTTGACCGTCAAAAGCCCGAGCGAGGGCGGACAGTCGATCAGGCAGATATCCCACCGCCCCTCCGGCACCTGCGCGAACGCATTGTCCAGCCGGTGCGTCCGCTCCTCATAATCGATCAGCTCGATCTCCGCGCCGGACAAGTCCTGCGTAGCGGTGATGATGTCGAGCTTGGGGACCTTGGTAGCGATGACCGCGTCCTCAACACTGCATTCACCGAGCAAGAGATGATAGCTCGACCATTCCCGGCTGAGGTTGGGAATGCCGAGGCCCGTCGAGGCATTCCCCTGCGGATCGAGATCGATCAGCAGAGTGCGATGGCCAGTCGCCGCCAAGGCGGTGGCGACATTGATGGCGGTCGTGGTTTTCCCCACGCCCCCCTTCTGATTGGCAATGGCTATGCGGATCATGTGCGGCCCCTTCTTGTCACAGTGCGGGCAACGATGATGGCGCTGTCCGGATCAGTGATACTGCGTTCCACGTGAAACGCACCTTGCCATGCCTGCCGCGTCGATTCCAATTCATTCTGCCAATTTTTGCCTTTTGGCAGCAGCCACAGGGTCTGCGCATCAGAAAGATGTGCAGAAGTCGCAAAGAGCTTCGGCAGCGGCGCAAAGGCCCGCCCGCTGATCACGGCGCCCGGTGGCACATCCCTTAACATTTCCACCCGCCCGCCAAACACGCGCGCGTTCAGATCCAGATCATCGATCACCCGGTTGAGGAAATCGATGCGCTTGCGCCGGGACTCGACCATCAGCACCGACCAGCCAGACAAGACGGCAATGACAATTCCGGGCAGTCCGGCGCCGGACCCAAGATCGATCCATGGGGCCGACATCTCCCGTCCACCCAGCAGCAGCAGTTGGGCCGAGTCGACGATGTGCCGCGCCCACACATGATCGCGCGTCGATTCGGCGATGAGATTCTGCCGGGTCATTTCATCGAGCAGGGAGGTGACATAGCGTTCGAGCCGGTCCCATGTTTCACGTGGAACATCAAATTGCGCGCTCAGCCAGGCTCGCGCCTCATCTTCCGTCACGCCGCTTTTCTTCTGACATGAATAAGAATTGCCGCCATAGCGGCAGGCGTGATGCCCCTGATCCGGCCCGCTGCCGCCAACGTCGCGGGTCGCGCCTTCTCCAGCCGCTCCCGCATCTCGATCGAGAGACCGCCGATCGTGCCATAGTCAAAGGCCGCCGGGATCGCCACGCCTTCTCCATCACGCATGGATTTCACCTCAACATCCTGACGCGCGAGATAGGGTGCATAATGAGCATCCTCCCACCACTCATCCTTCAGGTCGTCAGGCAGTTTGGCAAAAGAGGGAACCTCCCCCTCGATCAGGCCGCGCGAGACTTCGGCAAAGCGAGCCCATTCGAACAAGGATCGCCGGGACCCATCCTGACGCACCGCGGCGCCCAATCGCATCATCTCCGTCGCCGTGCGGATTGATGCTGTTGCCTCTGCAATATCGCGGCGCGCGGCACTGCGTCGCTCGAACCAGGCAAGGCGCTCAGCACCGATCAGGCCATGGTCCACGCCCATCGCCGTCAGCCGAGTGGTCGCATTATCGGCCCTCAAACGGAGCCGATATTCGGCACGGGCCGTCAGCATGCGATAGGGCTCCGTCACGCCCTGCAGCACCAGATCGTCGATCATGACGCCGATATAGCTGCTTGCCCTGTCGAGGATCATCGGTGCGGACTGACATGCATGCGCTGCCGCATTGGCTCCTGCAACGACACCCTGCGCCGCCGCCTCCTCATAGCCCGTTGTACCGTTGATCTGACCGGCCAGAAAAAGGCCCGGCAAGGCGCGTATCTCCAGGGTCGATTCAAGAGCGCGCGGATCGATATAGTCATATTCCACGGCATAGCCGGGGACGACAATTTCCGCGCCGGCCAGTCCCGGCATCGATCGCACCATCGCATGCTGCACATCCGTTGGCAGCGATGTGCTGATCCCGTTTGGATAGACCAGATGCGTATCCAGCCCCTCCGGCTCCAGGAAAATCTGGTGCCCGTCACGGTCGCCAAAGCGGAATATCTTGTCTTCGATGGAGGGGCAATAACGGGGTCCCTGACCCTCGATCGCGCCGCTGAATAACGGCGATCGATCAAGGCCGGACCGGATTATGTCGTGCGTTTGCGCGTTGGTCCGCGTGATCGCACAGGCGATCTGCGGCAGCGCACGGCCCCGAGACATGGCCGACATCGTCCAGGATCCGTCGTCGGACGCCTGTTCTTCCAGCGCCGCCCAGTCGATCGTTCGCCCGTCAATGCGCGGCGGCGTGCCCGTCTTCAGACGGCCGACGGGCAAGCCAAGATCGCGAAGTTGCTGCCCCAACAGGCTGGCGGACCGCTCGCCGATCCGGCCTCCGGTCAGCAACTCCTGCCCGCGAAACAGCCGCCCGCCCAGGAATGTGCCGGTGGCCAGCACGACCGCGCTTGCGCGAATGATGGTCCCGTCGGCAAGGACAAGCCCAGTCACTCTGCCGCCTTCAACACGCAACGAGGCGGCCTCGCCTTCGATCACATCCAACGCGGATTGCGCAGCCAACATGCTGCGGATCGCTGCGCCAAAGCGCTTCCGGTCCGCCTGGATGCGCGGCCCTTGGACGGCGGCGCCCTTGCTGGCGTTGAGCATGCGATAATGTATCGCCCCGGCATCAGCCCCCCGCGCAATCAGACCGTCCAGCGCATCGACCTCGCGCACCAGATGGCCCTTGCCCAGGCCGCCTATGGCGGGATTGCACGACATCGCTCCAACCGTGTCAGCGGCAAAAGTCACTAGGGCCGTCCGCGCGCCTTTGCGCGCTGCCGCCGCCGCCGCTTCGCATCCGGCATGACCGCCACCGACCACTATGACATCAAAGATCGCCTGCATGGCCGGCGCTCTACAGGAATTGCGCGGGAGCGTCAAAATGACGCTTACCCTGTTCCACGTGGAACATCATTTGCCGATGCAGAATTTTCCGAACAGGGCATCCAACATATCTTCGGTCCCCGCTCGCCCCGTCACCCTGTCCAGCGCGGTGCGCGCGGCGCGCAAATGTTCCGCGACCAGCAGCATGTCATGCACATCCAATGCATCGGTAAGCTGCCCCGACACGGCCTCCATTTCCCGCCGCTGGCGTGCATGGAGCGCATAGCCCCCTTCCGCCGGTATCAATTTCGTCGCCATCGCGCAGATCAGGGCGACCAGTGCATCCATCCCCTCCCCCGACCGTGCGGACACGGCCAGGTCGATCCCGTCCGGCGCCGCCCATCCGTCCAGATCCTTCTTCGTCGCAATCGTCACCGCGTCCGCACGCGGGGCAGCTTCGGGATCGCCGAGCCAGAGGAGAATATCCGCCGCCCGCACCGCCTCCTCCGTGCGCGCAATGCCGACCGCCTCGATAACATCCCCGCTAAAGTCCCGTAGTCCCGCCGTGTCAGTGACCAGGAAAGGCATGCCCATAAATGCTACCGGGACCTCGATGCGATCGCGCGTGGTTCCGGCAATATCCGACACGATCGCTGCATCCCGCCCCACCAGCGCATTAAGGAGCGTGGACTTTCCCGCGTTCGGCGGCCCGGCCAGAACAACCCTTATGCCCTCTCTCAACGTTTCCGCATGCGGGCGCCGCAGCTCCAAGTGCAGCTCCGCCAGCATATGTTCCATGCCGTGCGCAATTCGGTCGCCGATATCCGTGTCGGGCACGTCATCCTCATCGGAGAAATCGAGCGCAGCCTCTGTCATGGCGGATAGGATCAGCAGCCGCTCCTGCCAGTCAGCGACCTTCCGGGAGAAAGCGCCTTCCGCCATCGCCATGGCAGCACGGCGCTGGCTCTCCGTCTCCGCGAACAGCAGGTCGGAAAGGCCCTCCGCCTCGCTCAGATCGATCCGGCCATTTTCATAGGCACGACGCGTAAACTCGCCCGGCTGCGCTGGGCGCAGTCCTTCGACCTGACCAAGCGCCGCCAATATCGCCGCGGTCACGGCCCGGCCGCCATGACAGTGGAACTCCGCCAGATCCTCACCCGTCGCCGTTGCCGGTCCGGGGAACCACAGCACAAGACCGCGGTCCAGCGCCTCGCCGGTGGCCGGATCGGAAAATAGCGACACGGTCGCGCGTCGCGCCTGCGGGACGGCGCCGCACAGCGCCCTTACGGCGGCACCGGCTTCAGGACCGCTCACCCTAACTATGCCGATCGCGGCGGGTGGCTGCCCGCTCGACAGGGCGAAGATCGTGTCCAAGGGCAACGTCGCTTTAGCCGTCCTTCTTTGACGACCCCATCATGCCCATATCCATAATCTGTTTGAACAGGCGCACGCCGGCATCGCCCATCGGCGAAAAGCTGCGGAACAGATTTTCCATCTGCTCCACGCTGTTGGACCCGTCCATGGTGTCCAGCATCACTTTCACATATTTTTCGTGGATCGGCGTCACATCGGGCAGGCCCAGGAAACTCCGGGCTTCCTCGGGCGTGCAATCGAAATCGACGGTAACTTTCACGGCCCGGCCTCCCTTGTGGATATGATCCACCATTCATGCCGCATCATATCATGGAAAGCCAGCGACACCGGACAGCCGCGCCTTGCAAGAGCGGCTACAGCCATTATTCCGGAGTGCGGGGGATGAATTTTGGAGGATGATTCCCATGGGCGAAATGACATCAGTGACCACCTTGGATGGAAGCGCCAGTTTTGGGGCTTATGTCGCCCGTCCCGCAGGAAAGGCGAAAGCCGCCATCCTGGTCATTCAGGAGATTTTTGGCGTCAACGAAGGCATCCGCCGCAAATGCGATGCGCTCGCCGCCGGCGGGTATCTCGCCTTTGCGCCCGACCTGTTCTGGCGGATCGAGCCCGGCATCGAACTCGACCCGGACATTCCCGACCAGCTTCAGAAGGGCTTCGATCTGTTCGGCAAGTTCGATCAGGATGGCGGCATCAAGGATATAGAAGCGACGATCAAGACCGCCCGCGCCGCGCTCGGCCCGGATGGCAAGGTCGGGTGCGTGGGCTACTGCCTTGGCGGACGTCTGGCCTTCATGGCCGCCTGCCGGACGGACGGCGATGCATTTGTCGGCTATTATGGCGTCGGCATTGACGGGTTGCTGGGTGAACAGCATGCGATCGGCAAGCCGGTCCTTCTCCACATCCCCACGGCCGATCATTTCGTCAGCGCGGACGCGCAGAAGGCCATGCATGATGGCCTTGCCGGAAACCGCCACGTCACCCTTCATGACTATGACGGCCTCGACCATGGCTTCGCCACGGAAATGGGGCAACGTCGTGATGAGGCCGGGGCGCAGCTCGCCGATGGTCGCACGGCCGCTTTCTTCGCCGAGCATCTGTGATGACGGACGCATGGCGCCTTGTCGTGCGCAAGCATGGCGGCCCAGAAGTCATCGAGCGTGAAGCCTTCGCCATTCCAGCGCCCGGCGAAGGCGAGATCCTGATCACGCACGAAGCCATCGGCCTGAACTTCATCGACACCTATGTGCGAACGGGCCTCTACCCCTCTGACCTTCCGGCGGGCCTGGGGGCGGAGGCTGCCGGTACGGTCACGGCCGTTGGGCCCGGTGTCACCGCCTTTGCCCCGGGCGATCGCGCCGCCTATGCGCTTGGACCCCATGGCAGTTATGCGACCCATCGCGTCATGCCCGCCAATCGCGTGCTGAAACTTCCCGATGCCGTCTCCTGTGAAACGGCGGCCGCCATGCTGCTGAAGGGGATGACCGCCTGTTTCCTGGTCGAGGAATGCGCGCGAATGGAAAGCGGCCAATCGGCGCTTGTGCATGCGGCGGCTGGCGGGGTCGGATCCATCCTCGTCCCCTGGCTCGCCAGCATCGGCGTCACGGTCATCGCCCATAGCGGATCGGAGGAGAAAGCCGCCCGCGCCAAAGCCGCCGGCGCGACCCACAGCCTCACAGGACCCTATGAGGCGTTGGCAAAGCAAGTGCGCGAACTGACCGGCGGCGAGGGCGTGAATGTCTCGTTCGACGGCGTCGGCAAGGCGAGCTGGGACTCATCGATCGCATCGTTGAAAAACCGGGGATTGCTCGTCACCTATGGCAACGCCTCGGGGCCAGTCCCGCCGGTCGATATATTGTCGCTCGGTCGCGCAGGATCGTTGTTCGTGACCCGCCCTACGCTTTTCGACTATGCCCGTGACGATGCCGACCTTCAGCGGCTCGGCGCACGCCTGTTCGAAAAGATCGCAACCGGAATCGTGGAAGCGGATATCAATCAGCGCTTTGCCCTGGCCGACGCTGCGGATGCGCATCGGGCGCTGGAATCGCGGGCAACCACCGGATCGACCATCCTCATTCCCTGACCGCACATGGGCATGCGGGACGGTCAGGCAAAGAGCGTCAATATTCCGACCTGATGATCGACGAACCCGTCATAGATCATCTTGAGCGCGACATAGACGATGACGACCAGGCCGAAATAGGCGATCCAGCGGTAGCGCTCGATATATTTCGCGATGACGTTCGCCGCGATTCCCATCAGCGCGACCGACAGGATTAGGCCGATGATCAGAATGCCCGGATGCTCGCGCGCTGCGCCTGCGACCGCCAGAACATTGTCCAGACTCATGGATACGTCGGCTACAGCCACGGCCCATGCGGCGGCTGCAAAGCTCTTGGCCGGACGAACACCGCTGGCTTCGTCGCCCTCGATCTCCGATGATCCGCCGCCCGATCCGGGATGCAGTTCGCGCCACATTTTCCAGGATACCCAGAGCAGCAATAATCCACCGGCCAGGATCAGGCCGACGATCTGCATCAACTGGCTGACCACCAGCGCAAAGCCGATCCGCAGCACCAGCGCGGCGATGATGCCGATCATGATGACGCGCTTGCGCTGTTCGGCGGGCAGTCCCGCCGCCAGCGCGCCGACGACGATCGCATTGTCGCCCGCCAGCAGGATATCGATCATCAGCACCTGCCCGAACGCGGACAGCGCGCTGGGCGAGGTAATGTTGGAGAAATCCGCGACGATATGACCCCAAATATCCGCCGGGGACCCGAGGCCGGGCGCCGCCGCAACGGTGGAGGATAGTGCGGCGAGGAGGTCAATCACAACGGCTCTCCAAAATAAGCGACATCGGGCATCGGCTCGTAGAAGTCATGAAGCAGAATGCGCCACTGGCTATACCGATCCGATTGCCGAAAACCATCCCGGTGGTCGGCTATGGAATTCCAGCGCACCAGCAACAGATAAAGCCCGGCGCATTCACTGGCCGGCCGAACCTCGATGCCTCGAAAGCCCGGGGATGCCGAGATGAGCGGCTCGGCCTCCTTCATCGCAGCCTCAAAGGCGGCCTCCCACCCCGGCTTAACATGCAGCAGGGCATGCTCCAGGACCATGGGCGCGGCCTAGCCTACTGGTTCATGGAGTCGAAGAAATCCTCGTTGGTCTTGGAATCCTTCATCTTGTCGAGCAGGAATTCCATCGCGTCGACGGTGCCCATCTGCATGAGGATACGGCGAAGCACCCACATCTTGCTGAGCTTGCCCTTGTCGACCAGCAGCTCTTCCTTACGGGTGCCGGACTTGCCGACATCCAGCGCCGGGAAGATGCGCTTGTCCGCAACCTTGCGGTCAAGCACGATTTCGGAGTTGCCGGTGCCCTTGAACTCTTCGAAGATCACCTCGTCCATGCGGCTGCCGGTATCGATCAGCGCGGTGGCGATGATGGAGAGCGAACCCCCCTCCTCAATGTTGCGCGCAGCGCCGAAGAAGCGCTTGGGGCGCTGCAGGGCGTTGGCGTCGACACCGCCGGTCAGCACCTTGCCGGACGAGGGCACCACAGTGTTGTAGGCGCGGCCGAGGCGGGTGATGGAATCGAGCAGGATGACGACATCCTTCTTGTGCTCGACCAGACGCTTGGCCTTTTCGATCACCATTTCGGCGACCTGCACATGGCGCTGCGCCGGCTCGTCGAAGGTCGAGCTGATAACCTCGCCCTTCACGCTCCGTTGCATGTCGGTGACTTCCTCGGGCCGCTCATCGATCAGCAGCACGATCAGGAAGACTTCCGGGTGATTGTCGGTAATCGCCTTGGCGATGTTCTGGAGCAGGACGGTCTTACCCACGCGCGGCGGCGCGACGATCAGGGCGCGCTGGCCCTTGCCCTGCGGGCTGACGATGTCGATGACACGCGCCGACTTGTCCTTGACGGTCGGGTCGAGCGTGTCGAGCTTCAGCTTCTCGTCCGGATAGAGCGGCGTCAGATTATCGAAATTGACGCGATGACGGACGGCTTCGGGATCGTCGAAATTGACCGACACCAGCTTGGTCAGGGCAAAATAGCGCTCGCCATCCTTGGGCGCGCGGATTTCGCCTTCCACCGTGTCGCCGGTGCGCAGGCCGAACTTGCGAACCTGATTCGGCGACACGTAAATATCGTCGGGACCGGCCAGATAATTGGCTTCCGGGCTACGCAGGAACCCGAACCCATCCTGCAGCACCTCGACCGTGCCCAGGCCCATGATCTGCTCGCCATTCTCGGCCTCGGCCTTCAGGATCGCGAACATCAGGTCCTGCTTGCGCAGCGTGGACGCGCCTTCGACCCCCAATTCCTCGGCCATGGAGACGAGTTCGGCGGGCGTGTTTTTCTTGAGGTCTTTGAGATGCATCCGAGGGGAATCCGGCAGAGTATGAGGTGGGAAAAAGGCCAGCCCGCAGGAATGTTAAGGGGAAGAGATCCCCAAGCGCGGGCGACAGCGTGGATACGCTCTGAATCGTTAGGCTCCGCGCGGGATCAAGTCAAGGCGAAGCAGCGCGTCGGGATGGCATTATGCGGAGGAAAGAAAGACGCGATCAAAAGGGTTTGACGATCGCCAGTATGACGACGAACGCGACCAATATGCCCGGCACTTCGTTGAGCATCCGCAACTTCTTGTCGCTGAACGGCCGCTCCCCCCGCGCCAGCTTCTTCGCATAGCCGCTGATCCAGCCATGATAGCCTGACAGCACCACGACGCAGAGGAATTTGACCTGGAACCAGCCCATGCTCCACGCGCCGATGTCGAACGCGAGCAGCAGGCCGAATATCCACACCATCGTGATGGCCGGGTCCAGGATGATCTTGAGCAGCTTGCGCTCCCGCACGATCCACTTGGCGTCCTCTTCGGACCCGGGCGCGCATTCCTGATGATAGACGAAGAAACGCGGCATCATGAACAGCCCCGCCATCAGGAAGATGACGAAGATGATATGCGCCGCCTTCACCCACAGATAGGCGTTACCCAAAAAACCCATCGCCTAAATCCCGCTCACCCTCGTGTTTCGCACCAGCTCAATCAACTGCTCGACATGCGCAATCGGCGTGTCCTGCAAGATCCCATGGCCCAGATTGAAGATATGGGGACGGTTGCGAAAGGCTGCCATGATGTTGGCGACGGATTTTTCCACCGCCTCGCCGCCGGCGATCAGCGCCAGCGGGTCCAGATTGCCCTGCACCGGCAGCCCCTTGGGCAGGACGGCATCGGCCCAGTGCGGATCGACCGTCTCGTCCAGCCCGACCGCATCGACGCCGGTCCCTGTGACATAATCGGGCAGCTTGGCCGCCGCGCCCTTGGGAAAGCCGATGATCGGCACATCGGGATGCAGGGCCTTCACCCGGCGGACGATCTCCGCATTCGGCCGGATCACCCAGCGCTCAAACTCCAGCGGCGCCAGACTTCCCGCCCAGCTGTCGAACAGTTGCACCGCCTCAACGCCCGCAACAATCTGCCCGGACAGATAGGTGACCGTCGCTTCGACGATGGCGTCGATGATCGCGCTGAACTTTTCCGGATCGCCATACGCCATCCGTCGCGCCGGACCCTGGTCCTTGCTCCCCTGCCCCGCCACCATATAGGTCGCGACGGTCCAGGGACTGCCCGCAAAGCCCAGAAAGGTGACTTGCGGGGCCAGAGCAGCCTTCACCTGCCTGACGGTCTCGTAGACCGCCTCTAACCGGCTGAAATCGGGTGTCAGGCTCGACAGGTCGGCATCGCTGAGCGGCGGCGCCATGCGCGGGCCTTCGCCAACCTCGAACCACAGCCTCTGACCCATCGCATAGGGGACGATCAGGATGTCGGAAAACAGGATGGCCCCGTCGAAGGCAAAGCGGCGCAGCGGCTGGATCGTGATCTCCGCAGCCGACGGACTGTCATAGACAAGCTCCAGAAACCCGCCCTTTTCGGCGCGCAGGGCGCGATATTCCGGGAGATACCGGCCTGCCTGCCGCATCAGCCACATCGGCGGCACATTGGGCTTTTGTCCCCGCAGGACGGACAGCAAAGGCTTGAGAGTCGGGTCCGCGTCGGGAGCCATCATAATAAGAATCTTAAATTAGAGTTAAGGATGATGAAGATAGTTGGGCGCTTGGCAGCGGGGTTTATGCGCTGCGCCCGCATATGCCAACAGCTTGACTCATACGAGTCCCCTTGCGCGCATCGGAGTCCCGCAATCCATCCGCGCTATCCACAGCATGTGGATGGAATCGGGCTCCTGTTGGGGGCCTGTGGATGGAATCCCGGATAGCGTGGAGGGGAATCCATCCCCAAAACTGTCCCTTGCCTTATCCACAAATGGCAAACACAACGGTCGACATGACGCGGCTCCACCTCCACCTGCTCTCTGACTCCACGGGCGAGACGCTGGAGAATATCGCCAAGGCCGGCATAGCACAGTTTGAGAATGTCGAGGCGATCCGCCATTTCTGGCCGATGGTGCGCTCCGACGTCCATCTCGACCGGATCATGGAGGAAATTTCCCTCAATCCGGGCATCGTCCTGTTCACGCTCGCCAATTCGCAATTGCGCAGGCGGCTGGAAAATCGCTGCCGCGCGCTCGGCCTGCCCCATGTCGCCCCGCTCGACGCCGTGACGGACGCGCTATCCAATATTTTGGGGCAGGAGGCGCGCAATCGCCCGGGCCGCAAGCATATCCTGGACGAAGCCTATTTCGCCCGGATCGAGGCAATCCAGTTCACCATCGCCCATGACGATGGCGTCGGGCATGAGAATTGGGAGGAGGCCGATCTTGTACTGGCGGGCGTATCACGCGCGTCGAAGACGCCGACCTCCATCTATCTCGCCAATCGTGGCTACAAGACGGCGAATATCCCGCTCGTCCCGGAATCCCCGCCGCCCCGCAATCTCTACGGCCTCAAGCACCCGATGGTCGTCGGCCTCACGATCAGCCCGGAGCGGCTGGTGCAGGTCCGCCGCAACCGCCTGCTCTCGCTCAATCAGGCGCCGGAAACCGCCTATGTGGATATCGAGCGGGTGCAGGAGGAGGTCGCCTTCGCCCGCCGCATGTTCGCCGACAATGGCTGGCCGGTGATCGATATGACCCGCCGGTCGATCGAGGAAGCCGCGGCCGCCATCATCAACCTGTTCAACGAACGGGTGCTGACGGAATGAGCGGCGAACCAGTTATCATCCTCGCTTCCCAAAGTGCGGGACGCGCGGCTTTGTTGAAAGCTGCCGACGTTCCCTTTGAGGCGCTGCATCCCGGCGTGGACGAGGAAGCGGCGAAGGAAGCCTTGCGCGCCGATGGCCTGGACGCGCGGGCGCTGGCCGATGCGCTGGCGGAACTCAAGGCGCTGCGCGTGTCCCGCCGCATTCCCGGAACGCTGGTTCTTGGCTGCGACCAGACCCTGTCGCTGGATGACGGACAGATGATCGACAAGGCCGTCGACCGGGACGATGCCGTGCGCATTCTCACGCTGCTCTCCGGCAAAACCCACCATCTGCACAGCGCAGCGGTCATCGTGCATGGCAGCGTGCCTGTCTGGCGGCATGTGGAACGGGTGCGGATGACGATGCGTCCGCTGAGTCCTGCCTTTATCGAGCAGTATCTCGATGGTGACTGGGACCTGTTGCGCTGGTGCGTCGGCTGCTACCGGATAGAGGGGCCGGGCGCGCAGCTGTTCGCGAAGGCCGAGGGCAGCCAGTTCGCCATTCAGGGCCTCCCTTTGCTGCCGCTGCTTGACTTCCTGCGCGTGCGCGGCCTTCTGCCGTCATGAGCCTTCCCTATGCAGAAGTGATCGGCGACCCGATCGCCCATTCCAAATCGCCGCTGATTCACAATTTCTGGCTGCAGAAGCTCGGCATAGAGGCGGAATATCGCAAGACGCATGTGACGCCGGAGGGTCTTGCCGCCTATTTCCTGCAGCGGCGGGGCGATAATGACTGGCTCGGCTGCAATGTCACCATCCCGCACAAGGTTGCGGTGATGGACTATACCGACGATCCCGGCGGCGTGCAGGCGCGCATCGGCGCGATGAACACCATCGCCTGCGAAACCGGCGGGCCGCTGATCGGCACCAACACGGACGCGGGCGGTTTCCTCCAGCCATTGATACATCGCAAATGGAAGGGCGACCATGCGGTGCTGATCGGCGCGGGCGGCGCCGCACGCGCCATATTGTTCGCACTGGCGACGCTTGGCGTGCCGAAGATCACAGTCATGGTCCGCGATCCGGCCAAGGGTCGCGCGCTGTTCGACCGGGCGGACATGAAGGGGGACGTCATCACGCTCGCTGATCCCCTTCCGGCTGCGAACCTGCTTGTCAATTCGACCTCGCTCGGCATGACCGGCCAGCCGCCGTTGAATCTCGATCTCTCGGCCCTTCCGGCAACCGCCACTGTTTACGACATCGTCTATGCGCCGCTCGAAACGCCTCTGCTGCTTGCCGCGCGGGCGCGGGGCCTTGCGGTCATTGACGGTCTGGAGATGCTGATCGGCCAGGCGGCGCTCGCCTTCGACATTTTCTTTGATGCAGAAGCCCCGCGCGAGCATGACGATGAATTGCGCGCGCTCCTGACCGCATGAAACGGATCGGCCTCACCGGGTCCATCGGCATGGGGAAATCGGCGGTCGCCGCAATGCTCCGGCGGGAAGGGGTGCCGGTATTCGATGCGGATGCGGAGGTGCATCGGCTTCAGGGCCCTGGCGGATCGCTGCTCCCGGCGATAGAGGCGCGATTCCCCGGCGCTACCGGCCCGGCCGGTGTGGACAGGGCAAAGCTGGGCGCCGCCGTCTTTGGCCATCCCGAGGAATTGCGCGCGCTTGAATCGATCGTCCATCCCGCCGTGCGCGCGTCCCAGAAACGCTTCCTTCAGCAGAATCGGTCGCGCCCCATGGTCGTGCTCGACATCCCCCTGCTGTTTGAGGGCCGCGGCGAGCGAAAGCTGGACGGCGTCATCGTCGTCAGTGCGCCTGCATGGAAACAGCGCGCCCGTGTCCTTGCCCGGCCGGGCATGACCGTCGCGAAATTCAACCGGATCAAGCGGTTGCAGGTTCCCGATGCTGTTAAACGCCGCCGGGCCGACTATATCGTGGATACCGGCACGACCTTCGACCGCACCCGGGCGCAGGTCCACCGTCTCGTTACTTGCCTTCGCCGCAAAGCAGGCAGATAGATACAGATTAAAGGAAGTCGGCAGAGTCGATGCGGGAAATCATTTTCGACACGGAAACGACTGGATTCGATCCCGCGAGCGGGGACAGGCTCGTGGAAATCGGCTGCATAGAATTGATCAACCGGGTGCCGACCGGCAATACGTTCCACGCCTATTATAATCCGCAGCGGTCGATGCCCGCGGCGGCGGAGGCCGTGCACGGCCTTTCGGATGCCTTTCTGTCAGACAAGCCGCTGTTCGCGCATGGTATAGACGATCTGATGGCGTTTCTGGGCGATTGCCCGTTGGTGGCGCATAATGCGCGCTTCGACTTCGGCTTTCTCAATCATGAGCTGAAACTGTGCGAGCGGGCCGAAGTCTCGCTGGATCGCATGATCGACACCGTCGCCATCGCGCGGACCATGCACCCGGGCGCGAAGCACAGCCTCGACGCGCTGTGCACCCGCTACGGCATCGACCGCAGCCATCGCGTCAAGCATGGCGCGCTGCTCGACGCGGAATTGCTGGCGCAGCTCTACATTGAATTGACTGGCGGACGGCAGATCGGCCTGACGCTGGGATCGGATAAGGAGGATCAGGATCGGCGGGAGGAACCGGCTTATATGGCTGGCGTCCGTCCCGTCCGCCCCGCGCGGCCGCATATGGCCAGCGCGGAGGAACTGGAGCGGCATGCCGCGTTCCTCGCGACGCTGGACAAGCCGCTCTGGCTCGAGGGGCTCACTCCGGGCTGACCGGATGGAGCCCGGACGAGGCCGACGCGTTCGTTCTTTCGGGCGCGCGGTCACGGGCTTGACGGCATGCCGTCCTGGCAGTGTCGCTACGCCCACGGATTTGCCCCCGGCAAATCCGCAAGAGCAAGGAGAAGGCAAGATGGATATTCGTGTTTCCGGTCATCAGGTGGAAACGGGCGACGCGCTCAAGGAGCATGTGTGGTCCCGGCTTGAGGCAGTGGCCGAGAAATATTTCGCCCGGGCCATCTCCGCCCAGGTGACATTTCGCAAGGCGCCCCATGGCGCGTTTCACTGCGATATCGTCTGTCATGTTATGACCGGCCTCATTCTGAAGGGCGCGGGCGAGGCGCAGGAGGCGCACCCGGCCTTCGATATCGCTGCGGACCGGATCGAAAAGCAGCTTCGCCGCTATATGCGCCGCCTGAAGGACCGCCACGTCCAGGCGGCGGCGGCGGAGGCCGTGCGGAGCGATCCGGAGGGTGCAGGGCTTAACGGTCACGCGCTCAACGGCTTCGACAATGCCGGCTATACCGTATTCGCCGGATATGACGATCAGGAGGAACCGGCCGATGCGCCGCTGATCGTTGCGGAAACCCGCGTCGATATTCCGCAGGCGTCGGTGTCCGACGCCGTGATGATGCTCGACCTGCGCAACACCAACGCGCTCTTGTTCGTGAATGCGGGCACATCAGCCTATAATATGGTCTATCGCCGGCACGACGGCACCATTGGCTGGGTCGAACCGGCGGCTGTGCCTGTAAGCTAGCTTTTGCAGCGGCCCGTCCGGAAAGGGGACGGGCCGCCGCTTTGCCTGCTCGGCGGTTGACCTTCGGCATCGGGAGGATTAATGGCCCGGGCTTTGGTTCATGCCCATGCCCGGGGCGTTTTCCCGAGGCCAAAGAGGCGAAGGTGCCACCCCGAGTGTATCCATGACGCATTTCGATGATCTCCTTACCCCGAAGGCCCTGTCCAGCAGCCTTTCGGTTTCCGGCAAGAAGCAGCTTTTCCAGAAGCTCGGCGACATGGCCGCGCTTGCCTATGGGCTCAATGCGGGGGCCGTTTCCGAACGGCTGACCGAACGCGAGCGCCTTGGCTCCACCGGCTTTGGCGGCGGCATCGCCATTCCGCATGCCAAGATGGAGGGGATCGACAAGGTGCGCGGCCTCGTCGTCCTGCTGGATCAGCCAATCGCCTTCGACGCCGTCGACAATGCGCCGGTCGATGTGATCTTCGCCTTGCTTTCGCCGCTCGACAGCGGCGCGGAACATCTCAAGACGCTCGCGCGCGTGTCGCGTTACCTGCGCAACGAAAACCAGATCACCCGCCTGCGCGGCGTCGGTTCGGACGAGGCGCTGTTCGCCCTCCTGTCCGGCAATGAGGCCCGTGACGCGGCCTGACATGGGGGATGCGGCACCGCCCAGCGGCGAAGCTGCGCATTTTCGCGCTCTGGAGCAACTCTACCGCTCCGCGCCGATCAACCGGATGTTCCGGTCGGAACTGACGATATCGGCCGCCGGTCAGTCCCGCATAGACTTCGACGTCGATGAAAGCGTCTATCATGCGGCCGGCGCCGTGCACGGCACCGTCTATTTCAAGATGCTGGACGATGCGGCCTTCTACGCCGCCAACAGCCTGGTCAGCGATCGCTTCCTGCTGACGACCAGCTTCAACCTGCTCTTCACCCGGCCGATCAAGCGCAGCCGCATCCGTGCCGAGGGCCGCTGGATCAGCGGCCGTCGGCGCGTCTATGTCGCCGAGGCGAGCCTGATCGATTCGGAGGGCGAAGAGGTCGGGCGCGGCACCGGCACCTTCATGCGGTCGGCTTTCCCGCTGGCGTCGCTGCCGGGCTATGGCAACAGCATCACCCCGGCATCCGGTGACTGAACGCCTCGCCAGCCACATGCTGGCGAGCGCGCTGATCAAGCGGGCAGGGCAGGCAGGCGGCTTTGCAATGATCCTCAACAAGGGCGACGCGATCAGCGGCGTGATCCTGGTCCAGTGCCTTGAAAGGGGCGAGAAAACGGGTCTGTTCGAGCGCGTTCCGGACTATGAGGGCGGCTATCGCCTCCTTCCCTGCGGTCCGGCAAACGACTCCGATCCGGAGGCAGCGAATCAATATATGGCGCGTCGCCTGCGTTCAGACCCCGACCTATGGTTAATCGAACTCGACATCGCGGATGCGGAACGGTTCGCCGCTGAAACGATCTGCTGAACGTTGACTTAACCTGGATCGGCATCCATAGGCCCCGGCACGCTTCAACGCGCAGGTTACCTTTTAGATGTCCAGGGGGGACGTCGAATGGCAAACACGCAGACGGGGGGCGGCCGAACGTCCAATAAGAGTTTCAGGGACGCGACGTTCACGGGCCGACCAACCGCACAGTTCTGGACCTTCATGAATTTCTCGTTGCGCGCTGCCACGTTGGCGGCTTTTGCTTTGACCGCCGTCGCCGCTGCGATGGCCAGTGATGCGTCTCTTGCCGGAGCGGCCAGCGCATCAGTAGACAGCGTTCCTTCCGCCATCCGCGCGCCGCAGGACGCTCCGCTCTCTTCTTCCAGCGACTCTTCGGGCAAGCCAGGCGTTACCTTCGCCGCGCCCGGTGAAGTCGTTCAGCCGCTTGCCACCGCCGCGAAGCCCGCCACCGCCGATGAAGCGGCGCAGGCCGTCTCCGCCCCGGCCAGCCTCTCCTCTCTGGTGTCCCAGCAGGGCGAGCCCGAAAATCTCTCCGAACAGATGCAGTGCCTTGCCGGCGCCGTCTATTTCGAATCGAAGGGCGAAAGCCTCGCCGGCCAGCTCGCCGTGGCCCGCGTCATCATCAATCGCATGAAGTCCGGCCGCTTCGCCGACAGCCTGTGCGGCGTCGTCTACCAGCCCGGCCAGTTCAGCTTCGTGCGGGGCCGCGCCATGCCGGCCATCGCCACTGCCGGCCGCGCCTGGAAAGAGGCCGTCGCCATCTCCCAGATCGCCATCACGGACAGCTGGAACAGCCTGGCCGAAGGCGCGCTCTACTTCCACGCCCGCCGCGTATCGCCTAGCTGGGGCCGCGCGAAAGTGGCGCTGATCGACAATCACATCTTCTACCGCTGATCGCTCTTAGCGACGCGAAACAGGTTGAGGCCGGTTCCGGGAACGGAATCGGCCTTTTCTTTGTTCCCGTCCTGTTCTAGATGTCCGCCATGGCCGAAGCGGATTGCTCACCCCTCACCAATGGCACGGCGCTGGCCGTTTCGCGCGGCATCCTGCGCCTGTTTCAGCGGCACGACATCTTCGGCCAGCTGGAGGTATCGCTGCCCAATGGCCGCCGGGCCGACATCATGGCGCTCGACGGCTCCGGGCATCTGGTGATCGTGGAGATCAAGTGCAGCCGTGCGGATCTGCTCGGCGACATGAAATGGCCGGACTATTTCGACTATTGCGACCGCTTCTACTGGGCCGTTCCGACGGGTTTCGATCTCGCGCTGTTCGAGGGTTCGGCGCTATGGCCGGATCGCACCGGCCTGATCGTCGCGGATCAATATGATGCGGAAATCCTGCGCCCCGCGCCGACCGAACCCCTGGCCGCCGCCCGGCGCAAGGCCGAAACCCTGCGCTTCGCCCGCCGCGCCGCCCGGCGGCTGACGGCGCTGTCCGATCCGGGATATCCGGCGGAAATCGGGTTCGGGATTTAGAACCAGCCAACATCCGTTCGTGTCGAGCGCAGTCGAGACACGCTAGCGCAGCGCCTGGTCCCTCGACTTCGCTCGGGACGAACGGATGTGGGAAGATTGCGAACCCGCTCTAGAATTTACCCAACGGAAGTTGGGAATGCCCTACAAGCTCGGCCCCTGCACCGCCCCGCTCTTCGCCTTATTCGGTTTCGCCTCGTCCAGCGCCTGCACCAGCCCCGGCGTGCGTCCGTCGCGCGTCGCATATTCGCGGGCGGACATGCCGGCGATGCTGTCGCGCTTGTCGGGGTTGGCGCCCAGGCTGACCAGCAGGCGGGTCATCGCCACATCGCGCAACTGCACGGCGCGGATCAGCGCTGTCTCGCCATTGTCGTTCGGCTTGTCGACCTGCGCCCCGCCGCTCAGCAGGTAGCGCGCGCCGTCGATGAAGCGCAGCTGCACGGCATTCAGCAGCGGCGTCTCGCCCCTGTTGTCGGCCAGGTTCGGGTTCGCGCCCTTGCTCAGCAGGAAGCTCAGCCATGTCACGTCGCGCCGCGCGACGACGATGTGCAGGGCCGTCTCGCCCGTTGTCACGTCGCGGGTGTTGACGATGGTCGTGCCGGGTTTGTTAAGGGCCGTTGTGGCCTTGTCGCCATCGCGATCCTTGACGGCTTTGAGGAAATTATAGCTGTCGGAAAACTGCGCCGGGGCGATCGAGGGAACGGTCAGCATCAGCGCCGCCATCGCCACGCCCGCCGCCCGGATCGCGCTCGATCGACGGCCTCTAAACTGCTGCATTCTGCTACCACCTGTTCGCAATTGCCAAAGCCAGTCTAGCAGGGCATGGCTGGCTTTGCCATGAACAAAGCGCTGATATCCCTCATGTCGCCGCTCCTGCTGGCGCTCAGCGCCTGCGGCGGCGGTGGCGACCAGTCGTCCTTCGAACAGGGCGCGCTGGCCGGCGCCAGCATCGGCGCGCCCTTCATCCTGACCGACCAGGACGGGAAGAAGGTGAGCTGGGACAGCTTCAAGGGCAAATATCGCCTAGTCTATTTCGGCTACACCTATTGCCCGGATGTCTGCCCGGTCGACCTGCAGCGGATCATGCAGGCTTATGCCAAGTTCGAGAAGCAATCCCCCGCCCGCGCCGCAAAGCTGCAGCCGATCTTCATCACCGTCGATCCGGAGCGCGACACGCCCGCGGTGCTCAAAAATTACGTCGCCGCCTTCTCGCCCCGCCTCATCGGCCTCACCGGCACGCCGGAAGAGATCGCCAAGGTCGCCAAGGACTTCGTCGTCATCTACGGCAAGGCGGATGAAAAAGCCGCGAACGACTATCTTATAAGCCATAGCCGCACACCCTATCTCTTCGATCCGGACGGCAAGCCCATCGCGCTGGTGCCGGTGGACGATCCGGGCACGAAGGATGTGGACGAAGGGTCCCCGGACGCCGTGCTGGCCGCGCTCGATCATTGGGTGAAGTGAGACTTGAACTTCTGGGAAAAACCCCTCGAAGAGCTGAACCGGACGGAGTGGGAAGCCCTGTGCGACGGCTGCGGCAAATGCTGCCTGCACAAGGTGGAGGATGAGGATACCGGCCACATCTACCCCACCAACGTCGCCTGCCGCCTGCTGGACCGGGATACGGGCCGCTGCTCCAACTACCGGAGCCGCCGGTCCTTCGTGCCGGACTGCGTGCGCCTGACGCCGGAGGCCGTGGCGCAGATCGCCTGGCTGCCGCGCACCTGCGCCTATCGCCTGCGCGGCGATGGGGAGCCGCTTCCGGACTGGCATTATCTTATCAGCGGCGACCGGGAGGCGGTGCATCGCGCCGGCCAGTCGGTACGCGGCTGGACCGTTGCGGAGGTCGAGGCGGGTGATCTGGAAAACCATCTGGTCGAACGCGAAATCTGACGGCGTGAAATCTGAAGGCGCGAAATTGGAAGGCGAGATACTGGTCGGCGGCGTCGCCATGCCGGTGCGGGTCCGGCGGATGGCCCGCGCCCGCAACTATCGCCTCACGATCGACCCGGCCCATGGCAGCCTGCGCCTGTCCATCCCCGCGCGCGCGAACCTGCGCAAGGCATTGGGCTGGGCGCAGGAGCATGAGGCATGGGTCCAGACGCAACTCGCCGGCGCACCGATCCCTGTGCGCCTGTGTGATGGCGCGACCTTTCTGCTAGAGGGGCAGCCGGTGACCATCGTCTGGGACGCCAAGGCCCCCCGCCGCATCACGCTCGACGGCGACATAGTGCGCGTCGGCGGCGCAGCGGAATCGGTTGGCACGCGCCTGCTCCGTTGGCTGAAGGCGCGTGCGCGCGACGTGCTGGAGGCGGAAACCCGCGCGCTGGCGACGAGCGCGAAACTCCCCCTCACCACCGTCAGCATCGGCGACCCGAAGGCGCGCTGGGGCAGTTGTTCGTCCTCGGGCGCAATCCGCTACAGCTGGCGCCTGATCCTTGCCCCGCCAGAGGTCCGCCAGTCCACCGTCGCCCACGAAGTCGCCCACCTCGCCCATATGGACCACAGCGCGGCGTTCCACGCGGCGCACGCGCGGCTGCTGGGGCGCGACCCCGCTCCGTCGCGGCGGTGGCTGAAGGAGCATGGGATGAGTTTGCACCGGGTCGGGGTGTAGAGCGGCGAGCCATCTCGCCCTGCGCTGGCATGACGCGAAGGAGTGAGAAGCACATAAATATTGGGCTTCGCTTCAACACCTCGTCATTCCCGCGCAGGCGGGAACCCATCTCTCCCACCTCTTGCTTTATATGGATTAGGGCTTTGGCAACCTTGAGAAGGCATAGCTGCTTGAGCTTCAGGGATGGTGGCAAATGCGATTTTCAGGCCGGCTAGCGTTCGTTGCGATCGCAATCAGCTCAATTGCCTCAGGTTCCAGCCCCGTTTTGGCGTCACCACAGGGTACAGCGGCGATCGCTCAATCGATCGGAATGTGTGAACGCGCCACCCAAGGCGGAAGAATGGTATTTCTGTCTAATGCGCAGGTTTATTTTGGGGCTTTTGATGTCGGGACGACAAAAGCGCTGTCTAATCTCCCTGACTTGATCAAGCGCTATGCGAAAACTGGTGCGCGGTCTGCTGTGGATGCACCCAGCCTTTTTCTTCGTTTCTCGGCTCCGAATGGAGAAACATGGTCTGTTATTCGCGCCAAGACATTCACTTGCGATGTCGTTGCGACCGGCTTCCGTGGCTCGGAAAGCGATCAGGACGTTCTCAATGAAATGACGAGGAATGGTTGGGTACTGGTCAAATCTGTCCCCCCAGCGGTGCCTAACGGTCTCACTCAATACTTATTGACCAAAATGCTTCCCGCTTCAGGTGATCCCACCTATGGCATTAGAGCTCATATAAAGAGCATGGGGTTCGCGGACTCCCTTGCCAACGGCGTACAGATGGAAATTGATTTGGTGGCTGGACAACTTTCCAGCCGTCAAACTCAGAATCCGTAAATTCACGGGGCCATTTGATGCCCAAAAGTCAGAAATTCTTTCCGCCAGAAGTCGATGTCTAAGGATAGCCCGCTTCTTTTTGATGGCGAACGGCCAGGATCGTCACCTTGTCATCGGCAAAGCGATAGAGAGCGATATAGCCGCTATTGCCAAAGTCGATCAGCTTTTCCCGATAATCGGGATCCATGTCGTCCGCTGGCCGCCCGACACGCGGTGATTGCGCCAGAATTCTCACCTCGGCGCGGATAGCTGCGACCGCACGGCTTGCAGCTTCGGCGTCCTTTGGCTTCAACCAGCCATAAAGCCGCTCAACATCGGCCAGCGCATGTGGCGTCCAGATCAGACGTGGCACTTGGGCGGTTCCGCATCCTCGCCCGATTCCAGCTTTGCCAACCAGGCATCGGCCTCCTCAAATGTCAGATGCAGTCCGGTCCGCTGATATTCTTCCCACGCCTTGATGGCGTCTTGCCTGAAAGTCTCGCGCTTTTCCTCGCGCTCGACATATTGTGCGATCGCCTCGCGCATGATCCAATGCGCGCTGCGCCGGCGCGCTTCGGCCAAGGTCTGGACGCGCCCCTTAAGGGTATCATCGAGCTTGATAGACGTGGCGGTAGCCATAATATGCTCTCTGTAGCGAAAGGTAATACCTTACGCTAAATATCCCATCGCCATCTTGCCGTCCATCCCCGCCGCCAAGGTCTGATTCTGGACGCGACGTCCCTAATTCTGCCCCTGCCCCTTATCCTTCGCCGGCTTCTTCTCCCGCCCAAGCACATTGTCGATCCACCGCTGGTCGATCTTCGCCGGGGCCTCATAGGGCGTCGTACCCGCATCGGCCGGGTCAGCACTGTCGTCGCTCTTCGCGCGCTCGATCGGCATGCCGTTTTCGTCGACGAACTGGCCGTTGTCGGGCTGGTTGTAATAGGTCTCGTCGTCCGGCTCCAATTCATATTCGGGCAGGGTGACTTCGGTCTCGAACTCCTCGACCGGGCGCTTGGCGACGGCGATCTTCATATATTGGGCGAAGGCGGACGCCGGCGCGCGGCCGCCCTGCATGCCGCCCACGGCGCGCGCGTCGTCGCGGCCCATCCATACGCCGGTGGTGATACCGCTGGAAAAGCCCAGGAACCAGCCGTCTTTGTTGCTGCTGGTCGTGCCGGTCTTGCCCGCGACCGGGCGGCCGATCTGCGCGGCCTTGCCGGTGCCGGTGTTGACCGCGGTCTGCAGCAGATCGGTGATCCCCGCCGCGACCCAGGGGGCGACCAGCACCCGGCTGGTGTCGTCCTTATGCTCGTACAGCATCCGGCCGTCGGCGGTCGTCACCTTGGTGATGCCATAGGGGCTGACCGCCACGCCCTTGCGCGCGACCGAGGCGAAGGCGCGGGTCATGTCTATCAGGCGCACGTCAGACGTGCCCAGCACCATGGACGGGTGCGTGCTGATCGGCGTCGATATGCCGAAGCGCCGGGCCATGTCGGCGACGGTGGCGAAGCCGACCTCGACGCCCAGCTTCGCCGCGATCGTGTTGATCGAATAGGCGAAGGCGGTGCGGATATCTATCTTGCCGGAATAGCGGCGGGAGCTGTTGCGCGGCTGCCAGCCGTTAATGTCCACCGGCTCGTCCACCACCGCCGTCTCGGGCGTGTATCCGGCCTCCAGCGCCGCCATATAGACGAACAGCTTGAACGCGGATCCCGGCTGGCGCGTCGCCTGCGTCGCGCGGTTATAGTTGGACGTCACATAGTCGAGGCCGCCGACCATCGCCCGCACCGCGCCGTCGCGGTCCAGCGACACCAGCGCGCCCTGCGTCTTGCCCGGCGCATTCTGCTTGATCGCGGCGGTCGCGGCGCGCTGCATCGGCAGGTCGATGGTGGTGTAGACCTCCAGTGGCTCCAGCGGCTCGTCCACCAGCGTATCGAGCTGCGGCAGGACCCAGTCGGTGAAGTAGCGGACGCTGTTCTGCGGCGGCTCGGGGGCCAGCTTCACGGCCTTCAGATTGGCCGTGGCCAGTTCGTCGCCGGTGATCGCACCATTCTCGCGCATTAGGTCAAGCACCACGCCCGCGCGGCCGATGGCGGCGTCCGCGTCTGCGGTGGGGGAGTAGCTGGACGGGGCTTTGACGAGGCCGGCGATGATCGCCGCCTCCGGCAGGCTCAGCGTGTTCGCGCCATGGCCGAAGAATTTCCGGCTCGCCGCGTCGATGCCGTACGCGCCGCCGCCGAAATAGACCTTGTTCAGGTACAGCTCTAGGATCTGCTGCTTGCTGAACTTGCGCTCCAGCGCCAGCGCCAGGATCATCTCGCGGATCTTGCGGCCGAACGTGTAGCTGTTGTTGAGGAAGATGTTGCGCGTCACCTGCTGGGTAATGGTGGACGCGCCCTGCATGCGGCGGCCAGTGCCGCGGTTCATCAGCGCCAGATAGGATGCGCGGGTCAGGCCGATCGGGTCGACGCCGGGATGCAGGTAAAAACGCTTGTCCTCGGTCGATACCATCGCATTGACCATGACGGACGGGATCTGGTCATAGGCCATCCAGCGCCCGAAACTCGGGCCGAGCGACACGATGACCGATCCGTCGGCGGCGTGCACGCGGATCATCTGGCCGTTGGGCGAGGATTTGAGCGCCTCGTAATTGGGGAGCGACTGCATGGCGATGACCACCGCCACGATCAGCGCGACCAGCGCGCCGACAAAGGCCAGTCCGCCGATCTTCAGGCCGGTGACGAGCCAACGCGTCGCCCGTGCGGGCCAGCCGTTATCCGGCGCTGATGTCTTCCTGCCCGCTTTTGCCATGTCTGCCGCCGCCCGATACGCGCTATCGCCGCCTCCTACAAGCGGAAGCGGGCTTTACGGTGGCTGAATGACGTCGATTGCGCCAAACTGTTTTGATAATAGTTGATAAGGCGATAGAATGTCGGGGAAGGAGATTTCGCGATGATCAGCGCCGACCTTGGACAGCAACTCGAAACCTTCGTTGCGAAAATGGTCGAATCCGGCCGCTATAATTCGAAGAGTGAAGTCCTGCGCGAAGGGGTGCGGCTGGTCCAGGACCGGGAGGCTCGCCTCGCCGCACTGGACGCATCGCTTGCCCGTGGGATGGCGGACGCCGATGCCGGGCGCAGCAAGCCGGCGGAAGCGGTCTTCGATCGGCTGGAGGCAAAATATGCCGCGATGGCCCGCGACGCTGAATGATCGTCTCGCTGTCGGCCGAGGCCGAACGGGATCTTGAGGCGATAGGCGATTTCATAGCGCAGGATAATCCGGTGCGCGCTATCAGCTTCCTGCGGGAACTGCGGACGAAATGCCTGACCCTCGCCGATCTCCCGAACGGCTTCCCGCTTGTTCCCGGCTATGAAGCGCTGGGGATAAGGCGGCGAAAGCATGGCAATTACCTGATCTTCTACCGGGTGGAGGCTGAGCGCCTCATCGTGATCCATATCCTGCATGGCGCGCAGGACTATGAGGCGATCCTGTTTCCCTGACGGTCGCACCATCTTTTCACCGCGCAAAATGCTGTTATGACCATCACAACGGGCAGTGCGGGCGCCCGTCCAGACGATTATCGTCCAAGTTCCGCTCCATGCGCCGCGCCCGCGGCAGGAGCGACAGATGATGACGACCACCATAGACGGCAATCCTCCCCCCATCGGCCTTGCGGCCCTGTTCCTCAAATTCCTGCGTTTCGGCTGCCAGGCCTTTGGCGGTCCGGTCGCCCAGATCGCGATGGTCCGTCATGCCCTGGTGGAGGAGGAGCGCTGGATTTCCGCGCCGCGTTTCAACCGGCTGCTCGCCATAATGCAGATATTGCCGGGGCCGGAGGCGCATGAGCTGTGCGTCCATATGGGCATCATGGCGCGAGGGCGGATCGGCGGAATACTTGCCGGGCTAGGCTTCATGCTGCCCGGTTTCCTGCTGATGCTGGCGGCGGGCTGGGTCTATCGGGACTGGATCGCGGGCAATCCCGGCATGGCGAGCGCCTTTTTCGGCATCCAGATCGTCGTGCTGGCGATCATCCTGCGCGCCGTCCACCGGATCGGCGGCCATGTGCTGGAGGACCGGCTGCTCTGGATACTCGCTGTCCTCGCCTTCGCCGCCACGATCGCCGGAACACCCTTCTGGATACCGCTGCTCGCCGCCGGCCTTATCTACAGTTTCGCGGCGAAGCCAATGCTGGCCGCTGCGGTTGCGGTCGCCGCCCTTGCCCTGGCGCTGCTATTCCACGCGCCCGCGCCGCTCTCCCCCGCCGCCGTCGGCGCAACAGCGCATCAGGCAAGCGTCCCGCTGCTGCTCCTCGCCGGGTTGAAGGGCGGCTTGCTGACCTTCGGCGGCGCCTATACCGCGATCCCCTATGTCCGCGCCGACACGGTGGGACGGGGCTGGCTGTCGGACGGGACCTTTCTCGACGGCGTCGCGCTGGCCGGCGTTCTTCCCGCACCGCTGGTGATCTTCGCGACCTTTGCGGGCTATGTCGTGGCGGGCGTGCCCGGCGCGCTGGCCATCACCGCCGGCATGTTCCTCCCGGCCTTCGCCTTCTCGCTGATCTTCTTCGAGCATCTCGAATCCGTCGTGGAGAATCCCGCCCTGCACCGCCTGCTCGCCGGGGTGGCGGCGGCGGTCGTCGGCGTTATCGGCGCGACGCTGCTGCAGCTTGGCTGGGCCGTGGCGGGTCGGGTGTCGCATGTCGGGATCGCGCTGGCGATCTTCGCGCTGGCCGTAGTGGCGGTATGGCGACTGAAGGGCCGGATGGTCATGCCCGCGCTGGTGATCGCCGGGGGCCTGGCCGGCTGGCTCCTCCACCCTTAGCCCTGACCCAGGTCTTGGCGACCGGCAAGGCGCTGTTCATCGACCAAACCAGCCGCTACGCCTGCCACAGTCACTAACGGGGGTCGGTCGCATATGGAGTCCATGCAGCTTTTCGAATTGATGATCGCCATGCTGCTGGCGATCATCGGGCTGCACTATGTCGCGCATCGGCTTGGCCTGCCGCCTGCGGTGGCGCTGCTCACCGGCGGCGCGCTGCTGGCCTTCGCGCCCGGCCTGCCGGTCATCACGCTCAATCCGGAGCTGGTGCTGGTCATCTTCCTGCCGCCGCTGCTGATGGACGGTGCGTGGTTCATCGCGGTCGGGCATTTGAAACGCCATATATTCGGCATCGCCTCGCTGGCCGTCGGCGCAGTGCTGTTCACGACAGTCGTGGTCGCCGTTGTCACCCACTGGCTGCTGCCGTCGCTGCCCTGGGCGGCCTGCGCGGCGCTGGGCGCGATCGTCTCGCCGCCGGACGCCGTGTCGGCCCGCGCCGTGCTGCAGAATGTCCGCCTGCCCCGCCGCCTGTCGATCCTGCTGGAGGGCGAGAGCCTGCTGAACGACGCCAGCGGCCTCGTCCTCTTCCGTTTCGCCATCGCCGCCGGCGTGACCGGCGCGTTCAGCACGGTGCAGGCGCTGGAGAGCTTCCTGCTGCTGGCGATCGGCGGCGCGGTCATCGGCGCGGCGGTGGGCGCGGTATGGGTGCTGACGGTCAAGCGCCTGGGCGACGAATATCTGATGATCGCCGCGTCGGTGCTGGCGCCCTGGGCTGCCTATCTGCTCGGTGAAATGCTGCATGTGTCGGGCGTCATCGCGACAGTGACGACCGGCCTCATCTGCGGCTGGTATCAGCATGTCGTCTTTTCCGCCGCGGTGCGGATGCGCGGCACTGCCTTCTGGGCCGTGATGATCTTCTTGATGGAGGCGTCGGTGTTCCTGCTGATCGGCTCGTCGCTGCGCGGCGTGGTGGATCGCGTCGGCGGCTTCGGCGTGGTGATGGGCCAGATGGCGATGCCGGTGCTGCTCATCCTGCTCGCGCTGGTCGCGGCGCGCTTCGTCTGGGTGTTCGCATCGGAAGGCATAATTCACCTAATGCGCGGCCTTGGCCTGCGCCGCTACAGCCCGATGGGGTCGCGCTCGGCCATCATCCTCGGCTGGGCCGGGATGCGCGGCGTGGTGACGCTGGCGGTCGCGCTCAGCGTGCCGGAGGATTTCCCCGGCCGCGACTTCATGCTGGTCGCGGCGTTCGGCGTCATCCTGGGCACGGTGCTGGTGCAGGGCACCACGCTCGGCCGCCTCATCGCCTGGGCGCGATTGTCGGAACCGGACAGCGACCGCCCGCGCATGACGATGAGCGAGGCGGAAGCGGCCATGGCCAGGGCGCAGGTCGTGGTGGTGGAGAAGGGGGCCTATGACACCGAAGGGGAACTGGTGCATCCGCAACTGCTGCAACGCTACCGCCACCGCGCCGTGATCTCGGCCGATTATGCCGGGCGGGAAGAGCATTTCCACGGCACCCTGCACGCCCATTTCGATCTGGTGCTCGTGGCCATCGCCGCCGGCCGCGCCGAACTCATCCGCCTGCACCGCGCGGGCGACATAGACGACGACACCCTCCACGAACTGGAACGCGATCTGGATATCGAGGAACTGGGCGCGCTGTCGGCGAAGGCGTGAGGGCTTGGCGTTGACGCTGAAACCTTCTCCCGCCTGCGGGAGAAGGATACGCAGCCTTACCGGCTCTGCCGGTTAGGCGCAGTTGGATGAGGGTGTGCGGGCCAACGGCCCGCGCGATCCACAGGATCGCAGGCCCTCACCCTCCCACCGCAGCTAACGACCATCAGCGGCCGTTCAGTTCTATTAGAGTGTTGCCCGTAACCTGACGTTCGTTCAAAGCAGGACATATCCGGAGATGCTCATGTCACTGCTTGAAGAGAACGCGGAAATTCTCGCAGAAATGGCGAAAGATGGTAGCGACCTCGGACCATCGCGTTTGGTCGATTTCTCACATGTGTTCCCTAGCAGGGCGGCAGCGGAAGCGTTCCGGTTGGAGTGCGACGGCGACGACTTGCAGAGCGACATCATAGAGACCGATAGGGATGAAGACCCTTGGGACGTCAACGTTTCGATTGAGACGGTGCCAACTGCTGAGAATCTCACTGCTCTGGAAGAACGGCTTGACGCCCGTGCTAGACTTCACGGGGGTCGTTCGGATGGATGGGGCTTTTTCCGCCCAAACTGAAAGCTTTACGCTGGTTAAGGACTGATAGCCGCCAGCCTGCTTTCGACCTAAACAGACACCATCCTCAACGCCCAACCTACCCCTCGCCATCCTTCGGCTTAAAGTCCAGCGACGCGCTGTTCATGCAATAGCGCAGCCCGTTCACGCCCGGCCCGTCCGGAAACACATGGCCCAGATGTCCCTCGCACGTGGCGCACAGCACCTCGACCCGGCGCATCCCGTGGCTCACATCGACCTTTTCCTCGACCGCGTCGGCGTCGACCGGCGCGGTGAAGCTGGGCCAGCCGGACCCGCTGTCATATTTCTCGTCGGCGGCGAACAGCTCCGCGCCGCATCCGGCGCAATAATAGGTGCCGTCGGCCTTGTTGGCGTTGTATTTGCCGGTGAAGGCCCGCTCGGTCCCCGCCTCGCGCAGCACATGATATTGCTCGGGCGACAACTTCTCGCGCCATTGCGCGTCGGTCAGATTCAGCTTTTCCATGGCGGGAATATGGGACGGGTTTGGTGAGGGATCAATGGCTGTCGCGACACTAGAGCGTTATGACTTTACCTTGATCCGTTCGTGTCGAGCCCTTCGACAAGCTCAGGATAAACTTCGGCCCAAGGGCCGAAGTCGAGACACCGCGCGCAAGTGTCTCGACTACGCTCGACACGAACGGAGGTGGGTGATCCCAAATCCTAAGAAATATGCACCGCCTTGGTGATCATATGCGCCATGATCCCCTCCGGGCCGTCCTCGGACCCGTGGCCGCTGTCCTTCACCCCGCCGAACGGGCTGTCGGGATAGCTCAGGCGCACATTGTTGATCGCGACCATCCCGGCCTCGATCGCGTCGCCCAGCATATTCTGCCGGCGTCCGCTCTCCGTGAAGCAATAGGCGGCAAGGCCGAAGGGCAGGCGATTGGCCTCCGCCACCGCCTCGTCGAACGTCCCGAACGGCCGGATCATCGCCAGCGGCCCGAACGGCTCCTCGTTCATCACCTTGGCGGATAGCGGCACGTCGGCCAGCACCGTCGGCTGGAAGAAGAAGCCCGCATTGCCGCTCCGCTCGCCGCCGGCCAGCACCTTGGCGCCCTCGGCGCGCGCATCCTCGACCATCGCGGCGATGGCTTCGGGGCGGCGCGGATTGGCCATCGGCCCCATCTGGCTGCCCGCGTCCATGCCGTCGCCCACCTTCAGCGCCTTGGTCCGCTCGGCGAAGCCTGCGACGAAGCGGTCGTAAATTCCCTCCTGCACGGTAAAGCGCGTCGGCGACACGCACACCTGCCCCGCATTACGGAACTTGTGCGTGACCAGAATGTCCAGCGTCTTGTCCAGGTCGCAATCGTCGAACACCAGCACCGGGCCATGCCCGCCCAGTTCCATCGTCGTGCGCATCATCGTGTCGGCGGCCAGCTTCATCAGATGCTTGCCGACCAGCACTGATCCGGTGAAACTCAGCTTCCGGGTGACGGGGGACGCCAGCAACTGGCGGGACACCATGTCGGGCACGCCGAACAGGCATTGCGCCACGTCGCCGGGCAGGCCCGCATCCTGGAAGCAGCGCAGCACTTCGACGGCGCAGCCCGCCGTCTCCTCGCTCGGCTTGAGGATGATCGAACAGCCCGCCGCGATCGCCGGGGCGATCTTGCGCACCACGTTCATCACCGGGAAGTTCCAGGCGCAGAAGGCCGCGACCGGACCCACCGGCTGATGCAGCACCAGCGATCGCGTACCGCTGGGGCGCGGCAGCACCCGGCCATAGATGCGCACCGCCTCGCCCGCGTGGAAATCCAGCAGCGCGGCGGACGCCAGCACCTCGCCCTTGGCCTCCGCCTGGATCTTGCCTTCCTCCAGCGTCGCGAGCCGCGCCAGCAGGTCGGCGCGCTCGCGGATCAGGGCGGCGGTCTTGTTCAGCACGGCGGCGCGCTGCTCCGGCGCGGTCTTGCTCCACAGCGCAAAGCCGCGCTGCGTCGCCTCCAGCGCCCGGTCCAGATCGTCGGCGGTCGCCAGCGGCAACCCGCCCTGCCCCGCGCCGCTCGCCGGGTTCAGCACGTCATGCGTATCGCGCCCCGCGCCGGTCAGCCACTCGCCGCCGATATAGAGTCCAAGCCGTGCCTCATATGCCGTCGCCATGTGCGTCCTCGTGTCGATTGGGGAGGGGAAGGAAGATGTGTCCGCCAGATAGGATGTTGGACGGCAAATCGCCAGAGTTACGCGAAGTTTAGGCCCTCGTTCCTAACGCCCTACATCCGTTCGTTTCCCCCACCTCCGTTCGGTTCGAGTTTGTCGAGAACTCTTGCGCGCCGTTCTCGACAAGCTCGAACC
>DASVND010000071.1:0-25956 GCA_036384035.1 Sphingobium sp. | reverse complement strand
CGAATATAACGCACCGAACGCGACGAAGCGAAGGTCAAACGGATCTTTTCGTCGGGCGCGCGAACGGATATTCCTGAATGATTACAGATCGCTCCCGGCGCGTTGGACGCTTTCTATGGACGTTTCGACTTTGTAGGATTTTCGGGCGCGTTTTCGTTCGCCTGCATCGTTCAGGCCAGGGCACGTCAATGCCGGTCGCTTCACACCAGAAAGGCGACGATCTTCAGGATCAGTTCCGACTGACGATTAGTCGATGTCTTCTTGAAGATGGATTTGAGGTGCTGCCTGACCGTGTGCAGCGAGACGCTCATCCGTCCGGCAATTTCCTCAATGTTTCGGGCGAGCAGAAGATGGTTCACCAATTCCCGCTCCCGGTCCGTCAGGTCCGCCTGAAGGAACAGGCCGATTTGACCCGCAATATCCGAAAAGGGATCGTCCGAGCACATGCTCGCTACGAAAAGGTCTGCGTCCAAAGCCAATTCGCGCGCGGGGAACACGGTTATCCTGGCGCTGAACGATGGGCCGCCCGGTGCATCTTCCACGAAAAGGACGGACGGGACCTGGTCGCTCCCGCGCCATTCGCGCTCCAGCCACGACGCGAAGACATGCTCAAGCCGGCGGACCCGCGCGACCTCCCGCTCTAGCCCGCGGCTGCCCCGCGCCCGGAAATCCTGTGTATCGACAAGCTGATATTCCAGCAGCTTGCCGGTTTGCGAAAAGAGCAGATGGGTTCGTCTAGGGTTTTGCTGGGCAAAAACCCGCAGCACGAGACCCTCCGGGCTCAGGCGCCATCCGGTTCGCTTGTCGCCGGTGGGAACGGGCCGCCGATTGACGGCCCGGATTCCCGCCACAGGGGACGGCCCCGGCACGATCGAAAGATCCGTGCTGAGGTCGACCCTTGCCATCAGAAGCCGATCTTCACGCCCGCGCTGAACGATGCGCCATGCTGATCACCGCCCGATGCGAAGGCGCCGCGCAGATAGGCCGAGCTCGTGCCGCCGATCTGCGCGGAGAGGCCGGCCCCGAACGTCCAGAACGCATCGGGATCGGAACCCTGCAGGCGGAACTTGCTGGCCGGATCGACCAGGAACGCCACATCGCGGTTGCCGCCGACGTCGCCCTGAAGCGTGTAGGAGACGGAGGCTTCGGGATGGATCTTCGTGTTGCCCGAACCATAGTTGCCGACAATCTTCGTTCCCACTTCCGGGCTGAAGAGCGTCTTCGACTTCTTGTCGACGATCAGGCCGATCGCGCCGCCGCCGGATTCCGTGAAGCCGTCGAAGCTGTAGTGGCGAAGATCGCCGCGCAGGAAGGGCACGATGTCGACCTTGCCGAGTTCGAAAATGTGGCTGGCCTCCGCGATCAGGCGGAATTCCTCACTATCGAATTTGGCGACGGCGGTACGGCCGAAGGTCGGCATGCCGCGCGAGGTTTTCCAGTTGCTCCAGCCATAGACGGCCTGCACGCCCAGATTGATTTCCGACAGCGGAACCTGCGCGAAGGCGCCGACCATATAGGTGTTCGCCTTGGCATGTTCGGGCGTGCCGCGCGCATCCTGATCAATATCGCCATAGCCGAAGCCGATGCCGTAGCTGAAGCCGCTGGCCGAGGTGCCGCCAAAACCGATCGAGCCGCCATAATTGTTGGTCCGGGTCGCCGATGCGCCATAGACGCTGTAGCGGCCCTGGCGCAGGAAGCTACCCGCCGGATTGATCCAGAGGTTGAGCGCCTTCTCGCCGGTGTTGCGCGGCAGGTTGCGGGTGAAATCGCCAAACGGATCGGTCGTGCGGGTCGCGGCGAGCGAACCATAGAATTCGCCGCTGGTCAGCTCCTGCATCGCATCGGCGATTTCGTCTTCGTTCAGCTGTGTGTCGAGCATCGCCAGCACCGTGGCGAAATCCTCGACATTGGCGCGGTCCTGCGCGCTGCTGAACGCGCCGTCCGTCAACTGCTGGACAATGCGCGGCAGCAGGCCGTCAAGAACCGTGCCCATATGGACGACGTTCAGGTCAGCCGCCTGCGTGGCGTAGGAGTTGCGGTTGACCTGCACGCCCACCACCGTCGTGCCGTCCCCGGCCGGACGCGTGTCATAGGTGAAATCGAGGAATGGCGAATTGACCCCGTTGGTCAGCGTTTCGACATTGATGTTCACCGCGCCGCTGACATCGAACAGGTCCGTGCGGGTCCCGCTGATGTAGATCGCGGTCGGGCCAGTCGCGATGTCGATCTTGCCGGCAAGGTTCAGGTCGCCATCCACCGTGATATGGCTTGGGCTGGAATAGACCGTGGTACCGTAGGAGACCGGCAGGATCTGGCCCAATGCCTGCGTGGAGAAGGCGGTGCTGGCAACGGCCTGGCTCGTGACAGTCCCGGCCGGAAGGGCCTGGCTGGTCACGAAGGACGTGCTGGTAACGGAGCCCGTTCCAACGGTTTCCGTCGCCGCGCCCATGACCAGAGTGCCGGTGGCCGACTGGGTCAGGTTGCCCTTGATATAGACTTCGATGCCGTCGACGACGCTGGACGACAGCGGATTGGCGCTGTCGCCAGGCAGGCGACGACCGATGACGAGGCTGGCGTCATTGACCACATTGCCGCGAATGGCGAATTCCGGCGTGGCGGCGGGCGTGAATTCGTCGGCGATCGCGTCATAGGTGAAGGGTGATACGTCGAGTTGCGCCTCTCCGCCCTTGATCGCGAATGTGCCGACATCCATCGTCCAGGCGGGCGTGGGCGCTGCGTCAATATAGGTCGCGCCGTTGATGACGAACACGCCTGAGCCGGTCTTGGTCACCGTGTCGAGGCCAAGCACGCGCGAACCGAGCGTGAAGGCGCCCACGGCGGTTGCCGCTTCGCCCAGGTTCGCGCTGGTCAACAGCGGGTCCTTCGCGGAGAAGGCGGCCAGCGTGCCGATGGTCTCCTTCAAGCGGAAGTCGTCAACACCGGAAAGGCCAAGATAGCCGTTGCCGTTGAGGTTCAACGCGCTCTTCGTGTAGCGATCGCCGGTGTCCGCGTCATGCTCCGCAACGATGTTGCCGATGGTGACCGATCCGGCATCCAGATTGACCGTGGCGACGATGTTATTGCTGATGAAGGGGCCGCTTGCGGGCGCGATCGACGGGTCGACCGCGAAACTGGGCGAATTATCCTCGATCGCGCCAGTGATCGCGATGGCGGTCGGGCCGTTGAGATCATCGAACAGCGTATCGCTGGCCCCGGCCACAAAACCCTTCTGGTTTACCGTATAGGTCTGCGTGAAGGGTCCGCCGAGCGCCACGATGGTGGGGGTGCCGGAATCCGGGCCCTCGACGGTATAGTTCTGCTGCGAAGAGCCAAGCTCGACGACGCCACGGATGACGCCAGTGTTCGTGACGGTGGCAGTCTCCGACGTCAGATCAAGGTCGCCGCCGATGAGGCCGCTGTTGGTGAAGGCAAGGGTGCCGCCGCCCTTTGTCCAGACCTGCGTGCGCGCGGTCTGGACTGCGCCCACACCGTACCCCGTATAATCGCTGACAGAGCTGTATGTGCCGCCCAGGCTTTTGACATAAACGTCACCGTACAGCGTGCCGCTGTTGGCAAAGTTCGCAGCGGTGGCGCTTTCCAAGTCAACCTCGATCGGCGCATCATAATAGCCGGTCAAGATACTCTCGGTAGCAAAACCAACGGTGCCCGCATTAGTGAAAGTCGCCGTGCCGCCGGTTGCGGTCGTATTGAGCGTGCGATGCTCCGACCCCGTCCCGATCTCATCACGAACCAGCGAGCTGGTTTCATCTTCAAACACGCTATCGATGATGATCCCGCCGCCGATGGACAGGGTGGGATCAGTGAACACTCGGCTGCCCGCCCCGATTGAAACCGTTGCGGCGGTGAAGCCCTCGGCCTTGATCTGACCTTCGACAACGGCCGGCGTCTTAGCAGCCTTCATCGTATCGGATGACTGAATATCGACAGTAGCGGTGCCGCCGGACGCAACAGAGCTAAAGTTCGATACAAACCCATCTACGGTCGGGCTGAGTGTATCGACCGTGGTTTGCGTGGAGGTCCTGCTGGCAGCTTTTGCGTACGCGCCTTGCTTGGCCTGGCCCGTCAGACTGATCTTTGCGTCGCCGCCAGTCGATGCGACTTCCACGTCGCCCGCAACGATGCCAGCAATATTGGCCGTGGCATTGCCCGATATGGGAATATTGCTGTCGCTATTCGTTGTGACCGTGGTCGTATCGCCGCCAACGATCGTGATGACATAATTATCCGAAGGATCGAGATTTTCATTGGTCGAGCCATCGGTAAACACATTCAGATCACCACCGATGGTACTGGCCGCATCGATTGTCGCGATGGCATCGCGGGTTGCGGAAACCTCAGCGTCCGACGTGATCGAGCCGCCGGTCATTGTCAGCGATGCGTCGGCCTCAAGCCGCTTTGTGATAGCGGTTTCCGTCGATGTCTCGCTATAGTCTACACCGTCGGACACGATGCTGCGGATATATTCCAGCTCATAATCGATACCACTGGCGGACGATGTGACGAAGCCGGTGCTGGAGTCAGTGCCGACCTGGCCGCTGATGGTGACGGACGCTCCGCCAAGCCCGCCATAGGCCGACACATCACCCGAAACTACGGCACCTGGGGCAACCGTAACGGACGCCAGGCCACCAGCCCCCATCTGTTTCACCGACCGGGTACGCAGGCTGTTGTTCACGTCCGTGTCGACATCCGTATAATGTTCGACATAATTCGTGACGGAGGCGCGTGCAGTCACATCGCCAACAATGGTATCGGAGCCAACCTTGCCCACAACATTGACGGTCACCGGACCGCCATAGGATTCCGCGTAGAAGTCGCCAAATACCTGGCCCGTTGCACCGACATTGGCTGCGATGGGGCCGCCACGGTACTGATATGCGTAATCATATGTATAGTCGGAAAAAGCGGGGACACCGGAATCGACGATCGATACCGTCTTATATTGTGAATCATAGCCGGCATTGCTGATATAGACCGAGCCCGTGGCCGCCGAAGATCCGACGGCTCCGTCAATAGCCACCGTTGTGGAGCCGGTGCCGTAATTGTAAACTTCCAGATCCGCACCGCTGCCTGAAACCGTAGCGGACACGCTTGCGTCATTGACGGTGTAATTTTCAAAATAGGTCGTGGTGGTTTTGGTGCCGTCAACAACGGGCGGCAAGGCGGAGGTATAGTTGCCGTTGAATGCGCCACCCCGAACATACAGGGACCCTGCCGTGCCGCTGTTGACGAGTGTCGCGCCACCATATCCCACGACATCCAAGTCGGCCGGCGATGCCAGAGTACCGATGACGCCAGTATTGGTCACGGTGGCCGTGCCACCATAGCTGAAGGTCGTAACGCCGTCATTGGTCGAGGAATTAAACAAGTCGGCCCGAATATCGACATTGCCTGTGATATGGCCGGCATTGTTCAGGCTGGCCGTGCCAACGCCGTCGACGTCATAGTCGCCGTTGATGAAGCTGTCGGCGTTGTTGACGCCGATGAAGCTGCTGGTCGCCGTGGTGCCGTCGCCATTATGCCGGAAATCGACATTAGCCAGGTCGGTGCCGACTGTCCCGCTATTGGTGAACGACACCGCGCCATTATACGCGGCACCGATCGACAGGGGACCCGAGCTGTCGTCCACCACAGTGGAACCCGCCGAAAGGACCAGCGAAACATTGGGGGGTGTGATCGAGGAAACCGCCGCGTTGACATCAGTCACCGTATTCCCGGCGCTGTCGCAGGTTACAGTTGGTGCAGAGGATGTGCAGGCGGCTTCAGCCGGCTGGGCCAGGGTGAATACGACCGCCATGCTGGCGACCCCCGTCGACAGCTTCGCCTTGTTCGAACTCACCATTATTCCCCCGCGTAATCTACAGACTATAAGGCCGTTACAACGCTTTTACGCAGCAACAACCCAAAAATTACGCGACCCTGCCTGCTCATGACCACGCGTCCACGATCAGCCTGAGCTTGTGGTTATCAAGCCACAAACCCTTCGCAAGGCAATTCCCCAAATGGGTAAGTATCTGGCAAGGCGTCCCAATATATTTCATCCGGATCGGGACGAAATACGCCGCCCGTTCCGGCCGAGCCTTCAGGCGACATTTGCTATCGTGATGGAGCGCTTGATTCGCCGTCCTCCCTCCGCACCGGGCTGGTTTGCGCCTTTGCGGTACACGCTCTCTATCAGATCCAGGGAGTTCAGATGATCGTGGATCCACTGCAACACGCCATCCCGCGCCATTGCCTGAAGATGCGCCGGCGGCAGTTCTAGCAGGCGGGCGCCGTCGACGATCCGGAACCCCTGATAGCTGAGCGGCATTGCAATCACATCCGAATGCACGTTGATCGCACAGTCCTTCAGCAATTTGTGTTCAAGCAGATGATCGATCAGTTTCTCCGTCCGCGCCGCAGCCAGTTCAAAGGCGTGGCAGAAGGCCAGGATTTTCGACAAGGCGGGACTTGGCTTGCCGTCCATGAAGAGTGCATAGCCGCCCCGACCCGTGGCGCGAACCACGCCGGACGATGCGTCGAAACATAGTGCGAGTTGTCCGTCGCCATCCGGCTTCCTCGCCAATATCCACGGATAGCGCCGGATATAGGCGGGCACATAATGCTGACCCGCAAATGTGCCGGTCGCGGCATCGACAAAACTGTTTTCCCCAATGTTCAGGCCCATCACCGCCATCGGAACGGGACGGTCGCCGCTGGAGAAGAGCACAGGAAATACGCCGCCTGCAGACGCGAATTCTTCGGCGACCAGCGGCACCACATTCTGCCGCGCGAGGGACGCCGGTCGCTTCACGGGCTCGAAGCGGAAGCCCTCGTGCACGGCCTTGTCCAGCGCGGTCAGCTGGTTATAGAATAGTGGAAGATGCGTGGCCTCCACGGTCGATTGCACCTGTATTTCCCCCGACACGCCAGCACCCCCCGGCTATCCGTCTTCGCTCGGGCAGGCGGCTGCGTGTGACAATACCCCGTTCAGGTAACCCGAACACCCACCGGCTGCCGCCTCAGCGCCGTGCAATCCCGCCAGTATACAGCGAAACGGGGAAGGACGATAGACGGCTTTGGTTTTCGTGAAGCTGATCCGGGTTCGCAAGAAATCCAGTGCCGCGCCGTCCTAATTGTGATAGGAGGCTGCTGTCGGATGGGGCGCATTTCAATGAAATATTTTCTGACGGCCTGCCTGTTCGCGCTGCCGCTCACGGCGGTGGGTGCGGCAAGCAACGTGCCGGCCGCTGCGGACGGCTTCTCCCGCTTCGCGCCGGAGATCGCGGCCTTCGCCCGCCAGAATGCCGCCGCGTCCCACCAATCGCCGACAAATCCGGCGGAGGACGATACCCTGTTCGTAGGCAGTTCCAGCATCCGGCTGTGGAATGTCTCCAACAGCTTCCCGGAACTCGACGCGGTCAATCGCGGCTTCGGCGGGGCAACGACGCCCGACGTGCTGCATTATTACCCCCAGGTCATCGCCGGGTGTCAGCCGGAGACGGTAATCGTCTATGTCGGGGAAAATGACATTGCCGCGGGCCGGAACCCGGACATGGTCGCCGCCGACGTGCTGACCCTGCTGGGCAAGATACGGACGGACTTCCCCCATGCGCGGATCGCCTATCTGTCGATGAAGCACAGCCCCCTGCGTCAGGACCTGTGGGGCAGGATGGCGGCGGTCAACGCAATGGTGAAGGCGCAAGCGGCGAAGGGCGCGTCCTTCGATTTCCTGGATGTCAGCAAATCGCTGCTGACGCCGGACGGCGTGCCGGACAGGCAATTCTACACCACGGACGGTCTGCATATGAACGCGCTGGGCTATGCGCGCTGGACGGCGATAGTCGACGCCTATCTGGAGGCCCCGAACCGCCCCGTAGCAAAGGACCTGGCGTCGTCCTGACGCCCTATGGGCGCTCGCCAACCGATAATTGGTCTATTGCGGATAGACTTAGGCTGGGCGGCCCTGTGGCATGTCCACAGCAGTCGAAAAAGACAAGACATTGACGATTATGGGTAGGGGAACCTCTGGGCGCAATCTCTAAGCCCTGCAGGTCCCATTCGCTGTCAGAGTCCCGCCACAAGCGACACGCGCGTGCCGGGGGTGCCCGTGTCGAACTCTATCGCGGTGCGCAGCGTGTCCGCCATTGCCCGTACGATCTTGGAACCAAGGCCCGTGCCGTGGGTCACGCCGTCAGCGGGCATGCCGCGTCCGTCATCTTCCACCCGCAGGCGGAAGCTGTCCGGCGTCTCCCGGCTCAGGACGATCCGCACGTCGCCTGGCGTGGCGGCGTCATAGGCATATTTGCAAGCGTTGCTGACCAGCTCGTTGACGATGATCCCCACAGCCACGGCCTTGTCCGTCGCGAGTTTCATCGGTTCGGCAACCAGCTGCAGATTGCGGCGCGAGAGCGGCGTCGACCATGTCTGCTCCAGTTCCCCGATCAACGCGCCGAGATATTCCTCCATATCGACCGTCTCGACATCGTCGGAGGTGTAGAGCCGCTTATGGACCTGCGCGATCGCGGCGATGCGGCGCTGCGTATCCTCCAGGGCGGCGCGGGCACTGTCGTCGGCCAGCGTACGCGCCTGCATATGTACGAAGGCGGACACCAGTTGCAGGCTGTTGGCGACGCGGTGGTTGACCTCTCCCAGCAAGGCGTGCAGCCGGTCGTTGCTGGCCCGAAGCTGTTCTTCCGCCCGCTCCTTCTCGGCCCGCAGGCGGACTGCGACAACGGCCTGATCGATGGCGCTGGCCAGCAAGTCAAAGAAATCCTCGCCCACCGTCTTCACAACATAATCGACGGCCCCCGCCTTCAACGCGGCGACCGCGATGCGGCTCTCCTCCGACCCAGTGACGTAGATCACGGGCGGCGGCGAAGGGAGATCGCGCAGTTGGGCCAGTGTGGCGAGCCCGTCCTGGCCCGGCATATAATGGTCGACAGCCACCAGATCGAACGCTGTCTGCGCGGCCATCGCCACGCCCTCGGGTCCGCTTTCCGCCAGCTCCACGCGATAGCCGCGCCGTTCCAGCACGCGGCGGGTCAACCGCCGCAAACCCTCGTCGTCGTCAATATAGAGGATATGCGGCGCGTCGCTCATCAATCGGATTCGATGTCCGGCACCTGGATAACCGACAGGAAGAGGCCGAGTTGCTTGATGGCTTCGGCGAAGCTCTCATAGTTTACGGGCTTGGTGATGTAGACATTGCAGCCCAAGTCGTAGCAGCGCTGGATCTCGATCTTGTCGTCGGTCGTGGTGAGCACGACGACGGGCGTACGCCGGAGCGGTCCCTCGCTCTTGATCTTCGCCAATATGTCCGTGCCGCTCATATCGGGCAGGTTCAGATCGAGCAGGATCAGCGCAGGGCCGTTCAACGCCGGACCGCTTTCGTCCTCATACAGATATTCGAGCGCGGAGGTGCCGTCCACGAAATGGCGGATGTCATTCGAAATACCGGCACGGCGAATATTCTTCTCGATAAGGCGGGCATGGCCCTCATCATCTTCGATCATCACGATATTGACCGGCTGCTGACCGTTCATGCGTCTTTCTCCCCCTTGCCAGCGAATATCGCCGGCAGATTCACCTCGAATACCGCGCCCTCCCCCAGTTGGGAGGACAGGGTTATCGTTCCGCCGAGGCGATAGGCCAATGCGCGGACATGCGCCAGTCCGATGCCTTCGCCCGGCTGATCCTGCGCGCCCGACCGCCGGAACAGGTCAAACACCCGCTCATGATCCTTTGGATCAATTCCCCGCCCATTGTCCTTGATCTGGTATAAGACACGCGCGCCTTGCCGCCTGCCGGTGACGTCTATCTGGCCGGGTCGACCGGGCTGTAGATATTTGACGGCGTTCTCGACGAGGTTCGACGCAATCTGCTCCACGGCCAGGCGATCACTGACCATTGGGGGCAGGTCGTCGGCGACCGTAACGGTAGCGCCGGCCTCATCGGTGCGGTGACGAAGGGTGTCGGCGACGCCCTGGAACATGGCGGTCATCTCCAGCGCCTCTGGCGTTATCGTGCGGCGGCCTTCGCGCGACAGGCGCAGGATCGCATTGATCAGCCGGTCCATCTTCTGCGTCGAGGTGCGGATGAAACCGATCGCTTCGGGCAAATCCTCCCGCGCGGCGACGCGCGCTTCCTCCGTGACAAGGCCGGGCGCTTCCACCTCCGCCCGGTCGATCAACGTCCGGAGCGGCGCGGCGGCGGCGTCGAGTTCAGCCGTGAAGCCCATCACATTGACCAGCGGCGACCGCAGGTCATGGGACACGATATAGGCGAAGCGCTGGATTTCATCATTCGCGCGCTGGAGGTCGATGGTGCGGACGCGCACGGCACCCTCCAGATCCTCGTTCAACAGGCGCAGCTCATCACGCGATTGCATGAGGTTGAAAGTGTAGCGGCGGATGACCGCTACCGACCCGATCGCGACAAGAACGACCAGCACGCCGCCAATGGCAAGCGCCCAGAAGAACAGGCGAATGCTCGATTGCTGGGCGGCGAGACGCTCACCAAGGAGCCTTTGCTCTTCGGCAAACATGCGGGCCGTCACCTGCCTGATCCGCTGCCCAAAATTGGCCGAGCCAGCATCCCCCGACCGTTGGCCGACACCTGAAATGCGCCCCGCGTCTGCCTCCGCCATGGTGAAAAGCAACCGGGTATCGAGTTGGCCCGACAGCCATTTGAGCTGTGGAATGAGCGCCTGCTGCCGCTGATTGTCCCTGGTCAGCGCATCGACCTGCCCGATCGCCCTGGTGAGATCGCCCCGCGCCTGTTCATATTCCACGCGCATTCCATGGCGGCGATCCAGCAGATACCCGCGTCGCGCAAATCGCATGCCCTGCACGGCAGCGTCCACCCTGCTGATGCCGCGCTCAACTTCATAGGTGTGTACGAGCCAGATCGTATGCTCACGGTTGCGCTGCACCGCCAAGGCGGAGGCCAGGCCAGCCGCGAAAATGGCAAGGAAGCCAAGCGTAACGAAGGCGATGACGATCTGGCCGAAATGCTTGTCTTTATTCAGCGAGAACAGTGTCGGGGCCTTCATCTTCGAATCCTTAGGACAAGGCCATCTTCATGGGAAAGCATATTCCGCGCGCTGCCGTCGCGCGGCTTATCGGTCGTCGAGATCGAGAAAGGCCACGACGTCGTTTTCCGTCGCCAGATACAGCCCGGCCTGCACTTCTTCAGGTTGCTGTCCTGCGATCTGCAACGCTTCGCTCAAGGGGCCATAGAAGAGGGTGGACGCGGAGCCCCCCTCGCCACCGTCATCCAGGAAATAGAGGCGCACGGAGGCTTGATCGAAGGTCGTTCGCATGGCGAGCAAGATGCAGAGTATCCGCCAAAAGTACAATGGCGACTGGGTTGATCTGGATCAACGAGCGAGTCGGAAAAAAATGCAAGCAAAAACGCATTTCTTTTGGGACTTCTGCACAAACACACGCTACATTCGTGAAATCTGACAGAAAAGAGGGGATGCCATTGTGACCATCATGACATTTCCGGACCTGATCGACCTGCGGGACAGCCCGGTGGTCACTGTCGATGGGCTTGAGCCGCATGTCGGGGAAAGCTGGCGCGAATATAATGACCGTGCGATCGCCTGGATCGAAAGCGATCCGGATTTCGGCGTGGGCGAAACCCGCTATCCGCTTCGCAGACTGGTCGCCGAAACCCTTGCCTATCTGTCCGGCATGGCCGCCGTTATCGGGGCGACGCTGTTCTGGTAACGCGAGATCGCCGGCATGGGGGCCGATGCGATCATCATAATCGCAACATAGTTGTCATGGACCAAGCGTAGCACTCCCCCGAAACATTTGGGGGTGCCGAGTCCATGAACGCCACGATTGCCGCAAATCCGCCGACGGGACGCCCCGATCTCGACAAGGGACTCGGCAGCGCCGGGAAATATGGCTTCATCGCGGCCATCATCGCCGCCATCCTGTATGTGGCCTACAGCGTCTATGTCGACGCAAGCGCCGTCGGCATTCGCGCAACGACCTACCTGCCCTTCATCCTGCTGTTCATCGCCCTGCTGATCGCATTGGGCTTCGAGTTCGTGAACGGCTTCCACGACACGGCCAATGCGGTCGCCACGGTGATCTACACCAACGCGATGCCGGCCAATGTCGCAGTGGTGTGGTCGGGCTTCTTCAATTTCCTGGGCGTGCTGCTGTCCACGGGTGCGGTCGCGTTCGGCATCGTATCGCTGCTGCCGGTCGAGCTGATCCTGCAGGTCGGGTCGAATGCCGGCTTCGCTATGGTGTTCGCGCTGCTGCTCGCCGCGATCATGTGGAACCTCGCCACCTGGTGGCTGGGCATCCCTTCGTCCAGTTCGCACACGCTGATCGGATCGATCATCGGCGTCGGCGTCGCCAACGCGATGCTGCACGGCAAGAGTGGCACGTCCGGCGTGGATTGGGGCAAGGCGACAGAAATCGGCCAGGCCCTGCTCGTATCGCCTCTGATCGGTTTTGGCGTCGCGGCGCTGCTGTTCATCGCCATGAAGGTGCTGATCCGCAACAAGGAGCTGTATCAGGAGCCCAAGGACGGTGTACCGCCGCCGCTGTGGATCCGTTCGCTGCTGATCTTCACCTGCACCGGCGTCAGCTTCGCGCATGGATCGAATGACGGGCAGAAAGGCATGGGCCTCATCATGCTCATCCTGATCGGCACTGTGCCGACCGCCTATGCGCTCAACCGCGCGGTCCCGGCAAAATACACCGCCGAGTTCCACGCCAACTCGATCGCCGCCTCTGATGCGCTGGGCGAGCGGGCCTCCGCCGCCACGACGCCGGCTGAAGCCCGCCGCACCGTCACCACCTATATCGCCGACAAGCATTACACCGCCGGCACCATGCCCGCGCTGAGCGTGCTGGTCGCCGATGTCGACAAGCAAGTGAGCGGATATGGATCGCTGGCGCAGGTTCCCGCTGCGGCCGTCGGCAATATCCGCAACGACATGTATCTGGCGTCCGAAGCAATCAAGCGGCTGGGCAAGGACAAGGCTGCCGCCGTGTCCGAAGACAAGATGGAGACGCTCAACACCTACAAAAAGTCGCTGGACGCGGGTACGCGGTTCATCCCGACCTGGGTGAAGATCGCCGTCGCCTTCGCGCTTGGCCTGGGCACGATGGTCGGGTGGAAGCGGATCGTCGTGACGGTCGGCGAGAAGATCGGCAAGACGCACCTGACCTATGCGCAGGGCGCGTCGGCCGAACTGGTGGCGATGGGCACGATCTTCGGCGCCGACGCCCTGGGCCTGCCGGTATCGACCACCCATGTGCTGTCGTCGGGCGTCGCGGGCACCATGGCCGCCAACGGGTCCGGCCTGCAGATGAGCACCATCCGCAACATGCTGATGGCGTGGGTGCTGACCCTGCCGGTTTCGATCCTGCTGGCAGGCGTGCTATATATGATCTTCTCCCAGATTTTCTAAGCGAAGGTCCAGATTACGGCTGCGTCCACAGAACCCCTCTTCCGTGCCCCCGTGCCTGGCCAAGGCATGGGGCCGGGTCTTATCTGGGGTCTCGACTTTTCCCCGGAGGGGTCAAGGCCGGTCCAGCTGTGCGACAGTCCGCCGACAGGGTCTTTCCGCTGGCTGCACCTGAACCTGGCCGATCATGGCACCCGCCACTGGATCGAGAAGGCGGAGATGCTGCCACCGGCGGTGCGCGAATTGCTGCTTGCCCCCGACACGCATCAGCGCGCCCTGGTGGATGGCGGTATCGTCGGATGCGTGCTGCATGATTTCGAACGGGATTTCGATGTAGCCGATACGGCGCGGGTCGGCGCGTTACGGATCGCGCTTACGCCTTCGCTGATCCTGACCACCCGCCTGCATCCCCTGCGTTCCGCAGACATCGCCCGGCACAGGCTGGAGCGCGGAGCAACGGCCACCGACCCGGCGCAAGCGCTCGACCTGCTCGTCGGCGCGATCACCGAGAATATCGCCGACATCAGCCGGACGCTGAGCAACGATGTGCAGCGGGCCGAGGACGCATTTCTGGACGGTCATCACCCGCCCACCCCGCGCGACCTGATCGGCATTCGCCGCCGACTGGCGCAGTTGCACCGGCTTCTGTCCGGCATGCGCGGCGTGTTCCAGCGGCTGGAACAGGACGAGGAATTGCCCGAAGCCCTGCTGCCCACAGTGGAGAAACTGGTCCAGCGGCTGCAGGCTCTGGATGGCGACATATTGGGCGTGCAGGGGCAGCTACGCCTGTTGCGCGAGGAACTGGATATCCAGGAAGCACAGCGGACGAACCAGAACCTCTATATCCTGTCGATCATCACCGCGCTGATGCTGCCGGCCACGCTGGTGACCGGCATATTCGGGATGAACACGGGCGGACTGCCCTTTGCCGACGGCTCATGGGGTACGCTTCACGCCACGGCGCTGGCGGTGGCGGCCGCAGCCGCCACCTATTTACTGCTCCGGTGGATGGGCTTCATGCGCCGCTGAAACGGTCCGGCACGTACATGCTGTCAGGGACAGGATGGCGGATATAATCCGCATGGCGTTCCCGATCCGGCAAAGTCACCATCGGCTTGGGCACATCCTCATAGGGGATCTGCTCGAGAAGGTGCGCGATGCAATTCAGGCGTGCGCGCTTCTTGTCGACGGCTTCGACGACCCACCAGGGCGCCTCCGGAATATGCGTGCGCTCCAGCATCGCTTCCTTCGCGCGAGTATAATCTTCCCAGCGGCGGCGAGACTCTACGTCCATCGGCGAGAGCTTCCACTGCTTGAGCGGGTCATGGATGCGCATGTTGAAGCGGAACTGCTGCTCCTCGTCCGTGATCGAGAACCAATATTTGAGCAGGATGATGCCCGAGCGGACCAGCATCCGCTCAAACTCCGGCACGGAACGGAAGAACTCTTCCACATCGTTGTCGTTACAGAAGCCCATGACCCGCTCCACACCGGCGCGGTTGTACCAGCTGCGATCGAACAGCACGATCTCTCCTGCCGCCGGCAGATGCGCGGCATAGCGTTGGAAATACCATTGGGTGCGTTCGCGTTCATTGGGCGCAGGCAGCGCGGCGACGCGGCAGACGCGGGGATTGAGACGCTGGGTGATGCGCTTGATCGCGCCGCCCTTGCCGGCGGAATCGCGCCCTTCGAAGATCACGACGACCTTCAGCCCCTTATGCTGGACCCAGTCCTGAAGGCGGACCAGTTCATGCTGAAGCCGGAACAACTCGCGGAAATAAACGCGGCGCTCGACCTGCTCGCGATCCGGATTGTCGGAAAGGTCCGACAGCATGGTTTCGAGACGGCTTTCGTCGATCTCCATTTCCAGCTCCTCGTCGAAACTGTCGGCGATCTCCTGCTTGATGCGGTCCATGTCCGCGCCTGAAACCTGATCGAGCATGTTCGGCCCTCCTGCTGAAAAAAGCAGGAGTATGTCTGCCCCCGATCCGTGACTCGCGTGTGACCGAAAACAACGCTTCCCCGAACGTTCGTCATGCTGATGAAAATCAGCATCCATTCAGTGCTACTTTGGTGAGCTTGCTGCTAATGGATCCTGACTTTCGTCAGGATGACGGACCCTTGATGAGTTCCGTTTTCGAATTTCTAAAATGCCGGCGCGCCTAGGCTTTTTCCAGCGTGCACTGAAGGGGGTGCTGGTTCTGACGGGCGAAATCCATGACCTGATTCACCTTGGTCTCCGCAACCTCATAGCTGAAGATGCCACAGATGCCGACGCCGCGTTGATGGACGTGAAGCATGACGCGGGTCGCCTCCTCCATATCCATGCGGAAAAACTGCTGCAAAACATGCACGACAAATTCCATCGGCGTGTAATCGTCGTTCAGCATCAGAACTTTATAAAGTGACGGCTTCTTTGTGCGCGTACGTGTGCGCGTGGCGATACCGACGCCTGGGCCGCCGGCGCCGTCTTCGTCGTCCTTGCGCTCCGCCATCATCGCGAAGCGGCCATGCTTGATGCCAATGCTGTCCATGTCAGGGGAAGATATGGCAAGTGATGGGTTAGGCGCAAGGGGCTGGTGGCGCATTTCGACGGGAAATGCAGACCTTTTCCCTCCGGTTTCGTGCCGGTTCGAAACGATCCGCATGAAAAAGGCGGCCGTCCCGTCACCGGGAGGCCGCCCTTAATCACATCAGATCAACCCGAATTCAGGCCGCGAGCGACTTCACCTTCTCGGTGACCAGCGAAACGCGAGTGCTGATCGGCTGGGCGACATCGCCCGCCAGCTTCAGCATGGCTTCGCTGTTCTTCGCGGTTTCCTTGGCGAAGGCGTCGAAGCTGCTCGACAGCAGCTCACTCTGCAGCTGGAAAAATTCGGTCGGCGACTTGACGGAGGCGAAGCTCTTCATGGTCGCGGTCGCTTTCTCGAAGCTCTTGCGGCCATATTCGGCGGCGTCCTGGCCCATGGCTTCAACGCCCTTGGCGGCGATCTTGCCGGACTCGACGAATGCCTCGACATTGCCCTTGGTGATATCGCTCAGCTCACCCAAAGCCTTGGTCGACTTCTCGACGCCAGCCTTTGCCTTCTGGCTGAATTCGCCGAAAGCGCTTTCCAGCTTCGCCTTGGCTTCGTCGGTCAATTTCTTCGTCGTCTCGATCACGTCCGTCATCATCGCTTTTCCTTCTGCTTGCACCAGAACGGCTTCTTCGACCGGCTCCGGTCTTTTCTCTTCCTCGAGTGGCGCCGCCACGGCGGGAATATCCGTCGGTGCAGCAATGGTGGGTTCCGGAACGGCCTTTACGGCGGCCGGAACAATTTTCCTGTTATACGCCCTTTTTGGCTTAGGCATGACTGCCTCGCCTGTGGCGGAAGCCACGGCGTTGAAAGCCTGATTGGCGGTCAGAACAGCAGGTTCGGTCGCGTCTGCCGGAGTAGCCACGGTAGCACGCTTGCGCACTACGCTCGCTCTGGGTTGAGCAGATGTCCGGGGCGTCCGTTTTGCAACGGGGCCGGGTTTCGAGCTTCTAGGTTGCTTGGCCACGACGGTCCTCACCTTTGTTGCGTCGCACAATAGCCGAGTCGGACGGTTAATGCAAGCCTTTATTGTGCAGTGCAGCAAATCCATTTTGGATGTGAATTTAGATGGTTCATCGTGTTTTCACATAGCTGCCGGGCGCATCCTCGAGAGCTTTCAACTTCCCTTTTCCGGGCCTGCGCGCGCCTTTCGCGGGAACCGTCGCCGGGGCAAGCTCCTCCAGCCATGCCAGCCAGTCCGGCCACCAACTTCCCTTGGTTTCTTTCGCTCCCGCAATAAATTCGTCGAGGGTCGCGACGGGAGCGGCATTGGTCCAATATTCATACTTCCCCAAAGACGGCGGATTGATCACGCCGGCAATGTGGCCGGACCCCGCGAGCACGAACCGCAGCGGGCCGGAAAAATGCTCGGTCAGTTTCCATACACTGGAGACCGGAGCGATATGATCCTCCTGCCCCGCCTGGATATAGGAGGGCGTCTTGATGCGCCGCAGGTCGACCGGCGTACCGTCGATGGTGATGCCGCCGGGCACGGCCAGTTTATTGTCGCGATACAGATCCGACAGATAAGCCTTATGCCATTTGGCCGGCAGATTGGTCGTGTCGCCATTCCAGAACAGCAGGTCGAACGGCGGATAGTCCTGACCCAGCAGGTAATTGTTGATCACATAATTCCATATGAGATCGCGGCCGCGCAGCAGGTTGAACGTCGCCGCCATGTAGCGCCCATCGAGATAACCAGGCGACGACAGCTGATCGACCAGTTTCAGTTGTTCGTCATCGACGAAGAGGGTGAGGTCGCCGGCCTTGCTGAAATCCACCTGTGCGGTGAAGTAGGTGGCGCTCTTCACCTTGTGCGCCTCGCCGCGCGCAGCAAGCAGGGCAAGGGTCGCGGCCAGGGTGGTGCCGGCCACGCAATATCCCACCGTATGAACGCTTTCCACGTCCAGCAGGTCGCGCACCGTATCGATCGCGTCGATCTGACCATTCAAAATATAATCGTCCCAGATGAGATCCTTCATGCTGGCGTCGGCGGATTTCCAGGACACGATAAATACGCTGAGCCCGTGCTCAACCGCCCATCGGACGAAGCTCTTTTCCGGCGACAGATCGAGGATGTAGAAACGGTTGATCCATGGCGGGAAGATGACGAGCGGCGTTTCGAACACCTTTTCCGTCGTCGGCGCATAATGGATGAGCTGATAGAGCGGCGTTTCCTTGACCACCTTGCCGGGTGTCGCGGCGACGTTGCGACCAAGTTCGAACAGCGACCCATCGGTATGGGTCAACTGCCCCCGCTCCATGTCGGCCAGCATATGCTTGAGGCCCTTCAGGAGATTTTCGCCGCCGGTCTCCAGCGTTCTGTCCAGGACCTTGGGATTGGTAAGCGGAAAGTTGCTCGGCGACATGGCGTCGATCATCCCCTGCGTCGCGAAGCGGAGTTGCGCTTTCTGCTTCGGATCGACGCCATCGACAGCGTCGGACAGGCGCAGCAGATAATCCGACGCCAGCAGATAACTTTGGCGGATGAGGTCGAAAAGCGGATGATTGCCCCAGGCCGGATCGGCAAAGCGCCGGTCCTTTCGGGTGGCGACGCTGCCCTCCGGCGCAGGCACAGGCGCCTTCGCCATGATCCCGCCGCCGTCTAGAAAGCGCTGCCACAGCGCCATGCCCTCATTCGCAAAGTCGGATTGTATCGCGGCGACGGTCTTGGGATCGAACGGCAGGAGATAACCGGGAACGGCATTTGACGGCGCGTCGGCAACGGCCTGACTGGCGCGCTCCAGCATCATCTGCTGCGCCCGCCCGATCACCCTGGTCCAATGCTGCATCTGATCGAGGGAGGGGAGGTCCAGGGGTTCAACGTCACCTTGCGCCATAATCGTCTCCCCTGTTCCCCGTGCCTCTGGCAAGGAGTCTTCCCCCGGTATATAGCCCGGCTGTCGCTTACATAAAGCGGCGTCGCAATTTCCGTTCCTTTCATGGAGAGATCGAGAAAGACAATGTCCGAAGAATTTTACCGCATGAAACGCCTGCCCCCCTATGTCATCGCCGAAGTCAACGGCATGCGGGCGGCGGCGCGAGCGGCGGGCGAGGACATTATCGACCTCGGCATGGGCAATCCTGACCTGCCGCCGCCCCAGCATGTGATCGACAAGCTGATCGAAGTGGCGTCCAAACCCGACGCCCATGGCTATTCCCAGTCAAAGGGCATTCCGGGGCTCCGCAAGGCGCAGGCCAATTATTACGGCCGCCGTTTCGGCGTGGAGGTCGATCCGGAAACCGAGGTCGTCGTGACCATGGGGTCCAAGGAAGGGCTGGCCAGCCTCGCCACCGCGATCACCGCGCCGGGCGACGTCGTGCTCGCGCCCAACCCCAGCTACCCGATCCATATGTTCGGCTTCATCATCGCCGGGGCGACCATCCGGTCGGTGCCGACCACGCCGGACGAGAATTATTTCCGCGCTCTCGACCGGGCGATGGCCTTCACCGTGCCGCGCCCGTCGATCCTGGTCGTCAACTATCCGTCGAACCCGACGGCGGAGACCGTCGACCTGGCCTTTTACGAGCGCTTGGTCGCCTGGGCCAGGGAGAACAAGGTGTGGGTACTGTCGGACCTTGCCTATTCCGAGCTTTATTATGACGGCAATCCGACGCCTTCGATCCTGCAGGTGCCGGGCGCGAAGGATATCGCGATCGAGTTCACGTCCCTGTCCAAGACCTATTCGATGGCCGGATGGCGCATCGGCTTTGCGGTCGGCAACAAGCAGCTGATCGCGGCGATGAGCCGGGTGAAGTCCTATCTCGACTATGGCGCGTTCACGCCGATCCAGGCGGCGGCCTGCGCGGCGCTCAACGGCCCGCAGGATATCGTTCAGAAGAACCGCGAACTGTACCACAAACGTCGCGATGTGCTGGTCGAGAGTTTCGCCCGAGCGGGATGGGACATTCCGGCTCCGCGCGCGTCGATGTTCGCATGGGCGCCACTGCCGCCCGCGCTCAAGGACATGGGCAGCCTGGAATTTTCCAAGCAACTATTGACCCATGCCAAGGTCGCGGTCGCGCCCGGCGTCGGTTATGGCGAGGACGGTGAGGGCTATGTCCGCATCGCCATGGTGGAGAATGAGCAGCGGCTTCGGCAGGCAGCGCGCAACGTGAAGCGCTACCTGCAGTCGATGGGCGTCAACACGCCGGACGGAAAGGCAGTGGCCGGCTGACCATAACGATGATCCCGATGCCGCAAGTCGCCCAGGTCGCGCAGGTCATTCAGCTCGCGCTGGCGCCTGTGTTTCTGCTGACCGGCATCGGGGCATTCCTCAACGTCTGCGCCGGACGGCTCGCGCGGGTGATCGATCGCGCGCGGGTCGTCGAGGAGCGCGTTCTGCTGACCCGCGGGCGCGAGCATGACCGGCTGGTGGGTGAGATCCGCGTGCTCGACCGCCGTATTTCCGTGGTCAACGTCGCGATCTTCCTGAGCGTCGCCAGCGCCTGCGCAGTGTGTCTGGTCGTCATCCTGCTGTTCGCATCGGAATTGATCGGCGCGCATCTGGGCAACGCGATTGCGCTGCTGTTCATCACGGCGATGTTGCTACAAGCGGCGGCTTTCGGCACGTTCATCATAGAGATCATGCTGGCGTCACGGACAATCCATATCCGTAACGAGGTACTGTTTCACAAGGCGGAATCAGATGACACCTCACATTGAAAAGCGCCTGTTGCAGACGGTCGTATCGATAGCATGCGTCGTGCCGCTGCTCGCCGGGACTATGGGAATCGTGCTGGGCGCGGCATGGTATAAAGGCGTCGAGACGCCGCCCGTCGATCTCAACAGCCATTTCCGGTATCTGAGCGGCCTGCTCCTCGCGATCGGGATCAGCTTCCTGCGCTGTGTTCCCGACATAGAGATCAAGACGGAGCGGTTCCGGCTGCTCTGCTTTCTGGTGATTGTCGGCGGCCTGGCCCGGCTGGTGTCGATGGTGATCGAGGGCCTGCCTTCACAGGGGCAGATATTCGGACTGGGCATGGAGTTGATCGTCGTTCCGCTGCTGATGCTGTGGCAGGGACGGCTCGACCGGCGTTTTCAGATCATCGTGCACCCTCCAAGGGAGACCCCGCATCCACTGTTGGGGAAAAAGAAGGTTTCACCCTGATCCCGGCCGCCTGCTCATAGGCATAGCCCGCGTTCAGCACCGTCTGCTCGGCATAGGCCGTCCCGACGAAGCTGACGCCCACCGGCAGTCCGCGCACAAGGCCCATCGGTACGGTGAGGTGCGGATAGCCTGCAATCGCGGCGGACCCGGTTGAACCATTCGGCCCTTCATACTGATCGCCCCAGACCGTGTCGGATAACCAAGCCGGACCGTAGCTGATCATCACCAGCAGGGAGAGACGGCCAGCGGACAGCATGGCGTCTATGCCCTCCTTGCCCGCCAGGCGCAGGGATTTCGCGCGCGCCTCCCGATAGGCCGGATCGTCCAGCCCGCCCTTCTTTTCCGCCATCTCGAATATGTCCTGCCCGAACAGCGGCATCTCCCGCGCCGCCTGCGCCTTGTCGAAGGCGATCAGGTCGGCAAGGGTGCGGACCTTGACCCTGTCCGGCGATGTGGTGGCGAGATAGTCCGCCATATCCGCCTTCAACTCATATTTCAGAACGTCGTAGCTGGCGTCGCCCATCCCTTCGGCCTTGGGCGGTGTTACCTCCTCAAGGTCCGCCCCGGCGGCCTTCATAACGTCGAGGGCCGCCTGAAAGCGCTCCAGCAATTCGGGCTGGGCGCCCCGGCGGATCACGCCGATGCGCATGCCTTTGAGCGCGCGTGCATCAAGACGGGCGGCATAATCGGTCGCGTGGGACATGGCGTCTTTGGTGGCGGGATCGGCGGGATCGGATGCGATCATGGCGGAGAGCAGGATCGCGACATCCCGCACCGTTTTCGCCATCGGCCCCGGCGTGTCCTGGCTATGGCTGATCGGCACTATGTGAGTGCGCGGAATGAGGCCGAGCGTTGGCTTCAACCCGACAAGCCCGGTCATCGAACTGGGGCAAATGACGGACCCGTTGGTTTCCGTGCCGACCGCCCCGGGCGCGAAGCCCGCCGCAACCGCCGCGCCCGATCCGCTCGACGACCCGCATGTCGTGCGGTCCAGCGCATAGGGGTTGCGGGTGAGGCCGCCGACGGCGCTCCAACCGCTCATCGATCGCTCCGACCGGATGTTTGCCCATTCGGACAGGTTGGTCTTGCCAAGGATCAATGCGCCCTGCGCGCGCAATGCCGCCACGACCGGCGCATCGCGACCATTATCGTTCGCAACGAACGCCAGAGAGCCGGCCGTCGTCGGCATGCCCAGCGTCTCGATATTATCCTTGATCAGGACGGGAACGCCGTGAAGCGGCCCGCGCAGCTTGCCAGCCTTGCGCTCCGCGTCCATGGCGCGCGCCTGCGCGATGATGTCCGGGTTGAGGGCAATGATGCTGTTGAGCCTTGGCCCCTTGCGATCGAGCGCGGCGATGCGGCGGAGGTAGGCCCTGACGGCTTTTTCGCTCGTTGTCCTGCCGGCGGCGAGATCGTCGGACAGGCCGGCGATGGTTTCATCCTCCACCCCCTGGGCAGCCAGAGGGGCGGCGGCCGACAGCAGCAGAACCGCGAGCAGGGGAAAGCGCATCGTCCCATTCTCCGGACATGAGAGGGGCCGCCGGAGCATGCGCTCCGACGGCCCGTCATTAGCATGGTCAGCGGCCGGAAGTGCCGCCCAAGGGAAACGTGTATCGCGCTATCTTCCGACGGATGACGGCGGGATCTGACCGATCCGGACCAGTCTCGATTTTCGGAAGGGTCGACGCTTCAGCGTCGCTCAGCGGCGCGTTTCCCGAATGGACTTGACCGACCCCATTGCTGAACCATGAGACATCGGATCACCTCCTTTCGCGTTGTTGAAACTGCGCGGACCGGCTTTTTGGCCGTGGCCTGTTGTCCGTCCACACCCGATTTGTGAATCAATAAGCCCCTACGATCAAGGCTTGTATTATTCTTTTTTCGAATCATAATCATGCGCTCGCGATTGACCGCCAGTCATGATGCCGCGACCCCCAAATAACGGAAAACAGGGCCTTCGAACGGTCCGCAGCGCCGCGTTCAACCGCGGCAGTCTTCGACCACGCGCGTGATTTCGGGCCAGGCAGGGGCAACGAGCATCGGAAGGCCCGCCACCTCGATGGCGAAACGTCCCCGGCTGAAGGCGATCTGATCAAGCGCCGCATCGCCCGCCGAACGCACCGCAACGACATGCGGGACCGTCGCACCGTCGTTGGAGGCCGGCCATCCCACGCTGCCGAAGGTCGTACGGACCGTCATGCCGCTGCCCGCCGCCGACGGGCCGCCCGCACGAGACACCAGGATGCGACGTCCGGCAAGATCGCACCGGATCGTCAGCGCCGCCTCGCTCGCCGGCGGGCCGAAGAGCGCCACCGAGCCGCCCTGCTCCGATCGATAGCTCCAATCGCCCGGGCTGAGCGGCCTGTCCTGCCATCCTCCGCTCGGTTCCGGCGCCGGGGAAGGCGCGGGCATCGGGGCCGAAGGCGGCGGCGGCGCCTGTACCGGCTTGGGCGAAGGGACGCACGCAGCCAGGGCGAACGTGAGCAACGAAGCGGTGATTAAGGAACGCATATATCCTCTATGCCCAAGCGGACTCAGCGCCTCAACCGCTATTCGTCTGCCGCAGGTGCCGAAGGGGTGCGGCGCGGCGGCGCGGGGCGCAGCGTCCACTGCCGCCCGCCGGACAGCAGCCAGTTACCGATGCTGACCTTGTGCCCCGCCGCGAGGCGAAGAAGTGCGTCGTCCAGCGTATCGCCACGGGGCGACTCCGCCTGCCCCCCTGCCTCCGCCAGCATATGCAGGACGAGACGGCGTTGGATCTCCCTGGGGAAATCGGTCGCCCCAAGAATGATGGCGTCGCCTTCCCGCGTAAGATGCCGAGCGGCCAGTTCGCCGGTCGTCCAGTCAAGCGCCGCTTCAGCATCCGCCAGTGCGTCCGCGCTGCGCGAGGCGGCCACGGGATCCAGCCATGTGGCGTCGGCGAGATGCTGACGCATGGCGACCCGATCGAAACGCGTATCGCCGTTGCTCGGATCGTTGGCCACGGGCATCCCGGCGTCAAGGGCAAGCGCCGCGAGTTCCGTCTTGCGCCAGCCCAGCAGCGGACGAAGGATCGTGCCATTATGCCGGCGAACGCCGGCAAGACCGGAAACGCCCGACCCGCGATTGAGGCGCATCAGGATGGTTTCCAGCTGATCGTCCGCATGGTGCGCCGTCATCAGCCAGTCGATGCCGCTGCCTGCCCTCCAATTTTCCAGCAGCGCATAGCGGGCGGCGCGTGCATTGGCCTGAATACTGCCGGTGATCGGCACGTCCGGCGCCAGGATCGTGTGACGAATGTCCCGCACACTACACCAGCCAGCGACCATGGCGGCTTCGTCCCGGGATGCAGCGCGCAAGCCGTGATCCACGGTTGCCGCTTCGACCTGGCCGGGAAACGCCTGTGCGGCGAGCAGCAGGAGCGCCATGCTATCCGGTCCGCCGGAAACGGCGATGCCGAAGCGGGTGCCCGGACCAGCCGGGACCAGCCCTGCTACATTATGCCTGAAGCGATCGACTGCGGCGTCAGGCGCCGCATTTCGCACGGGTCCTGCCCTTTTCCATCATGCCCTTGAGGGTCGAGGACAGGGTCGTCCCATAATCCTGGTCAAGCTGGCTATAAACCTTGCAGGCATCCGCCGGCTTCTTGAGCTGGATCAGCGCTTCCCCGAGCCAGGTCAAGCTGTCTGCCGCGCGGTCGCCCTTTGGACGCTTCTGGTAATTTTCATAGAAGGCGACGGAGGCCAGCGCAGGCTTACCGTCATCCAGATAGGCCCGGCCAAGCAGGTTCGAGATGCGGCTGGCGAAATTGGTGGCCGCATATTTGTCCAGCGCGGCCTTCAACTGGGCCTGCGCCTCGGGATAGAATTTGGCATCCCACAGGCGGAAGCCATAGGTATAGGCGTCGGCGGCTGCAGCCCCGGTTTCCGGCTTTTCGATGACTGCGACGGCTGTCTTCCGCGCATCGTTGCTCGGCGCGGCGGCGGGCGTCGGGGTCGCCCTGGGCGGAGCGGATGCGCCCGACGGAGCAGAGGTTACCAGCGGCGGTGCAGAGACGGCAGCAGCGGCCATGTCCGACTTGTACTTTGCGAAGGCTTCTTCAAGCTGCTTGATCTTGTAGGTATTCTGCTCGGTCTGCCCCGTCAGGCTGGCAAGCTGCCCCTCCAGCGCGTCGACGCGTGAGATCAGATCGGAAATCGGCGTGGAGGCGGGCGTGCCGACCTGCGCGGGCGCGGTAGGCTGGCTGCGGATTTCCGCCTCTATCGGCGCGCCGCCGGGGAACACCTTGCGCTGCACCGCCCGCACTTCCTTTTCCAGCCGATCCACGCGCGTCTCAATCGGCACCGACTGCGCATTCGCCACCGAAGCGAGAGACAGAAGGAGGGACAGGGCAGAGGAAGCGAGAACTGCGTGGCGCATGGAAATCCTTCAGCTAAACGGGCTGCGCTTAACCATAATGGCTTTCGTGGACAGGTAAAGCATGCGTCTGTCCCACGGACATCAGCGTGCGGGTGTTGGCGACACCGGCTTTGGCGGAACGGGCGGACGCGCGAGCAATGCAGCCGCACTGATCGGGAAGTCCGATATCGTGCGCACGGCAGTTCCGAGCGGCGGCACCGGACGACCGCCGACCGTTACGGCGAGCGCGTCGGGCCGGCCGGTCAGGATCATGGGGTTGTTCGCACCCGGCGGAACCGTGAAGCTCTCACCCTTGGCCATCTGCTTTTCCAGAAGCCTTTCACCCGCCTGATCGTAGATACGCAGCCATATCGTATCAGTGGCCGTCAGCACGACCGGGCCTTCAGCCGCGGCAGGACGCGCCGCGGCGGCTCGCGCTTTGCCCGGCGCA
>DASVND010000070.1:0-39797 GCA_036384035.1 Sphingobium sp. | reverse complement strand
AACCAGAAGGAACTGGCGGACCGGGTCGCTTACTGGGCCCGGGCCGAGGAGCGGCTCAACCGCGAGCGGGCCATCACCGGGACGCTGCGCACGCCGGTCAACTTCATCGTCCACACCCTGCAGGAGGTGAATGATGGTCTGGCCCATGGCCGCTATTTCTTCATGGATGTCGCTCGTGACGGCATCGCCCTCTACCAGGCCGATGACAGCGAGCTCCACACCCCCAAGCCAAAGACCCCGGACCAGGCTCTCGCCATGGCGAAGGAGTATTTTGAGGAGTGGATATCGAGTGCGTCAGAATTCGTTGAAGGTTACAAATTTTACATGGGGCGCCGCAGTTTCAAAAAAGCGGCATTTCTCGCGCATCAATCGACCGAACAGTTATATCACTGCGTGCTTCTCGTATGCACTTTCTATACTCCTCACGTCCACAATCTCGCCTTCCTGCGCACGCAGGCGGAGCGGATTGACCGGCGGCTTGTCCATGTCTGGCCGTCCGATACACGCAAGGAACGGGCGATGTTCGAGAAGCTCAAGGACGCCTATGTGAAGGCGCGCTATTCCAAGCATTATCGCGTCAGCGAGGAGGAGCTCGCCTGGCTTGGCGCGCAGGTCGAGGAGCTTGGACGCGTCGTCCATGCTGTTTGTACCGAGCGGATTGCAGTGCTGCAGGAAGCTGTGTTGAGGCGCAGCGTTTCTGCGACATCTTCAGAATCTTAATTCATTTAGACTGGAAACAGCGCGAAATAGGGTTCGGCCTCCGTCAACACCCGCCGGACCGAGGGCCTTTCCTCCAGCCGCGCCATATAGGCGGCCAGCACGGGATGATCGCTGCGGAACGGCACGATCTTGTCGGCATACCAGAGTGACGGCATGGCAGCACAATCGGCCAGCGTGAACGCATCCCCCGCCGCCCATGTCCGCCCGGCGATCCGCGCCTCCAGCATGGCATAGCCCTTTTTCAGCAGCGCCCGCGCCTGGTCCGCGCCATACTCGTCCTTGGCGTCTGCGGGACGCAGGGTGTTGAAGACGACGGTCTGCATGCCCGTCATGACAATGGTGTCAAACAGCCTGTCCATCACCCGTGCCTCCATAGCGTCATCGACATTGGCTGGGATCGGCGCGAATGGACCGGGATAATAGAGCGACAGATATTCGATGATCGCGCTCGTTTCCGGCAGAGTGATGGCGCGATCATCGTCGCGCAGCACCGGGAAGCGCTCCATCGCCCATGCCTCGCGCAACGCCGCGACACTCTCCGGCCGGTCATGGTCGATCTGATAGGGCGTGAACGGCGTTCCATTCTCGTAGAGCGCGATCAGCACCTTCCAGCAGTAGGAGGACAGCGGATGGTAGAAGAGTGTGAGGCCGGCCATGGCTACGTCTCCTAGTATGTTGGGGTGCGCTCTCCCGTCCCCCCTTCTCCAGCGGTTCCCCCCTTTTCTCAACGGCTTCCGAGTGTCGCAGAGCGACTGACGATAGATTTCCGACCTTAGTCGCATGATTTCGTGAGAAATTTATTTTCGTTTCTCGAACGTTCTCTTGCCTTTCCCAAACCCGTTGCAAACTGGCGCGTCGCATCGGCGGACCGTGCCCTCCATGCCATGAACCGAGTCATATGAGCGGCAGACCGAGTCATTGATCTGTCATTTACCCTCTTGCATAGGCGTCCCGCTGTGGCACTATCAGTGGTGTCGGGATAACGGGGGTTACTCTACAAGTTGTGGTTAACGGTTACGGGCACTTTCTCCTGTGGCCGGATTTATCGACGGCGAATGAGGGCCGAACCATCCGTTTCCGGTGCCGTGAGCGCCGGAAAGATGCTACAAGGGACGTTCGTCCTTGGAGCACTTGACCGAATCGAACGGAACGTGAACATTTGGGGCGAATATGGATTTTCGGGACAGCCAGGGAACAGGTGCGCACGACGTGGCAACGATGATTGAAGAACGCAGCGAAACGGTCAAGACGACGGCGTCCGCCGTCGACAAGCCGATTGCGGAAAAGCCGGCCTCGCACGCCGTGCAGGACCGCCGCTTCCCTGTCGTCACCGATTCGTCGCGTGACGCGCTGCTGACGGATTTCGGCAAGGAGACGCTCAAGGACCGCTATTTGCTGCCCGGCGAATCCTATCAGGATCTCTTCGCCCGCGTCGCGGCAGCCTATGCCGATGACGAGGCGCATGCCCAGCGCATCTACGACTATGTCTCGCGCCTGTGGTTCATGCCTTCGACGCCCGTACTGTCGAACGGCGGCACCGGGCGCGGCCTGCCAATCAGTTGCTTCCTCAACTCCGTCGACGACAGCCTTGAGGATATTGTCGGCACCTGGAACGAGAATGTGTGGCTGGCGGCGCGCGGCGGCGGCATCGGCACCTATTGGGGCAGCGTGCGCGGCATCGGCGAGCCGGTCGGCCTCAACGGCAAGACCAGCGGCATTATCCCCTTCGTCCGCGTGATGGACAGCCTGACGCTGGCGATCAGCCAGGGGTCGCTGCGCCGCGGATCGGCCGCCTGCTATCTCGACATCTCCCATCCGGAGATCGAGGAGTTCCTGGAAATCCGCAAGCCGTCGGGCGATTTCAACCGCAAAGCGCTGAACCTGCACCACGGCGTCCTGTTGACCGATGCCTTCATGGAAGCGGTACGCGACGGCGCGGAGTGGGACCTGAAGAGCCCCAAGGACGGCAGTGTGCGCGGCACCGTGGATGCGCGCGCCCTGTTCCAGAAGCTGGTCGAGACCCGCCTGGCGACTGGCGAGCCTTACATCATCTTCAACGACACCGTGAACCGCACGATGCCCAAGCATCATCGCGATTTGGGCCTCAAGGTCTCGACGTCGAACCTTTGCGCAGAAATCACCCTGCCCACCGGCCGTGACCATCTGGGCAAGGACCGCACCGCCGTCTGCTGCCTCTCCAGCCTCAATCTGGAGACGTGGGATGAGTGGAAGGACGACAAGGGCTTTGTCGAGGACGTCATGCGCTTCCTCGACAATATCCTGCAGGACTTCATCGACCGCGCGCCGAACGAGATGTCGCGCGCCAAGTACAGCGCCAGCCGGGAACGCTCGGTGGGCCTTGGCGTCATGGGCTTCCACAGCTTCCTGCAGGCGCGCACCATCCCCTTCGAGGGCGCGATGGCCAAGTCGTGGAACCTGCGCATCTTCAAGCATATCAACGCCCAGGTGAACGAGGCATCGATGATGCTGGCGCAGGAACGCGGGCCCTGCCCCGACGCCGCCGACATGGGCGTGATGGAGCGTTTCAGCTGCAAGATGGCGATTGCGCCGACCGCGTCGATCAGCATCATCTGCGGCGGCACCTCCGCATGCATCGAGCCGATCCCGGCGAACGTCTATACGCACAAGACGCTGTCGGGCAGCTTCTCGGTCAAGAACATCCATCTGGAGAAGATCCTGCGCGACAAGGCGAAGGATTCGACCAATGTGTGGAATTCGATCCTGGAGCGCGGCGGCTCCGTCCAGCATCTCGACTTCCTGAGCCAGGACGAGAAGGACGCGTTCAAGACCAGCTTCGAGATCGACCAGCGCTGGCTGCTCGAACTCGCCGCCGACCGCGCACCCTTTATCGATCAGGCGCAGTCGTTGAACCTGTTCATCCCGGCCGATGTGGAGAAATGGGACTTGCTCATGCTCCACTTCCGCGCCTGGGAACTGGGCATCAAGTCGCTTTACTATCTTCGCTCCAAGTCCGTGCAGCGCGCGGGTTTCGCAGGCGGAGTCGAGGCCGACAACACGATCGACGCGCCCAGATTCGAGATCGGCGAAACGACCGATTACGACGAATGCCTGGCGTGTCAGTGACGACAGGCGTCGGCCAGTAATATCCAGCCGTCACCCCAGCGAAGGCTGGGGTCTCGTGCCTGGGCCTGAGATGCCAGCCTGCGCTGGCATGACGAAATGTGGGAAGTGCGACGATGTTCGCTAGGATGACTGGAAAAACGGCAGGGCTGTCCCTCTCCCACAAGGAGAGAGGGACAGCGGCGTCACCCGTTCTTCTCTTCCTCGAAGAAGATCGCGTTCGCGCCGGTCGCCGACAGGCGCACCGTGCCGTCGCCGTCAATGCCCGCAATCAGGCCCTGGGAAATATAGTGGTGGTGGCCCTTGTGGCTGCCTTCGCCGCTGTCGGCCTTGGTCAGCTTGATGCGGTCGCCGTCCACATGATCGACGGTGCCCACATGGACGCCGTCCGCGCCTATAACTTCGGCATGTTCCTTGATCGTGCTCAGATCAACCATGATATGTCTCCTGTACGGGGGGTAGCGGCGATTGAACGCCCCGCCACCGCGCAGGTTGCAACCGCCCTTCACCCGTAACGATTTCGCCTCGGAGCCGACCCATGCCCCTTCTTCAAGCCTCCAAGCAGTACAAGCCCTTCGAATATCCCTGGGCTTTCGAGTTCTGGAAGCGCCAGCAGCAACTCCACTGGCTGCCGGAGGAAGTGCCCTTGGGCGAGGATTGCCGCGACTGGGCGCAGAAGCTGTCCGATCATGAGCGTAACCTGCTGACGCAGATCTTCCGCTTCTTTACCCAGGCCGATGTCGAGGTGCAGGACTGCTATCACGAGAAATATGGCCGGGTGTTCAAGCCGACCGAGGTGAAGATGATGCTGACCGCGTTCAGCAACATGGAAACCGTCCATATCGCGGCCTATTCGCACCTACTCGACACCATCGGCATGCCGGAGAGCGAATATAGCGCCTTCCTCCAATATAAGGAGATGAAGGACAAGCACGACTATCTGCAGCAATTCGGCGTCGACACGGACGAGGATATCGCCCGCACGCTCGCCATGTTCGGGGGCTTTACCGAGGGGCTTCAGCTCTTCGCCAGCTTCGCCATGCTGATGAACTTCCCGCGCTTCAACAAGATGAAGGGCATGGGCCAGATCGTCACCTGGTCGATCCGCGACGAGACGCTGCATTGTGAGGGCATCATCAAGCTGTTCCACGCCTTCTGCGCCGAGCGCGGCTGCCTGACCAACGCGGTCAAGGAAGACATTATGGACATGTGCCAGAAGACGGTGCGGATCGAGGACGCGTTCGTCGATCTGGTGTTCGAGATGGGTCCCGTCCCCGGCATGACGCCCAAGGACATCAAGCGCTATGTCCGCTACATCGCCGACTGGCGGCTGGGCCAGCTTGGCCTCAAGCCCATCTACATGATCGAGGAGCACCCGCTCCCCTGGCTCGCGCCGATGCTGAACGGCGTGGAGCACGCCAACTTCTTCGAAACCCGCGCGACGGAATATTCAAAGGCAGCGACCCGCGGCCAGTGGAACGAAGTCTGGGACAGCTTCGACAAGCGCAAGAAGCTGAAAGCCAACGACAGCGGCGATGCTGGGGACGAGCTGGAGGACATGTTCGCGAAGGCGGGGATCGCGGCGGAGTAGAGTGCGAAATGCCGGTCGTCTTTCGCGAAAACGGCTACCGCTTCCATTTCTATTCAGACGAGGGGATCCGCGAGAACCTCCGCATATCCACGTGCGCAAGGATAATGCGGACGCCAAGTTCTGGCTTTATCCTGAGGTTGAGGTCGCCTATAATCGCGGCTTCAACGCGCGGACAATCAAGCTGCTGCAGAACATCATCATCCCGCGACGTCACGAAATTGAAGAGGCGTGGAATGAGTATTTCGATTAGGGCAACCGAAGTCCGCTTCGATGATGCGCAGATGTGGGTTGAGCTTGAGGATGGCCGGACACTCGGCATTCCACTCGCCTGGTACCCTCGACTGCTTCATGGATCGCCCGAAAATCGCGCCCGCGTTAGTATCAGCCCAAGCGGCCTGCATTGGGAAGAACTTGATGAGGATATTTCCATTGCCGGCTTATTGGCGGGTCGTGGAGACAGGACGAAACCTAACGCCAGGGCGGCATAGCCGCTCTGCATTTCCTCCCTGCGCGATTCAGTCTGTGTAAGCGGAAGGTCACCCCTCAATCCTCGTCATCCCCCTCCGTATTGCCCAGCCAGCCTTCCTCGTCATCCATCATCGGTTCGCCCGCATAGGCGTCGTTGTCGATCACGCCGCTGCGGTTCATTTCCTCCATTTTGTCGACCAGGTCCGGCACATCGTCCGGGATCACCGCGCCGCGATCTGATCCGCCGCCCTTCACACTGTCCTCCGACAGGTCGGTGCCGCGGACCAGCGCGTCGTTCGCGACGTCCTGCGCCTGCGCGCCTTCGTCGCGCTGTTCGCTATTGTCCTCAGTGTCGGGGGCGATCGTGTCGGGGGAGCGGGGCATCGGCATATCCTTTTGATTGTCCTGCGCGCTTCAACGGATGCGCCGGTCGCGCGGTTCCCCGCCCTCCCCTCTATGCGCGTGCAACGTTGGTCGCGCCTGCTGCGCCGTTGGTCGATAGCAACGGACCGCTTATCGAACGATCGTACAACTACATCGATGCGCACTCGCCTGCGCCGTCGACTTCTCCGATGCGTGCGCCCGGCATTCACACAAATCAAGAAGACAGCATATGACCGACACCATCCCGCAGGACGTGATCGCCCGCCGCAAGGGCGAGGGAGTCCGCCACCACATCCTTGGCATGACCAATGACTATAAGCTGCTCGCCAGCGAGAGCGGCGGCGCGATGCTGCAGTTCGTCATGGTCGTGCCGCCCGGCATGGGCGCGCCGATGCATCATCATGACCGGGATGGAGAGAGCTTCTTCATGCTGGAGGGGGAGATCACCGCCCGCTTCGCCGATGGGTCCAGCGCCATCGCCGGCCCGGGCGATTTTCTCTGGTTCCCGCCGCATATCGCGCACAGCTTCGCCAATGAAAGCAAGGTGACGGCCCGCGCCCTCGTCGTGCAGACCCCAGGCTTGGAGGCTGAGCGCTTCTTTACCGAACTGGATGCGGCGGGGCAGCGGCCCGACTTCGCGCCCGAGCAGGACGCGCCGCAGATCGGCGGGCGCCACGGCGTCAATATTCTGCTGCCCGCCTGAACGCAGATATTCCTTAACCCGGCGACACTAAAAGGGGGCGGATGATCTTCGGCGTCCGCCCCTCCTCGCTCTTCACCAGCCGCTGGATGGCGCTGCTCTGGTGCGTGCTGATCTGCCTGATGGCGATCGGCTTCGTGGGTGTGGGGAGGCCCGATGGCGACGCGGGCAACGGCGCAGCATCGCTGGGTACGGATGACGCTGGAGAGCCGATCACGACGCAGGATGTTTCGGCGCTGCGGAACGCGGTGGAGGGCGAGTGAATCCCACACCTCTGTTCGTGCTGAGTAGAGACCGAGCTTGTCGAAGGCTCCTATCGAAGCATCGCTGCGCCTAGCTCCGGTCCTTCGATACGCCATTTCGACTTCGCTCAATGGCTACTCAGGACGAACGGGTATTTAACTGGCACGTCCTCCGCCGATCCCCGCTTGACCCTGCCGCCCCGGCATCCGATGGTCCCCGCCAAAGGAGACCCTGATGCCCGAAACCTGGCTCTATGACGAAAACCCCGCCATGTTCCGCAGCAGCCCGCTGCTCTTCATGCTGCTGCTCGTCTCCATCGTCGGCATAGTGGGCATCGGCATCTGGTGGATCAAGGTGAAGGGCGAGCGGCTGGCCGTGTCGGACCGCGAAGTGCTGCAGGAACGCGGCCTGCTCGCCAAGCAGCGCACCCTGCTCAACCTGGCCAGCGTCCGCACCGTGCGCATCAGCCAGAGCGTCGGCCAGCGTATCTTCGGCGTCGGCGATGTCGAGATATTCAGCGCCGGCGATTATGCGGAAATCGCGATCCGCGGCATGCCCAATCCCAACCGGGTCCGCGAACTCGTCTCCGCCCATAGTGACGCGCAGGCGATTACCGGCCGCTGACCCTCACTTGCCGCTGAACAGCAGCGCCACCGCCATCATGATGCAGGCGAAGGCGCCCAGGTGCCGCCAGCCGATCGGCTCGTGCAGCACCAGCACCATGAAGCCCGCAAAGACGATCAGCGTGATCGCCTCCTGCGCGACCTTCAGCTGCGCCCCGCTCCATCCATGGGCATAGCCGATGCGGTTGGCCGGCACCGCCAAGCAATATTCGAACAGGGCAATGCCCCAGCTGATCAGGATCACGGCGAGCAGCGGCTTTCCCATCCCGCCTTTCAGGTGCCAGTACCAGGCGATGGTCATCATGATGTTGGAGGCGAGCAGCAAGGCAATGACGGGCATGGCGGTGTTTTCCCGGTTTTTGGGCAACCGGATCGTCGCTGCCCCTTGACTTGCAAGCATTTATTCCAACGATGGCCAACAGGGAAGCCGGTACGCAGATGCCAGGCGGGGAGAGGCGTAACCAGGGGGAAGGACCGCCATGCCCGCGCCGCTGATGCGCCTGTTGCCAGACCTGCCCCCGGATGCCCGCGCCAACCTGCGCTATCATAGCGGGTTCGGCTGCGTCCGCTGTGGCGTCACCATCTATCAATATCTCGCTTTGCCCAAAGTGAAGGACAAGCGGAATGAGGCCGGAGAAGAGGCCACGATCCTCTGCCCGACCTGCCACAGGCTGGTGGAGGAGGAGCGGCTGACCCCGGCGCAGGTGCATGGCTTCCACGCCAGCCCCATTGCGCGGCAACGCCATTTCCTGCGTGATCGCTTGCCCTTCTCCAACGACCTGCCCGAACTTGCCGTCGGCGGCTCCCGCGCGGTTCGCGACACGCCGATCCCCCTCTCGCTGGACGGCGAACCATTGCTGTTCTTCGCGCCCCCGCGCCAGGGCGTCGGCGCCACCCGCATCAGCGTCCGGCTGGGGGCGGAAAATGGCGAGCCGGTCCAGATCATTGACGCCAATGAATGGCTGGTCACCGATGGCACATGGACCTTCGCGCAACGCGGCGACCGCTATTTCGTGACGGAAACGGAGGGAGACGGCCTGACCGTGCTGCGCATCATCCAGAGGAACCGCATCGCCATCGAACATCTGCGCACCTCCATCCGGGGCCGCCGGATAGAGGCGACGCCCGACTGGGTAGAGGTGGATGGAAAACGCTATATCGATCGGGTGAGCAGTGGGGTGCTGATCGGGCTGGATTTATAGGGCTCTTACCCCTCTCCCGTTTACGGGAGAGGGAGGGACCCGTCGCGAAGCGATGGGAGGGTGAGGGTCTGCAATCCTTAAGGATCGCGCGGGCCACAGGCCCGCACACCCTCATCCAACTGCGCCTGGTTCGCTGTGCTCTCAAGGCTGCACATCCTTCTCCCGCAAGCAGGAGAAGGTTTGAAGGTCCGGGTCCGAAAACACCAAATACCCTTGGCCCTTACGGAATTGGGCGTTTATAGACCCGACCGGCCGCGCAGGAGATCACCGCGCAGCCGGACGGGAGAGATGAATGCGCGCGCTCGAGACATTCCCGAACCTGGTATCCATGTTCTTCGCGCGCGCGACGGAGGGCGGCGACCGCCCCTTTTTGTGGACCAAATCCGACGGCGCCTGGCATCCGCTGAGCTGGGCGGAGGTCGCGCGTCGCGTGGCCGCACTCGCCGCCGCGCTGGAGGCGGAGGGGCTGCGCCCGGGCGACACCGTCGTGCTGGTCAGCGAGAACCGCCCGGAATTCTGCATTGCCGATCTTGCGATCATGGCGGCGGGTTGCGTGACGGTGCCGACCTATACCACCAACACCACCCGCGATCATCAGCACATCCTGACGGACAGCGGCGCGCGCGCGGTCATCGTTTCCACGGCAAAGCTCGCTGCCACGCTGATGCCGGCGGTGCTGCGATCGCAGGTCAGCCTGGTTATCGGCATGGAGCCGCTGCGCGCTGTTCAGGGCGACACGATCCGCTGCCGCGCATGGGATGCGCTGCTCGCCGCCCATCCCGCCAACGTCGCGGCCTGCGCCGCCGCTCAGGCGGCGCAGCGGGACGACCTGGCCTGCGTCATCTATACCAGCGGCACCGGCGGCGCGCCGCGCGGCGTGATGCAGCATCACGGGTCGATCCTTTGCAATGTCGAGGGCGCGCTGAAGGTGATTGCAGAGGATTTCGGGTGGGATGACGAGATATTCCTCTCCTTCCTCCCCCTCTCCCACGCCTATGAGCATAGCGGCGGGCAGTTCCTGCCGATGCTGCTCGGCGGCCAGATCTACTATGCCGAAGGATTGGAGAAGCTGGCCGCGAATATCGAGGAGGTGCGCCCGACGATCATGGTCGTCGTCCCCCGCCTGTTCGAGGTGCTGCGCGCACGCGTGATCAAGGCGGTCGAAAAACAGGGGAAGCTGGCCAATTTCCTGTTCCGTCAGGCGTTGCGCATCAATGGCGGCGATCTGAAGAATGGCGGCATCGCGCTGTGGGACATCCCGATGCAGATGATCGTCGCCCGCACCATCCGCCCGAAGATCCAGAAGCGCTTCGGCGGCCGGATGAAGGCGATGGTCTCGGGCGGCGCGCCGCTCAATGCGGATGTAGGGATCTTCTTTCAGTCGCTCGGCATCACCCTGCTGCAGGGCTATGGCCAGACGGAGGCCGGGCCGGTGATTAGCTGCAACCGCCCGGGCGCGGGCATCGCCATGGACACGGTCGGCCCGCCGCTCGACGGGGTGGAGGTGCAGGTCGCCGAGGATGGCGAACTACTGGTGCGCGGCGAACTAGTGATGAAGGGCTATTGGCGCAACCCGGCGGAAACCGAGCGCGCGCTGGAGGGCGGCTGGCTGCACACCGGCGATATCGGTGAGATAGACGAGCGCGGGCGCATCAAGATCACTGACCGCAAGAAAGACCTGATCGTCAACGACAAGGGCGACAATGTCGCGCCCCAGAAGGTGGAGGGGATGTTGACCCTGCAGCCGGAGATCGGCCAGGCGATGGTGGCGGGCGACAAGCGGCCCTATCTGGTCGGCCTGCTTGTGCCGGACGCCGACTGGTTGCGCGACTGGGCGCGTGATCGCCGCATGTCGCCGGAAGCAGCGCGGAACGACCCCGCCTTGCTCACGGCGTTGCGCGCTGCGGTAGACCGGGTGAATGAGGACCTGTCCGTGACGGAGCGCGTCCGCCGCTTCATCCTCGCCGACGAACCCTTCACGATCGCAAACGAGGAAATGACGCCCTCTATGAAGATCCGGCGTCACGTGATCCGCAAGCGCTATCAGGACCGGCTGGACACGCTTTACAAGAGCTAGTGCGGGCGGAACCGGACCGCTCTTCACCCGGCCTGGGGCGACTCTAGGACGCCAGGGCTCTCGGTGCGGACGCCGCCTTCAGCCTCTCTACGTCGATGTTCGCGTGGAACTCGATGCCCATGCGGTCCTCGACCGACCAGCGCGCCGTCGCCTGCACTGCATATCCCTCGGCCAGGTCCACCAGGAACACGGTGTCCGTGGGCACATTCCACAGCCCCTCGATCAGCGCGCCCGTGGACGAGATATTGCGCACCCGGGCCGCATAGCGATGGCCGTCATGCAGGACCGATACCGACCGCAGCATCGACTTGCGCGCCGGGCGGCTGGAACGATAGCCGTCCGGTTGCGCGCGCGTGCCGTCCGCTCCCAGGCGTGCGAGCACCTCGGCAGCAGGCATCGGCTTGCCGTAGATATAGCCCTGCACATGGCTGCATCCCAGCTGGCGGATCATGTCCAGCTCGTCATGAGTTTCCGCGCCTTCCGCCGTTGTGTCCATCGACAGCGCCTCGGCCAGGCTGACGATCGACTTGATGATCGCGCTGTTGCGGTTGCCCTTGATTGCTGCGCCGCGCACGAAGCTCTGGTCGATCTTGATCTTGTCGAACGGCGCCTTCTTCAGATAGCCGAGCGAGGAATAGCCGGTGCCGAAATCGTCGAGCGCAAGGCGCACGCCCACGCCCTTCAGCCGGGCGAACATCGCGTCGGTATCGGCATCGTCGTTCAGGAACACGCTCTCCGTGATTTCCAGCTCCAGGCGTTCGGCCGATAGCCCCGCCCCCGCCAGCGCGCTCATGACGATGCTGGGCAGCGACGGGTTGGCGAACTGAATGGGGGAAACGTTGACGGCGACGCGGATGCCGTTGGGCCAGCGGGCCGCATCGCGACAGGCCGTGCGCAACACCCACTCGCCGATCTGTGAGATCAGGCCCGCCTCCTCGGCGATCGGGATGAACACGGTCGGAGAGATCAGCCCGCGCGTCGGGTGGCTCCAGCGCAGCAGCGCCTCATAGCCTGTCACCTGCTCGGTCGCCGAACTCACCACCGGCTGATAGACGAGGTGCAGGCCATCTGCGACCAGCGCGCCGCGCAGATCCTCTTCCAATTGCCGGCGATCCTCCGCATCGGCATGCATTTCCGACGAATAGAAGCGATAGACGCCGCGTCCGTCGCCCTTCGCCGCATAAAGCGCGAGATCGGCATTGCGGATCATCGCATCGGCGGTCACGCCATGGTCAGGGCAGATGGCGATGCCGATGGACGCGCCGATCACGACCTGGCTGTTCTCTATCGCATAGGGTTGGGACAGCGAAACGATAATGGCGTCGGCAATGGCGCCCAGCATCTGGCGATCGGTGCGGCCCGGCAACACGACCTTGAATTCGTCACCGCCCAGTCGACCCACCCGGCCTCGCTCACCGATCACGCGCTGAAGCCGCTCGCTCACAAGACGCAGCAACTGGTCGCCCGCCGGATGGCCCAGCGTATCGTTGACGCCCTTGAACCTGTCGAGGTCCAGCAACAACAATGCGCAATCGCCCGGCTGCCCCCGCGCACCCGCCACAGCCTGCTCCAGCGTGCGCATCATCTGCACCCGGTTGGCCAGGCCCGTCAGCGAATCATATTGCGCCAGCCGGGTAACCTCCGCTTCCGACCGTTTCATGTCGGTCAGATCGGTGCCACTGCCCCGAAATCCGTGAAACTGGCCGAAATCGCTGACGATCGGCTGGCCGGAAATCGCCCACCAACGCTCCTCCGCGCTCATCGCCACGCGGACGGCGACATCGGAGAAGGAGGATCGCGCCGACAGGTGGAACCCAAGCGTCCGCTCGCCGTCGCCACGCTGGCGCTCGCCCTGGGAAATCAGGTCGGTCAGCGCCCGGCCTATGAGTTCCTTGGATTTCGTGCCCAGCGACTCCGCCAGAGTCTCGGAAATATAGGTGATACACCCTTGGCGATCGGTTTCCCAGAACCAGCCCCGGCCGGAACGCTCATGCTCGTTCAGCAGGCGCTCTGCGCGGCGGCCGCGCTGCTGCGCCTCTTGATTCGCCAGCAGGCGCATCTGATCGATCTTTGCCTGGCGGACCGATGCGAAGGCGATGGCGGCGATCGACAGGCCCAGAACGGCAAAATGGGCGACATCGTCGGTGATAAGCGCCAGCGGCAGCCCGGCACCCACGCAATAGGCAAGCCCCAGAATGCGGCGACTGCCGAATATCGACACGGCGATCAGCGCCGTAACGGCCGCAAACATCATCCATGGGCCGATGCTGCTGGTGGCGGAGGCCGACGAGGCCAGTTCCAGCCAGTAGCTGAACGTCGCGCCCGAAATGAAGGCGAGCGGCAAGATCGCCCGCAACTGCGCATGCGGCGCATAGAGCCGGAAGAAGGCGACGCGCGGCACCGCGATCAGCGCAAGGTCGGTCAGGATCGCCAGACCCGCCATCGCCGCCGCCGCCAAACCCAGCGACCGGGTTTCGACCTCCCCAAGCGTCATCATCACGCCGGCGCAGGCCAGCTTCGAAATCAGCACCAGGGGCCAGAGGACACAGATGGACCGGATCGCGCTGATCAGCCACGCCGGGGGTACGTCCTGCCCGCCGTCCGCGAGGCCAAGCGACACCAGAAAAGTGGCTCGCCGCGGGTCTTTATGTTGCGAAATGGCGGCGCGAGATATCGACATGACGGCCTGATGCACCGGCACTGCTTTAAATCCGGTTACAAAGACGATGCATCCGGCGGCAATCGCCGATTTTTCCGGCGCGGCCCGCGGACCGCATTTGGGGTTGTGCGCGCGACGCCTGTCGCTAGCATGGCTTCCCAAGAATAGACTAGGAGGCGCGGATGCGGCACATCGCGATTATCGGCTCTGGGCCTGCGGGCTATTACACGGCCGAAGCCTGCGGCAAGGCGTTCGGCGAGGAAGCGCGGGTCGACATCATCGACCGGATGCCCGTGCCCTTCGGTCTCATCCGGTCCGGCGTCGCGCCCGACCATCAGTCCATCAAGGCGGTGTCGAAACGGTATGAGGCGGTCGCCCTGACGGACATGGTCCGCTTCGTCGGGAACGTGTCCGTTGGACGGGACATCGCCATTGCGGAACTGCTCGACCTGTATGACGCCGTGGTGCTGGCGACCGGCGCGCCCGGCGACCGTCCGCTCGGCATCCCCGGCGATGACCTGCCCGGCGTCGTTGGCAGCGCCGCCTTTGTCGGCTGGTACAATGGCCACCCGGAATTCGCCGGGCTTGCCCCCAACCTGTCCGGCCGCAACGTGGCCGTCATCGGCAACGGCAATGTGGCGCTGGACGTCGCGCGCATCCTTGCCAAGACCGACAATGAATTTTCCGGCAGCGATATCGTCAGCCATGCCCTCTCGGCGTTGACGGCGTCGCACGTCGGGCATGTCACCATCGTCGGGCGGCGCGGTCCGCACCAGATCGCCATGACGCCGAAGGAACTGGGCGAGCTTGGCCAACTCGAACGCGCCGCCCCGCATGTCGACCCCGCCGATCTGCCTCCACCGGAAAGCGACAGCAGCCTGGAGCCCGGCGTCCGCAAATCCGTCGGCCTGTTGCGCAAGTTCGCGGCCGAGGCCGCCGAAAAGCCGGTGACGATCGATTTCGATTTCTTTGCCGCACCTGTCGAGATCGGCGGCAATGGCAAGGTCGAGCGCCTTACCCTGGAGCGCACGCGGCTGGATGGCGAGGGCCATGCCGTCGGCACGGGCGAACGCTACACTATCGACGTGTCGTTGGTGGTCAGCTGCATCGGCTATCGCACGCCGCCGATCGAGGGTGTGCCTTACGACACGAAGCTCGGGCGTTTCGCCAATCAGGAAGGGCGCATCCAGCCGGGCCTCTACTGCGTTGGCTGGGCACGGCGCGGACCGACTGGCACAATCGGCACCAATCGGCCAGACGGGTACATGATCGCGGAAAAGATCGGCGCCGACATCGGGGTCGGCTCAGGCAAGGAAGGCCGTGTCGGTCTCGACCGGCTGATGGCTGATCGCAAGGTCGACATCGTCACCTTCCGCGACTGGCAGAAGATCGACCTGGCGGAGGTCGCCCACGCCCGCGCCGGTTCTCCGCGAGAGAAGTTCACTTCAATCCCGGATATGGTCTCGGCTATTACGGCGGAGTAAAGCGGGGAGGCCACCGTTCTTCCGTTCGTCCTGAGCTTGTCGAAGGACTGTCCTTACTCGAAAAGAAGGGCAGGGCTTCGACAAGCTCAGCCCGAACGGTGTATGATTTCGGCGCTTATACCCGCATCGGCATAAGGACATAGAGCGCCGGGCTCTTGTCATTTTCGCGGATCAGGGTCGGCGCGGCGGCGTCGGCCAGGTGCAGTTCGACCAGGTCGCTGTCCACCTGCTGCAATATGTCGAGCAGGTAGCGGGCGTTGAAACCGATGTCGAAGCCCTCGCCGGCAAAATCGCCCGGCACCTCTTCCGCGGCCGTGCCGTTTTCGGGGCTGGTGACCGACAGGGTAATCTTGTCCTTGTCCAGCGCCATCTTGACCGCGCGGGTCTTTTCCGTGGCGATGGTCGCGACACGGTCGACGCCCTCTTCAAAGCTGCGCGGATCGATCTTGAGCAGCTTGTCGTTGGCGGTCGGAATGACGCGGCTGTAATCAGGGAACGTCCCGTCGATCAGCTTGCTCGTCAGGATCGCGCTGCCCAGGCCAAAGCGGATCTTGCTGGCCGACAGGGTGATGTCGACGCTGCCGTCCACCTCGTCGAGCAGCTTGCGCAATTCGGCGATGCATTTGCGGGGCACGATGATGTCGGGCATCTTCTCCGCGCCGTCCGGCCGGGGCACGGTGACGCGCGCGAGCCGGTGGCCGTCCGTCGCCGCCGCCTTCAGCACCGGCTGCGGGTCTTCGGACACATGGAAGAAGATGCCGTTCAGATAATAGCGCGTTTCTTCGGTCGAAATGGCGAAGCGCGTCTTGTCGATGATCTGGATCAGCGTCGCGGCCGGCAGCTCGAACGCGGTCGGCAGGTCGCCCTCTGCAATCACCGGGAAATCGTCGCGCGGCAGGGTGGACAGGTTGAACTTCGCCCGGCCCGCCTGGATCAGCATCTTGCCGTCGGCGGCCTGCAGCGACACTTGGCTGCCCTCGGGCAGTTTGCGGGCGATATCGAACAATGTGTGCGCGGACAGCGTCGTCGCACCGGGCGTATCGACCTGCGCCTGGATGCTCTCGACGATCTGCAGGTCAAGGTCGGTGGCCATCAGCTTCAGCGTGCCGTTCGTCGTCGCCTCGATCAGCACGTTGGACAGGATGGGAATGGTGTTGCGCCGCTCGACCACCGACTGGACGTGGCTCAAACCCTTCAGGAGGGTCGCGCGTTCGATGGTGGCCTTCATTCCCTAATCCCGATTCTCTTCTACGGTCCCGCCCCGAATTCCCGGACCCCGCTTGCCAACGAGCCCCGGCGCGAGTCCGGGCAGTCTGGGAAATGCCATCCCTCATTAGCAACTATGTCTTGTTGGGCAAGCGTTCGTCAGCAAATGGCTGACGCCATGCTTGCAAAAGCTGTGGGCATCGGCTTTTCCAGACGGAAATGATCCGGCTCCCCCTTCTCGCTTTGCTGATCGCAGCACTCCCCGTCGCGGCGCAGGCCCGGGACTCGCTCGGTGTCTTTGAAAGCTGGGGGGCGTTTCGCGATCCCAGCGTGCCGCGCTGCTACGCCATTGCCGAGCCGGTCCGCAAGCATCGGGACGGCGCATGGCGCGCCTATGCCTCCATCGGCTCCTGGCCAAGGCAGGGCGTGCGCGGCCAGATCCATTTCCGCCTCAGCCGCGCACGCACGCCGGACGCCCCGAAAACACTCAACAACAAAGTGACGCTCAGCATCGGCGATCAACGCTTCGCCCTGGTCGCGGGCGCCGCCGACGCCTGGGCCGCTGATCGACGCGCCGACGCCGCCATCGTCGCCGCCATCCGCTCCGGCACCAGCATGAGCGTGCAGGGCAGAGCCAGCAACGGCCGGCCCTTCGTGGACGTCTATGCGCTGCGCGGCGCGGCGACCGCGATAGACGCGGCGGCATTGGGGTGCGCGCGAAGCCGCTGAACGCCCGGCCCTAGCGTTTCCGGCGCTTTCCCCCTATATGCGCGCTCATGCAAATTCCCGGACATATTGACCCGGTGCCGGTTCCGCGCGCCGTGACGCCCCGTGATGACGGGCGGATCGACCTGCTCGGCCTGTCGCGTCCGCAGATTCGCGATACGCTTGCCGAGGCTGGGCTGGACGAGAAGCAGGCGAAGCTGCGCGCCAAGCAGCTGTTCCACTGGCTCTATCATCGTGGCGAAACCGATTTCACCGCCATGACCGACCTCGCCAAGCCGATGCGCGAATGGATGGCGGCGCGCTTCATCGTCGGCCGCCCCCAGGTGGTCGAAGCCCAGGTGTCGAACGACGGCACGCGCAAGTGGCTGCTCCGGTCGGACGACTGCCAGGATTATGAGATGGTGTTCATCCCGGATGCGGACCGGGGCACGCTGTGCGTCTCCAGCCAGGTGGGCTGCACCCTCAACTGCCGCTTCTGCCATACCGGCACGATGCGCCTCGTCCGCAACCTGACGCCGGGCGAAATCGTCGGGCAGGTCATGCTGGCCCGCGACGCACTGGGCGAATGGCCGCGCGGCAATATGGCGGCGGACGCTTCGGCGGGAGCTACAGCGAACGATGCCGACGAGGATGAGGACGCGCCGCACTACACCGCCGACGGCCGCCTGCTCACCAACATCGTTATGATGGGCATGGGCGAACCGCTCTATAATTTCGAGAATGTGCGCGACGCGCTGAAGGTCGTGATGGACGGCGACGGCCTTGCCCTGTCGAAGCGGCGCATCACCCTGTCGACGAGCGGCGTCGTGCCGATGATGGCGCGCGCTGCGGAGGAAATCGGCGTGAACCTCGCCGTTTCCCTCCATGCCGTGACCAAGGAGGTGCGCGACGAGATCGTGCCGATCAACCGGAAATACGGGATCGAGGAACTGCTCCAGGCGTGCGCCGACTATCCGAAGGCCAACAATGCCCGCCGCATCACCTTTGAATATGTGATGCTGAAGGACAAGAATGACAGCGACGACGACGCGCGCGAACTCGTCCGCCTGATCCGCAAGTATAAGCTGCCTGCGAAGGTCAATTTGATCCCGTTCAACCCCTGGCCGGGCGCAAATTACGAATGCTCGACACCCGAACGAATCCGGGCATTCAGCAATCTGGTGTTTGAGGCCGGCATCTCCGCGCCTGTCCGCACGCCACGGGGGCGCGACATCATGGCGGCCTGCGGTCAGCTCAAATCGGCGTCGGAAAAGAAGAGCCGTGCGGAACTCGATCGGCTGGCGGAAGAGAAGCAACTGGCGCTGGGGTAACCCCCTGCTTGTCGATCGTCACCCCAGCGAAGGCTGGGGTCTCAGGCAATAGAGGTACAACCCAGCCTCCCGAGATCCCAGCCTGCGCTGGGATGATGAAAATTGTATTGCGAACCCATTTCCAGTATGCGCCTCCCATGGTCCTCATGATCGCCCTCACCTGCACCCAACAGACCCGTCCAACGGCGGGCTGCCCTGTGTGTGTGGACGACCGGAGAGGCTGACCGCCTTCCTCCAGGGACCATGACCCAAGCACCCCGCCGCTTCCGGCGGGGTTTTTGTTTGCGCTCCGCTGGCCGGCCCGACCACAGGAGAATGACGATGACGACACCACCCACACCCTATGCCAGCGACGCCGAAATCGAAGCGATCGCCAAGGGCTTCATGGATCTTGCACTGCCCAAGGCGGCATGGACGCATGCCGCCCATTTCGCCACGGCCATCTGGCTGATCCGCCGCCGCCCGGACATCCTGCTCGAGCGGGACATGCCCGGCATGATTCGCCGCTATAATGAGTCGGTCGGCGGCGTGAACAGCGCCACGTCCGGCTATCATGAGACGATCACGCTTGCCTCGATCCGCGCGACGCGAGCGTTTCTCGCTGCCGAACCGGGGGATCGCGCCTTGCATGAAAGCCATGCCGCGCTGATGGCGGGGCCGTGCGGCGACAAGGACTGGCTGTTCGCCTACTGGTCGCGCGACCTGCTGATGTCGGTCGAGGCGCGCAGGATATGGGTGGAGCCGGACATCATCCCCTTCCCCTTCTGAACAAAAAAGGGGCGGCCCCGCAGGACCGCCCCTCCTCTTTTTGCTATGACCGTCGGATCAGAAACGGAAGCCGATCCCGACCACGCCGGCGTCGCGGCCACCGATGTTCTGCTCATATTCGGTGCGCTGATATTCGGCCGACAGATAGGTGTTCGGCGTCACCGCGAACTCCAGACCGCCGCCATAGCGAACGCCCTCGAACGCCGTGCCGGTGCCGGCCGCCTCGATGCGGCTATCGGCATAGCCGACCTTGGTGAAGGCCAGGACGCGCGGATTGACGACATAGCCAAGGCGCAGCGACGCGGCGAGATCGCGGCTGGCCTTGATGCCAGCGCCCTTCACCGAGGAGTCGCCCAGCGCCACTTCGACGCCTGCGGTGACGTTCTGCGCGACGGGCAAGTCATAGCCCGCGTTCACGCCATAGCTCACGCCGTCACGGCCCGCATATTTGTCGTAACCAACGGTCACGCCCGCACGGGGACCAGTAAAAGGGGCTTCATCCTGCGCAAGGGCAGGAACAGAAATGGACGCAACGGCAATAGCCGCGAAAATCGCAGTCTTCATGGTAAACCTCATTGTATTGAATTCGATACCCGGCCGGGTCGACATGGATATCTAATCTTGCCGACTGCGGTTCAAGGGGCTGGCTCTAACTAAATTTGTTCGACAACCTCTTGAAAATCCGAAATATCATACCGTCTTCTACATATGCCGCGCATCTGTACTTGAACGCGACGGAGGGCTTATGCGCCCCCTAGATGGCTGTCACATGAACGTAATGAAACCATTCGCCGCATCGCAGCACAAATCTTTTGCCGGTGATGCAGGGGGGCCACACCCCATTGGCGCAGTGCGCTGGCGAACGGTGTCGCACAGGCGTAGGATAGCCCTGCTGAAGCGCTATACCCTGTCCGCTTGCGGCAGCGAGCAGGGGGCATATCCATGGAGCAGCCATGAATTCCGCAGACGGATCGACGCCATTCCACGACGACGGGCCGGTCAAGCGCCATCGCCTGTCCACGCGGCTGTGGCACTGGCTGAACGCGCTGGTCATGGCGACCCTGTTCATGAGCGGCCTTGGCATCTTCAACGCGCATACCCGGCTCTATTGGGGCCAATATGGCGCGAATTTCGATCATCCCTGGCTGGTGCTGGACCGCTTTCCCGGCTGGATCACCCTGCCCGGCCACTACAGCCTCGCCATGTCGCGGCACTGGCACCTGACTTTTGCGCCGGTCTTTGCCTTCGCCTTGCTGGGCTATATGCTCTGGAGCCTGGCCAACCGGCATTTCGCCCGCGACCTCGCCTTCCGCCGGGAGGAGCTGGCGCCCCGGCACATCCTCCGGGACATTACCGATCATGCCCGCCTGCGGTTCCCGAAGGGGCAGGCGGCGCTGCGCTACAATATCCTGCAGAAGGCGTCCTATAATGGCGTGCTGTTCGTCCTGCTCCCGGCGCTGATCCTGTCCGGCCTTGCCATGTCGCCGGGCATGAACGCGGCATGGCCATGGCTGATCGACATGTTCGGCGGACGTCAGTCGGCCCGCTCGGTCCATTTCATCGCCTGCTGGGCCATGGTCGCCTTCTTCCTGGTCCATATCCTGATGGTCCTGCTCGCGGGGCCGGTGAATGAAATCCGTTCGATGATCACGGGTCGGTACACGGTCCCGCAGGAATGACGAAGGGCCTCATCCTCTCCCGCCGCGCCCTCGTCGGCGGCCTGGCCGCGACGATGCTCACCGGCTGCGACCGACTCGCCACGCACGGGACCGTGCGGAATCTTCTCTTCTCGGCCGACAATTTTCACCAATGGGCGCAGCGCGCGTTGATGAATCGCGACGCGCTTGCCCGTGAATTCACCGCCGCCGACATCTCGCCCATTTTCCGGGCGAACGGCACGTCCAACCCCAATACCGATGCCTATAAGGCGATCTGGCGCACGGATTTTTCGGACTGGCGGCTGAAGGTCACCGGCCTCGTCGGCCGCCCGCTGTCTCTTTCCCTGGCTCAGCTTCACGCCCTGCCGCATCGTGAGCAAATCACCCGCCATGACTGCGTCGAGGGATGGAGCGCGATCGGCCAGTGGCGGGGCGTACCCCTGAGGAGAATTCTGGACGCTGCCCACCTTTCCACCCGGGCGAAATATCTCGTCTTCCACTGCGCCGACACGATGGGCACGGGACACCCCTATTATGAGAGCATCGATATGGTCGACGCTTTCCATCCGCAGACGATCCTGGCCTTCGCGCTCAATGGGAAGCCGCTGTCCGTGGCCAACGGCGCACCGCTTCGCCTGCGGGTCGAACGGCAGCTTGGCTACAAACAGGCGAAATATCTGATGGCGGTCGAGGCGGTCGACGACCTGTCCCGCATCGGCCAGGGCAAGGGCGGCTATTGGGAGGATTATGCGGGATATGATTGGTATGCCGGCATCTGAATTCTGGCTTTGACGCGCGGGCGATGATCGCGCATTAACACCGCCATGTGGCTATTCGAGAAAGTGCTTAGCCGGCTGGTCAGCCGGGGACGCCTAACCCTTGTCTACTCCGATGGCAGGAGCCGCCAGTTCGGCGTCGCCGACCCCGATTTCCCGGACCTGACGCTGAAACTGCATGACAGGAAGGTGCCTTTCGACATCGTGCGCGATCCGCGCCTGGGGATCGCCGAAGCCTATATGGATGGCCGCGCCACCATAGAGGGCGGCGATATCATGGACTTCATCGCCTTCATCCGGGGCAACAGCCCCTGGGAAAGCGGCAAGGACATCGACGCGGCAAGCCCCGTCAGCCGCGCCGCCAAGAAAATCGCCCGCCGCGTCGCGCAGGTGAACGACCGCCGCATGGCAAGGGCGAACGTCGCCCATCATTATGACCTGTCGGCGGCGCTCTACGCCCTGTTTCTCGACACTGATAAACAATATAGCTGCGCCTACTGGCCGGATGCGGACAACAGTCCGGGCATCACGCTGGAACAATCGCAGGTCGACAAGAAAGCGCATATCGCCGCCAAGCTGGCACTTGAGCCGGGCATGAAGGTGCTGGACATCGGCTGCGGCTGGGGCGGCATGGCGCTATATCTGCACAAGACCTGCGGCGTCGACGTGCTGGGCGTCACCCTGTCGGAGGAACAGCTGAAGATCGCGCGGCAACGCGCCGCCGATGCGGGCGTGTCCGATCATGTCCGCTTCGAGCTGATCGACTATCGCGATGTCGGGCCGAGCCTTGGCGCGCCGTTCGACCGCATCGTATCGGTCGGCATGTTCGAACATGTCGGTACGGCGCACTTCCGCGAATTTTTCCGCCACTGCCATAATCTGCTGACGCCCCAAGGCGTGATGCTGATCCACACGATCGGCCGCATGAAGCCGGGCAGCACGGACGCGTTCACCCGCAAATATATCTTCCCGGGCGGCTATATCCCGGCCCTGTCGGAAATGGTCGCCGGGTCCGAGCCGAACAAGCTGATGATCACGGACGTGGAGGTGCTGCGCCTGCACTACGCCCTCACTCTGCGCGAATGGTACAAGCGCACGCAGGAGCATAAGGCGGAGATAGAGGCCCTGTACGACGCCCGCTTCTTCCGCCTGTGGAGCTTCTACCTGGCCGGCGCGACCGCCGCGTTCGAACATGGCGGCATGGTGAATTTCCAGGTGCAATATTGCCGCGACCGCCGGACCCTGCCGATCACCCGCGATTACATGGTGGAGGCGGAGCAGGCCCTGCGCGCGAAATGATCCGCGTCACATTCAGGCGGCGGAGGAATGGCTGAGCATTGACGATACGCTGTTGGCCAGATCGACCTGACGGAACGGCTTCTCCAGCCGCGGCACGTCGGACGGAATCCCGGCAAGGTCCGAATAGCCGGACACCAGAAGGATAGGCAGATCCGGCCGTTTCTTGCGCACGGTCGCGGCGAGTTCGGCGCCCGTCATCATCGGCATCATATGATCGGTCACAATCATGTCGACCTGCGCTTCGCCCGCGAGCACGCCAAGCGCCTCCTTGCCTGAGGCCGCCTCGATCACCGTCATCCCCAGCTCGCTCAGCATGTCCGCCGTACTCGCGCGAACCAGCGGCTCATCATCGACCAGCAACACCGTGCCTGCCGGCAGGGTCGTGATATTCTGCGTGTCGGAGACAGGCACTATCAGCGTTTGCACATTCGATACGGGCAACCATATCTCAACGCCCGTGCCCACGCCCACATCGCTGACGATCGTCAATTTGCCGCCAAGTTGCGCCACCAGCCCGTGCACCATCGACAGGCCAAGGCCGGTGCCTTTGCCGATCCCCTTGGTGGAAAAAAATGGTTCGATCGCGCGCTCTCGGGTGGCGGCATCCATGCCTTTGCCGTTATCGGCCATGGTGATCACAACGTAACGCCCCGCGTCCAGCGCCGCATCATGGCCGCTGTCCTTCGCATGCGCCGAAATCACGACCTTGCCTCCCACCGGCATGGCGTCGTGCGCATTCACGGCGATGTTCAGCAGCGCCATTTCCAATTGATTATGGTCGGCCTGCGCCATCGGCAGGTCGGCATCCATGTCCAGCACCAGCTCGACCAGCGGGCCCAGCGTGGTCCCGATCAATGGGCTCATGCCCCATAATAATGCGGAGACATCGACCGCGGTAGGTTTCAGCGGCTGACGACGCGCAAAGGCGAGCAGCCGTTGAACCAGCGTCCGCGCCCGCTCGGCCGACTGGAGCGCGCCGGCAATCAGCCGCTGTTCCCGTTCGTCGCCGGTCTTGCGCCGCGTCAGCAGGTCCAGGCTGCCCAGGATCGGCGTCAGCAGATTGTTGAAATCATGGGCGACACCGCCCGTCAGCTGGCCCATCGCCTCCAGCTTCTGCGACTGGCGCAGCGCATCCTGCGTCTGCACCAGTTCCCGCGTGCGCTCATGGACCCGCCTTTCCAGCGTCGCCGCGAACATCTCGCGCTCCTGCTCCATATTCTTGCGCTCGGTGATGTCCGCCGACACGCCGGACAGGGCGACTATCGTGCCGTTGGCGTGGACGACCGGCTGCGCGCGAATGCTGACCCAGCGGATGTCCTGCGCCGGAGTCACGATGCGATATTCGACATCATAGTCGCGTCCGGCGGTCACGCTCTCTTCGATCGCCGCGTAAATGCGGGCCTGATCGTCCGGGTGGATCGCCTCGCGCAGGGCCTGATAAGGAAAATCCTCCGCCGGATTCCGGCCGAAGATGATCCGGCATTCCGTGGAGGTCTCCAGCGTCTGCGACGCCAGATCGAGCGTCCACAAACCCATGCGTCCAGCCTCCAGCGCGATCGATCGCTGTCGATCGCTCTCCTGAAGACTCGTCAGCAGCTTGGCGTTTTCGATGGCGATCGCCGCCGCTCGCGCCAGCGCCTCCAGACGGCGGACAACGGCGGGATCATGGTCACGCACGTCCGACCAATAAGCGCCGATCGCCGCCACGGGATCCGGCCGGCCGATCGGGGCCATGACCAGGCTGCGCACGAAAGTCGGGGCATAGGCTTCCTGCGGGATGCGCGGATCAATCCGTGTGTCCCGGATCAACACCGTCTCCCGCTTCATCATCGCCCAGCCTGAAATGCAGCTGTCGAGTGGAAAGCGGTTGCCCTGCCACAACGGTCCCGCCGAATCCTCGGCGGCGTAGAAGCATTTGTCGGCCTCGCGGATGACGACGGCGATGCCCTCGGCACCGGCCACATCGCGCGCGGTGTCGCGCAGCACTTCGATAATGGCGTCCAGGGATCGCGACGTGGCGAGCCTTTCGCTCGCGTCGATCAGGCCCGCCCAACTGGAATCATAATGCCCGACTGACGACACGCACGCTCCTTCTGCACCGTCTCACAAGTACCTTGTATAACATTGAAAGATGCCTGAGATACAGACCGGAACGGATCGGTTCGCCGCTAAGCTATGGATTTTGGAGGAAAACGGGGGCTGGGCGGCCTGCTGCGGATGCCGGTCCTGAAGAAGAATGATGCCTCAGGCCGCGGTCCGGGCTTTCACCGGGATGACGGGTAAAGGGACGATCCGCCAATGCGGTCGGCCCGTCCCTGGATCACGAATCCGCCCAGCGCCGCAGCAGATTGTGATAGATGCCGGTCAGCTTGATAACTTCGGGGCTGCCCTGGCCCTGCGTCGCCGCCACCGCCTGGATGGCGCTGTCCAGATCGAACAGCGTCTGCCGCTGACCGTCGTCCCGGACCATCGACTGCACCCAGAAAAAGCTGGCGATACGCCGCCCCCGCGTCACCGGCTCCACACGATGAAGCGAAGACGCCGGATATAGGATCATGTCGCCGGCGGACAGCTTCACCTGCTGCACGCCGAAATTGGTCTCGACCGTCAATTCCCCGCCGTCATAGGCGTCGGGGTCCTCCAGGAACAGCGTCGCCGACAGGTCGCTGCGCACGCGGAAGGTCGTGCCCATCTGGATGCGGATCGCATTGTCCACATGCGTGTCGAACGCCTGCCCGCCTGCATAGCTGTTGAACAGGGGCGGGAAGATGCGCAGCGGCAGCGCGGCGGCGATGAACAGCGGGTTCTTGCCGACGGCATCGAACACGATCTGCGCCGCCTGCTGCGCTTCCGCCGATCCTTCGGGCAATTGCAAGTTCCGCTTGGCGAGCGCGGACTGCACGCCGGACGTCACATTGCCGTCGACCCATTGCGCACCGTCGATCAGCGCGCGCACGCGCGCCACGCCGTCGGCGTCAAGCAATCCGGGAATGGCGACCATCATGGCGTGGTCGTATCAGCCCTTGAGGACGAAGGGAATTTCGACGATGCCCCGCACCTGCACCGGCTGACCGCCGCGCAGGGTCGGTTGCCACGCCCAGGTCCGCACGGCGTCACGGGCCGCCTCGTCGAGACGGGCGAAGCCGCTGCTCTGCGTGATCGCGACGGACATCACGCGCCCGTCGACACCCAGCGTCAGCGTCAGCACGACCGTACCCTGCTCATGCTTGCGGCGGCTCTCCACCGGATAACGCGGCGGCTTGCCGGAGACCATCCTGGTGCCCAGATCGTTCGCGTCGACAGTCGATGGCAGCGCGGGCGCAGGCGTCGGCGGCGCGGGCGGGGCCTGCACCACGGGTAGCGGGCTCGGCTTGTCGATGGCGGGCACCTGGTAAACGACCGGCACGGGCGTCTGCACGATGGGGCGCGGCACGACGACTTCAGGCCGGGTCGGCGGCGTCGGGTCCTCTTGCGCAGGCGGCGGTGGCGCGGGCGGCGGGCTCAGATTGACAACGGCCAGTGAAGCCGTCTTTTTCTGGATATACAGGGTCCGCATCTGGAGCAGTCCGCCCAGCAATGCGACATGGATCAGCGCGACGGTAATGGCGGCGGGCACATTGATCCGCTTGGCGCCGTAGCGCTCCGCGCTGCCACGACCCGTATCGACCGGCATGGCGCGGCGGGCGGGTGCAGAGGGTGCCGCCGGGGCGTCGGCCTCGGGCATCGCATCGATCTTCGTCGCGGTATCGAACATGCCACCCTATTCCCAATCATGGTCCGGCGCGGTCGCCTTATCGCATAGCGTAATGCGAATCAATTGCATGTGAACAATGTATTACTGCTTTTGTCTCGCAGCTGCACACATAGTTCGGGCGGACGATCGGCCTGGATCGCCCGCCCGCACCCCGCCCCCGGAGAGACTTAGAAGCTGTAGGCGAGGCTCAGCACGGCGGAACGGCCGTCGCCCGGCGTGGCCCAGCCATTGTTGCGGATGCGCGTGAAATACTTCTCGTTGGTGAAGTTCTGCACGTTGAGCTGCGCCGTCAGGCCACCCGTGAACGCGTAGGACAGGAACGCCCGGTGCGCGAGATAGTCGTCCGACTTGAACAGCGGATCGGCGCCATTGTTGAGGTAGAAGCTGCCCTGATAGGTGAAGCCGTATCCGATCTGCAGGCCGAAGGGCAGCTGATAGGTGGTGAACAGGCTGCCCGAATGCTTGGGCGTGTTGGTCAGCGGATCGCCCTTGGTGATGTCGCTCGTCGGGCAGGTCAGCGCGCCGTTCACGACGCCCGGATTGGCGACGCAATAATCGGAGATGTTCTGGATGACCTTGCTCTTCAGGTAGGTGTAGTTGGCGAAGATCGTCCAGTTGTCGGTGATGTTGCCGGTTGCGCCAAGCGCGATTCCGTCAACCCGCGACCGGCCGTCCAGCACCTGCTGGTCGGGAATTTGCGGATCGTTGCTGGCGACGCGATAATTGGTGCGCTCGTTGCGGAACAGCGACGCCGTCAGTTGGAGGCGGCCGCCAACCAGGTCGATCTTTCCGCCGATCTCGATATTCTCCGCGCCTTCCGGGGCAACCACGCAGGTTGCGGCCGTGCATGCCCCGCTGACCGACGCCTTGGACGGCGTCTTGGAGTTGCCGTAGGCCGCGTAGATGCTGGCGTTGGTGATCGGCTTGAACACGATGCCGGCACGGTAGGAGAAGAGATTCTCGTCATTGGTGAAGGTCGTGCCGGCCTTGACGTCGCCGCGCCGGTCGACGCCGCGGTCGAACGCCGCGATCGCGTCGGTGCGGTTCTTGCCCTTGTTCTTTTCATAGCGGATGCCGCCGTTGAACTCGAGCCATTCGGTGATCTTCACTGCGTCGAACAGATAGGCGGCATAGTTGGTCTGGTCGCCATACTGATAGCTGGTCTGGGTGAAATTATAGGGCCCCGTGTAGAGGTTGGCGCTGGCCGGATCGGCGATATTGCCGAAGGGCAGGCGGCGCGCCGTGGTGCTGCGATCGAACGGATTGGTGCCGTCGGCATTGCGCAGGACAGCGGCTCCGACCAGGTCGAACCGCTCCCAGGCGGCCGAAGCGCCCAAGACGATGGAGTGTTCCAGTCCGCCGGTCTTCACCGTCGCCTTCAGGTCGACCTGATTATAGGCGAGCTGGTTGCGGGTGTCGCGGACGTTGCCCTGCGGTCCGGTCAGCAGATAGGATCCGGCGGGCACGGTGATCGCGACCGTCGCGGGCGAGAAGAAGGCGGTCGCTGAGGATTGGGTTGCCGCCGCCGCCGCCGTGCGGCATGCCGTGCCCGTCGGCGTCAGTCCGTTGGCGAGGCAGAACGTCCCCTGCGGCGCGGTCGCGATCGAAAGCTGGCGCACGTCCTGATAGCGGGTCAGGTTGCGGATCGACACGGTGTCGCTGAAATCATGGTCGAAGATCGCGGTGACCGAATCCAGGTTCAGCTTCTGCTTGTCCACGCCGCGCAGGCCATAATAGCCCTCCCGGTCGAACCCGTCCGGCATGCCGCCCGCCTGTGCGAAATACGGCACGCCATATTGCGGGATATTATTATCTTCCTGGTGAATATACGCAAAGGTCAGGCGGGTCGGGCTGTCGATGCCCAGCGTGACCGACGGCGCAATGCCCCAGCGCTTGAACTGCTCATGGTCGCGGTTCGGCACGTCGTTGCGATGGAACATGCCGTTCAGGCGCACGGCGAAGAAATCGCCCAGCCGCTTGTTGGCGTCCACCGTCGCGCGGTAATAATTGTCCGTGCCGATGCCGGCGTTGATGACGGTCAGATCCTCGGCCTTCGGCAACTTTGTGGCCAGGTTGATGTTGCCGCCGACCGATCCGGCGCCCGACACGACGCCATTGGCGCCGTTGAACACTTCGATCTGTTCCAGGTTGAACGTGTCGGAGCGCGTATATTGCGCACTGTCGCGCACGCCATCGATGGTGATGTCGTTATTGGCGCTATAGCCGCGCAGGTTGATGCTGTCGCCATAGCCGCCGCCGCCTTCGCCGGCGCCGAAGGTGATACCCGGCACCGTGGACAGCGCGTCGCGCAGCGTCAGCAGATTCTGCTTCTTGATCGTCTGGTTGCCGATGACGGTGATCGTCTGCGGCGTGTCGAGCAGCGGACGCACATATTTGGGCGACTGCACCTTCTCGACCTTCACCTCATCCTCGTCGATCGCCGAATCGGTGACGGTCATGCCGCCCAGCTTCTGCTGGCTGTCCTGCGCAAAGGCTGCCTGCGACGTAGCGATGGCGCCGATGCACGACAGCGCCAGGAATGCCGGCGTTGCACCACGATTTTTCTTGCTCACAGTCATCGAAATCCCCCTTCGGAAAGTTGGGGGTCAGTTATTGCGAGTCATTTGCACTGTCAATCGCTATTGCGAACCGATGTCATCTTTGTCGCAATATGTTGCGATCGTGCCATGCGCGATTCAGGATGGCTGTCGACGCGGCCTGATGCTGGAGGGATGCGCGTTAACCGCGCTTGCGCGCACGACGGGAAGGCCGCGTCGATGACAGGCACCTGATAGCAGCATGCTCGGGAATCCGTCCCGCGCCCTTCCGGACAGCGCGGCCGCATTCTCCCGATTCAGGATCAGTGCATCCGTCCGCGCCGGTTTCCCGGCCCGAACATCAGCGATCAAAGGCGCACCGGAGGGACAATGCCCTCCGCATGCGATCAATACATGTGTTGGCCGCCATTGAGCGACAATGTGGAGCCCGTGACGAAGCCCGCATCCTCGCTGCACAGGAAGGCGACGCCGCGCGCGATTTCCTCGGGCTGGCCAAGGCGGCCGATCGGCACCTTCGCGACGATTTTCTCCAGCACCGGCGGCGGTACGGCGGCGACCATGTCGGTGTCGATATAGCCGGGCGCGAGCGCGTTCACGGTGATGCCGAAGCGCGCGCCTTCCTGCGCCAGCGCCTTGGTAAAGCCATGGATGCCGGATTTGGCGGCGGCATAGTTGACCTGGCCATATTGTCCGGCCTGGCCGTTCACCGACCCGATATTGATGATCCGGCCCCAGCCGCGCTCCTTCATGCCGGGGAAGGTCGCCTTCGCCATGTTGAAGCAACCGCCGAGGTTGACGCGCATCACCTCGCTCCAATCCTCATAGCTCATTTTCATCAGGATGCCGTCACGGGTGATCCCCGCATTGTTGACGACGATATCGATGGGGCCGATGTCGGCGGCGATCTGCGCGCATCCGTCCAGGCATGCCTGATGGTCGCCGACATCCCATTTATAGACCGGAATGCCGGTGGCGCTGGCGAACGCCTTCGCCTTGTCGTCGTTCCCGGCATAGTTGGCCGCCACCTTGTACCCAAGGTCCTTGAGGGCAACGCTGATCGCTTCTCCGATGCCACGGCTTCCGCCCGTCACCACCGCCACTCTGCTCATGCGCTTTCCTCTCCTTAAGGCCGTCCCTGGTTGGTGACGTTTAACCACCCTCCCAGTTCCCGCGAAATCAGACTCTCGTACAAGGTGATAGCCTCGGAATCCGCGTTAAGACAGGGGATACAGGCGAAATTTTTGCCGCCATTATCGTGGAATGTCGCCGCCCCCTGCAGGGCGATCTCTTCCAGCGTCTCCAGACAGTCTGCGGAAAAGCCCGGCATTACGACAGCCACTGACCGGACACCTTCCGCAGCCATTTTTGCGAGCATTTTGTCGGTCGCCGGCTCCAGCCATTTCGCCCGGCCGAATCGCGACTGGAAACTGACGACGACCTCGCGATCCATCGCCTCGGACAGCAGCCGTGCCGTTTTAAGCGCCTGGCAGTGATAAGGATCGCCCAGATGCAGCGTCCGCTCCGGCATGCCGTGGAAACTCGCCAGCAGCACCTCCGGCGCGAAATCGAGACCCCACAGATGGCGCTCCACTGACCTCTTCAACGCCGCAATATAGGCCGGATCGTCATGATAGGGCGGCAGGGTCCGTATCGCGGGCTGCCAGCGCATTGCGCCCAGCGCCCGGAACACGGCATCATTGGCGGTGCCCGTCGTCGCACTGCTATAGTGCGGATAGAGCGGCGCGATCAGGATGCGCTCGCATCCCGCCGCCTTCATCGCGGCAAGTTTGGCGGGGATGGACGGATTGCCATAACGCATCGCCCAGTCGACCAGCACATTCTCCCCGAACATGCTCTTCAGCGCCTGCGACGTGTCGTGCGTATGGAAGGCCAGCGGCGACCCGCGCTCCGTCCACACCTTGGCATAGGCGTGCGCGGACTTTTTGGGTCGCGTCGTCAGGATGACGCCGCGCAGGATCGGCTGCCAGAGGATCGGCGGAATCTCCACCACCCGCCGGTCGGACAGGAATTCCTTCAGGTAGCGCTTCACCGCCTTGGGGTCCGGCGCATCGGGCGTGCCCAGATTGACGATCAGCACGCCGACGCGTGGGGAAGGCACATCGGGATGGTCGCGCGGCGGCAAGGGCGTCATGCCGGCGCCACCAGCGGCAGTGTCCGGAACCGCGCGCCCGTCACCGTGAACAGCGCGTTGGCGATGGCGGGCGCGACCGGCGGCACGCCAATCTCGCCCACGCCGCCCGCATTGGCGTTGCTGCGGATCAACTCCACAGTCACATCGCCCACATCGGCCAGGCGCGGCAGGCCCATCCGCCCCAATATCGCCCGCGTCGGCAGGCCCTTCGCATAGCTGCCCGACGCGCCCATGGCGGAGGCAAGGCCGAAGATCAGCCCGCCCTCTATCTGCTGCCGGGCGATGTCGGGATTGACCTGATCACCGCAATCCACCGCCGCGACGATGCGCGACACGGTCAGCTTGCCGTTGTTCAGCCCCGCCTCCACCAGCACGGCAATGTAGGCGCCGTTCATGGCGTGGCAGGCAATGCCCTGACCGCTGCCGTCAATCCCGCCCTGCCATCCGCCCAGCGCCGCCGCCGTGGCAAGGCAATGGGCCAGGCGCGGTTGACTGCCCAACATCTGGATGCGGAAGGACAGCGGCTCGATCCCCGCGACCTTCGCCAGCTCGTCGATGAAGGATTCGGTGAAGAAGGCGGCATAATGATCGGCGTTGGACCGCCAGCGTCCCGTCGGCAGGCCGATGTCGGCGGGATAATGGTCGATGGCGAAATTCTTCATTGCATAGGGCGTGACCATGCCGGACACCGCCAGCCGGTCCGCCTTGGTCGATGCCGCCTCCGCCGCCTCATGCGGCAGCGCGCCGTCGGCAATCCGCGCCCATGTCTCGGTCAGCGCGGAGGGCGCGGCGACCTTGGCCAGCCAGCCGTCGATCACCCCGTGTCGCCCCAGCTTCGCCGCCATTCGCGCATGCGCCGGCGCGCGGGGCAGGTCGCGGATAGTGTCCTCGGCACGCGACCACATCAGCTGCACCGGGCGGCCCACTTCCTGCGCGATGATCGCCGCCTGCACGCCCGCCTCGAAATCCATCTTGCGATCGAACGATCCACCCGCGTGCAGCGGATAGAGCACGACATCGCTCTTGGAAAATCCCAGCGCCTTGGCGATCGCCGCCCGCGCAAAGGTCGGCGCCTGCGTCGCCAGCCATACCTCGGCCAGCCCATCCTTCACCCGCGCCGTCGCCGCCATCGGCTCGATCGCCAGATGCAGGCCCGGCGCAACCTGATATTCGCTGGCGACGATCGTCGCGCCCTCGAACACCGGCAGCAGATCGCCCTGCGCATAGAGCCGCCGCCCGTCGCTGCTGGCGAACGCCGCTTCCAGCGCCTTCTCGATCCCCGGCGTATCGACGGGCTTCTTCGGCAGGGTGAAGACCGGGTCCAGCAGGTCCAGCGCCTTGTTCGCCGCCCACCAGTTGGACGCGACCACCGCCACCCAGCGATCCCGGCGCACCACCTTGTGGAACCCCAGAACCTTCGCGGCGGCCGCCTCGTTGACCTTGCCCAGCGTCGCGTCGCCCACCGGCCCCTGCCGGATCGAGGCGAACAGCATGTCGGGCACCCGCACGTCGGCGGCGAAGTTCATCGATCCGTCGATCTGCGCGGGCAGGTCCAGCCGGGGCAGATCCTCGCCGATCAACCGCCCGTCCTCGTCGCTGTCCTGTCGCAACGGCAATATCTCGGGCAGCTCGAACGCGCTCGCCTCTGCCGCCAGTTCGCCGATCTTCAGGCGACGCTTGCCGCCGTCCGACACCATGCCGTTCTTGATGTCGCAGCTTTCCCAGGCCACGTCCCACCGCTTGCCCGCCGCCTTGCACAGCAGCACCCGCGCCGCCGCCCCTGCGTTGCGATAGCCGTCATGGAACATCCGCACCGATGTCGATCCACCGGTCAGCATGATCTCGTTGCGCGTCGCATATTCCTTCAGCGCCCAGTCGCCGACGCCGCCCAGCATCGTGGTCAGGTCGCTGCCGCGCCATTCCTCGACCAGCAGGGTGTTGGCGTAGAGCGCGCCGATCGGCGCAGGCTGCACCGCGATCGTCCGCCAATCCGCGCCCAGTTCATCCGCCAATATCTGCGGCAGGACAGTGGTGACGCCCTGCCCCATCTCCGTCTGCGGCACGATGACGGTGACGACGCCGGACTTGTCGATCTTCAGGAACGCGCCGAACAGATGCTCGCCCGGCGACACGTTGAGATTGGCCTTATATGCGCGCGGCCAAAGCCCCCAGGCAATCAGCAGCCCCGCCGCAGCCCCGCCGCCGATCAGCATCGTGCGCCGGTCGATAGCGACGCCCTTCCTCTCCTGCGATGCCGGTCCGCGCGCCATATCTCAACCTGATAGAAGGCCCCGCGCGAAACGGGAAGGTGCTAAAATGGCGGGATAGGATTGAAACCGAATGACTCTGGAAAGCAGCGCGAAAATTACCCACACCCGTTCGTTTCGAGCGTAGTCGAGAAACCAGCGCAAGGCTTCTCGACTACGCTCGAAGCGAACGGAGATAGGCTAAGTTCAACGCTCCAGTCCCTTCACTCCGCCCCCACCGGCCGCAACCCCAGCTTCCGGATCTCGATCGCCGGACAACGATCCATGACCACCTTCAACCCCGCCGCCTCGGCCCTCGCCGCCGCTTCTTCGTTCACCACGCCCAGCTGCATCCAAACCGCCTTCGCACCCACGGCGATGGCGTCGTCCACCACCGCGCCCGCCGCCGCGCTGTTGCGGAAGATATCGACGATGTCGATCGGCACGCCGATGTCGGACAGCCGGTCCCACACGAACTCACCATGGATATGCTCGCCCGGTATCTGCGGATTGACCGGCAGCACGCGGTATCCATGATCCTGCAGCACCTTCATCACGCCATAGCTGGCGCGGTCCGGCCGGTCGGACGCCCCCACCATCGCAATCGTCCGCGCCCCATCCAGCAGGGCGGCAATATCTTCGTCACGGGTGAGCGGCATGATGGGTCTCCTTCACAAGCGGAGATAGGTACGCGCAAGCTCAAGTGAAAGTTCAGTGCGAAAGCCGCGTGAGCGCGATCTCGCCCCAGCTCGAAGTCATGCCTCTGGTCAGGAAAAAACTGATTGCGACCAGAAGCGGACGATCTCTTGCGCCGTCATCCTGAACCTGTTTCAGGATCCATTTCTCCGATTGGCCCTGGGTTGGAGGGGCAGGATGGATGCTGAAACAAGTTCAGCATGACGAAGGTGGGGATGCGAGGATCAGGTCTACCCCCTCCCCAACCACGCCCCCACCTTCTCCGCAATCGCCCGGAACGCGTCGGCCTCCGCGCCCTCGCCAGCCGCCGGCGGTTCGCCGGCGTCGGACGCCGTCCTTATCCCCATCGCCAGCGGTATCCGCCCCAGGAACGGCATGCCCATCTCGCCCGCCGCTTTTTCCGCGCCGCCCATGCCGAACGGGTCGGACACTTCCCCGCACGATGGACACACATAGCCCGCCATATTCTCCACCAGCCCGATCATCGGCACGCCCGCCTGCTCGAACAGGCTGACCGCGCGCGTCGCGTCGATCAGCGCCAGGTCCTGCGGCGTCGACACGATCACCGCGCCCGCCGGCTTGTGCTTCTGGATCATCGAGAGCTGCACGTCGCCAGTGCCCGGCGGCAGGTCGACGATCAGCGTGTCGACCCCGTCCCACTTGGCGTCGACAAGCTGGCTCAGCGCATTGCCCGCCATCGGCCCGCGCCACGCGATCGCCTGCCCCGCCTTCACCAGATGCCCCATCGACAGCATCGGCACGCCCCAGCGGCTCGCAATCGGGATCATCTGCTTGTCGATCGCCTCGGGCTTCTCGCCCTCGCTGCCCATCAGGCGCGGCTGCGACGGGCCATAGATGTCGGCGTCGACCAACCCCACCCGATGCCCCAGCCGCGTCAACGCAATCGCCAGGTTCGCCGAGAGCGTGGACTTCCCCACGCCGCCCTTGCCGGACCCCACCGCGATGATCCGCAGCGACGTCTTTTCCTGCGTCATCGCGATCCGCACGTCCTCCACGCCCGGCTCGCCCGCCACCGCATTCTTCACCTCCCGCTCCATTGCCTCGCGCGCCGGGCCGGACAGGCCCGTGACGTCCAGCACCAGCGTCAGCATCCCCTCGCGCAATCGCGGCGCGCTCGCGCGGCCCATGGTGAGGGAGGACAGGCGGTCGGCAAGGGCGGAAAGATCGGTCATGCCCGGCCCCATAGAGCCGATCGCGCGCCCGCGAAACCGTCCTTCGCCAACTCTCCAACGGGAAATCGCGGCTAAGGACTGTTTTTCCCCGCAGCGCCTACCTATAGAGACCTGATGAACAGTTTTTTCGGGTGGATGCCCTCGATAGTCTCCGCAATGAGCCAGGGACCTTGGGGCGGAAAGGGCAATGACTCCGGCGGCGAGGAGCCCGGCGGGGACAAGAGCGATGGCCCGCGCAATCCCTGGACGCAAAAGCCCGGCGGCAACGGCCAATCCGGCGGGCGCGGCAATCCGACGGCGATTGACGAGTTGATCCGGCGCGGCCGCGAGAGCTTCGGCGGCAATTTCGGCGGCGGCTTCCCGCAGGGTCCGGGCGGCCGCGCGCTGTGGCCGATCGCGCTTGGCCTAATCGTCATCATCTGGATAGGGCTGACTTCCATCCACCGCGTCGGCCCGCAGGAGCGCGGCATCGTCACCCTGCTCGGCAAATATAGCCGCACCCTGTCGCCGGGCATCAGCCTGACCCTGCCCGCGCCGTTCGAAACGGTGGAGACGGTCGATGTCGAGGAAATCCGCACCGTCGACATCGGATCGGCCGAGGCCGACCGCGAGAATCTGATGCTCACCGGCGATCAGAATATCATCGACCTGGCCTATTCGGTGCGCTGGAACATCCGCAATCCCGAACTTTACAAGTTCCAGCTGGCCGACCCGGACACGACGATCCGCGAAGTCGCCGAATCAGCGATGCGCTCGGTGATCGCCTCGGTGTCGCTGGACGATGCGCTCGGCGCCGGTCGCTCGACCATCGAGCAGCAGGTGGAGCAGCGCACCCAGCAGATCCTGGACGGTTACAAGTCCGGTGTCCGCATCCAGGGCGTCGCGATCAAGCAGGCGGACCCGCCCTCGGCCGTCAACGACGCCTTCAAGGAAGTGTCCGCCGCGCAGCAGACCGCCCAGACCTACCTCAACGAAGCCCGCGCCTATGCGCAGCAGCTCACGGCCCGCGCCCAGGGCGAGGCAGCCGCTTTCGACAAGGTATACACCCAGTATCGCCTCTCGCCGGAGGTCACGCGCCGCCGCATGTATTATGAAACGATGGAGGCGATCCTGCCCGGCCTCGACAAGACGATCGTCGAAACCGGCAACGTCACCCCCTATCTGCCGCTGCCGGAAATGAAACGCCGCGCCGCCGCCGCCGCCGCGACCGCCACGGCGACCCCCTCCTCCAGCGAGGGAGGCCAGTAATGCCGTTCGTCCTGCGCAACCCCATCGTCCTCGCCCTTATCGCGATCGCGCTGCTGATCCTGCTGGGCAGCACCGTGTCGATCGTGCCGGAAACGCGCCAGGCGGTCATTGTTCGCTTCGGTGAGCCGGTGCGGATCGTGAACCGCTACCGCCCGAACGAGGCGTTCGGTTCGACCGGCGCGGGCGTCATCGCCCGCCTGCCCTTCGCCGAACAGATCGTCTGGATCGACAAGCGCGTCCTCGCCGTCGAAATGGAGCGCCAGCAGGTGCTGTCCACCGACCAGCTGCGGCTGCAGGTCGACGCCTTCGCCCGCTATCGCATCGTCGATCCGCTGCGCATGTATATCTCGGCGGGCAGCGAGGATCGCGTTTCCGACGCGCTCAAGCCCATCCTCGGCTCGGCCCTGCGCAACGAACTGGGCAAGCGGCCCTTCGCCGCCCTGCTCAGCCCGGAACGCGGCCAGGTGATGGAAAATATCGCGCGCGGCCTCAACCGCGTCGCCCGCCAATATGGCGCGGAGATCATCGACGTACGGATCAAGCGCGCCGACCTGCCGGACGGCACCCCGCTCGACACCGCCTTCCAGCGGATGCGCACCGCGCGCGAGCAGGAATCCAACACCATCCGCGCCCAGGGCGAGAAGCAGGCGCAGATCATCCGCGCGGAGGCCGACGCCAGCGCCGCGAAGGTCTATGCCGACAGCTTCGGCAAGGACGCGCAATTCTACGACTTCTACCGCGCCATGCAGGCTTACCGCCGGACATTCTCGCCCCAGGCGGCGGGACAGACTCAGGTGATCCTGTCGCCGGACAACGACTTCCTGCGCGAGTTTAGGGGCAAATAAGGCGCGTTCTGCCTAACGTTACGGGAACGGACGTCATTCAATATGGGTTAAGGCAGGATGGAGCACCCCAAGGCTCCCTTTTTCCTCCAGCGCCCCCTTTGACAGAGAGGATTTTCATTAGTGCGTTACGCATATGCCATTACCGGGGCCTTGCTGCTCGGCGGCACGGCCATCGCCGTCACTTCGACCCAACCGCTCGGTGCGCAAACCGCGCAGAATGAAGGCATGGCCGCATCGGCCCCCGCCGGTGCGCCCGGCAGCCTGGCCGACATGGTCGAAAAGCTGCAGCCGGCGGTCGTCAACATCTCCACCCGCCAGCGCGTCAAGGTCGAAAACCCCTTCGCTGGCACGCCGTTCGGCGACCTGTTCGGCCAGCAGGGCGGCGGCCAGCCGCAGACCCGCCAGGCGCAGTCGCTCGGCTCAGGCTTCCTGATCTCGGCGGACGGCTACATCGTCACCAACGCGCATGTCGTTTCGGCGGGCGCGGAGGGTGCGACGGTCGATTCGATCACCGTGACCCTCACCAATCGCGAGGAATATCCGGCCAAGCTGATCGGCCGTGACGCCGCCAGCGACCTTGCGGTCCTCAAGATCGAGCCGAAAAAGGCTCTGCCCTTCGTCAAGTTCGGCGACAGCACCAAGTCGCGCGTCGGCGACTGGGTCGTCGCGATCGGCAACCCCTACGCGCTTAGCGGCACCGTGACCGCCGGCATCATCTCGGCCGTCCACCGCAACACCGGCGGCGGCAGCGACCGCTTCATCCAGACCGACGCCTCGATCAATCAGGGCAACTCCGGCGGCCCGATGTTCGACATGCGCGGCAACGTGATCGGCATCAATTCGCAGATCCTGTCGCCCTCGGGCGGCAATGTCGGCATCGGCTTCGCCATTCCGTCCGAACAGGCGATCCCGGTCATCGACACGCTGCGCAAGGGTGAGAGCGTCAAGCGCGGCTATCTGGGCGTGCAGATCAGCCCGCTGTCGGACGACATGGCCGACTCGCTTGGCCTCGCCAAGAATCGCGGCGAGTTCGTCCAGTCGGTCGAACCCAAGCAGGGCGCGGCCAATGCCGGCATCAAGGCAGGCGACGTGATCGTGAAGGTCAATAATCGCGAGGTCACGCCGGACGAAACCTTGTCCTACATCGTCGGCGGCCTGCCGATCGGGCAGAAGGTGCCGATCGAACTGATCCGTAGCGGCCAGCGCACCACCGTCACCGCCGTCGTCGGCCAGCGCCCGCCGGAGGAACAGCTTGCCAGCTTTGGCGGCGGCGGCGATTCGGATGATGATTTCTCCGGCCAGAGCCCGCAGGGCAACGCTGCGGCGGCCCAGCAGGCGCTGGGTATCGCGGTACAGCCGCTCACCCCCGCCATCGCCCGCCAGATCGGCGCGGCGGCGGACACGCGCGGTCTGGTCGTCAGCAGCGTGGACGCCTCCACCGATGCGGGCGCCAAGGGCCTTCAGCGCGGCGACGTGATTCTGTCGGCGAACAATCGGCCGGTCACGACCGAAGCGGAGTTCAACGCCGCCATTGCCCAGGTGAAATCGTCGGGCCGCAATGCCGTGCTTCTGCAGGTGCAGCGTCGCGGCGGCCAGGCCGGCTTCATCGCCGTCCGCCTGCGCGACAAGTAAGATGCGTTTTCCCTCTCCCCTTGCGGGAGAGGGTTGCCTAAAACACCGTTCGGGCTGAGCGAAGTCGAAGCCTTCCACTGAGCGGAGGCGAAGTGCCTCACTGCGTTCGGCTAGGTCCTTCGACTTCGCTCAGGACGAACGGTATTTTGGACGAGTGCCAGGCTTTACCCTTGGCGAGCTTATGTCAGTGGGGGACGCAATATGACGGACGCAGGCATTTTCATCGGGCTTGGTGAGACCAAGGATGGCGGCCAGCCGCAATATCTGAACCTGCGCCGCGCCAACCGCCACGGCCTGATCGCCGGCGCGACCGGCACCGGCAAGACCAAGACGCTCCAGGTCATCGCCGAGCAACTGTCGACGGCCGGGGTGCCCGTCGTGATGGCCGACGTCAAGGGCGACCTGTCGGGGCTCGCGCAGCCCGGCGTGGCCAACGACAAGACCGCGCAGCGCGCCACCGACACCGGCGATGACTGG
>DASVND010000069.1:0-70273 GCA_036384035.1 Sphingobium sp. | reverse complement strand
ACACAATGGCATAGCGCCTGGTCTCTCGACTTCGCTCGACACGAACGGACGGGGGAAAGAGATGGCGCTAAGATGCTTCGATATGAGCCTTCGACAAGCTCAGTCTCTACTCAACACGAACGGGGTTAGGGTCGTGGGCCTGCAAAAAAGGGGCCCCCATCGCTGGAAGCCCCCCTTTTCAATCCGATGTTGCTGACAGCCGAGCCCTAAGCGCCCTGCCCCGCCGGTTCGCCGAAAGGTCCCTTGCGGCGGCGGGTCTTGGGGATGGAGGAGCCGGCGGCGGGGATGCTGCTCGGCTTGATCTTCGTCCCGTCGTCGCGGGTGATTTCGCCGTCCTCGAGCAGCTTGCGGATTTCGTCGCCGCTCAGCGTCTCATATTCCAGCATCGCGTTGGCGAGCAGGTGAAGCTCATCCTCATGCTTCTTCAGCAGGTCCTTGGCGCGGTTATAGCCGGTTTCGACGATCGAGCGGATCTCATGATCGATCGCCTGCGCCGTCTCGTTCGACATATGCACGCGCTGGCTCTGCGAATAGCCGAGGAAAGTCTCGCCCTGCTGCTCCTCATATTGGAGCGGCCCCAGCTTGTCGGACATGCCCCACTGGGTGACCATGTCGCGGGCGAGGCGAGTGGCGTACTGGATGTCGCTGGACGCGCCGGACGACACCTTGTCATAGCCGAAGATCACTTCCTCCGCGACGCGACCGCCCATGGATACGGCGAGGTTCGCGTACATCTTGTCGCGATGGTAGCTATAATTGTCGCGTTCCGGCAGGCGCATGACCATGCCCAGCGCGCGACCACGCGGGATGATGGTCGCCTTGTGGATCGGGTCGGACGCAGGCTCATGGATCGCGACGATGGCGTGGCCGGCCTCATGATAGGCGGTCATCTTCTTCTCATCGTCGGTCATGACCATCGAGCGGCGTTCCGCGCCCATCATGACCTTGTCCTTTGCGGCCTCAAACTCGTCCATCGCGACCAGACGCTTGCCGCGGCGGGCGGCCATCAGCGCGGCCTCATTGACGAGGTTGGCGAGATCAGCGCCGGAGAAGCCGGGCGTGCCGCGCGCAATGGTGCGGGCGTCGACGTCAGGGGCCAGCGGCACCTTCTTCATGTGGACAGCGAGGATCTTCTCGCGGCCCTCGATATCCGGGCGGGGGACCACGACCTGACGGTCGAAGCGGCCCGGACGCAGCAGCGCGGGATCAAGCACGTCGGGGCGGTTGGTCGCGGCGACGATGATGATGCCTTCATTGGCCTCAAAACCGTCCATTTCAACCAGAAGCTGGTTCAGCGTCTGCTCGCGCTCGTCATTACCGTTGCCCAGGCCAGCGCCGCGATGGCGGCCGACGGCATCGATTTCGTCGATGAAGACGATGCACGGCGCGTTCTTCTTCGCTTGCTCGAACATGTCGCGCACGCGGCTTGCGCCGACGCCGACGAACATTTCGACGAAGTCGGAGCCGGAGATGGTGAAGAAGGGCACGCCCGCCTCCCCCGCGATGGCGCGGGCGAGCAGCGTCTTGCCGGTGCCGGGCGAGCCGACGAGCAAAGCGCCCTTGGGAATCTTGCCGCCGAGGCGCGCGAACTTGGTCGGGTCCTTCAGGAACTCGACGATTTCCTCAAGCTCTTCACGCGCTTCGTCAATGCCGGCGACGTCCTGGAAAGTGACTCGGCCATGCTTTTCGGTGAGCAGCTTCGCCTTGGACTTGCCGAAGCCCATGGCGCCGGAGCTGCCGCCCTTCTGCATCTGACGCAGGACGAAGAAGGCGATGCCGAGAATCAACAGGAAGGGCAGCGACTGATAGATGAGGATCATCCAGAAGCTGGGCTGTTCCTCCGCCTGGCCGCTATATTTCACGCCATAGTCGTTGAGCAGGCCGGGCAGGTTCGGATCATTGACCGGGACCGTCTGGAATTTCTGGTCATTGGCGAGCGTGCCGGTGATGCGGTCTGGCGCGATCGCCACTTCCTTCACCTGACTGTCCTGCACCTTCTGCCGGAAATCGGAATAGGCGATAGCGGTGCCGCCCGCCGTCGTCGAGCGGCTGTCGAACATCGACACGAACAGGAGCAGGGCGATGATGACGCCCGCCCATATCATCGCGCTTTTGATCCAGGGATTGCCCTGCGGTTCCTTGTCGTCGTTCATCTATCGCTTTCGCTCGCTTTCAGCGCCCAAGATAAGGCCCCCGGTCCAAATAACAACAGGCCAAAACCAACAGGATCAGGGTTTCCGGAGTCGATCCTGCCCGACAGTCGTTGATTAATGGTGAATGCGGCGTTTACCACGATGAGGCATGGTGGTTGGGCCAGCAGTACCCACGTCCGTTCGCTTGTTCCCCGCCCCGTTCGGTTCGAGCGTGTCGAGAACGTTACGCTGGGTTCTCGACACGCTCGAACCGAACGGGGTTGGGGGTGTAGCGGCGCGCGTGCGGGAGTCGCTGGAGACCGCTTACCTCACTTCGGCTTCCGGAACCTGTACACAAACCGATCCGTCTTGCCCCGAATCGCGGGATCGAACACCAGCTTGCTATGATCATCCGCCGGATTGGCGAGGATCGGGCTTTCCGCCTCCAGCACGAAGCCGGCGGCGGTGAAGTCCGCCTTTACCTGCGCCGGGTCGATCCGATGAAGCTTGTCCACCGTCTGGCGCGTGTCGCCGGGCAGGCCGACATGGTCGATGATGCCGACGATTCCGCCCGGCTTCGTCGCGGCATAGAGCGTCTTCACGAAGGCCGCCGGGTCTGTGCGGGGGATCTTGTACTTCTCCGATTCCCAATAGAGGTCATGATAGGAAAGGTTGATGATGGTGAAGTCGAAGCTGTCGGGCTTCGCCGCGAACGCCTCGAACGGATAGCGGACGAAGCCGATGTCCGGCCGGCGCTTGCCCAGCGCCTCCCACACCTTCATTTCATCCGGACTGGCGTAAAATTGGGAGGGCTCGAAGGCGGTGACCTTGCCCTTCTTGCCCACGGCATTGGCCATGATTTCCGCCCAATAGCCCGAGCCGGTCATGATGTCGGCGGCCTTGTCGCCGGATTTCAGGCCGAGGAAGGCCAGGATTTCCGCCGGTTTGCGGCTTTCATCCAGCTTGATGGCGTCGGCTGGACGGCCCTTTTCCGTGACGGCGGCGGCGAAATCGGGCGCTGTGCCCTTGGCGAAGGCCGGAAGAGTCGTGGCGGACAGGGTGAGAGACGCGCCCAGCAGGGCGGCGAGGATCGGACGGCGCATGGCGGCATTCCCCTTGGCTTGTTACGGCGCGGAGCATGCGCCCGCCGGGGGAGTGCCTCAAGCGGCAAATCCGACGCCGGTCGATGCCCCGCCGACGCCCGTCGAAAAGCGTCAGGACGCGGCGTCGTGGAAGATGACGCCCAGCGTGAAGCGGACGCCGCTGCGCAGGCGGCTGACGCCGTGGCGCATCTGCACCCGGTGGATGCCGCGCGCGCCCTGGACCGGGCGGTCGCGCACGGGGAAGACGACCGCGTCGCCCTGTCGGATGGGCACGACTTCGGGGCGGGATTGCATGCGCGGGCGCTGTTCGCTCAGCACGAATTCGCCGCCGGTGAAATCCGTGTCCGGGCACGAGAGCAGGATCGCCGCCTGGAGCGGGAAGATATGCGGGCCATAGACATCCTGATGCAGGGCATTCCAGTCGCCAGTTTCGTAGCGCAGCAGGAGCGACGTGGCCTTGTCCTGACCGCTTAAGTGACCCCGCGCGAGGAAATCGGCATGGGCGGCGGGGTAGATATCCGGCTGGCCAAGCGCCTCCGCCCAGCGGTTCGCGACCGGGGCAAGCGCTGCGTAGAGGCGTTCGCGCAGGGCGGTGATGGGATCGGGGAGGGGGTAGGCGAAATAGCGATAATGGCCGCGCCCATAGCCGTGCCGGGCCATGTTCACATCCTTGCGGAAGGGGGTGGGCGCGGCGTCCCACAGGGCAACGGTGGCGGCGCATTGCTGTGGGGTGAGCAGGGACGGGAGAAGGGCTGCGCCGTGGCGGTCGAGATCGGTGAGGTCGATCATGCGAGGGGTGTTCCGTGGGGGATGAGGGGGAGCGGCGTGGCGTTGATCCATAGGGTCAGCGACAGCAGCGGCAAAAGACCCGCGTTAATGCAGTAAGGGCGATGGGGCATGTTCTTCTCCTTCAACACGCAAGTCGATGAAGGAGAAGGTGTCGCGCGCCTTCCCGGAAGCTGCGGTCAAATGGAATTTAGGCGGATTGCCAAGATCATTTTCGTTGGTCGATCTGTAACGCGATCGCAACGATGTCTAGGATAATGGTCATTATCTCGAAGGGACTCATTGGGCACGTTCCAAAGGAATTTGTTTCATCAAACTCCAAAGGGACTGCGGTCGCTATTAAGCCTTTTCTACGGACGCCAGCGAAGATAGCCCGAGCCTACCTCCCGAACTTCCGCTGCACCTTTCCGAACCGGCCCTTTCGTGTGCCCGGCTTACCCTCGCTCGCCCGGCCTCTCGGCGCGGCGACTTGCTGGTCTGCGGGGAGGCCCAGTTCCTCCGCCTCCAGCTTGCGGATTTCGTCGCGTAATCTCCCTGCTTCCTCGAATTCCAGGTCGGCGGCGGCGGCGCGCATCTTCTTTTCCAGGTCCTCGATATAGGCGCGCAGATTGTGGCCGACCATGTGGGGACGGTTCTCGTCGCCGGTCTCGACCAGCACGCTGTCCTTGTTGGAGACATGGGCGATGATGTCGCCGATGTTGCGCTTGATCGTCGTCGGCGTGATGCCGTGCGCGGCGTTATACTCTTCCTGCTTCTCGCGGCGGCGGCCGGTTTCGTTCAGGGCGCGCTCCATGCTGCCGGTGATGCGGTCGGCATAGAGGATGACGCGGCCGTCCACGTTGCGGGCAGCGCGGCCGATGGTCTGGATGAGCGAGGTTTCGCTGCGCAGGAAGCCCTCCTTGTCCGCGTCTAGGATGCCGACAAGGCCGCATTCGGGAATGTCGAGGCCCTCGCGCAGCAGGTTGATGCCGACCAGCACGTCATAGACGCCCAGACGCAGATCGCGGATCAGTTCGATGCGCTCCAGCGTCTCGACGTCCGAGTGCATATAGCGGACCTTGAGCCCCGCCTCGTGCATGAATTCGGTCAGGTCCTCGGCCATGCGCTTGGTGAGCGTGGTGACGAGGGTGCGGTAGCCGGCCGCCGCCGTCTTGCGCGCCTCGTTGATGAGGTCGTCGACCTGATCCTCGACCGGCTTGATCTCGACCGGCGGATCGATGAGGCCGGTGGGGCGGATCACCTGTTCGCTGAACACGCCGCCGGTCTGCTCCATTTCCCACTTGCCCGGCGTCGCGGAGACGCTGACGGTCTGGGGGCGCATGACGTCCCATTCGTTGAAGCGGAGCGGGCGGTTGTCGATGCAGCTGGGCAGGCGGAAGCCATATTCGGCCAGCGTGATCTTGCGCCGGTGATCGCCCCGCGCCATCGCGCCGATCTGCGGCACCGTCTGGTGGCTTTCGTCGACGAACAGCAGCGCGTTTTCGGGAAGATATTCAAACAGGGTCGGCGGCGGCTCACCGGGCAGACGGCCGGTCAGGAAGCGGGAATAATTCTCGATCCCTGCGCAGGAGCCGGTGGCGGCGATCATCTCCAGGTCGAAATTGGTGCGCTGCTCCAGCCGCTGCGCCTCCAGCAGCTTGCCCTCGGCCACCAGCTCCTTCAGCCGCTCGGTCAATTCGTGGCGGATCGCCTCCATCGCCTGTTTCAGCGTCGGGCCGGGCGTGACGTGGTGGCTGTTGGGGAAGACCTTCACATAGTCGAGGGTCGCGATGGTCTTGCCGGTCAGCGGATCGAATTCGGAAATCTGTTCGATCTCATCGCCAAAGAAGCTGATGCGCCAGGCGGTGTCCTCATAGTGCGAAGGGAACACCTCCAGATTGTCGCCCTTCACCCGGAAATTGCCGCGCGCGAAGGCCGCATCGTTGCGCTTATACTGGAGCGCGACGAGCTTGCGGATGATCTCCCGCTGATCCTCCACCCCGCCCTTCTTCATCGAGAAGGTCATGGCCGAATAGGTTTCGACCGAGCCGATGCCGTAGAGGCAGGAGACCGAAGCGACGATGATGACGTCGTCCCGCTCCAAGAGCGCGCGGGTCGCCGAGTGGCGCATCCGGTCGATGCTCTCGTTTACCGAGCTTTCCTTCTCGATATAGGTGTCCGACCGGGCGACATAGGCTTCGGGCTGGTAATAGTCGTAATAGCTGACGAAATATTCGACCGCGTTTTCCGGGAAGAAGCTCTTGAATTCGCCATAGAGTTGCGCCGCGAGGATCTTGTTGGGGGCAAGGATCAGCGCAGGACGCTGCAGCGCCTCGATCACTTTCGCCATGGTGAAGGTCTTGCCCGAGCCGGTGACGCCCAGCAGCACCTGGTCCCGCTCGCCGCCGAGCGCGGTTTCCACCAGTTCGGCGATCGCCGTCGGCTGGTCGCCCGCCGGTTCATAATCCGACACGATCTTGAACGGACGGCCGCCCTCCCCCTTTTCCGGCCGCGCGGGACGGTGGGGGACGAAATCCTCTCCGGTTTCCGGTTCGGACAATGTGGTTCGGATTTGAATCGCCATGCCGCACTGATATGGAGGCGCAGAAGCGCGTTCGCAATGTCGGCGCGCAGCCAGGAGAACCGACCCATGAAAGCCGCATTCCTCCTTCCCGCCGCCACGGTGGTTCTGGCCCTGTCGGCCTGTGGCAAGTCGCCGGAAAAGAGCGGCAACATCAGCGCCGAGGACGTGGCGAAGGAGATGAGCAGCGTAAAGTTGCAACCCGGCCAGTGGGAAGCCACCCAGGAGATTACCGACGTGACGATGACCGGCCTGCCGCAAGGCGCGCCGGATGCGGCCAAGGCGATGATCGGCCACAAGACGACATTCAAGCATTGCATCACGCCCGAGCAGGCGGAAAAGCCGAGCGCCGACTTTCTTGCCGCGCAGAAAGACGCCAAGTGCGCCTATTCCAAGATGGACATGACGGGCGGCACGATCACCGCAGCGACGGTCTGCCAGATTCCGCAACAGCCCGGCGCGGAAATGAAGATGGCCATGAAGGGCACCTATATGCCCGATCATTATGCGATCGCGATCGACGTCAATTCGACCGGGATGGCGAACGGCATGGGCATGACGATGAAGATGAAGAGCAGCGGCAAGCGCATCGGCGCCTGTACGCCAGGCGGGGCATAACCGAACGGCGCCGAGCGCCAGATGACGCCAAAGCGTATCAGGCCATTTTGACTGATATCTTCGCACTTGACTTAGCGCCGGGGAGGTAGATCGTCTGTTCCGCAAATAAAAGAGGAGAGGGCAATGCGTGGAACGACGATTTCGCTATTGATGACGGCTACGTTTCTGGCGGCGTGCAGTGCGGAAGCACCGCCGGAGGCAACCGAGGAGGCCCCGGTTGCGTTGAAGGCCGGGCAATGGATGCTGACCCGGACCTATACGGCCTATAAGAGCGCCGCCACGGCGACGCCGGAGGACGCCAAGAAGATCGGCACGAAGAGCGAAACGTCCATTTGCCTGCCCGTTGCGGCCGACGGCAAGGCGGACCCGAGCGCTCTGGCGGGGGATGACGGCACCGATTGCAAATATAAGGAAACCTACATGAATGGCGGCCGGTTTGTCGGGTCCATGGCCTGCAAGGCCGGGGCGGGCACATCCGAATTGCAGATCGAGGGGAGTTACAAGGCCGACAGCATGGACTTTACCGCGAACATGGCGAAGACGGTGGGCGGCAACACCGCGCTCAGCACCAGCTATACGCTGGAGGGCAAGCGCACCGGGGAATGTGCAAAGTCATAAATATTGGAAATTATTGTAGTTTTTTAAGTTCGGCCGATCCGTCGCGGCATTGCGCCGGGTCGGCCTTCGGCTGGCCGACGACTGGCGTCGCATAGGGCGGGACATCGACGGGCTGTCCCGCACGCACCGGCGCGAAGGCGCGGTCCGGGATGCCCGCACAGCGACGGAACAGATCGAGCATGAGGGGCGGTGTGTCCCATGCCTCATAGGACAGGCGGAATGTGCCCCAGTGGATGGGGATGGCGGTCGAGGCGCCCAGTCGTTCGAACGCCGTCACCGCTTCGCGCGGGCCGATATGCGCGTCAATCGCCATCTCGCTCGGCTTGAAGCGGAACGAGCCGATGGGAATGAGAGCCAGGCGCACGGGCCCCAGCCTTGCAGCCTCCGCCGGCCATTGCATATCGCCGGCGCCCGTATCGCCCGCGAAGAAGATATTGCCGCCGGGCAGCGTTACCACGAAACTGGACCACAGCGCGCGGGAGCGGTCCGTTCCCCAACGCGTCGACCAGTGATGGCTGCGCGTCACATGCACGGCAATGCCCGGACGCAGCGGGACGACGCCGCCCCAGTCGCGCGCCTGGGCAACGATGCCGTTGGCGCGCAGCAGACTGTCATTGCCAAGCCCCGTGACGATCACCGGACGGTCGCGCGTCCAGAGCCTTTTCAGGGTCGGCAGGTCCAGGTGATCATAATGATTATGGCTGATGAGGACCAGGTCGATGCGGGGCAGCGCGGCAAAATCGATGCCGGGCTTCATCACCCGTTTCGGGCCGATGGGCGGGAACGGGCTGGCATAGTCGGACCATACCGGATCGGTCAGGATATTCAGACCCTGTGTCTGCACCAGCACGGTGGCGTGACCGACCCATACCGCGCGCATGGCGCCCGGCGCGGCAACGCGCGCGGGCGGATGATCGACGCCGACCGCTACGCTGGCTGGCCATGCCGGGCGCTTGTCGGGCCCCAGAAGCCACCGCATGATCGACCCGCTGCGTTGCCGGTCGTTGCCGCCGGGCATGCGGATCACGCCATCGGGATTGGCGAAGCGGTCGCCGTCATAATGGCCGCTTAAAGGCCCGTCATAATAACGGACATCAAGGAAGGGCGGGATGATGACGAGCCCCAGGCAGAACGCTGTGACGAAGAAAAGCAGGCATGTTGCGAGGCGTTTGAGCCATCGGGCCAAAAAATCCGTCACATCCATTCCACTGTCCCGCGCCCGTCAACTATCCATCGGGCGACAGTCAGTCCGTTTCGGACGGCGTTAAAAAATCAGCCCTGGTTGGCGTATGCAAATTGCAAGACACCCCAATGACGGCCGCCGACATGGATGGACGCTATCACCTGTTTCAGCAGAACGACGCCGCCGCCCGCGACTTTCCGCCGATACGCTTTCAGCGAGAAAGGCTGCGTGATCCTGCATTGTTCCCGCGTGTCCGGGAAATCGAAGATCTGGCCGACGCGGGAATATTCCGCGTTCCAGATGGGGTCGCCCTTGCGCTGGGGCTGTGAGCGTTCCGGCATGGCGACCGCGCCGAAGGAATTGCGATCCGTAAAGGTCATGCCGAAGAAACCGTTGAACGACCGGGCCTGTTCCTGAAACGGGCGGGCCGCCTGGGTTATGAAGGGCTGGATCGCGTGGGTGAAGATGACCGGATCGCTCCCGGGAACCGGAAGATAGGTTTCCGAAAACATCTGCCCCTCGCTGATCAGGCCCTCTTCCAGGACCTTTTCAAGATGCGCCGAAACCTCCTTCGCCGCGCGCAGGCCGAAGGTGATATAGGGCGAGTCCGGAATATCGACTCCGCTTTCCGCCAGATATTGCAGCAGCGTGTTGGTATCGTCGCTGACGTTGCTGACGCGGTCCGACAGGCGTTGAAGCCCATCGGCATTGTCGCCGGAGGTGTTGGCGAGGTCGCCGAGGCCGGAACGGATTTGCCCGACCGACGTCACCATCGATCCGATGCTGTCGGCGACCGAATCGCTGTTTTCCGACAGACCCTGCATCAGCGAGCCGAGACGGCTGACCAGCGCCTCGATATCCCGCGTTCCCTGGTGGGCCGATTTCGCCGTCTCAACACCACGCCCGACGCGGCCGAGCATGCCGCCCGCCTCCCCGGTGAGCACGCGGATGGATTCTTCGATGGTCTGGGTGGCGGCAGCCGTTTCCTGCGCCAGTTTCTTGACCTCGCTGGCGACGACCGCAAAGCCCCGGCCCGCATCGCCCGCCCGCGCCGCCTCTATCGTCGCATTGAGCGCGAGCAGGTTGGTCTGGCTGGCGATCCCGCTGATAACGCCGGTGACATGGGCAACCGTGCTCAGGGCTTCATTGAAGCTGCCGAGATTGGCGTGGATGCGGCTGACCTGATCGATCAGGTCGACGACATTGACGGTCGCCTCCGACAGTTGGCGGCTCGAATCCTCAATAACGGAACGCGCGGCGGTGGCCTTCTGGCGCGCCTGATGCGCCGCGCCCACGACAGAATCGCCCTCATGCGCCAGCCTTATGGCCTCACCGCCGATCGTCTCGATCATGCTGGCCTGCTCGGTCACCCGTTCGGCCAGTTCGGAAATATCGGCCTGAAGGTCCAGCGTGCGCAGGCCAAGATCGCCCGACAGCTTCGCCGCCCTCATCACCGTCTGTGCAATGCTCACGCTAGACCCCGATGCATATTTTCCGAGCCTGCGTAAATGGGACGAGTTAATGAAGGATTAGTGATGCGGCGAACCGCGCGGCGGGAAAAAATGGGGCGCCGGCCGCCAGGGAAAGCCTATAACATCATCGAAGGAACTTCCCGGTTGATTGCACGCTGATGCGCTGGAGGTTTCCATGCCCGCACGCGCATATTGGCAAGGCCAGATCAAGCTGGCGCTGGTGTCCATTCCCGTCGAAGTCTACCCCGCCACCAAATCCGGCGCGGCGGTCAGCTTCCGCCAGATCCACGAGCCGACGGGCAAGCCCATCCAGTATGAAAAGGTCGTGTCCGGCATCGGCCCTGTCGACCGCGACGAAATCCTGAAAGGCTTCGAACTGTCCAAGGGCAATTATGTGTTGCTGGAACAGGATGAGATAGAGGCGGTGAAGATCGAGAGCCGCAAGACGCTGGACCTCGTGCAATTCGTCGAGGCCGACGCCATCGACGTCCTCTATTATGAAAAGCCCTATTTCGTCGTCCCTGCCGACGATCTGGCCGAGGAAGCCTATGCCGTCCTGCGCGACGCGTTACGCCAAACCAGGAAGGTCGGCCTAGGCCAACTATCGGTGCGTGGCCGGGAGCAGCTCGTGTCGCTCAAACCCTGCGGGCGCGGATTGGTCCTGGAGGTCCTGCGCTACGCCGACGAGGTGACGAAAGCCCAGACCTATTTCCGGGGATTGCCGGACGATACGGCAGATGAGGACATGCTGGACTTGGCGACCAGCATTATCGACAAGCGAACCGCGCCCTTCAAGCCCGAGGAATTCCACGACCGCTATGTCGACGCGCTCCATCGCCTGATCGACAAGAAGAAAGCGAAAGGCAAGCGTATCATCGAGGATGTCGATGATACGTCCGCCGGGCGCAAGGCAGGCAATGTCATTGACCTGATGGCCGCGCTCAAGAAATCCGCAGGCGGCAGCGCGCGCAAGGCACCGGCACCCAGGAAGGCCGCGCCCAAGAAGGCGGCATCCAAGCGCAAGAGCGCCTGAGCGTGGCGACCGCCGATCTCCTCGCCCCCTATAACGCCAAGCGCGATTTCACCCGGACGCGCGAGCCGAAAGGCAAGGTCGCAAAATCCCGCGGCAACAGCTTCGTCGTGCAGAAACATGCAGCGACGCGGCTGCATTGGGACTTTCGGCTGGAGATTGACGGAGTCCTGAAAAGCTGGGCCGTTACCAAGGGGCCGAGCCTGGACCCGGCCGACAAGAGGCTGGCGGTGCGGACCGAGGATCACCCGCTCGACTATGGCAGTTTCGAAGGGAATATCCCCAAGGGCGAATATGGCGGCGGCAGCGTCATGCTGTGGGACCGCGGCACATGGGAGCCGATCGCCGGCAAGAGCGCCGAGGATATCAAGGACGGGCACCTCCATTTCATCCTGCACGGCGAACGGATGAAGGGCGAATGGCTGCTGGTGCGGATGAAGGGGCGGCCGGGGGAGAAACGCGAGAACTGGCTGCTGCGCAAGATGGACGACGCCTATGCCGGCGATGCCGACGCCCTGGTCGAGCGTGCCCTGACAAGTGTTCTGACCGACCGCTCCATGGCGCAGATCGAGGCCGACATCGGCGCCACCCAGTCGCTCAAGGGCGCCCGGGGCAAGGATTTCGCCGACAAGATGCAGGCGGCAAAGACGCATAACGCCAGGATAAAGACGAGGACAAAGAACTCCGCCGCCCTGCCCGGTTTCGTGAAACCGCAGCTGGCGACCCTGGTGGATGATGTGCCGACGGGCAACGACTGGCTGCACGAAATCAAATATGACGGTTATCGCGCCATGGTCGCGGTCAAGGGCGGGACGGTCAAGCTGTTCACCCGCAACGGTCTGGACTGGACCGACAAATTCGCGCCGATGGCGAAAGCGATCGCGGCGCTCGATTTACCCCCCGCGCTGATCGACGGAGAGATTGTTGCCCTGGGCGCCGATGGCAATCCCAGCTTTTCCGCCCTTCAGGCAGTGCTGAAACGCGGTCATGGCGCGCAGCGCGATGAGACGCCCTTTCAGTTCTTTGCCTTTGATCTGCTCGCGCTGGACGGCGTGGATCTAACACCGCGCACCACCATGGAGCGCAAGGAAAGATTGGATGCGCTGCTGCAAGAGGCGCAATCGCCCATCCATGTGGCCGACTATCTGATTGGCTCTGGAGAGAAACTCTACCATTCCCTGTGCGATGCCGGGCAGGAAGGCATCATCGCCAAACGCATCGACGCCCCCTATCGCAGCGCCCGGACACGCAACTGGGTGAAGGTCAAATGCACCCGGCGGCAGGAGTTCGTGGTCATTGGCTGGGTGAGGAGCAAGGCGAAGGGGCGCGCCTTTTCCTCCCTCCTATTGGCGCAGCATGAGGGGCGAACGCTCCTGTACAAGGGCAAGGTCGGCACAGGCTTCGACACCGCCGCCATGAACGGCCTGGCCGAGGCGATGGCGCCGCTGGCAATCGACGCCGCGCCAGCCCAAGTCCCGCGTGCGGAGGCCCGCAACGTGCAATGGATCAAACCGAAACTGGTGGCGGAAGTCGCCTTTGCCGAGTTCACCGGCGACGGACGCGTCCGGCACGGCAGCTTCCTCGGCCTGCGTGCGGACACGCCGGCAAAGGCCGTCAAGCCGGAGAAGGTCGACCCCGCCCCGGTTCCCGATAGCGGCGTAAAGATCAGCAGCCGCGACCGCATCATCTTCCCCGAAAGCGGCCAGACCAAGGGCGCGTTGGCCGACTATTATGCGCGCATCGCTCCGCTGATGCTGCCCTTTGCGGCGAACCGTCCGATCAGCCTGGTTCGTTGCCCGCAGGGACGTGCGAAAAAATGCTTCTTCCAGAAGCATGACAGCGGCGCCCTTGGCGACCATGTGCGGCAGGTGCCGATCCGGGAGAAAGGGGGAGGATCGGAGGATTATATCTATGTCGAGGATGCCGACGGGCTGCTCGCCTGTGTGCAGATGGGAACGATCGAGTTTCACGGCTGGGCATCCCGCGCCGATGCCGTCGAGAAGCCCGGCCGCATGATCTTCGACCTCGATCCGGACGAAGGCATGGATTTCGCGAAGGTCAGGCAAGCGGCTCATGACATTCGCGATCATCTGAGCGACATTGGCCTTGTCTCCTTTGCCATGCTTTCGGGCGGCAAGGGCGTGCATGTCGTTGTGCCGCTGACGCCGGGCCATGATTGGGACGCCCACAAGGATTTTGCGGCCCGCTTTGCTCAGGCGCTCAGCGCCGCCGAGCCCGACCGCTTCGTAGCGACGATGAGCAAGGCCAAGCGCAAGGAGCGCATCTTTATCGACTGGCTGCGCAACCAGCGCGGCAGCACCGCCATCCTGCCCTATTCCGCCCGCGCCCGCGCCGATGCCCCCGTCGCGGTGCCCGTCGACTGGGATGAACTGGCGGATATGAAGGACGCGCATCCCTTCGACATCGGCGATGCCGAGACATTGTGGACGCGCTCGAAGACTCTCAAGGGTTGGGGATTTGCCGCGCAATCGCTGCCCCAGATATAAATGCAACGGTTGTGGCCTGACCTGGGCCGGCGCAAGGCGCATCAATCGGGAGCGGCCCCATACCACGCCAAGGCCCGCAAGCACCTGGCGCAGGTAGGGCATCGCCGCGAGCCGAGTTTCGACCGCTACAGAACCAAGACCGCATTGCCCCGGAAACCTATGCACGGGTGACAGATGTAACAAAATCGACTTTTTTTCGTAACGCTTATGAAGCCTGTACATCATGAAACCGTAAGGTTGAACTGACAGGGGCTCTCCAACTCTTCAGGGGAGCACAGCATGAACAGCCTCATTTCCGGCGCCAGTCGCGTCGCCATTGCCCTTGCCTTGCTTATGCCCGCATCTGCCCTCGCCGGCACGATCACGGGCATGGTGTCTGACGGCACCGGCACCCGAGCGCTGCAAAGCGCGCAACTGCGCATTGTCGAGCTGAACCGCATTGCCGAGGCCGGCCGCGACGGCGGCTATCGCTTCCCGGATGTGCCCGCAGGCACTTACACGATCGAGACCCGCTATGTCGGCGCCGATCTGGTGACGACATCCGTCACCGTGCCGGAGACGGGTATTGTCACCGCCAATATCCAGGTTGGATCGGACATTGACGGTTCGATCATCGTGGTCGGACAAATCGCAAACCAGGCTTCCGCCCTTTCGCGTCAACGCGCTGCCGATGGCGTTGAAAGCGTCCTGACCCGCGACGCCATCGGGCAATTCCCGGACCAGAACGTCGCAGAATCGCTGCGCCGGCTGCCGGGCATCAATATCCTCAATGACCAGGGCGAGGGACGGTTTGTCTCCGTTCGCGGCCTTGATCCGGAGCTCAACTCCTCATCAGTCAACGGCGTGCGTTTGCCAGCGCCCGAATCCGATGTCCGCTCAGTGGCGCTCGATGTAATCTCGAGCGATCTGATTGAATCCATCGAGGTGAAGAAGTCGCTGACCCCGGACATGGACGGCGATACGATCGGCGCGTCAGTGGAGATCCATACCACCAGCGCCTTCGACCGGAAGAAGGACCTCTACAAGGTCAATCTGGAAGGCAGCTACAACGACCTGACCGATACGCTGTCGCCCAAGGGCAGTTTCGATTTTTCCACCAAGCTCAGTGACACTGTCGGCGTATCGGGCGGCCTGTCCTATTATCGCCGCAAGTTCGCCACCGATAATATGGAATCGGACGGGTGGGACATCGCCGATGACGGCACCGTGTTCGCCGATACGATGGAATATCGCGACTATGATGTGACGCGCAAGCGCATCAGCTCTTCGCTGTCCTTCGATTTCAAGGCAGGCGAGAGCACTACACTTTATGCCCGTGGCCTCTACAGCCAGTTCGACGATCAGGAATATCGCCGGCGCCTTACCTTCGAAATGGACGAGGCGCCCAGCAGCGGCACGGATACGACCGCCAGCTTCGATTCCGCCGATGGCGAGATCAGCGTTCAGCGCGACCTGAAGGACCGTTTCGAATCCCAGAAGATCCGATCGATCACGCTGGGTGGCGAGACCGAGACGGGACCATGGAAGCTGACCTATTCGGGCAGCTGGGCCAAATCGACCGAGCGTGAGAACGGGTCGATCGACCCCATCAATTTCGAGCGCAAGTTCGACGATGGCGACGATTTCGGCGTTACCTTCGACTATAGCAAGCCCAAGATGACATCCTATGCCGTCACCACAGGACAAGCCGATTTCCTCGATCCGTCCGAATATGAATTCGACAAGCTGGAACGCACGACGCTGAGCGACTCCCAGGACGAGGAATATGCCATCAAGGCCGACCTCTCGCGCGTGTTCGCCATGGATGGCGGCGACTTCACCGTTCAGGCTGGCGGCAAGCAGCGCTGGCGGACAAAGTCGTACAATGCGACGTTCGACATCTATGACGGGTATGACGGCGACTTCACCCTCGCCGACGTGCTGGGCAAACAGGATTATGGCCTGGCGTCGATCGATCCGGTCCCCGCCAAGAAAAGCTCGCGGAAATTCTTCAACACCAACCTGTCATCGTTCGAACTCAACGATCTCGATACGCTCAGCGCGTCGGCGGAATCCGACTACAGCGTCGATGAGGACATTACCGCAGCCTATCTGCTCGGCCGTTGGGACAGCAGCACGATCCGTATCATCGGCGGCGTCCGCATGGAGCGGACGAAGAACCGGATCACCGGCAACATCCTGACCCTCATTCCCGAAGAAGAGGATGACGACGGCAACATCACGCAGGAAGAGGGCGTCGACATCGCGTCCCAGACCTTCCGCCGCAGCTACACCAACTGGCTGCCCAGCCTGACAATCCGCTATGAGCCGGTCCGCAACATCGTGCTGCGCGCCGCGGGGTATAAGAGCCTCGTCCGACCCAAGCTGTCGCAGCTCGCGCCGCGCGCCGTCATCGAGGACAATGAAGGCGAATTCGGCAATCCGGACCTCAAGCCCTATCAGGCGTGGAACGCCGACGCGTCGGTCGAATATTATTTCGGCCGCAATGCCGCTCTCTCGGCAGGTTTCTTCTATAAGGACATCAAGGACTATGTCGTCCAGACGGTGTCCGCCGACGTCCTCTACAATGGCGTTACGCTGGATCAGGCGACGACTTTCGTCAACGGCGATTCGGCCAAGGTGAAGGGCATCGAACTCAGCTACAGTCAGGCGTTCGACTTCCTGCCCGCGCCGTTCGACGGGCTGCTGACACAACTCAATTATACCTACACCGATGCCACCGGCACGGTGTTCACGGACGGCGACGCGTCCGACCCCCGCAAGATCCCGCTCATGTCATCGTCGAAGCATACGTTCAACGCTGTCCTTGGCTATGAAAAGGGACCGCTCAGCCTGCGCATCGCGGGTTCGTATCGTGACAAATATCTGGACGAAGTGGGCGACGATGCGAGCTCGGATCGCTATGTGTCCGACCTCTTCCAGCTCGATCTCAGCGCGAAATACCGGATCCTGCCCGGCGTTCGCCTCTCGGCCGAATGGGTGAACGCAACCAACGCGCCCTATTTCGCCTATCAGAATCTCGGCGGCAGCCGCCGGCTTCTGCAATATGAAGAATATAGCTGGACGGCCAAGTTCGGCATTTCGGCGAGCTTCTGATGATGATGAAATATTTGCTCCTTACCTCTGCCATCCTGTTTCCGCTCGCCGCCTGTGCGGCTGTCGGAGAAAAGGAAATTCCGGTAGAACAGCGTATCGCCAACGCCGCTCCCGCCGTGTCCGTGACGGCCCGGGCGGAGACGGCGCCGGTCGGGACCGACAAGGCCGATGCCGCCGACGATCCCGCCATCTGGCATAATGTCGCCAATCCTTCGGCCAGCCTGATTATCGGCACGGACAAGAAGGCCGGCATCTATGTCTATGGGCTGGATGGGGCTGCGCGATCGTTCCTGCCTGCCGGTGCGATAAACAATATCGACCTGCGCGACGGCATCATCGTCAACGGGAAGCCGTCGATCCTCGTCGCCGCCAGCGATCGAACCGATCGCGCCCAGGCAAAGCTCGCGCTGTTCACACTCGATCCCGTCAGCGCCGCCCTTACGCATATTGCGACACTCCCGGCCGGAGCAGGCGAAGCCTATGGCTTCTGCATGGGCAGGACTGGCGGCGCGCTCCATGCGGTGATTGTCATCAAGCCGGGCAAAATTCTCGACATGACGCTTGATGTCTCCGGAGCGCAGCCAGCCATTACGGCAAGTCGGGTCATGACCAACCCTACGCTGTCGGAAGGGTGCGTGATCGACGACCGCACGGGTCAACTGTACGTCTCGGAGGAAGATGTCGCCATCTGGCGCTTCGACCTCTCCCAGGCGCAGCCCGCTCCGGTTCGGTTCGCCACCGTGGATGGGAAAATGCTTGTGGCGGACAGCGAAGGTCTGGCCCTGGCGCCAGCGGGAACTGACGGTGGCTATCTGATCGCCTCGAGCCAGGGCGACAATGCCTATACCCTCTATCATCTGCCTTCGGGAAAACCCGCCGGACGCTTCCGCATCATGCCCGGCAAGGTTGACGGCACGAGCGACACGGACGGCATCGAGCTTGCCATGGGCGATTTTGGTCCGGGATATCCTGGCGGACTCTTCGTGGCGCAGGATGGCGACAACAGCCCGGACGCGCAGAATTTCAAGCTGTTGGCCTGGGATGACATCAAGGCTGCGGTTGGAATAAAATAGAGCGGACACCTCGTGGGTACGGCAGCAGCGGGAACGATGTTCGAACCCGCTGCCTGGGCGGCGGCTCAGCGCCTCGCGGCGGCGCCTGCTCGATCTTGTCCGTTCCATCCTTCGCCACAGGACTTGTCTGACACATTCGCCCGGCTCATAGGGCGAAGATGGATCTGGACGATCAGCTGCGACGATATTTCGGCACTACCGACCTTGCTGAGCTGCCAGCTTCAGCGCTGGAAGCAGGGTTGGAACATGCCAGGGTCGATCTGGGACTGGAGAAGGATCGCGGGAGGCGATTTGCCTTATGGACGTTCCTCTACATGCTTGATGCCGCTCCGGAATTGGATGTGGCTTTCAGCAGCGAAGAGGATCGGGAGGCAGCAAGGGACCTGATGGACATGGCCGACAAGGTCCGAGACTGAACTTTCCGATGCTGCTAGTCCTTCTTGCGGCGGAGGCGGTCGTTCACTCTGTCATTTCGCACTCTCGAAAGCCGCTCATCATGACTGGGCAGAGCAATAATTACGATCGGCGCGTTTTCGCTTCTGCAGGCTGATCGCAAAAGCGTTTTACCGGACGATCATGCGCGATCCCTTCTACTGGCAGTCGGGCGATTTTACGCCTGAAGACGTGAACTTGCTGTCGCGCATGAACGTCAGATCCTGGTGTTGAATGAGCGCATCAAAAAGTTGGACGCTTTTCGGCGATAGCTTCCGCGCTCCGCACGAATCTCGAGAAACAGCTAGCGGACTTGGAGAGTGCGGAGCGTCCCCAGTCCCGACCTTACGAATGAAGGCGACCGTTGGGAACTCCTAAGGACTACCAAGCGATCAAGATAGGCGGGCGGAAAGGCTTCCAGATTGTACGAGATGCGGGGGAGAGCTCAAACGATATTAGTGGGTCGGGCCGATTTCCCTGCCAAGAACGCCCCAAGCAGGACCCAAATCGATACCCAGCCGAACGATCCTTCGCGAGCGTTCGCCCGCTTGTCCTTGTTTACACGCCATAAAGTAAAATGGTGCCGCTTACAGGACTCGAACCTGTGACCCCCGCATTACGAATGCGATGCTCTACCAACTGAGCTAAAGCGGCGCCGGGCTGGCCAGGTGGCCGGGCCTGAAGCGGCGCGCTTACCAGCACATCGCGGCGCTGACAAGACGGGAGGTTGGGCCAACCGCCCGCCACGGCCGGAACATGGGCCAATCGGGCCATAGCCTGCGCCCGCCCCCATGAGATGTTTACGGCATGTTTACCATCGCCATGCCATTCATCGGCCCGAAAGCCATCAGAGCAGGCATTTGGGACAAGGCCACGACATGGATACTCCGCGGGGACGCGACATCGCCAACGACCTGGAAGAGGTCGACTACGCCGTGGAGGATCCGGCGATCGAAGCGCCGCCGGAGATCGGCAGCGACGAGCGGCGCATGCATGTGCGGGCCTATAACTACTGGGCGTCACTGCTCGGCGACCGTTCGCTTCCGTCCATCGAGGACCTCAATCCATCAGAAATCGAGGATTTCGGGCCTCATAGCGTATTGCTGGACTTCACGGTCGGCGTCGAAGACCCGGCCGTCGCCTATCTGGGCGGCGCATTGCGACGTGAATGTGAGATCGACAGGCATATCGACCATATCAGCGAAGTGCCCTCGCGCTCTTTGCTGTCGCGACTCACCGACCATTATCTGCAAATCCTGGCCAATGCCGCGCCGATCGGCTTCGAGGCGGAATTCATCAATCAGCGCGGGGCGGACATCGTCTATCGCGGAATATTGATGCCCTTTTCTTCGGATGGCGACACCATCGATTTCATCTACGGCGTCATCAACTGGAAGGAGATGGCGAGCCGCGACCTGACCGATGCGCTGGTGGAGGAAGTCGATCAGGCCCTGCGCAGCGCGCCCCAATCGCTTGGCAACCGTCCAGTCTGGGCCGATGGACCGTCAGGCGAAGCGTCCCGCCTCAACGATTTCGGCGACGAGATGATGGACAGCCTGGACGAGGATGCGGCGCTGGCCGACCGGCTGGCGCTGGCCCGCGATTTTGCGCAGGAGGCGGGCAATAGCGACGCGCGCACCCGTTCGGCGCTCTATCGCGCGATCGGGCTGGCCTATGATTTCGCGCTCGCCACGCGAGACGCCCCGGAAGATTATGCGGAAATGCTGGAAGATGCCGGCATCGCCGTGCAGGCGCGCAGCCCAATGACGGCGATCGTGAAGCTGGTCTTCGGAGCGGAGTACGACAAGACGCGCCTGACCGAATATGCAACGATCCTGGAATATGCCCGTTCGCTGATTATGCCTGCAGGAAGCCTGGCCGACCATCTGGAAGCCTATCCCGGCGGCATCAAGGCGCTGGTGCGTGACGTGCGCGAAGCCCGCCGTGCCGATACCCTCGCCAAGCCGGATCTCGCGCTGGAGGCCCGGACCAGATTGCGCGACGCGCCGGCCATTGCCCCTTCGGCGCTTGCCATGGGCGCAGACGGCCTTGCCGTCGTTGTCGCCCGGCGTGAAGCCGACGGGTCGATCAGCATCGTGGCTGCGCTGCCCGATGACGCCAAGTTGACGCATCAGGTGATTACACGCGCCGTTGCCGGGTGATCATTTGCGTTCCTGCAGAGCAGGACGCCCAATCCCTATTATTTTATTCCATGTGTATGAAATTTTCTTTCCAAAAAGAGGTTGAGCCTCGCCTGTCTGCGGGGCTATAGAGAGCCCCGGCGGGCCGAACGAAGACGAGGTGAGGCAATGACGATGCTGGCGGAACCCGGTGTAGCAACCGTGAGGGACGCGCTGCGCGTCGCCTTGGCGCAGGGCGCCCTTCCCGAAGAGATTGAGGGCTTCGACGCGGATGCGACCGAACGCGCCGCGAGCTTCCTGTCGGACACCGCCGCGGCACGCACATCAGGCGCCCCGACCATTGCCCTGGAAACCCTTGGCGAGGGCGCGCGCGAGCGGTTCATGCGGATCGCCATCATCAATGATGACATGCCGTTTCTGGTCGATTCGATTGCCAACACGCTCGCTGCGGCGAACATCACTATCTACCGCCTCATTCATCCGGTGCTGTCGGTCGAGCGCAATGCGGAAGGCACGCTGACCGCCATCCTGGATTCCGACGAGCCGGGCGCGCGCCGCGAATCGATGATATATATCGAGGCAGAGCGTGCGGATGCGAAAGCCCGCCGGACGCTGGAGCAGGACCTGAACAAGACGCTGGCGCATGTGCGCGCGGCGGTGACCGACTGGCCCAAGCTGCAGGAAGCGCTGCGGGCCGACGCCGATATCCTGCAGGATCAGGAGAGCGCGGCGCTGTTGCGATGGTTCCTCGCCAAGAATTTGACCCAGACCGGACATGAAATCCGCCGCCGCGACGGAAAGGCGGAGGGCAAGGCCGGGATCAGCGCCCTGGCGGGCGAGGAGCTGCTCGCCAAGACGACCATATCGGCGGCGTTCGACTGGTTCGAAGAAGGCGGCCGGACGCCGCTGATCATCAAATCCAACCGCGTATCGCGCGTCCACCGCAACGTTCTGGTCGATCTGGTCATCCTTCCGGTGCGCGAGGGCAAGGAAATCACTGGCCTGTCGATCCATGCAGGCATGTGGACCAGTCAGGCGCTGTCGGCGGCGCCGGACAAGATACCCGTCCTGCGTTCAGCGCTGCTGGCGCTGATGGAAAAGACCGGGTTCGACCCCGGTGGCCATGCCGGCAAAGCGCTGGTCCATGCGCTGACATCCCTGCCCCATGACATATTGATCGGTTTCGACCGCGAAGCGCTGGAGCGGCTGGCGCTGACATTCATGTCGCTGGCCGACCGCCCCCGGCCGAAGCTGGCGCTGGCGACCGATGCGCTGGCGCGCCACCTCTACGCCTTCGTCTGGCTGCCGCGCGACGAGGTCACGACGGCCCGCCGCGTCAGCGTGCAGGACATGCTGGCCAATAGCGCGAAGGCGACCGTCCTGAGCTGGTCGATCGCCCTGGAGGAAGGCGGGCTTGCGCTGCTGCGCATCACGCTCGACCTGCGCGATGGCGGCATCGTGCCTGACGGCGAGATACTGGACCGGCAGTTGAAGGAAATGGTGCGCGGCTGGGTTCCCGCCGTGGAAGCTGCGCTCGCCAAGCTGGAGGAGCCGGGCCGGGCGGCTGCGCTCGCCCAGCGCTATGCCAACGCTTTGCCGATGAACTATCGCAATGGCGCGGGCGCACAGGAGGCCGCGCTGGACATTGCGGAGCTATATGGCCTGTCGGGTGGAAATGACCGCAGCGTCCGGCTGTACCGCAATGACGAGGACGGACCCGCGCGCCTGCGCCTGAAGCTCTATAGTTCCGAACCCGTCGCGCTATCCGAAGCCGTGCCGGCGTTTGAGAATTTCGGCTTCCGCGCCATCGACGAGATCACCACGCCGGTCGAGGGCGGTGCGCTGGGCTATATCCAACGCTTCATCCTCGACCTGCAGGGCGGCGGCGAGGCGGCGGGCGTTCTGGCCCGCGCCGACATCGTGCGCGAGGCAATCGCGCAGGTATTGGAGAATGTCGCCGAGAATGATCGCTTCAACGAACTGATCGTGACCGCCGGACTGGACCCGCAGGCGGTCGTGCTGTTCCGCGCGCTGTTCCGCTATCTGCGCCAGACGGGCCTGTCCTACGGCATGAACACCGTGGCGGATACGCTGCGCCGCGAGCGCGGCATCACGCATGCGCTGATTGCGCTCTTCTCCGCGCTTCACGATTCGGGCATCGCCGACGGCGAGAAGCGTGCCGCCGAAGCCGGCAAGACAGTCGAGGACGGGCTGGAGCAGGTCACCGCGATCGACGAGGACCGTATCCTGCGGCTGTTCCGCGCGGTCATCACCGCGACGCTGCGCACCAATTTCTTCGCGCCCGCCGGACGCGAGGCGCTGGCGTTCAAACTGGACAGCGCGAAAGTGCCGGGCCTGCCCGCGCCACTGCCCTGGCGCGAGATCTGGGTCTATTCCCCGCGTATCGAAGGCATTCACCTGCGTGCCGGACCCGTGGCGCGCGGCGGCCTGCGCTGGTCCGACCGGCGCGACGATTTCCGCACCGAAGTGCTTGGCCTGATGAAGGCGCAGCGCGTCAAGAACGCCGTCATCGTGCCGACCGGCGCGAAGGGCGGATTCTATCCCAAGCAACTGCCCAATCCGCAGACGGACCGGGACGGCTGGATGGCGGAAGGCACGGAAAGCTATCGCATCTTCATCCGCGCGCTGCTGTCGGTCACCGACAATCTGGTGTCCGGCAAGGTCAAGCATCCGGCCAATGTCGTCATCCGCGACGGCGATGACCCCTATTTCGTGGTGGCCGCCGACAAGGGCACGGCGACCTTCTCCGACGTGGCCAACGCGATCGCGCTGGACCGGAAATTCTGGCTGGGCGACGCGTTCGCATCCGGCGGCTCCAACGGATATGACCACAAGGCGATGGGCATCACCGCCAAGGGCGCGTGGATTTCCGTGCAGCGGCACTTCGCCGAAATGGGCATCGACGTCCAGAAGGAGCCGGTCCGCGTCGTCGGGTGCGGCGACATGTCGGGCGACGTGTTCGGCAACGGCATGCTGCTGAGCAAGGCGATCAAACTGGTCGCGGCGTTCGACCATCGCCACATCTTCTTCGACCCCGATCCCGACACGGCAGCGGCGTGGAAGGAACGCGACCGCATGTTCGCGCTGCCCCGCTCCAGTTGGGACGATTATGACAAGTCCCTGATCTCCAAGGGCGGCGGCGTATTTCCGCGCAGCCTGAAGAGCATCGCGCTGACACCCGAAATTCAGGAAATATTGGGCACGACCGAAAAGGAAATGGAGCCCGCCGCGGTCATTTCCGCGATCCTGAAATCGCCCAACGACCTGCTGTGGTTCGGCGGCATCGGCACCTATGTGAAGGCGGCGGCGCAGAGCCATGGCGAAGTCGGCGACCCCGCCAACGACCGGCTGCGCGTCAATGCCGAGGACCTGAAGGTCAAGGTGGTGGGCGAGGGCGCGAATTTGGGCTTCACCCAGGCCGGACGCATCGCCTTCTCGCTGGATGGCGGGCGGATCAACACCGACTTCATCGACAATTCAGCGGGTGTCGACTGTTCCGACAATGAAGTGAACATCAAGATCGCGCTGAACAAGGAAATGGCCGAGGGTCGCCTATCCTTCGAGGATCGCAACGCCCTGCTGGTCAGCATGACCGACGCGGTGGCCGATCTTGTGCTGGAGGACAACCGTCTGCAGGCGTTGGGCCTGTCGATCGCGGAATCCGGCGGCGCGACCGATCTGGCCAGCTATGTGCGGCTGATGGAAACGTTCGAGGAGACCGGCCGTCTCGACCGCGTGGTAGAGGGACTGGGTACGAACGAACAGCTTTTGCGGCGCGGGCAGGACGGCAAGGGACTGACGCGGCCGGAACTCGCCGTGCTGCTGTCCACCGCGAAGCTCGCCCTGCAGGATGCGATCGAGAAGAGCGGGATCGGCGAGGATGAAAGCATGGGCAGCGAACTCGCCCAAGCCTTCCCCCCCGCCATGCAGGCGAAGGAAGCCGACGCGATCGCCGGGCATCAGTTGCGCAGCGAGATCATCGCGACCAAGCTGGCGAACCGCATCATCAACCGGCTGGGCCTCATCCATCCGTTCGAACTGGCGGAGGAGGAAGGCTGCTCGCTTGCCGACCTGGCCAGCGCCTTTGTCATCGCCGAGCGGCTCTATGGCGTCCGGGCGCTGTGGGACGATATCGACAACAGTGCGATGTCCGAGGGTGCGCGCCTTTCGCTGTTCGGCCACATCGCCACCGGCATGCGCGCGCAGATCGCCGACATGCTGCGCAGCCTGCCGACCGGCACATTGCCGCAGGCCGGTGTAGCGGCGCTTGAACCTGGCGTGAGGAAGCTGGCGTCACAGGTCGATTCCCTGCTGACCGACGAGGCGTTGCGGCGCAGCCGGTTCATCATTGACGAGTTGACCGCATTGGGTGCGCCCGCCGATCTCGTCGAACGGTCGGTCGCCCTGTTCAAGATGGATGGCGCCATCGGGCTGGCGAACCTGGCCCTGAAGCTGAAGGTCGATGAGATCGATATTACCCGCGCATTCACGCGGCTTGGCGAAGCGGTGGGCATCGACTGGGTGCAGTCGGCCGCCGCGCGGATGGAGCCGAGCGACCCCTGGGAACGGCTGCTGATCTCCGGCGTCGCCCGTGACATGCAGCAAGTGCGGCTGGATTTCCTGGCGGGCACGCGCGGCACGGATGTCGCGGCCTATATCGATAGCTGGCTGGAGCGGCAGACGCCGCGCATTTCCCAATTCCGCGCGCTTATCAAGCGGGCAAAGCTGGCGGCGTCGCCCAATGTCGCCATGCTGGCGGAGCTTGCCGGGCAGGCGCGGGGATTGCTGGCGCGGTAAAAAGGATCAGGCGGCGGGTTTGACGCCGCTGACGTCCATCATCTTGCCGCGCGTGATGATCACCCGGTCGCCAAGTTTTGCCTGCCCGAACAGCAGCGCGGCGAACTTGTTCGGCACGCCGATGCAACCATGGGTCGCCGAGCCCAGCTCCACGTCGCTTCCATGGATGGCGACCCCGTCACTGGTCAGGCGCAGCATATAGGGCATGGGCGCATCATAGAGGTTCGACCAGTGATTGGCGTCCTTCTGCGTAATCGGGAAAGTGCCGAGCGGCGTCATCATATTATCAGCGCCGTAGAGGATGACGGCCGCGCCGATCTCATAGCCATCGCGGAATACCGAGAGAGTCTGGGCGGCCAGATCCACGGTGATGATGATCGGTCCCGCCGGCACGCCCTTGTCGTCCCAGACATAATCGCCATGCCGGAATGGACCAGTGATGGGAAGGACGCGCTTGACGACGAAGGAGCCGTCCGCCGGTTTGGCGGGAATCGCGACTTTCGCTACGACAGGCTTCTTCGCCACGGGATGGATCCGGACAGGTTTGGGCGTGACGGCGGCCGGCGTATCGGCATGGAGGGCAGCCACGCGCCAGACGCCGAAGGCTATCAGCAGCGGCACGCCCAGCTTGATACCCATAGCGATCTTCATGCCACATACCCGCAATGCAAAAGGTCCAAGCCGCCAATACGCCGAACCCGTTAGAAAACCATTATGGCGACCGGCGCCGTGTCGCGGCGAGACATTGAAAAGGCTGCCACCCTTCTCTTCCTTGTAAGCCCTTAAGGTCTTCTTGCTTGCGTATTTGACGCGATTCATGCAGCCGCTTCTGTCACTGGCTACATCCTATCGAGGGCAAGAAAGGCGATATGTCTATCTCTCCGCAAGATTTCCGGAATATTCTCGGGCACTATCCGACAGGCGTGTGCGTCGTCACCGCCGTCGAGGATGATGGCAAGCGAGTCGGCATGGCGGTGGGCTCCTTCACCTCGGTGTCGCTCAATCCCCCCCTGGTGGCGTTTTTCCCGGACAAGGGATCAAGCAGCTGGCCAAGGATCGAGAAGACGGGGAAATTCTGCGTCAATGTGCTGGCGGATGATCAGGAATGGGTCTGCCGCCGCTTCGCATCGAAGGCCGAGGACAAGTTCGAGGAAATAAGCCACCGGCTTTCGGACGACGGCCAGCCGATCATCGACGATGTCGTCGCCTGGATCGACTGCACGCTGCACAAGGTGCACGAGGCCGGCGATCATTTCATCGTGCTGGGCGAGGTGACCGCCATGTCGACGGAGCGGGACGCCCACCCCCTGCTGTTCCTGCGCGGCGGCTATGGCCAGTTCATGCCCGCGCTGGCGCAATAACCGGGGTCAAATCCGGGTCAGTCGCGCCAGCAATCTGGCGGCGCCGGGCACAGAGGCGATGAGCGCCGCCGGCAACGCCGCGCGGGCGGGCCGCCCCGCCAAATCCTTCAGCGCACCCGCAATGGCCAGCGGCCTCCAGGCGGCGCGCGCGAACCGGCGTTGATAGTCTTCCGCGCCCTCGGGACCGTGTTTCAGCCAGTGGCGAACGGCCAGATCGGCGCTGGCAAGGGCAATGCCGATCCCCTCCCCGGCCAGTGACGGAATGACGGCCGCCTGATCGCCGAGCCGGAAAATGCCAGGCTCAGTCCTGCGGGCGCGCCAGCCATAGGGTACATGCCCGATCGCATCGAAAGGGATCGCTGCATCGAAATCCGCCAGCCGGTCGGCAAGCGCCGGAGAGGCATCCGCAATTGCAGCGATCAGGCCGGCGGGATTGCCGCCGGCCTTCGCAAGGCGGCTCTTGCGGACGGCGAGGCACGCATTGGCCGAGCCATCCTCCTGCAGCACGAGACCGAGATAGCCGTCGTCGAACAGGTGCAGTTCGATCCGGTCGGCGATGAGCCGGGACCTTTCCGGCGCCGGCGGCAAGCGGAAGCGCAGGCCAAGTTCGGGGTCTGGCGAAGCGGCATCCTTCGGCCGGGCGAGACCGCGCAGGTCATGCTTGCCAGTGGCGAGGAACAGGCTGTCGCAGACAAGCCGATCACCGTCGGCCAGGGTCAGGATTCCCCCGTCGGCTGAGCGGACGGTCAGCCCGAGGCGGACATCCGCGCCCAGCATCTCCGCCCGCGCGCGCAAAGCTGCGTCGAGCCTCCTGCGGGACATTCCCGTCGCGGACTTGGGCAGGCGAAGGATATGTTCGCGCCGGCCAAGGAACAGTGCAAGGCCGTTCAGCGGATTCCCGCCAAGCGCCGGAACATCGATCCCCAGATGCTCCAGCCGGTCGAGAGTTGCCCAGCTGAGGAAGCCGCCGCAAATGGCATCGTCGGCGTCATCGCCCTTTTCGAGCAGGGTGGCCCGGATGCCTGCCTGCGCCAGCGCGATGGCCGCCGCCGATCCCGCAGGGCCGCCGCCCGCGATCAGCGGAGGCGTTCGACGCACAGCCGGAAAGGAAAGATGCGCCGGACCCGCGCGATACCGGACAGGCCCGTTTGCCGCAGCATGGCTTCCCACTCATCGGGGCGGAAGCTGCGCGCGATGGACAACTGGCCATCCTGCCGCACGATGCGATGCACGCCGAGTAAACGCGCCAGCAGCGGGAAGCCATGATAGGCGAAAACGTGGCGGTGAAGATCATTCACGAACCAGCCACGGCGGGCGTGCCGCTCCTGAAAGACCAGAAAGGCGTCGCGCTGGGCGTCATCCATATGGTGCGTGACGAGGCTTGAGACGATGAAATCCCAGGGTTCTGCAGCGAGGGCCTGATAATCCCCGGTCCGATAGTCTATTGTCGCGCCGGAGGGATGGCTTGCCCTCGCCACCATCTCGCTCTTCGGGTTGAGGTCGATGCCGACGAGGGTGCATTGCGCGCCATGCCGTTGCGCCCAATGCCATATCGCCCGCAGCATCCCGCCATCGCCATAGCCGACGTCGAGCAGGCGGAACGGCGTTCCGGCAGCCCCGGCGCGGGTGAGGAAACCGAGCGTGGGCCGCATGGCGAGGGTCGCGATATTCACCCGGGACAGGCCGGCAAGAACCTTCGCATAGTCTGCGGCCGACAGATCGGCGGCATCCATCTGCTCCTCCTCCTGCGCGCGGATGGAGAGATTGCGGGTCATGACACACCCGAGAAAGCGAAGCCCTCGGCAGCCACGCCCGGCCCGAAGGCGAGCGCGATGCCCCGGCGCGGCGGCGCGGCCAGCATGCGTTCCAGCACGAACATCAAGGTGGCCGAGGACATGTTGCCGAACGCGTCAAGGACGGCACGACTGTCCGCCAGCGCATCGGGGCCGAGGCCGAGGCCATGTTCGACCGCGTCGAGGATCGAGCGGCCGCCGGCGTGGACCGCCCAGGCGTCGACATTTTCGACCGATTCCGGGAACAGCGACGCCCGCGTTTCGGGGTCGCCAAGGGCCGAGGTGATTGCGCCGGGGACTTCGCCGGACAGGTGCATCGCAAAGCCATGGTCGCCGATTTCCCAACGGATCAGGGATATCGTATCGGGCAAGGTCGTTGCGAAAGTCGGCCCCATCATCAGACCGGCGGGATCGCCCGTCACCAGCGCAGCGGCAGCGCCGTCGCCGAACTGAAGCAGCGCGAGCAAGGGTTCGATCGCGTCGACGGCCTGGAGATGGAGGGAGGATAACTCCACACAGATGACGAGCACCCGCGCGTCAGGGTCCGACCGGACGATGTGCCGGGCGCTGCGCAGCGCCGCCACCGCCGCGTAGCAACCCATATAGCCGACCAGCAAACGCTCCACCGACGGCCCGAGGCCAAGGCGGGCAGCAAGAATCTGATCGATGCCGGGGGCGACGAAGCCGGTGCAGCTTGCCACCACCAGATGGGTGATCGACCCCAGCGGTGTCTCAGCCGCCAGCGCCACAACGGCCTGTTCCGCCAGATCCGGAGCAAGCGCGCCGTAAGCCTGCATGCGCGCGCCGGTGCCCGGCCATGCCCCGGCATAAAAACCGCCCGGTTCGATCGGCGAGCCACCATCGGCAGTCGGCGCGAGGACCGACCAGCGATGCGCTATGCCACTGCGCGCGGCCATGCGCGTGAACAGTTTTCGCTCTCGTTCTTCCGTCAGACGGGCGCTTGCCCAATCGATGAAGGCAGCGTGGATGTCATGGCCGGGCGCGGCGGTCCCGATGGCATTGATGAAGGCAGGATGAGGGGCGATGACATGCACCTTTCAGCCGCTTTCGGCCATGTTCGGGAGGAGTATCCGGCAGATGATCCTGTGTTGAACGGTCCGGAAGAATGGTCGATCCCGTATATGCCCCGAAGCGTGAAGTTTGTTTCCAGGCTGCTGCACGCGATTGTAGCGCTCATGTTGCAAGACGTTCCCGCCCTATCTTTCCCGTGCCGCCTGGCGCGCGATGGCGAGGAGTTCATGCGTGACCAGCACATCGCCGGCATTACGGCTGGACCGGCTGGCGCGCTCGGCCGCGCTGAGGCGGCGGATCGCACGGGCGATGCCCTGCGCGTCCCATAGCTTCACCTGCCGCTGGACGGCGGACTTGTCTTTCCAGAACACGGCCTTGCCCGCCGCCTCCACCGCTGCGTCAAGCCGGCCGGAGCGATCATAGTCGCCCCTGATCGTCGCCAGCAGCATGGCGCGGTTCTGAAGCGGGCGCAGGATCGCGCCCATATTCGTCCCTACAGCATCCAGCGCGGCAAGTTGCTGGCGCATGACTTTCAGGTCCCCGCCCAATACAGCGTTGACGAGAACACCCATATCCTCCTCCTGAGAACTGGCGGACAGGGCGTTGAAGGCTTCCATCGTCGCTTCGGCCGGGCGGTCGGGGGCGGCGTCCAGATAGAGGCACAGCTTCTCGATCTCTCCCGCCATCAGCGCGCGGTCGCCACCGGACATCTCGCTGATCCGACGGGCCAGTTCAGGCGGCAGGCGCAGGCCGCCCTCCCGCGCGATGGCGAGCGCGATCTGGTCCGCGTCACGCCCGTCCGGCACATAGCTGATGCAGGCCATGGCTGCCTTGCTGTCGGTCGCCAATTTTACGATCTTGGCGCTGGCCTTGAGCGCGCCACCCAACGCAACAACGGGATTTCCGGCCTGCTCGGCCTCCAGCAGCGCCTCGAACGCGGGCAGCGCCTCGTCACCGACGGGCATGACGCGAATCCAGCGCTTGTCCCCGAACATCGAGATGGAGGCAGCCTCATCGGCGAGGCGTGCAGGGTCGGCCTTCAGCGTCGCGCCGTCGAGATCAATGCGTTCGGCGTCCGGCCCCATGGCGCGCTCAAGCCGCTTGGCCAGCGCAGCGCTGCCCGCTTCGTCAGGACCATAGAGCAGGAACAGGCGGATATCGCCCGTGGGTGCGTCCAGCGCCTTTTCGGCCTGGCTGCGGTTCGCCTTCATTGGCTGGCCGAAGCAGCCTGCTTGCCGTCCTGGATGGCGAACAGCGCGAGGCGCGCAATGATCTGGTCAGCGATGGTCTGGGACAAGCGCTCCAGTCCGGTATCCTCCGCCGCGATCGTTGCATATTCGCTGCTGGCGACATCGATACCGACATCCGATCCGGCCGTGTCGTCCAGCACCTGCGTCCCGGTCGCGCCGTCGATCAGCTGATAGCGCGCGCGCAAGGTCCGCCGCTCTCGCGTGATCGTGTCATCAGTGCGGACGCCGAAGCCCTGAATATTGTCGTCGAGCTTGATCACCAGCCGGTAGGCCGGGCCTTCGCCGCTGCTGATCGCCGCCAGCTTGTCATCAAGGGCGTTGCGCACCAGCCAGCCCGCCTTGCCCTCGATCGGCGCGACCTCGACATGGCCGATTGACCTGGCGACCGCGCCATGCGTGCCGTTGCTGTAAACCGGCCGCAGTCCGCAGCCGGACAGCAGCGCCGCAAGGACGACTGTAAAGGCGAGAGTGTTGCGGCGATTCATAGGACCAGATTGACCAATCGATCGGGGACCACAATCACTTTCTTCGGGATCGCCCCATCCAACGTGCGAAGCACATTCGGGGCGGCGAGCGCAAGCGCCTCCAACTGATCCTTTGCCGTACCCTTGGGCACCGTGATCGTGTCCCGCAGCTTGCCCATGACCTGGACGGCAACCGTCACCTCATCCTCGACCAGCAGGGCGGGATCGACGATGGGCCATGCTGCGTCAGCGATCAGGCCCGATTGCCCCATCAGCTCCCACGCTTCTTCCGCCAGATGCGGCGTCATCGGCGCGACCAGCAGGGCGAGGGTGCGAATAGCGGTGGAGCGCGAGGCGGAGGGCGCGGCCTTTTCGACGGCGTTGGTCAGTTCGTAGATCTTCGCAACCGCCTTGTTGAAGGCCAGCGCCTCAATATCCCTGGCGATGCCGTAGATCGTCTGGTGCAGCTTACGATCCAACGCCTTATCGTCGCCCGTCGCCGCCGCATCCATCTGGCCGAACAAGCGCCACAGGCGATTGACGAAGCGCCACGATCCCTCGATGCCGCTTTCCGTCCAGGGCAGATCACGTTCCGGCGGCGAGTCCGAAAGCATGAACCAACGCACCGCGTCCGCACCATATTGGTCGATGATATCGTCGGGATCGACGACATTCTTCTTCGACTTGGACATCTTCTCGACGCGGCCGACTTCAATGGGAAGGCCAGAACCGGCTTCAAACAATCCTTCAGGTCTCCGCTCAACGTCAGATGGAGAAACCCAATGGGCAAGGGATACCACATCTCCGTTTGGTAGAGTCATGGGCTTCCCATCGTTACCCACAGGCGTTTGAATTGCCTTGTAGGTCTCATGCGTCACCATGCCCTGCGTGAACAGGCCGGTGAAGGGTTCGGCGATGTCCAGCATGCCGATATGCTTCAAGGCACGGGTCCAGAAGCGGGCGTAGAGCAGGTGCAGGATCGCATGTTCGACGCCGCCGATATACTGGCCGACCGGCATCCATTTTTCGACGGTCGCGCGGTCGAACGGCTTGTCCGACGGCTGGCTGGCGAAGCGGATGAAGTACCAACTGGAGTCGACGAAGGTGTCGAGCGTGTCGGTTTCGCGCCGGGCAGGCTTGCCGCAGGTCGGGCAATCGACATGCTTCCAGGTCGGATGCCGGTCCAGTGGATTGCCGGGAATATCGAACGTGATGTCCTCGGGCAGGACGATCGGCAATTGATCCTTGGGAACGCCGACCGGGCCGCAGCCTTCGCAATGGATGATCGGGATCGGCGTACCCCAGTAACGCTGGCGGGAAACGCCCCAGTCGCGCAGGCGCCAGACGGTGGTGCCCTTGCCCCAGCCTTCGGCCTCGGCGCGCCGGATCACTTCCGCCTTGGCCTGATCGATCGTCATGCCGTCAAGGAAGCGGGAATTCACGAGGTGGCCAGGGCCGGTATACGCCTCGTCATGGATCGGCTTGTCAGCGTCACCCTCTGCGGCGACGACGCGCTCGGCGGGCAGCATATATTTGCGGGCGAAGTCGAGGTCGCGCTGGTCGTGCGCGGGCACGCCCATGACCGCGCCGGTGCCATAGTCCATCAGCACGAAATTGGCGACGAACAGCGGCATTTTCCAATCGGGATCGAAAGGGTGGACGACGGACAGGCCGGTGTCGAAGCCCTTCTTCTCCTGCGTTTCGACGTCCGCCGCGGCGGTGCCGGTCTTGCGGCATTCGTCCGCGAAGGCGGCAAGCGCTTCATTGTCCTTCGCCAGCGCCAGCGCGATCGGATGATCGGCGGCGATCGCGGCGAAGCTGGCGCCGAAAATGGTGTCGGGGCGGGTGGAGAAGACCTCCAGCCGTTGCGCGATCAGTGTCTCGACTTCGCTCGACACGAACGGAGGTTGGTTAGTATCCCCTGCCCCATTCGTCCCGAGCGCAGTCGAGGGAGCTTCAACCGCAAAGCTGAACTGCAACCCCACCGACTTGCCGATCCAGTTTTCCTGCATCAGCTTCACCTTGTCCGGCCACTGGTCGAGGGTCGAAAGCCCGTCAAGCAGTTCGTCGGCGAAATCGGTGATCTTGAGGAACCATTGGCTGAGCTTGCGCTTTTCGACCGGCGCGCCCGAGCGCCAGCCCTTGCCGTCGATCACCTGCTCATTGGCGAGCACGGTCATGTCGACCGGGTCCCAGTTGACCGCGCTTTCCTTGCGATAGACGAGGCCCGCGGCATAGAGATCCAGGAACAGGGCCTGTTCATGCCCGTAATAATCCGGCTCGCAGGTCGCCAGTTCGCGGCTCCAGTCCAGCGCGAAACCCAGCTTCTTGAGCTGCGAGCGCATGGTGGCGATGTTGGAGCGGGTCCAGTCGCCCGGATGCACCTTCTTTTCCATCGCCGCATTTTCGGCCGGCATGCCGAAAGCGTCCCAGCCCATCGGGTGCAGCACCTCATGCCCCGTCATTCGGCGGAAGCGTGCAAGCACGTCGCCCATCGAATAGTTGCGGACATGGCCGATATGGATGCGCCCCGAGGGATAGGGGAACATCTCCAGCACATAAGATCGGGGCTTGCCGCTGTCGTCGGACGCGCGGAAACTCTGCTTCTCTTCCCAGACCTTCTGCCAGCGGGCATCGGCCTCAAGCGGGTTGAAGCGGCTTTGCATGCGTAACTCCAATTTGGACGGGCGGCGCGATCGCCGCCTCCAGATCAACCGGCGCCGATGGCCGAGCGGCGCAGGTCGCGCGCCTTGGACAGGATGATTTCCTCCAGTTTCTGCACCGTGGCGGCCTGAACCGGGGCGTCGACCCACTGGCCGTTCTGGTTCACCTGGCGGCTGGCGGCGACCGCAAGCGCGTCTGCGCGCAGATCCTGATCGAGGATCGAGACGGTCAGCTTCATCCGCTCGCCGGGCGAATTGGGATTGGCATACCAGTCAGTGACGATCACGCCGCCATTGGAGTCGGTCTGCACCAACGGCATGAAGGAGAGCGTTTCGAGCGTCGCGCGCCACAGATAGCTGTTGACGCCGATCTGCGTGACCTTCGACGCGGCAAAGTCAGCTTTTGGCCGCTCCCGCTTGGAGCCGCACGCGCCCAGGGGCAGGACGGCGGCCACGGCAAGTGCGGTGATGGCGAAACGGGAAAGGGACCGGCGGGACATGACGCATCCTTGATGCTTTTGGGGCAGAACCGGCATCTATAGTGGTCCCGCGTCAATCGGCAAGCCCGCGTTTGGATGGGCCCGAAGGCCATGCCGATGATCTTTCCGATCCCCGATCCCGTCCCAACGATAATTTTCTGTGTGATGGATGCAACAATCCTGCCCGAAAACGATTCCATGCACTAGTCAATTACCACCCGGTGGTGATAAGGCCGATCCAAATAATATTCAGGGACGAGACTCGGTTTAGGGCTATGGGCAGGACGTCAGCATATCTGGCTTTGGGTGGAGCGGCTTTTGCCGCCCTTGGCCTTGCCCTGTCCCCCGCCATCGGGTCCGTGTCCAGCATGCTCACCATGCGTGCCGAAAATCCTGTGTCGCTGGTGTCGCTGGGCAGCATTTCCTCCTTCACGCCGACGACCAAGGACCCGCGTCTGGCGGCCGCCTATGCCAAGGCGGCGCTGACCGGCAATCCGCTGAGCTTCCGCTTCACGCCGACCAGCGGGTCGATGAGCGGTCGACGGTCGATCACGGTGCTGGTGCGCGCCGGTGAAAAGGGTGGCGTCCATGTTACGCGGACCCTGCCCAGCGTCGGAATCACGCCGGTTGCATTCAACCTCGACGTGTCGCGCGGCTGGCGCAAGTTCGCCCTGCCCGACTCGATGGGCCGCAAGCAGCTCGATCCGGTGCCGGTCGAGACGCTCAGCAGCAACGCCAAGGGCTTTGCGCTGGAGCAGCAGAAAAAGACCCGGTTCAGCACCAATGTGGTGGTCGACACCAAGGGCGACATGAGCGCGACTCCTGCGACCCTTGCCGGGGACAAGCCTTATTCGGTCGACCTGGGCAGTTCCTATTCGCTGACGCGTAACCTGAACGTTACCGCCGGCGTCCGCTACCGCGGCGGCCCTGTTGCCCGGATGGCTCCGCTGACCGACGATAGGCAGGATAATCAGGCCGTCTATCTGGGTACGATCTTCAAGTTCTGATCCCTTTCGGTCAGGGCGTCGATTGCCGCCCAACCATATAGTCCCAACAGATTGAGCCCCCTTGCCCGGTGCGCCGTCATGCCGCCCAGCGCGATGACGGGTTCGCGCGCCTGACGCGCGAGCAGACCGAAGCGGACCCGACCAAGCGACCGCGCGCCGGGGTGTGACCGGGTCGGGAAAATCGGCGAGACAAACAGCAAATCCACGCCAGCCCGCTCTGCCCCGCGCATTTGACGCACGTCATGCGCGGGCGCGCTGTGGAGAAACCTGCCCCGCCGCCTGTCCTGTCCCAGGCCGTGCCAGCCGTCCGCCCCCCATGCGGCAGCCAGTCCCGCGCCGCCGGCCAGCAGAATCGCGATGCCCCGCCGCCGGGCGATCGCGCGCACATGATCGAACAACGCCCTGCGCGCATGCCGATCCAGACCATAATGGCGAAAGATGAGACCGGAACCACGCGGGAGCCGACGAACTGCGGCCAGAAGATCATCTTCGTTCACCCGCTCGTCCGTCATCAGCCAGAGCCGGGGAATATTGCGGTGGCGGGCGATCATCGGCCCGCTTATAGCACCGGCCATGACTGCGCAAAGCGAACTTACCGACGCCACCGCCCGTCTTGCCGAGGTGCAGGCGGGCATAGACCGGGCCGCCGGCTTTGCAGGGCGGGCGACATCGGACATCACCTTGATCGCCATATCGAAGACCCATGACGCCGTCGCCATCGCGCCGCTGATCGCCGCCGGACATCGGGTGTTCGGAGAAAATCGCGTGCAGGAGGCGCAGGCCAAGTGGCCGACGCTGCGCGAAGCGACGCCGGGCATCGCGCTGCATCTGGTCGGGCAGTTGCAGTCGAACAAGGCGGCCGATGCGGTGGCGCTGTTCGATGTCATTCATGGGCTCGACCGGCCATCGCTGGCGATGGCGCTCGGCAAGGCAATGGACGCGGCGGACCGGCGCATCCCCTGTTTCGTGCAGGTCAATATCGGCGCGGAGGCGCAGAAGGGGGGCTGTCCGATTGCTGAGGTCCCTACCCTGCTGAAGCTAGCGCAAGACGCCGCCATCCCCATCGCGGGCCTGATGTGCGTTCCGCCCGCCGATCTGGAACCGGCGCCCTATTTCGCGCTGCTGGCGAAGATTGCGCGCGACAATGGCCTGACCGGCCTTTCGATGGGCATGTCCGGCGATTATGAGACGGCCGTCATGCTGGGCGCGACCCATGTCCGGGTGGGGACTGCCCTGTTCGGCGGGCGCCCGCCTTTGTGATGTTTCCTAACCCCGTTTGTCCTGAGCCCGTCGAAGCCCTGTCCTCCCCCTTTGAGAAAGAACAGTCCTTCGACACGCTCAGGACAAACGGCGGAAAGATGCGTTCTTAGAACTTCCCGCGAAGGGTAATGCCGTAAGTGCGCGGTTCCGCCAGGTAGGATGTGATCAGCTGGTTCGCCATCGCCGTCGAACCCACGCCAAGCTGGCCGATGGTCGACGTTGCGGGGCTGCTGCTTTGCAACGGCGCGCTGAAGGCCACCTGCTGATAATTCTGGTTGAAGATGTTCTGCCCCCAGAATTCGACCGCCCATTTCTGTTCCGGTCCCCGGATGCCGATGCGGGCGTTGACGATGGCATAGCCGTCCTGCGCCTTTTCCGGGAACAGGTCGGAGCCGGTATTGTAATCGCCGGTCATGCGGCCATCGACATAGACGAGGCCGGACAGGCCACTCGACCCGATGTCCGGCGTCCAGGCAACGCTGGCGGTCGCGACAATCTCCGGCGCGTTGGAGTTAATGCTGCCCGGCAACAGGAACAGGGCGGGGTCAAGGGGCACGGTGCCATCGCCGCTGCCGACCAGGCGATTGGCGAACTTCGCCCGGGCATAGGTAAGACCGCCGGTAACGTTGAAGTTGCGCGCGGGCGAGGCCGTCATTTCCAGTTCCACACCCTGGCTGATGAGGCCCGGCTTCACGTCGCTATTGTCGCAGGCCCGCGTGGCGCTGAGCGCGCTGCTGCAGCCATTGATATTCTGGACGACGAAGCTGGTGCCGTTGAAGGTATTGAGCTGGAAGTTCGAGAATTCCTGCCGGAATGCGGCGATGTTGGCGCTCCAGTGGCGCTGGCCGAACTTGATGCCAAGTTCATAGGCGTTGACCTTCTCCGCCGCGAAACGAAGCGAGGACGCGTCGGCATCCGAACGCGGAGAGAAGACGGCGGGAACGGGATTAAGGCCCGTGCTGCCCAGTTCAAACCGATCAAGATTATAGCCGCCCGCCTTATAGCCGCGCGAATAGCTGGCATAGAGCAGCAGATCGTCGGTCGCCTTGTAGGACAGGACGCCGGTGCCAGAGAATTCGCCGTCCTTGAAGCCGTCCTGAAGGTTCAGGGCGTTGAGGGCCGGACTGCCATTCCCCAGGCAACCCAGCGTCAGGATGCCCTGCGCCAGTGACGCGCCCGCGCCAAAAGCGGGGTTGGTGGCGATTTCGTAGAGATCGTTGGGGGCGCCGGGGCGACGGGCCTGAAGCGCGGAACAGACCGCATTGTCATTGTTGAGGTCGGCCGAGAAGCGCTTGCGCTCATGGGTGTAGCGGACGCCGACGGTCAGATCCAGGCGATCGGTGATGTGGAAGATATTGTGCGTGAAGAGCGCCCAGTTGGTGCTCTTCTGAAAATAGCGGGAGTCGACGTCGCCGGCATTGCGGATCGACGAGAGCGCGTCGAGGCCCGGTATCAGCAGCGGCGCAAGCGCCCCGAGCTGCGCCGTCACCGCCGCCCGCGCCGGCGCGGTCATGCAGCCAGGCGAGGCCGGATTGAGCAGACCGGCGGTCAGCAAGGGCGACTGGACCGCGCCCGCGCCGGCCAGCAGGCGGCAGGCGGCGAACGGACCATAATCATTGCCGAACCGGATATTGTCGCGCAGCGTCAGCTTCTCATTCGCGTAATAGCCGCCGACCAACCAGTCGAGCTTGTCGCCGAAGGCCGAACCCTGAAGGCGCAGTTCCTGCGTGAAGGTCTTGAACTGGCGGAAGGTGCCAGGATCGCGATAGAGAAGATCGGCGGTGTTATAGTCATAATCGCCATAATCCTGCGACTTGTAGTCGCGATAGGCGGTGATGCTGGTCAGCTTCGCGCCGCCGAAATCATAGTTGATCTCTCCCGACACGCCCCAGTCCTTGAGCTTGCTGACATAATCGCGGCCCGGCGTGATCGACAGGTTGCGACTGAAGGGATCGCCCGGATTGGGGAAGAAAGCGCCCTGCCGCTGCAGGATGTTGACGATGCGGTTGGACGGATTGAGGGTATAGTTGTTCGGCGCAGTGCCGACCTTCTCGCTTGTATCGACATAAGCCGCGCCGCAGCAGCTTTCGTCGCGATGGGTGTAGTCGCCGATGATGCGGACGGAGAGGGCGTCGGTCGGCTCAAACAATGCCTGACCCCGCAGGAAGTAACGGTTGCGGTCGTTGGTGTCGCCAATCTTATTACCGCCGGTGTCGACCAGGTCATAGAAACCGTCGCGCTTGGCGTAGACGCCATCGAGGCTGAGGGCCAAGGTGTCGGTAACGGGGCCGGTCACGCGACCCGACAGCCGCCAATAGTTGTAATTGCCGTAGGTCACCTCACCATTGGCGTGGAAGTCGAATTCCGGTTTCTTGCTGACGATGTTGAGCAAACCCGCCGAGGCATTGCGGCCGAACAGCGTACCCTGCGGCCCGCGCAGCACCTCGACCCGCTCGATCTCGCCCAGTTCGTTGAGACCCGCGCCGGTCCGGGAACGGTAAACGCCGTCGATGAACACCGCGACCGAGCTTTCGAGGCCCGGATTGTCGCCGACGGTGCCGATGCCGCGAATGCGGGCGGAGCCGTTCGCTTCGCTGCCCGTGGAGGACACCAGCAGCGAGGGCGCAAGCTGGTTGAGCTGGCGGATGTCGCTGGCGCCGCTGTTCTGAAGCGACTGAGCCGTGACCGCCGAAACGGCGATGGGCACGTCCGACAGGGGACTATTGCGCCGGGTCGCCGTGACGATGATGTCGTTAGTGGCTTCCGTGTCATCGGCCGCCGCCTGTGGCGCCTGATCGGCAGGAGCCTGATCCTGCGCATGGAGGGGAAGGGCGACCGCGATGGCGAACATGGCTGCGCCGGTCGACAAGGACCGTAGACCCGTTTTCATGATGCATCTCTCCTGTTGCGCACCCTTTCTGAGTGCGTCGATTGTCCACAAGGATAGTCGAAATAGTGCCGCACAATCAAAGGCGAATGGCGGATTTCTGCGGTTGTGCGCCACTTCTGCAACAGTCGGGCATGGCAGGATAAAGCGCCCGGCTTTTCCGTAACGTCAAGCGTCGAGGGGAAAACGCAGCAGGCGATCGGCGACCGGCACCAGCGCCTCCGCGCGCGCACCGACGGCCTTGCGAATCGCGTCATGGCCTGCATCCAGACCTCCCGTCAGCGCCCCGAAGGCGGGCATGACCAGCTTCCCCGGCCCGCGCACGAAGCAGCGGCGCGACACATTGCGCCCTCGCAACGACAAACGCAGTTTCGGGTGAAAGTGTCCCGATACCTCCGGTTTGGACTCAGTTGGGTCCGCCTCATGCCGGAGGATCAGGCCATCGACCTGCGCCTCGACCACGATCCGGCCGCCAATGCCCGCATCCATCCCCGCGTCATGATTGCCCGTGACCCAGGTCCAGTCGACCGCCTGCGTCAGCGCCGCGATCCGCGCGCGCACGTCGGCCGGCAGGCGGGCAGCGCCGCCGCTGTCATGGAAACTGTCGCCCAGGCACCAGACTTCCCGCGGGCCGGTCGCCGCGACCAGCGCCTCGACCGCATCGAGGGTTGCAGCGCTATCATAGGGGGGCAGCATCTGCCCCAACCGGGCGAACCAGCTTGCCTTCTCAAAATGCAGATCGGCAAGCAGCAACGCGCGCCGCGATGGCCAGAACAGGGCGGCCTGCGGCAGGGCGATAAAGTCATGACCAGCGAACGAAAGGGGAACCATTGGCCCGCTATGCGCGCGACGGCGCGGGGTTTCAAGTGCGCACGGCGCGGCCTATAGGGCCAACATGACGCCAGACGCCTCCCCGGACGCCCCCCTGCAGGTCGCCGCCCTCTACCGCTTTGCCCGGTTCGACGATCCGGAGGCGCTGCGGTCGCCGCTCCGCGCGCTGTGCCTGGAGGAGGGCATCACGGGAACGCTGTTGCTGGCGCGCGAAGGGATCAACGGCACGGTTGCCGGCACAGAGGCCGCCATATCGCGGTTGATCGCACATATCCGCGCATTGCCGGGATGCGCCGAGCTGGACGTCAAATATTCCGTGGCGCCGGCCATGCCGTTCGGCAAAATGAAGGTGCGGGTCAAGCCGGAGATCGTGACGCTGCGCGCCGGCGACCTGGACCCGGCGGCCAATGCGGGCATGCATGTCGAGGCCCGCGACTGGAACGCGCTGATCGCTGACCCCGACACGATCCTGATCGACACCCGCAACAGCTATGAGGTGGGCATCGGGACGTTTGAAGGCGCAATCGATCCCGGCACGCGGTTCTTCAGCGATTTCCCCGCCTGGTTCGACGAGCTGGCGCAGGATCTTGCCGCGCAGGGCCGCAAGCCGAAGATCGCGATGTTCTGCACCGGCGGCATACGATGCGAGAAATCCACCGCTTACGCCAGGCGGCGGGGATTTGAGGAGGTCTATCACCTGAAAGGGGGCATCCTGAAATATCTGGAGGACATCCCCGCGTCGGACAGCCGATGGCAGGGCGATTGCTTCCTGTTCGATGAACGGGTAGCGGTGACTCACGGACTGGCGCCGGGCGGCCATGCGCTATGCCGGAAATGCGGAAGTCCTGTGCGGACGGAGGCGCTAAAGGATCATTTGGCGGGCTGCGCGGGGAATGACGACTGGCAGGCTTAGGTGTTGGACACGCCGGATGGTGGTACTCCTGCGAAAGCAGGAGTCCAGGGCGGCTTAGCGCTTCAAGGCCCTAGGCTCCTGCGTTCGCAGGAGCACATTCCCATAGCTTAATCAGGGCGCGGACTGAACCTGCGGTGTATCCAGCAGTGCCAGTTCCCGGCCACCTATCGACCCCTGATCTGGCAGTACGAAGTCCACGCGCCTGCGACCGAAGTCTATCGCAACCCGGCTGAACCCGCGCAGAACATTAATGCCAAGCATCAGAGCCGGTTTGTCCTGCAGGTCCAGTTCCTTGAACGGGCTGGCCTCGGCGAAGATGACCGGGACATCCTTTACGGTCACGCCGCCGAGCTTGATCTGGTGGATGACGCCCCACTGGCCAATAAGCTGATCGCCCGTCACGCTGGTGATCGACACCGTGCCGGAATAAGCCCCGGGCTTCTTGCGCGCGAGCTTCTTCAGCAAAGCCGCATTGCCGATGCTATATTCCGACCCCGTATCGAGGATGACATTCACCTTCTTCCCATCGGCGTTCGAATCCACCAGGATCAACTGTCCCAGCTTCGTCCGCGCCTCCACGACAATCGTATCGGGGTCCTCACGCGGCTTCACGGAGGGTGCGCTGGCGGTGATGTTCATCTGACCCGTGCGAAAGTTCAGCACCAGCCGCTTGCGTTTCAGCCCATCCAATCCCAGCAGCCCCGGCGCGCCGATATGGTCGCCCGCAAATACCGGCGCCTGAAGCGCGGTCATCTTGCTGGAGCCGAAGGACAGGTTCGGCACGGTCACGGTGTCGACATCGCTGACGCCGGTCATGCTGAGCACACGAACGCGGTCATTGGCGGCAAGCGCCAGGCGCGTCGCGAGTTCGCGCGACAGGACGGTGCGCTGGGACCCAGTATCGACGATGAAATCATAAGGTCCCGACGCGCCAATGCGGATGGGAATGGTGATCCGGTCCGACTTGTCCGCGCCAGTGCGCACGAGGGTGGGGGGATCGTCCGGATCAAGGGATGGCGCATCCTGTGCGCCAGCGATGGCGGGGATCATGACCGCTAGGAAAGCTATGGCCTTGCGGAAACGTGACATGGCACCCCTCCTCCCAAATATCTTATGGAATCAGTGTATCACGTTCGCGGGACACTCCATAGGTGATTCATGGTGAGGATTGTGTTGATCACCTGACCACAACCACCGTTCGTGTCGAACGGGGTTGGAGAGTGCGGACTTTGTTCAATCCGCCCGCATCGCCTCCTGCACCAGCGCTTCCGCCTCAATGAGCAAAGCGTCGTCCACATCGTGCTGTGCGACGCTCTCCCGTCCCATCAGGATTAGGACGGGCACGGCAAGTGGACTGACACGGTCCAGATCGACATGCAGCATCGTGTCCGCCGCGCGATCGATCAGGTCGCCCAGCCGCCCGACATCCGTCATCCGTGCGCGGGCGTCCGCCCATGCCGCCTTCAGCAGCATATGGTCGGGCTCATATTTGCGCAGCACGTCATAGATGAGGTCGGTTGAGAAGGTCACCTGACGCCCGGTCTTGCGCTTGCCGGGATGCTGGCGCTCAATAAGGCCGCTGATCACCGCAACGTCGCGGAAAGCGCGTTTCAGCAGGCTCGACTGTTCGACCCATTCGACAAATTCATGGTCGAGGATGTCCGGCGTGAACAGGCTCTGGGGATCGGTGATGGGTTTCAGGCCATAGACGGCGAGCGAATAGTCGTTCGACACGAAGCCGACCGGCATCAGCCCCTGCGCGTCCATGCGGCGGGTGAGCAGCATGCCGAGCGACTGATGTGCGTTCCAGCCCTCAAAGCTGTAGGCGACCATATAGTGCCGCCCTTCATGGGGGAAGGTTTCGACGAGGAGTTGCCCGGGTTCCGGCAGGGCAGAGCGCAGCTTCTGCATCTCCAGCCATTCGCGCACATCCTCCGGGAAGCGATGCCATTCTTCGGGACTCGCGAGGAAACGGCGGACGCGGTCGGCGAGGCGGGTCGACATGGCCATGCGCGTGCCGCCCCAGCTCGGGATGCGCGCAGGGCGGGTGGTGGCGCGGACGATGAGGTCGCTGGTGTCCATGCGCACCACCTCCAGCGAGATGCCGGCGAAGAAGAAGCAGTCCTTCGGCGCGAGTTGCGCGGCGAACCCTTCCTCCACCGTGCCGAGCTTGCGGCCGTTGGCGAAGCGGACGTCCAGCACCGGCTGATCGACGATGATGCCCGCGTTCATGCGATGCTGCTGGATGAAGCGGGGGTGAGAGACGCGCCAGGTTCCGTCGGCATCGCGCACCAGCCGCTTGAATCGGTCATAGGCCTTCAGCGCATAGCCGCCGCCCTCAATGAAGTGCAGGACGTTGGAGAAGGCTTCGACGGTCAGGGCGCTGTAAGGGAGCGCGGAGCGGATCTCGGCCAGCAGCGCCTGTTCCTCGAACGGCGCGGCGCAGGCGAGGCCCATGATATGCTGCGCCAGCACGTCGAGGCCGCCGGCGCGGAAATCGTCAGCGTCGCGTTCGCCCGCCTCGACCGCGTCAAGGGCAGCGCGCGCCTCCAGATATTCGAAGCGGTTGCCGGGGATCAGGATGGCCTCGCTCGCCATGTCCAGCCGGTGATTGGCGCGGCCAATGCGCTGCAGCAGGCGGGAGCTGCCCTTGGGCGCGCCCATCTGGATCACACAGTCGACATCACCCCAGTCAACCCCGAGGTCGAGGCTGGCGGTCGCGACCAGCGCGCGCAGTTTGCCCGCCGCCATCGCGCTTTCGACCTTGCGCCGCGCCTCGCGCGACAGGCTGCCATGATGGATGCCGATGGGGAGCGTCTTGTCGTTGACCGACCAGAGTTCCTGAAAGATCAGCTCGGCCAGGCCGCGCGTGTTGCAGAAGACCAGCGTGGTTTTCCGCCGCTCGATTTCCGCCATCACCTGCGCGGCGGCATATTTGCCGCTATGGCCGGACCAGGGCACACGCCCCTCCGGGATCAGGATGGAGATGAGCGGAACGGCCCCCTCCTCGCCCATCACCGCCGTCACCAGGTCGATATCGCCATCCGGCGCGAGCCAGGCGCGGTAGGCGTCCACGTCCGACACCGTGGCGGACAGGGCGACGCGGCGTAGCGCGGGATTGATCGCCTGCAGCCGGGCGAGGCAGAGGTTCAACAAATCTCCCCGCTTCTGCGTGGCGAAGGCGTGGACCTCATCGACAATCACGGTGCGCAGATTGGCGAACAGGGTGAAGCTGTCGGGATAGCTGAGCAGCAGCGAGAGGGATTCGGGCGTGGTGAGCAGGATTTGCGGCGGGCGGGCGCGCTGGCGGGCCTTGCGGTCGCTGGGCGTATCGCCGGTGCGGGTTTCGACGCGGATCGGCACGTCCATTTCCGCTATCGGGGTCAGCAGGTTGCGCTGTACATCAACCGCGAGCGCCTTGAGCGGAGAAACATAGAGAGTGTGCAGGCCATCGACCGGATTGTCGATGAGGTCAGCCAGCGTCGGCAGGAATCCCGCCAGCGTCTTGCCCGCCCCGGTCGGCGCGACCAGCAAGGCATGGCGGCCTGCCCGAGCGACGTTCAGCATGTCCATCTGATGACGGCGGGGCGTCCATCCCCGCGCCGCAAACCAGTCAGTCAGCGCGGTGGGCAGGGTGGCTGGAACGGGCGCTGTCATAACGCCAGACTAAAGCATCTGGAGAGCGCGCGGGTCCAGCGGACAAAAAAAAGCCGCCCCGAAGGGCGGCTGAAAGTTTTAGGAGAGGATGCCTGAAAGGCACGATCTTTGTGCGCTGCAGCAGGGTTCCTCGCAAATGCGAAAAGCGCAATCACGGTTGCAAAATTTGCAACCATTCGATTTTCTGCGCTTTCCGTAACGGAAATTTCATCATCTTGATGGGAACTTTTTTCGTTTCCGGTTTTCCGCTGCTCAATGCGCCGCTTGTGCGCCACGCTTCAGCCCCGACTCGGCGAGTTGCGAATCGATCTGTTCCATGAGTCGCGCGAGTCCGGCCTCATCCTTCGCTTCGGCCCGGGCAACCAGCACATCCTGCGTATTGGACGCGCGGAGCAGCCACCAGCCGTCGGGCGTGTTGACGCGGGCGCCATCCGTATCGTTGACCGTCGCGCCGGCAGTTTTAAGGCGCGCCAGCACTTCTTCGATCACCGCGAACTTGCGGCTTTCATCGACCTGGAAGCGCATTTCCGGCGTGTTGACCATGGCGGGCATCGCGCCGCGCAGTTCGGTGACGCTCTTGCCCAGCGAGGTTGAGGCGCGGATCAGGCGGATCGCCGCATACAGCGCATCGTCGAACCCGTAATATTGGTGCTTAAAGAAGACATGGCCGCTCATCTCGCCGGCGAGCGGGCTGTCGGTTTCCTTCATCTTCGACTTGATGAGGCTGTGGCCGGTCTTCCACATCAGCGGCTTGCCGCCCAGTTCCGCGATCCGGTCATAAAGCGCCTGGCTGGCCTTCACGTCCGCGATGATGGTCGAACCCGGCAGTTCCTTCAGCACAGGCTCGGCATAGATGGAGAGGAGCTGGTCGCCCCAGATCACCCTGCCCTCGCCGTCGATCGCGCCGATGCGGTCGCCGTCGCCGTCGAACGCCACGCCGAAGTCGAGCTTCTTCTCAGCGACCAGCGCCTTCAAGTCCTTCAGATTCTTTTCTTCGGTCGGATCGGGATGATGGTTCGGGAAGTTGCCGTCGACATCGGTGAAGAGCGTGTAGTGCTCGCCCGGGATCAGCTTGATCAGCTTCTCGACGATCGGACCGGCAACGCCATTGCCCGCGTCCCAGCCGATGCGATAGGCCGCACCGTCGAAATTCTCCATCAGCCGCGCGACGTAGCGGTCCATGATGTCGACGGTCTCGCTGCCCGCCGTGCCCTCGTCCCAGTCGCCGGCGGCCGCCATCTTGCCGAGGCCCTGAATATCCTGGCCGAAGAAAGGACGGTGCTGGAACACCATTTTGAAGCCGTTATAGTTGGACGGATTATGGCTGCCGGTGATCTCGATGCCGCCGTCCACGTCCAGCACGGCTTCGGCATAATAGAGCATCGGGGTCGGGCCTTCGCCGATCCGCACGACATGGATGCCGCTGTCGTTCAGGCCCTTGACCAGCGACGCTTCCAAAATCGGCGAGCTGACACGGCCGTCATAGCCCACCGCCACCTTGCTTCCGCCCGCGCGGCCGATCAGCGTGCCGAACCCGCGCCCGATGGCATAGGCGTCCGCCTCGCCCAGCGTTTCGCCGATGATACCACGGATGTCATATTCGCGCAGGGAAGTCGGGTGGAAGGTGTGCGTCATAGATCGTCCTAGTCTCTGGATGGGATGCCCATTTCGGGCTGTGAACAGCTTAGCGCGACCCTTTGGCGTTTTCATGATGCCTCAGCAGGGTATCCCGCGCGGCATTGATCTTGGCGGCCAGTGCTTCGGTTCCACCCCGGTCGGGATGCACGGAGGCTATCAGGCGGCGATGCGCGGCACGAATCGCGTCCGCATCGGCATCGCGCGGCAGACCTAGCAGGGCGCTCGCCTCCACAACAGCGTCGTTGGCCGCGGGCGGGGCCGGTTTCGTCCCGGTTTTGGGCGAGAGGCGAGGCTTTCGGCGGACGCGAAGGGCGAAGTAGCCGGCCGAGAGGACGAGCGGCACGGCGCCGATGATCGGCCTGCCCTTCGCCGCCATGACCGCGCCGACGATGGCGAGGCCAAGCGCCATGCCGTCCTTGGCGCTCATCCGCTGCAGCCGTCCTGTCCAGACCAGCCAGCCGGCCAAGCCAATCAGGAGCATCGCGAATATGCCCATCAGGCTGCGCCCAGCTCCTCGCGGTCGGCGACGGTGGGCAGGGCGAATCCGGCGACCATCTCGCGCAGTTCCTGCCGCGCGGCGATATGGCTGATGCCAAGGTCGCCCAGATGCCCCTTGTCGAGCAGGGTAAGGCCCGAGGGGAACAGTTCGCGGAAGATCACGCGCTCCGAGAGGCCGGGGATCACGCGAAAGCCGACGCGGCGGGACAGTTCCATCAGCGCGTCGCCGACCCGCTTCTTGTTGCGCGCATCATGATGCTGGACGCGGTTGCGCAGCACGACCCAATCGATCGACACGCCGTCGCTCTTCGCCCGCTCCTTGCGCGCCTCGAAGATCAGTTCGGAATAGAAGCTGAGGCGCTTCACCTTGAAGGTTTCCGGATCGACCTGACCGATCAGGTCGAAATCGACGAAGCTGTCGTTGATCGGCGTCACCAGCGTGTTCGCCTTGGCCGCCATCGCACGGGCCATCGGATCGTCACGGCCGGGCGTGTCGACGATGAGGAAATCCTTGCCCTCGCCGATCTCCGCGCACTCGGCCTCCAGCGCCTCGACGCTGTCGCCCTTCAATACCGCGAAGGCGGGTGTGGGAAGACCGATGCTCCGGCGGCGCGACGTTTCCGCGCGGTTTTCCATATAGCGGGTGACGGTGCGCTGGCGGGGATCGAGATCGATGATGCCAACGTCATAACCCAGCGCGGACAGCGCGACCGCAGTATGAACGGCGGTGGTGGACTTGCCGGTGCCGCCCTTTTCATTGGCGAAGGTTATGACATGCGGATTCGCCATTGGACCGTGTGTTCCCCAGAAATTAGCCCCGGATTTTGCCGCCGAACCTTGACCGGCGCCATGGAGGCTGCCTAGCAGGTCGCCAGACCAACGCCCTTATCGGAGGCTCGGCCCGCGTGCAAATCATCCGTGACCTGACCTCGCTCCGCGCCGCCATTTCCGGCCTGCGCGCCGACGGCAGTTCGATCGCCCTCGTCCCCACCATGGGGGCGCTGCATGAAGGGCATATGTCGCTTGTGGCGGAGGGCGGGAGCCGCGCCGACCATGTGGTCGTGTCGATCTTCGTCAATCCCAAGCAGTTTGGGCCCAATGAGGATCTGGACGCTTACCCCCGCCAGGAAGCGCGCGATGCTGCGATGCTGGAAGAGGCCGAGGTCGCCATCCTGTGGGCGCCAACAGTCGATGTCATGTACCCGGCGGGCTTCGCATCGAACATTTCGGTCAGCGGCGTCAGCGACGAACTGGACGGGGCCGCCCGCCCCGGCCATTTCGACGGGGTGGCGACGGTCGTAACCAAGCTATTCAACCAGGTCCGGCCCGATGTCGCCCTGTTCGGAGAGAAGGATTACCAGCAACTCGCCGTGATCCGCCGGATGGTCGCGGACCTGAACCAGCCGCTGGACATCATTGGCGTCCCCACTCGTCGCGCGGACGACGGCCTCGCCCTCTCCTCCCGCAATGTCTATCTGTCCGCTGAGCAGCGTGCCGCCGCCGTCGCGCTGCCGAAGGCGCTGAACGACGCGGCCCGGCGGATAGCCGGCGGCGAGACTGTCGCTAGGGTGCTTGCAGACGCCGTCGATTCTCTTGCCGCCGCCGGCTTCGGTCCCATCGACTATGTCGAGCTTCGCGACGCGGAAACGCTCGAAAATCTGCCTGTACTGGATCGCCCCGGCCGCCTGCTCGCAGCCGCACGGATGGGCGGCACGCGCCTGATCGACAATATCGCCGTCGATCTACTCTGAATCACAAAGCCCTGATAAAAGGCCATTAACCCTCGAACGCTACCAAAGTCGTAGACTCCGCCCCTCATCCCACCGTGTTGTTAACCATTTTTTATCGTCTCGAAGCGAATTTCGCACTTGCGGGATAGCAATGGTCGCAACCGTGAATTGGTAATCCATTGTGGGGGTTTTGAGAGATCATGGGAATCAGCATCAAGAGTGCAGAATTTCTGCTGGCGAGCCGGATGGCCGAAGCGGCCGGCGGATGCGCCGACGCCTGTTACGACCTGGGCATGGCCTATAGCTGCGGCACCGGCGTCGACATCGACCTGATCGAAGCGCATAAATGGTTCAACCTGGCCGCCGTGCGCGGCATGGAAGAAGCGCAATATTGCCGGTCCGACGTGGCCGAGGAAATGTCGGGCCGTGAAATCGCCGAGGCCCAGCGCCTTGCACGCGCTTTCCTCGCCGAGACAGGACGCCGCGCCGCCTAAACCTTCTTGAACGGCGCGCGTTCCTCAAGCCATAGCCGGTCCTGCTGGACGCCGGCCCGCTCCTGCTCGATGAACTGGGCGATAGCGCGGCGGAAGCTGGGGTTGGGAATATAATGCGCCGACCATGTCGGCACGGGGCTGTAGCCGCGGGCCAGCTTGTGTCCGCCCTGCGCGCCCGCCTCCACCCGCGCCAGGCCGCGGGCGATGGCGACGTCGATTGCCTGATAATAGCATAGCTCGAAATGCAGGAAGTGCACCTCCTCCGTGCATCCCCAATAGCGGCCGTAGAGCGTGTCCCCGCCAATCATGTTGAGCGCGCCCGCAATAGCCTGCCCATCCCGCATCGCGAACATCAGCAGCGTCCGGTCGGCCATCCGCTCCCCCAATAGCGAGAAGAAGGACCGCGTCAGATAGGGATGCCCCCATTTGCGCGCGCCGGTGTCCTGATAGAAACGCCAGAAGATGTCCCAATGGCTTTCCTGAAGATCGCCGCCGGTCAGATGGAGGATTTCCAGGCCCTCGACCGCCCTCTCCCGCTCCTTGCGGATATCCTTGCGCTTACGGCTGGACAGTTCGGCGAGGAAATCCTCGAACGTCGCATAGCCGCGATTGGTCCAGTGGAACTGGCTGTCTTCGCGGATCAGCCAGCCCGCCGCCTCAAACATCGGGATCTGCGCTTCCTCCACGAAGGTCGCGTGGGCAGAGGAGAGTTCGTTGCGATCCACCAGCGTTTCCGCCGCCGCGATCAGCGCTGCGGCCATGTCCGGATCGCGTAGAAGAATGCGTGGCCCCGGCACGGGGGAGAAAGGCGCGGCAATCTGGATCTTCGGATAATATTGACCGCCTGCCCGATGCCAGGCGTCCGCCCAGCCATGATCGAACACATATTCGCCCTGGCTGTGTGTCTTGGCATAGGCAGGCATGGCGGCGGCAAGTCGGCCGTCCGCGCCGTCGATCAGCAGCGGCAGCGCCTGCCAGCCGGTGTCCGGCCCGACGCTGCCCGATTCCTCTAGGATCGACAGGAAATCATGGGAGACGAAGGGATTGCCATGCCCGGCGCAGGCATCCCATTGATCCTTCGGCACCTCCCGAACGCCGCCCGCGACCCGCGCGGTCACCGAGGCATCAGACATCGCCGGGAATCTCGAAGATGCTTTCGTCGGCATGGGCGAAGGCCACCGCCTCCGCCGCCGCATTGCGCACAGTCCAGGTCAGCACGGGCAAGCCCCGCTTTCGGGCGCGGGCGGCAAAGGGCGAAGGCAGGTCGCGGATATCATAGGCAAGGAAATCGGGTTTCGCCTTCCAAAGGGCAAGGGTCCGTTCGATTTTGCCACGCAGCCCGTGCTTGTCCTCTTCCGTCACAACGAGTCCGCGCACGATATGCGGCGCTTCCAGCCTGAACCATGCGGCCACGAGCGGATTGAAGGACATGATGGCGACCGGCCCGCGATACCCCTCCAAAGCGCGGCGGGTCGCGCGACATATGCGGACGATGTTGCGCGTCGGCGCCTTCACCTCGATCAGCAGCGGCGCGCGGCCGTCGATCCGGTGCAACAGGGTGTCCAGCCTCGGCAGACATTCCTGCGTGCCGGAAAGGACCACCGCATCGAGCAGATTCGCGGTGCGATCGCCGAGCCGCCCCTTCTCTGCCGTCAGGCGGTCAAGGTCGGCGTCGTGGAAGACGAAGGCCACGCCATCCAGGCTGGCCTGCACATCGCACTCCATGCCGTAGCCCTGGGCGATGGCGGCGTCGAAAGCGGCCAGGCTGTTTTCGATGAGGCCCGGGCCGTGCAGACCGCGATGGGCGAAAGGCTGCGCGATCAGGAAAGCGACCCGCGCCTGATCCGGCGCGGGAGAGAAAAGGGAATCAAGCCGGACGAACGGCAACAATGGCGTCGATCTCAACCGCCGCGCCCAGCGGCAGAACGGGCACGCCGACGGCGCTGCGGGCATGCTTGCCGGCGTCGCCGAAGACAGACACCATCAGGTCCGACGCGCCATTGGCGACCTTGGGCTGATCGGTGAAAGACGGCGCGCTGCTGACGAAGGCCCCTAGCTTCACGATGCGCTCCACCCGGTCCAGCGACCCGAGCGCCGCCTTCATCTGCGCGATCAGCATCAGGCCGCACTGGCGCGCGGCGTCCGTTCCATAGTCCAGATCCCGGTCCTCGCCGAGGCGGCCGGTCAGGAGCGCTCCGTCCTTCGAGGACACCTGCCCCGAAATATAGAGGAGGCCGCCAACCTCAACCGCCGGGACATAGGATGCCACCGGCGCGGCCGGCTGGGGAAGGGTGATGCCGAGTTCGGCGATGCGGGCGTCGATGCTGCTCATATGCTGTCCATGCGCACGGGGTTTGCAGGGGTCAAGCGGCTTGTGGCCGCCCTTCGGCGATCCGTTCCCTGATCCAGACTTCCGCACTGGCCCAGTCATCGATCCGGGCATGCGCGAAGTCGCCGGACGGCACCTTCTCTGCGATCTCCGGCTCACCGATCATGTGCAGGCGCCACACATCCGGCGCATGTTCGGCGACCGAGCGGTGGTGGATGCCAAGGTCGTCGATGAAGAAGGCGATGCTGGGCTTGCGATCCGCGACGATGGCGGCGAGCGGTGGACCCTTGCCCCCTTGATTCCAATGAACGCGGTGATGGACGCCAAGTTTTCGCAACTGTTCTATGCGTCCCAGATGCTGTGCCTCGCCGATATTCGTCAGCACCTCGATGTCGGCGACCTCCGACAGGCTCGCCAGCGCTTCGAGCGCGCCGGTGATCGGCAGCTGGCGGTCCATCGCCGTGTCGAAAAATTCGACGAGCAAGGTCCATATCAGTTCGCGCTCGACCAGAACGCCGCTGCTCTTGTGCCGCAGCGCATCAGTGAATTCCTGACCGCGCATGTCGAAATGCACGTCATGCGTCTCGTCCAGCCAGGCGCGGAACGGCACGACCATGTGGAGCAGCACTTCGTCACAGTCGGTAATGATCAACGGCCGGTTCATGCGCCAAGGGTCCTGCGTGCATTGACCAGATCGGATGGGGAAGCGCCGACCGCCTCCGCACATGCCACCAGGTCGGGCTCGTGGCTTTCGAGGAAGCCGAGCACCGCGTCAAGGACCGCCGGGTCGCCCACGCCCTGACGCAACCCCTCCGCATCGAGTCCCGTCAGGGACAGCAGGCGATCCGCGCGACGTTTGTCGGACAGCAGCCAGCCAAGCGCAAGCAGGGCCAGTGTGTAGGGATCGGCAATCTTGCCATTTGTCTTGTCGGGGAGCATCCAGTACGGCCTTCAACGGGTCGATAAATCCGGAGCAACTGGTGACAAAGCGCGTGCTCGTTGTCGAGGACAACGAACTCAATCTCAAACTTTTCTGCGATCTTCTGCGTGTCCATAATCATGAAGCGCTGGGCATATCGGACGGCCGCGAGGCGCTGGACCAGGCCCGGTCGTTCAAGCCCGACCTGATCATCATGGACATTCACATGCCCTATGTCAGCGGCCTGGACCTGATCATGTCGCTCAAGAAGGACGAGACCCTGTCGCCGGTGCCGGTGATGGCCGTCACCGCCTATGCCGGGAAAGGCGACGAGGACCAGATCCGCGACGCCGGAGCGGAAGCCTATGTCTCAAAACCCATATCCGTGATGAAGTTCATCGATGTGGTAAACGGCCTGCTCGAACGCTCTTCCGGGATAGACGCATAAATGTAACGCGGATGTCCGCGAAACGACACGGTCCCGTCAGCTTCCCGTCATGTCCCCCTGCCAATGCCGTTCCCGCGAACCGGGCAACCGCCCGGTTGCAACCTTTCCTGTCAGGGGGAATGCCATGTCCTACATTACCGATGAAGCGCGCGCTCCGTGGCGCGCGCTGGAGCCGACCATTGATCTGCCGGGCCAGAGCCTGGAAGAGATCATCGCCAACAATCCGGGCCGCCGCACGATCTTGAAAAACGGCCTGCTGGGCCTTTCGATCCTGCCGATGATGGGCGCGCTTTCCGCCTGTGGTTCCGACGACGGCACCTCCACCCCGGCGCCGACGCCGACCCCGGCTCCCACCCCCACGCCGACCGCGAGCTATGCGATCGCCTTCACCCCCGTTGCCATGAGCCGCGAGGACAAGGTCACGGTTCCGGCCGGTTACACGGTGGACGTGCTGTTTTCCGCAGGCGATGTCGTCGAGGCAGGCGCGCCCGGTTACAAGGGCAGCTTCCAGCCCTCCAGCGAGACCGAGAAGCAGGCCGGCGGCAATCATGACGGCATGGAATTCTATGAGCTGGTCGGCGTCGATCCCAATGCGGGCGGCCTGCTGGCGATCAACCATGAAATCGCCGACTTCAATATCCTCCTATCCGGCAGCTACAATGCCGCAACCGCAACCGCCGAACAGAAGGCGCTTGCGCTTTCGGCTGTGGGCGTCTCGGTGATCGAAGTTGCTAAGGGCGGCGACGGCAAATGGGCCGTCAAGGCCGGGTCGAAGTATAACAAGCGCTACACCGGCAACGACGTTTACACGCCGAGCGGCCCGGCCGCGTCCTCGCTGTCGGCGAGCATCAAGGGCACGCTCAACAACTGCTCCAGCGGCCGCACGCCGTGGGGCACCTACATGACCTGCGAAGAGACGACGAGCAACTATCTCGACCCGACACAGCCCGCCAACGACTATGGCTGGGTCGTCGAGTTGGACCCCTATGCCGAACTGGCCAGCCTGCCCAAGAAGCGCACCGCCATGGGCCGGTTCAGCCATGAGAATGTCGCCTATATGGCGGACAGCAGCAACCGGGTCGCCTTCTACATGGGCGATGATACGACGCCGGGCTGCATCTACAAGTTCGTCGCGTCGGCCGCCTATTCGACGACCAGTCGCACCGCCAACGCCGACCTGCTGGACAGCGGCACGCTGTACGTCGCCCGTTTCAATGCGGACGGATCAGGCGAATGGCGTGAACTGACGCAGGGCAAGAACGGCCTGGTCACCGGGGCGACCGACCCGGGCAATGTCAGCCAGGGCACAACGACCCCGGTCACCGTGAACTTCGCCACACAGGCCGATGTGCTGATCAAGACGCAGGCCGCTGCCCGCGTCGCCGGCGGCACCATCATGGACCGTCCGGAATGGCTGACTGTCGCGCCGGACAACAGCGCGGTCTATTGCACGCTCACCAACAACAGCAGCCGCCAGGTCGCCGATGCCGCCAACCCGCGCACCGTCAACCGCAACGGCAGCATCATCAAGTTCAAGGAAAATGGAAACTCGCCGCTGGCGACGACCTTCACCTGGGAAATCTTCCTGCTTGCCGGCGATCCGTCGGAAAGCGCGGCCAATGGCGGCAACGCCAATCTGGTCGGCAACATCAATGGCGACACCTTCTCCAGCCCTGATGGCCTGCGCATCGATCCCAAGGGCCGCTTGTGGGTCCAGACCGACCATTCGATCACCAGCACGTCCGGCGTGACCGGCAAGACGCTGCTCGACGTGTTCGGCAACAATTCGATGTATCATATCGACCAAACCAGCAAGCTGTCGAAGCGCTTCCTCGTCGGCCCCACGGGCTGCGAGATTACGGGCATCGCCTATACGCCGGACTTGAAGACCTTCTTCATCAACATCCAGCATCCCGAAGGCGCCTGGCCGGTGGCGGGTGCGGCGCCCCGCTCCTCGACCATCGTCGTGCGCCGGACGGACGCGCAGCCGGTCGGTAACTGACGAAGCCTACGCCGCTCCGGGAAACCGGAGCGGCGCCCATGCAAAAAGGCCCGCTCCGTATGCCGGAGCGGGCCTTTTTCATCATCGCAGGCAAGTCCAGCCAGCCCGAAGGCCGGCGGCGCTTACTTGATCTTGGCTTCCTTGAACTCGACATGCTTGCGCACGACGGGGTCATATTTCTTGAAGCTGAACTTCTCCGTCTTCGTGCGGGGATTCTTCTTCGTGACGTAGAAGAATCCGGTCTCGGCAGTGCTGACGAGTCTGATCTTGACGGTGGCTGGCTTCGCCATGGCCTAATCCTTGAAAAATCTGTCGAAAAATAAAGGCGGCCCTATGGGACCGCCCCGCTTCTGCGCAGCCCATTGCTGCAGATTCCCGGCCCTGTCAAGTTCCGACCAGAACCAAAGGAGGATTTCCCCACCAAATCAGGGCTTCTTTACCCTCTCTTAACCATGATGGCGCAGGATCGCATTCAGGGAAATGGCGGGGGTGCCAATGAAACATGATGCCATGCTGATGGTCCGGACGGACATTGTGAACCGCATTGATTCGCTGGCGGCGCAGCGGGGCCATATCAGCCTTGCCCGCACCTGCGAGGAAGTGGACGGCATCCGCCATATTGCCCGTACCTACGGCCTGGAGCCGGTGGAGCGGCTTGCTTCGATGCTCGAATCCGCGCTTGCGCTGAACGGACATGGCCCCGTGGTTCTCTCCTATCTCGACCTAATGCGCGATGCGGCGGGGTGCGAGCAGGCAAGCCCGGAGATCAACACCGCCTATCTCGCCGCGATGTCGGTGCGCATGGGCGCCTGACGCCCGCTGCATGGCATGGACGCGCTGCTGACGGCCCTGCTGGCCTGTCTCCTCGTAGAGATGGGTGATCGCTGTCAGGTGCTGACGCTGGCGCTGTCGGTACGCTATCGCGCGCAAGGCCAATTGATCGCCGGCATTACCCTTGCCGCTTTTGTCAACGCCGCCCTTTCCGCCGTGGCCGGCGGACTGCTTTCCAAGGTCGTGGGCCCCGACGCCCGGACGCTGCTTTTCGGCCTGGCCCTTCTTTCCGGCGGATTTGGACTGTTTATGCCGGTCAAGCGGCCGGACCTCCTGGCCGGCTGGCGCATCGGACCGTTTCTTACCGGCGGGCTGGGCATCTTCATTCTGGCGTTCGGCAACAGCGCGCAGTTCCTGACTGCGGCGATCGCAGCACGCAGTGCCAACCCCGCGCTCACGGCGATCGGCGCGGGCATCGGCATGGCCCTCGCCTGCGTCCCCGTCGTCCTGTTAAAATCACAATTTTTCCTGGCCCTGCCACTGCGCTGGATCCGGCGAATTGGCGGAGCCCTGTTGCTTGTCATCGGCGCGATCACCGGACTTGGAGCGCTCGGCCTCGTCTGATCCGCGTCTTATCGAGCGAAGCGATCAGGCAGAGCGAATTTTTCTCCGCGTTTCTGCTCCCGTTCATGGCACCAACTTGCTAAATGATCATTGTGTAGGCGAAACCTTTTCGCACCCAGGAGGACATGATGACCGCGCAGCAGCTCAAGACGCCAACAGATTTGAAAAGCAACGCCACCAAATCCGTCGCGGAGGCGCTTAATGGCGTTCTGGCGGACAGCTATGCGCTGTATTTCAAGACCAAGAACTTTCACTGGCATGTGTCAGGCCCGCACTTCCGCGACTATCATCTGATGTTCGACGATCAGGCGACGCAGATCCTTGGCACGACCGACCTGATCGCGGAGCGCGTGCGCAAGACCGGCAACACGACCCTGCGTTCCATAGGCGATATCAGCCGCCATCAGACGGTGACGGATAATGATGCCGACTATGTCAGCCCTGAAGACATGCTGGAGGAGCTGCGCCAGGACAATCTGGCGCTCGTCGAGTCGCTGCGTGCGGCCAAGGCGGCGGCCACCGAGGCAGGCGACAACGCGACCGAAGGCATTATCGACGACTGGACCGATCAGGCCGAAGAGCGCGCATGGTTCCTGTTCGAAGCCGGCCGCAAAGGATAATCGTCAGACTGGCGGAAGAAGCTATGCTTCTCCCGCCGGTTCACCGGAGGCAGATACAAAAAGGGCCGCCATTTCTGGCGGCCCTTTTTCATTATGTCAGACCGTTCAGTCGGCTTTCGGGGCCAGATTGACAGCGGCGTACTTGCCGCGACGATCAACCTCCAGCTCGAAATCGAGACGGTCGCCTTCATTGAGGGCGCTCATGCCTGCGCGCTCGACGGCGCTGATGTGCACGAATGCATCCGGTTGCCCGTCATCACGCTGAATGAAGCCGAAACCCTTCATGGCGTTGAAGAACTTGACCGTACCGCTGGACTTTTCACCCGTAAGCTGACGCTGCGGGCCACCACGGTCGCCACCGGCCGGACCGCCGAAACCGCCAGCGCGCGGTTCGCGCGCTTCACGCGGCGGACCACGATCAGTGACCGGAAGCGGCTCACCATCGATCACCAGATCCGTCGCCGACACCTTGCCGCCGCGATCGACCAAGGTGAAACCGAGCGGCTGTCCCTCGGCCAAGCCAGTCAGGCCAGCCTGCTCCACGGCGCTGATGTGCACGAACACGTCTTCGCCGCCATCGTCGCGAACGATGAAGCCGAAGCCCTTCTGCCCGTTGAAGAATTTGACGACGCCCTTGCCTTCGCCAACGACCTGGGCAGGCATGCCGCGACCACCACCGCCGCCGCCAGCACCACCGCCGCGGAATCCACCGCCGCCGCCTGCGCCACCGCCGAAACCACCACGGTCGCCGCCGCCGCCGCCAAAGCCGCCCCGATCACCGAAGCCGCCGCCGCCAGCACCACCGCCGAAACCGCCGCGATCACCAAAACCGCCGCCACGGAATCCACCGCCACCGCTACCCTGGTCGGAATAGAAATTCTCGTCGCCGAAACCGTCCCGCTTGTCCTTGCCGCGCCCGCGGCGACCTCTGTCAAAACTCATGCCCTGTTAGTCACTTTCGCATCGCCCGCCGAAAAATCCGGATAACCATGTCGGACGAAAAGACATGAAGAATCCGCCGCAGAAATACGGTTTGGGACTCAGTATAAACAGTTTTCCGGCCCAGGGCGAATGATTTTCGGCATTTTCGCCAGCTTTATCCTATGTTTTGCCCCTGTCGCGCGGACGGACCGATCCGGCTGGCCCAAACCTGGCTCTCCACATCCATACACCGAAACGACAAAAACCGTTCATTGAGTTGTCACGCGCGGCCCTCTAAAGGAAAGCCAATGACAGTGTATTTTCATGAAGAAGACTTGCCTGAGGGCATCCTGACCGAGGGTTCGGTCGCCGTGGATACGGAGACCATGGGCCTCATAACCCCCCGTGATCGCCTGTGCGTCGTCCAGATCAGCGACGGCAAGGGAGACGAGCATCTGGTCCGTTTCGCGCCAGGCAGCAGCTATGCCGCGCCGCGCCTGAAAGCCATCATGGCCGACCCCAATCGGCTGAAGCTCTTTCATTTCGGCCGTTTCGACATTGCCGCGCTTCACCATTATCTGGGCGTTCTGGCCGCGCCGGTCTATTGCACCAAGATCGCCTCGCGGCTGATCCGCACCTACACCGACCGGCATGGCCTGAAGGAACTGGTTCGCGAATTGCTGGGCCAAGACATCAGCAAGCAGCAGCAAAGTTCCGACTGGGGCGCGCCTGCGCTGTCTGACGCCCAAAAGGATTATGCGGCGTCCGATGTGCGCTACCTGCACCTGCTGAAGGAAGAGTTGGACCGCCGTCTGGAGCGTGAAGGCCGCGCCGGACTTGCGCAGGCCTGCTTCGATTTTCTACCCCACCGCGCGATGCTCGATCTGGCCGGCTGGCCGGAAACCGATATTTTCGCGCATATGTAAAAGAGGCCGGCTCGTGTCCCTTCAGGCGGAACAGCAGCGGAATGCGCGCCATCACTGGGCGCTGCCCGGCGGCAGCCATGACCGGCTGGTGACGTTCCTGAAAGGCGCGTTACCCGTGGGCATAGGCGTCCTCTCCGCCTTCCTTGCCATCGCGCCCTTTTCGAACAGTGGCGAGGTCAGCTTCGTTCTCGACAAGAAAAAGGTTGAGGTCGCCAAGGAACGCATGCGGGTGACTGAGGCACTGTATCGCGGCGAGGACAGCAAGGGGCAGCCCTTTTCCCTGCGTGCGGGATCAGCCGTGCAGAAAACCTCCGCCGTCCCCCTGGTCGACCTTAACGAGATGTCGGCGCGTATATTGCTGTCGGATGGCCCAGCCGTCCTTGATGCCCGCAAGGGCCGCTACGATATGCAGACCGAGAAGGTCGCGATCGACGGGCCGGTGCAATTCCAATCCGCAGGCGGATATCGCCTGACGACCCGCGACGTGAACATCGACCTGAAGGAACGAACGATGCGCAGCCAAGGCCGGGTGGACGGACGCATGCCCGTAGGCACGTTTACGGCCGATCATCTGGAGGCGGACATGGCCGGCAAGACAGTGACGCTGAACGGTCGCGCGCGCTTGCGCATTGAACAAAATGGCCTCAAAGGGCGCTGACGATGAACCGCACCCTTTCCTCCTTTCTGATGGCGTCCACGCTCTTCGCAGGCGGCGCGGCCCAGGCGCAGATCATGAAGAATCATGACAGCAACGCGCCGGTCAATTTCAGTGCGGATCGTATCGAAGTGCAGGATCGCTCCGACCGAGTCGTGTTGTCCGGCAATGTTGAGGTGACGCAGGCGGGCCTCAACCTGAACGCCGCGCGCATGACCGTCGCCTACAAAAATGATCCGAATGCGCCCAAAAGCACCAATCCCTCCAGTGGATCGGCAACCAGCAATGTAACGGTCGACCGAATCGACGCATCCGGCAATGTCGTGGTGGTAAAGGGCAATGAGACCGCGCGCGGCAATGTTGGCATCTATGACCTCAACCGCCGCCTGATTACCATGTTGGGCAATGTCGAGCTGAATCAGGGATCAAACCGGCTGACGGGTGGGCGGCTGGTCATCGACCTGACGACCGGCCGGTCCACGGTGGACGGCAGATCGGCAGCCACCCCCTCCTCCAGCTCTTCCGGCCGGGTGTCGGGTACCTTCTCCGTGCCGCAGAGAACCCAGTAACGGAAGCCAAGCGCCCGGTTTTCGCGAATTTTCGCAATTAATTGGTGCCCGGGGGTTTTCCCCATGCACAAAGCTTGCCAGATTGGGCCCGCAGCCATGGATTTCGAGCCTTCGCCGTCCGGAACAATGTAAGCCAAGGGAATGGTCATGAACGACCTCGCTACCGTCGACCGTCCTGCAACGCCCGCTCCGCAGGAAGTGAGCGACGGCTTGTCGGTGATCTCCATTGCCAAAAGCTATGAGCGGCGCGCCGTTCTGGCGGATGTGTCGCTGACTGTCGGCAAGGGCGAGGTTGTTGGCCTGCTGGGCCCCAACGGCGCGGGCAAGACCACCTGTTTCTATTCCATCATGGGCCTGGTTCGGCCCGACAGCGGGCGCATATTGCTGGACGGCGCGGACATTACGGCGTTGCCCATGTATCGCCGCGCGATCTTGGGAATCGGCTATCTGCCGCAGGAAACATCGATCTTTCGCGGCCTGACGGTCGAGCAGAATATCAGCGCCGTGCTGGAGCTGGCGGAACCGAATACCGCTGCCCGGTCAGAACGGCTGGAGCAGTTGCTGGAGGAATTCGGACTGGTGCGGTTGCGCGACTCGTCCGCCATGGCGCTGTCGGGTGGTGAGCGGCGGCGGTGCGAAATCGCCCGCGCGCTGGCCGCCAATCCGTCGATCGTGCTGCTGGACGAGCCGTTCGCAGGCATCGATCCGCTGTCGATCGCCGACATTCGCGATCTGGTGCGGCAGCTCAAGACACGCGGCATCGGCGTGCTGATTACCGACCATAATGTCCGCGAGACGCTGGAAATCGTGGATCGCGCCTGCATCATCTACGATGGCCGCGTGCTTTTCGCCGGAAGCCCAACCGAGCTTGTCGCCAATGCCGACGTCCGCCGCCTCTATCTGGGCGAGAGCTTCTCGCTTTGAGATGATGGCCGGGCCGTCCCCCAAGCCATAATGATGCATTAGCCGATGGCGCTCGGTCCACGCCTCGATATCCGTCAGAGCCAGTCTCTGGTGATGACGCCGCAGTTGCAGCAGGCGATCCGCCTGCTGGCGCTGTCGAATCTGGAGATCGAGACGTTCCTCGCGGGGGAATTGGAGAAAAACCCGCTGCTTGAGGCGCCCGCCATGACCGGCGAGGATACGCCCATGTCGGACCTGCCCGACTTCGATTATGACGCGCCCGCCGTGCAGGCGGAGGAAGGGTCGGCCGACACGCTGATCGCGCAGGGACTAGGCGCGGCCGACAGCCCGCTGGATGTCGATTATGCCGCCGAGACATTCATCGACGATGGCCCCGGCGACCGGGCAACAAGCGCCGAGCGCGGGCTGGGGCTGAATGCGGGCGGCGCGGAACCGGGCGGGGCCTATAGCGAGGACGCGCCGGATTTCGACAGCTTCGCCAATCCCGAAGGCGGGCTGCATGAGCATCTGCTGGCGCAGGCGGGAACGCATCTGTCGGGCATCGATCTGGTGATTGCTGGGCAATTGATCGGGCAGATCGACGATGCGGGATATCTGGAGGCGGACCTGCTGCAGACCGCCTATGACCTGAAGGCGCCACTTGCCGATGTCGAGCGGGTGCTGGCCGTCATCCAGACATTCGATCCGTCTGGCGTCGGCGCGCGTAGCCTGTCCGAATGCCTGGCGATCCAGGCGAAGGAAGCGGACCGCTACGACCCGTGCATGGCGCGGCTGCTCGATAATCTGGACATTCTCGCCAAGGGCGCTCTGCCCCACCTGCGCCGTATTTGCGGTGTGGATGAGGAGGACATGGCCGACATGATCCAGGAATTGCGCGGCTATGATCCCAAGCCCGGCCTGCGCTTTTCCGGCGAAAATGCGCCTGCCGTAGTACCCGATCTGTTCGTGGCTCCAAGGGGGGAAGGCTGGGCGATCGAGATCAACACCACCACCTTGCCGCGCGTGCTGATCAACCGCAGCTATTATGTCGAGCTGGCGGGCGGGGCGCATGACAAGGCGTCGAAGGCGTGGCTGGCCGATTGCCTGGCCAGCGCCAACTGGCTGGTGAAGGCGCTGGACCAGCGGCAGAAGACGATCATCAAGGTCGCGAGCGAGATCGTGAAGCAGCAGGAGGAATTTTTCCGCAAGGGCGTCGCCCATCTGCGCCCGCTGACGCTGCGCATGGTGGCCGACGCGATCGAGATGCATGAGTCGACCGTCAGCCGGGTGACATCGAACAAATATCTGTCCTGCGCGCGTGGTCTCTACGAACTCAAATATTTCTTCACCAGTTCGATCCAGTCATCCGATGGCGGAGAAGCGGTGTCGGCCGAAGCGGTGAAGAGCCAGATCAAAGCGCTGATTGCTGGCGAGGACCCGAAGAAAATCCTGTCCGACGATACGCTGGTCGACCTGCTGCGCGACAAGGGCTTCGATATCGCGCGGCGAACGGTAGCGAAATATCGTGAGGCGCTGGGCATCGGGTCTTCCGTGCAGCGGCGGCGGCAGAAGCTGCTGGGCGGCAAAGCGGCATGAGCGAAGAAGCGATCGCCTATATCAATGGGGAGTATCTGCCGCTCGCGCAGACGCGGGTGTCGGTGCTGGACCGGGGGTTCCTGTTCGCCGACGGCATTTATGAAGTGGCGGCGGTGCTGGACGGGCGGCTGATCGACAATGACGCGCACCTCGCCAGGATGGCGCGATCGGCGGGGGAGCTGGAGATCGCATTGCCGCTGACCTTGGATGAGGTGGCGGACGTGCAGGCGGAGCTGGTGCGGCGGAACGGCATGGATAGCGGGCTGGTCTATGTGCAACTGACCCGGGGAACCGAGGGCGGGCGGGACTTCCTGCCGGGGCCGGAGACCGAACCGACGCTCGTGATGTTCGTGCAGCACAAGGCGCTGGAGGACCTGCCGGCGGCGCGGACCGGCATCAGGGTCAAGACGATGCCGGACCTGCGCTGGGCGCGGCGGGACATCAAGAGCACGGCGTTGCTGGCGCAGGTGCTGGCGAAGCGGGAAGCCGCCGCCGCCGGGTGCCAGGAAGCGTGGATGGTCGAGGACAGGCTGGTGACCGAGGGCGCGTCTTCGACGGCGTTCATCCTGACGCAGGACGATGTGCTGGTGACGCGGCCGGATTCCCATGCGGCGCTGCCGGGATGCACCGGCGCAGCGGTGCGGGCGCTGGCGGCGGAGCAGGGGTTGAGGCTGGAGCGGCGGGCGTTCAGCGTTGCGGAGGCTCTGGCGGCGAAGGAGGCGTTCATCACCAGCGCATCGACGTTCGTCGTGCCGGTCGTGGAGATAGACGGGCAGGCGGTGGGCGGCGGAAAGCCGGGGCCGGTCGCGGGGCGGTTGCGGGCGCTGTATATCGCCTTTGCCAGAGGATGATGTTCGCGGCGAAGTGTGTGCAAGTCGGCGGTATTTGCCCATTTCCAACTGTTGGATTCATGTCCCCGCTGGACAGCCCCGCCCGGTAGCGCGCAGATAGGCGGCAGGAGACGGGGAGACGGGCATGACGCGCTTTTTCAGGCTGCTGCTGGTGATGATGCTGGGCCTGCTGCCGGTCGCGGCGGTCAGCGACGTCGCGCCGCAGGTGACGCTGGCGGTTCCCGGATCGGGCGACCCGCGCAGCGGCGCGATCGAGCGGTTCACCCTGCGCTTTTCCGAGGCGATGGTGCCGCTGGGCGACCCGCGCGCGACCGCGCCCGCCACGCTGGAATGCCCGGTCCCGGCGACCGGCCGCTGGGTCGATCAGCAAACCTATGTCTTTGAATTTGAACGTGCCCTTCCCGGCGGCCTCAATTGCAAGGTCTCCCTGCGCGACAGCCTGGCAAGCGCGCGCGGCGTCGCGATCGGCGGCACGCGCAGCTTCACGATCGACACGGGCGGCCCGTCCGCGCGGGCAGTGCTGGCCGGCGGCTATGGCGATATCGAGGAAGGCCAGGTGTTCCTGGTCGCCACCAATGTCGCGCCGGACCTGCGGTCCGTGGGCGCCTATGGCTATTGCGCGGTGGACGGCATCGGCGAGCGGATCGCGCTGGACGTGCTGCCCGCCAAAACGTCCGAACAGGTGCTGACGGGCCTTGGCGAGAACAATTGGTATCTGCGAAACTTCCTCGAAAATGCCGGTTTGCCCGCCAAATTGTCTGCAAATGGCACCGATCGCGCGAAAATACTGGCCCAAATCGTCGCAGTTCAGTGCCGCCGTCCGCTGCCGCCGGGCCGCGACATGGCGCTGGTGTGGGACGCGCATATCGCCGACGCGCATGGCAAGCAGGCCGGGCGCGACCAGCGATTCGACTTCACCGTGCGCAAGGCGTTCACGGCGCGGTTCGAGTGCCCCCGCGTCAATCCGCGCGCCGGATGCAACCCGGTGCAGGACAGCTATGTCCGCTTCGCCGCGCCCATCCCCCGCGCGACGGCGGCGGCGATCCGCCTGACCCTGCCGGACGGGTCCAGCCGCACGCCGACCTTCGGAGACGATGACAAGACCGCGCAGGAGATTTCCGACATCACCTTCAAGGGGCCGTTCCCCGAGGCAGTGAGCGCGCAGATCATACTGCCCAAGGACGTCAAGGATTTCAGCGGGCGGGTACTGGAGAATCGCGAACGATTCCCATTGAAGGTGGCGTTCGACCATATGCCGCCGCTGGTGAAGTTCGCTGCGCCCTTCGGCATTGTCGAGGCGAATGAGGGCGGCGTCCTGCCCGTCACGGTGCGCGCCGTCGAGCCGCAACTGGCGCGGCGGGTGTCGTCCATCGGCGGCGCGAGCATGCGCGTCCCCAGCGCCGACAAGGATGTGGCCGAGTGGCTGCGCAAGCTGGATAAGGCCGACGACGACGATTATCGCGACGAGCCGGACGGCAAGGGCGGGACGAAGAGCGTCAACTATACCGGCACGCAATCCCTGCTGGAGGGCAAGGGCAGCGCGATGACGCTGGCGCTGCCGGGCGGCGGCAAACAGTTCGAGGTGGTCGGCATTCCGCTTACCAAGCCGGGATTCTATGTGGTCGAGCTGGCCAGCCCGACGCTGGGCCGCGCGCTGCTGGGGCGGAACGCGCCGCGCTATGTGGCGGCGGGCGCGCTGGTCACCAACATGGCGATGCATTTCAAATGGGGCTGCCAAGGCTCGCTCGCCTGGGTCACGGCGCTGGACAGCGGCAAGCCGGTGGCGGGCGCGGACGTGCGCGTGACCGACAGCTGCACGGGCGAGCAATTCGCCGCCGGGCGCAGCGATGGGGACGGGCGGCTGTTCATCAAGTCCGGCCTGCCGGAGCCGGAGACTTACGGCAATTGCGATGGCGACACCCATGTCCTGATGGTGTCGGCGCGGAGCGGAGACGATTACAGCTTTACGCTCACCGACTGGGGGCAGGGCATTCGCCCCTATGATTTCGACCTGCCCTATGGCTGGTCGGCGCGCGACGACATCGTCCACACCATTTTCGATCGCACGCTGATCCGCGCGGGCGAGACGGTCAACATGAAGCATATCCTGCGCCGCCCGGTGGCGACCGGCTTTACGCTGGCGGGGGAACTGAAAGGCACGCTGCGCCTGTCACATCGCGGGTCCGACACCCAGTTCGACATGCCGCTGTCGATCGGCCGGGACGGGATCGGCGAGAATAGCTGGACCGCGCCAGCCGGCGCGCCGATGGGCGATTATGACCTGCAATTGATGGTCGGCAACCGCACAATCTACACCAACCAGTCGATCCGGCTGGACGAGTTCCGCCTGCCGACGATGCGCGCCACGGTGACGGGACCGAAGGAGGAGGTGGTGCGCCCGTCGAGCGTGCCGCTGTCGCTGTTCGTCGGCTATCTGTCCGGTGGCGGGGCGGCGAACCTGCCGGTCTCCATCCGCACGGCGTTCGACAGCGGCGGCGCGAGCCCGGACGGCTGGGACGGATGGACGTTCGGCGGCGCGGCGGTGAAGGAAGGAATCACCCGGCTGGACGATAATGGCGAAGCGCCGACGCAGCCCTTGCCTTTCTCCCAGACATTGCCCGTCACGCTGAACGGCGGCGGCACGGCGCAGACGTCGGTCGAGATCGGCCAGCCGATCGACAATGAGACGACCATGACGGTCGAGATGGATTATCAGGATGCGAACGGAGAGACGCTGACCGCGAGCCGCCGGATCGCCCTGCACCCCGCCGCCGTGCAGCTGGGCATGAAGACCGACGGATGGCTGATGCGCGACACCGACCTGCGCCTGAAATTCGTGGCGCTGCGGCTGGATGGCAAGCCGATCAAGGGACAGAAGGTCGCGGTCGCGCTCTACAGTCGCGAGGTCATCACCGCCCGGCGGCGGCTGATCGGCGGATTCTACGCCTATGACAATCAGGAGAAGGTGACGAAGGTCGACGCAGACTGTTCGGCCAAGACCGATGAAAAGGGGCTGGCCGATTGCGCGATGGACCCGGGCCTTTCGGGCGAGGTGACGGTGGTCGCGACGACGACCGACGCGCAGGGCAATGTCGCGCGCGCCGTCCGCTCCGTCTGGCTGGCGGGGGAGGATGAATGGTGGTTCGGCGGCGACAATGGCGACCGCATGGACGTGGTCCCCGAGCAGAAGGCGTACAAGGCGGGCGAGACCGCGAAATTCCAGGTGAAGATGCCGTTCCGATCCGCCACCGCGCTGGTCACGGTGGAGCGCGAGGGCGTGCTGTCGAGCTTCGTCACCCAGCTGTCGGGCAAGGACCCGGTGGTGGAGGTGCCGATGCCCGCCGCCTATGCGCCGGACGTCTATGTCTCCGTCATGGCCGTGCGCGGGCGCATCGGCGGGTGGAAGCTGTGGTTCGCCGACCTTGCGCGGCGCTGGCACCTGCCCTTCTTCAGCCGGGAGGGGGCAAGCCCGACCGCGCTGGTCGACCTGGCCAAGCCAAGTTACCGCATCGGCATCGCCAAGGTGCAGGTGGGCTGGGAAGGCCATAGCCTCGGTGTCACGGTGAAGACCGACAAGGCGAAATATGCGGTGCGCGAGACGGCGCAGGTCGATGTCGCAGTGACGGAGCCGGGCGGCAGGCCAGCCAAGTCTGCGGAGATCGCCTTTGCCGCCGTGGACGAGGCGCTGCTGCAGCTTGCGCCCAATGACAGCTGGAAAGTGCTGGACGCGATGATGGGCGATCGGACGCTCGACGTGCTGACCTCCACCGCGCAGACGCAGGTCGTCGGCAAGCGCCATTATGGCAAGAAGGCGGTCGAGGCGGGCGGCGGCGGCGGCAGCGAATCCGCCGTGACGCGCGAGGATTTCCGCCCCGTGCTGTTGTGGAAGGGCCGGGTAAGGCTGGACGCCAACGGCCATGCGCGGGTCGCGGTGCCGCTGTCCGACAATCTCTCCTCCTTCCGCATGGTCGCGATCGCAACATCGGGCGCTGACCTGTTCGGCACGGGGCAGACCAGCGTGCGGACGGTGCAGGACCTGACCATCTATTCCGGCGTGCCGCCACTGGTGCGGAGGGGCGACTGGTTCGGATCGACCTTCACCCTGCGCAACGGATCGGCGCGGGCGATGAAGGTGACGGCGACGGTGAAGCTCAATCCCGGCATCGCCACCGGCAAGCCGCTGACCGTGACGATCCCGGCGGGCGGGGCCGCGCCGGTGACATGGAACCTGCGCGCGCCGACGGGCATCGACCGGATCGGCTGGACGGTCGAGGCGAAGTCTGCGGACGGCAAGGCCGTGGACGGGGTGGTGGTATCGCAGGATGTCGTGCCCGCCGTGCCGGTGGAGGTATGGGCGGCGACGCTGATGCGGGTGGGGCCGGGCGCTTCGGTGCCGGTGGCTGCGCCCGCCGGGGCACTGGGCGGCGGTTATGTCGACGTGAAGCTGTCCGATACGCTCGCGCCGCCGCTTGGCGGTGTGCGGGCCTATATGACGGCCTATCCGTTCAACTGTTTCGAGCAGCAGACATCGCGGGCGATCGCGCTGGGCGATGCGGGGATGTGGGGGGCGATTGCCGGGTCGATCCCGACCTATTTGGATGGCAATGGCCTGCTGCGCTATTTCCCCAGCGATCGGCTGAGCGGATCGCCGGAGCTGACCGCCTATGTGCTGTCGGGCGCGGCGGCGGCGGGCTTTGCCATCCCCGAGGCGTCGAAGGCGCGGATGGTCGAGGCGATGAAGGCGGTGGTCGAGGGGCGGCTGGGCCGCGAGGCCGAGGGGCCGGCGGATGCCCGGTTGCTGAAGGTTGCGGCGCTGGCGGCGCTGGCGCGCAATGGGCAGTCCAGCCCGGCGCTGGTGGGGGGCATCGATCTGGTGCCCGCCGACATGCCGACCGGCACGCTGGCCGACTGGATGACGATCATCGACCGGACGCCCGGCCTCGCCAATGCCGCGCAGTTGCGGGCGACGGCGGAACAGATGCTGCGCAGCCGCCTGGTCTATGAGGGCACGCGGCTGGACCTGGCCGACCGGGCCAATGCGCCCTGGTGGATGATGGTCAGCAGCGACGAGATGGCGATCAAGGCGATGGACGCGGTGCTTGGCCGGCGCGGATGGGAGAATGAGGTCCCCAAGATGATGGTCGGCGTCGCCCAGCGGCAGCAGCGCGGCCATTGGGACACGACCCCTGCCAATGCCTGGGGCGCGATCGTCGCGCGGCGCTTCGCCAGCCTCTATCCGGCGAGCGCGATCACCGGGACGACGAGCGTGGCGCTGGGGAATGTGACGCGCAGCCAGGGCTGGCCGATGGCGGCGGATGCTTCTCCGTTGCGGCTGCCGCTTGGCAATGGGCGGTTGAGCCTGACGCAGAGTGGCGGGGCGGGGCCGTGGGCCACGGTGTCGGTTTCCGCCGCCGTGCCGCTGCGCCAGCCTTTGTTCGCGGGCTATCGCATGACCAAGGCGGTATCCTTCGTCTCGCGCAAGCATCCCGACCGGATCACCCGCGGCGACGTGATGAAGGTCAGCATCACCGTGGACGCGACCGCCGAGCGCAACTGGGTGGTGGTGAGCGATCCGGTGCCGCCGGGCGCGACGATCGTCGGCGATCTGGGCGGGCAGTCCTCCCTCTTCGGCGCGGCGGCTGGCGGAGGCGAGGGTGTGCAGCCAAGCTATGTCGAGCGCGGGCGCGACGCATGGCGGGGCTATTTCGCCTGGGTCCCGGCCGGGCGGTTCACGGTCAGCTATGTGGTGCGGCTGAACGGGACGGGTGCGTTCGGCCTGCCGCCGAGCCGGGTGGAGGCGATGTATTCGCCGGAGATCCGCGCGCAGGTGCCGAACCGGGGGCTGAAAGTGGAGCGGCGGTGAGGGGGTCCGGGTTGGTGACATCCCCAATATCCGTTCAGGCTGAGCGAAGTCGAAGCCCGGCACCGAACGAAGTGAAGTGGCTTCGCCTCCGGCTCAGCCGAGCCCTTCGACTTCGCTCAGGGCGAACGGAATAGGGCGTTGAACTTCCGTCCCCACCTCACCCTGCGCAACGGCCTGCTCGCCGTTGCTTCCGTCATCCTGCTTGCGCTCGCGACGCTCTATGTCCTCACCCTGCCCCCGGCCCTCCCCGCTTATGCCAGGGTCGTCGCCGACTGGCACCCCAGCGAGGCGTGGCTCTATGATCGCGACGGGCGGCTGATCGACAGCGAGCGGGTGGATTTTCGCGCACGGCGGTTGGCGTGGATGCCGCTGGACAAGGTTAGCCCGGCGCTGGTGGAGAGCGTGCTGGCGTCCGAGGACCGGCGGTTCCGCTATCATGACGGCATCGACTGGGTGGCGATGGGCAATGCGGTGCGGCTGCGCCTGATGGGCGGGCGGTCGCGCGGAGCATCGACCATTTCCATGCAGGTGGCGGCGTTCCTGGCCCCCGACCTCGCCCGGCCCGGCGCGCGCGGGTGGCGGGACAAGCTGCGCCAGATGCGCGCGGCGCGGGCGCTGGAGGCGGGGTGGACGAAGGACGAGATACTGGCCGCATACCTCAACCTCGCGCCGTTCCGGGGCGAGGCGCAGGGGGTCAGTGCGGCGGCGGTCAGCCTGTTCGGCAAGGGCGCGGACGCGCTGTCGCGGCAG
>DASVND010000068.1:0-21794 GCA_036384035.1 Sphingobium sp. | reverse complement strand
TTCCATAAGGCAGAAAATCTCCGGCGAGATGACATAGCCGGCAATGGCACTGCAGGAACAGATGGATGCCCTCGTCGGATAGTTGAAGCTTGTACGCCCTGGACTGCTGACTCCCCATAGTCGTTCTCCCGACGCAGGCAGTGATTCTTTCGCGGTCGATATGCCTGCGAGGTTATCGACTCTGCGCGAAGTGAGCGATCCCGAGACAAGGAACAGAAGGTGAAAGCGGAAATATACTTCCGGTTTGCGGAAGTGCATTTCCGATAACCGGAACTGAAGTGCCTCAAACCGGAAGTGAGATTCCTCCCCCCTTGTGCGGAGAAGGGATTTCTCGCCACTCAAGACCGTGTCGAGATGGCAGCAAGGGCGAGAATTTCCGAGTGATCGGCAGCCTGCGCCCGCCTCGTCTCCACCCAGGGAGAATTGCGGTTATGACCAGAAAGCTTTCCAGTCGCACGGCGATGCTCGTCGCTCTCTTGACGAGCATTATGCCCCTCCATGGTGCGGCAGCGCAAGGCATGTCGCCTGAAAGGCACGAGCCTGCCCGAAGCACGCACGGCTCGACCTCGCTGCACGAGGCTGTCGCCGAAGCCCAGGTGAAACTGCAGCAGACCTTCACGAACCTGCAGTTCGAGGATTTCGGTCCCGCCCCGGTCGAAGGACCGATCTATCAGGCTATGGCGGGCGGAAAGATCGTCTATTATGCGCCACGGAGCGAACATCTGCTGTTTGCCACGGTCTATGACCGCAACGGCGTTAATCTAACCGCGCTGGCGCAGGAACAGGGTACAACGCGGCGGCTGAAGGCAATCGATCCTGGCAAAGCGCTGGCCATCGGCCCCCTAGATGCCCCCACGGTCATCGAATTCACCGACCCCGACTGTCCCTATTGCCAGGCGCTGGATCGTTTCTGGACCGCCAAGGCAGCGGAGGGCAAGCCGGTGAGGCGGCTCATCTTCTTTGTGAGCGGCATTCATCCATCCGCAGCAGCCAAGGCCGAACATATCCTGTGCTCACCCGATCGTGAGGAGGCGTTCAAGGCAGCATACTCCGGTCAGACCCCGCCGGTGCTCCGGCAATGCGACGCTGGCTATGACAAAGTGGCCGAGGACGCCGAACTGGTCGCCAAGGTCGGCGTTTCTGGAACACCGACGCTGATCGCGGACGGCAAGCTTATCTCAGGCTTCCAACAGGCCGAACTTGAGGCGTTCCTCGACCGGCATGCAAAACCCGCATCGGCAAAGGCAACGTCCGATGCGCCGCGCTGACCTCGAGCGCGCTGGTGCGACCATGTCTGATTTCTTTCCGGAGGGCATCCGGCCCGGCGTCAACGGTGCCGGCGGGATGAACCAGGATGCCGGCGGCGGCGGGCTCATGGAGCCGTCCACCGACGCCCCGGCCGACACCGATCCTTTTTCGATGCCGGCAGGCTTTCGTTGGACGGCTCCTCTTTGGAGCAATGCCATGATGCGTACACTCGGTAACAAGGCCCTGGCGGTGGCCAATCTCAGTCTCCCTTTGGGCGCGATGGCCCTGGTTGGCGGTCCCGCCCATGCCTTCTCGGCGCCCACCCAGGGCGACCTCGGCTACGATATCTACGATATCGTCGTGAACCAGGGCGTGAAGGGCCCGATGGGCTTCGTGGGCGGCGTCGCCGCCTTCCTGTTCGGCGTCTCGCGCCTCTTCTCGAACATTATGATCGGCATCCCGACCATCGTCGCGGCGGTCTGCCTGATCAAGGCGGATTCCATTCTCCAAACCTTCGGGATGGTCGTCTGAGACGCGCGGCAGGACTGCGCCCCGGCTGACCGGGGACATGCCTATGCCGCCACCAAGCTGGGGACCGATGGTCGGTCCCCGGAAACCGGCACCTTCGCAGGTGTCATGAAGCAGGAGGAGAAGGGCAGGTGGACGAACGCCTTCCGCAATATCTGCATCGGCCGGTCCAGATCCTGTGGTTCGGATCGGACGAGTTCCTGCTCGCGACCTCGAGCGTTTTCGTGGCCGCGATCGTAGGCGGACTTGTCGGCTGGGCGCTCATCGCAGCCCTTCTCCTTTTCATCCCGTGGAAGCGGACCAAGCCCAGGGGCTATCTGCCTCATCTCGCATGGCGCTGGGGCCTTGTGTCTTTTCCCCACTATCCGGGTCCCACGCAGACCCGGTTCTTTGAGTAAGCGCCATGGGCATTTTCAAGGGCAAGGAACGGGGCGATGACCCCTTGCTGGGCAAGCCGGCAAGCTATGGCATCCATCGCTATCTGCAGGGCTCGGCGAACCTTTTCGAGGAGAACCGGCTGCTCAAGGTCGCGATCGCCGGCATGTTCGGTATTACCGCGGTCCTGGGCGTGGTGATGTACACGACGAACCAGAATGCCCGGACCATCATCGTGCCGTTCGGCGCCACAGGCGATCTTCATGTCTCGGGGAACACGCCCTCGGAAGCTTATATCGTCTCGATGACGCGCAACATCGTGGCGCTGTCGGGAACATGGTCGGCCTATTCGGCGGACCGGCAGTTTCAGGAGCTGCTGGGCCTCGTCCACCCGTCCGCTTACGGCGCAATGCGCGACAGCCTGAACGTCATCCTCGACGAACTCGCGAACAACCCAACGCTGTCGATCGCCACCTATATCCGGAACGATCAGCCGGTCCGATGGACCGCCCATGAGATCGTCGTGCCGATCGAGAAGGTGCGCGTCATCGGCGGCGTGATCCGCAAATTCCGGGGCATTTTACGCATCGGCTACGGCATCGAAAATGGCCGCTTCTGGCTGACGCGTCTATCCGAGGAGCAGTTCGATGCCGAAACCCACTGAAGTGATTTCGAAGCAGGCGGCAGCGCCTGCTGGCTCGGAAATCACGACAACCGGAAAATTCTGCCGCGCGCCGATGCGCGGCGCCCTGATGCTTCCCCTGCTCTTTCTGGCAGTGCCGGCGGCGGCGCAGACGATCCACGCGCTTCCCGACCAGACCAGTCATATTCGCCTGTCCAACCGCGACATCAATCATGTCGTGTGCGAGGGCGGCGAAATCGAGGACATCAAATTTTCCGCCGAGAAGGGTCTTGCGGTGGAGAAAGGCGGCCCGGACGCCTGGATCAAGTTCCTCGCCCGGGAGATCGACGATGCTGGCCAGGTGACGCGCACTTATGTGACGCAACCTTCCGAATTCTTCGTGCACTGCAACGGCGCCACCTATCCGCTTTATGCCGAGCCAGCCGAGATCCCGGCCCAGACGGTAGTGCTTGTGCCCGGCGCCCGGCAACGCGCCCAGACCAATAGCGAGTTGATGGCTGCGCTGGCCGATGAGGACCGCGCCGTTTCCATCACCATGGCGCTGCTGGACGATCGCATCCCCGCCTCGTTCAGCGAGGTCGCGCCATCGGCCGGCTCGCTCAGCATTGCGGCGGCGCCAGACCTGTCGATCACCGAACAACGCCGTATCGCCGTCGAGGGCGCCGGGCTTTCAGCTTCCCAATATCATGTGCGATCCACGGCCGCGGTGACGCTGGACGAGCGCCAGTTCGTCGATCCGGCGCTTGGAGAGCGTATCTTCTCGGTCACCCTGGACCGGGTCCGCCTCGAAGCCGGTGAAACGGCCCGACTGGTCGTCGTACGCAGGGGAGCCGGGCAATGAACGGCGACATGGACAAAGATCAGGCAGAGGCCCCCGAAAGCCTGTCGCCCTATCAGGCGCATCTTGCCGCGCAAAATGCACGCGACGAAGAGGCAGCCATGCGCCGTCCCGCCACGGCCTTGCTCGACTGGAAGGCGTTGTGGGGCAGGATGTCGGCGAAGCAAAAGCTACGCGCGCGCCAGCTCCTGGTCGGCGTGGCGGTCGGTGCACTGGGGATCGGTCTCTATGTCGCTTCGGACAGCGAGGAGGAGATCAAGCCCGTCGATCCCGCCGCATCGCTCAACATGGGCGCAGGGCTGCGCGGCGACAGTCTCGAGGTGAAGCTGCGGGGCGACCTCAAGAAGGTCCTCGATGGCCAGCAACTTCTTGGCGACCGGGTCAGCGCGATCGAGGAAGGCAAGGTCGTCCCCGGGTCACGCACCCCCGACAACAGGGCATCGGGAGGTATCGATGGCGATCTGCCGCCTGCCCTGCCGGACAGCGTGCCCGCCCTCCCCTATCCACCGGCAACCGGCGACATCAGCGCGGATGCCGACAAGCTTCCTGCGCCGCCCACCGGTCCGGTTGCGCCGCCTGCTCCGCCCGCGCCGCCGGTCGAGAAGACGGTCGGCGCGATCGGGTCGGCAACCGGGCAGGTGGTGGCTCAGGGCGCGGTCGATAGTTCAGCCTCGTCCAAAAAAAAGAATCGGACGATCTATTTACCGCCTGGTTTCATGAAAGCGCGACTACTGACCGGGATCGACGCGCTGGCGAGCCGGGACGCGACCAGTAATCCCGAACCCATCATCGCTCGGGTACAGGCACCCGCCGTCCTGCCCAATGAGGTGAAGGCAAATCTTGCCGGATGCTTCGTCGTCGGCAACGCCACAGGCAGTCTCGCCAAGGAGCGGGTCGAGGTCCAGCTCGTGTCCCTCTCCTGCGTCGATTTCGACGAACATTCCATCGTCGATCAGCCGGTCAAAGGCTTCTTCGTCGATACCGATGGCAAGAAGGGCCTGTCTGGCAAGGTGGTGACGCGGGCTGGTGCGACATTGGCGCGCGCCTTCATCGCGGGCACCATCAGCGGTATCTCACAATCGGTCGAAAGCACCTTCGGCAACACCTCGACTTCAGCTTTGGGGACAGTTCGCACGCTTGATGCGGGCGACGCGGCCAAGACCGGAATCGCCGGCGGCCTCTCCAAATCCTCGGACAAGCTCACCGACTTCTATCTCGATCTCGCCCGCCAGGCTGGTCCCATCGTCGAGGTGGGCGCGGCCAAGGATGTGGTCGTGGTGATCCAGGAGGGCGCTACCCTCGAAATCAAACCCGGCGCGGGAGCGAAGTTCTGATGCGCCCAGCGACAGGAGGTACCATGCCACGCCAGCTTCACTCCCCTATCAATAAGGCCTGCCGCGCGACGCGCGCGCTATCGCTGTTCGCGCTGCCGCTGTTCGGGCTTTCGGGCTGCGCCACCGTGGGATCGGTAATGTCGCCCTACAGCGAGAAATTCTCCTGCAAGAACAGCGATCACGGCCAGTGCATCCATCCGGACCAGGCCTATGCCGATGCGGTCGCGGGCCGTGCCTCTAAATCCGATCCCGCCGTCACCAACGATCGCAAGCTGCTTGGCCCGGATGCGAAGGCGCGCGCGCAGACGACGGGCAGGCGCGATAGCAGAGCCGGAGCGCCGCCAGCTCCTACGACGGCATCCAGCCCGCGCAATGTCGGCACGCTGATCGAGGGACCTGGCTCACCGATGCTGCGCCCCTCGCGCACGATCCGTACATTGATCCTCCCCTATGCCGACAAGCAGCGGCCAGACCGCCTCTACATGGCGCGCTATGTCTATTCGATCATCGACCGGCCGGCCTGGGTCGTGGGCGATTATCTCGTCGAACCGGGTGGCAGGACGCCGGCGGCGCCGGTGCTGCGCACGACACGCGAGCACGCGCCAGACGCCGTGGCCGCGCCGACCGGGGAAGCCACTCCGCTGGCCGTCGAGCCGGAGAGCCGGCCATGACCGCGCGGCCCGTCCACAAAAATCTCAGCTACCAGCGCCTGCGTGCAGCCGTGACGCGCGACGCCTATTCGGATTTCCTGCCGATGGTCGCCTGGGTCGAAGAGGAGGAAGCCTTCCTGTGCATCGACGATGGCTGGGGCCAGGCCTGGGAGCTTGTCCCGTCCGCCTATATGTTCGCGCATGTCCAGCAGGCCCTTCTCGGCCTTCTCAACATCCATTTTCCCGAAGGCACGGTCCTTCAACTCCTCACCTTCGCCGATCCGCTGATCGATGCGGCGCTCGACGCCTATCTCGACCTCAAGATGCGGCCGGACCCGCTGGTCCAGGCCTCGGCCCGTCGCACAGCCGATTATCTGCGCAGCGGAACCAGGGGGCTCGATGCGCTGCATTCGATCCCGGTACGCGATTTCCGGCTATTTCTCTCTATCAAGACGCGGAACAGTCTCGGCGCTGACCTGCGTCGGCAAGTCGAGGAGCAACTTGCGAAGATGGGTATCCGGCGCTTGCCGCCGGACGAACTGGTCAGTTTCTATCGGCGGATCTTCAACGGTGTGTTCGCACCGGCCCCAGGGGTCTTCCTCAGCGAAAGCATCGGTGGCATGCCCGCGCCTTCGATTGCGCGGCAGATTATCGAGGCCGGCCCAGACCTCTGCTTCGAGGGGCCTGAGGTCTTTCTCGGCAATCAGGTCGCGCGTTGCCTGACGCCCAAGGCGCCAGCGCGGCGGATCACCGCCGAGCGCGCCAATCGCCTCCTGGGAGGCATGCGCGGGAGCGCCGAGGATAGCGACCAGATCGGCGGGCCATTCCTCTATTGCCTCTCGGTCCTCTTCGACCATTCGCAGTTCGAGATTCACAAGCGCGCGCAGATCCTTTCCGCGCAAAAGGCGGCCGGCAGCTTCGCCGTCGAGGTCGGCAAGCAGATCGAGGAGATCGGCTGGATTCTCGATGAAGCGTCAAACAGCCGGTTCGTTTCGGTGATCCCGACCATGTGGGTGTTCGGCCGCGACAGCGCGCAAGCGCGCGAAATGGCGGCCCGCGCCAAGCGGCTGTGGGAATCAGAACCCCTGCCCTTCATGGTACAGGAGGAGAGCTATCTGCTGCCCGTGCTGCTCGCCGCCAGCCTGCCCTTCGGTCTCTATCCGGAAAAACGCACATTGAAGCTGTTGGAACGCGACTTCCGCATGCCGGTCAAGGCCGCGACCTTGATGGCTCCGGTGCAGACCGATTTCCGCGGCGGTGGCCGTCCTGCCCTGCTTTATGTCGGACGCAAGGGTCAGCTGATCACGCTCGATCTCTTCGATCCGCGCATCAACAATTATAATTTCATCGTCTCGGCGGAGTCAGGCGCGGGCAAGAGCTTCCTGCTCAATAACCTCTGCCAACAATATTATGCGCAAGGCGCGCTCATCCGGATCATCGATATCGGCGGTTCCTACCGCAAGCTCTGCACGCTCTGTTCCGGGCGCTATATCGACATCGGCGAGGAGCGCCTCGTTCTCAACCCGTTCGACATGGGGCTGGCGCTCGACGGCGAAGACAAGCAGTCGGCGATCGCCATGGCGGTCGCGATCGTCGCGGAGATGGCCAATGCCTCGACGCGCAAGCCCGTCACCACGTCGGAATGGAATCTCCTGAAGTCCGCCGTGCAATGGACCGTCGACAGCGGTCGGGGCGAGGACGGCATCGATGCGGTGCGCGACTGGCTCGGCCGCTATCCCGACAATACCGCTTCCGATCTCGACCGGGTCGATCATCTCGTGCCGGTCGCGCGCGAACTGGCGTTCAACCTGCGCGATTTCGGATCGCAGGGCGCTTACGGGCATTTCTTCAACGGCCCATCCACCTTCGACATCTCTCGCGATGAGTTCGTGGTGCTGGAACTCGAGCGCCTCAAGGCGCTTCCGGACTTGTTCAACGTGATCGTGATGGTGGTGGTGAACGCCGTCACCCAGGAGCTCTATCTCTCGGCGCGAGACAAGCCCCGCTTCGTCCTGTGCGACGAGGCCGCGCAGTTCATGACGCGCAGCGACGGGCAGGACCTGTCGCGCCTCGCCGAAGCATTCGGCCAGGGCTATCGCCGCGCGCGCAAATATCAGGGCAGCTTCGGCATCGTCCTCCAGAGCATGAACGATCTCCTGCTCTTCGGCGGCACGGGCCAGGTGATCCTGGAAAATGCCGCGACCAAATTCCTGTTGCAGGGCTCGACCTATGACAAGGCGGTCGACAACAAGATCCTCGACTATTCGGGTTTCGTGCTCGACCTCTTGAAGTCGGTCCGCAACGCCAAGCCCCATTATAGCGAAGTATTCATCGACAGTCCGCTCGGGCTCGGCATCGCGCGGCTGGTCGTCGATCCCTTCAGCTACTGGATCAATACTTCGGCGCCCAATGAAGTCGCCGCCTTCGAGGCATTGGTGCGCGCCGGCCGCAATCCGCTGGAGGCGGTGTGCGAACTGGCCGGGGTCGATCCGGTCGAGGTGCTGGGCTCTGCGAGCGTTCAGGATTGGAGGGCGGCATGACGCACAGGGCCCTCCCCCATCCCGACCAACTGGTGCTCGACTGGGAAAATGATCCCGCGATCGAGGCGTTGATCGAAGCGCGCGTTGCCAAACGCGCCGAAGCGGCCGCCTTTCAGTGGCGGCTGCGCCTCGTGGGCATTGAAACCTGCATGATGGGCAGCCTGGTCATCGCGGCCGGCCTCGCGCTCGACCAACCGCCGCTTCCGACCATTCGCACAGGGCTTATCGTGGCCGCCGCCTGCTTTGCGAGCGGGATGCTGCTGATCGGCCTGTCGGGCGCATGCGGGATGCTTCTCACGCGCTGGGCGAAATGGAGGCGCAAATGAACCCGCGTCAAGGCGAGGATGTCGACCCGGTCCCGGGCATTGGCGCCGATCTCAATGTGCTTCTCGCCTATGCGCGGAGCGTGAACAGCGAAGCGCTGGGCATCGAGGCGGTCGCCTATGCGATCGTCACGGTGATCAAAGCAGAGCGTCGTTTTGCAAGGGTCAGCTATACGCTGCTGGTGACGGGCAGCATGGTCCTATCGTCTCTCTGCGCCTTCATGACCGCATGGAGCCTGCATGCCCCGCTCCCGGGCGCCGTCATCGTTGGCATCAGCGCCGGAATGGGCGCGGCCTCGACGGGCCTGATCCTCATTCCGTGGGACGCCATTGGCCGAAAGTTTCGTGACCTCGCCCGGCGATGGAGGCGGCCATGAACGGCATCTTCTCCTGCACCCCCGCGCCGGGACCGATCCGCCTCATGATCGGCAGGCAGGGCCTGCTCTTGGTGCAGTCCTTCATCGCCTGGCAGCTCCCGGCCGTGCCGACCCTGTTTCGCATTCTCGTGGCGGTCACGGCAATCGTCGCGATGGCGGCGCTCATCAGCGCTGCGATCGGCGAGGATCGTGAGAATTCTCATCCCTGGTGGAGGCGGCGCCATGGTCGCTAGCTCGCAGCATCGGCATTTCGCTCGCTGTCCTCTCCTGCCACTGCTCGCTGCGGTCGCGACGACTATGGGTGTGCTGACGCCTTCGACGGCAATGGCGGCGAGCAGCAAGATCGGGCGTACCTGGCCAATCGCCGAGCCCGACGCTCTGAGCGAGATCGAAGGCCGGGCCGCCCATGTCCCCGACATGAAGAGTGCCTTCGGGCCGCGCGAGAACTGGTCGGCGATGAAGGCGGCAACGCTCGGGATCGCCCAGGCCGACCGGAACCGGACGGTCGTGCCTCTTTATACCCTCGATCAGGACATTCGGCTCCCGGACGGCAAGCTGCTCTACGCCAGGGGCTACAGCTTCAATCCCCTGGCCTATGTGTCGCTCCCGCAGCGGCTCATCGTGGTCCATCCGCGCGACCTCGCCTGGGCGCTGCGAACCGCAAGGCCGTCCGATTTCATTTTGCTGGCGGCGGGTGGTCCCGGTGATGCAGACGCAATCACGCTCGGCGAGCGTCACGGCAGGGCGCTCTTCCTGCTCGAGGAGCGCGTCAAGGCGCGGCTCGGGCTCACCGTCGCACCGGTGATCGTCGCGCAAACCGGGCAGAAGCTGGTGCTGACCGAGATCGACAGGAGCGGGCCCAAGCGGAGTACGCCAAGATGAACAGTCTGATAACAGAAAGGATCGACGGCGCCTTAGTTACCGACCAGTTCGCGCAATGTCGCGATCGGCAGGAAGAGACGAAGCGACTGACCTGGAAGTTCGGCAAATCCGTGCCGCAGGTAGAAGGACTTACGCCGGTCAACCTGGACGGAATCTCCGCAATCGAGGACGTCGATCAGAACCAGTGCTATGCCAACCGAGCGCTCGGCCTCCGCGATACGCCAAAGGCAATCGACCAGCAGGTCGCGCCCAAGGCCCTTGCCCTGGACCCGTCGGTCGACGCCGATCATCGAGATGAAGACAGCCGGTATTTCGCCATGGCCTGGTCGCGTTCTCGCGTAGCGCGAGGGCAAGTCCCGGTAATCGATGGCCGAGGCGTTCTGGGCATAGAAGCCCAGCACTTTCCCCTGCCCCCCGTCCATGACGAAGGTTCGCAGATTGGCGGCGCGGGTCAGCTTGCTGGCGGTTTGGCGAAAGAAATTATCGACTTGCGCGACGCCGCTCTCGAACGTCGAACGATCGTGCCAGGCGACGTCCAAGGGCTGGGTAATGGGACGATACATGGATCCTGGCGTCGCTCAATTGGACAGATAGCGATCGCGGTACTGGGCAAAGGCGGCACGCATCGCCTCGGTCGGTGCCGGGGGATTTTCCAGGGCGTCGAGCAGGGTGGCAGCATGTTCTCCACGCAGAACGGTCCGCTCCTGCGCTTCGATCACGTCGAGCGCTGCCTTGTAAGCCGCGTTCATGGCGAAGGTGGAATCATCGACCCCCGAAACCGCGGCCGCATATTGGATGACTTCCTTGATGCGCGGCTTCGTGCGGAAGCTCATGCGTTCGGTGGCACGCTCCTCGACCTTGGACGTCAGATCCACAAACTTGTTCATCGCACTCGCCTTCTTTCTTCAGCCACAGGAATGTACGCCAGATTGGCACACATTTCAATCAAACAGATTTGGCGTGGATGGCAGTGCGGTCAATTCGGACAGGCCGGTCTCGTTTCGAAACGTCGTCTTCTCATGCTGGGCGCGAGCGCTGCTCTGGCGACGCTGACAGTTACCCCGGCCCATGCTTCCAAATGCGAGGCGGGCACGGTGTTCAATCCCATCACCAAAGTGCGCTGGAACTGTATTTTCCCGATCACCATCGGCGGCGTGAAGGTGGGTCCAAGCGATCCGCTCGGCAAGGCGCTCGATGCCCAGTCCGCCTCCAAGCCGCTGTGTGCCTGCCGCAAGGGCGTGACCTTCTGGTTCGGTGTCAAGGTCAGCTTCTGGTCGCCGGGTCGGATGGTCGATGTCGTGACCGAACCGGGCTGCATGATGGCGCTTGGCGCCGACATCATGCCGACCGGCGGTAGGCTCCAGGGCAGCCAGACCAGCATCTCGGACGGCACCAATAGCCGCAAGATGTTCGCGCAGATGCACTATTATATCGCGCCGGTCTGGAAGATGCTCGACATGTTCACCGACCTGCCGTGCATCGAGGACAATGGCTTCGATGTGGCGCTGATCACCGAAGTGCTGCCGACCTGGCAATCGGCAACGCTGGGTGCGATCATCCAGCCCGAGGCGATCCTCTTCGGCAATCCCGCCGCTGGCCTTGCCTGCATGGCCGACAGCGCCGCCGCGGCCGCCGGCAAGGTCGTCGATCCGCTCTTCTGGTGCATGGGCTCCTGGGGCGCCACCTATCCGGTGGCGGGCGATATCCATTTCGGGGACAGTGTCGAAGCCTGGGCGGGGCTCGCCGCGCGCGGGGTTTTCATGATGGGACGGCTTAGCGCCCTCACCGTCAGTTCGGCCGATGGCTGCTCGTTCATTCCCCAGCCGGTCTGGACCAAGAGCCGCTACAAGTTCCAGCTGATGGAGCCGGTCAAGGGCGGCAGTTGCGTCAATGTCGGTCGCCCTGGCGCGCTCTGGACGTCGGCCAAGCATGCGCCGGGCAAGGACAATGCCCAGTTCATGTTGTTCGAGAAGACGATCTGCTGCGCCGGAGTCTCGACGCCATGAGCCGTCTGCCTCGCCAGATCCGCGCCCGTGCGCCTGGGATTAGCCGATGGCCTTCCCGTCACCCCATGGAGCCAGGCGTTCCTTGCGCGGGTAGACCGGCGCCGCATAGCCCCTGCGGCGCCGGTCGGACGGTCGGCGTGGCCACCACAACCAACGATGATGCGGTATCCCCCTCCTCGCCGCATATCGTCATGGCCACGCTGACCGTTTTTAAAGGGCAGGCAGTGTTTCGGGCGGAACTGCCCGGCCCGGTTCCATCCACGCTCCTGTTCCGGTTGCGGCGCGGATCCAAGCGGATCATTCCGAGCGAGATCCGGCCATGAGGAAGCGCGCCCTGCTCCTTGTGGCGGCGCTCAGCCTGCCCGTGCCGCTTCATGCCCAGACGGCGGAGGATCGTGCCCGTGCCGCGGCCGAGGCCGCCCGGGCGAAGAGTGCGGACAGCAACACGCTGCTTGGCAATTATGTGAGGCCGGGCCTGGCCGGAGAGGCGATCAGCACGGTCGATTCCTCAAAGACGTTCACGCCCAACCTCGCCTGCCAGCAAAGCGCGACATTGCTCGAACTGCTCGCGCAGCCCAATGAGAGCGGAGATATCGGAACGCTCAGCATTTCGCGCGACCGCGATCTCGACGGCAGCTTCGATGAAGCGATGACGGTACCTGTTCCCGTCTCGGGTATCTGCGCCAACGGGATCATCTCCTGTACGCCGGGTACGTGGAACGCCTGCCGCTTCTTCCGCTGGGATACTGCCGCGTCGGGATCGCTCAAGCTCAGCGAGGTCGAGCTGACGGATCTTGCCGGCTGTTACTGCGTCAACAACAGCTGCGGCAGCAATCTCGTCTGGGGCAATATGGCCTCGGTGTTGAAAGATTTGGGCGGCGGCGTGGTCGGCGCTCTCACCACGAGCGATCCGCGTATCGGCATCGCCCAGGCGTCCATCGATGGCCCCGTCATCCGCTATATCGGCGCGCAGACCACATCCTGCGCGGCGCAGCCGCAGATCGGCGCCACCGCCTACAAGGCCAATCCGAACGCCATCGCCGACGATGCCTTCAAAGCGGCAGAGGCGAACAGCGTGTTTCAGGCGCTGTCGGCTTCATCCACAGGAACCGGCCGGTCGCAGATCAATCGGAGCTGCACTGTGACCCGTCGGATCACGCTCGAGGAGATAACGCCCGAAAAGATCATCGATCGGGTCTCGGGCGGCTATGCAACCGATGACTCGGCGCCTGGGCGGCGCGTCTTCCTCATGGGGTCGCCGGCTGACAACAGTCTTTCCGGCGGATCCTGCACCATCTTCGATTTCCACATGACGCTGCGCGTCAAGGAGCCCGACAGGCTGCAGCAGGTTCTCCTGACCCGCTTCGGGGCCGATGACTGGGCACAGATCCGGATCGACGGCGAACTGGTGGGGTCAGGACCGCAGGGCTGGACCGGCATGGGGCTGCCGCCAGGGAAATGCGAGGAGAAGGGCGCCTTCTATGCCTATCCCAATCTTGATATCACGGGCAGGCTGACGAAGGGCGATCATGACATATGGCTGCGTGTCGCGGTTGCCGATGGCGGCGAGGCCTACGCCGCGATCGAGGCGCAGGTGGAGTCCGGCTGCAAGACGTCCGAGCAGCTTGTCGACACGTGCTCGGGTTATGCGTCGAATGCGACATGCCGGCTCAACGATGAGGATGTGGACGGCGTCACCACCGTCCGCAATGGCGTCAAGACCGGGCTCAGCCCCCTGCCCCAGACCCGCCAGATGGGCACGGGTGCCTGCGCGATGCAGGTCAGCCGGGATTTCTTCGCGCGCCAGCGCAATTATGCCTGCACGGTCGATCAAGGTGCAGTTTCCCAGCCCGATCTGTCGCGCGGCGCCTATATCATCGATCATTCGACGGAGACGCTGCTGGCCGACCGGGTGCGGACGGCCGATGGCGGCTATAGCCTGACAACCCGCGACTTCTCGCTGCCTGAGCGTGGCAGCGTCAATGCTTGCGAGCCCATCTGCAAGACGCGCAAGGCTCAGGCCAATAGCGCCGCTGCGCCCGATGGCGTGACCGGCTCGAAGCAGACGAACCCGACCGGTTGGGACTTGTTCTATCATGCCTGCCAGGACAGCAATGTCTGCCCCGCGGGCGATGGCGAGGAGCTGGTGCAGGGCTGCGGCTGCATCGATGATTTCCCCGAGGCGGTGGTGATGATGCAGACCGTGCGCCTGGGCGGCGCGGATATGGTCTGCACGGGTGCCGCGCGATGACGCCGGTGCGCGCCCTTCTTTCGACGCTTTTGTTTGTCGGTGCGAGCCTGTCGCTGTGGCCGGCGACCGGGCTGGCGCAGCAGCTGTGCGCGGTCGATCTGAACGGCAATGGCGATGCGGCCGATGACGGCGAGACAGCGAGCTGCCATCTGACCGGCTCGGGCGGATGGATGTGCCCGATCGGCGAAACGCGCTGCGAGGCGGATCCGGCCGGGGCGATGCATTGCCCGCTCGGTGATCAATTTGCCTGCGCGGTGCCGGCAAGCGGTGGCGCGGCTACCTGCTCGGCCAACGCCTGCATCGACACCAGCGTCAATCCCGTCGTCGATGACCCGGTCGTCGACGATCCGGGTGTCGAGGCGGATGGCGGTGTCGATGCCGACGGCAATTGTCTTGGCACGATCGAGATTTTCTCGGGACGCGCCGCGCGATGCCGCCCGGCGGGGCTCAAGACCAGCTTCTCGAACTGCTGCAAGGATAAGGGCAAGATCGTGAAGGATGGCATGGGTGGTTCGATCTCGTCGATCGGCACCAAGATCGCCGTTGCCAAGGGCGTGTTCACCGGCATGAAAGCGGCCTACACCGCCTTCAAGGCGGGCGCGACGGCGAGCCAGGCCGCCAGCGCCGGGGCCAACGCGATCATCGTCGGCATCGATCCGACATCGATCGCGATCAGTCTTGCCGTCAATTTCATGATCGAAGTGCTGCTCCAGGGCTGCGACAGCCAAGATATGGAAGTGGGCATGCTACGCGGCTCGGGCATGTGCCATGAGGTCGGCAGCTATTGCTCCTCGAAAATCCTTGGCATCTGCGTCCAGAAAGCCCGCGGCCATTGCTGCTTCAACACCAAGCTCGGCCGGATCATCCAGGAGCAGGGCCGGCCGCAATTGAAGGCCTTCAGCGCGATCGGCTGGGGTACGCCCAAGCAGCCCTATTGCCGGGGCTTCACGCCCGAAGAGTTTCAGGCGCTCGATTTCTCGCGAATGGACCTGTCGGAATATTATGCGGAAGTCGAGGCGCGCGCCCAATCCGAAATCCAGATCGACATGAAGGACAAGATCGATGCCTATATGCAGACGATCAACAACTAGGCGCGCGCTCCTGTCGACAGCTATTGCCCTCGCGCCGCTGCTGGTCGGGGCGAGCGAACCGCAGGGTACGGCCGGTCAGCAGCGGGACGGCAATCCCCGCACGCGCATTCAGGATCAGGGCGAGGCGGCGATGGAGCGCGTGAAGCGCGCCACCGCCAGGGCCAAGACTCCCACGAAAGCCTCGCCTTTTCTACCGGGCAAAGCGGATGCCGCCGCCCAGCGCCGTGCTTTCGAGGGGATCAACAGGCGCAAGCAGAATCCCGCCATGGCGAAACGGGTGGAGGCCGATGTCGCGGCGGCTCGTGATGCATTGGCCCTCGAGCGGGAGGTCGCGAGCCGTCTTATCGCCCAGGCCCTGGGCCTTGAACAGCCCGAAGAGGCGGCGCTGGCCGGCGTCGTATCCAGGGCGAGCGCGAAACGCTGGGTTCCCGTGCTGTTCGTCTCCTCCTCGATGCCGGTCGAGACGCTGCGCACCTATGCCGGCCAGCTCGAACGCGCCAGCGGCGTGATGGCCTTCCGCGGCATGCCGGGCGGGATGCGGCAGGTCGCACCGATGGCGAAATTGTCGGCCGCCATATTGCGCCGCGATCCCGATTGCGAAGGTCCCGCTTGCGCGATGCGCGACGTGCAGGTCATCGTCGATCCCCTGGTGTTCCGCCAGCATGGCGTCACCCAGGTGCCCGCGCTGGCGATGATCCCGGGCGATCCGACTCTTCCTTATTGCGAGCGTGACGAGGCCAGCCCGCGCGCCGCGCACATCGTGCTGGGCGACGCTACCTTTTCCGGATTGCTCGAGGAATATGGCCGTCTTGGCGGCAAGGAGGAGGTGCGAGATGCTCTTGCTTACCTGGCGCGCCGGTAACCGTCTCTGGCGCGAACTTAAGAATCTGCCGCTCCGGGCGGCGGTGGCGCTCGGCGCAAACGGTCTTGGGCAACCGGCGCGGCCTGCCCAGCTGCTCAAAGCCTATGGCATCGTGCTGCCCATCGGTCTCTTCGCCTGGTGGGCGATGCCGCAGATCACCCTGGTCATGACGCCGTCTATCGACGCATGGGTGGTCCATCGATCTCCGGGTCGGATCCATCGCGGCGACCTCATATCCTTCATATTGTCCGATCCCGTAGCCGGCCCGAAGCCCGTCGCCATCACCAAATATGCCCTCTGCCTGCCTGGCGACCGGATCAGCATGGTCGAGAGGCATGGGATTGGCGGGCTGGCCCGGAATGGCTGGTACTATTGCAATGGCACTCTGTTGGGCGTGAGCAAGCCTGCGGCACGCAATGGCAAGGCACTCATGCATTGGCGGCCGGAAAGCGCGCGCATTCCCGAGGGGATGATCTTCGTCGGTTCGCGGCATCCCGACGGATATGACAGCCGCTATTATGGCCCGGTCGCGATCGAGCGGCTTACGCGCATGGAGAAGCTGCTGTGAAGCGCATGCTCTCCCTGGGTGTGGCCTTGCTCCTGTCCGCCGGTCCTACGTGCACGCAAACGGCGCCTGCGAGCGCGGGCGATCGTGCGGCACGGGGCTACTGGTGGTACGAGACACCCAAATCCAGCGCTGATGAAGCGGCGCAGGATGAAACGGTCCCCAAGCCGGTCATCCCGCCGATGGTGGAACTGGCCAAATGGTCGCCACCCCGGATCGCGAAGCTCATCGTCGAGCAACGCGACTATGCCGCCACCGTCCTCACGATCGACGCGGTCGCGGATTTCTGGCGGCTGCAGGATTTTGCCCGACGCAAGGCCCGCGCCTTTGCCGGCGTCACCCAGCTTGCCATGCTGACGCATCCGCAGCTCAATGCCAAAGCCGCCAATCCGATGGTCGGCGAGGCCCGCGATGCGCTGGGCGCGCAGAAGGACCAGGTCCGCCGCCAATATCTGCGGTCCAAGGCTGGGGAATTCGCGCTCGTCATGTTTGCGCGGGAGTCCTGCGGTTATTGCAGGGTGCAGTGGCCGATCGTCCAGCGGTTCCAGGATGACATGGGCTGGCAGGTGAGCCTGATGGACCTCGACCGCAGGCCGGACCTCAAGCAACGGTTCGGAGTCGAGGTGACGCCGACCACCATGGTCATCCATCGGGGCAGTCCCCAGCGCATGGTGATTGCCGCTGGGGTCGAGACATACCCCAATCTCGCGCAGATGGCCTATCAGGCCGTGCGATTGCTGAGCGGCGACATCCGCCCGGAGCAGTGGCTGACCGGCGCGGGCGAGGAAGACGGCTTCTTCGATGCGCTGGCCAATGGCCCCGTCTCCTCGACCGATCCGCGCGTGATTGGCGGCGATCTCGTCGATGCCAGGGAGCGTAGGCCATGAGGCGCCTGGGTTCCGCGCTGGTCTGCGGCGTCTCGCTGCTGACGCCACTGATAGTGCTGCCGGCGAGCGTCCTCGCACAGCAGGCGGACCGGGACGTCGCTCGGCGGGCGGCCATCCATCCGGTGTCGACGGCTGCGGACATGCGCCTGTGGCTTTCGCGCGTGCCGGTGACGCGCGATTTTCCGCCCGACTTCGAGATCATGCTGCGCGATCAGGCATCGCTCTATGTGATCGAGATAAGCACTGCGCCCGGCTGCCTGCCCTGCGGCGATCTCTGGACGAAGCTTCTGGCATTCCGTGGCCGCTATGGCTGGCAGATCCGAACGCTTGGGGCTGAGGAAGCGGTGCTCCGATCGGGGCGCCTTGGCCTACCCTGGGTCGGAAACCCGGTCGCATGGGTGCGGCCACTGGCTGATCCAGGCCGCATGGTGCCGATCGCCATCGGCACCGATCATGGCGCCAATATTGCGCGCAACGCCTGGCTTGCCGCCCGGATGCTGACCGGGGCGCGCGCCGCCGTGGGTGTGCGTGCCATGTCGAAATTTACGGGAATTGTCGGCGTGAGGGCGCCGGTCTCTTCCAATCGGAAAGGACGCTGATCGTGCCGGGGCTGTGTCGTCAACTCTTGCCTTCAGGAAACCTGTTATGGCCCATTCCATACGCCGCCCGTTCCTCGCGCTCTGCCTGATTGCAGCTTCCTGCGGCCAAGCGGTGCCGGCCCACGCCCAGGGTTGGGCCGAGAGCTGGTTCGATAATGTCACCTATACTTCGCCCGGCAGTTTCGAGGACCAGACACGCGGCTATGTAACCGCAGGAGGTATGTCGGGCCGGGTCGATGTGCATGACGATTATCTGATGAGCCTGACGCTTCCCAAGGTGAAGGCAGGTTGCGGTGGTATCGACATGTTCCTCGGCGGCATGTCGTTCCTCGATCCCGATTATCTTGTTCAGAAGCTGGAGACCATCCTGCAGGCCGCGCCCGCGGTCGCCTTCCAGTATCTTCTGGAAACGCTAGACGAGAAAATGGGCAATATCATTTCAAAGATGGAGGCCGCGACCAATTTCCTGAACTCGATCCAGGTGAACGACTGCCGCCTTGCCAATCGCATGGTGCAAATCGCGAAGGGCGACGACAATATGTCGGGCATCGTCGAGGAGATGACCGGCTACAAGTCGATCCGCGAAGGCTATGCCAATAGCTGGCAACAGAGCCGCGAGAAAATCCAGGCCAACAAGGGCAATCCGACCGAGGATCTCAAGGACGCACTCGCCAATTGCCCGGCCGAAGTCACGGACATCTTCAAGACCGGCTCGCTGCTCGCCCATGCCGCAGCGCGCGTGGGCGCATCCGACTGGGCGGGCGTCATGCGGGCCCGGGTCGGCGACGTCTATATGCGCTGGGATGCCAACGACAAGGTGCCGCTCTTCTCGGCCATTCCCGCCTGCCCGCACCAGGATACCGAAAGCGCCGACGATTTCCTGACCGGTCGCGTGCCGACCCGAGCGCTCAACATCCCCGCGACCGCCGCGGACTGTTCGGTGAACGGCGCTGGTCGCGGTGCGCTGATACTGGCGCGCGAGCGGATGGAGGCGATCTCCGTCAAGATCCGGACGCGCGCGGCGCTGACCACGGAGGAAAAGCAGTTCGTCGCCAATGTGCGGACATTGCCGGTCTATCGCTTGCTCGAATGGGGCGTGCGGCAGGGCCTCACCGATAGCGTCATCGCCGACACCGATGAACTGGTGGCGCTCACCCTCGCCTATCAGATGCTGAACGACCTCACCCGTTCGATCGATTTCGCGCTGCAGAATGCCGAACGCGGTGTGACGACGGCGGGCGCTTCGGATGCCGAGAACACGAACATCTGCCAGACCCGTATCCTGACCAAGGGCATCGAGCAGTTGCGCGAGCTGCGAGACGAGGTGCTGCGCCAGCGCGCGCAGATGCGCCAGTCCTACATGGCCGCCATGAACCAGGCGAACCTTTCGGCGAATTATGCGGGTGTCGTCCGCCAGCGCGACCGCGATGCCCGCGACGCCGCTGGCGCCAACGCCAATCGCAACCGGTGAGGTCCGCCATGCGTCACATTATCCGCCTGTTCCTCGCTCTTGTCGGGTGCCTGGGCGCGACGCCCGCACTGGCGATCGATGCGAGCTATCATACCTGGGACGGCTTTTCCGAGACCGTCGACGCGTTCCACCTGGTCGCGATGATGTTCGGTGACCCGCGTTACGAGACGTTGGTCGTGATCATCGCGGTTGCCGGGATCGGGCTGGGCGCGGTTCTGGCGAGCATCAAGGGCTCCGGCATGGGCCTTGTCGCCTTCGGTTTCCAGATGCTGATCGGCATCGGCCTGTTCGCCGGCATGATCGCCACTACGGGCACGATCCACATCTACGACCGGGTGCGCAACGCCTATCAGCCGGTCGGCGACGTCGCCAACCTCATCGTGCTGGTCGCCGGCGTCACCAATCTCATGGAACGAGCGCTTGCCGAGACTATCGATGATAATACGACCGATCCCAATGCCAAGCTTGAATTCGGCGCCGGCGGCCATGCATTCGACCTGTTCCTGAACGCCGTCAGTCCCCGGAGCCCGATCGTGGATACCTTCCTCGATGCGACGGTGAAGGACTATGTGCGGCAATGCTATCCCGTCGCCCGCGTCTCGCCGGCCTATGGGGTCGACGACGACCAGCTCTTCCGGACGTCAACCGATCTTCCGGCCTCCTTCGCGGCGATGGCGGGACCGGCAACCTTCTCGACCGTGTACACGGCGAGCGACAAGGCCGGCACGACGATGAGCTGCGAGGCGGCATGGGGCTATATCGCCGATCGCCTGTCGGACAGCACCCTGTTCGACGCCTATAGCGACCAGGTCTGCGCGCGCACCGGCTTCGACGTGACCCAGGCGGCCCAGCGCGATCGCTGCCGCCAGCAGATCGATGCACTGGGCGACATGATGCTGGGTCATTCCATGAGCCGACAGAAATTCCTGACCAACATCCTGCTCGGCCAGTCCGTCGGCGACGTCCTGTTCGAGGATTCCCCGGCGGCGACCGCCCGCGTGATGGCGAACCGGGCCATCGAGTCCAATGGACTAGCCACGCTCTCTACCGCCAACGAATGGATGCCGACCATTCGGGCCTCGGTCTTCGCGATCATGCTGATGATGATGCCGATCGCGCTGCTCTTCATCCTGACGCCGATCAACCTGCGGGTCGCCAGTTTCGCGCTCGGCCTCTTCGTGTTCGTCGCGCTCTGGGGCGTCATCGATGCCGGCATCTACCAGCTTACCCTCGGCCGGGCGATGGGCGTCCTGGCCGAGCTGCGCGCGACCAATGTCGCGGCTGACAGCTGGATCCTCGCGCCCTCGGCGGCGATGAAGGCGCTTGCCATCTTTGGCTCGTTCCGGACCGCCGCGGCAGGCCTTGCCGGCGCGTTCGTCTTCACCGTGTTCCGCTTCTCCGGCAACATGTTCACCGCCTTCACGTCGGGCATGCTCGGAGTGCAGGGCCAGGGCAGCATGGCGGCCGCGACGGTCGGTACCAGCGAGGGCTATGCCTCTGCCCTGGAGGCGCAGGCCTCGGCCGGCGGCACCATGTCGCGGCGCGCCGCATCCTCAGGCTTCGGCGATTTTGGCGAGCGCAGCAGCTTCGGCCTCGACCGTAGCTTTGCCTCGGCCGGGTCCGTGCTCGGCGAACAGGGTGGCGGGGCAGCGGGAACGGGAGCCTTCGGTCTCGGCCGGGCGGACGCCGCGCGGGAACTGGGCGGGCTCTCCCCCGCCCTGGTGGGCCGGGATCTGAGCGATCCGGCGACGGCACGCGCCGTGCGCGCCAATGCCGCGACTTCGGCGATCCACAATTTTGCCCAGGGCGATGCGCTGCGTAAGCTTGGCACCACCTATTTCGGGCAAGGCCAGGGCGGCGAGCGCGCCTTTGCAGCCTTCGCGCAGAATATGGTGCAATGGAAAGCGTTCGGCGATCAACGCGCTTATGAAATGATGCAGTCAGGCGCGCAGCGGCATTTTGAACGCAGCGGCTATGATGCGAAGGATGCAGCGCTCAAGGCGTCGACGGTCATCGCCCAGGCGGGTGCCGATCCGACGTTCGCCAAGCTGACGGCCAACGCCTTCGATCAGGAGCAGATGCTGCGCAATGACCTGACCGCGGCGCAGACGCAGGTGGGCGCGATGGAAGGCCGGCGCGACTATGCAGGCGACAGGGTTGCTGCCGTCGAACGCGGCAATGTCGCGACCGAGCAGGCACATCGCACCGGCGGCAATCAGGGACAATGGCAGGCTGCGGCCATGCTGGGTCTCTCCGTCACCGAAACCAGCCGGCGCATCGGGTTCATCAATGCGCTTTCAGGCGAGGCGCGATCGACCGCGATC
>DASVND010000067.1:0-38771 GCA_036384035.1 Sphingobium sp. | reverse complement strand
GGATCTGCACCACGCGCTCAAGCTCGCGGGCCTTGGCGGGCGGCAGATGATCAAGATCGCTACGCATCATGGCTCTCCTAGCGCGGGGACACAGGGTCTGCCCAGAGGGCGGGGATGAGAAACTGGACCCGCTTTGGACGGTTCGTGGCTATCGGATCAGCAAGGTCCATCTGACAGAAATCGCCAGCAGAGATATTACATCTTGCGACAATTATCCCCCGTCCCTGACATATGCTGGCGACATCGCCCCCTCATAACCGCCGTCATGGAAGGCGCTCACAAGCCTTCCGATGACAACGATTATGAGGGTCTGAATGATGAAGAAGTTCCTGATTTCCACGGCGGTCGGCGCGATGCTGGTTGCAGGCGGCGTGGCCGCTGCGCAGAGCAATTCCACGCCGGGCAATGCCGTGCCGCCGCCTCCCAACGCCGGTCCTCGCCATCTTCCCGGCGACATCAATGGCGATGGCAAGGTGACCAAGGCCGAACTGACCGCGTCGCTGCAGAAGAAATTCGCGGAGATGGATCTGAACGGCGACGGCAAGATCACCAAGGAAGAGCGGGACCAGTTGCGTGAGAAGCGCTTCGACGAACGCTTCGACCGGATGGATACCGACCATAACGGCCAGATCAGCAAGGCGGAGATGAAGGCGGCGCATGAAACGCGCGGCGAAGGCCGCGGTCCGGGCAAGCGCCATCACGGCATGATGGGCGGCGGCTTTGATGGCAACAAGGACGGCACCATTACCCGTGACGAGTTCATGGCGCGCCCGCTGGCAATGTTTGACAAGGCCGATGCCAACAAGGACGGCGTCGTGACCGCCGATGAGGCGAAGGCCGCCTGGGCGCAGTTCGGGAAAGGCCGTGGCGGTCATGGCGGCAAGTGGGGCCGTGGCGGACCCGGCGGCGACATGCCGCCCCCGCCCCCGCCGGGCGAATAAGCCCCTTACAATGTCGGAAGCGCGGATGCCGAGGGGTGTTCGCGCTTCCAACTCTTCCCAAAGACTGACAAGCATAGCGCCATGACCGATCGCCCCCACCTCCTCCTCGTCGACGACGAACGCTCCATCCGGGAACCGCTTGCGCAATATCTTCAGCGCAACGGGTTTCGCGTGACGGCGGTCGAAAACGCTGCCGAGGCGCGCACGCGCATGGCCGCCAGTGCGATCGACCTCGTCATCCTGGACATCATGATGCCGGGCGAGGATGGCCTCAGCCTCTGCCGCCATATCCGGGAAACGGGCGATATCCCCGTGATCCTGCTGACCGCGCGGTCGGAGGAGACGGACCGTATCGTCGGCCTGGAAATGGGCGCGGACGATTATGTGCTGAAGCCTTTCTCGCCGCGCGAACTGGTGGCGCGGATCAAGGTGATCTTCCGCCGGGTCGCCACCGGCGGCCAGCGCGTGACCGCGCCGGATGGCGCAAGCTATGTCTTTGCCGGGTGGGTGCTGAAAAGCCAGGAGCGCACGTTGGTGGACAAGGACGGCGTGTCCCTGCCGCTGTCGACCGCCGAATATAATCTGATGCTCGCTTTCGCGACGCGCCCCAATCAGGTGCTCAGCCGCGACCAGTTGCTGGACATCACCCAGGGGCGGGAGGCGAATGCGTTCGATCGCGCGATCGACAATCAGATCAGCCGGCTGCGCAAGAAAATAGAGGTCGATCCAAAGAACCCCACGCTGATCAAGACCGTGTGGGGCGGCGGCTACACGCTGTCGGCCGAGGTCCGCAAGCTGTGAAGGCGGTGTTGCGACGGCTCACGCCGCAGAGCCTTGCCGGACAGCTCATCCTGGTCGTCGCGCTCGCCCTGCTGGTCGCGCAGGCGATCAGCTTCACCATGGTCTATCGGGAACGGCAACGGCAGATATTGACCGGCGCGGCCGCGCCCGCCGTGGTGCGCATTGTCGATGCGCTGGACCGTTCGGCGGCAGGGCAGGACATACGATCGCGCGTTACCTTTTCGGAAAGCCAGCCGGTGCTGGGCGGGGAACGTCGCCCGGACATAGAGCGCCGCGCCGCAGACATGCTGGCAGACTTTCAGGAGCCCGCACTCAAAGTTCTCGCCTATGCCGACGACGTACCAGCGCGCCAGAACCGCTGGCGCGCCCTGCGGGAACGGGCACGGGGCGAGCATGTGCATAACGGGCCCCGGCGCGACCGGCGCCTGACGATGGCCATCGAATATGAGGCGGGCAAATGGGTGAGCGTGCAATCGCGCATCGATTCCGATCCGCCCCGGTTTGGCGGCTGGCTGATCGGCCAGACGATCATTCTCTACGTCATCGTGCTGTTGCCGCTCGCATGGATCGGGCGACGGCTGGCGCGACCGCTCAACGACCTGACCGGATCGGCGCAGCAGTTCGCGGCCAGCGGGTCCGCCGACCCGGTCGAGGAGCGCGGCCCAGGCGATGTGCGCGAACTCACCACGGCGTTCAACGCCATGCGCGGCCGCATCTTCGCCATGCTGGACGAGAAGGATAGGATGCTGGGCGCGATCGGCCATGACCTGCGCACGCCGCTGGCTTCGCTGCGCGTCCGCACCGAATCGGTAGAGGATGAGGGCGAGCGCGCCCGCATGTCCGAAACGATCGAGGAAATGAACCGGATGCTCGACGACATCCTGGCGCTGGCGCGCGCGGGGCGCAGCATGGAGCCTGTGCAGAAGGTCGACCTGTCAGCGCTCGCCGATGCGGTGGTCGAGGATTTCCTGGAACTCGGCGCGCCCGTCGATCTGATCGAGGGCGAGCGCGTCATCGGCGCGGCCCGCCCGCAACTCATCCGCCGCGCGCTGCGCAACCTGATCGAGAATGCGATCAAATATGGCGAGCGCGGGCATGTGTCGGTGCGCCATGACGGCAACCAGATCCACATCGCGGTCGAGGACGAAGGCCCCGGCATCGTCGAGGACCGAATGGAGGAGATGATGCAGCCCTTCACCCGGCTGGAGGGCTCACGCAATCGCGAAACGGGCGGCGCGGGCCTGGGCCTTGCGCTGGTGCGCGCGATCATGGCCGAGCATCACGGGACACTGAAACTGGAGAACCGGGCTGAGGGCGGGTTGCGGGCAAGTTTGGTTTTGCCGGGGTGAAAAGGGTGGATTGTGGCCGTACGGCATTCGGCGCAGTATCTCAAATGGTGATAATCCCTAAAACGACTGGATGAGCGCGCGCATGATGACCCGGGCATCTGTAACAAGGGCGTTTCTCTGGCTGGCAACGCTCGTCGGCGGCCCTTTGGTGGGCGCAAAATTATTTGATTTGCTCGTTCTGGCGGGAGCCTGGAGCGCCGATCCACCGAAATCTCTTGCGATGATGCCCTATGGCAAGGCTTGGCCCGTCGACACAGGGATATTCTTTATCCCGTTTTCGGCGGGAATGCTGATCGCGGGATTTGGCGCATTAGCGGCAGGATGGAAGACGCCGTGGCGGTATCGCTGGCTCCTTTGCATCCCATCGGTGGGCATATTGCTTCTTCTCGTGCTGACCGTCGTGGCCTTCTGGCCAATGAACGCGGCGCTGTTTTATCACGGTGTCGGTTCACCAAAGGACACGATCACCGATTCGCAATCGATTGAAATGGCCCGCCTCTGGATACAGCTCGACTGGCTGAGGGTTTGCGGGGCAACCGCGGCATTTGTTTCGGCACTCAGAGCGTTGACGCTGCCATGGCCGACGGAAGAAGCCGCAAAGGACCCGCTCATAGTACGCGTGGCGCTCATGATTGCGCTCGCTGGCGTGGTGGGGTTCGTCCTATGGTTTGTGTCCAACATATAGGACAGTTTGGGGCGGGACTGTTCGCGGGTTCCAGCCTTCTCAAAAGGGCGCCATGGACTATTCGCTGTCCTACAGGTTGGTTCTGCAATAGGCTGCGAAATGTGCTTTTCTTCGCTGGGTCACCCTGGTGCGCTTTCCGATAGGATCACCGCCCCGCAATAAAATGTCGAGTTTCGCGGGAAACGAAAGCGGTATCGCCCTTTGCCATCAATGTTCGGCGCTGGGTTTCGCTTTCGGTTTCTGTCCACCGACCTTGCCACTGCGCGAAACATCAGCGGCGTTGATCGGCACAGCGCCTGCCGGCAGGCCGGTGTTACCCATGTCGGCCGCGATCGCTTCGCGCCGGACGACATTGGTGGGGTTGTCGCGTTCCCGGATCGCCGCGGCAATCTGAGCCTGCGACGCGTCATGGCCCATCGTGTCCGCGTCCGGCGTCTGCGTATCACCTTGGCTCCATGCGAGGATGATCGACATGCGGCGATTGCGCGGATCATAGATGTCGCCGTTCGCAAAGGGTTCGCGATCCGCGACGCCCTCGATCTTCGCGAAGCGGTTCGCGCCGACGCCGAAGTCGCTGAGCGCCTTGCGCGTGGCCTCGGCGCGGGCCGAAGACAGCATCCAGTTGTTCATCGTCTGCCCCGCCGCATAGGGCAGGCCGTCGGTATGGCCGCGCACGATCACATCGTTCGGCACGCCCTGGATAACCTTCGACACCTCGCCGATCAGCGCGCGCGCCTGCGGTAGCAGCCGGTCGGTCGCCATCGCGAACATCGAGAAGTTCGCCTGATCGACCAGATCGATCCGCAATCCCTCGCGGGTCTCGGTAAAGCGGACGTTCTTGAGCATCTGGCTCAGCGCCTTGCTGGCGGCCATGCGCTTTTCGAGTTCCTTCTTGATCTTCTCGAACTTGGTCCGGTCGCGATCCTTCATATCCTTGCCGCCGACATCCTTCGTGCCGGTCGCGTCGCGCGGGATCGTGATGGCCAGATTGCCCTGGCCGCCGGTGGTCGGATAATTTTCCTTACCCGTCACGCTGTCGCCGCCCATCAGCCCGTTGGAGCCGGCGCTGTCCGCCTTGGTGGTGATGAGGGTCGGGGTGAAATAGTCGGCCAGGCCCTTGCGCTGCTTCTCCGTGGTCGCGCCGAGCAGCCACATCAGCAGGAAGAACGCCATCATCGCCGTCACGAAGTCGGCATAGGCGACCTTCCATGCGCCGCCATGATGGCCGCCATGTCCTTCGACAATGATCTTCTTGACGATGATTGGCCGCGGTTCAGGCTCGTTCGCCCCCCGCTTCTTGCTGTCCCCCGCCATGGCTTATTTGCCCCGCATACCGTCGAACACTTCGGCGAAGCCGGGCTGGTTGGCATGGGTGAGGCCGGAGCGCGCGGCCTCGATCACCAGCGGCTGCGGGTGGCCGTGGAGCGACGCGATCACGATCTGCTTGACGACATGGTAGATCGCGCCGTCGGCCTCGATCACGGAGCGGCAGCGGTTCGCGAACGGATTGACCATGCCATAGGCGAGCAAAATGCCCAGGAACGTACCGACCAGCGCCGAACCGATCATCGCGCCCAGAATTTCTGGTGGCTTGTCGATCGAGCCCATGGTCTTGACCACGCCCAGAACGGCCGCGACGATGCCCAGCGCCGGAAGCGCGTCGGCAAGGCCCTGCAGGTTGTCGGCAGGCTTGATCGCCTCATGATGATGGGTCTTGAGCGCGTTATCCATGACCTCTTCGACCGCGTGCGGGTCCAGCGTGCCGGAGGACACGACGACCAGGCGCAATGTGTCGCAGATGAGATGGATGAGCGTGCTGTCCTTCAGCAGCTTGGGATATTCGCTGAACACGGTGGAGGACTTGGGGTCCTCGATATGCGGTTCGAGCGCGACCGGCCCTTCGACGCGCAGCATCTTCATCAGCTTGCTGACGAGGAAGATGCAGTCGAGGAAATCTTTCTTCTTATAGGCAGGTCCCTTGAAGACCTTGCCGAAGCCGCCGCCCAGCGCCTTCAGGTCAGCGCCGCTGTTGCCGATGATGAGAGCGCCGACGGCCGCGCCGCCGATGATCAGCATTTCGTGCGGGAGGGCGTGCAGCACCGGCTCGAGGTCGCCGCCGGTGAAGGCGAACCCGCCGAACACCATGACGATCAAAACGACTAGGCCGATTGCTGCAAACATTGTGATCCCCGCGAAACTCTGGTCCGGGTGGCGCTGCATGTGCAGCGGTTCCCACCCCTTCTAGTAACGACTTGGTTAGCGCGAGGTTTAGGCTAAGTCGTTTTTTCGCCGTATCGGCGACATTCCGCAGAAAATTGCGAAAAAATCAGCCGATCAGGTCGAACAGGCTCTGCTTGTTGATGCGTGCGAAGGCGGCCTGCGCGGCCTCCAGCGTCAGCAGCTTGCCCTGCAACTGCGTGATCGTCTCGGTCAGGTCGGTGTCTTCAAGACCACCGCGCCGCTCGGTCAGGGTCAGGTCGACGTCCTTCAACCGGCTGGTGACGGCATCGAGCCGCTCGCCGCGGACACCCTGCAGCGCCTGTTCATTGATGATATGGTCGAGACCCGTGCTGATGCCCTTGAGGCCCGCGTCGTTGGTCGCTGCCGTTCCCGCCTGAATCGAACTGATGGCCGAACCCAATATGTCGTCGATGGACATGGGGGTTCCATTGACATCAATCCCTTCGGAGATGCTCTGGCGCGTACCCACGGCCTCTACGCTCAGCCCTCGGCTGACCGGCACGCCGACGGTCGTGCCGTCGTCGAATACGGGCAGGCCCTGATAGTCCTTCTCCGTCAGCAGGTCGTTGATGCTGGCGCGAATGCCCTGAAGGCTGGCGACGACCGACGCTTTGCCGTCCTCGTCCAATGTCGTGGTCGAGGCGGAAATGTAGAGTTCACGCGCCCGCACCATCAGGCTGTTGAGTTCGCTCAGATTCGAATCGGCCTTGGTCGCGCGCGTCTGCGCATAGGCGACGTTGGCCGTCCATGCCGCCTGCTGCGCCTGCGCCTGTGCGAGCTGGGAAACCTGCACCCATGCGCGGGGGTCCTGCGACGGCGTGATCAGCTTCTTGCCGCTCGATACCGCCGCCTGATCGGTCGCGATGCTCCTGGCAAGCTGCTGCTGACGCCGGATTTCATCGAGCATGGACTGTTGGGTGATCGCAACCATGGAAGGCTATCCTTCTTAGAAGATCTTGAGGATGTCGTCGAAGGTGTCGCGCGCCACCTGGATGATTTTGGCGCACCCCGAATAAGCCTGCTGGATGCGCAGCAGGTCTGCGGCTTCGGTATCGAGATCGATGCCGCTAACATTTTCGCGGGCTTGGCGCGCCTGTGTGTCGCGGGTCTGCGACGCCGTCTGTTCCGCCTTGGTCGCGGCAAGCATGTTGGCGTTCGCCGCCACCAGCGCGGTCCAGCCCTGCTCGACGCTGCCGGTTCCCCGGATGCTGTTGATATTGTTAAGATTGCCGTTCAGCGTACCGTCGGACGACTTTGTCGCGATGTCGGCGATGTTGGTGATGACCTGCGTCAGGCCGGCGGCCGTTGTGCCGGATACCAGATTGCCGCCGGCAGTGTTGGCATTGGTCAGGCCCTGCGAATGCCAGGTGTTGAGGTCCGTCGCGAATTGCGCAGCCAGCGAGTCGAGGCTGGCCATCCGTTGCGAAGCCACGCCGGCGCTCTGGAACAGGCCACCGAGCGATCCGGCCGCGGGGGCTGTCGTCGCTGCGCCGTCCAGCGTCATCGACAGGGTGCCGTTGCTTGCGGCCGTAACGCCAAAGGCTTTGGCTTGATCGCCCTGAACGACCGCCGTGCCGTTATAGCTGATCTGCGCCGTGCCGTTGGCGCCGAAGGTGATGTTGACGTCCAGCTTGCTCGTGATGTCGCTCAGCGCGGCATCGCGGCTATCAAGCAACTGCGCTTCGTTCGAGGTGCCGGGCACCGCGCGCAGCAGGTTCGAGTTGATGCGCGCCAGCTCCGACAGCGAACTATTGAGGGCGGACGTGGTGTTCTGGGCAGTGGTGGTGATGCTGGTCTGCACATTCTGCAGGCTGTTCGCGCTCTGGTTGAACGCGGTCACGACCTGCTCGACGTCGAACAGCATGTTGGTGCGCAGCGAAGGATCGGTCGGATTCGCCGCAAGCTGCGTCACGGAACTGTACATGGCCGACAGCCGCTGGCCCACGCCCAGCGTGTCGTCGCTGAGCGATGTTTCGATGTCCGTCTGGAACTGCAGACGCTGGTTGGCGCTCGCGAGCGCCTGACCCGTCATGCGGGCGCTGGCGTCAAGATATTCGTCGGCCGCACGGTTGACGCTTTGCACTTCCACGCCGCCGAAGGAAACCTGCGCCTTGTAGACGACCATCGAGGAGGACGACAAAGCGGATTCCCGTGTTGTCACCGTGCGACGGGTGTAACCGGCCGTGCTGGCGTTCGCGATATTTTCCGAGATCGCGCCCATCGCGGAGCGATACGCTTTGGTGCCGGACGCGCCGATCTGGAAAAGATCCGAACTCATGCGCCGTTCCCATCAGTCTTTGTCGCGGTTGCGGCGGTTGTGCCAGCCTGTGGCGCGGCAGGGGCGACCCTGCTCTCGAACTGCTTCATCAGCAGCGCGGCGATGCCGAAGCCGTGGCCATTCTCGGCCATAGCGTCAGCCGTGCGGGCGTCAGCCATATCGCGGAACTGCTCGGTGGCGCTGGAGTCGGTCAGACCTTCGCCGAGGCTAGCCGATCGCATTGCGCCGATCATCTGACGCATGAAAACGGCCTCGAAAGCCTTGGCGGCTTTCTGCAGGTCGTCTTTCGTCTGCGTCGGCGTCAAACTTGTCGCCGGGGTGAGGGAGGTAGAGGAAATCTGCATCACAATATCACCAAATCCGCCTTCATGGCCCCCGCCTGCTTCATCGCCTCCAGGATCGCGACGAGGTCCGCCGGCGATGCTCCGATTGCGTTGATAGCCTTGACTATATCGGCCAGAGACGCCCCACCTTTAAAATTAATCATCGGTTTCTTTTCCTGCTCGACCGAAATGGAGCTGGAGGGCTGCACTGCGGTCTGCCCCTGGGAGAAGGGCGCGGGCTGGATGATCTGGGGCGCTTCGCTTACGGTAACCGTCAGTTTTCCGTGGGCGATGGCCGCCGGAGCGATGCGGACCGCGCCGTTGATGACGACCGTTCCGGTGCGCGCATTGACGATCACCTTGGCGGCGGCGTCGGCGGGCTGAACCTCGATATTTTCGATCATGCCCATCATGGTGATGCGCTGTTCGGCGCCCTGCTGGGCATCGATTGCGACCGATACGGCGTCCATGGCGCGGGCGCGACGATCGCCAAAGGCGCGGTTGATGCCGTCCGCGACGCGCAGGGCGGTCGTGAGGTCGGCCTCGGCCAGGTTGAATGTGAGGGTGGGAGCAGTGTCGAAGCCGGTGGCGACCGCCTGTTCGATCGTCGCGCCGGCCGGGATGCGGCCGACCGATGGAATGTTGACCGATACCTGGCTGCCGTCTGCGCCGGACACGCCAAGGCCGCCAACGGCGAGGTTACCCTGCGCCATCGCATAGATCTGATTGTCTGCGCCGCGCAGCGGGGTCATGACCAGCGTACCGCCGCGCAGGCTCTTCGCCTTGCCCAGCGCCGAGACTGTGACGTCCAGGAGCTGGCCCGGCTTGGCGAAGGCGGGCAGTTCGGCGGTGACGAGCACGGCGGCCGCGTTCTTGAGCGCCGGATTGACGCCCTGCGGCAGGTTGAGGCCGAAGCGCGAGACGACGCCCTTCATGCCCTGCGTGGCATAGTCGAGGCTGTCGTCGCCCGTGCCTGCAAGGCCCACGACGATGCCGTAGCCGATCACCTGGTTGGGACGGACGCCCTGAAAGGTGCCGAGGTCCTTGATGCGCTCGGCATGCGCGATCGAAGCGAAGCCGAACGACGCCAGCAGCATCGCCAATACTCCGATCAGGAGGACCGGCGCGCGCGAAACGGTAAAGGTGCGGATCATTGCGTCAGGTTCCGATCAGAAGGGGCTGATTCTGGTGAAGAAGCGCTGCAGCCAGCCCTGGCTGCTGGCGCGGGCGATCTCGCCCTTGCCGGTGTAGATGATCTTGGCGTCGGCGACGCGCGTCGACGGGATGCGGTTGTCCGGGCTGATATCCGCGCCGCGGATGATGCCGCTGATCTGAATGAACTCGTCGCCGCGATTGAGCGTCAGCGCTTTCTGTCCGCGCACCAGCATGGTGCCGTTCGGGAAGACCTGCGCGATCGTTACGGTGACTTCGCCGGACAATGCGTTCGACTGGGTCGCCGCACCCTTGCCCGTGAAGCTGTTCGTGCCGCTCGACGCGATGTCGCTGGAATTGACGATGTGCGAGAGCGGGCCGGTGGATGGCGGCGTCAGGGCGATGCTGCCGGTGCGGCCGGCGTCGGCGCTGTTGCTCTTGGACGCTTGCGTCTTTTCCACCAGCGTGATCGTAATGGTATCGCCCACCATCGATGCGCGCGATCCGCTGGTCAGCGGCGCATAGCCGACTGACGCCTGATAGATCGACCCGTTGGGCTGGACCGGCATGGGCGGCACAGGCGCATAGGTCGGCGCATATTGAATGTCGGGCTTCTTCTTCGCATCGGCCTGAGTTGCGCCGAACGCGCCGGCAAAGGCCAGCGCGGTCGAAAGGATCAGCGTCTTGCGGACGGCATAAGTCATCTAAGGTTTCCGTTCCCTGCCGTTACAGCTGCTGGTTGACGTACTGGAGCATTTCGTCGGTCGCCTTGATCATCTTGGAATTGACCTCATAGGCGCGCTGGGTCTCGATCATGTCGACCAGTTCCTCCACGACGTTGACGTTCGATCCTTCGAGCGAACCCTGACGGACATTGCCGCGACCATCGAGGCCGGCGACGCCGACCTGCGGCGTGCCCGATGCGGCCGTTTCCTTCAGCAGGTTGCCGCCGATGGATTCGAGGCCCGATGCATTGACGAAGCGTGCCGTCTCAATCTGGCCGAGTTGCGTCGGTTCGGTTTGACCGGGGACGGTGGCCGAAACCGACCCGTCATTGCCGATCGTGATCGAGGAGGCGCCATCGGGAACCTGGATCTGCGGAATAAGCGGCAGGCCGTCGGAGCTGACGATCGTGCCCTCCGCCGTCAGGCTGAAATTGCCCGCGCGGGTGTAGGCGATCGTGCCGTCCGGCTGCTGCAGCTGGAAATAGCCTGCGCCTTCGATGGCGAGGTCCAGCGAATTGCCGGTCTGGTTCAGTGTGCCCTGCGTGTCCGTGCGGCTGGTGCCCTGAAGCGCCACACCCGAACCGAGCGCAAGGCCGGTGGCATATTTGTTCTCGCTGTCCGAATTCGCGCCGGCGGCGATCATCTGCTGATAGGCGAGCGTTTCGAAATCGGCGCGGTCGCGCTTGAACCCCGTAGTGTTCACGTTCGCCAGGTTGTTGGCGATGACGCGCATCTTGGTGTTCTGGGCGTCGAGCCCGGTGCGGGCGACATGGAGTGCTGCGTTGCTCATAGCTGTATTCCTCTAGTCTCAGCTGTCCAGGCGCATCAGGTTGGCGCCGCTGTCGTCCATTTCCTTGGCGGTGTTGATCATCTTGATCTGCGTTTCCCAAGACCGGCTGGCTTCAATCATCTGCACCAGCGCCTGCGTGGCGTTGACGTTCGATCCCTCGACGGAACCGCCCGTGACGGACGCCATCGGGTCCTGCGGCAGGGCGCCGCCATTGGTCTCGCGGAACAGATTGTCGGTGCCCTTGGCGATCGATGATCCCTTGGCGCTGACGATCTTCAGGCCGTCGACACGCTGCGGCTGCGCCTTGTCGCCACCCTGGGGGACGATCCAGATACCGCCGTCGCCCGCAATCGACAGGCTGTCATAGGGCGGCAGGGTAATGGGGCCGCCATCACCGATGACGGGATATCCGTCACCAGTGGTAAGCAGACCGCTGTCATTGACCTTCATGTCGCCGCGGCGCGTATACGCCTCGTCGCCCTCAGGACTTTGGACCGCGAGCAGCCCGTCGCCGTTGACCGCGACGTCGAGCGGATTGCCGGTGGACGTCACCGCGCCCTGACCCATGTCCGCGCCCAGCACCTGTTCGGCCTGCTGCGCGCGGGTGTTGTAGGTCTCGCCATTGAGCCACATGCTCGTGGCGTTGGCGATTTCCGCGCGGAAGCCGACGGTGTTGGCGTTCGCCAGATTGTTGGCGGTCGCCGTCTGCCGCGCCATGGCGCCGCGCATTGCGGTGAGAGCCGTATTGACAAGCCGGTCCATTGGTCAGTCCTGAGCCTTATGCGTCTAGATCAGGTACGGATCTGGACGACGGTCTGGGTGATGTTCGAGGCGGTTTCGATCGCCTTGGCGTTCGCCTGGAAGTTGCGCTGTGCGTTGATCAGCGCGACCAGTTCCTCGGTGATGTCGACGTTGGAGCGCTCGAGGCTGCCCGAGCGGATCGCGCCGAACGAGCCCTGGTTGCCCGCGCCATATTGCGCGTCGCCCGACTGCAGGGTCGAGGCCCAGTGCGCGTCGCCCTTCTGGCGCAGGCTGTCCTGGCTGGCGAAGGTGGCCATGGCGAGGTTGCCCAGCGGGCTGGTCGTGCCATCGGCCCAGGTAGCGGAGACAAGGCCGGTTTCCGAAACCGCCAGGCTCGACAGCTGGATCGTGGTTGGGTTGCCGGACGCATCGGGCTTGAACAGCGGAACCGAGAGATCGGACAGGCCGGCTGCGGTGCTGTTCGTTATATTGCCATTGGCATCGACCGGGAGGACCTGCAGGCGCGCGCCGGTGGTGTCGACGACGTTGCGGTCTTCGGTGATGCTGAACGCGCCGTTGCGGGTGTAGCTGACAGCGCCGCCGGTGCCCGCGCCTCTCACGGTGAAGAAGCCTTCGCCGGTGATCGCAACGTCAAGCGTCTTGTCGGTGCTTTCGACCGTGCCCTGCGTGAACTGCTGCTGGATGCCGATGGTGCGCGTACCCTGGCCGGATACCTGCGTCGTTGTCTGCATCGGCGCGGCCGAGAAGATGTCGCCGAAATTGGCGCGGCTCTTTTTGAAGCCCGTCGAGTTCACGTTCGCCACGTTGTTGGCGATGGTGGACAGGTCGGTCTGGGCGGCCTTGAGGCCCGAAAGCGAGATATAGAAGGACATGCGCTTACTCCTTGGTCAATTCAAATGTCAGCCGAGCCGGATGGCGTCGGTGGGTTTATAGGTTCCCAGCGGGGTGATGAGCGAAGACGAGCTGCCGTCGGCGGGCGACTGCACGGCGGCGATGGTGGCCCAGGTCGCGACGGTCGTCGGCGATGCGCCGTTCACCTTCACCTGAAGGGACTGGGTGCCGATGCTATTGCCGGCGTCGTCCTTGCCATCCCAATAGAAGTTGGTTTCGCCGGCCTTTCGCGCGCCGAGATCGAGCGTCTTGACGACATTGCCGCTGCCGTCCTGAAGCTGGACGGTGACATTGTCGGCATCGGCGGGCAGTTCGAGCACGCCGGCATATTGTCCGGCGGCGTCGGGTGCGACGATATTGCTCTTCACAAGCATCGACTTGCCGATCCAGCTTGCGGCGTCGCCAAGGCGCGTGCCCGAAAGCTGCTCCTTGATGCCCGACAGCGTCTGGTTCATCTCGGCAATGCCGGTCGAATTGGTGATCGTCGCCATCTGGGTGACCATCTGGCTGTTGTCCATCGGCTGGAACGGATCCTGCGTTTGCATCTGCGTGGTCAGCAGGCGCAGGAAGTCGGCCTGGCCCATTTCCGATTTGCCGGTGCCTGTCGTGGCTTTCGTGCCGACAGTCGTGATACTCGGATTAGTCGTCGTGGCTGTTGCTGCTACGGTCATTTGCCCATCCTTATCGTGTCGAGCATGAGAGATTTTGCGGTCTGAATGACCTGCACGTTGTTTTGGTACATCCGGGCGGTTTCGATCATGTCGACGAGTTCCGCGCTGCTATCGACGGCGGCCTCGAACACGTCCCCATTGGCGTCGGCCAGCGGATGGTTCGGGTCGTGGCGCTTCACCGGCTTCGCGTCGGTGGTGACCACGGACTCCACCTTGACGGTGGAGACGCCCGGGCTTTCGGTGACCGACCGGAACACCGGCTTGATCGCGCGATAGGCTTCCTTCTCGGTCCCAGTGACGTTGCCGGCGTTCGCCATGTTGGATGCGGTGGCGTTTAGGCGGACGAGCTGGGCGGACATCGCGCGGCCGGCAATGTCGAAGACATTCATGGGACGATCGGCCATGGCTTATTCTCCCTTCAGCGCGCGCGAGATCGTGTTGATCCGGCCTTCGAGGAAGGACAGCGTCGTGCGATACTTCACGGCGTTTTCGGCAAAGAGGTTCTGCTCAGTCGACAGTTCGACAGTATTTCCGTCGAGGCTGGGCTGCAGCGGGATGCGATATCCCATCGTATCCTTGGCCGCCTGCGAGGCGCTGTCATTCTTCTCGGTCGCTTCCTTCAGCGCCGCGTCGAAATCAATGTCCCGCGCCTTGTATCCAGGCGTGGAAGCATTGGCGATGTTGGACGCAAGCAGGTCCAGCCGCTGCGACCGCAGGGCCAGCGCCTTTCCATGCACTCCAAACAGGCTGTCTTCCAAAGCCACGATATTTTTCCTCGAACCGTCCTAAAAGTTGTGAGCCCCATGCCGTTCTTCCCATTGCGGGCCGTTCGGACGGGTAATCCTGTCAGATACTTGCAAAGGGCGTGCCAGTTTTCGTCGGCAATGGCGAAGCGGGCCTCGATGCACGGGTTTCCGCGGGTTTGTGGCTGCAGGGCGGCAGAGGCGGCAATTTTTTGCCGGTCGGCGGCACATGTTTGCCGTTTTGCCGGTTGCCGGCGGGAAAGGGGCGTCAATGCTGGGAATAATGGGCCATCTGATCGATCCGGCGACGCTGGCGTTGATGATCGGGGCTGCCCTGGGCCTGGCCATGATGCAGAACGGAACGCGTGCCTTTGGCAGCGCGATCGGCGCGCTGGGACCGCTTTTCACCGCCAATCCCGAGCGGGACCGCGATGCGTCGCGCGCGGCCATGCTTCAGGTCGATCATCTCGCCAATCTGCGCGGCCTTGCCTGCACCGATCGCGTGAAGACCGCCGACCCGTTCTTGGCGACGGCAGTGCGCAAACTGTCCAACTGCGAGCGTGTCGAACAGTTTGAGAGTTGGGCGGATCAGGAAATTACCGATCGCGAACAACGGCATAGTGCCGCGCGCGGCGTTTGGGTTTCGGTCGCTGACGCCGCCCCCGCGCTGGGCATGGCGGGGACCATCATCGGTCTGATCGGCATGTTCTCCTCGATGAACGATCCGGCGGCTATCGGCCCGCATATGGCGGTTGCGATGCTGACGACGCTGTACGGCGTCATCCTCGCCAACCTTGTCGCAGCCCCTATAGCCGCGCGCCTTGCCGATATTTCTGCGCGGGAAATCGCCTGGCAGCGTGAGCTGGCGCACGGCATGATGGTCATCGCCCGCCGCGAGAATGCGCCGGTGCGCCGCGCGGCCATCCGGGAAGTCGCATAATGGGCGACCGCCGCGCGCGGTTGGCCATCAGCTTCGCCGACCTCTGCCTCCTCCTCCTGGGATTTTTTGTGCTGCTGCAGGCCAGCGGCGACCGCAGCAAGGCGGTGCTTGAGGGCGTCAGCGAGCAGTTTGGCGGCAAGCAGGCCCCCGCGCATACCGACCTTGCACAATGGCGCGCCAACGATTTGTTCGAACCGGGTGAAGCCGTGCTGACCAGCGCGGGAATCGCTCGTATTTCTGTCATTGGACTGCGCTATACCAAGGGGTCGGCCACGGTCGAACTGACGTCGATCGGACAGGACAGGGCGACCCAGCGCTTCGATGCATGGGACCTTGCGGCGGCGCGTCTGGGCGCTGTGGCGCGAACGTTGAAATCTACCGGCCTGCCCGATCGCAGGCTGATCATCCGGGGCCTTGATCAGGCGGCGGGCGAAGGCAAGGGGCAGACCATCCGGATCGGCGCCACCCAGGCGAGAGGCGAATAATATCCGGATTGGCACGGGATTTGCTTAATTGTTCGTAATGAACCGTTTTGCAGACACCCGGAGAAAAACCGTGCGCACATCCCTCTCGTTCCTCCTGCTGATTGCAGCCATGCTTGGCGGGAACGCCGTCCAGGCGCAGGCTCCGGCGCAGCAGAAATTCGAGAATCTCGACCGGCTCGACGGTATCGTCGCGGTGACGGTCGGGGCAAATATGGGTCAGCCGGGCGGTCCGGCTGCGCCGATCGATCGCCGGTTGCATCTGGCCGCATGCCCCCAGACGCCCAGCGTCGAAGGGCCGGTTTTCGGGGCGGCGGTCGTCAAGTGCGATGCCATTGGCTGGCGGATTCGCGTGCCTTTGGTGCCGGGCGGCGCAAATATGCCCGCGCCGCGCACCGCGTCACGCGCCGCTGTGCAGGCGCCAAAGGATACTGTGGTAAAGCGGGGCGATCCCGTGCAATTGGTGGCTGGCGGTGGCACTTTCAGCATCTCGCGGGCGATGATTGCCGACGAGGACGGCGCCATGGGCGAGATGATCCGGGTGCGTGAAGACAAGAAAGCGCCGCCGGTGATCGCTCAGGTCGTCGAAATGGGAATTGTTCGTGTTCCGGGGATTTAAGGAATATTGAACGAAGCCGTTATAGAGTAGGCGGGACGAAAGAAGGAATGCCAAGATGATCACCTCTGTCGGTCAGACGATCAGCTCCGCCATTGAGGCGTCGAAGCTGCGTGAGAGCGGAAAGGCTCGCACGACATCGGCCGTATCCAGCTCCACCGCCAGCGAGACCAGCAGCGTTTCGGCCAGCCCGGCTTCGCGCATGGCTGCGGAAGGCGCGCCGGTCGATATGGATCGCGTTGCGGCCATCAAGTCGGCGATCGCGTCGGGCAACTATCCGGTGGACGCCAACCGCATTGCGGAGCGTATGCTGGCCCTCGACCTGCCGTCGTCGAACTGAAGCCGATGAGCGCCGCCACCCTCGACCTGCTGCATGACGCGTTCGTTGCCCTGCGCGAGGCGCTGGACGGCGACGATATCACGCAGGTCGACCGCGCAACCGCGCGCGTTCAGGAGGCGGTGACCAAGGTCCGGGCAGTGGGCGCGTGGCGCGACGAGCCGGGCGTTCGTACGCGCCTGGCGTCGATCGCCCCGCTTATGGAAGCGGCGCGGATCAGGACCAGCGTATTGGCCGACCAGACCCGCCAGCAGATCGCGATGCTGGCCGAGCGGGGGGCGATCCACGCGCCGCTGACCTATAAGCGGTAGGCGAAACTTTGCGGCGAAGTGGGTGGAAGTCGGGGGTCGCGCGAGCGGCCCTTTTTGTTGGATAATCCCAAAAGATCAGCATTTGCAGGCGTAAAAACTGGCACGGTTATTGCTTAATTATCTCCGGTACCATTTGGGGATAATCGATGACCGCCTTTGCAGGCACGTCAGTTTCTAGCGTTTCTCGGCAGGACCGTGTGACCAACGCCATTGCGATGGCGAGCCGTCGCACGGGCGTGGACTTCGGCTATCTGCTGGGGCAGGCGAAGATCGAGAGCAGCCTGAACCCGACCGCGAAGGCCGCCACCTCTTCCGCGACCGGCCTCTACCAGTTCATCGACCAGAGCTGGCTGGCCGTCGTCAACAATCATGGCAGCGAATATGGGCTCGGCTGGGCCGCCGACGCGATCCAGCGCGGCCAGAACGGCCGCTATTATGTGTCCGACCCGGATTTGCGCCAGCAGATCATGGACCTGCGCAAGCATCCCGAGACCGCATCGGTCATGGCGGCCGAACATGCGGCCGATAATAAAAATTATCTGGAGCAGAAGCTGGGCCGCACGGCCGAGCCGGCGGACCTCTATCTCGCCCATTTCCTGGGCGTCGGCGGCGCATCCAAATTCCTGGCGGCCAATGATCGCGCGCCCAACGCCACCGCCGCATCGCTGTTTCCAGCGGCGGCGCGCGCCAATCGCTCCATCTTCTACGACCGGCAGGGCAATGCCCGCAGCTTCGCCGACATCCGCCAGAATTTCGCAGACAAGCTGCAGCGTGGCGCTGCGTCCGTGACCGGCCAGAATGTTCCCATGCAGGCCGACTGGTCGCTGCCCGCCGGCAGCAAGACCGTGCAGCCTTCGGACTATGTCCGGCTGGAGACCCAGCGTCTCAGCCAGACCGCTGACATCGACACCATGAAGCCGCAGCCTGACACGGCCCGGCTCGCCTACCTCATGCTCGCCACCTTCGGAAGGTAATGCCCCAGATGACTCGTACCCAGGTCAATGCGAAAGTGTGGATGAGCGCCGCGAAGGGCGCGGTCCTGCCGCTGGCCACCCTTCTGGTCGTGATGTTCATGATGGTGCCGGTCCCGGCGATCATGCTGGACATCGGTTTCATCACCAACATCATGATCAGCCTTGCCGTGCTGATGGTGGCGCTGAACGCGGCCAAGCCGCTCGACTTTTCCAGCTTTCCGACGGTGCTGCTGTTCGCGACCCTGCTGCGGCTGGCGCTGAACGTCGCATCGACCCGCGTCGTGCTGGTCAGCGGCCATACCGGCCATGACGCGGCAGGCCATGTCATCGAGGCGTTCGGCAGCTTCCTGATCGGCGGCGACTATGTCGTCGGCATCTTCGTGTTCGCGATCATCATGATCATCAACCTGGTCGTCATCACCAAGGGCGCGGGGCGCGTGTCGGAAGTGTCCGCCCGCTTCACCCTGGACGCGATGCCCGGCAAGCAGATGGCGATCGACGCCGACCTCAACGCCGGCCTGCTGACCCCGGAAGAGGCCAAGCTGCGCCGCGCCGAAGTCGCGACCGAAGCCGATTTCTACGGTTCGATGGACGGTGCGTCCAAGTTCGTGAAGGGTGACGCGGTCGCGGGCATCCTTGTCCTGGTCATCAATATCGTCGGCGGCATCGTGCTGGGCGTGGTCAGCCACGGCCTGTCGATGAGCCAGGCGGCGCAGACCTATATCCTGCTCGCCATCGGCGACGCGCTGGTCGCGCAGGTTCCCGCACTGCTGCTGTCGATCGCCGCCGCGTCGATTGTGACCCGCGTCAATTCCGAGCATGACCTGTCCGGCCAGATCGCCAGCCAGTTCGGTTCCGGCAAAGCCTGGATCCCGGTCGCGGCGATCCTGGGCTTCCTGGGCATCATCCCGGGCATGCCGCACATGATCATCCTGCCCGCCGCTGGCCTCGCCGGTTTCCTGGCATGGCGGCTGCGCAAGTCCGCCGCCAAGGCTGCGATCCCGGTCGTCGAGGAAGCGGCCCCGGTCAATCCGGCGCATATCGAATGGGCCGACGTGTCCGACGGCGCGGTGCTGGGCCTGGAGATCGGCTATGGCCTGATCGGCATGGTCGACGAGCGCAAGGGCGCGCCGCTGATGGCGCGCATCACCGGCATCCGCCGCCAGTTGTCCAAGGAACTGGGCTTCGTCGTGCCGATGGTGCGGGTGAAGGACAATCTGGCGCTGGAGCCCAATTGCTACCGCATCACCATTGCCGGCGTCATCGTCGGCGAGGACGAGATCTGGCCCGAGGACCTGCTGGCGCTCGACAGCGGCGCGCTGGAGGGCAATGTCCCCGGCCGTCCGTGCAAGGACCCGACCTTCGGCCTGGACGCGGTGTGGATCACGCCCGACAAGCGCAGCGAGGCCGTGGTCGCAGGCTATACCGTGGTCGATCCGGCCACCGTGGTCGCGACGCACCTCAACCAGTTGATCGCCATGAACGCCAGCGAGATGTTCGGCCTGGACGAGGCGCGCAAGCTGCTCGACGCGCTGAAGGACGTTGCGCCGCAACTGGTCGACGGCCTGACGCCCGGCCTGCTCAACCTTGCGCAGATTTCGGCGCTGTGCCGTGCGTTGCTGGCCGAGGGCATTGCGCTCAAGGACTTCCGCCGCATCTGCGAGGCGATGATCGACGGCCACAAGCCCGACTACACGCAGGAGCAGTTTGTCGAGGCCGTGCGCCAGCGGATCGGTTCGCTGATCATCCAGGGCCTTGTGCCCGTGAAGATGCCGCTGCCGGTCATCACGCTGGACGGCGATCTGGAAGGATTGCTGGCGCAGGCGATGCGCGTTGCGGGCGACGCCCGTCACCCGATCGAACCGGCGCTCGCGAATCGCATCCTGGAGGCCGTCACGCAGGCCGCCCGGCCGATCATGGGCGAGGCCCGCGCCTTCGCCATCGTTACGTCGCCGATGGCGCGCCGCGCGCTGATGCGCCTGTTCAAACCGCATCTGCCGGAAACGCCGGTACTTTCTTTCCTTGAGATACCAGATGGTAAGCCTGTGGAAGTAGTTGCTGTCGTAGGCGGTGAGCAGAAGGCGATGCCGCGCCACGATCCTGTCCCGGTGCCGGGACAGCGCGAGCGGGTAAGCTGAGGAAGTTCTGAACTATGCACATGAGCAAGATCAGCGTCGAAGGCAGCCATACCTACGGCAAGGGCGGGGTTCAGACCCCGGAGCAACTGGCGCGCAAATATATGCCGCTGGTGCGCAAGATCGCCTGGCACGTCCATGGCCGGGTATCGAGCGCGATCGAGATTGAGGACCTGCTGCAGATCGGCATGGTCGCATTGGTCGAGGCCGCCAACGGCTTCGAGGATCGCGGCTTCGGTTTTGCCACCTATGCGCAAATGCGGATTCGCGGCGCGATGATCGATCATCTGCGCCGTCATGCGACCATCTGCCGCTCCGCCATGTCGAAGCGCAAGCAGCTCGCCGCCGCGCGCGACCAGCTCGAGCAGCAGCTTGGCCGCACGCCCGTCGAGGCGGAATTGTCCAAGCATATGGGCATGGAGCCGTCTGACTATCGCGAGTTCGCCGACAGTGTGGAGATCGTCCAGACGACGAGCATGGACGAGGTCTATTCCGACCAGTCGATGTGGTTCGCCGATGTCGAGGACCGCGCCGATGAGGTGATGGAGCGCGAGTCGCTCAAAGCCATGCTGGCCAAGTGCATCGGCGACCTGCCGCCGCGCGAGGCGATGGTGCTGCAGCTCTATTTCGTCGAGGAAATGAACCTGGAGGAAATCGGCCAGACGCTGGACATCGGCGCGGCGCGGGTCTGCCAGATCAAGAAGGCGGCGCTGGACAAATTGCGGGAACTGCTGCGCGAGTGGGAGTGAGGGGGCGGGGGTTTAATCGCCCGGCTTGCTAATCGTCGTCCCGGGCCTGACCCGGGACCCCGCTTTTCTATGCTAAATCATGCCTCACAAGGTAGTGGGATCCCGGATCAAGTCCGGGATGACGCGGTGTTGGCTAAGGATATTTGTGCCCTTTATCGCTGACATATTCTGGCTGGAAACGGATATTGCCCCGATCTACCAACGTGGTTCAAGGTCGATGTATGGAGAAGCGTTGATGGCGCGTTTGTGGCTCCTTGCAGTTTTAATGCTGGCGGCCTGTGGGAACGGGCCAGAAGATCGGCCGCCCGCTACGGAAGTTGTGGTGCAGAAATTCATGGCGAGCCCCCAGCCACCCGCACCCACGCCCGAGTTACAAGAGCAGATCACTTTTCTGGACACCTGTGCTGTTAAACTCATTCGCGCGAGCGACATAACGTATGAGACGCCCCAAGACGCTATAACTGCGAAGGTACGGGGGTTTATGAAGCAATGTGAAACAGAACTTCATGCCCGGTTAGATCGTAAGCAGCCCCTACACTAACTGACGTCCGGTTCTGCTTTAATAACAGGGTAGACCGTTCTCTACCCACTCCGGCTTCACAACTCCCCTCCCTGCAAGGGAGGGGCTGGGGTGGGTTCGCCGCGAAGCGGCGCTTTCTCGGGATAGCTTAGATGCTCGCTGCGCTCGCGACCCACCCCCTAGCCCCTCCCTTGCAGGGAGGGGAGCAATGGGTAGGGTATTACCTGAGCGCCCTCAGCAATCGTTCGCCGCCAGTGCGATCTTCGGTTCCGGCTTTACGTTGTTGCGCGCCGGGCCGTATTTTTCCTGCAGCTTCGGCATCGCGGTCTTCCACCAGGGTTCCGGCACCGTGAACAGCCCGCGCGAGGCGGCGTAGCGGCCCAGGTCCTTGCGCGCGGTGATCGCGGCGAAGGCGGGGGCGAAGAGCAGGCCGACGATGACCGGCATCAGCCAGAACATCGAAATGCCGCTCTGCCACGCCAGCGCGGTCAGGCCGATGCCGAGCGCGATGTGATATTTGAACACCCACAGCGCCTGGATCATCGACATGCCGTCGCGGTCGCGGGTCTGGCCGTTCCAGGCGGCCTTCTGGCCGAACATGATGCTGATGAGGTTGATGGTCTGCGTCAGCATGGCGACCGGGGCCATCATGATCGACAGCACGCACTCCATCAATACGCCCTTGATGAGCGCGCCAGCGCCGCCGAAGGACGCGCGGCGGGCCGGATTGGCGAGACCCCAGCCAAGCGCCAGGAATTTCGGACCGAAGAGCAAAGCGGCGGTGAGGCCGAGCAGCGCGCCCGACGGCAGCACGGTGCCCGCCTGCCACGTGCCCTGCCACTCGCCGACCAGCACGACCAGGATCAGCGCCAGCCACATGGGCGAGGTGAGATAGGCCGATGCGCCGACCAGAAGCTGAAAGCGGTTGACCGGGTGGAGGCCGGCGACGCGCATCAGCAGCGGCACATGCTGGATATTGCCCTGACACCAGCGGCGATCGCGGGTGGCGAGATCGGGCAGGGAGGGCGGAAATTCCTCATAGCTGTCGTCCGCCATCACCATGTGCACGGCCCAGCCGCGACGGCGCAGCAGCGCGGCCTCGACCATGTCGTGGCTCATGATATGGCCGCCGAACGGCGCGGGGCCGCGCAGCGTGGGCAGGCCGCAGCTGTCGGCGAACGCCTTCACGCGGATGATGGCGTTATGGCCCCAGAAGGTGCCTTCCGAGCGCGCCCACCAGATCATGCCGGCGGCGCCCATCGGGCCGTAGAGGCGATTGGCGAACTGCTGCCAGCGCGAGAAGAGCGTCGAGGCGCCGACGACCGAGGGGACGGTCTGGATGAGGCCGAGGCGCGGGTGGCACTCCATGTCGACGGCCAGGCGCACCATCGTCTGGCCGCCCATGACGCTGTCAGCGTCCAGCACCAGCATATAGTCGTAGCCGCCGCCGAAACGCTGGACCCATTCGGCGATATTGCCGGGCTTGCGGCCGGTGTTCACCGCGCGGCGGCGATAATAGACGTTGCGGGCGAAGGAGGGCTGCATCTGGCGATACGCCTGCTCCTCGATCAGGCCGTTCTCCCCATTGGAGTCGCTGAGCACGAAGAAGTCGAACATGTCGCCGCCCATGACCTTGCCGAGCGAGCGCTCCATGATCGAGAGGCGGCCGAGGACCGCGAGGAAATCCTCATTGCAGACCGGCAGCAGCACGGCGGTGCGGCCGGTAAGCGTGCGGGGGCGGGACGGGCGGTAGGGCTGAACGCGGCGGCCGCCGTCGAACGCCATGATGAAGAAGCCGATGACGCTGGTCGCGCAGCCGAAGGCGATCCAGGCGAAGAGCGGCACGAAGAGCGCGAGATAAATGATCTCGGTCGCCGAAAAGCCGTCCAGGCCGATGGTGCGCTTCATCTCATGCGCGGCGAGGAGGGCCGGCAGCAGGGCGAGCGCCATCACCAGGATGCGCTTGGCCGCGGCGTCGACATCGCCGCCACGCACCGGACGCGGCGGGACGGCCATGTCCGGGGCTTCGCGGAAATTCTGTTCCGGCATCGCGATGGTCTGTTCGGGGGGCAGGCTCTCGAATGCCTGCGGACTGTCGCTGGGGCGCCGTGGGCCGATAAACGGTCGCGCGGTGCTCGAATCGCCTTGCCACATGCCGGTGAATGCCTTTCCCTTGCAGTACGCCCCGCCCGGTCAAGGGCGGAATTACAACCGCTAACGCCTGCGCTGGTTCCGTAACGAACGGAAGTTCAAGGCAAAAGCGGATAGTGGAATAATTCGGTAACCATTAGGCCGCCCTGCATGAGCGAAAGCTGAACGTCCACGGGATCGGCCCCGGCCGGGTTGATGTCCAGGACCGCGCGCCACGATCCGGGGCGGCCCAATATGGGGTAGGCGGCCTTCTTGAGCAGCGTGCCTCCGCCAAGCTCCGCCGCTACGGAAAGGCCGGTTTTTGCGGGCAGGCCGCCGAAGTCGACGACCAGGCGCATGGCGTTGGGTTGCGCGCCCGGGGCGTCGCTGAAGCCGCGCAGGACATTCTCCACCTTTCCGGCAGACTGTGCCGCCGGTTCGACGGATTGCCAGTCGAGGCGATAGGCGACGTCGATGCGCTGACCGCCGGTGACGGGTTTTGCAGGCGTCCAGTAGGCGGCGACATTGTCGGTATATTCGCTGTCGGTCGGGAATTCGTAGAGGCGGACCTTGCCCGCCCCCAGCGCCTTGGTCGGCGTCGCCCAGAGCGAGGGGCGGCGGTGATAGAAGACGCCATCATCCTGATAATGGTCGAAATTGCGATCCCGCTGCAGCAGGCCGAAGCCCTTGGGGCTCTTTTCGGCAAAGTCGCTGCTATGGGGCGTTTTCGGGTTGGCGAGCGCGCGGAAATGGGAGGGGCCGGTGGCCGAGCGGATCAGCAGGCCGTCGGAATCATGGATTTCCGGTCGCCAGTCGGTCGCGAGCTTGCGGTGCGCCTGATCGTACCAGAACATGCTGGTCATCGGCATCAGGCCGAGTTCGTCGATCGGGCGGCGGGTGAACAGCGCCGCCTCGATATTCTGGTGCACGCCCTCCTCATCCAGGCTGTTGCCGAAGCGATAGGCGCCGGTGACGCTCACGCCGTCGAGCAGGGCGTAGACGGTGACCGCGTCCGTCCCGGTGCGCTCCAGCCAGAAGGTGGTGAAACGGGGAAACTCCTCCTTGCCCAGGCTCGTGTCGATGGCGATCGCGCGGGCGGAGAGGCCATATTGCTTCTCCGCGCCCGCCGCGCGGAAATAGCTCGCGCCCATATAGACAAGCCAGTCGGCGTCGCGCGCGCCGTTCATGAAGCGGAAGCCGGCAAAGCCTGGGTCGGCCCCAAGCTGCGCGACGGGATTGTCCGGCGTCATGTCGAACATGGTCGGGTCGTAGCGCAGCGGGGTCGATCGCCCATTCTCGACGATATTGATGGCGACCGGCTGGCCCGCCGTGTTGCTCAAGGGGAAGAAGCGGACGCCGGTGGCGTCGGCCTGATCGTTCCACAGCGTGCGATCCGCGCGGAACTGCGCCTTGTGCAGCGCTTCATAGCCGATCTTGGCCGCCGCCTGGTTATGCGGCGTCTCCGCATAGGGCTTGCGGGAGAGGGCCTGCGCCTGCGCGACCACGGTCTTCCAGGAGAAAGGCGTCGCGGTGTCGGGCGTCTGAGCATGCAGTTCGCCGGGCAGGAGCATCGCGGCGCTGGAGAGCGCGATCATGTCGCGCCGTGTAAGATCGGTCATCCCTCCATGATGGACTGCCCCGCGCCTTTTTCAAGTCCCGTGGGGGATGAGGGGTGTCGATACCAATACCTGTCGTTCGGACACCCACCTCCGTCATCCCGGACTTGATCCGGGATCCATGAGCGCAAACTTTGGTGCGGTCATGCGGGCGTAGAGCCAATGGATCCCGCATCAAGTGCGGGATGACGAGAGAGGAGCGGGATGACGATGGGGTGGGGAGAGTCACCTTTTCCGTTCAGGCTCAGGGCGAACGGAAGTTTGCCCAAAAACAGGTGAAGCCCCCGTCCGGGGGGACGGGGGCTTCTGTCTGATCCGTTTTATCGAAAGGAGGACCCCCGACGCGGTGGGGACTGTTAATGCGCCGGGGGTCTCATGATCGGCTGACGGTGGACCAAGACCTCAGCCGATCATGTTCTGTAATCCTTAGCGGATGAGGCTGAGGACGTTCTGCTGCGACTGGTTGGCCTGGGCCAACATCGCGGTCGAAGCCTGCGACAGGATCTGCTGCTTCGCCAGGGCGGTCGTCTCGGCCGAGAAGTCGGCGTCTTCGATCCGCGAGCGGGCTTCGGTCAGGTTGGTGATCGTCGAGTTCAGGTTCGAGATCGTCGTCTCCAGGCGGCTCTGGACGGCGCCCAGGTCAGCACGGTTCTTGGAGAGCAGGCCGATCGAGCCCAGCTCGGTCAGGCCGGTGCCGGTCGTGCCGTCACCGTCGATGATGTCCAGCGTCGCACGGGCGCCGGCCGCATCGGTCCAGTCCAGAGCGTTCACGCCGAGCGACGTCGCGTCCATCGCACCGATGGTGTAGGTGACCTTGTCGGACGAGCCGGTGCCGGTCTGGATGTCGAAGGCGGTGCCGGAGAGCTTGACGCCGTTGAACTTGGTCGTGTCGGAGATGTTGCCGATCTGCTCGACCAGCTGATCCGCTTCTGCCTTGATCGAGACGCGGTCGTTGTCGCTGACCGTGCTGGTCGAAGCCTGAACGGCCAGTTCACGAATACGCTGAAGGATGTTGGCAACTTCGCCCATCGCGCCTTCCGCGGTCTGAGCGGCGGAGATGCCGTCAGCAGCGTTGCGGCTGGCCTGGGTCAGACCGCGGATTTCGGCGGTCATCTTGGAAGAGATGGCGAGGCCGGCGGCATCGTCCTTAGCGCTGTTGATGCGCTTGCCGGTCGAAAGGCGCTCAAGGGCGGTCTGCAGGCCAGCATTTGCCTTGGAAGAGGCGTTGGCAGCGCGCAGAGCGGCGACGTTGGTTCCGATAACAGTCATGGGGTGTTCCTTTCCCGCTTCAAAGTCTCAGGTCGCTTGCCACCGTGGCTGCTGCGTCCTCGAATGGTGATAACGGCGGGGCGAAACGATCCTTAAATCTGCGACGAATTTTTTTGCCCCTTACGTGCGTGTACGCGCGCGGGATTCTTTCATTAACTGCGTTGCAGGATGAAAAGGCCGGATTTGCTGGATGGATTTCCGGGGAAGCGTTTTGCCGCATGCGGAAATTCTTTGCCGGTTCGGCGGCAATCCTTTCCGCGTGTTAACCACATGATAATCAGTTCGAGGCATTTTAACCCCATCGAAAGGCGCGGGGGACGGCACGGGGGTGCCGGACTTCGCAACAAACCGGGGACACTCCATGTCAATGCTGGACATGAGCCTGGGCGTATGCAGGCTCGTTCCGAGCCTGAAGCTCTGGCTCGAAAACGCTCTGCTCGAAGTGGGAAGCGTCGATGCCGCCGCGCCCCGTGAGCGTGGCGACATCCGTATCCTGCTGATGACAGAGATCGCGCATGCCACGCATCGCGACATCCTGATCGACTATCGTGACGGCGCCCCCATCTTCCACCCGGCGGCCAACGGCTTTCCGGCGCGGATCGGCTTCGGCATCGATGACGCCGGCCTTGGCATGGCGCTGATCACTGAACTCGCCCGCCCGGCCGGCATGCCCGCCGTCGGTGACGAGGCCAGCGCGAAGCTGATGCGTCTCGCCACCCGCATCGCCAAGAGCGACGCCACTGCGCTGATCCAGGGCGACACCGGCACCGGCAAGGAGGGCATGGCCCGCTTCCTGCACACGCAGAGCAACCGCGCCGACAAGGATTTCATCGCCGTCAATTGCGCCGCGCTTCCCGAAACGATGATGGAAGCGATGCTGTTCGGCCACCGCAAGGGCAGCTTCACCGGCGCAGCCGCCGCTTCGGACGGCCTGTTCCTGGCCGCAGACGGCGGCACGCTGTTCCTGGACGAAATCGCCGAGCTGCCGCTGGCCCTGCAGGCCAAGCTGCTGCGCGCGCTGCAGGAGGGCGAAATCCTTCCCGTCGGCGCGACCCATCCGGTGCCGGTCAATGTCCGCGTCATCGCCGCCTGCAACCGCGACCTGGCCGCCGAGTGCGAAATGGGCCGGTTCCGCAGCGATCTTTACTGGCGCTTGAACGTCATGCCGCTGGAGCTTCGCCCGCTGGCCGAGCGTCGCCGCGACATCACCGCCATTTCCGCCAATCTGCTGCTGCGCCATTATGCGCAGATGGGCGCGCAGGACGCCTTCCCCTGGCCGACGGCCGAGGCGATGGACCGCCTGACCGCGCACAGCTGGCCGGGCAACGCCCGCGAGCTGGGCAACGTCCTGCAGCGCGCGATGGTGCTGCGCGAGGATGCCCGCATCGATACCTGCGACCTGAACATCGCCAGCCCGGTCGCCACGACGATGGTCCAGGCCAGCAATGACAGCGCGCCGATCCGCCTGGCGGATGTGGCCCGCATGTCGAAGATCGACGCCATCCGCCACGCCCTGCGCGAAACCGACGGCCACAAGGCCATGGCGGCACGCAAGCTGGGAATTTCGGAACGCACCCTGCGCTATCGGCTTGCCGAGATGCGCGAACTCGCCGCCGCCTGAAGGACCATAGGACATGACAAGCATCTCCTCCACCGACAGCGTGATGGCGATCCGCAACGCCATCCTGCAGAAAAATGCGGCCCTGCGCGACGTCGCGTCGACCGGCACGCCGGGCGCAGCCGACATTGGCGGCGCTGGCGGTACGAAGGCGGGCGACTTCACGTCGGCGCTCAAGTCCGCCCTCAATCAGGTCAACGGCCTTCAGGCCAACGCCAATGACGCCGCGACCGCCTTCGAGCGCGGCGACACCACAGACATCGCCTCGGTGATGCTGGCCAAGCAGCAAGCCTCGATCGGGTTCGAAGCGACCCTTCAGGTCAGGAACAAGCTACTGTCCGCCTACAAGGACATCATGAGCATGCCGGTATAAACCATGAGCGACCAGAACCTCACCATCGACAATAATGGCGGCGCTGCCGTCTCCGGCGGTCTTCCCGCCTTCGGTTCCGCGCGCGGCGGGCTGGACGGCATGAAGGACCGCTTCAGCGGCTTCTTCCGCCAGCCGGCGGTTGCGCGCAGCCTGCCGATGCTCGGCCTGCTCGGCGTCGTCGCCGCGGCGGGCCTTGCCTGGATGGCGCTGCGCGAACCGCCGCAGCGCGACCTGTTCCGGGGCCTGCCCGACAGCGACCAGGCGGCCGTGGCCGAAGTGCTCGACAAGAACGCCATCTCGTACAATTTCGGGAACTCCGGCGCGATCACCGTGTCGGACGACGATTATTTCAAGGCGAAGATGATGCTCGCCAGCCAGGGCCTGCCCAAGAGCGCGCCCGACGGCAACAGCATGATCGACAGCCTGCCGATGGGCGCCAGCCGCGCCGTCGAGGGTGAGAAGCTGCGGTCGGCGCGCGAGATGGACCTTGCCCGCACGATCGAGGCGATTGACTCCGTCGAAAGCGCTCGCGTCCATCTGGCCGTCGAAGCGCCCAGCATCTTCCTGCGCGACCGCACCAAGCCATCCGCCTCTGTCATGCTGCGTCTGGCCAATGGCCGCACGCTGTCCGACGCGCAGGTGCAGGCGATCGTGCATCTGGTCGCATCCTCCGTGCCGGAACTGACGCCTGACCAGATTTCGGTCGTCGATCAGAACGGCAATCTTCTGTCCAGCAACAGCAGCGACGGCGCTTCGGATCGCCAGATCGCGGTGCAGACGCAGATCGAGGACCGCTATCGCCGCTCGATCGTCGCCCTGCTGACGCCGATCCTGGGCACCGACAAATTTTCGACCGAAGTCCATGCCGACATGAACTTCGCCGAGCGCCAGGCGACCCGCGAGACCTATCCGCAGGACGAATCCCGACTGCGTAGCGAACAGGGCAGCTGGTCCGCCGATCCCAAGGCGGGCGGCGCTGGCGAAGCCGGTGGCATTCCGGGCGCTCTGTCCAACCAGGCCCCGCCGCCGCCGATCGCGCAAGGGACCAATCCCAATCCGACGGCTACTCCCGGCGCGACGCCTCCGGCTGCGGCGACCGCCACGGCCGCCGGCGAAGCGAACAAGACGCAGGAAACCTTCAACCGCGCCTATGAACTGGGCCGTGAGGTTTCCGTGACCAAGGACGCCGTGGGCACCGTCAAGCGCCTGTCGGTCGCCGTTGCCCTCGACACCGACGCCAATGGCAAGCCGCGCTCGGCGCAGGAAATCGCAGCCCTGGAGGCCCTGGTGAAGGGCGCCGTCGGCTTCGATCAGAGCCGTGGCGACACGGTGGCCCTGTCCTCCCGCGGTTTCGTGAAGACTGCGGACGCCACCTCGCCCTGGTATGAGGCGACATGGGTATCGATGCTGGTCCGCAACCTCTCCGCGCTCGCCGTGGTGCTGGTCCTGCTGCTCGGCGTCGGCCGCCCGCTGCTCAAGCGCCGCGCCGCCGCCAAGGAGGCGTCCGCCGCCGACAGCGCCGTGCAGGGGCAGAAGATCGGTCATGAGATCGCCACCGAACTGACCCGGTCGGCCCAGGCCGATCCGGCCCGCCCGGTGACGCTCGACATGATCTCGTCAACGCCCGACTATGCCTCGCGCGCCAGCCTCATCAAGAATTTCGTCAAGCAGGACCCTGACCGGGCCGCCCTGGTCGTCCGTGACCTTCTGAAGGAAGGGAAGAAGCAGGATGCTTGAGGAAGGTCCGCCCAAGGACGGAAGCCCGCTGCGGGGTAGCGCCGCAGCCGCCGTCCTCCTGATGCTGTTCGACGAGGATGAGGCTGCGCAGATCCTGGCGCGGCTGGAGCCGGAGGAAGTGCGCCAGCTCGGCTATGCCATGTACGACGTCGCCGATGTCGAGGTGGAGGAGGTCAACCAGGCCCTCGACCGCTTCGTCACCAAGGCGAAACGCCGCACCACCATCGGCTATGGCGCGACCCAGCATATCCGGGGCGCGATGCACAAGGCGCTTGGACCCGAACGCGCCGACAACATGCTGGCGCGGATCACGCCGCCGACCCAGTCCACCAAGCTGGAAATGCTGAAGTGGATGGAGGCGAAGGAGATCGCGGCGCTGATCGATTGCGAACATCCGCAGGTGATGGCGCTGGTGCTCGCGCATCTGGACGCGCCGATCGCGGCGGACGTGCTGCAGCTTCTGCCCGCCGAACATCAGGAAGAGGTTGTGTATCGCATCGCGACGCTGGGTCCTGTCGGCAGCGAGGCGCTGGACGAGCTGGAAATCCTTCTGTCGCGCGGTGGCGCGGTCAAGTCGCAGGGCACGCAGTCGCAGCGCGGCGGCACGACCGAAGCGGCGGCGATCATGAACAATGTCCGCAAGGAAAATGAGCAGCGCATCATCAAGGCGCTCGCCAAGCGGGACAAGATCGTCGCGCAGTCGATCGAGGAGGAGATGTTCGTCTTCGACAACCTGATCGACCTGGACGACAAGAATATGGGCGCACTGATGCGCGGCGTGGACAACGAAGTGCTGGTCGTGGCCCTGAAGGGCGCGAACGAACTGCTCAAGGGCAAGATCTTCAACGCCATGTCGGCGCGCGCGGCGCAGTCGATCGCGGACGAGATGGAAGAGCGCGGGCCGATCCGCCTGGCCGAGGTCATCGAGGCGCAGAAGGCGATCGTCGGCACGGCGCGGCGCATGGCCGACGCCGGCACGCTGATGCTGGGCGGCAAGGGGAACGACTTTGTCTAACGTCTGGGCCGCGGCAAGCGCGGGACAGGATATCCAGCCGGTCGGGATCAACGGCTATGCTGCCGCAGGCAATCGGGGCAGCTTCCGCGCCCTGTTCGCCGACGGGCAGGCCATGTCGGTCCGCCAGCCCGCCAATCAGGACACGGCGAACGCCGTCGATCCGGTGGACCAGGCGCATGCCGACGGCTTCGCGATGGGGTTCGAGGAAGGCAGCCGCATCGCGGCCGAAGCCGCCGCCGACGATCGCGAGGCGCAGCTGCGCCTTGCCGATGCGCTGGAGCAGCTCGCTCCCGCGCAGAGTGGCACGCTGGCAACGATGCTGTCCGCGACGGTCGTCCGTCTGGTCGAGCAGATTGTCGGGCAGGTGGCGATCGACGAGGATCTGCTGCGCGAACGGTGCGAGGCGGTTGCCGCCTTCATCGACGAGAATGACGCGAAGAATGCGCTGCACGTCAATCCGGTGGATGTGCCGTACCTGCAGACCGCCAACATCGCCGTGCCGATCGTACCCGATCCGCAGATGCGGCGCGGTTGCGTCCGCCTCGACACGATCGACGGCTGGATCGAGGACGGCCCCGATGTGCGCCTGTCCCGCCTGAAGGCGATGCTGGACGATATGGAGGGCAAGCTGTGATCCGCGCCGCCCTGACCCAGGCCGAAAATCTGTTCGAGCATATCGGCGTCCAGAACAACACGCCGCGTCATGTGGGCCGCCTGGTCAGCCATGATGCGGGCATGATGGAAGTCACCGGCTTCACCCGGCCGATCGGCGCGGGCGCGAAGGTGATCGCGTCGGACGGTACGCTCGCGCGGGCCGAGGTCGTGGGCTTTCGCGGCAACCGCACGCTGCTGGTGCCGCTCGACACCGATGCGCCGCTGGAAAAGGGCGCGCGCGTCGAACCGGACAGCGCCGCCAATATGGTGCAGGTCGGCGAAGGGCTGATCGGCCGGGTCATTGATGCGATGGGCCAGCCGCTCGATCGCAAGGGACCAATCATTGCCGGCGGCATCTGGCCGCTCAATGGCGTGCGCGGCAACGTGCTGGATCGCGGCCGGGTGACCGAGCCGTTCGATCTGGGCGTGCGTGCCGTCAACGCGCTGCTGACCGCCGGATGCGGCCAGCGCATCGCCATCATCGCGGGCTCCGGCGTCGGCAAGTCCGTGCTGATGGGCCAGATGATCGCAGGCGCGGACGCCGACATCGTCGTCGCGGGCTTGATCGGCGAGCGCGGCCGCGAGGTCAGCGATTTTCTGGAGACCAAACTCAGCGGCGGCATGATGAAGAAGAGCGTCGTCGTCGCCGTTCCCGCCGACCATCCGCCGGTGCTGCGCCTGCGCGCCGCGGCGCGGGCGACGGCCATCGCCGAATATTTCCGCGCGCAGGGCAAGAAGGTCCTGCTGCTGATCGACAGCCTTACCCGCTGCGCCCATGCGCAGCGCGAGATCGGCCTGGCGCTGGGCGAGCCGCCGGCGATGAAGGGCTATCCCCCTTCGGCGCTGGCGCTGATCCCCAAGCTGGTCGAGCGCGCGGGCGTGGACAGCCGGTCCGGCGGATCGATCACCGCGCTCTACACGGTGCTGGCCGATGGCGACGACACCGACGATCCCATCGTCGATGCGGCGCGCGCCATTGTCGACGGGCATTTCGTGCTGTCGCGGCACCTGTCCGAACAGGCGATCTTCCCCGCCATCGACATCGGCAAGTCGCTGTCGCGCGTGATGGCCGACATTGTCGATGACGAGCATCTGGCGACCGCCGCGGCCTATCGCCGGCTGTGGGCCGCCTATGAGGAAAATCGCGACCTGATCCTGATGGGCGCCTACCGCCCCGGCAACGACCCCGTCATCGACGAGGCGGTCAACCGCAGGCAGGACCTCTTGGAATTTTTGCGGCAGGATCAGCGCGGCCGGATTGATCTCAATACCTCCATCGCTGCCCTCGTTTCCGAGTTCGGTGCATGAAGGGGACGCTGAACCGCCGCCACCGCCTGGTGCGGGTCCGCCATGTGCAGCACTCCATGGCCGTCGCCGAGACCGTGCGCGCGCAGGACGAGGCCAATTCCATTGCGAACAATGCCGCGCGCCTTAGCCGGGTGCGCGCCGACCTGTTCATGACCGAAAATCTGGCGACCGGCGCATCCTTTGCCGCCTATCGTGAGCTGGCCGGAAGGCTGGAGCAGGCCGGACGGCAGCTGGATGGCGCGCTCTATGACGCGAACCGCAAGGTCGAGGACCGGCAGGGCAAGCGCGTCGAGGCGAACCGCGAGCGCGAGATCGCCCAGAAATTGAAGGACCGCGCCCGCGTGGCCCTGGAAGACCAGATCGAGACGCGCCTGCAGGCGCTGCCCCGGTATCGCCGCACACAGATGAGAGAAGAGGGATGAGCATGAACGTCCTGACCAACCTGATGGCCTTGCTGACGCCCAAGACCGGCCCAAAGACCGCGAGTGACGGGGCGCAGACCCCCGCCGGGGCCGATTTCGCCGCCCTGATGGCCATGCCTGCGGCCGACGCCGCACCGGCGGGCATCGCCTTGCCCGGCGTGCCGACTGTGTCGCCAGCCACGGGTGATGGTGCCGAACTGGCGGCCGCCGAAATCGTTCCCGATACCGACGTTGCAGGCGCGCTGCCGCTGCCGCAGCAGACGACTGACATTCTGGCGCAGCAGATTGCGCTCCCCATCGTCGCGGCCAAGACGGTCCGTAATGCGGGCGTTCCCGCCGAAGCCGCGCCGGGCAAGGGCAAGACCCCAGCCCTATCGGACGACGAAGCGTCCGAAGGCGAACAGGGTGCATCGGCAGAAACGGGGAAGAGCGATGGCGCGATAGCCCTGTCGGTTCCCGCCACGCCTGTCGCTCTGACGATGCCGGAACCGCAGATGGCGGCGCTGGTGAATGGCGCAGCGATGCAGCCCGCGCCTACGCCTGCCGCGACCCCAGCGCCTCTGCCCAAACAGGGTAAAGGTCCTGCGTCGATCGAGACGATCGCGGCAACCCCGGCGACCGGATCGGCGCCGACAACAGCGCCTGCGCCGTCGCAGAAAATTTCGGTAAAACAATCACTTGAAGCGAATACGGCCACGCCGTCGCCCGCTGAACAGGCGGCCGTCGATGCGGCTCTGCCCAACCTTGTCGCCAAGCCCGCCGGTGAGGCCAAGGCCGCGCCACGCGGCGGCAAGACGGCCGACGCCATCGGATCGGCCGTAAAGGCGTCCAGCCCGTTGCCAAGCCCCGCTGCCGCCATTCCAGCGGCGCAGATCCCGGTTGCGGCCGGCACGGCGGCTGAGCCCGTTGCCGCCCCGGCTGACGTCGCGCTGGCGGCTCCCGCCGCCATGCCTGCGCGCCTTGCGGGACGGGCTTCCGTCGCCGCTGCGCGGGGCGAGACTGTCGACGCTGCCATACCCGTCGTCGCGCCTGCGCAATCCGCAGCGTCCGCTGTTGGGGCCATCCCGCAGGCTATCGTGCAGGCGGTCAGCGGACAGCCCGCAACCGTGGTCGCCCAGATGGCCACCGCGCCGGGTGCAGACCCCCGCATCGCCGCTGCGGCGGTTCAGGGCACTGACGCCTCAATCGCGCCCACCACGCCCGTCATCGGCGAGGCCACGGCCCTGCTGCGCATGGTCGCTGGCGGTGGAGCCGAACCACGCGCCACGAACGCCAAGGCGCCCCTTTTCGCCATGCCCCGGGCTTCGGCGAAGGCAGTGGCGGATGCGTCCACCGACGCCGTGCGTTCGACCGGCGACAAGGTTGCCGACGTGAAGCTGACCGACGTGACAATCGCCGAGACGGACAGGCCCTTGCCGACGGCGCAGCCTGCGCATCTGGCGGCCGCTTCCACTGCCGCGCCCGCCATATCCGGTGCGTCCCAGCCCGTGGCCGACCTGTCCGCCATTTTGGGCCAGCAGGTGATCGACATGAGTTCCGGCGGCCAGTGGATCGATGGCCTGGCCAAGGAGATCGCGACGCTTGCCTCCGGCACCGGGCAGGGCAGTTTCCGCCTGTCGCCCGAGCATCTGGGACCGATGCGCGTGGACATCCGCCAGGGCGATCTGGGCGCGGAAATCAGCCTGACGGTGCAGACGGCAGCGGCCGAAAGCGCGCTGCGGCAGGATAGCGACAGGCTGAAGAACGACGCGCAATTGTCCGCCGTGCGCGTGCATGAAGTGCGCGTCGAGCGTGTGCACAATGTCGCGGAGGCCGCGCGCAGCGACGGCGCCGGTAACCAGAATAATGGCAATAATAGCAATGGGTCGTCCTGGAGCCAGGGCAGCACGCAGGCCGGTTTTGCCCAGTCGCAGAGCCAGTCCCAGGCGCAAGCGCAGGGTCAGGGCAACGGGCAGCAGGGTTCGCGTAAAGTTTCGGGCGGCGATGCCGTTCTTAACCATGCCGGACCGTCGGACCAGGGTGTCGAGGACACGCAGGACGGGCTTCGGCGCGCGCGTTACGCCTGAGCCAAGAGGGACCGATAGATGAGTGAAGAGGCAGCAGCTGCACCGCCCAAGAAGAAGGGCAAGGGCAAGACGATGATCATGCTGGGCGCGTTGGTCGTCGTGATCGGCGGCGCTGGCGCTGCCGGCGGCCTCTATGCGGCGGGCGCGTTCAGCGCGCACGAGACAGGCCCCAAGGAAGATTTCAACAAGCCGCAACTGGTGCTTGAGGGCGAAAATCCTGAGGAAATCGCCAACAGCTTCATCGCCAAGGCGAAGGCCGCGCATGAGGAAGGCGCGCCCGAAGGGGCCGATCACAAGCCCGGAAAAGGCATCGATCTGCCCTCGCCAAGCGACCCTTCGAAATATCAGGCGACCTATTTCCAGGTGCAGGCGCCCTTCACGTCGAACATGGTCGACACCGACAGTTTCGCGCAGATTTCGATCGCCGTCGCGACCTATTACGACAACCGCGTGATCGCAGCGATGACGACTCACGAGATGGCGATTCGCTCGGCGATTCTCATGATGCTCGCGCAGCAGGGCGCGGTGGAGCTGAGCACGCCGCAGGGCAAACAGGCGCTGCAGGCCAGACTTAAGTCGACAATTAACGGCGTTTTGAAGCAAAAGACCGGATATGGCGGCATTGATAACGTTTATTTTACCAATTTCGTTATTCAATAGGGGGTCCGCTACCGGGTCAGTCCCTTGGTATTGGACAGGGGACTGACTGTAATGGACGACGTTCAACCATTTGCTTTTGGCCGCGGCGAGGCTCAGCCTCCCGTGATGCTGTCGGGTCTCGACCGGCTGGGCGACAAGATCGGCCGGCGTCTGCGCGACCTGATCGAGCCGATGGCGGCGTGCAAGCCGAACGTCACGTCGCTTCCCGTCGAACTGGTGAATTATGGCGACTGGGCCGTGAAGGTTCAGCCGCTTGCCAGCATCGGCGTCTATCGGCTGCTGCCGCTCAAGGGCAACACGCTGCTCCATATCGACGCGCGGATGATCTCCACGCTGGTCGACCGCTTCTATGGCGGTGCCGGCAATCGTCCCGCCCCCTCCCGTGCCGAATTCACGCCCACCGAAGAGCGCCTGATCATGCGCCTGTCGGAAGGGTTCATGACATCGCTGGTGTCGTGCTGGTCGGACATGCTGACGCTGGAAGCGGTGCAGATCGCCAAGGAATCTGGCCTGGGCTTCGCCGCCGGTATCCAGCCGGGCGACCAGATGGTGCTGCAGCGTTTCACCGTCGATCTGGTCGGCAATGAAAAATGGCCGGTCGACGTGCTTTTCCCGCTGGCCGCCCTGCGCGCCATCGAACCGCTGATGGCCACCAACAAGGTCCATGACGACAGCGGCGAGACCGACCCGGTGTGGCAGGCGCGGATCGAGCGCCAGATGGCCAACATCCGCCTGCCCGCGCGCACCGTGCTGGCGCGGCCGGACCTGTCGCTGTCCGAACTGATGGAATTGCAGCCGGGCGACATCATCCCCGTGCATATCAACCGCAGCCTGCCCCTGATCGTCGGCGACCGCATCGTCGCGCATGGCAGCATTGGCGAGCAGGACGGCCGGGCCGCCTTCATGATCGACAAACTGAACTAACGCCAAGACTGGGACCAGAACCAATGAGTGATATGAGCGAAGCGCCGAAGATCGAGGGCCGGGTGGGCGAAGGGGTCGGCCGCATGGCCGCCAACCGCCATTTCCGCACCCTGTCCGATATTCCGGTGCGCCTGACCGTGGAGGTCGGTTCGACCAGCCTGAAACTGGCCGAGGTCATGGACCTGGCCGAGGGCAGCGTCGTGGAACTGGACCGCCAGGCGGACGAACTGCTTGACATCATGGTTAACGGAGCCTTGATCGCGAAAGGTGAGGTGGTGACCGTCAACGGGCGCTACGGCATCCGCGTGGTCGAGGTCGCGAACACCGAAATGCGGATGGCCGGAGTGGAACGGCGCGGCTGACACCCCTTCGGGTTCCCGGCCCTGGCCGGTGGAAAGGCGTGGGTAGATGTTCTGGTATTTCGTGAAGCTGATTATCCTGCTGCCGCTGGTCGGCGGCCTGGCCTTTGCCGCGCTGTGGCTGTGGCGCAAATATCAGCCCGGCATGATCGGCGGGCAGGGCGACCGCATCCTGAAGATCGTCGAGGCGCTGCCGCTCGGCACATTCGGCAAGCTGGCCGTGGTCGAGTTTGAGGGCAAGCGGCTGCTAATCGCCGTCACGCGCGGCAAGATCGAGAAGATCGCCGAAGGCGAAACGAAGGAAAGTTTCGCCAGGAGCATCGAGCGTGTTCGCTGATATTGCCAATGCGGGTTTCATGCGGGGCAGGGCCGGGCGCATCGCGCTTGCCCTCGTCGCTCTGCTGATCGGCCTGCTGCTTTCCCATCCCGCCTTCGCGCAGGCCGCGCCCGAGGGGCCTGCCAGCACCTCCGGCGCGCTGACCCGCGCCTTGGGCCAGGTGTCGGGCGACGGTCGTTCGCTCTCGCTCTCGCTCCAGATCCTCATTCTGATGAGCCTGCTGACGGTGCTGCCGTCGCTAGTGCTCATGATGACCAGCTTCACCCGCATCATCATCGTCCTGTCGCTGCTGCGCCAGGCGCTGGGCCTGCAGCAGACGCCGCCGAACCAGGTGCTGGTCGGCCTGGCGCTGTTCCTGTCCATGTTCGTGATGCGGCCCGCGATCGACCAGATTAATGCCCAGGCGTTCAACCCTTACGGCAGCGGCCAGATCTCCATCGAGGAGGCGGTGGGCCGCACCGGCAAGGTGCTGCACGCCTTCATGAGCAAGCAGACGCGCCAGAACGACCTCAAGATGTTCTCCGGCCTGGCCGAGGCGCCCGCCTTCCGCAGCCCGGCCGATGTGCCGTTCACGATCCTGCTTCCGGCGTTCGTCACCTCCGAACTCAAGACCGCGTTCCAGATCGGCTTCATGATCTTCCTGCCGTTCCTGATCATCGACCTTGTCGTCGCCTCCACGCTGATGGCGCTGGGCATGATGATGCTGTCGCCGACGATCATCTCCATGCCGTTCAAGCTGCTGCTGTTCGTGCTGGTCGACGGATGGGCGCTGACGATGGGGTCACTCGCAAGTTCGTTTGCGACATGACGCATCATGTTTCCTTACCTCCGTTCGTGTCGAGCGAAGTCGAGACACGTTGCGCGCGG
>DASVND010000066.1:0-37160 GCA_036384035.1 Sphingobium sp. | reverse complement strand
GTCATCGCCCCCCGCTATCGCTATCGGGGAACAGTCCGTCCGTTCAATGTTGGCGACCAAACAATGCGCTGTCAAAAGGCAGCACCCCGTCCGGTGAAGGGCGCATATATGGAGGGCATCACAACCCGTCAAATGGTTTTTGCACTTTTGTTTCAGAAAATCTTGGGGGTTAGGCCATAGGATGCCGGACATCGGGAAGTAGCAGCGGGAGGCCGTGGGATATATGGGTTTGCAGGACGCCGACATGAACGACGCCGGGTTCGGCGCCCGGATCCGCAGCGCGGTGTTCTGGCGTTCGGGCAGCCAGATCGTGTCGCAGATCGTCAGCTGGACCGCGACTCTGGCAGTTATCCGGATTCTCGACCCGGCGGATTACGGCCTGTTCGCCATGACCCAGGTGATCCTGAACTTCATGCAGTTCCTCAATGGATACGGCCTTGTCAGCGCATTGGTGCAGTCGGAAACGATCGAGTCGCACAAGCTGCGGCAGGCGTTCGGGATCATGCTGCTGCTGAACGGCGCGCTCGCCCTGACCCAGTTGCTGATCGCCCCGGTCGCGGCCAGCTATTATGAGCAGCCCATGGTGGCCGACCTGCTGCGCGTGCAGGCGCTGATATATCTCGCAACTCCCTTCATTTCCGTGCCCGAAGCCATCATGGGGCGATCACTGGACTTCAAGAAGCCCGCAATCGTCAACTTCGTGGCCGCCGGGGCGGGGGCTGCGGTCGCCATTACCGGCGCGCTCCTTGGCTGGGGCGTATGGACGCTGGTTTTCGCGCCGCTCACGCTCTTCTGGGTCAAGGGCATCGGCTATGTGATCGCGACTCGCTTCCTGCCCATGCCCACATTCGATTTCCGCGGGACCGGCGCGATGGTGGCCTTTGGCGCGTCCCTGCTGGGGAGCCAGTTGCTCTGGCTGGTGCAGAGCCAGGCTGACATCTTCATCGCAGGACGCGTCCTCTCACCCCATGAACTCGGGCTTTATGCGGAGGCGCTGTTCCTCACCCAGATATTCGTCAGCAAGTTCATTCCGCCGCTCAATGACGTCGCCTTTCCCGCCTATGCACGCATGCAGCGGGAGCCGGCGAAGATTCGCTGGTCCTTCTGCAAGGCGATTCGCCTTCTGATGCTGCTGTCCTGCCCCATCTATTTCGGCATGGCAGTCACGGCGGAGCCGTTGGTCGAGACATTGTTCGGGCCGAAATGGCTACCGATGGCGCCGTTCGTGGCGATCCTTGCCCTCGCCATGCCGTTCATGACGCTGCAGGTGATGTTCGCCCCGGTCAGCAATGCGCTGGGGCGGCCCGGCATTACGGCCCGAATCTCCGGAGTCGGCGCCATATTGATGCCCTGTGCTTTCCTGATCGGCATCCGATTCGGCGCGATTGGGCTTGCCTGGGCATGGCTGGCCGCCTTCCCGATCCTGACGCTGGTCACCATCCGGCTCGCGGGCGCGCCCATGGGCCTAAAAGCGCAGGACGTACTGCAGGCGACCGCACCCGCCGTGCTGGCCTCCGCCGCCATGGCGGTGGTCGTCATGCTGGTCGAATCGGTTCTGCCGCCGCTCGCCGCACCCATCCGCCTTGCGGTGCTGGTCGGTGTGGGAGGCGCGGCCTTCGGTACCATCCTGCTTCTTTTCGCCCGCACGACGGCCGGCGAACTCCTAAGCCTGATAGCGCGCCGGACGCCGGCAACAGCCTGACCGTGCAGGATCAGGCGCTCTGGATGTAATCCCGAAGCGACGCCGCTTCCGATTCGATACGATCGATCCGGTATTTGACGAGATCGCCGATCGACACGAAGCCGACCAGGCTATCTCCGTCGACAACGGGGAGATGCCGGATGCGTCGTTTGGTCATCAATGATAGCGCATGAATAACCGGCATGTCGGACCCGATCGTATGCGCCGGGGATGTCATCACTTGGCCCACCGGCGCTTCAAGCGAGGACGCCCCTTCCTTGCCCAAACGATAGATCACGTCACGCTCGGAAAAGATGCCGACAACCTTGCCGTCGGTCACCACGGGGAGACAGCCGATGCGACGGTCCGCCAAGATGGCGATGGCCGACAGGACCGTCGCATCTGCGCTGATCTGAACCACCTCGCCACCCTTGTCCTTCAAAATCGCTGCTATGGTCATGACCCTGCTCCTCTTGTCTTGTCGCTGGGGGTTGATGATCCCATGTCCGGCGCGCAAAGGGAAGATGATGAAACGCTCCGATGGCCTGGATGATCCACAAATTGCGGCCGTCGCATGGGCGCGTTTCCGCCGGATCATGCTGTGGATGGCGTTGGTCGGTGTCCTATGCGTTCTTGCCGCCCTTGGATGGCTGGCGTCGCGGGACACGCCAATGCCGATTCACATGATCATCGCGACGATTCTGGGCGTGTGGCTGACCTTCATGCTGGGCACCGGGCTGATGGCTCTGGTGTTCCTGTCCAGCGGAACCGGGCATGACGAACAGGTTGAAGACAGGCTGAAGGGGGAGATTGATATCGATGGATAAAAGAGAACCCGTATTGCGCACGGTTCCCCGCCCGGGCGACATCAATGCCAATGGCCATATCTTCGGCGGTTGGGTGTTGGGCCAGATGGATATGGCCGGCGGCATTATCGCAGGCCGTATCGCGCAAGGGCCGGTCGCCACGGTAGCGATCGAATCGATGCAGTTTATCGCGCCCGTACTGCTGATGGATGTCCTGTCGGTCTACGCGCATCTGGAGAAACGCGGGCGGACATCCATGGGGATCCGTATCGTCGTCATCGCTACCCGGGGACGCGGCCAAGTGGATGTGGAAGTCACCAGCGGCCTTTTCACCTTCGTGGCGCTGGACGAGAATCATCGGCCCCGGCCCCTGCCGCCGGAATAGATCAGCGGTCTTCTTTCAGACGGTAGGCAAATTCCGCCTTTCCATTGGCCGGGACGGTTTGCGCCCACAACCATGCGCCGTCCTTTTCTCCCAGCGTTCTGCTCGGCCCGATAAGCGAATAGCCATCGGGGCGGGCAAGCTGCACCTCGACGGGAACAGGTTTGTCGAGCGCATTGGTCACCTCAATCCGGAAGGATTGGATTGTGCCGTCCTTGCCCGCCACGCCGATATGCCTGATCCGGACCTGCGCGCTTCTCCCCGCGTCGATCTCGGCCTCTTCCCCGATCGCATGATCGCGCATGTCGCTATTTGCAAGCAGAAGCGATTCGCCGTCTGCTTGCTCAAAAAGTGCAACGCCGCCGGAAGGCAAGGGCAGTCCCAGACCGGCATTCGCGCGATTTTGCATGCGCAGGGTCTTGGCCATTGGCTGGCTTTCATCGCCTGGATCAAGCGGCCAGAGCTTTGCGGCGTAATAAAGGTGGAACGGCACAGCGGATTTCTGAAGCAGTGCGACCTGCTTCTGGCCATGGGCATTCACATCAACGCGCATGGGTACGCGATAGAGTTTGAGGTCGCCCAATTCTTCCTGTTTCGCCATTTTCACGACCGGCGCCGCCGCCAGACTTTCATTGCGACGCTGGGCCGTGACGACGATTTCGGACATGTCCGCCATCATCATCGACGCCGACATTGGGGGAGGCGGCGGACTGTCGGTGCTGGTGGTCGCCATGGGCCAGCATTGTAGATGCAATGAAGGCGAAGGCGCATTTTCAACCAGGGAATCATAGTCCGCTTCCCGATTCACCCGTCCGGCAACGGCCATCAGCTGGGCATCGACAAAGCCGGATGCGTTACCATTTGCAACGGTAAGCCAGGCGAACAGGTCCAGCGTCCGGCCGTTCTTTGCAACCTTCGCCACATAGTTGGCGCCCCAGTCGAAGCCGGTGGACAGATAGGTAAGCGTCACCAGCGCGCTTGTGGCGGAGGGGCTGACGGTCGTTACTGACAAAGTGGGGCGGGCCGCAAGTCCGGCCGGGACCGAATCATAGGACAGGGACTCCGGAATGCCGGAGCAACGCAGCGCCTCGACGCCCTCGCTGGTCTGCAACACAACCGCCCCGTCCGGGCCGGAGCGGATAATGGCGTCCTGATCGGTGACCTTTCCCGTTGCGCGACTGGTCCGCCGCAAATGCACGCGATTTCCCAGCGATCCATCCAGAAGCGCCGCCGGAGAGAGCAGCCGGGCATCGCGATTCTTCTGCACCACGCCGCCTGGCAGGCCAGTGACCACTGCGCTGACGGCGATCATGCCGTCGGCAACGCCTTCGAACCGGACAGTGGATTCCCCGGCCGGCAGGGCTATGCGGCGCGTCTCCGTTATCAGGGCGAACCCCGTCGGGAAGCTGGCGCTGATGCCACCCTCGCCCCGGTCCGGATCGCGATATACTGTAACGGAAGAGGTTTCAGGCCCCGCCGATGTGACGATCGCCTGAGCCTGCGCCGCTATGGGCAGCGCCAAAAGCAGGCAGGCAAGGATCAAGCGCATCGGCGCGGATCAGTACCGGGTGTCGAAGACGGCGCTCACCGTAGTCCGGCCGTTTGCCGGGACAGCGACTGACCAGACCGTGGAATCGCTGTTACGCCGCTTGCTGGGCTGGCTTTCGCTGACGATCCGCGTGTCGGAGTTTACCCAATCGAGACCGGCCTGGGTCAGGTCAACGCTCACGGCCTCCGGCTTGGCGTTGCTGATGTCGTAGCGCATCGTCGTGCGCCAGCGATACTCGCCCAGCTTCTCGCGCTTTTCCACGACCGGCTGCACCTTCACGTCAAACGCCTCGCCGGTCGCCAAGACCAGTTCGCTGCCCATCGGCGTGTGGCCAACGGCGTTCTCGCCGATGAATTGCGGGGCGCCTGAGGCATCCTTCATGTAGAAACGCACGGTTCCGGCTGGGAGGGCGTCACCCAAGCCCCCATTGCCGGATGTCGAGAATTTGACGACGCTGGAAAAGCTCTGTGGGTCTTCGCTGCTGTTCAGCCAGTCGTTGCGATATTCGTAACCCGCCTTTGCGGGTACGCCCTGCACGTCGAGGAAACTCACCTGCTTGGTCTGGCGGTCGGCGATCGTCGTGCGGGCGGCGAGGGGATAGAGGTAGAAATCACCCAGGCGTTCCCGGTTAGCCGTCTCGGTGCCCGCCTTGCGCAGCGATCCCGGAGAACGTGGGCGGCCATAAGGCGATCCATAGCTTTGCGGCGAGGCGCCGACCTCTCCCGCGACCAGCAGGGTGCGGGCATTGGCGTAGGTCGTGCCGGTGCTGTTCGTCAGCGTGATCCAGCCCTGCACGTCGATCCGCCCGGCCTTGGCATCGAACAGCGCGACATAATCCGCGGACCAGCCAAGGCCCGGGGTCAGGTAACGCAGCGAGGCGGCGCGCGAACCGGCCTGACTGCTTTCCACCGTCACGGACAGCGTGGGGCGGGGCCGCAAATTGGGCGGGACCTTGTCGAAGACGACGCGGACCGGCAGGCCGTCATCGCGCAGCACCTCGATACGGTTGCCGATCTGAAGCACGGTGCCGCCGTTCACTGCCAGCACCCTGGCCTGCTCGCGGGTCTCCGCGCCGGTCGCGGGATTGGTGCGGACGATGGTGACGACCTGCCCGACCGCCTTCTCCATGAGCTTGGAGGGCGAGAGGAGATCGAAGTCGAAATTCTGCTCGACGATCGCCGTGCCGTCGGCGGCGAAGGATACGGTTTCCGGGCGGATCTGCGCCGACACGTCGGGAAATTCGACGCGGTTGACGCCCCGCCCGATCGGCAGGGTGCGCACGTCCTGAACCAGCGCGAGATTGTTATTGTAGATGGTGACCGAGACGTCGCCCTGGGCCGAGGTCGCGTCCTGCGCCAGCGCGGTGGCGGGCAGAGTGACCAATATGCACGACAGCATGTTTGCGGCGAATTTCATGCAAGTCTCCCCCTTACAACCCGCCGCGTCGATCCAACATGATCCAACAGCCGGCCATTGCATAGCGCCCAAACGAATTCAGGGCGACACCGTCATCGGCGCCGCCCTGATCCTGACCATTATAATCTGACGAAAATATGAACGGCTATTCCGCAGCCTCCGCCGCCGGCGTGCGCCGGGGACGACCACGCCGCTTGGGCGCGGGCGCTTCCTCGCCGTCGCTATCATTGTCAGCGCGCGAGATGGCGGGCGGCAGAACGGCCAGATCGAGACCCTCCTGCACGTCCGCCTCCGGAGCCGCAGCCTTGGGCTTGCGACCGCGCCGCTTGGGCGCGGCATCCTCGGCCGCTGCAAGCTGAGGCTGTTCGGCCACGAATTCCGGCTGATGCGCGGGCGTTTCTACAGGCGCAGGCGCCGGAGCGGCTGCCACAGGCGTCGATTCCTGCGGCGCGCGATCATAGTCGCGGTCACGATTGTTGCGATTGCGGTTGCGATCGTTGCGCTGAGGACCGCGGCCTTCCTGCTGATCGCCACGATCGGCGCGCTGTTCGCGGGGCTGATAGTCCTGACGCTGCCCGTCTTGACGTTCCTGGCGCTGGCCATCCTGACGGTTGCCGTCCTGGCGATAGCCATTGTCCTGACGCTCCTGACGCTGGCCGTCCTGACGGCCATTATCATTGCGCTGATGATCCTGGCGCTGGCTATCCTGACGCTGATTATCTTGGCGGGGCGGAGGCGTGCGATCGGCCATATAATCCATGCCGAAATCGTCATTATTGTCGAAATCGTCGCCATTATCGTCGAAAGAAGAGCCTTCTTCGCGACGAAAACGCTGCGGATTCTGCTCTTCCTGACGGGCGCGGTTATCGGCCAGCACGCGGAAATAATGATCAGCGAACTGCAGATAATATTCCACATTCACCCGGTCGCCGGACAGCTGCGCATCGCGCGCCATGTTCCGGTACTTCTCAAGAAGCTGGGCGGCATTGCCACGCGAACGGCTGTCGATCCGGTTGCCGCTGTCGCCGCCACCCCGGTTCTGTCCGTTGGGGCGACCGTTATTGTTATTGTTCCGGCCGCGATTCCGGCGACCGGGCTGACGATTGTTGATCAATGGTGGGTCCTTAGTTTCAAAGCAATCCCTATCCGTGCTCCGTCATGCATGGCTGCGCAGGGCCGGACAGTTCCATAGGAACGCCGGACCCCCAGCCTGCCGGCAGCGCGAACATCAACGCCGCCATGACTTTGGGAGCAGGTATCGGCCAGTCCACACCCCGGACCTTGGCCTCCCCTGAGCCAGTCTCCTAAACGGTCCCTGTTCGGAAACCAAGAAAAATCCGCTTGGGGCTTCTAAAATGCTGCTGTCAGTGTGCGATTTCAAGACAGCGGTCGCGCTTTCCCAGATCCTGGCGGACGATGACCGACAAACCCTGCGCGCGGAACAGGTCGGCGGCGCTTTGCCCTTGATCAAAGCCGATCTCCATCACGGCTATCCCGCCCGGCGCAAGCAGGCCGGCGATTTGGGGGGCGAGGCGGCGATAGGCGTCCAGTCCATCCTCTCCGGCGAATAGCGCCAGATGCGGTTCGTGATCGATGACATCCCGGGGAAGCGCGGCGGTGGTGCATATATAAGGGGGATTGGCGAGGATCAGGTCGAAGCGCGCGTCGATCCCCTCCCCCCAATCTCCGCGCCGGAATGTGGCGCGATCGGCCATGCCGAGACGCGCGGCATTGGCGGACGCGACGGAGAGCGCCGCGTCGGACATATCGATGCCCATGCCCGTCGCCTGAGGCCATTGGTCCAGCGCCGCCAGCAGTAGCGCGCCGGAGCCTGTGCCAAGGTCGAGGATGGTCTTGGGAGCGGCATTGCGGAAATGGTCGATGGCCGCTTCGATCAAAGTCTCGCTGTCGGGACGCGGGACGAGGACGTCGGGGGTGACCGACAGGGTCAGGGTCCAGAAGTCACGGGTGCCGGTGATATGGGCGATCGGCTCATTGGCGAGGCGACGATCGATGAGCGTGGCGAATTCCGGCGGGACGGAGATGTCGCGGAGGCGCAGGATCATGTCCTCACGGGAGAGGCCAAGCGCGAAGGCCAGGAGGAGTTCGGCGTCAAGGCGCGGGGTTTCCGTTGCGGGCGCAAGGCGCGCGGCGGCGTCGCGGAGGGCGGCGGGGGCGTGCGTCATCTACGCCCTCTCGCCTGAATTGGTATACCACATCCGTTCGCTTCGAGCGTAGTCGAGAAGCATTGCGCGCGGCTTCTCGACTACGCTCGAAGCGAACGGAGTTAGTGGGGTTCCGCGATAGTTCTGCAAGCGGAAGGCGAGATGCTCGCTGCGCTCGCAACCCACCCCCGGCCCCTCCCTTCCAGGGAGGGGAGCAAAAGGGGGGGCCCCCTCCCTGGAAGGGAGGAGCGTCCGCTGGGCGTTCACCCCACGCCGTCCAGTTGGGCGAGGCGGGCGGCTTCGTCTTCGGCGATCAGGGCGTTGACCACTTCGGCAAGGCCCGGCCCTTCCAATATCTCCGGCAGGCGGTGGAGGGTCAGGTTGATGCGGTGGTCGGTCACGCGGCCTTGCGGGAAATTATAGGTGCGGATGCGTTCGGAGCGGTCGCCCGACCCGACCATCGCCTTGCGCGCGCCGGCCTGCTCGCTCTGCGTGCGGTCGCGTTCCGCCTCATACAGGCGCGCGCGCAGCACTTTCAGCGCCTTGGCCTTGTTCTTGTGCTGCGACTTTTCGTCCTGCTGCGTGACGACAAGGCCGGTGGGCAGATGGGTGATGCGCACGGCGCTGTCGGTCGTGTTGACGTGCTGGCCGCCGGACCCGGACGCGCGATAGACGTCGATGCGCAAGTCCGTCGCCTCGTTGATCTGGATGTCCACATCCTCCGGCTCCGGCAGTACGGCGACGGTGGCGGCGGAGGTGTGGATGCGGCCGCCGCTTTCGGTGACGGGGACGCGCTGCACCCGGTGGACGCCGCTTTCGAACTTCAGCTTCGCGAACACGCCGGTGCCGTTGACGGAGGCGACGACCTCCTTGAAGCCGCCGACCTCGGCCGCGTTGGCGGAGATCAGCTCCATCTTCCAGCCCTGCTCATCGGCATAACGCTGATACATGCGGAACAGGTCGCCCGCGAACAGCGCGGCTTCATCGCCGCCCGTGCCTGCGCGGATTTCCAGCATGGCGGGGCGGGCGTCGGCGGAGTCGCGGGGGAGAAGCTGCAGCGCGAGGGCGCGTTCGGCCTGCGGCAGCTTGTCTTTCAGGAGCTGCATTTCCTCCTGCGCCATTTCGCGCATCAGCGGATCGGCGTCCGGGTCCTCGCCGCCGGCCATATATTCCAGCGCCTTCAACTCCTGCCGCAAGCGGCGGACCTCATGCGCGGCGTTCGCCACCGGCTCCAGTTCGGCATATTCCTTGGAGAGGCGGACAAACTCCTCCGGCGGCAGATCGGCGCGCGTCATCGACGCCTGAACCTCATCCCGGCGATGCTCGATCTGCGCGATGCGTTCGGGGGAGATGCTCATGCTTCCGTCCCACATCCGTTCGGGCTGAGCTTGTCGAAGCCCTGCCCTTCACCTCGAAGAGAAATGCAGCCCTTCGACAAGCTCAGGGCGAACGGGGATAGGGTTGTGCTTTTGAAACTAACGAAAGTCATGACGTTGGCTTCGTACCTGAAATCCCGCCAGCGTTTGGTCCGACGGCGTTCAAAACCCTAGAAAGAAACTCCTGATCAGGGTCCGGTTTCAATTGAGTAAGATGGAAGCGGCTAGAGTTCTCATCCGTCACCTCTCGCACATACAGAGCTGCTTCGGCTCCGACCTTGCGGGCAATTTCTGCATGGCGTTTCGCATTTCCCTTGAATGCCATGGTGGCAACAAAGCCTTCCCGACGCAGCGCATGCGCCACGCGGACGGCTTCTTCATAAAGCGAGGGATTATCCGGGATAATGGCAATTTTTGGTTCGGGCTGAGGCGCGTCAATCAGCATCGCCAGCCGCTCGATCCCCGCAGCCCAGCCGACCGCAGGCGTGACTGGTCCGCCCAGATTTTCGATCAGACCGTCATAGCGTCCGCCGCCGACGACCGTGCCTTGCGCGCCAAGGCGGTCGGTGATGAATTCGAACGCGGTGTGGCGATAATAATCGAGGCCGCGCACCAGACGGGCGTTGCGTTCCCAAACCACGCCCGCTGCGTCCAGGCCATCCGTCACCTTCTCGAAGAAGCCACGCGCCTCGTCCGTCAGATAGGCGTCGATGTCCGGCGCGCTGTCGGCGACGGGGCGATCGCGCGGGTCCTTGCTGTCCAGGATGCGCAGCGGGTTGCGGGACAGGCGGTCGAGGCTTTCCTCCGACAGCTGGTCCCGATGCGCCTCAAAATGCGCGATCAGCGCGGCGCGCCAGGCGTCGCGGCTGGCGGCGTCGCCCAGCGTGTTGAGGGTGAGGGTCACGCCTTCGCTGACACCCAGTTCCTTGAGCAACTGATCGGCAAAGACCAGCAGTTCCACGTCCGCGCCCGGCTCCGCCGCGCCGATGATCTCCGCATCGAGCTGGTGGAACTGGCGGAAGCGGCCCTTTTGCGGGCGCTCGTAGCGGAACAGGGGCCCGTGCGTCGCCACCTTCAGCGGCGCAAATTGCTGCCAGCCTTCGGTGATATAGGCGCGGCAGATGCCGGCGGTGAATTCAGGACGCAGGGTCAGGCTGTCGCCGCCGCGATCCTCAAACGTATACATTTCCTTGGAAACGACGTCGGTGCTTTCGCCGAGCGAGCGGGCGAATACCGCCGTCGATTCGAACACGGGCAACTCAACCCGTTGAAATCCATAGAGGCGGCGCACACGATCGAAGGTGGCGACGACATGCGCAAAGCGCTCCTGGAACCCCTCGGGGGTTCCACCCAACATGCTCTGCGTGCCCCGGATCGGGCGCGGTGTCTCGATTTTCGCCATGGGGATGGGCCTGTAGCGGGAAAAACATGGGAATGGAACATGCGCTTTTGTGCGACGCAAACTGAACCGTTGCGGAACAATCCCCGGGTGGACGGGCTTGTCCGCGGGGTGCAATAGTCGAATGCATCACCCACTTAAGGGTCGCCCAGTTTCAACGGAGAAAATATCCATGCGTCGCAGGCTGATAGCCGCCGCCATCCTGTCCACTTCCGCCGTCGCTCCCGACGCCATGGCGCAAGTCGCAGCCCCCACCGAAGCCACGCGTTCGAAGCCAACTGCCCTGCCCGTGCTCGAAACCGTGCCGCAGGCGCGCGACACGCCCTATCCGGGCGGCATCATCAAGCTGGAGGTCGATGCCACGGATATCGTCCGGCGAATCTTCAGCGTGAAGGAGACGATCCCGGTGGCGTCGAGCGGGCCGCTGACGCTGCTGGCGCCCGAATGGCTGCCCGGGAACCACGCGCCGCGCGGGCCGATCGAGAAGATCAGCGGCCTGCGCATCACGGCGAACGGCAAGGATGTGCCATGGACCCGCGATCCGCTGAACGTCTATGCCTTCCATATCAGCGTGCCGGAGGGGGCGCGGTCCGTGGTCGCGGAGTTTCAGTTCCTGTCCGCCACCGCGCCCAACCAGGGCCGGATCGTCGTCACTGACAAGATGCTGAACCTGCAGTGGGAGGCCGTCTCCCTCTATCCGGCGGGCTATTATACGCGGCAGATCCCGATCCAGGCGAGCGTGACCTATCCCGAAGGATGGCAGGCGGCGAGCGCGCTGCGCGGCAAGCGGACGGGATCGACCATCGCCTATGATCCGACCGATTATGAGGTGCTGCAGGATTCGCCGGTCTTTGCCGGCAAATATTTCAAGGCAGTGGACCTGGGCAGCGATGTGACGCTGAACATGGTCGCCGACAATGCGGACGAGCTGGTGTTCCGGCCGGACCAGATTGCCGCCCACAAGAAACTGGTGGCCGAGGCGCTCGGCCTCTACGGCGCGAAGCATTTCGACCATTATGATTTCCTGCTGGCGATCAGCGATGAGCTAGGCGGCATTGGGCTGGAGCATCACCGATCGTCCGAGAACCAGGTCGATCCGGGCTATTTCCCCAAATGGAATGACGGGCCGGGCGAGCGCAACCTGTTGCCGCATGAATTCAGCCATAGCTGGGACGGCAAGTTCCGACGGCCCGACCTGCTGTGGACGCCGACCTTCTCGGTGCCGATGCAGGACAATCTGCTGTGGGTCTATGAGGGGCAGGACCAGTTCTGGGGCTATGTGCTGGGCGCGCGGTCGGGGATTTTCTCCAAGGAGCAGACGCTGGACGCCTATGCCCATATCGCGGCGAAGCTGGACACCACGCGCGGCCGGGAATGGCGCGCCATGGGAGACACCACGCACGACCCGATCATCGCCGCGCGCAGGCCCAAGGGCTGGGCGAGCTGGCAGCGGGCAGAGGACTATTATAATGAGGGCCTGCTGGTCTGGCTGGAGGCCGATGCGATCATCCGCAAGCAGTCGGGCGGGCGGAAGGGCCTCGATGATTTCGCCAAGGCATTCTTCGGCACGCATGACGGCGATTTCGGCGAGCTGCTCTACAACCGGCAGGATGTGATCGACACGCTGAATGGCGTCGTGCCCTATGACTGGGCGGGGTTCCTGGCGGAGCGGGTGGACAGGCCGACCAAGGAGGCGCCGAAGAACGGGCTGACCATGGGCGGCTATACGCTGTCCTACAGCGAAACGCCCAATTCCATGACCAAATCGGTGGAGACCAGCCAGAAATTCACCGACCAGAGCTTCGGCGTCGGCCTGACCGTCAAGAATGACGGAGAGGTCGCAGCCGTCGTGTGGGACAGCGCGGCGTTCAAAAGCGGAATCACCGTCGGCGCCAAGATCGTCGCGGTGAACGGCGTCGAATATTCGCAGGACGGATTCAAGGCGGCGCTCAAGGAGTCCGAGGACCCGAAGAAGCCGGTCGAGCTGATCCTGAAACGAGACAAGGCATATCGCACAATCAGCCTCGATTATTCCGGCGGCTTGCGCTATCCGCGCCTCGATAAGACAGGAGAGGGTGACGGCAGTATCGACGTGCTGCTCAAGCCAAGAACATAATCACCCCTAACTTCAATGTAGTGCAGATAGGCCATACTCCATGAACATCGACCTGATCCCGGTGGGCGACGATCCGCCCAACAGCCTGAACGTCATCATCGAGGTGCCCGTCGGCGGCGAACCCGTAAAGTATGAGTTCGACAAGAAGTCAGGCGCGCTGTTCGTGGACCGCATTCTGCACACGCCGATGCGCTATCCGGCCAACTATGGCTTCGTGCCGCACACCCTGTCGCCCGACGGCGATCCGCTGGACGCGCTGGTCATCGCCCGCTCGCCCTTCGTCCCCGGCTGCGTCGTGCGCGCCCGGCCGATCGCGGTGCTGAACCTGGAGGACGAGGCCGGCGGCGACGAGAAGCTGGTCTGCGTTCCCGACGACAAGACCTTCCCCTATTACAGCGCCGTCGGCGAGAAGGACGATCTGCCCGGCATCGTGATGGAGCAGATCGAGCATTTCTTCACCCACTATAAGGATCTGGAAAAGACCAAGTGGGTCCGCATCGGCACCTGGGGCGGGGCGGAAGACGCCAAGCGCATCACCCTGGAAGCCATTGATCGCTACAAGGCGGACAAGGCCAAGGCCGCAGCCTGACACGACACCCAAAAAGGGGGGGCGGGAGCAATGCTTCCGCCCCCCCCTTTTTCATGCAATTTCTTTCCATATTTCATGGGAATGCCCGTAGCTGGCCTACCCGGCCGCATAGCTGGGCGGCCCGGTGTTTCCCGATGGGACGGTTAGCCGTCCGCTCACCATTTCCTGTTGCCATCGCGAACCGAATCGCTGATCATGCGGTCCTTCGACGGACGCGGCATGCCGCGTGGCTAGTCCCGGCGCCTAACCCTGGGTAACCATTGCGATTCAGCTCTCACTGCGACTGATCTCTCTGGTATAAGCGCAGCACGCTGGACCGCGCCGGTTCCAGGTTTCTATCCCCATGGTTTCTCCATCGCTTCAACGCGTATGGCGGCGCTTCTTGCTCGACGCATTGTTCGCCGGGCGGACGCATGCCTGCGCATCCATCCCCCCTTGTGCCGACCCCAGTCGTGAAACGCCGCCCATTTTCCGCCGGGAGGTCGCGATATGAGGCAGAGCGCCGGAGCGCCGCCCCTGCTGAGTGGTGCGGCTCTTTTCGACCTGGACATTGCGCACGTCACGCTCCTGTCCCTGTTTCCTATGCTGTCAGCCACGGCGGCCATATTGCTGTCCATTTTCCTGACGGCCCGTCCCGCGCCCGAGCGTGTCGCCCGGCCGGAGTTCCACAATTGAGCGGGCCGGCGCAGGGGCGCTATTATTCGCTCGACGGCATGCGCGGTCTGGCCGCGATCGTCGTTGTCCTTCACCATTTCGGCCTGCAGAGAAACCCGAGCCTTGCCGGAGCCGGTTATCTTGCGGTCGACTTCTTCTTCGCGCTCAGCGGTTTCGTCATCGCCCTGGCCTATCAGGACCGGCTGACCCAGGGACTGAGTACCCGGCGATTCATGGCGCAGCGGGTGATTCGGCTATACCCGCTGTTCCTGGCCGGCATCGCGCTGGGGCTGGTGAAGGCGATCGGCCAGATCGTGACGCATGACGGGACAGCCCTCCCGATACCCGAACTGCTGCTGTCGTTCGTCACCTCCCTGCTGATGCTGCCGACGCCCGGCGCGCATCTGGTCAGCACCTTTCCTTTGAACACGCCAGGGTGGTCCCTCTTCTTCGAGATGATCGCCAGCCTTGCCTTCGGCGCGGTATTGTTTCGATGGCGCACCGCCAGTCTCGCGCTGGCGGCAGGGATTGCCGCGCTCCTGCTGATGCCCGGCATCCTTTCCCATGACGGTCGCATCGCGGGGCTGGGAACATCCTGGCCGGATTTCATTCACGGATTCCCCAGAGTATTTTTCTCTTTCCTTACCGGCGTCCTGATCTTTCGACTGAGCCGCCGGCTGCGGCGCCAGATCAACGGCGACGTCCATATCGCAATCGTCGTGCTGATCGCCCTGCTCCTGGGCAAGCCCGACGGCTGGATGGACGGAGGGTATGACATGATCGTTCTGGGGCTGGCCATCCCCGCCATCCTGTGGGCGGGCGTGGCATGGGAAGTGCCCGAGCGTCACCAGCGTTTCTTCGGCTGGCTGGGGGACATTTCCTATCCCCTGTATATCCTGCATTTCCCGCTGCTGATGATATATCTGTTCCTCACGCGGCACCTTCCCGTTCCGTCGCCCATATCCTGCCTGATCTTCGTTCTGGGCATGCTGCTGGTGTCGACATTGGCCTTTCACCTGTATGATGCGCCTGTCAGGGCCATCCTCTCCATGCGGTTCCGGATGCCGGGGAGTTGCAGATTTCGGCGTCCCGCTGCGCAAATGGGGGAACCACCACGTGCGGGAAGCGCTTCCGCACGTACAAATCACAACCGGAATGCCCCATAATCCCAGTGACATGTCAGACAGATATCAGATCCACGCTGCCGCTTGCGAACTCGCCCGCCTTTTTGACGCCGATATCGAGGAGGACTCCCTTGTCGAAAACCCCCTCGACCCGGGCGACAGGGGTTTAGTCGTCCGCGAGACGCACGGGCACCGCGTGATCAGCACCATGACCTGGGGCTTTCCGCTACAGCCGAGCAAGGCGGCGCTGGAACGCCACCCCAAGGCGAAGTCAAAGCCCGTCAACAAGGCCAAGGGCCTGACCCGGCCATTCTGGAAAGATGTGGCCGAAAATCCGGTCCACAGATGCTTAATCCCGGTGCAGAGATTCGTGGAGCCGCCGGTCAAGCGCCAGTCGGAGGAAACCTGGTTCGCGCTGCCCGACCAGCCCGTTTTCGCCTGGGCGGGCCTGTGGAAGACCAGCGAGGAGTGGGGAAACGTCTATAGCGCCGTGATGACGGAAGCATGCGCCTATGTCGGGCCTGTGCATGACCGGATGCCGGTCATCCTGCATCCGCGCGACTGGCAACGGTGGATGCACGGCACTCTGGACGACGTGCTCGCCCTGCAGCAGCCCTATAGCGGGCCGATGATCGTGGAAAAGGGGGCGATGGGGGCTGTCAGCCCGGCCCCCGATGCGCCGTAATCACCGGCAAGACAAACAGGTCAGATCACCCGGTCGGCCTCCAGCGCCCATAGGGCGGGATCGACGCTCCGCGGAACGCGCCTGTGAAGGCGCGCATCAACCGCCGCCAATCGCTCAACCGCCACATCCAGCCGATCCTTCGACAGCACGAAGGGCAGCCGCACGAAACGTTCAAACGCCCCATCGAGCCCGAAGCGCGGCCCGGGGGCGATGCGGAGGCCCTCCCCCTGTGCAATGGCGGCAAGGGCCGATGATTCAGGGCGCGGCATTTCCACCCACAAGGACATGCCTCCCGAAGGCACCGGCACATTCCAGTGGGGCAAATGCCTGCCGAGCAGCGCGACGAGATGATCCCGCCTGTCGATAAGCATCGCGCGCCGGGCGGGGACACCGGCATTCGATTGCAACAAGGCCGCCGTCGCCAGCTGTTCCATCACCGGCGTCGCCAGGTCGAGAGTCACGCGTATCCGGCCCAGCGCCGCAATCATTTGTTCATCCGCGCGAATCCAGCCGATGCGGAGCCCGCCCCAGAAACGTTTGCTGGCCGATCCCACGCTGATGACGTTCGTTCCGGCGTGATCATGGACGGCGACCGGGGGCGGGGCTTCCTCATCCAGCGCAATGTCGGCCATCGTTTCATCGATGACCAAGGGCGTACGCGTCCGTTCAGCCATGACGACAAGGGCCTGGCGCGCGGCAACATCCATGCATCGGCCGGTCGGGTTGTGGAAATCGGCGATGACATAGGCGAAGCGGGGACCCGTCTGGCGGAACGCAGCGCCGAAAGCATCAATGTCCCATCCCGTTTCCGGCAGGCCCACCGGAACCGGCACGCAATTGCTGCGGCGGATGGCCGTCAGCGCATTATGATAGGTGGGATGATCGACCACCACGCGGTCGCCCGGTCCGGCCAGCAGGCGCAGAATCAGCGCAAGCGCGTGCTGACCGCCGCCCGTTACCATGATCTGTTCGGGACGGGTCGGGCATCCGCGCGCAGCATAGTCGTCGGCGATCGCCTGACGCAGGCGGGGCAGACCCAGCGCCTCATACCCCATACCGCCAAGCCAGACAGGCAGTTGATGCAATGCGTCCTCATAAGCGTGCCAAACGCTTTGCGGAGCCGGCAGGGCAGCGGCGGTCCAGTCCAGCAGATTGTTGCTTTCCCCCGCCTCTTCCGGCTCCGGCGCGGCGCGGCGGCCGCCCGGTATGCGGGTGACGCTGCCGGAACCCTGACGGCTGGCCAGATAGCCCTCGTCCCGCAGCTGATTATATGCGCCGGCAAGCGTGGTGCGGCTGAGACCAAGCGCCTGTGCCAGTTCCCGCTCACCCGGCAGGCGAACGCCAAGCCCGACCCGGCCGTCGAGGATCAACAGCCGCAACGCCCTGGCCAGTTGGCGATAGGCAGCTTCGCTGCTTTCCTCTCCCCGCCAGGAGCCAAGCTGCCGGACGAGGGACGCAGAACCGAGGGAGGGCATGTCCATACAGGGCCAATATCTCAGCATTGGCTATTCTTAAAGAGGCCAATTTTGTCTTAGTGGTTTGACCATGATGAAATATCGTATTTTTCAGCTTGTTTGGGGCCTTTGGCTCTATGGCCTGTCCATGGCGATGATGATCCGCGCCACATTAGGACTCGATCCATGGGATGTGCTGCATCAGGGCCTTGCGCCGAGGCTGGGGCTGAGTTTCGGAATGACCGTCAATGTGCTGGGCGCGGTCATCCTGCTGCTCTGGTGGCCCATGCGCCAAAGGCCCGGGATCGGGACGGTGCTGAACATCCTGCTGATCGGTACGGCGGTCGATATATCCATGCCGTTGCTGCCCGAGCCTGCGGGCTATCCGGCGCGTTTCGCGATGCTGGGCCTGGCCATTATCCTCAACGGCATTGCCGGGGGCGCCTATATCGGCGCCGGACTGGGCCCCGGCCCGCGCGATGGGCTGATGACCGGACTGTGCCGCAAGACCGGATGGCCGGTCAAACTGGTGCGCACCGGGATCGAACTGACCATATTGTTCGTGGGTTGGATGCTGGGCGGGACGGTCGGGATCGGCACGGTCATCTATGCGGCGAGCATCGGGTGGATCGTGCATTACGCCCTGCCCTATTTCACGATCGACCCGGCCCCCCGCGCCGCCCGTGCGCCGGAGCCGGCCACCCAGAGTTGCCCTTGAGAGAGCCAGGCGTTTTCGTATCGATTGAACCCACCGTCGGCCCGCGCATTGTACGGGCATGACTTATGAGATTGATCGCCTTGTCCTCACGCCCCGGGACATCGACCTCGCCCGCTCTCCGCTTGCCGGAAAGGTCGATGCGGAGACCTATGTGCTTGGGGCTTTCAACCCCGGGCTGACCCGGCTGGCCAACGGCAACCTGATGATGATGGTACGCGTCGCGGAAGCGCTGCGGCAGCCGATACGCAATGGGCATGTCCATGCGATCCGCTGGGACGCGGGCAGATATGTGCTGGACGCATGGCCGGTGGACCGGGTCGATACGTCCGATCCGCGCAAATTCATGGTGCTCGACGAGGCATGGCGGGTGATGGCGCTGACGTCGCTGTCCTGGCTGCTGCCGGTCGAACTGTCGCCGGACGGGACCGAGGTCGTTGCTCATCATTACGATCGGGCGATCGCGCCGATGGCGGACTATCAATGCTACGGGCTGGAAGATGCGCGGATCAGCAGGGTCGGCGACCGCTATCTGATGACGACATGCTCGGTCAGTCCGGAGCGGCATGCGACGACGCTGTTCACCTCGGAAGATGCGCTCGACTGGCGGTGCGAGGGGATCGTGCTGGATCACCAGAACAAGGACATGCTGATCTTCGAGGGGTTGATCGGCGGCCGCTATTGGGCGCAGACGCGGCCGTTGGGCGATCTCTACTTCGCCTATCCGCCGGGCAGTCCGTGGCGGCCGGGGCCGTCGATCAATCTGGCGACGTCGCCCGATGCGCTGCACTGGAAGCCGCATGACCGGCCGGGCATCCGCCCCCACGCGGCGACGCGCGCCACGGCGCGAATGGGCGGGGGCGCACCGCCAATCGCGACGCCGGAGGGCTGGCTGACGCTCTGGCATGGCGTGGAGCCCAATGACGGCGTAGGTGCATACCGGACATATTGGTCGATCCTCGATCGCGACGAGCCGAGCAGGACCGTGCGGACGGATCATCGCCCGCTTCTGGAGGCCAATCCCGTTCTGACCCAGCCGATCGAGGACCTGATGTATCTGCGCGATATCGTGTTCACCACGGGGATCGCGGATGGCGGCGACCATTATATTTGCGCATCGGGGGAGGCGGACCTGGCGTGCCGGATCACGCATATTCCCAAAGCGGTTTTCGCGCAGAGAGATTGATCAAAGTGAGGATCGACGGGAATATTCGTCATGATCGAGGTTAATATTCAATCAACCATCTGATTTTTATAGATTAAATCTATTGTGCGGTGCCGCAACCTTTTACATGTACAAAGGTTGAATGCATGTCCGGCGCGCTGCGACCCGCAAGGCGCCGGATAATCCAATCATAAGGACGCGTATGAAGCACATGCACCAGGATCATATGCCTTCTGTTCCTCGCCATATCGCGATGATCGGTAACAGTGTTCCACGCCGGTGCGGCATTGCCACCTTCACGACCCATTGCAGCGAGGCGCTGGCCGCACAGTTTCCCGCTATGCGCGTCGATCATTACGCCATGGACGACTGCATCGGCGACCCGGCATATCCCGGATCCATCCGCCTTATCGCGCAGGAAGACCCCATCGCATACGCCGAAGCCGCGCGCGAGATTGACGAGAGCGGCGCCGAAGCCATCTGGTTGCAGCATGAATTCGGCATTTTCGGTGGCCCGGCCGGCGATATGATCCTCTACCTGCTGGCGCGGACAAAGCTGCCGCTAGTGACGACCCTGCACACCATATTGGAGAACCCCAACCCCGACGAGCTGCGCGTGATGGAGGCCCTGCTGGCCCGATCAAGCCAGATCATCGTCATGGCCGAACGCGGTCGCGAGATCCTGTGCAGCCGGTATCGGGTGGACGATGCGCGCGTTTCCCTGATCCTGCATGGCGTGCCGGACCGCGCCTATGTCGACCCCGCCGTCATGAAGCCGCAATTCGGATGGGATGGGCGGAGCGTGATGCTGACCTTCGGCCTGCTTGCGCCGGACAAGGGCATCGACGCCATGATCCGCGCCATGCCGACGATCGTGAGCGCACACCCCGATACGCTGTATGTCGTGCTCGGCGCGACCCACCCCAATGTCGTGCGCGAACAAGGCGAGAGCCTGCGCGCGTCGCTGCATGCGCTGACCGTCGAACTGGGTGTCGAAAGCCATGTCGCCTTCATCGACCGTTTCGTCGAACAGGAGGAGCTGCTGGATTATCTCCAGGCCGCCGACATCTACGTTACCCCCTATGTAAATCCGGCGCAGATCACGTCCGGCACGTTGAGCTATGCCATCGGCATGGGCAAGCCGGTCATCTCCACGCCCTATATCCACGCGACGGAAATCCTGGCGGACGACCGGGGCATTGTGGTCCCCTTCGGCGATAGCGAGGCCATGGCGGCGGCGGCCTGTCGCCTGCTATGTGATGCCGATGCGTCCAAGGGCTATTCGGAGCGCGCCTATGCATGCGGCCGGGACATGATCTGGAGCCAGCTGGCCCGGCGCGTCGGTCAGCTGCTGGGACGCGCCATCGCCGTCCAACCGGCGCGTCTCGCTCCGCGACGCAGCTATGCCGTGCTAAAGCCCGACCTTTCGGCGATCCTGCGTATGAGCGACGGCACAGGCATGCTCCAGCACAGCATCCTGTCCGTGCCGGATCGCAACCATGGCTATTGCATAGACGATAATGCCCGCGCCCTGATCCTGATGACTCAGGCCGACAATGTCGACGAGGGCCTGAGCGACCAGTGGACGACGACCTATGCCAGTTTTGTCCAGCATGCCTGGAACCCCGACACCAGCCGTTTCCGCAACTTCATGGCGTTCAACCGCGACTGGTGCGAGGATGCGGGATCGGAAGACAGTTCCGGCCGCACCATCTGGGCGCTGGGCGTCACCGCCCGCGATGCGCCAATGGCGAAGCATCGCGAATGGGCGGCGCATCTTTTCGACCGCACGATCGGCGCGCTGCGCGACCTGCCCTCCCCCAGGGCGCAGGCATTTCTGATGCTGGGCGCCGCCGCGATGCTGGACGCGCGGCCCGGCCACGCCCTTTGCCGCGAGATACTGGCGGAATGCGGCGCGCATCTAATGGCGCTGGTCGAACAGTCCCGCCGGCCCGACTGGGCATGGTTCGAGGCGGTTCTTGCCTATGACAATGCCCGCCTGCCCCATGCCCTGCTGGCGGCGGGCAAGCATCTGAACAATGCGGATTTCATTCAGTGCGGCCTGTCGACGCTGGAATGGATTGTCGCGCAGCAAATGAACCCCGAAGGCCATTTCCGCGCCATCGGCACCGAAAGTTTCGGTCGACCTTATGGAAAGCCCCTGCCCTTTGACCAGCAGCCGCTGGAAGCGCAGGCGACGATCGAGGCCGCCGTTGCGGCATATGAAGTCGATCCCGACGGGAAGTGGGCGACCGTGGCCGAGAACGCCTATCGCTGGTTCCTGGGCAAGAATGACCTGGATATCCCGCTGGCAACGCTGGGCGACGGCGGCTGTTATGACGGCCTTACCCCCTTGGGCGTCAATCGGAACCAGGGCGCAGAATCGCTTCTTGCGCTACAATTGGCATCCTGCGCGATGAACAGGCTTTCCCGAACCCTGCCAGACGTGGCACACGGGAGCGCGCCGGAGGCAACACCGGCGTCCGCCTAGCGTTCAGGACAGTACGGGATAGTATATTGCCGGGAATAGAAGCGCTGCCGCTGCGCCTGAACGCAGACCCGTCACGGGTCGTGGTTCGTCCCTTTCACCTTGGCTGGCAGGCCAACGGGTCCGGCCCAAGCCGAACAGAACGGATTGTCGAGGCCGTTCTGGCGCTGTCCGAGCAAGAGACGCGGGAGCAGCTTGCACACGTGCTGACGGATTTCGAGGCGCGGCACTGGCAGACGCGCCGGGTGTTCATGACGCGCTATGCCGAGATCGCATCGGTTCTGAAGCTGGATGACCAAAGTTACAGCGATGCGCGCCGCCAGCTGATCGGCGCCTATTTCTGCCACGAATATAGCTATGCCGCTGCCGCACTGATGAACCCCAGCGTCGTGCCGCACCCCGACCAGAGCGGCATGCCGCGCGACAGTTGCCGCATCGTCATGTCCCTACGCGCCGTGGGGGAGGGCCATATCAGCTCCATCGCCTTCCGCGAGGGGATCATCACCCATGACGGCGAGTTCCACCTTGCCGCCGAGCCGCCCTTCGCCACGGCCGCGGACGCGCAGGCGGCGGAGGACCACGCGCCCGAGGGGCCAGTCACCATTTTCCGCCACGCGGACAGCACCCTGTCCGGCACGGTCATTTTCCCGATCACCGCCGCGCAGGCCAACGGGCTGGAGGACCTGCGTCTCGTCGAGTTCAATCATGACGATGGGCGCAAGGAATGGCTGGGCACCTATACCGCCTATAATGGCCGGCAGATCCAGTCGGAGATGATGCGGACCTCGGATTTCCGCACCTTCGACCTGGTGCCGATGACGGGCAGCGCCGCGCGGAACAAGGGCATGGCACTGTTCAGCCGCAAGGTGAACGGCCAATATATGATGATCGGGCGGCAGGACGGCGAGAATCTGTATCTGATCACGTCCGATACCCTGACCGACTGGGGCGAAGGAAAACTCATCCTGGCCCCCAAATATCCTTGGGAGCTGGTGCAGATCGGCAATTGCGGCGCGCCCATCGAACTGGACGAAGGCTGGCTGCTGCTGACCCATGGCGTGGGCGCGATGCGGGAATATTCGATCGGCGCGGCGCTGCTGGACAAGGACGATCCGTCCAAGGTCATCCGCCGGTGCCGGGAGCCGATATTGAAGGCGTCAGAAGATAACCGGGAAGGTTATGTTCCCAATGTCGTTTACACCTGTGGGGCGATGAAGCATGGGAATAATATTTTCCTGCCCTATGGCGTGGCGGACAGTTCGGTGGCCTTCGCCTTCGTGCCGATCGACGAGATGCTGGATTTGATGGAGTAGGGATTCGCTCCGCCAACACTAAATCCCAATCTCCGTTCGCTTCGAGCGTAGTCGAGAAGCATACGCGTTGGTTTCTCGACACGCTCGAAACGAACGGAAGTGGTGCAAGCTGATAACCTATCCCATCTTCCGTCATGCTGATGACGATCAGCATTCATTCAGCGCGTCATTGGTGACGTAGAGCAAATGGATCCTGACCTTCGTCAGGATGACGGGAAGCGCGGACCGCTGCCGCTCTGCCCCATGGCCTGATGGTCACGCCACAACCCCGTTCGCTTCGAGCCTGTCGAGAAGCAGTGCGCTGGTTTCTCGACTACGCTCGAAACGAACGGAGGTGGGTGGAGCTTTGGCAGCGGAGTGGTTGGGTCTTCGGCAGGATAGAGGCGGGAGTTTCCCCCCGCCCCACCCATTACATCTGGAAGCCGATGCCGATGTTCGCACCCAGCTGGCCGCGGCTGTTGTAGGTCGCGCCCGCCTTCACGATGGTGCGGCCATTGTCCGAAGCCTTCGAGAAGCCGATCGCCATGGCGTGCTGCCCCTGGAAGGTGCCCGCCGCCATCGCCAGCATGCCGCGACCGCCCTCCATCGTCTGTGGCAGGCCGGCCGCCGCCAGTGCGCCCGCCGTGCCGGCGTTCGAGTCCCGGCTGATCTTGCGCAGGTCGAAGCTGAGCGCGGCGATCCGGCTGTCGGTATAGGCGTTCGCCTGGGTGACGGCGTTGGTCATGCCGGCGTCAAGCTGGCTGACGTTAACCGCATCGGTTCCGCTAACGCCCTCCGCCACATTATGCAGGGCGACCGGCGTATCGCCACCCGACCCCAGCGTGACCGACGTCTGCGTGTCGCCGTCATACTGGACCGCGCGGCTGGCGGCGGCCTGGGCCATCGACACCGCGTCGTTGGTGGCGGCGAGCTGATCGCCGTTCACCGCGTCCGTCGACCCCGCAGCCACGCGGCCGGCGGCCACATTGTGGAGCGCCACCGGGGCCTGCTGCGCGCCGACCAGCGTCACGTCGTTTGTCTTCGTACCGCCATTGGGCGTCGCAGGCGTGGCGGCATCGGAATATTGCACCGTGCCGACCGCGCCATTTTCCACCCGGTTCGACAGGTTGGTAACCTGTTGATTGGTGGCGGCAAGCTGGCTGCCATTGACCGCGTCGGTGGAGGTCGAGCTGACATCCCCCGCCGCGACGTTGTGGATGGACGTGCCGCCCGCGCCGGTCAGCGTAACGCTGGTGTGGGTGCTGTTGTCATAGATGGGCGAGTTGGTGCTGCCCGAGCCACCCGAACCACCCGTGCCGCCGCCGGAAATCGCCGCCAGGGCGTCGCCGACATTGGTATAGGTCGTGCCGTTCAGGACGAAACTGGGCATGCTGAGCTGACCCGTCGATGTATTGTAGGTCATGCCGCCACCCAGGCTGGACGCAATGGCCGTGCCGAGGTTGGAGGACACGCCCTGAAGCTGGCTAACGTTAACCGCATCGGTTGCCTGACTGCCAGCGGCAAGACCCGTGATCTGACGATTGCCGGTGGGGCTCATGAGGCCCGTCACGGGATCGAGATAGGACAGGTTGCGCGCGATGGCGATTTCACCCAGCGAGTCCTGAGCGGCGCCGAGGCCGAAGGCGGAGTAAGCGGACTGCGCGCCGCGCGTCGTTCCGGCGGCGCTGCCAAGAGCGACGCTGCCTTCCTGATCGGCCACCGCGCCCGAACCCAGCGCCGTGCCGGCATAGCCGGTCGCCTGAGACTGGAGGCCGAGCGCAACGCTGCCAAAGCCACTGGCGATGCTGCTCTGTCCGACGGCGAGGGAAAGACCGCCGCTGGCCAAAGAAGAACTGCCCAGCGCCGTAGAGCGATCGCCCGTCGCCGTCGACAGATCGCCGAAGGCGGAGCTTTCAAGGCCCTGCGCGGTCGTGTCGTTGCCGACCGCCGTCGAGCTTATGCCGCTTACAGTCGAGCGATTGCCGATCGCGATCGAGTCGATGCTTGTGATGGCGGCGTCGTTGCCCATCGCGATGGTGTCGGCGGCGCTGTTCCACACGCTGCGGCCGATGGCCAGCGAACCGTCACCGAGCGCCATATTGTTGGCGCCGATCGCGATGGCGTTGTCACCCAGGGCCTGGTTGTCCGTACCCACGGCGAACGCGCCGTTACCCGAAGAGGTGTTCTGGTCACCCATGGCGATCGAACCCTGACCGCTGGCGGTATTGAAATAGCCGACCGAGACAGAACCTGCGCCGGTGGCGGTGTTGGTATTGCCCAGCGCGATGGCACCGTCACCGTCGGCGGTGTTGTCCTTGCCCATCGCGACGGCGCCTTCGCCGATTGCATTGTTCGGGTCACCGATGGACACGGCGCCGTTGCCCGATGCCATGTTGCCGAAGCCGATGGACACTGCCTTGCCGTCCTGCGCGGTGGCGCCGTTGCCGATCGCGACTGCGCCATCGCCCGAGGCAACCGCATCGCGGCCCGTGGCGATCGCCGCGTCGCCGCTGGCGACCGCGTTCGGGCCGATGGCAGTGGCGTCCGCGCCGCTTGCCGTGCTGTCGGCCAGAAGCGAGGTGGTGTGGAAATATTTCGAAGCCGTGTTGCTGGTCGATCCACCCGCCGTCATCTGGTCATAGATGGCGGTAAAGACGTTCTGGACGCTGGTGTACTGGTCCGACCCGAAATTGAAGCCGCCGGCATAGCTGTTGGTCGTGGCGTTGTAGGTCAGGCCAAGGATCGACGCGATATTGTTCGCCACGCCGAAGAGCTGACTGCCGTTCACCGCGTCAGTCGAGCAATTGCAGATCAGGCCGTTGGCCACATTGTGCAGACCAACCGCGCCAGCCGCGTTGCCGACCAGCGTCAGATCCTGCGAACGAGTGCCGCCATTGGGCGTCGTCGGCGTGCCGGCGTTGGAATATTGCACGGGGCCGACGCCGCCGTTCGACACGCTGTTGGACAGCGCGAGCGAGAAGGCGTTGCTGGTGTTGATGGACGTGGTGAGCGTCTGGCCAAGGCCGAAGAGCTGGCTGCCGTTCACAGCCTCGGCCGAGGTGGCATTGACCGCGCCGTTCGCGACATTGGCGACCGTCACGGGGAGACCGGCAAGGCCGCCCAGCGTCACGCGCGTCTTCGTCAGATCGTCATACTGGACCGCGTTGCCGCCGACCGCCGCAATGCTGCTCTGGAGCGTGAAGAGCTGGCCGCCATTGACGCCGTCCGTCGATCCCGCCGCGACAGTGCCGTCCGCGACATTGTGCAGGCGCACCGCGCCAGCCGCGCCGCCGACGATCGTCACGTCATTGGTCGCGATGCCGCCATTGGGAACCGTCGGCGTGCCGGTGTTCGAATAGCGTAGCAGGCCGACCGCGCCGTTGTTCACATTGTTGGTGAGATTGGTGATCGCGGTCGCGTTGTTCGTCACATTCTGATTGGTGGCGAATAGCTGGCTGCCGTTCACGGCGTCGCTCGACAGGGCGTTGAGCGCACCGTTCGCGATATTAGAAACGGTGACGGGCGTGCCGAGATTGCCCAGGGTCACGTGATTCTTCGCGCTGCTGTCATATTGGACCGCAAGGCCGTTCAGCGTACTGATGCTGTTCTGGACGGTGAAAAGCTGCCCGCCGTTGACGCCGTCGGTCGATCCGGATGCGACAGTGCCGTCCGCGACATTGTGGATACGGACCGCGCCCGGCAGAGCGCCGACCATCGTCACGTCGTTCGTGACCGTGCCGCCATTGGGCGTGGTGGGCGTCAGGATATTGGAATAGCGCACCGGACCGACTGAGCCGTTGGTGACGCTGGTCGACAGGCTGTTGATCGTCTGATTGGTGGCGAAGAGCTGGCTGCCGTTCACCGCATCGCTCGACAGGGCGTTGAGCGCGCCGTTCGCGATATTCGAGACGCCAACAGGCGTGCCGATATTCCCCAGCGTGACGTGCGATTTCGTGCCATCGTCATATTTGACGGCCAGGCCATCGAGCGTGCCGACGCTGCCCTGAAGGGCGAAGAGCTGGCCGCCGTTGACGCCATCCGTCGATCCCGCCGCGACATTGCCGGCAGCGACATTGTGCAGGCGCACTGCACCGGCCGCGCCGCCGACGATGGTCACGTCATTGGTCGCGATGCCGCCGTTCGGCGTGGTGGGCGTACCCGTGTTGGAATAGCGCAGCAGGCCAACCGAGCCATTATTCACGTTGGTCGACAGGTTGGTTATGGCTGTCGCGTTGTTCGTGACATTCTGGTTCGTCGCGAACAGCTGCGAGCCATTGACGGCGGATGTGGAGCCCGCGCTCAACGTGCCGGCGGCAACGTTGGTGATGCTGACGGGTGTCCCGACATTGCCCAGGGCAACGCTGGTCTTCGTGCCATCGACATATTGGACGGAGAGGCCGCCAAGCGCCGTGACGCTGGTTTGCAGCGTGTAGAGCTGGCCGCCATTGACGCCATCGGTCGATCCCGCCGCGACAGTGCCGTCGGCGACATTATGGATGCGTACCGCGCCCGGCGCCGCGCCGACCATCGTCACGTCGTTCGTGATCGTCCCGCCGTTGGGAAGAGTGGGCGTGCCGACATTGGAATAGCGGACCGGCCCGACCGAACCATTGTTCACGCCCGCCGAAAGAGTGTTGATCGTCGTATTCGTCGCAAAGAGCTGAGAGCCGTTCACCGCATCGGTGGACCCGGCGTTCAGCGCGCCATTGGCGACGTTGGAGATGCCAACCGGCACGCCCACCGTTCCCAGCGTCACATGCGTCTGCGTGCCATCGTCATATTTGACGGCCAGGCCGCTCAGCAGATCGACCTGTCCGGACACGGCGAACAGTTGCCCACCGTTGACGGCATCAGTAGATCCCGTGGCGACCGTACCATTGGCGACATTATGCAGCTTGACCGCCCCGGCCGAGCCCCCAACCAAGGTCATATCCTGGCTGGGAATGCCGCCATTGGGCGTGGTGGGCAATATGCTGCTGGAAAACTGGACCGTGCCGATCGAACCATTGGCGGTCTGGTTGCGCAGATTGGTGATGGCGGTCGCGTTAGTGGTGACATTGGTATTGGTGGCGAACAGCTGGCTGCCATTCACCGCCTCCGTAGAGGTCGCGCCGAGCGTTCCGGCCTTTACGTTCGCGATGGTGACAGCCGGGGCGCCCGTGCCCGCGCCGCCCAGCGTGACCTTTGCCTTGGTGGAGTCGTCATATTGGACGCCAAGCCCGGCAAGCAGATTGACCTGACCAGTAAGGTTATAAAGCTGACCACCATTAACCGCATCGGTAGATCCGGCAGCGATAGTCGCATCTCCGACATTGTGAACCTTCACCGCGCCGGCAGCGCCGCCGACGATCGTAACGTCCTGGCTGGGCGTGCCGCCATTGGGCGTGGTGGGCGTTCCGGCGTTGGCATAGCGCAGCGCACCGATGGCGCCATTGGTTACGTCGTTGCGCAGATTGGTGGTAGCGGTACTGTTCGCAGTCACGTTGGTGTTGGTCGCGAACAGCTGGCTGCCGTTTACCGCGTCGGTGGATGAACCGGAAACAGCGCCCGCCTTCAGATTCGTGATGGTCGTTCCGCCTGCGCCGCCGAGCGTCGCGGTAGCGCGCGTTCCGTCATTATATTTGATCGCCACATTATCCAATGTGGTTACAGCACCCGACACGCCCTGCAACTGTGCGACGTTGACCGCGTCCGTTGCGCTGGAGCCGGCCGCCACATTGGTGATCTGGCGCGCCGCGCCCGATGCGCCGACGGAGACTTCGCCAGCCGAAGATTGAAGCGTCGACAGGCCGGTCGCGTTATAATTGGTGAGAGCGCCACGGCTGGCAACCGATCCGTCACCCAGGGCCACGCTTCCGGCGGCCGTAACCTGGCTGTTGCGGCCGAGGGCCATGCCGCCGATGGCGTTAGCGCCGACTTGAGCGTTGGTGCCGAACGCGATCGAACCCAATGCACTGGCGTTGGTGATCGCGCCATTACCGAAGGCAATGGAATTGAGTTCGCCGCTGGTGGCGACGGTCCCGCTGCCAAGGCCCGAAATCTGATTGCCGCCGACCGCGATCCCCGCCGGCGTTGCGAGCGTGTAGCCGGTCGCCTGGGAATAGCAGGGATCGCTGGGGCCGAGCACCGTGCCGCTGTTGCTGATCGCCTTGAGCGTGATCGGCTGACCGGCGGCGGCGGTATCCAGCAAGCCGGACGCATTGGTGTTGAGCGTCGGTACGCCCAGGAGAGGGCCGAGGACCAGACCGTCGACAACGCCGAGCAATCCGTTGACGGTCGCTTCGGTCGGGGCGGTTACGCCGGTGATTACCGGGCGCAAGATGTCCGTAACAACAGAGCGCGGCAGGCTGACGCCCGAGCAGGCGCTGACAATATTGTTGGCGGGGGGCGCTGCGTAAGCGGGCTGGGTGCCGATAGCCATCGCCGCAATGGGCGCCAGGCCCAATGTTGCGCGGATGGTTCTGCGGATAAGGCCGAAGCCTCTGAACAGACTGATGGACACCTGAATTCCTCACTTATGCGGTCGTCCGATAATAAAGGCGCTCACACAGTTAAGAAAAATCTACGTTTTCCTTTACGATGTACGGAGTTCGACCAAAGTCTTATGGATGTACGGGAATGATAATTCCGAGGCGGGAGTCAGATGTTCTTCCCGAAAAATTCTATCGATAACCTGATCAATGTTTCCATATGCAAAATTTTATCATCCATTTCGTCACGATTATTCTGGTTAAATATATCCAGCGGTAAAAAATAATATTCCATGCGATTTCTTACTATATTGGTTATTTTAACCTGATATGTAATCCCTATTTGGCAATACGCCTATTTGGTGAAGAGGTTTGCGCCGGAAATGGGGGCTATCGACGGGGTGTACCGGAATTCTCCCGCTATGTGCCGATCCGGACCAATTCTGGTTGCAGCGCAGCGTGACCGTTGACTCCCGGCCATCATGCGCTATGGGGCAGGCGCACCGGGATTCACCCGCTTTCCGCCGGTTGATGCAGGGTGCGGCCAGGGCCCAAAAGGAGCGCCCGAGCGACGCTCCCCGGCCATGTCCGCATGTTGCGTTCTCCCCCACTGGCGTAGAGCCATATTTTTTGCGGCCTATCCCACCATGGCCGCCATAGCGACGGAGACGCACTGCACATGACAGCCATCGGACAGGACACCCTGGGCACGCGAGAGACCCTGACGGTCGACAGCAAGGATATCGCCTATTACAGCCTGAAGAAGGCCGCGGCGAAGCTGGGCGACGTCAGCCGCCTGCCTTTCTCCATGAAGGTGCTGCTGGAGAACCTGCTGCGTTTCGAAGATGGCGTGACCGTTACTGTCGAGGACATCCAGGCGATCATCGACTGGCAGAATGACCGGGGCAAGGCGGAGCGCGAGATCCAGTATCGGCCCGCGCGCGTGCTGCTGCAGGACTTCACCGGCGTGCCGTGCGTTGTCGACTTGGCCGCGATGCGCGATGCGATGAACGCGCTGGGCGCCGACGCCGGCAAGATCAACCCGCAGGTTCCCGTTCACCTGGTCATCGACCATTCGGTCATGGTCGACGAGTTCGGTACGCCCAAGGCGTTCGAACAGAATGTGGAAATCGAATATCAGCGCAACATGGAGCGCTATGACTTCCTGAAGTGGGGCAGCAAGAGCCTCGCCAATTTCTACGCCGTGCCGCCGGGCACCGGCATCTGCCACCAGGTGAACCTGGAGAATATCGCGCAGGCCGTGTGGTCGAGCGAGGACCCCGACGGCGTGACCGTCGCCTATCCCGACACCTGCGTCGGCACGGACAGCCACACCACGATGATCAACGGCCTGGGCGTGCTCGGCTGGGGCGTGGGCGGCATCGAGGCCGAGGCGGCGATGCTGGGCCAGCCTGTCTCCATGCTCATTCCCGAAGTCGTCGGCTTCAAGCTGATCGGCGCGCTGAAGGAAGGCGTGACCGCCACCGACCTGGTCCTGACCTGCACCGCCATGCTGCGCGCCAAGGGCGTGGTCGGCCGTTTCGTCGAATATTTCGGCCCCGGGCTCGCTTCCCTGACCCTGGCGGACCGTGCGACACTCGCCAACATGGCGCCGGAATATGGCGCGACCTGCGGCTTCTTCGGCATCGACGACAAGACGCTCGACTATATGCGCCTCACCGGCCGCACCGACGAGAATATCGCGCTGGTCGAAGCCTATGCCAAGGAGCAGGGCTTCTGGATCGACCCCACCGCCGCCGACCCGGTGTTCACCGACACGTTGGAACTGGACCTGGCCACTGTCGTCCCGAGCCTTGCCGGCCCCAAGCGCCCGCAGGATCGCGTCGCGCTGCCCGAAGTCGATGACGTATTCAACGCCGACATGGTGAACGTCTACAAGAAGGCGCAACAGCGCGTTCCCGTAGAGGGCAAGGATTTCGACATTGGCGACGGCGACGTCACCATCGCCGCGATCACCAGCTGCACCAACACGTCGAACCCCGGCGTTCTGGTCGCCGCCGGCCTCGTCGCGAAGAAGGCAAACGAACTGGGCCTGAAGCCCAAGCCGTGGGTCAAGACCTCGCTGGCGCCCGGTTCGCAGGTCGTCACCGATTATCTGAACAAAGCCGGCCTTCAGTCGCACCTCGACGCCATCGGCTTCAACCTGGTCGGCTATGGCTGCACCACCTGCATCGGCAATTCCGGCCCGCTGGCCGAGCCGATCAGCAAAGCGATCAACGAGAACGGCCTGGTCGCCGCGGCCGTCATCTCCGGCAACCGCAACTTCGAAGGCCGCGTGTCGCCCGACGTGCGCGCCAACTTCCTCGCCAGCCCGCCGCTGGTCGTCGCCTATGCGCTGAAGGGCACGGTGATCGAGGATTTCATCACCACGCCGATCGGCGTCAGCACGGCGGGCAACGACGTGTATCTGAAGGACATCTGGCCGACCAATGACGAGGTCGCCATCACGATGGCCGGCTGCATGGACCGTGCGATGTTCCAGGCGCGCTATGCCAATGTCTACAAGGGCGACGCCCACTGGCAGGCGATCGACGTCACGGGGTCGGACACCTACACATGGCGCGCCGGGTCCACCTATGTCGCCAACCCGCCCTATTTCGAGGGCATGGGCATGACCCCGGCGCCGGTCGCCGACATCATCGAGGCGAAGCCGCTGGCGATCTTCGGCGATTCCATCACCACCGACCACATCTCTCCCGCCGGCAACATCAAGGCGACCTCTCCCGCCGGCGTGTGGCTGCAGGAGCATCAGGTGGCGCAGGCCGACTTCAACAGCTACGGCGCGCGCCGCGGCCATCATGAAGTGATGATGCGCGGCACCTTCGCCAACATCCGCATCAAGAACCAGATGCTGGACGGCGTCGAAGGCGGCATGACCCGCTATAATGGCGAGATCATGCCGATCTATGACGCGGCGATGAAGCACAAGGCCGACGGCACGCCGCTGGTCGTCATCGCGGGCAAGGAATATGGCACCGGATCGTCGCGCGACTGGGCGGCGAAGGGCACCAACCTGCTGGGCGTCCGCGTCGTCATCACCGAGAGCTTCGAGCGTATCCACCGTTCGAACCTGGTCGGCATGGGCGTGCTGCCGCTGCAGTTCAACCCGGGCGACAGCCGCGAGACCCTGGGCCTGACCGGCGACGAGAGCTTCACCATCCACAATGTGTCGGGCCTCAAGCCCCGCCAGCAGGTCGAGGTCGTCGTGAAGCGCGCCGACGGCAGCGAATTCACTTTCGAGGCGCTCTGCCGCATCGATACCGTGAACGAGCTGGAATATTTCCTGAACGGCGGCATCCTGCCCTACGTACTGCGCAAGCTGGCGGCCTGATCCGTTCGATCACAGGATAAGAAAGGCCCTCCCGGCTCCAGCCGGGAGGGCCTTTTCTTTTGACGGGGAGCGCTAGAGGGGCAGACCGAAGCGTGGCGCGACCAATGTCAGAACCGAATAGAGCGCTATGGTGAGCGCGCAGCCCGCCGACAGGGCAACCCAGAAGCCGACGCCATGCCGCAGCAAAGCGGGAATGAGCAGGAACATCGGCAGGGACGGCAGGACATACCAGAAGGTCGCGTCGGCATGGGCCGCCATGGTCTCGACATCCGGCTTTTCACGCCACAGCCAGATCATCCCGAGCACCGACACAAGCGGCAACGAGGCGATCAGCGCGCCGAACCCCGGATAGCGTTTGGCCAAGGTTGACGCGGCGGCGATGAGTATGCCGGATATGATCGACTTGAGCGCGAGATAGAGCATGGCGGTGACGATAGTGCGCGTGTCCGTCCATAGGAAGCGGGATGCGCAGGCGGACGGCGTCGCGCGCGAAAAGCCGAACAATCCGAAATATTTCCCTAACTCTCGGTCATGAACACCCCATGTTGGGATTATTCACGCTGCGTTCACAAAAATATCGCCGATTTTCTGCCGTTTTCGCACTTGGCACGGTCCCTGCAATGTCTCTGGCATCACTAACCAAGACGTGAAAGGAACCACACATGCTTACCATTGCCAACCGTTCGATCGCCGGCGCCGCTGCTGTTTTCGGCGCTCTGCTGTCCGTCGCTGCCGCCAACCCGGCCCGCGCAGAAACCATCGCTATTCTCGTTTCCTATAACGGCCTGAACCTGTCTTCGCCCGCCGATGCCGCCATCCTCGACCGCCGCATTGCGCACGCCGCCGACAAGGCTTGCGGCAGCGATGATCAGATCAACCGCTTCAAGGTCGCCGAATGCCGCAAGGATGCCATCATTAATGCGCGCGCCGACCTGAAGGTCGCTCAGGCAGCCCCGACCGGCATCGTCCTGGCCGCCCAATAATGCCCCCGCCGTCGCCGCCGGTCCGATAGACAGATATCGGACCGGCGCTCGACCGGACCCGATTATTTCTTCCCATATCCCGTCATCGAATAGGGCCGCGCCTTTACCCCCGTCGCCCACGCCTTGTTCGGCGCAGCACCCATGGTGAAGCGCAATTCCCCGCCCGCCCGGATCTCGCTATCCTTGATATAGACCCGGTCCAGCGGCTTTCCGTTCAGCGTCACCGCCGCGATATAGCGGTTCGCATCCGACAGCCCGTCCGCCACCATCGTGAAGCGCTTGCCGCCCGGCAGGGCCAGCACGGCGCGTTCGACGAAGGGACGGCCGATGACATATTCGCAGGTCCCCGGCGCGACCGGGTAGAAGCCGAGCGCCGTGAACACCAACCATGCCGACATCTGCCCCAGATCGTCATTGCCGGCGAGGCCGTCCGGCGCGGGCTTATACTGGCTGTCGACAATCTGTTTCAGCCGTTCCTGCGTGCGCCAGGGTTGCCCGGCATAGTCGTAGAGATAGGCGACATGATGGCTCGGCTCATTGCCGTGGATATATTGGCCGATCAGGCCGGAAATATCCTCCGCATGGCTATAGTCGATCTTGCTGTTGTCGAAATCGAACATCGCGTCGAGTTTCGCCACCGTCCTGGCGTCGCCGCCCAGCATGCGGATGAGGCCGCCCTGATCGTGCGGCGCGAACCAGCTATATTGCCAGGCATTCCCCTCCGTATAGTCGCTGCCATAGTTGATGGCGGTGGGGTCGAAGGGGGTGCGGAAGCTGCCGCCCGCTTTGCGCGCGCGCAGGAAGCCGGTCTTCGCGTCGAAGCTGTTGCGCCAGTTGAGCGCGCGTTTGGCGAAGCGCGCGGCGATGTCTTTCTCGCCCAGCGCCTTGGCGACCTGCGATATGGTCCAGTCGTCATAGGCATATTCGACGGTCTTGGACGCCGCCTCCGGCTCGCGGTCGATCGGCACGAAGCCAAGCGCCTTGTAGTCCGAGAGGCCGCCATAGGGGCCGTAGTCTGCGCTTTGCACCATGGCCTTCAGCGCCGCCCTGCCGTCGAGACCACCCACGCCCTTGAGATAAGCATCGGCCAGCACCGGGACGGCATGATAGCCGATCATCGTCCAGGTTTCCTTGCCGGCGAACTGCCAGACCGGGAGAATGCCGAACGGGCTTTCCTGCTGGCTGGCGAGCAGCGAGGCCAGGAAATCGGCATTTTTCTGGTCCGTCTGGACGAGAGTGAGCAAGGGATGCTCGGCCCGGAAGGTGTCCCAGAGCGAATAGGTGGAATGGAAGGTGAAGCCTTTCGCTGCATGCACCTGATCATCGGGGCCGCGATAGCGCCCGTCGGCATCGCCCCATACGCTGGGGGCCATCAGGCTGTGATAGAGGGCGGTGTAGAAGGTCTTGCGCATCGGCGCGGGGGCAGTGACTTCCACAGCAGAGAGAGCGCTGTCCCATGCCTTGCGGGTTCCGGCGCGGATCGTATCGAAATTGCCGGGTTCGCTGTCGAGGTTGGCGATCGCGCCATTTTCATCGACGCCGGACAGGCCGACCTTCACCTCCAGCGGCGCGGAGAGCTTGCCGAAATCGAGCTGCGCGACCAGCGCCCGGCCGGTGATGGCGTCCAGCGTCTCGGGGCCACGCCCTGGTCCCTTGAACCCGCGATAGCCGAAATCCCCCTCCGTGCTGACCAGCCGGTGGCCGGTCATAGGGGCGGAGAAGCGCAGGGCGAAGAACAGGCGGCGCGGCGCGGCCCAACCGCGCACTTCCCGGCTGCCGGTCATCGTGCCGTCCGGATGCAGGGTCAGCGACGACCAGAGAATCTTGCCGGGATAGTCGTAGATGATGCTGCGCAGGTCGAGCACCAGATGCGCGGCCTTGTCCGCCGGGAAGCTGTAGCGGTGGACACCGATGCGTGTGCCCGCCGTCATTTCCGCCCGCACGCCGGGATCGGTCAGGGTGACGGCATAATAGCCGGGACTGGCCACCTCGTCCGCCTTGCGCGAGCGGTATCCCGAACCGGGCTTCGCCGCGTCGCCCGCCTCCAGCGGTACGGCATCGCCCGACACGGGCATGACGAGGAAATCACCCAGGTCGCTATGCCCCGCGCCGGAAAAATGGGTGTGAGAGAAGCCGAGGATCGTCGGGTCCTCATGCCGGTAACCCGCCGCCCAGTTATAGGTCTTGCGCGCCGGGCCGACATGGGTGTCGGGGCTAAGCTGCACCATGCCGAAGGGCGCGACGGCCCCCGGGAAGGTGTGTCCCTCCCCCGCCGTGCCGATGAAGGGATCGACCGCGTCCACCGGCGCGGGCGAGGGCGGCGGCGCATCCTGCGCTCCGGCAGTAGCAGCACCAAGGATGCCGGCGACAACAATGCTCCTGAAGAGCGGCGGCAGAATGCGGATAGCGAGGGTCATGGGTCGGTTAGAGCATGACCGTCCCGCATCGCCAAGCCGATAGCCCGATTTTTGCAACGGCAAGAATGGCTGTGTGGCGCGCCGACGATTCCCGCCCTAGGCACGTCCTTGTGAAGACAGCCCTTATCGTCCGCCATGTCCCCCGCGAGGGCGCAGCCGGTTTCCTCCAGCCCATAGAGGCGGCAGGCTATCATATCGAGCGGATCGATGTCGCCGATCCCGCCTTTGTCGAGGCCGACCTGTGTACGCCGGAACTGCTCATCATGATGGGCGGGCCGATGGGGGTATATGAGCAAGCCATATATCCGTGGATTCCGCTGCAGATAGAGAAGCTGGCCGAGCGGTTGGACAGGAATCGCCCGACGTTGGGCGTATGCCTGGGCAGCCAGATGATGGCGGCAGCGCTGGGCGCCCGGGTCTATGCGGGCGGGCGCAATGAGATCGGCTTCGCGACGGTCGCGTTGAGCGAGGAAGGACGAGACTCTCCGTTGCGGCATCTGGCGGAGGCCCCGGTGCTTCACTGGCATGGCGACACGTTCGACCTGCCCGATGATGTTGAGCTACTCGCCTCGACCGACACGTATCCGCATCAGGCGTTCCGGCGTGGACCCAATGTATTGGCCCTGCAATTTCACGCGGAGATGGGCGAAGACCCGCGCTTCGAGCAGTGGTTGACGCATTTCCGGGACGATTTCCACGGCTGCGGCCCGACCGAGGAAAGCCTGCGTGCCGGGCATGAGGCGCATGGGCCCGGCGCGGTTGCGGCGGGAAGGGCAATGATCGGGGAGTGGTTGGACGGGTTGGTTTAGCTAAACCAGCCCACACCCACACCCCGTTCGCATCGAGCGTAGTCGAGAAGCCGCGCGAGACTTCTCGACTACG
>DASVND010000065.1:0-175999 GCA_036384035.1 Sphingobium sp. | reverse complement strand
TCGACCCGGCCGCGGTCGTTGGCCGGGATCGCCTCGATCGTGTAGCCGCAGAGGGCGGCGGTCGCCGGGTTGGTGCCATGTGCCGATTCCGGCACCAGGATGCGGCTGCGCTTGTCGCCGCGCGCTTCCAGGGCGGCGCGGATCGCCATGATGCCGCACAGCTCGCCATGCGCGCCGGCGGCGGGCGACATGGCGACCGCCGGCATGCCGGTCAGCGTCTTCAGCCAATGCGCCAGCGTGTCGATCAGCTCCAATGCACCCTGCACGGTCGAGACCGGCTGCAACGGGTGGATGTCGCCAAAGCCCGGCAGCCGCGCCATTTTCTCGTTGAGGCGCGGATTATGCTTCATCGTGCAGGAGCCGAGCGGGAACAGGCCCAGGTCGATGGCGTAATTCTGCCGCGACAGGCGCGTATAATGCCGCACCGTCTCCTGTTCGGACAGTCCCGGCAGGCCGATCGCGCGCTTGCGCTCCAGTCCGCCCAGCCGCGATGCGGGCTTGTCCATCGGCGTGAAATCGACGCCCGTCGTCTGCGTCGACCCGATCTCGAAGATCAGCGGCTCTTCCAGCATCAGCGCCCGGTTGCCGGTCGCCGTGGCGGGGTCGGCATGCTCCCTGTTGACATGCACCGGCGCGGTCGGGCGGCCTTCCTTCAGCATGGTCATGCCAGTATCTCCCCAAGTGCATCCGCCAGCGCGCGCATATCCTCGCTGGTCGTCATTTCCGTCACCGCGACGATCAGGCCGTTGGCCAGGTCCGGCGCATCGGGCATCAGACGCCCCAGCGAAACCCCGCCCAATATCCCCCGATCGGCGAGCGTTCGCGCCACTTCACGCGCATCTTTGGGCAAAATCAGTGTGAATTCGTTGAAAAACGCGTCATTCAGCAGCGTCACGCCCGGCACGGCTGCCAAAATATCCGCCGCCTCGCATGCTTTGGCGTGATTGATCTGCGCCAATTCGCGCAGGCCCGCTTCGCCCAGCAGGGTCATGTGGATGGAGAAGGCCAGCGCGCACAGGCCGCTGTTCGTGCAGATGTTCGACGTCGCCTTTTCGCGGCGGATATGCTGCTCGCGGGTTGACAGGGTCAGCACGAAACCGCGCTTTCCTGCGGCGTCCACCGTCTCGCCGCACAGCCGGCCGGGCATCTGCCGCACATATTTGCTCTTGCAGGCGAACAGGCCGAGATACGGCCCGCCAAACTGCAGGCCGACGCCGATCGACTGCCCCTCGCCGACGACGATGTCCGCGCCCATCTCTCCGGGCGGCGTCAGCGCGCCCAGGGCGACCGGCTCTGTCACCACCACGATCAGCAGCGCGCCGACTTCATGTGCCTTCTCAGCTATCTCGGACAAGTCGCTGACCTGCCCCAATATATCGGGATACTGCACGACGACGCAGCTGGTATCCCGGTCGATCTCCGCACCCCAATTCATGCGCACATTTCGCCGCAAACTTTCCGGCGGCTGATACACCAGTTCGTCCCCGGTGAACTTGGCCATCGTCTTGGCGACCGAGACATAATGCGGATGCAATCCGCTCGACAGCAACGCCTTGCCCCGCTTGGTGATCCGCCGCGCCATGCCGATCGCTTCCCAGCATGCGGTCGACCCGTCATACATCGACGCATTGGCGACATCGCACCCGAACAACCGCGCCACCTGCGTCTGGAACTCGAACAAGACCTGCAGCGTCCCCTGCGCGATCTCCGGCTGATACGGCGTGTACGCCGTCAGGAACTCGCCGCGCTGGATCAGATGATCGACGCTCGCCGGCACATGATGCCGGTATGCCCCCGCCCCCAGGAAAAAGGGCGCATCCCCCGCCGACAGGTTCTGCCGCGCCAGCTTCCCCATATGCCGCTCGACCGCCAGTTCGCTGGCATGGTCCGGCAATCCGGCGATCTTGTCCGAAAGCCGCGCTTCGGCCGGCACATCGACAAACAGGTCATCGATCGCGGAAACGCCCACCACATCGAGCATCGCGCTCCGGTCGGCATCGGTCAGGGGAAGGTAGCGCATATCATTCTTCCTTCTTCGTCATTCCCGCGAAGGCGGGAACCCATCTCCCGACTTGGCACTCGCGGGAACCGAAGCAGATGGGTCCCCGCCTTCGCGGGGATGACGGTTTATTTTAAAGTCCGGCGACGAAAGCCTTGTAAGCCTTCTCGTTCATCAGCCCCTCAAGCTCGGAAGGATCGGTAATCCGCAGCTTGAAGAACCAGCCATCCTCCTCTGGATCGCTGTTCACCAGCGCCGGTTCATCCTCCAGCGCGCCGTTCGACTCGATAACCTCGCCGGAAATCGGCGCATAGACATCGGACGCGGCCTTGACGGACTCGACGACAGCGGCGTCGTCGCCCTTGTCGAAATTGGCGCCCTCGGCCGGCAGTTCGACGAACACGATGTCGCCAAGCTGCTCCTGCGCATAATCGGTGATACCGACCGTGGCGATCTCGCCCTCGACGTCGATCCATTCATGCTCGTCGGTGAAGTAACGGCTCATGAGATACTCCCTGTTTAGATCTTTTGGCGGTGATAGCGGTGGGGAACGAAAGGCATCGGCGCGACAGTGGCGGTCAGGCGTTTTCCCCGCACTTCCACCTCCAGAACGGTGCCGATGGCGGCATGCGCGGCCTCAACCCAGCCCATGGCGATTGGCGCGCCAACCGTCGGCGCGAAACCGCCGGACGTGACGGTGCCGACCGGCTTGCCGCCCGCAAGGATCTTCGCGCCCTCGCGCGCGGGCAAGCGGCCCTCGATGGTCAGCCCGACCCGACGCGACGGCGCGCCTTCGGCCAGTTCCTTCATCACCCGAGCATGGCCGAAGAAGCCGCCTTGCTCCTTGCGCCGTTTCGAGACCGCAAAGCCCAGATCGGCGCCGATCGGCCTGACCTGGGTATCGATGTCATGGCCGTACAGCGGCAACCCCGCCTCCAGCCGCAGCGAGTCCCGCGCGCCAAGGCCGATCGGCTTCACCGCATCGAGCGCGCAGAGCGCATCGGCAAAAGCCTCAGCCGCCTCGCCCGGCAAGCTGATCTCGAAACCGTCCTCGCCGGTATAGCCCGACCGGCTGACCCACAGGTCGAAGCCATTCCAGCTGAACGCCCCGCACTGCATGAAGAACAGATCGGCAGTGCCGGGGATCAGGCTGGCCAGCGCAGCGCCCGCTTCCGGCCCCTGCAGCGCGAGCAGCGCCTGCTCATCCATATGGTTCATGGTGATTTCGTCGGGCAGATGTTCGATGATCCAGCCGATATCGTCGAACTTGGTCGCACCATTGACGACCATATAGATATCGTCCGGCCGGCGGCTGACCATCAGGTCGTCGAGGATGCCGCCATCCTCGTCAAGCAGCAGGGAATAGCGCTGGCGAAAGGACTTCAGGCCGATGATGTCGCCCGGCAGCATCGTCTCCAGCGCGACGTCCACCGCCTCGCCCGTGAAGCTCAGCTGCCCCATATGGCTGACATCGAACAGCCCCGCATGCTCACGGGTCCAGGCATGCTCGGCCATGATGCCTTCATACTGGATGGGCATGTCATAGCCAGCGAAGGCGACCATTCGGCCGCCACGCGCCCGATGCCATGCGTCGAGCGGCAGCTTGTCCAAAGGGATCTCAGCCTCGAACTCGGCGATATCGTCTGAATTTACGCTCATGGGGTCGAGCCTCCGGCAACAAGGGGACGTCAAGCGACGACGTGCCGGACACCCTGTGTCCCTTCAGCGCCATCACCCCCTCTGTCACGGAAACCTGAGAGCTTTGACCGGCGGATTTCTCCACACGGCTTACCCCTTCGGTGGGATGACCAAACCAGCCATCCGCTTTCCAGAGTGCCTGCCCATGACGCGGTCCTTGGGGCCTGAGAGATTCCGGGGCGGTTGCTCCTTCGGCGGCACCGGAACCAGGGTTCCGCTACACTCTCCCGCGTCATGACCGGATCGAATCCTCGACCCGGAGACCCATGCTGCATCGCGCAAAGACCCAGCGGCGTCAATCCATCGAGTCAGTAATCCCCCTGCCGAAAATCTCCGCGTGTCGCTTCTGCGCGTATCGGTCCGTCATACCGGCGATATAATCTGCGATGTGGCGACTGCGCCCTGGCTCGTCCCTATCACACTGCCCTGACCAACCCTCGCTCATCAGCGACGGGTCAGCGCGGTAGGCGGTAAACAGGTCGCTGACGATCCCCCGCGCCTTGTCGGCGGCGGCCAATTGCTCGGGATGATGGTAGAGCGTCGCGTACATGAAGCGCTTGAGCACTCGCTCATCCTCGGCAAAGCTCTCCGAAAATCCCGAAAGCGATCGGCCCGCCGCCCGCACGTCCGACACGTCACCGATATGCGCCGTCCCGATTGCGGCGCGCGTCGTCTCGATCACGTCATTGACCATGACGCCGATCTGGTCACGCACCAACTCGCGCAACAGGCGGTCGGGCGCAATGTCCGGATGCCGTGCCTGTACCCTGGCCCAACTGGCGGCGACCATCGGCACCTCCAATATCTGGTCAAGCGTCAGCAAACCGGCGCGCAATCCATCATCGATGTCGTGATTGTCATAGGCGATATCATCGGAAATGGCGGCGACCTGCGCCTCAAGGCTCGGCCAGCTATGGATATCCAGCGACGCTAGCGCGTCCAGTTCCCGCATGGCCCAGCCGGGATGAGCTACGGGTCCATTATGCTTGGCCAGTCCCTCCAGCATATCCCAGGTCAGATTGAGCCCCTGCCAACGCGGATAAGGCGACTCGAGCAGCATCAAAACCCGCAGCGTATGGGCGTTATGGTCGAACCCGCCCTGCGCCTCCATTGCCGCCTCCAGGGCATCCTCGCCCGCATGGCCAAAGGGCGGATGGCCGATATCGTGCGCCAGACACAGCGCCTCGGTCAGATCCTCGTTCAGCCCCAGCGCGCGCGCGATAGTCCGCCCGATCTGCGCGACCTCCAGGCTGTGGGTCAGGCGAACGCGATAATGGTCGCCATCCGGCGCGACGAATACCTGGGTCTTGTGGCGCAAACGGCGGAAGGCGATCGAATGGATGATCCGGTCCCGATCCCGCTGGAAAGCATCACGAGGGCCACGGGTCTCGCCACCCGGTTCGCTATGAAGCCGGCCACGCGTCCGCTCCGGATGACAGGCGTAGGGGGCAAGCATCTGGCTCATGATCGCGCCCTAGCGGAAGTCATCCGACACGTCATCGCCATAGTGAAGGGGGGCAGGATCAGCGCTCAGTTCGCAGCCAATTTCGACACATCTTCGCCCGCATCACTCCGCCAGGCAAAGGCGTCAGCGCCGCCTTTCTTCAGCCGCTCTTCATATTCCTTCGCCTTGTCGAAGCTGGCGAAAGGTCCAACCACAAGTCGATTGGTCTGCCCCCATGAAGCGGTCCAGGCATCCTTGGCGGCAAGCGATTCATATTTCTTGCGCAACCCCTTCATCGTGAAGGCGAGAGCAGGAATGCTCCGCCCAGTCCCAACCTGAACCCAGGCGCGGGAGGGATTTTTGGCAAGCCGCGCCTTCTCTGCAGCCTCGGCCTTGGCTTTGACGTCAGCAGCGGCCTTCGCCTTAGCCGTGGCCTCGGCGCGCGCCTTTTCGGCCGCGACAGCCTTGGCGGTCTTGCGCTGCTGTTGCAGCATTTCCAGATCGGCTAAATTCACCGCATCCGCGCTTGATTTCTTCTCCTCATCAGGCACCTGCAACTCGCGCATAATGTCCGCCAATGTCCGGGCCGTGAGCTGCGTTGGCGCTGCGGCGGCTGGCGCCGCCTGTACGGGAGGCGGAAGCGGCGCTGGCGCAGGCGTCTCGCGTGCAGCCATAGGCAGGGATGTCGCCGCTGCCGGCTCTGGAGCGGGTGGACCCTGAACAGGACGCGGCGCGCTTTCCATAGCGCTTTGCGGACGCGTCACAGGTTGAGCGGCGGGTTCCGGCGCTCTTTGTATGACAGCTGCAGCGGGCTGTCTGGCTGGCGCTTCAGGAACGGGCCGGGGTTCGGCCCTCGCCATTTGCGCGGGCATCGACGGTGGTGGCGGCGGCACGGGTTCCGGCTCCACCACGGCGATCTGAGTGCCGGGCTTTGGAGCCGGCGCACGTCTGGCCGCCTCGGCCGCCTTCTGTGCGTCACGCTGTTTCTGGCGCTCCGCCTTTCGCGCCGCACGCTGTTGAGCGGCTGTCAGTGTCACGGCCTTCTGCGGCGCGACAGGCTGAACCGCTGGCTTCTGCGGCTCCGCAGCCGCGACTCGAACCCCCGTATCGGCAGGAAAATTGCCGAACTGCACCGCTGCGGCCCGCTGCGCCGGGGTCAAGCCCTGCATACGGTCCAGATAGGGCTGGATCGCGACAGCCAGGCGCGCCGGCATGGTTTTCGTCGCGATATCGCGCGCCTCATCACGGCGTCCGTTCATCGCCAGGATGAAAGCGCGATCGCGCCAGGCGCCGCGATCTCCCTTATACAGCAGCGGCTTCAGCGCTTTCTCGGCCGCGTCGATCTGCCCGGAAATACCCAGCGAAACCGCATATCGGCGGATCAGCTCGGCATCGTTCGGCGTAGTCCGCAGCGCCGCTTGATAATCGCGCTGCGCTCCGGCGATATCCCCTGTCAGATCGCGCGCAAGGCCCCGGTCCGAAAGGAAGCGCGTGTCGGGGAACCCCAGCCGCGTCGCCTGGTCGAACAGCTTGAGCGCCTCGCCCGGGTTCTGCATGTCCAGCATCGCCTGGCCAAGGCCCGCCTTGATACGTCCATTATTGGGCTCGATTTCATTCGCGCGTGCAAAAAAGCCGGTCGCGGCGCGGGCGTCGTCCAGCGCGAGCGCCGCTTCACCAGCACCAACCAATGCCGTGACGTCACGCGGATTTTCCGCAAGGCGCGCCAGATGCGTATTCAGCGTGTTGACGTCCTGTGGACGCTGCAGGTCGAGCTGCGACACCGTCTGATCCTGCGCCATCGCGCCGCGTGGCGCACCGAAGATAAGGCCGGAAAGAAGGATCAGGAGGGCAAGAGTCGGATATCGGAAAACAGTCACGCAGCCGCTCTAGCAAGCGGCTGCGTGAATGGGAAATATATCTAGATCGGCGTTGCGACGAAACGCCCTATTGATTGTTCTGGCGGTTCAAAAAGCGGGGAATATCCAGCCCGGCCTTGTCGTCAGCATCATCATCGGCGGCCTTGCCGATACCGCGTGACAGACCGGACATCCGCTCGAACAGCGTTCCACCGGCAGCCGCGACGCGCGGTGCGGCCGGGGTCGGCCGTTCCGGCTCCGCCTGAGTCGGATCGGCATTCTCCGCGCCCAGGACGAGTTCATCCTCCTGATCATCGAAATCGGAAATGACCGGCGCCGGACGTGGCGGCGCGAAGGGCGCGGCTGGCGCTGGCGGCTCGGGTGCGATCTGAACCGGCTCGGGGCTCGCTTCAGGCGCCTCGATCGAGGCGACGGTGGGCGGTTCCAGCGTCACTGGCTCCGCCGCGGCCTGCGGTGCAGGCGGAACAGGAGTCACCACCGTTGGACGATTGGCGAAGCTGAATGGCTGGCTTGCCGGCGCGGCCTTCGCTTGTGCTTCATTGTCGATACCCGTGGCGACGACGGAAACGCGGATTTTGCCATTGAGGTCGTCGTTGAAAGCCGAACCCCAGATGATGTTTGCATCGGGATCGACCAGCTCACGGATGTGGTTCGCAGCCTCGTCCACTTCCATCAGGCGCATATCCTCGCCGCCGGTGATCGATACGATGACGCCCTTCGCGCCGCGCATCGACACGCCGTCGAGCAGCGGGTTGGCGATCGCCTTCTCGGCGGCCTGCAGTGCGCGGCCATCGCCTTCGGCTTCGCCCGTACCCATCATCGCCTTGCCCATCTCGCTCATCACGGAGCGGACGTCGGCGAAATCCAGGTTGATGAGACCCGGCATGACCATCAGGTCGGTGATCCCGCGCACGCCCTGCTGCAGCACTTCGTCGGCCATCTGGAAGGCTTCTTTGAAGGTGGTGTTCGGGTTCGCGATCAGGAACAGATTCTGGTTCGGAATGACGATCAGCGTATCGACATGCTTCTGCAGTTCCTCGATTCCCGCTTCGGCGGAACGGGCCCGGCGCGAGCCTTCGAATGTAAACGGCTTCGTGACGACACCCACGGTCAGGATGCCCTTGTCCCGCGCGGCCTTGGCGATCACCGGCGCCGCGCCCGTGCCCGTGCCGCCGCCCATGCCGGCGGCGATGAAGCACATATGCGCGCCCTGCAGCGCCTCGTCGACGATGGAGATCGTCTCTTCGGCAGCCGCCCGGCCGATTTCCGGCCGTGATCCCGCGCCCAGACCTTCGGTGATATGCGGCCCAAGCTGGATGCGGCGCTCGGCCGGCGAAGCGTTCAACGCCTGCGCATCGGTATTGGCGACGATGAAGTCGACACCTTCCACGGCCGCGGCAATCATGTTGGCGATGGCGTTACCACCGGCGCCCCCAACGCCGATGACCGCGATGCGCGGCTTTAGCTCATCCACATGGGGCGGGCCGATATCGATGCTCATACTTTTCGCTCCCTAGGCTTCTTTTCGGCGAAGCGGAACCGTCACAATGGCCTTCATGCACCAGATGTTAAGGCAATTCATCACCTTTTTTAACCTTTGGCGCCCCGTCGACAGACAACGTCTAATAATTCGCCTTCAATGCGCGCAACATGCGTTGCCACCATAGCGGAACGCCAAGCCGATGCACGGTTTGCGCGGCAGGCGCCATGCTGCGCAAGTCCACCGGATTGCTGGAGCCATAAAGCGCCAAGCCGACGAGCGTTGCAAAAGCAGGCCCGCTATGCGCTTCGGGCAGCGCGGCAAGGCCACGCGGCCGTCCGATCCGTACCGCACGGCCAAGCGCCGTTTGCGCGTAGTCCGCGATCCCTTTCATCTCCGCGCCGCCGCCCGTGAGCACAACCTGGCGTCCGACCGGATTGTTGAATCCCATCCCCTTCAGCGAGGCGTTAACCTCCGCCATCAACTGGTTTAGTCGCTCGCAGATGACAGCCACCAGAGCAGCGCGCGTGATGCGACCGCTGTCGGACCGTTCGCCGTCGCTCGCCACCGGCGCGATCTCGATCATGTCGCGGAAGTCTCGTCGCGATTGCATCGCCGATCCGTAAAAGCATTTCATGCGCTCGGCCTGGCTGCGGCGAATGCCAAAGGCCGATGCGATATCGTCGGTTATATCGGCCGCGCCAATGGGGATGCTGTGCAGGCCCACCAGCATTCCACCGGCATATAGGGAGATATTGGTCACGCCGGCGCCGATCTCCACCAGAGCGACGCCCAGGTCTCGCTCTTCGTCAGATAAGCAGGCGAACCCCGTGGCGATAGGCGCAGCGACGATGGCGTTGACGTCCAGATAGGCGCCACGCACGCACATCTCCAGATTGGCGAGCGGCGCGCCATCGGCGAGCACCACATGAATATCGACGCCAAGCCGGTCCGCGTGCATCCCCAGCGGCCTTTTCACGCCGTCCGAGCCGTTCACGCTGAAACAGGTTGGCTGGGCATGCAGGACAACGCGACCATCGGGATCAATGCTCTGCCGTCCGGTATTGAGCAGGTCGTCAATGTCCCCCTGCTCGACCCGAATGCCGCCCAATTCGCTCTCGACGGTCACGACATCGCTGACCAGGCTGCCGCCCGAGAAACTGACCCACACATCCTCTATGTTCATGCCAGCGACGCGCTCGGCCTGTTCGACTGTCTCTCGCACGGCCATCTCGGTGCGCTCCATGTCGACAATGAAGCCACGCCTCACGCCCCGGCTCTCGCGTTGGCCGGTGCCCAGAATCATGATCTCGCCTGTATCCGTCTTGCCCGCGATCAGCGCAGAAACCTTCCACGATCCGATATCGACTGCGGTGATGACTTTCTCGACCTTGGGGGGCGGCATGGCGGTCTATACCTCCCCGTCTTCGGTGGCCGCTTTGGCCGCCTTCGTCTCCGTCTTGCTTTCGTCCGGCTTCGGGGCACGATCCTTGGGCAGGCGCAGCACGAACTTGGATGGGTCGCGCATATCAAACCGCACGATCCCGCGGCCCAGAAGATGGTTGACGCCATCCAACCGTGCGAAATTCAACAGCGCTGCTGATGCCGGATTTTCTCCCTCTGGCAACGAAAGCGTTTCTCCAGATTGGAAACGGAGATCCCACCGGCGATCTCCAACCCAGGTCGCGCCCGCAAGCATGGGCTTAAGCGCCGGCGCAGCCTCCATCAGTTTGCCCAGGCTAGCGGTCTGCAAGTTCGCGCTTGGCCCCACGACAAGTGGCAGGTCCGGCATGGTCTGCTGCGACACAGGCTGCAATACTGCGCCGCTGACATCGATCAGCGCCAGATTGCCGCCATGCTGCCATACCGCCACCGGCTGACGCTCGACGATGTCCACAACCAAAGTGTCAGGCAGGCGCCGGGACACGCGCGCGTCCTTGACCCAACCCAGCTTCATCAGATCACCGCGCAGTTTCGGCAAATCCACATTGACCATCGACCGATCGACCTGGCCCAACGCAATATTATAGACCTGCAATTCATCCATGCGCTCGACGCCGCGCACCTCGACCTTGTCGACCTCGAACCCCGCATGCGCTGCAGCCTGTGCGAATTCCATCCGGACCATGCCGGGCAACCCGAAATAGCCCGCTCCGCCAACCGCGGCGACGGCCACCGCGCCGACGATGCCCCAGGTCGCTGCGCGCTGCATCGCTGCTTCGCTGAGCGGGATGGCGGAAATGACGCGGTCGGCAAAACTCTGCCGCTTGAGCGCCCGTCCACCGCGCTTCGACGTGACCTTGGTCCCGCTCTTGCGGCGCGGCTGTGACAACCGGCTGGTGCTGCCCCGCCTTATCCGTGCATCACTCATAGCGCCTCCTCGACGATCCGTTCGACCAGTTCGGCATAGTCGATCCCCAGTTTCGCCGCCTGTTCCGGGACCAGGCTGAGCGGCGTCATACCCGGCTGGGTATTGACCTCCAACAGGAACAGCCCCTCGACCCCCTGCGTATCATCCCAGCGGAAATCCGAACGTGATGCGCCCTTGCATCCCAGCAACTGGTGCGCGCGCAACGCAATGGCCTTGCATTGCTCGGCGACATCCTCGGGAATATCTGCGGGGCAGATATGCTCCGTCAAACCATCCGTATATTTGGAATCGAAGTCATAAAAGCCGCTTTTCGGCCGCAACTCCGTGACCAGCAGCGCCTCATCGCCAAGCACCGCGGTCGTCAGCTCCCGGCCACGAATATAGGGTTCGGCCAGCAATTCCGTGAAATGCTGCCATGGGCCTTCAACATCCCGACCAATCGGCGATCCGTAATTGCCCTGCTCCGTCACGATGGCCACGCCGACCGAACTGCCCTCATTGACGGGCTTAACAACATAAGGACGAGGCAAAGGATCGCGCTCGAACAGCGTAGCGCTTTCCACAACCTGCCCGCCGGGCATGGGAATGCCATGGGACACCAGCGCCTGCTTCGTAAGCTGCTTGTCGATCGCGATCACGGACGTCGCAAGGCCGGAATGGGTATATTTGACGCCCATCAGGTCCATCATGCCCTGCACCGTGCCGTCCTCGCCTGGCACGCCGTGCAAGGCATTGAACACGATGTCGGCCCCGGCCTCGGCGATCTTCATGGGCACATCCCGATCCATGTCGATCCGCGTGACCTTGTGTCCGCGCCCCTCCAGTGCCTTGGCGACGCCCTCGCCGCTCATCAGCGATACTGGCCGTTCCGCCGACCATCCGCCCATCAGGACGGCAACATGCCACGGACCCCTCACTTTTCCACCCCGATCCGCTGAATTTCCCATTCCAGCGTTATCCCGCTTTTTGCCTTCACCCGCTGCCGGACTTCCTCGCCCAGCGCTTCGATATCGGAACTGGTCGCGTCACCCAGATTGAGCAGGAAGTTGGTGTGCTTTTCCGACACCTGCGCGCCGCCCAGCTTCAGGCCACGGCATCCTGCCTCATCAACCAACTGCCATGCCTTGTGACCTTCAGGATTCTTGAAGGTCGATCCGCCGGTCTTGCTCCGCAACGGCTGGCTTTCCTCGCGGGCGTTGGCGATGCGATCCATTTCTGCCTGGATGGCGATCGGATCGGCATGATGTCCGCGAAATGTCGCGCTTACGACCACCGCCCCTTCCGGCAGAGCGCTGTGACGATAGGTATAACCTAGATCTTCCCGCGCCAGCGCTTCGCGCTTTCCCGACCGCAGGACGACCTCGCACTCCACAAGGATATCGCAGGTCTCGCGGCCATATGCGCCGCCATTCATCCGCACGAACCCGCCAACGGTGCCGGGTATGGACCGCAGGAACTCCAGACCGCCAATCCCTGCATCGCGCGCGGTGGAGGAAACCAATATGCCCGATGCACCGCCGCCGCACTGAAGCGTGGTGTCATTGACGGACTCCACCTTGGCAAATGCCTTGCCCAGCCGCACCACGACACCCGGCACGCCGCCATCGCGAACGATCAGATTTGACCCCAAACCCAGCGCCATTACGGGGATTTTGGGATCAAGATCGCGCAAAAAGTCCGCCAGATCGTCAATATCCTTGGGCTCAAACAGCCATTGCGCCGCTCCGCCGCTCTTGAACCACACCAGCGGAGCAAGCGGAGCATGCGCAGTCAGGCGGCCCCTGGTGGCAGGAAGGGAAGCCTCCGCCACCGTCACTTGCGCGGGCTCCACAGCGACATCCATTTGCCCCACATATCCATATTCGCCTTGGTGGCGTCGGCGATTGCCTTCTGCATGGCAACTCCGGCCTTTGCGCCGTCCATGGACTTTTTGGCGGCTTCCAGGCTCTTTTCATGCGCCTCGATCACCCGCTTCTGCATTTCCAGGCTGAGGTCGATGAACTCCAACATCAGGCGGCAACCCTCACCCTATCGGCAACTTCGCTGGCAAGTCCCGCCGCCCATTTGGTGATATCGCCCGCCCCCAGGCAGATGATCATATCATCGGCTTGCAGGTCCGCCGCCAATGCACTGGCCAGGGCGTCCGCGCCCTCGACCGTACTCGCCGCGCGGTGCCCCCGTCGCTTGAGCCCTGCCACCAGCTCCGCGCTGTCAACGCCCTCAATGGGCTGCTCGCCGGCAGGATATACAGGCGCGGCATAGACGATGTCCGCGTCGTTGAATGCCTGCTGAAATTCATCCATCAGATCACGCAACCGCGTGAAGCGATGGGGCTGGACAACCGCGATCACCCTGCCCTTCGCACCTTCACGTGCCGCCGCCAAAACAGCGCGTATTTCCACCGGATGATGGCCATAATCGTCGATCACCGTTGCGACCCCGCCAGCCACCGGCACTTCGCCTACCTTTGTAAAACGCCGCTTTACGCCGCCAAATTTGCCAAAGCCCGTCTGGATCGTCTTGTCATCGATGCCCATCTGCAGGGCGACACCGATGGCCGCCATGGCATTGAGCACATTGTGCCGCCCCGGCATCGGCATTTCGATGCCCTCGATCCGGCGGGTCGATCCGTCCCGCTCGCGGATTTGGACGTCAAAGCGATTTCCGCCTGGAACCGGCTGAACGTTCTCGCCTCTTATGTCAGCCTGAGCGGAAAAGCCGTAAGTGACGATCCGCCGGTCCTGAACGCGAGGTAAAATCGCCTGGACCTCGGGATGATCGAGACACAGGATCGCCGCGCCATAGAAGGGCACATTCTCGACAAACTCGACGAATGCGTCCTTCACCGCATCGAAATCGCCATAATGATCAAGATGCTCGGGGTCGATATTGGTCACGACCGCGATTGTGCCGTCCAGTCGCAGGAAGCTCCCATCGCTCTCATCGGCTTCAACCACCATCCAGTCGCTGGCGCCCAGACGCGCGTTGGACCCGTAACTGTTGATGATGCCGCCGTTGATCACCGTTGGATCGACACCGCCCGCATCCAGCAACGCAGCGACCATTGACGTGGTTGTTGTCTTGCCATGCGTTCCGGCGACCGCGACAGTGGATTTCAGGCGCATCAACTCAGCCAGCATTTCGGCGCGGCGCACCACCGGCACGCGCTTTTCCAGCGCCAGTTCAACCTCCGGATTGCCGCGTTTGATCGCTGTCGACGTGACGACCACGGCGGCATCGCCCAGATTCTCCGCCCGATGGCCGATCATGACTTTAATGCCCTTCTTGCGAAGGCCCTCTATCACATAGCCTTCGGCGACATCTGATCCCTGAACTTCATAGCCAAGATTATGCATCACCTCGGCAATGCCTGACATGCCGATGCCGCCTATCCCGATGAAATGGATCGTGCCGATATCCGTTGCGACCCCCTTCACGCCGGAACACCCTGCAGGTTCAGACTGGTGGGTATGGGAGAGGAAACCGGCAGCGTATCGTTCATGATCGGAGCGTATCCTATGCTTTCAAGGAGGTCGGCCATATCACGCGCGGCATTGGGGCGACCGCATGAACGTGCACGCCTGGCGGCGTTCTGCAAGGCTCCCGGTTCCATGGCCATCTTTTGCATCTGCTTGGCCAGTTCCACCGGCGTGAACTGCGACTGAGGAATTGACCGCGCGCCGCCGCACGCCACCATCTCGCGGACGTTGGCTGTCTGATGATCATCCATTGCGCTTGGCAACGGCACCAGGATTGCGGGGCGCCCCGCCGTCGTCAGTTCCGCAAGCGTAGAGGCTCCGGCCCGACCAATGACCAGATGCGCCCAGCTCAGCTTCTCAGGCATATCGCTGATATAGGTCGACAAATCCGCCGGAATTTCCATTTCCGCATAGGTTGCCCGCACCTTTTCGATATCTTCTCCCCGGCATTGCTGGGTCACTTGCAGGCGACGGCGCAAGCTAAGCGGCAACAGCGCAAACCCGCTGGGCACCACGCTCGACAGAATGGATGCGCCCTGGCTGCCGCCCGTAACGAGTACACGGAACACACTTTCATCGGTAAGCGCAGGGAACTCCTCATCGCGTAGCGCAAGCACTTCCTCACGCACGGGGTTACCGACCAGGTGCACTTTTTCCGCGAAGCGATCGGGCAGCTTCTCCACCACCGGATAGGCCGTCGCTATGGCCGTAACCTTGTGCGCGAGCAGGCGGTTGACCCTGCCCAGAACTGCATTTTGTTCATGAACGGCCGTCGGAATTCCATCTTTCAGTGCAGCGAGCAACGCAGGGAGTGCCGGATAACCGCCAAAACCCACGACCGCCGTGGGTTCAAATGTCTCATATAGCCGCCGTGCCATCGCACGACCTTCTAGGATAGCCTTTACACCCTTGTACCAGCCGCGGGGGTCGCCCGTCAGGCGTCCGGCGGGCAAGACATGGACCTGAGCCTGCTTGAAGAGATTCGGGATCTTCGCGCCGCGCTCGTCGGTGACAAGCGCCACCCTGTGTCCCCGCGCGATCAATTCCTCGGCCACGGCGTGCGCCGGGACCATATGGCCCCCGGTTCCGCCAGCGGCGAGAACGAAATGACGGGAAATACTCATCGACCGCTCCATTTGACGACTGGGGTGCGATCCATGAAGGGATTTCGCCGCGTGAAGGCGAGAAGCAGGCCGACCCCGAAACAGAGCGCCAGCATAGAGGACCCGCCATAGCTGATAAAGGGCAGTGTCATGCCTTTCGACGGAAATATCTGCGCGTTGACGCCCATGTTGATCACCGCCTGCAATCCAAACTCGGTTGTCAGGCCCGCCGCGGCAAGGATGGTGAAGCTGTCCTCTTCGTCCAGCAACCGCAACAATACGCGCACGATAATAGCCAGATAGACGCAGGCGATGGCGATGCAGGCAAGCAGGCCGAACTCTTCGCCTATTACAGAGAAAATATAGTCGGTATGCGCCTCGGGCAGGTGGAATTTCGCCTGGCCTCCGCCCGGCCCCACGCCAGTGAAACCACCATTGGTGATCGTGCGCTGGGCCAGGTCAGACTGGTCGGGCCCGGTCATGGGATCATGACCTATTCCCAGGAAATCGTTGATGCGCTGCCGCCCATTTTCATAAAACATATAGGTTAGCACGAAAAGACCCAGCGCGGCCCCGCACAGCGCGCCGATATAGCGCATGGGGACACCCGACAGCAGCAGCAGCGCCGCCCAGCATGCGCAGAACACCACTGTTTGTCCGAAATCCGGCTGCCGCATCAGCAGCAAGGCGATCATCGCCGTAACCGCGAAGCTCAACGGTATAACCGGCAGCGTCTTATCCTTGGAGCGTAGTGACAAAAGCCACGCGATCGAAACGACATAAGCAGGTTTGAGGAACTCCGAGGGCTGGAACCGCATGCCAGGGACGTTGATCCATCGGCGCGCGCCATTTTTCACTTCGCCCAGGATGGGAACGAACATCAGCGCGATGAAAAAGATCACGGCTGCGATCAACGCCAGCCGGCGCGCCTGCGTACGCGGCAGCATCGACACGATCAGCATCACCGGCAGGCCAATCGCGACCCACATGAGTTGCCGGTAGAAATAAATGAGCGGTGTCACCGAAATGGCCGAGGTCGACCGATCAATCGCAGCCACGGGCGAGGCTGCAGCCACCGCGACCAGCCCGATCGCCATCAACGCCACGATCAACGACAGCAAAACCCGGTCGATTTCCCAAAACCAGATCGCAAGTGCCGTCCGTTCGCGTGGCACAGTCCGGCCACCGAAGCCCTTGGCTATCTTTGCCGGTCTGAACTTGCCGATACCCAGCTTGTCGCCCTGCATGTTTCGCTCTCCGCCTCTTTTAACCCAACGCCGCGACGGCAGCGGCGAAGGCGTCACCGCGCGCTTCGAAATCACGAAACTGGTCGAAAGATGCACAGGCCGGGGAAAGCAGCACCACATCCCCCGGCTTGGCGACACGCGCGGCCCGGCGCACCGCGGTCAACAACATCTCCGAGTCGTCTACAGCCATATGCGGCCGTAGGATGTCCGCGAACATATGCCCGGCCTCACCGATGGTATAGGCATGTTTGATGTTGCCGAACTGCGGCGCACACTCGTCCAGATTGTCGGTCTTGGCGAGGCCGCCGACAATCCAGTGAATGCGGGGGCGTCCGTCGATGGGCGGATAGGCTGCGAGTGCAGGCGCGGTTGACGCCGGATTCGTTGCCTTGCTGTCGTTGACGTACAGCACGCCGCCAACTTCACCGACGCGTTGCATGCGATGGGGAAGACTGGAATAGGTCGCCAAAGCCGGCATCGTGTCATTGCGTGAAATATCGAGTGCGTCGGCCACCGCGATAGCGACAGCCACATTCTGCGCATTATGTGGGCCCTGTAACGCAGGCCAGTGAACCTGCTCCATCGGCAGAATGCTGGAGGCCGATACGGTCTGCAACTGCGCCACGGCGCGCGAAGCAATCCCCAGGCTCTGCTCGTCATCCGTCGCAATGACTGCGACGTGGCCAGAACTTTGCATGGCGAACAGGCGCGCCTTGGACGCCACATATCCGGCGAAGCCATCATAGCGGTCGAGATGATCGGGCGTAATGTTCAGGAGAACCGCCACATCGCAGTCCAGACCTATCGTGAGGTCAATCTGGTAGCTGGACAGTTCCAGCACATAGACGCCCACGCCCTTCAGATTGGGCTCCAAAGGTTCCTGCCCCAGGATCGGCAGCCCGATATTGCCGCCCATCCGCGTCGGCAAACCCGCCTGTTCGATAATGTGATGAATCAGCGCAGTTGTGGTCGATTTGCCGTTGGTGCCGGTGATCCCGACCACTTTGTGCGATGGCAGAGTGGGACGCGCGAGCGCGAACAATTCGATGTCCCCGATGATCGGCACTCCGGCCGCCTTCGCCTTCTGGGTGATGGGGTGCCGGTTGAGAGGCACGCCCGGCGAAACAACGACGCCATCGAAGCCGGCGAGATCAATTTCCATGGGATCGGCAAGTTCCGCCTTGTCCCGGACCGCCTCGCGTCCTTCCTCCCGCGCGTCCCAGGCAACAACCCTCGCGCCGCTTGCCGCGAGCGTTTCAACGGTTGCGAGCCCCGAACGCGCGAGGCCCAGCACCGCATAGGTCTTACCCGCAAAGGCCTCCGAGACGATCACCGCAGCTTGAGAGTGGCAAGACCAGCAAGCGCCAGCACGAACGCCACGATCCAGAAACGGATGACAACGGTGGGCTCGGACCAGCCAAGCTGCTCGAAATGATGATGGATCGGCGCCATACGAAAGACCCGCTTTCCGGTGCGTTTGTAAAAGAACACCTGGATGATGACCGAAAGCGCCTCAACGACGAACAAGCCGCCAATTACACCCAGTACGATCTCATGATGGGCCGACACGGCGATGACACCGATGGCGCCGCCAAGCGCCAGACTGCCGGTGTCACCCATGAACACGGCAGCTGGAGGCGCATTGAACCAGAGGAAGGCCAGGCCGGCGCCAATAATCGCTCCGCATAATATCGTCAGGTCCCCCGCCCCCGGAACGTGAGGAATACCCAGATAATGGGCGTAATCCGCACGTCCGACCAGATATACGATCGCCATGAAGGCCATACAGGCGATGATGACGGGCATGGTCGCAAGGCCGTCGAGACCATCCGTCAGATTTACCGCATTGCCAAAGGAGACGATAACGAAGGCGGCGAACACGAAATAGAAGGGGCCAAGGTCGATAGCCGGACCGTTCCAGAATGGGACATATAATGCCGTGCCATTGTGGCCGACAATCAACCACGCCGCGACACCGGCAATGGCGAATTCGCACAGCAGGCGGAATTTGCCCGACAATCCTTTATGGCTTGCCTTCGTGACCTTGTCATAATCGTCCAGGAAACCGATCGCGCCGAAACCCAGCGTGACGAAGATGCAGGCCCACACGTAGATCGACGCCAGATTCATCCACAGCAGCACAGAGACAATCACTGATGTCAGGATCATGAGGCCGCCCATAGTCGGGGTGCCCCGCTTGGTCAGATGGCTTTGCGGGCCGTCATCGCGGATCGGCTGCCCCTTCCCTTGGCGGACGCGCAGCCAGCCGATGAAGCGCGGACCGATGATCAGGCCGATAATCAGCGCCGTCGCAATTGCCGCACCGGCTCGAAAGCTCAGGTAACGAACAAGATTGAATATCCCGTGGAAGTCCAGCGTCTGCGCCAGCCAGTACAGCATTAATCCTTAACTCCGCCTGTCATCGCAGCGACCAGTCGTGACAGGCCGATACTATTCGAACCCTTCACCAATATGGCATCACCCGCCCGCATTTCGGCTTCCAACAGGTCCGTCGCGGCCTTGGCGTCGACGACATGTGCGTGGGATATATCCTTGTTCAGCGCCTGCGCCAGCGGGGCCATCTCCGGCCCGACCAATATTGCATAGTCGACTTTGCCGGCCATTGACTCCGCAAGCCGAGCATGCAGTTCAGCGCTCCGCGTACCCAATTCCTTCATTGCGCCAAGCACTGCAACCCGACGCTGGGCGTGTTCCTTGCCCAGCTGGCTCAGCGTCGCGGCCATGGATAGCGGGTTGGCGTTATAGCTTTCATCGATTAGCAATGCCTCGCCGCCCGCGATGGGCACGATGGCTCGCGCGCCGCGTCCGGGAAGGCCAGCCATCTCCGCCAGCGCCAGTCCTGCTGCCGCCAGATCGCCGCCCAGCGCTTCGACCGTTCCAAGCACCGCTAACGCATTGGACACCCAATGCTCACCCGGGGGAGCAATGGTGCAGCATAATTCGGCTTCGGGAAATCGCGCGGTGATCAATGTGCCGCCACTGCCGGCCGGAACCGTCTCCACGGCGCGGACGTCAGCGCCCTTACCTACGCCGAAGGTCATGATCCGCCCGGTATAGCGGGCGGCGCGCATCCGCAGGGCCGACAGATGCGGGCTGTCAAAAGGAATGATCGCCACCCCCCTTGGTTCGAGCCCCTCGAATATTTCCGCCTTGGCTTCGGCAATGGCCGCTTCGCTGCCGAAAAACTCGATATGCGCGGGTGCTATGGCCGTAACGACGGCGACATGGGGCCGCACGAAGCGGGTTAGCGCGGAAAGCTCGCCCGAATGGTTCATGCCCATTTCGAACACACCGAACGCCGCATCGCGCGGCATGCGCGCGAGACTGAGCGGCACGCCGACATGATTGTTGTAGCTCTTGACCGAACGATGGACTTTCCCCGGATTTGCCCTATCGAGCGCCGCAAACAGCGCCTCCTTCGTTCCGGTCTTGCCGACCGATCCAGTCACGCCGACAATCTTGGCCGGAGACCGTTGCCGGGACGCGCGCGCCAGATCCTCCAGCGCCAGCATGGTGTCAGACACCAGTACATGCGGATGATCTATGGGCGTGCTCACAATTGCCCCGGCGGCTCCGGACGCGAAAGCCTTCTCGACGAAATCATGCCCATCGGCGTGCTCGCCCTTCAGCGCGACAAACAGATCGCCCAGACCGATCTCGCGGCTGTCGAATGCAACGCCTGCAACATCGAAGGCGGCGGACGCTTCACCGCCCGTCGCCTTCGCGATTTCTGCGGAGGTCCAGAGCGGCATCACGTGGCGCATTCCCGCGCGACCGTCACGTCGTCGAACGGCAGGACACGATCGCCGATGATCTGGCCCTGCTCATGCCCCTTGCCCGCGAGCAGGACGATGTCGTCTGCGCCCGCCATTGCAATCGCTGCGGCGATTGCCGGGCGGCGACCGCCGATTTCCTGCGCGCCTGGCGCGCCCGCCATGATGGCGGAGCGAATGGACGAAGGCTCTTCGGAGCGCGGATTATCGTCAGTGACGATGACATAATCGGACAGATCGACGGCGACCTTGCCCATTTGCGGGCGCTTGCCGGCATCGCGGTCACCGCCTGCGCCGAACAGCGTGATCAGGCGACCCTTGGTATGCGGACGCAACGCCTCGATCGCGGCGCGCAGGCCATCGGGGGTATGGGCGTAATCGACATAGACAGGCGCGCCTGTCTTGGTGATCACCGCGCGCTCCAGCCGTCCGCGCACGGGCTGGACCCGGGCAAGAAGTTCAAGCACCGTCTTAGTGTCGCCGCCGGTCGCGATGATGAGACCCGCCGCGGTCAGGGCGTTGGCCGCTTGATAGGCGCCGATCAGCGGCAGGTTGATTTTAAAGGACTTGCCTTCCGCTTCCACGGTCAGCGTCTGTCCAAGCTGGGTCGGCGTCCGGTTTGTGAGGCGAAGCGCCTCTCCCCGCACGCCGACACTCAGCAGGCGAAGCCCCCGCCTCGCAACGCGTTCCTTGACCTTGTCCGACCATTCATCGTCCGCCCAGACGACCGCCGCGCCGTTATCGGCAACGACCTCGTCGAACAGCCGCATCTTGGCGTCGAAATAGCTTTCCATGTCGCCATGATAGTCGAGATGGTCACGGCTGAGATTGGTAAAGGCTCCGGCCAGAACGGGCAGCCCCTCGGTCCGATATTGCGCGAGGCCATGGCTCGACGCTTCGAACGCGGCGTGGGTGATGCCCTCGCGGCGCAGGCCGGACATGTTCGACAGGAAGGTGACGATGTCCGGCGTGGTGAGTCCGGTGGAGACCTGATCGACGGAGGTGGTGACGCCCAGCGTGCCGATCGAGGCGGACTTTTCGCCCATCATGCGCCAGAGCTGGCGGGTCAGTTCTACCGTGGACGTCTTGCCGTTGGTGCCGGTCACGGCGACGGTCACGTCGGGGAATGGCGCGAAGAAGTTTGCGGCGATGTGTGCGAATGATCGGCGGGGATTGGAATCGGCGATATGGACCGCGCCCTCTACCCTGGCTTCCGGGCGGGCGACGACCGCGACGGCGCCGGCAGCGACCGCATCAGCGATGAAGTCTTCGCCATTCACCTTAACTCCTTGAAAAGCGCCAAAAATCGTGCCGGGCGCGACTTTGCGGTTGTCGATGGCAAAGCCGGTGACAAGGGCGTCGGATGACCCGGGCACAAGATCGGAGAGTTTCATTCCTTATCGCTTTCCCCAGGCGCCTTCCACAGCAGCGGCATCAGTTCGGAAATATCCACGTCACGCCGCTCATCGGGAATAACGCCCAGCATCGGCCCCGTCCGCTCGATAACCCGCTTGACGACCGGCGCAGCGGTCCAGGCGGCGGTGCGCAGACCGAAGGTTTCCGGACTGCCCTTAGGCTCGTCCATCATGGCGAGCACGATATATTTGGGATTGTCCATCGGAAAGGCTGCGGCAAAGGTCGTTACAAGAGAGGTGTGGGCATAACCGCCCTGAAAGGGCTTTTCCGCCGAGCCGGTTTTCCCGCCCACACGATAACCCTTGGCATCGGCGCTCCTGCCTGTACCGGCGGCGACGATCATGCGCAACAGCTGCCGCATCCGCGCGCTGGTCGCGGCGGAGAAGACCCTACGTCCCTCAGGCACTTCGCTGGCATTCAGCTTGCGCAGCGTAGCCGGCCGCCAGATGCCGCCATTCACCAGCGCCGCATAGGCGCTGGCCAGATGCAGGGGGGTGACCGCGATGCCATGACCATAAGCAACCGTCATCGTGGTGATGCGGCCCCAGTTCACCGGCCACAGCGTGCGTGCGCGCTCGTGCAGTTCGATCGACGGACGCCGGTCGAATTCCAGTTCCCGGTAGATTTTCTGGATCGGCCCCGGCCCCATCTCGTCAGCGATCCGTGCCGTCGCGATGTTGGAGCTATGCACCAGCGTCTCAGGCACATTGAGCCAGCGCTTGAGCGGGTGATCGTCCTTGATCTTGAAACCGCCGACCTGGAGCGGCGCGGTCGCGTCGTAGCGCTTGCTCATTGACGTCACGATTCCGGCATCCATCGCCGTGGCTATGGAGATCGGCTTGAAGGTCGAGCCCAATTCATAGCGGGACTGGACCACGTCATTCCCTCGACCGCTGTCATCCTTGCCCAGCTTATTGGGGTCGAATACCGGAAGCGACGCCATCGCGATCACTTCGCCGGTATTGGCGTCCAGAATGATGCCGGCCGCGCCATGCGCCTGCTGTTGCATCATCTGCGCGTAGAGTTCGCTCTCGAGCGCTGCCTGCACCCGGCTGTCGATGGACAGCATGAAGGGCTCGCCGCGATGCGCGGGATCAATCAGGCGATCGTTGAACGCCGCCTCCACACCCATGCCGCCAAGACCATCGACCGGCGCAAAGCCCAGCACATGCGCAGCCAGCGTGCGCTGCGGATAGATGCGCTCCTTCTCGCGCGGGAATTCAATGCCCGGTTCGCCAAGCGCATTTACCGCCGCGACCTGCTCGGGCAGCGCGCGGCGGCGCAGATAGGCCCAATGTCTGCCGCTCAGCTTCGCCAAAAGCACGCCATATTGCTCGTCCGGAAAAATCTCCGACAGCTTCCGCGCCAGCTCATCCCGGTCACCGATCAACCGGCTTGGCCGGACGGCGATGGAATAGGCGTCCATCGTGCGCGCCAAGGGAAAGCCGTTGCGATCGACGATATCCGCCCGCGGCGGCAGGGACGCGGACACCGCGTCGCCACTACGCCCGCCAGAGGCCACGCCCATCCAGCAAAGCCGAAGCGCAATCAGGCTTGTGATCGCCACAAACAACACCAGCAGCAGCATCAGGCGCTGGTGCGCGAGCGCCGTGACGTTCACGCGCCCGCTGCTCGGCAACGGTCGATCGGACCTGACGACGATCGTGGCCATCAGTGCCCTCCCTTCTTGCGCTCGCGCGCGGCGCGTGCGCTGAGGTCCCCTAACGTGCCGTCATCCAGCAATTTGGCGTCCAGCATAGCGACCCGCGCCGCGTTGCGCGCCACGGGCGTGACCTTGTCGGGATTGTCCAGGACCAGCTTCAATTTCGCCTTGGGCGCCTTGAGCTTCTCCACCGAATCGGCCGCTTGCGCGGAGCGGATCACGCTGATCTCCGGCGCGCGCGTCGCCGCCTCCGTGCGGATCTGGGCAGGCGCAGGGCTCGCAGGCGCAGCCGGTTTGGAGGCCGCAAGATCGGCTGGAGTGTCGGCCATCGCAACCATTACCGGCGGGGCCACATAAACCGGGCCGTTCGGCTCCACGCCATCAAGTTTGGCCAGCGCGCGCTCACCATTCAGATATTGCTGAGCCGTGGGCGCGGAATAGCGAAAATCATCCTGATTCCAGCGCTCCAACTGGCGAAGACTGGACCGCGCGCCAAATTCCGTTTCCAGGTAGCGCATATCCGATTTCGTCGATGCGATCTGCGCACGGACGCGCGCCAGTTCATTTTGCTCCGCGCCCACCCGGAGCGACACCAGATAGGCGGACAGGGCACCGAGCGTCACCAGCATCACCCACAGCACGCTCTGAAGCCGTTTGACCGCAATCATGACTGGGGCCCTTCCCAAGCAGGAGCCGATGTCCGCACGGCGCTGCGCAGCGTCGCGGAGCGCGCGCGCGGATTGACCGCAAGTTCGTGAGCGCTCGGCCGGATAGCCTTTGACGCGCGGTCAAATGTCGGCGCGACCGCCGCCGCCTGCTGCGGACGATGGCGAGACCCGCCGGACTCCGCACCGCTGCGGCGACGAAGGAACTGCTTTACGATCCTGTCTTCCAGACTGTGGAAGGTGACGACGGCCAGCCGCCCGCCCGCTTCCAGCAGAGCCTCGGCGGCTTCCAGCCCGCGCTCCAGTTCCTCAAGCTCCCGGTTCAGATGGATTCGGATCGCCTGAAAGCTACGGGTTGCGGGGTCCTTCTTGTCGTGCGGCTTATGCCCCAGGGCCTTGCGGACGACGGCGGCCAGTTGCCCGGTCCGCTCCAGCGGACGCGCCGCGACGATGGCACGCGCAACCCGGCGCGACCGGGGCTCCTCGCCATAGAGATAGAGGACATCGGCGATCTCCTCCTCGGCGGCATTGTTGAGAAAGTCGGCGGCGCTTGTCCCGGCCCGGCTCATCCGCATGTCGAGCGGACCATCCGACTGGAATGAGAAGCCGCGATCGGCCTGATCAAGCTGCATGGAGGACACGCCGATATCCAGCGTCACGCCGGATGCACGGCTGACGCCGGCGTCGGCAAGCAGCGCCTCCATGCGGGAGAATTCCCCCTCGATCAGGGTTATGGCGCCGTCGCTGGCCGCAACGACCGCCTGTCCCGCCGCAATCGCATCGGGATCCCGATCGAAGGCGAAGACGCGGGCGCCCTTGGCGGCCATGGCCTTGCTGTACCCGCCAGCGCCGAACGTGCCATCGACATGAACCTCGCCGGGGGCAATGGCGAGGGCATCGAGCACTTCATCGATCAGGACGGGAATATGTGGCGCAGGATCGGTCATTTGCCGGCGGCCTCCCGCTCGGCAAGGAATTTGCGGACGCGCGCCTTGATGACTTCGCGGGCGGCCGGATAGTCCAGATACGCCTCTGGTTTCCACATCTGGATGAAACGGCCGACGCCCAGAAACATGATGGCGTCGTCGATCCCGCAATAGTCCTTGATATCGGCAGGCGGGAAGAAGCGGCCGCCATCGTCGAAGTTCAGCTCTTCGAGCGAGGAAAATGCCAGTTCACGGGCGGTGTCGGCGTCATAGGCGTCGCCCCGGGCGCGGGCGGCCTCTGCATTCTTGACGATTTCGTCTTCCATCTCCGCCTTGTGGGAGGTGCCGAAGCCCTTGGCGCAGCGATGCTGTTCAAGAAGATCGATGCACAGGCGGTTTTCGTTGCCGCTGGCGGACTTGACCATTTTGCGCATGTCGAGCGGCAAGGCGAAGCGGCCCTTGCTGTCCGCGACGCTGAAGGCATTGCCAGAAAAGAGATTAGAACCCGACACCCTTCGACAATCCGCCCTTTGCCTTCGGGGCAAAGCCTTCCCGTCGGGAAAAGCGCATGCGCTACGCCGCCCCCGCTTACAGGAATCGCATTGGCTTGAACTGCCCCAGTAGCGGAATGAATACCAAGGGAAGTGTCGGGATGGAAGGGGAAATTATGGGTAAAGCTGGGAATCTTTGTTCTTATCCGGTTTTGCTTGGTTTTCCTTGGTTCCTGATAATTGCGCAAAGTAATTGTTCTTAATTCGTTCTCGCTTTCGTCGACTTTGGTCGTAGGATTTTCACGTTTTTCCATGCCTTCCCGGTTTTTCCCAGCGCCAGATGAGGCTCGCGCCCATTATCGCCCAGGCCATCCCAGCCAATAGCGCCCACCGCATCGCCCTGATCATGGCGCCATCGCTCCTCACCCACGCCGCCGAAGGCGGGACGATGCGGGGGGAGACGGGATCCATGAGCCAAGCGGAGAGCAGCGCCATCGTATCACCGGATAGCGCGCGGTTCGAAGGGGCTCGGTTGGGTTCGACCAACCACAGTCGGTCGTCCAGCAGATCGGCGTCCGCGATCAAGCGAACCTCTCCGCGGCCGATGCGGCACAGCGCGAACAAGCCGCGCTCCGCCAGAGCGCAGCCGCCCGCGGTTTCGAAGGCCGAGGCCCCGGCCAGAGGCAGCAGGGTGCCGCCGGACAGGAAACGGCGTTCGACCGCCGTTCCCGACGCAGGCATCAGCGTCAGCCCCCAATGCGACAATAACGGATCCAGCAGGCTGGTGACCGGCGGCCGGCGGTGATCTCCAAAAGGCAGATCCATCGGCCAAACGAGCAACGGATCCGCAAGGATCACAGCCTTACCGCCTTTGCGTATCCAGCGATCCAGTTCGACCAAGTCGGTCGGGCGAAGCAGGCGAGGTTGGGCAATCAGGAGGCGGCCATCCCGCGGGAGCGTCTCCGCGGCGAGCGAGTCCACCGGCGTGACGATGAACGCGCGGCGGAGATAGTCGATGGCGGGTGCACCCTTCCCCAGCGACACGGCGGAATAGCCGAACAGGGGAAGCGCGGTCAGAACAGCGAGCGACGGTTTTGGCCTGGCGGATGGGGCAGCCGGCCCCTCCCCTATCCCCTGAGGAAGGGCTGCGATCGCCAGGACCGGCAACAGGCAGAGCAGGCCCATGACAGCCGGCATCCTGAGGCCCGCAAGCAATGCGAATAGCGATATGCCGCCAAGGAGCAACATGTCGATCCCGGAAAGCTGAAGGGAGGACATCCGGCAAAACAGGGCGATCGCGCATAGCGAACCGGCTGCTCCGCATAGCGCCACGGGCCAACGGGGCGAGCCGCCCGCCACGAAGCGCCGCGCACACAGGCCCAAAGCGACCATGGCGATCGCTTGTGCTATATACCAGAAGGCAGGATCGGCCTGCCCGGTCGTCAGCACGCCGCCGAAGGCTAGGCCGCCGACGAGGCTCCCGAGAATGACGGCGAAGATGAGTGCGCCGGAACGCGCGGCCACTCCCATCGCATTACTGCTGTTGCTGCGGGTCGCGGTCCATGGGCTTGGTGAGGTTGGGGTCCGGCTGAAGATCCGGCACGACCTGGGCCGGGCCCTGATCGGCCGACGGCGTGACGCCCAGCCGGGTCAGGGGATCCTCGGGCTGCACCGCGTTGACGTCCGCGCCGTTGTTGAGCGTCGGGACGACAGGCGGCGGCGCGGCGCGCTCATCGATGCGCGCCTTCTCGATGACGATGTTTGCAAGACCGATAAGCAGGACGACACCCGCAAGGCCGGTCAGCCCGATCTGCACGCGCTGCAGACCTTCCTGCTTGCGTGGACTGTCGACCATATGCTGGTCCCTTTTTTCTGCGCTCTACGACCCGTTAGAGGTCAATCATTGTGCGCCAACCAAGGGAACACCGTCAACCCCTTGGATTTCAGCCATTCGCGATTGTAGAGTGTCGAAAGATAGCGGAAGCCCGTGTCGCACAGGATCGTCGCGATGCGCTTGCCTGGTCCCAACTGACGCGCGAGCGCAACCGCGCCGGCGACGTTGATGCCCGATGACAGACCAAGGCACAGCCCCTCTTCCGACAGCAGGCGACGGACCCATTCCAGCCCCTCCGCATCGGAAATGCGGAACTGGGTGTCGATCGGCGCGCCCTCCAGATTGGCGGTGATGCGGCCCTGGCCGATGCCTTCGGCCACGGAGTCGCCCTCGGCCTTCAACTCACCGTGCGCGTAATAGGCGTAGAGCGCCGCGCCATGGGGATCGGTGAGGGCGATGGTGATATTCTCGTCCTTCGCCTTCAGCCCCATGCCGACCCCGGCGATCGTGCCGCCGGTGCCCGCCGAACAGGTGAAGCCATCGACGCGGCCCTCCAGCTGCGCCCAGATTTCCTCGGCGGTGCCGACGATGTGGGCCTTGCGGTTGGCGATATTGTCGAACTGGTTGGCCCAGATCGCGCCCTCCGTCTCCTCCGCGATCCGGCGGGAGGTGTGGACGAAATGGCCGGGGTTGGAATAGGGCGCGGCCGGAACCGTCACCAGTTCAGCGCCCAGCGCCCGCAGCGTGTCCATCTTCTCCCGGCTCTGCGTCTCGGGCATGACGATGACGGTGCGGTAGCCCTTGGCATTGGCGACGAGCGCCAGGCCGATGCCGGTATTGCCCGCCGTGCCCTCGACGATGATGCCGCCGGGCTTGAGCAACCCCTTCTCCTCCGCATCATTGACGATGAAGAGCGCCGCGCGATCCTTCACGGATGCGCCGGGGTTGGCGAATTCGCACTTGCCGTAAATGTCGCAACCCGTGGCCTCGGACGGGCCTTTGAGCCGCACCATCGGTGTGTTGCCGATCAGCGCAAGCGAGTCCTGTTGTAATAGCATGCCGCACCTCTAGCGGAGCGGCCCCGCCTTTGCCAAGCAAGGGAATTATCAGGGGGTGATAGCCCGCATTGCGCCCGGCGATGGCGGGCGGACCGTATCATTTCGGCACAGCCCGATAATGCAGGGGAATTGAAAGGGTCGCGGCGCTATTGCGCGGCGATGGGCATTGGAAGGGATATCGGGAAAGCGGGAAGGATAGCCCCGTCGCTATGGCGCGCGCTGCTCTTCGCCTGCCTGATAGTCGCCCTGCCCCGCCTCCTCCCGTCGGCATGGCAAGAATCGCTCGATGCTGCCAGTGCGTCGATACCCGCCGAGCGCCTGCGGGACCCGGGCGACAGTTTCCCCGGATCGGCCTATTTCCTCGCCGAAGGTGCGCTTGCGCCGACGCCAGGCATTGCTGCAGGGGGCGATCCACATATCCTGCGGCTGGACAATGGCCCGGCGGCGACCTCAACGCTTTTCCGCGGCATGACTGCGGTCGACCGTTATCGCGCGGCGAACTGCCTGGCCGCGGCCATCTATTATGAGGCCGGGAACGAACCCGAAGAGGGGCAACGAGCCGTGGCGCAGGTCGTCCTCAATCGCGTCCGCCACCCGGCCTGGCCGAACAGCGTGTGCGAAGTCGTCTATCAAGGGTCAGAGCGCGCCGACCTGAAATGCCAGTTCAGCTTCGCCTGCGACGGCGCCATGGCCCGCCTGCCCAACGCAGCGATATGGGCGCAGGCCAGGAAGATCGCGGTCGAGGCTCTTGCCGGCCGCACCTTCGCTCCGGTCGGCCTTTCCACCTATTACCATACTTTGGCTGTCAGCCCGCCCTGGTCTGCCAGCCTGCAGCCGGTGGCCGTGGTTGGCGCCCACATCTTTTATCGCTGGAAAGGCATGACCGGGCAGCCTGCCGCTTTCACCAGCCGCTACGCCCGGCTGGAGATCCAATCCGGCCCAGCGCCCCGTGCAGCAGTTTCGGCTGCTACTTTCATGCCCTCAGCCATAGCGCCGCCGGTTGATCCCTCGCCTGTCATCGCGACCATGGAACATCATCCGAGCGCCCTTCCGGGAAGCGGGATCAGGCCGGAATATCTGTCGAGCGGACGCCCTCTGACGCAATAAAACGCAAAAAAGTTAAAGCTAATGGTGCGTTAACTATCTAAAATACTGATTTACAACGATTTAAAACTTAATTTTTTTTGGAGCGCGACGGAACCTCTTTGCACGGCGAGGGTTATGTCATTCGGATAGTAAATCTTTTGCCCCCCGCTCTTGCTATCCACTCATGGGCCCGGACCGCTTCTCCCCCCCGACAGCGCTCCGGGCCCAAATTGCGTTCGGCGCCCTTTCAATTTTTCCAAACAAAGGTTTCGCGCCCGGAACGCTTTGCCGCGCTCCGGGTTGTTAATCACGTCGCTCTTCCCGCTGGGGCGCGGCGAGCGAGACTTTCCAGAGGAGATTATAATGTCGAAGAAAATTGTCGCAGCGCTGCTGCTGTCGAGCGCCCTGGTTCTGAGCGCCTGCAACACCGTCGAAGGCGCCGGCAAGGATGTCCAGAGCGCGGGCAAGGCCGTCGAAAAGTCGGCCAACTAAGGATTTGAGAGATGGCGGCTCGCCCCTCCGGGGTGGGCCGCGTCTCTTCAGGCGGCTTTCGCCCTTTTCTCTGCCGCTTCCACCTTTGCGGCGCGCCGGTCGGTGAACCAGATCGCGATGATGGTAATCTCGTAGAGCAGGATCAGCGGTATCGCGAGCATGAGCTGCGAGACCACGTCCGGCGGGGTCAGCACCGCCGCCAGAATGAAGGCCGCGACGATCATATAGCGCCGAAGCCCGATAAGCTGAGCACGGCTGACGATACCCGCCCGATTGAGCAGCATCAGCAGCACCGGCATCAGGAAGCTGACGCCGAACGCCAGAATGAACTGCATGACCAGCGTCAGATAGGCGTCCGTGCTGGGGAGAGCCTCAACCTTCAACCCACTGCTATTCCCCTGAAATCCCAGGAAGAAATGGAACGCCGTCGGCATCACGACGAAATAGGCGAGCGATGCGCCCATGGCGAAGAGGATCGGGGTCGCAAAGATGAACGGCAGAAGCGCCCGCTTTTCCTTCGCGTACAGGCCCGGCGCGACGAACGCCCAGAGCTGGTTGGCGATGATCGGGAAGGACAGGCAGAATGCGCCGAATATGGCGACCTTCACCTGCACGAAGAACGCCTCGTACAGTTTCGTGTAGACCAGCCGCCCGCCGCCGTCCCCGAACGCCTCCTTCAAGGGATGGACGAGAAATGCGAACAGCTTGTCCGAGAAATAGAAGCAGATGGCGAAGCAGATCGCCAGGCCATAGACGCATTTGAGCAGGCGACCGCGCAGTTCGATGAGGTGGTCGAGCAGCGGCGCCTTGCTGTCGTCAATGTCGCTCATGCCTGTGCGCCGTTCTTCGGTGCTTCAGGGTCGGATGCGGCCGCAGCGCCATATCCCGGTACGGCGCTCGCCGGTTCAGCGGCAGCGGGTGCGGGCTCATGCTGGGGTTCGGGCGCAGGCAGCGCCGCGGTTTCAGCCTCAGGCTCGGCCGGATGCTCGTCCAATATGCGCTGGTTTTGGGCCGCCCATTTCTTCTCCAGCTCCTCCAGCTCCACCTCGCGCACCATGGCGTCGATGCCGGTGCGGAAGTGGCGGGCCATGCCCCGCGCCTTTCCGACGACCTGCCCCACCTTGTAGAGCGCGCGCGGAAGATCCTTCGGGCCGATCACGATCACGGCCACGATAACGATCAGGAGGAATTCGGACGATCCGATGTCGAACATGGAGCAGGCTCTGCCGGCGGCCCGATCAGACCTGCTTGCTGTCTTCGGTCACGCCGGTCGCGCTTTGCTCTGGCGCGCGCTGGGACTCGATCTTGGCCGCGGGCGCCGCCGGACGCGCCTTGGGCAGGTCGTCCTCATCGTCCTCCATGCCCTTCTTGAAGCTCTTGATGCCCTTGGCGACGTCACCCATGAGACCCGAGATGCGCCCGCCGCCGAACAGCAGGACGACCACGAGGATCACGAGGACCCAGTGCATCATTGAAAACGAACCCATTGATATTCTCCCAAGCCGAAGGCTCTATCTAGTCGCCCTCGGGGTCATTTTCCAGAACGGATTGGCCGTCATAGCCCGCCATCGCCATATCGACGGGATCGAGAAGCCCCGCAGCCTTCAAATCCTCGAGTCCCGGCAGATCACGGCGGCTAGTAAGGCCGAAATGTGACAGAAAATCGGGGGTGGTGGCATAAATCAGCGGCCTTCCGGGCACTTCGCGCCGCCCGGCCGGACGAATCCAGCCTGCCTCCATCAACACGTCGATCGTCCCCTTCGCGACCTGCACGCCCCGTATCGCCTCTATCTCGGCCCGGCTGACCGGCTCATGATAGGCGATGATCGCCAGCGTCTCCATGCCGGCGCGCGACAGGCGGCGGGGTTCATCCTTCTCCCGCCGCAGGATATAGGCGAGGTCCGCCGCCGTCTGGAAGTGCCAGCGCCCGCCCCGCTCCACCAGGTTGATGCCCCGCCCGGCATAATGGTCGATAAGCTGGGCCAGAGCCCCGCCGATATCGCCGTCGCCAACATGCTGGCGCAGTTCGGCAAGACCGAGCGGCTGTTCGGACGCGAACAGCGCCGCCTCCACCGCACGCAGGAAATCGTCCGGCTCCGCACTCATGACACAGCCGCCTGGGCCGCGCGGAGGTAGAGCGGCGCGAATATCCCGTCCTGCCGGATGTCCAGCCTGCCCTGCCGCGCCAGTTCCAGCGCCGCGACGAAGCTGCTGGCGAGTGCGGATTTGCGCATCTCTGCGCTGGCATGGTCTGGCAGAAACGCCTCCAGCACGGTCCAGTCGATGCGGCTGCCCACCAGCATGCCGATCCGCTCGATCGCCGCATCCAGCGTCATGACAGGACGGCGCGAGACGATATGCACCGCCGGCTGGGTGCGTGCGCGAATCTGCCCATAAGCCTGGATCAGGTCGAAAAGGCTGGCCTTCCACTGGATGCTGCGCACGGTCCGCAGCCCCTCCGGCGCAGGGCGCATGAACACGTCCCGGCCAATGCGGTCCCGCGCCATCAGGCGGGCGCCTGCGTCGCGCATCGCGCTGAGGCGCTGGAGCCGCAATTGCAGGCGAAGCGCCATTTCCTCCGGCGAAGGGTCCTGCTGTTCGTCGCGCGGCAGGAGCAGGCCGGATTTGAGATAGGCAAGCCACGCCGCCATCACCAGATAGTCGGCGGCCAGTTCCAGCTTCAGATTTTCCGCGTCATGGATGAAGGTCAGATATTGCTCGACCAGATCGAGGATCGAGATTTCGCGCAAATCGACCTTCTGCGTGCGGGCCAGCGCCAGCAACAGGTGCAACGGCCCTTCCCACGCATCGAAGGTCAGGGTGAGCGTTTCCGGTCCGGCCGACGGGGGAGAAAAGAAGAGATCTTCCTCCATGGATCAGGTCATGCTCCCGGCGATCATGCAAGCGCCAGCAGCTCGTCCCGCCGGGCGATCAGGTCGCCCAGAGGTTCGGCCGCATCGACACCGGCATCGGCGATCGTCGCCATCGCGCGGTCCAGCCGGGTTCGCGACTCCGTGCCGATGTCAGGCAGGACTTGTGCGATGCCGATCATCTCATCCATCCGCCCCCAGCAGTTGAGGGCGATATCGCATCCGGCGGCGACCACGCCTGCGGCAAGCGACGGAATATCGCCCTTCAGCGCCTTCATGTCGAGGTCGTCGGACATCAGCAGGCCGTCGAAGCCGATGCGGTCGCGGATGATGTTTGCGATGACGGTCGGGGACAGGCTGGCGGGGAGGTCCCGGTCCCATGCTTCGTAAACGATATGCGCAGTCATCCCCATCGGCGCCCAGTTGAGCGACCGGAATGGGGCGATATCCGTTTCCAGTTCCGCTTCGCTCGCATCCACCAGCGGCAGATCATGATGGGTGTCGACCATCGCCCGGCCATGGCCCGGCATATGCTTGACAATGCCGACCACCCCGCCCTGCTTCAGGCCCTCCAGCACCGCCCGACCAAGGGCGGCGACGCGCAGCGGCTCGGCCCCCAGCGTCCGGTCGCCCATGATGTCGCTGGCGCCGGGTTGGCGGACATCGAGCAGCGGCAGCGCATCCACATTGATCCCGCATTCGCGCAGCGTAAGCGCGATCGCCTGCGCATTGGCGCGCGCAGCGACGATCGCGCTGGCCGGTGCGACATCGTACAGCGCATCGAACACCGACCCCGGCGGAAAGGCGGGCCATACCGGCGGCTGCATCCGCGCCACCCGGCCGCCCTCCTGATCGATCATGATCAGCAGGTCGTCCCGGCCGTGCAGAGCGCGCAGTTCATCGGTCAGGGCGCGCAGTTGCGTCTTGTCCGTCACGTTGCGGCGGAACAGGATATAGCCCGCCGGCTCCGCATCGCGGAAGAAGGCGCGCTCGTCGCCGGTCAGGGCATCGCCGGAGAGGCCAAAGATGACGGGCTTCATCGATCAGGGCGCCTGTAGGTTTCGCTTATGTGACATGGCGACCTGATATCGCGATTCCCGGCGGCATCCCAGCGAAAGCTGATCCAACGAAGTTGCGGAAGTTGCGGGTTGCGATGGGTTTTGGGCGGGAAAGTCGCAGAAAGGTCGCATGTAGGTCTCATGTGCGTCGCATGTTGGTCTCAGGTACGTCTCACTTGCGTCGCATGTGCGTCGCACTTGAGCCTCATCTACGTCGCAGGTGAGTCTCATGTGCGTCGCACTTAGGTCGCACCTAGGTCTCATGTATGTCCCGCTTGCGTCGCATGGTGGTCGTACCCGGGTCGCGGTTGAGTCACAGGCGCGCTCCGGGTGAGTCCTCGGGCGGTCTTGCTGGCCAGCGGGTTGAGGATGCCATTCCATGCATGGAAGTAGAGCATGGAAGTCCGGCTGTAGGACAGGAATGTCTGAAGCTCCTCTCCTTTGGGAGAGGATAGCGAAGGTTGGCAGCGTGCCGCCTACCGCAGCTTGGAGAAGGGGTGTGCGCTATCGAGAGGGTCCAACCCCTCCCCAACTCCGGCTAAGCGCTGCGCGCTAAGCCTCCATATCCTCTCCCCATGGGAGAGGGGTGATCGGACAGGGATTGGAAACGAGCTTCATCCTTACGTCATCCCGGGCTTGACCCGGGATCCCGCTTTTTCACTTTTCTCATAATTACGTGCAACAGGTAGAAGCGGGACCCCGGATCAAGTCCGGGGTGACGACTAAAGCAAAGCCCCGCGCACGCAATCGCGATCGTCCGTTCCAGCCGATCCCCGCCGATCACCGAACGACGAGGCAGCTTTCCCCGGCGACCTTGAGCTTCCCACACAGCGTGTTCGCGATTCCGGCGTTCGGCACGATGGCGCGCAGGCGGTAGAAGGTGCCGCTGCCGACCGTCGCCTTCTCGATCGAAGTGCCAAGCGGCGCGAGATAGGTAAAGCGCTTCGACAGCCGGCTCCACGCGTCCTTCGCCACCGCTTCGCTGCCATAGGCGCCAAGCTGGATCATCGGCGTCCCGGCCGAGGGTGCCGCTGCCGCTGCGGCCTGCTTGCCCGCCGCCGCCGTCGCGTTGACGACCGGCGCGCTGAACTTGGCCGAAGGCTTCGATCCGGTCTTGGCCGAATCGACGGGCGCTGCGCCGCCGGTCACCGGCACTTCCGGCAGGCGGGAGGGATCGATCTTGCTGTCGCGATCCTCGCCCTCGCTCACCGGGAAGCTGGCGTCGCCCTCGCCCTGGAACGCCTTGGCGTCGGCTTCGTTCGCCGCGACCTTGTAATCGCCCTTCGGCGCGGCGATCAGTTTGCCTTCGCCGCCGTTGGACATGTTGGCGCGGTTGTTCATGTACCAGAGGCCGAAGACGACCGCGCCGATGAAGGCCAATCCGGCGATGATGAAGGTCAGCAGGCGGAGCGTCGAAATGCCGTCATCCGCGCCGTCATCGTCGGCCGGCTCCAGCCATGGCAGGCGGTCGTCGTCGTCCAGATCGAGACCATCCCGCACATAGTCGCCCATCATTGCATCTCCGTAAGCGCCGCCACTCCCATCAGCGCCAGCCCGTTGCGGATAATCTGCCCGATTCCCCGGCTCAAGAACAGTCTTGCGGATGTCACGGCCGGATCGTCGGCAACGATCACGCGGCGATCCGGACGGTCGTTGCCCAGGTTCCACCAGGCATGGAAATCCGCCGCCAAATCATTGAGATAAAACGCTATTCTATGCGGTTCGCGGGTCTGCGCAGCGCCCTCCACAACCCGTGGGAACTGGGCCGCGCGCTTCACCAGCTCCAGCTCTTCCGTCCCAAGTTGGGACACATCGGGTTCCGGCAGGACAATCCCCGCCTCCTCGGCCCGGCGCTGCAGCGAGGCGATCCTTGCATGGGCATATTGCACGTAAAAGACAGGGTTGTCCTTCGACGCCTCGACCACCTTGGCGAAGTCGAAATCCATCTGCGCGTCGGCCTTGCGGGTCAGCATGGTGAAGCGGACGACGTCCTTGCCGACTTCCCGCACGACGTCGGCCAGCGTGACGAAATTGCCCGCGCGCTTCGACATCTTCACCGGCTCGCCATCGCGCAGCAGGCGGACCATCTGGATCAGCTTCACGTCGAACCGGGTCTTGCCCTCGGTGAGCGCCGCGACGGCGGCCTGGATGCGCTTGACGGTGCCGGCATGGTCGGCGCCCCAGATGTCGATCAGCTGGTCGGCGAGCTGCGCCTTCTGGAAATGATAGGCGAGGTCTGCACCGAAATAGGTCCAGCTGCCGTTCGACTTGCGAATCGGGCGGTCCTGATCGTCGCCGAACTTCGTCGAGCGGAACAGCGGCAGCTCGACTGGTTCCCAGTCGTCCGGCGTGTCGCCCTTGGGCGCTTCGAGCACGCCGTCATAAATGAGGTCGCGCTCGCGCAGCCATGCCTCGGCCGCTTCGGGTTTGCCCGCCGCCTGCAGTTCCGCCTCGGACGAGAACAAGTCGTGATGGATGCCGAGCAGGGCGAGATCGGCGCGGATCATCTCCATCATCGCCGCTACGGCGAAGGCGCGGAACGTCGCCAGCCACTCGCTTTCCGGCGCGCCGACGAAGCGGTCGCCATATTCCCTGGCGAGGTCCTGGCCCACCGGGACCAGATAGTCGCCAGGATACAGGCCCTCCGGAATGTCGCCGACGCTTTCGCCCAGCGCCTCGCGGTAGCGCAGGTGCGCCGAGCGGGCGAGGACATCGACCTGCCCGCCTGCGTCGTTGATGTAATATTCGCGCGTGACCCGGTGCCCGGCATATTCCAGGAGGGTCGCAAGCGCGTCGCCCACCACCGCGCCACGGCAATGGCCCATATGCATGGGGCCGGTCGGGTTGGCGGAGACATATTCGACGTTGACGCGCAGGCCCTTGCCCATGTCCGATCGGCCGTAATTGTCACTGGCGGCGTGGATCGCGGTCAGTTCTTCACGCCAGGTGGCGTCGGTGAGGCGCAGGTTGATGAAACCCGGACCGGCAATGCTCGCCTCGGCCACTTCATCGAGCGCGGCAAGGCCAGCGACGATCTTCTCGGCCAGCGCGCGCGGATTGGTTCCGGCGGGCTTGGCAAGCACCATGGCGGCGTTGGTGGCAAGGTCGCCATGCGTCTGGTCGCGGGGCGGCTCCACGGTTACCGCCTTGCGGTCCAGCCCGGGAGGCAGGTCGCCCGCCGCCACCAGCTGGTCGAGAACGGTGTCGAGATAGGTCGCAAAACGCGCGTAGAGGGTCACGGCAAATCCTAAGTCTATCGAAAATCAGCTGTCCGGGCCGAACATGTCAAAGCCCTGTACTTGTTCTTTAGCGAAAGTGCAGCTTTTCGACAGGCTCAGCGGAAACGAGGATCAGCGCATCATCGCGTGACGTTATATTTGAACTGGTCCTGCGTCAGGTTGAAGCCGACCAGCAGTTCAAACGTCGTGCGGGCCAGCGCCGCCTTTACGTCAGGCTGCGACAGCGGATCGAGCGCGGCGTCGGCGTCGCCCGCCTTGCGCTTGCCGGTGATTCGCTTCTGGATATCGGCGGGCAGCGTCGCTGCGTCCTTGTCGACATAGGAGCCCGCCTTGGCCGACGCGGAGGCGCGATATTCTCCGGCGGCGAAGTTCAGCGTCACCTGGCCGACACGCTTCGACACCACGGAGTTGCCGCCGCGCACGACGGAGGCGAAATAGGGCAAGGTCACCTGCCGGGCGGCGCTGGCGTCGCGGCGGCGCGCCTGCACGTCGAAGGTCGCCTCTGTATAAAGCTGCGCGCCATCGGCGCAGGTCGATTTCAGGTTGGTGACGCTTGCGGTGACGTCGATGGCCGATGCGTCGCGGCTCTGCGCCGGATCGAACAGGGTGACATCGCCCGTATAGGCCGGGATCGCGGCAACCGGGCATGCGGACCGCACCGTGATGATGCCGCCGGTCGGATCAATCTCTCCGCGGCGCGAACAGGCGGAAAGCGCGAGAAGGGAAAGACCGGCGAAGGTCAACGACTTGGCAAGGTTCACGGGCAATCCCTCGATCTGGTCCCTGGAGCGGACATCCGGGCTTCTTATCCATACCCCTTGAAGCGCGCAACCGAAAGGAAGCCGCTTTCATCGGGCGCGCGCTTCGCCTAAAGCCCGCAGTCATGACAGACGCCGCCAAGACACCGGATGAAGGCAAGCCGCCTTTGCTGCTCCTGATCGCCGCTCCGCGCGGCTTCTGCGCCGGCGTGGACCGCGCCATCATCATCGTCGAGCGCGCGATCGAGAAATATGGTGCGCCGGTCTATGTGCGGCACGAGATCGTCCACAACAAATATGTCGTCGACCAGCTGAAGGCCAAAGGCGCGATCTTCGTCGAGGAACTGGACCAGGTGCCCGATGGCGTGCCGGTGGTCTTTTCCGCGCATGGCGTGCCCAAGGCGGTGCCCGCAAAGGCGGAGGAGCGCGGCCTGTCCTATCTGGACGCCACCTGCCCGCTGGTGTCGAAGGTCCATCGGCAGGCGGAGCGGCAGGTCGAGGCCGGGCGGCACATCATCTTCATCGGGCATAAGGGGCATCCGGAGGTCGTCGGCACGTTCGGGCAGGTGCCCGAGGGCACGATGACGCTGGTGGAAACCGTGGCGGACGCGGAGGCGCTGATGCCCGCAGACCCCGAAAACCTGTCTTTCCTGACCCAGACGACCCTGTCGGTCGACGACACCGCCGCCGTGGTCGCGACCCTGATGCGGCGCTTCCCCTCGATCACCGCGCCGAAGGGCGAGGATATCTGCTACGCCACGTCCAACCGGCAGAATTCGGTGAAGGCCATCGCCTCATCCTGCGACGCGGTCTATGTCATCGGCGCGCCAAACAGTTCGAACTCGCTGCGGCTTGTCGAGGTGGCGGAGCGTGAGGGCACGCCGGCCAAGCTGATCGAGCGGGCAGACGACATCGATTTCGCATGGCTGAAGGGCGTGGCGACGCTGGGCATCACCGCCGGGGCCTCAGCGCCCGAAATTCTGGTCCGTGAGGTCGTCGACCGGATCGCCGCCCATTTCGCGGTGGAGGAGCGGCAGGTCGAAACGGCGCAGGAACGGATGGCGTTCAAGCTGCCCCGCGGCCTTGAGGCGGCGTAACCTGTAGATGGCCGTTTACACGCATGTTCCCGCAGAGGACATCGACGCCTTTCTGACCCGCTACGACGCCGGCCGGCTGGTGTCGGCCAAGGGCATCGCCGAGGGCGTGGAGAACAGCAATTATCTGCTGGAAACGACCGCCGGTCGCTACATCCTTACCTTGTACGAGAAGCGAGTGGATGAGGCGGACCTGCCCTTCTTCATCGCGCTGCTCGATCATCTCGCCGAACGCGGATGCCTGGTCCCGCGCTTCATTCCGGATCGCGCGGGAACCCGGCTGCAGCAATTGTCCGGCCGCCCGGCCTGCCTGATCGAGTTCCTGACCGGCATTTCCGTGACGGAGCCGACCCCGGCGCAGGCGAAGGCGACGGGCGCAGCGCTCGGCCAGTTGCATCGCGCCGCCGATGGCTTTTCCGGCCAGCGGCGTAACGCGCTCGACCTGCCGGGCTGGCATGATCTTGCGGCGAAATGCGGCGATCATTTTGACGAGATCGCACCGGGCCTTGGCGAACGCGTCGCGCAGGAACTGGCGTGGCTGGACGCGCACTGGCCGGTCGACCTGCCCCATGCCGTCATCCATGCCGACCTGTTTCCCGACAATGTGCTGATGCTGGGCGAGAAGGTCACCGGCCTGATCGACTTTTATTTCAGTTGCACTGACGTGCGCGCCTATGATCTGGCCGTGACCCACAGCGCCTGGTGCTTTTCCAACGACGGCAGCCAGTGGCACGCCGACCGCGCGGCGGCATTGGTGCGCGGTTATGTCGAGGCGTTCGGCCTTTCGGACGCGGAGCGGGCGGGGTTTCAGGCTTTGTGCCGGGGCGCTGCGCTGCGTTTCCTGCTGACCCGCGCCTATGACTGGATCAATACGCCCGCCGACGCGCTCGTGACCCGGAAAGACCCCCTCGCCTTCCTGCGTCGCCTGGACTTCTACGCCGGCGCGGACACCGCAGAACTGCTCGGGGCATGAGCGAGCTTACCACCGTCGAGATTTTCACCGATGGCGCATGCAAGGGCAATCCCGGCCCGGGCGGCTGGGGCGCGGTCATCCGGTCGGGCACGAACGAGAAGGAAATCTCCGGCGGAGAGCCGCTGACCACCAACAACCGCATGGAGATGATGGCCGCCGTGGAAGCGCTGAACGCGCTGAAGCGCCCCTGTCACGTCATCCTGCACACCGACAGCAAATATGTGATGGACGGCATCACCAAATGGATTTTCGGCTGGCAGAAGAATGGCTGGAAGACGGCGGACAGGAAGCCGGTGAAGAATGCCGAGCTGTGGCAGGTTCTGGTCGAAGCCACGCGCCGCCACCGCATCGAATGGAAATGGGTCAAGGGCCATTCCGGCCACCCGGAGAATGAGCGCGCGGACCAGCTTGCCTGCGCGGCGGCGGAAAGTTTCCGGGGCTAAGGCAAATTGCCTTTCGGGCTTATGCCAATTCCGTTCGGGCTGAGCGAAGTCGAAGCCCTTTACTGAGCCGCAGGCGAAGGGGCTTCGCCTGCGGCTCTGCCTGACCCTTCGACTTCGCTCAGGGCGAACGGTTAGATGTATGCGCGATGCTTTAGGTCCGGCCTAACGCCCGAAAAGATTACCGCCGGCCTGAGGCCAGATTGATCATCGGCCCCGGAACGCACCTATAGTCGGTCTTGCGGTACATATTATGGGCCGGAACGCTCACCTCCGAAGACAGGATCAGCGTCCGCCGGTCCATTTCCTCCGCCATCGACACGGGACCCGTCGTGGGATCATCCAGGTCGACCTGCGTCTTTTCCGCCAGGACGAGGCGGGTTTCGCTCACCTGGGCCAGGCCGTAGGGCGCCTCTCCCTCGCGCTGATATTTCATGCCGGCGACGTCGATGTTGAGCCGCCGGACCTCCCCCGCCCCGCTCGTGCAGATATAGCCCGTGCCCCGCTCCAATGGCGGGATGTGGGGTTGGGCTTGCGCGGCGGCGGCAAGGGACAGCGCCGTCAACGCGATCAGACTGCGGATGGCGATGCTCCGACGCAGGGCGTGGAGACTCAATCCTCCTCGACCGGCGCGCCCGGGCCGTTCTTCAGGATCGACTCGATGGCGTTCTTCGCCGATGCCTTGCTCGTGTAGCCCTCGGTCCAGAAGATCACTTCGCTGTTATATTTGAACTTGGCGACGAACTCGCCGGCCTTGTTCTTCTCGATCACGAACTTGTGCGCCATGGTCAGTCCTCCAGCTTGGAGGATGCAGGCTAACCCGGCTGCGTAACGAACGCCAGCATCATTCGAACCGGCCGGGGTCGAAGGGCGCCGGGTCGATCGCGGCGATCGCCGGATCGGGGGATGCGCCGGTAATGAGCGAGGCGGCCAGCTTTGCGGCGGCGGGCGCAGTCTGGATGCCGAACCCGCCCTGCCCAGCGAACCAGAAGAAGCCGCGCGCCAGCGGGTCGAAGCCATAGACGGGCAGCCTGTCCGGCGCGAAGCTGCGCAGGCCAGCCCATTTCCGCTCCACTGCCTCTATCCGCCAGTCGACGGCGCTCTGGAAGCGGTCGATGGCCTCCGCCACGGCCAGTTCCTCCGGCGCGGCGTCGCAGGGATCGGATGGCGCCTCGTCATGCGGGCTGAGCCACAGGCGGCCGGCACCATCCGGCTTGAAATAGAAGCGCCCCTCCAGATCCATGATGACCGGCAGGTCAGGCGAGGGCGTGGGATCGACCCGCAACTGGACGACCGTGCGGCGATAGGGCGTGATCCCGACGGGACCGACTCCACAGGACTTGGCGACCCTATCCGCCCAAGCCCCTGCGGCATTGATCAGGATACCACAATGGACAGCGCCTTCGCCGGTTTCCAGATGCCATCCGTCACAGGATCGCTGGGCGGAAGTCAGGGGGACGTCGGTCAGGATTTTACCGCCAAGTCGGCGTAATTTGGCAAGATAAGCCTGATGCAGTCCGGCAGCGTCTATGTCCGCGCAACTGGGTTCGGCGACGCCCACGGTCCAGTCGTCTCGCAGGCCCGCTATCCGGCTTCGCAGCGCGTCCGCGTCGAGCGGCTCAAGGGATATGCTGTGACGGAATTCGCCGATCAAGGCGTCACGCGCCGCCACGCTGTCCGCCTTGCCGATATGGATAGCGCCCCGGGGCGACAGGAAGGAGCGATCCGACAAATCAGGCTCAGGCGACCGCATGAGCGGACCCGATGCCGTCGTCAGCGGCTGCACCGCCGGGCCGCCATAGCTCTCTTCCCAGAAGGCGACGGAACGGCCGGTGGCGTGATAGCCCGGCTGCGCCTCCATCTCGAGCAGCAGCACGGAAGCCGAACCGGCCAGCTCCGCGCCCAGGCTGGCCCCCGCCATCCCGGCTCCGACGATGACGATGTCATAGGCTGTCATGTCGCGGGTGCCCGCTCGTCGAGAAACGCGTCGATCCGGCCGAAGGCGTCGAGCCGCACGGCATCCGCCTCGCGCAATATCTCGTGCGCGGCTTCCTCCCCATAGACATGCAGCCGGACATCCGGGAGCCGCGCCGCCACGCGGGAGATCGCCGCCGGGGACACCAGGCGATCCGCGCTGGTGGCAAGGATCAGGGTCGGCACGCGCATCGCCTCTATCGCGCGCGATTTCTCAAGCGCGCGGGTGGAGCGATAGGCTTCACCGATCCAGCCCCAACTCGGCGCGCCAATCGCCACCTCCGGCGTCTGTTCCCGCCACCACAGATCGTCCGCATAGCGTTCGGCGTCATGCGTCAGTCGCGCCTTGCGGAAGGGAGAGTAGGGATTGTCCTTCCATGCCGGGCGGCCCGACAGGCCGGCCATGCCGATGGCGCGCGCCACCCAGGGCGCGACGCTTTCCGGGATCGGCGCGCTGCGCAGGCCCAGCATCGGCGCGGTCAGCACGGCTGCGTCGGGTTTCACCCGCCCCTCCGCCATAGCGCGCAGGGCCAGATGCCCGCCCATGCTGTGCGCCAGCAGGATATTGGGGCCTTCGCCGCTGCACCAGTCATGATAGATCGCCGCGAGGTCATCGACCAGCAGGCCGAAATCCTCGCCATGGCCCAGCAGCGGATCGGCCGTCAGCCGTCCGGACCCGCCCTGCCCCCGCCAGTCGAACGTGGCCACCTGCCAGCCCCGGGCCGCCCAGTGCATGACGGGTTCGAGATATTTCTCGATCATGTCCCCCCGTCCGCCGACGACGAGCATGCGCCCGCGCGCGCCACTGCCCATGCGGAACCGGCGCAGCGGCCAGCCGTCGGGGGTATGCCAAATGTCGAGAACGCCGTCCGTGGGCCAGGCGCGGCGATTGAAAGCAGGAAGGTTCATCGGGAGCATGGTTACGTTTTAGTAAGGCATGGGGTCTACACCGTTTTTCTATGACGGGGGAATATTTGCGAATGGTCCTGCTTGGGGTGCTGGCATGCATGCTGGTCACCGCGGCTGTTACTGACCTGCGCGAACGGATCATTTCCAATCGCCTGAACCTGGCCATCGCCCTGACGGCGCCGCTCTACTGGTGGGCGTCCGGGATCGGCCTGTGGCCCGATGTCGGCATACAGCTTTTGCTCGGCCTCATCATATTCGCCCTTTTTGCCGGCCTGTTCGCGCTGGGCATGATGGGCGGCGGCGACGTGAAGATGCTCGCCGCGCTCGCCCTGTGGTTCCCGTGGCAGGCGCTGCTGTCGCTGCTGTTCCTGATGGCGCTGATCGGCGGCGTCGTGACGGTGGTCACGGTCATCCATCACCGCGTCAGTCGCAAACTCGGCCAGCCCGAGGTGCCCTACGGCGTGGCCATCTCTCTCGCCGCCCTTTGGCTGGTTGGCGAACGATATATTAACCATTTTGCATGATGAGTGCGGGGTCGGGATCTTCGGACCCGCGTCAAGGAGGCGAATTTCGTCATGGATGCTAAGAAAATAGCGCTGCTGGTAGGTGCCCTGGTCATCGCGATCGCGACGGCCTTTGTCGCCCGCAACATGTTCAGCGCATCAGGGTCGCCACAGGTCAGCGCCGCCGCCATGCCGGACGGCCCCGACACACCGCACGTGCTCGTCGCCATCAAGGCGATGCCGGTCGGCACCATCGTCGACGCTGAGAGTTTCCGCTTCCAGCCCTGGCCGAAGGATCTGGTCGAGGACGCCTATTATCTTCAGGGCAAGGTCAACCCGCAGTCGCTCGCCGGCAGCGTCGTCCGCAACCCTGTCACCACCGGCCAACCCCTGACGCAAGGCGCGCTGATCAAGCCGGGTGATCGTGGCTTCCTGGCCGCCGCGCTGGGCGCCGGCATGCGCGCCATCACCGTTCCGGTGAACGCGCAAAGCTCCGTCTCCGGCTTCATCTTCCCGGGCGACCATGTCGACATGGTCCTGACCCAGTCCGTCGCCGGTGGCGGCGATGGCGAGCCGCTCAAGGTTTCCGAAACGATCGTGCGCAATGTCCGTGTCCTCGCGACCGACCAGCGTACCGACGTAAATGGCCCGGACGGCAAGCCCGTCGTCCAGACCTTCACCAACGTGACGCTGGAAGTAACACCCAAGATCGCCGAAAAGGTCGCCGTCGCGCAGACGGTCGGCGCCCTGTCGCTGTCGCTGCGCTCGCTGGCCGACACCGCGTCCGAACTGGACGCCGCCATCGCCGGCGACAATGGCGACCTGCCTGACGGCAATGATCCCGCCGCCGAGAAAAAGGCCCTGGCCTCGCTCTCCGCCCGGCCGATGGACAAGAAGTCGACCTATGTCACGGGCGCAGACGTCTCGCGCTACCAGCGCAGCACCGTGCCCGCCACGAAGGTTGAGGGCGCACCTGTAATCGTCGGACCGAGTGTCCGTATCGCCCGCGGCACCGCGGTGACTGATGTTCCTTTGGGGGTAAAGTAACATGACGCTGGCTAACATACTGGCGCGCCGGATGCCCGCGCGGCGCCACCTCGCCTCGGCTACTGCCCTGGCGCTGGTCATCGGCACCGGCATGATCCCGTCCAACGCGCTGCAGGCCGCGCCTGCCGCCGCCAGCACCGATAGCGCGCTCGTGCTCTCGGTCGGCGACAGCCGCGTGATCAACCTCTCCGCCAATATGTCGGACGTGGTCGTGGCCGATCCTGCCGTCGCGGACGTGCATGTCCGTTCGCAAAAGCAGCTGTACATCATTGCCAAGGCGCCGGGAGAGACCAATGTCTTCGCCACCGCCAGCAATGGCAAGATCCTCTATGCAGGCAAGGTGCGTGTCGGCAACAACCTGACCAACATCGACCAGATGCTGAAGCTGGCGATGCCGGAGGCGGACATCAACGTTGCCACAATGAATGGCATGGTCCTGCTGACCGGCACGATCAAGGCACCAGAAGATGCCGCCGAGGCCGAGCGCCTGACGCAGGCTTTTGTCGGCAAGGATGTGACAGTGGTCAGCCGCCTGCGTACCGCAACGCCGCTGCAGGTCAATCTGCAGGTCAAGATTGCCGAAGTCAGCCGGAATTTGCTGCACAAGGTGGGCACGAATATCTATGGACTGGACGGTACAGCCGGTTTTAGAGGCCATATTGCAAGAGCGGGCAGAGAGTTTGTCACAGCGGGACCGTCCGGCTTGCAGTTCGCCAACCAGCCTACCGACAACAGCACAACACTCGGTTTCGTTGCCAAGATGTTTGGAGTGGATGTCGCTGGCGCGCTCGATCTTGCCGAAACATCTGGTTTGGCAACGCTCTTAGCTCAGCCCAATCTTACTTCACTTTCGGGCGAAACGGCTGGCTTTCTGGCCGGCGGCGAATATCCGTACCAAGTGACGAACGGAACGCTGGGTAACAGCATCGAGTTCAAGCAATATGGCGTGCAGCTTTCTTTCACGCCGACTGTTCTTTCTGACGGGCGCATTTCGATGCGTGTCCGCCCAACTGTGTCGTCGCTGGACTTTTCCATCAATTCGGCTGTGCCCGCCCTCAAGTCTCGCAGCGCGGAAACCACGGTCGAACTGGGATCGGGTCAGGCATTCATGATCGCCGGTCTCCTTACCAGCGACACCGCCAACAATATCGACAAGGTTCCCGGCATTGGAAATATTCCGGTCCTTGGCAGCCTGTTCAAGTCGCGAAGTTTCCAGCGCAATGAAACCGAACTGGTGATTGTAGTAACCCCTTATCTGGTGAAGCCGATGAATGCCACGGAGGTACATTTGCCGACCGATGGCTTCCGTAACGCCACCGAAGCGCAGGGGCTCATTAATCAGCAGGGTTCTGATGGCATCAGTGGCGGAAAGCGTCCTGAGCCCTCACTTGCACCGTCGGCACCTGGCCCGGTCACAAGCAACAATGCGCCGGCACCGTCTGCAATCCAGGATCGCCGTAAACCTGCCAAGTCCGCCGATGCAGCCGCACCCGGCTTCAGTTTCTGATTGGGATCAAGGACATGATGCACAAGATCGTTCGCCTGGCTGGCCCCGCTGCTCTCGCGCTTGCCCTCTCGGCCTGCGCCGCCGACACCACCGCCCTCAACCGGAGCATGACATCGGTCAAGCAGCCGGTTGTCAGCCACACCAGCTACGTCTTTGACGTGAATGCTGCGGGTGGCGCACTGTCGGATGTGGAGCGCCTGCGACTGGAAGGCTGGCTGGACTCGATCGGCCTAGGCTATGGCGACACTGTCTCGATCGCAACGGAAAGCGGCTATTACGGAAAGCCGATACATGACGGCATTGCCGCGGTGATTGCTCGTCACAGCCTGATTCTTCAGGAAGATAGCACCGCGGAAGCGGGACGCGCATTGGAAGGATCTGTTCGCGTGATCGTTCGCCGCGCAACCGCAGAGGTTCCCGGCTGTCCCGATTGGAGCGGTAAAGCGGAAAACTCCGGTATTGGCGAAATCTCGTCCAATTTCGGCTGCGGCGTAAACGCCAATATCGCCGCTATGGTTGCCAATCCCAATGATCTGGTCCTGGGCCAAGGCACGGCTAGCGACCTGCGGACGGCAACGTCGAACAAAGCTATTCAGGTTTATCGCGACAAGACGCCGACGGGCTCCGGCGGGCTGATCGAAGTCACAGCCAGCAAGGGGAACTGACATGAACGCACCCTGGAAACCCGCTGGCAGCGCGCTGCGTGATCCGTTTCAAGCCTTTGTCTGCGACGACCACAGCTTCGACGTCGTGCGCAGCATCGCCATCGAAATGGGCTGGCCGCCGGAAAAGGTGAACAAGGGCGGCCTGCGCAACGCGGTCCAGTCCCTGTCGGTCAGCACAAGTCCGCAAATCCTGTTCGTCGACATGTCCGAAAGCGGCGATCCGCTGAACGACATCAACGGCCTGGCCGAAGTGTGCGAACCCGGCACTGTCGTGATCGCGGCGGGGCAGGTCAATGACGTGCGCCTGTATCGCGACCTGGTCGCCAGCGGTATCCAGGATTATCTGCTCAAGCCCTTCGGCCCCGACCAGCTGCGCGATGCCGTTGCGCAGGCGCAGGCCGTCTTCCTTGCGCCGCGCACCGATGTCGGCGCCGAGCGCACGCATATGGCGGTGGCGGTTATCGGCACGCGCGGCGGCAGCGGGTCCTCGACCATTGCCACATCGCTCGCCTGGATGCTGAGCGACAAGGCCAAGCGGTTGACGGCCCTGCTCGATCTGGACGTGCATTTCGGCACTGGCGCCCTCGCCATGGATTTGGAGCCAGGCCGCGGCCTCACGGACGCGATCGACAATCCCAGCCGTATCGACGGCCTGTTCATCGAGCGCGCCATGGTGCGCGCGAGTGACAAGCTGGCGATCCTGTCGGCCGAAGCGCCGATCAGCCAGCCGATGATGACGGACGGCGGCGCATTCTACCAGTTGCAGGAGGAATTCCGCAGCGCGTTCGAATGCAGCATCCTCGATCTGCCGCGCGCCATGCTGATCCAGCATCCGCACTTGATGAACGAGATCAATGTTGCGGTCGTCGTGACGGAGCTGACGCTTGCTGCGGCTCGTGACTCGATCCGCATCCTGTCCTGGCTGAAGAGCAACACGCCCCAGACCCGCATTCTGGTCGTGGCGAACCGGGTGCATGCCAATGCCCTGGAGATCAGCCGCAAGGATTTCGAACAGTCGATCGAGCGTAAGGTCGATATCGTGATACCGTTCGACACCCGTATCGCCTCGCAGGCGGCAAAGCTCGGCAAGACCTTCGCCGAAGTCGCCAAGGGCAGCAAGGTCGGCGTGGCCTGCACCGCGCTGATGGGCGAGACGCTGGGCGCGGTGGAAGAACCCGATGCGGCAGCCAAGCCGGCCGGCAAGAGCGGAAGCTCCCTGCTCGGGAAATTTGATCTCAAGGCGATGATGCCCAAAGGCAAGGGCGGTAAAAAGACCGCTGCAAACTAGGCGATCCGCTGCGCCCTGCCTGGGCCGGGCGCAGCGGATGACGGGGTGAAGCGGGTAAACGGAACAGGCCAACCGATGAATATGAATCTTATCCTGCTGGCTGGCCTGCTCACCACCTTGGGCATCCTCATCGTCTTTGCCTTCTCGGGCCCATCCGCAGACAAGGCAAGCACGCGCCGCCTGTCCGCGATACGCGGTCGCCACACCGATTCCGCCGAAGCCCTGATGGAAGCGCGCATGCGCAAGGCCATCTCCACGCGGGTAGCCGGCAACGAGATGAAGCTGCTCGTCTCACTGGTTCCCAATCCGGAGAATCTGGCCAAGCGCATCCGCATGACCGGCAGGAAATGGACGGTGGCGCAATATATGACAACCTGCGCCTTCCTGTGCCTGGGCGTTATGGCGGTGCTCATCCTGCGCGGTTTTTCCCCTATTACGGCCCTGTTGCTGGGCGTGGCCGTCGGCTTAGGACTTCCGCACAAGGCGATCAGCATGATGATCGCCAAGCGGATCGGCAAATTTACCGCCAAGTTCCCCGATGCGCTCGAATTGCTGGTGCGCGGCCTGCGGTCCGGCCTGCCCATCACCGAAACGCTGGGTGTCGTCGCATCCGAAATTCCAGGTCCGGTGGGCGAAGAGTTCCGGCTGGTGACCGAACGCATCAAGATCGGCAAGACCATGGATCAGGCGCTTATCGAAACGGCGGACCGACTGGGGACCGCCGAGATCCAGTTTTTCGTGATCACGCTGGCCATTCAGCGCGAAACCGGCGGCAACCTTGCCGAAACGCTGTCGAACCTGGCGACCGTTCTGCGCCAGCGCGCGCAGATGAAGCTGAAGATCAAGGCGATGTCGTCGGAATCGAAGGCATCGGCCTACATCATCGGCGTGCTGCCATTTCTGGTCTTCGCGATGATCTGTTGGATCAACTACGAATATATGTCGCCCTTCTTCACGCCCGACCCGGAGCGTCTTTTCGGCCTCGGCCTGATGCAGATGGTCGGCATAGGCGGGCTTTGCTGGATGAGCATCGGCGCCTTCATCATGGCCCAGATGATTAACTTCGAAATTTGACCGGGGAGGACTGAAACCATGCAAGCCGTCCCCCATACCGGAGCAACGCTCTTCGGCCTGACATCCTCCGACATCGGCACACTGATGGCGGCGGCGGCGGCCTTTGCCGTGCTCGTCGCGCTTTATGCCGCGACCACGGTACGAAACCCCATGGCCCGGCGCGTAAAGGCGCTGACCGAACGCCGTGAGCAGCTGAAGGCTGGCATCACCGCCTCAACGGCCAAGCGCCGGGCGAAGCTGGTCCAGAAGAACCAGACGACGGACCAGATGCGTTCCTTCCTCAGCAGCCTGAAGGTGCTGCAGGACGATCAGCTGAAGGACGCACAGATCAAGCTGTCGCAGGCTGGTATCCGGTCGAAGGATTGGGCTGTCGCCGTCATCTTCGGCCGCATGTTCATGCCGATCATCATAGGCGGTGGCGCGGCGCTGTATCTCTATGTCTTGGGCGGTTCACCGGAATGGGGTCCGCTCAAGCGCTTTGGTGTATTCGCGGTCGCGTTGATGCTGTCCTACAAGGCGCCCGACCTTTTCATCAACAACAAGATCTCAAAGCGCTCGGCGGCGATTCGCAAGGGTCTGCCGGATGCTCTCGACCTTCTCGTGATCTGCGCCGAGGCCGGCCTGACCGTGGACGCAGCCTTCAACCGCGTGGCGCGTGAACTGGGCCGCGCCTATCCGGAGCTCGGCGACGAGTTCCAGTTGACCGCGATCGAACTCAGCTTCCTGACGGAACGGCGCATGGCCTTCGAAAATCTCGCGACCCGCGTAAAGCTGGATGCTGTTCGCGGCGTGGTCACCACGATGATCCAGACCGAGAAATACGGGACGCCCCTTGCCTCTGCCTTGCGCGTTCTGTCGGCCGAGTTCCGCAACGAACGCATGATGCGTGCGGAAGAAAAGGCCGCGCGCCTTCCCGCGATCATGACGGTGCCGCTGATTCTCTTCATCCTGCCGGTGCTGTTCGTGGTCATCCTCGGCCCGGCCGCCTGCTCGATCAGCAAAGCCTTCTGAACGAACGGCGGCGCAGGCCCGATGGACCTGCGCCGCCGTTCGTTCCGACTTCATTCCCGCAACAGACGGTCCACGCGCCTGGCCAGGTCATCGACCGCGAAGGGCTTGGTCAGCACTTCCATGCCGCGCTCGATATGGCCGTGGTTGAGGACGGCGTTCTCAGCATAGCCCGTGATGAAGAGAACCTTCATCTCCGGCCGGATGACCCGGGCGGCGTCGGCAACCTGCCGGCCATTCAGTCCCCCGGGCAGCCCGACATCGGTTACGAGCAGGTCGATCTTTCGGCCCGATTGCAATATCTTGAGTGCGGCGGGGCCATCGGCCGCCTCTACGCAGGCATATCCCTGTTCCCCAAGCGTATCGAGCAGCAGCATCCGGATCGTCGGCTCGTCATCCACGATCAGCACGGTTTCTCCGGCTCCGATCGTCGGCGCGACCGATATCTCGGGGACGATTTCGACCACATCATCACCCAGATGCCGGGGCAGATAGATGCAGACCATCGTGCCCTGACCAACCTCGGAATAGATACGCACATGTCCGTGGGATTGCCGCGCGAAGCCATAGACCATCGACAGGCCAAGGCCGGTGCCCTCGCCAATCGGCTTGGTCGTGAAGAAGGGATCGAACACCCGGTCGATGATCGACTTGTCTATGCCGGTGCCGGTGTCGCTGACGCATATGGTGACATATTGCCCAGCCTCCAACCCGCGTTCCCCGGCGGCGCGGCGATCCAGCCACTTATTGCCTGTTTCGATCGTGATTTTCCCGCCATTCGGCATGGCGTCCCGCGCGTTGATGCACAGGTTCAGGATCGCATTTTCAAGCTGGTTCGCGTCCACCAGCGACGGCCAAAGCCCGCCCGCGGCAATAGTTTCCACCTCAATGGAGGGGCCCACCGTGCGCTGCACCAGATCAACGAGATCCGCCATCAGCCGGTTGATGACGATGGGGTTGGGGGAGAGTGTCTGCCGGCGCGAAAAGGCCAGCAGGCGGTGCGTAAGCGCCGCCGCGCGGCGCGCGGCCCCCTGCCCGGCCGACAGATATTTCTCGACGTCGCGGCTCCGCCCTTGCGAAAGGCGCACGCCGATCATCTCGAAAGCCCCTGAAATCCCGGCGAGCAGATTATTGAAGTCGTGCGCCAGACCGCCGGTCAATTGGCCGACCGCTTCCATCTTCTGGGACTGGCGCAGCGCTTCCTCCGTCGCGGCCAGCCGTTCCTGCTCGAGCAATCGCTCGGTCACGTCATAGACGAATTGATAGGCGCCCACCTGCCGCCCGTCATTGTCGCGCAAGACGTTGAAGTGCATTTCAAGGTGCCGTGGCCCACCCTCGCCCATGTCGAAATGGTCGATCTCGACATAATCTTCGCCCGCCATCGCGCGGGTCCAGTTCGCCTGCACCTTGGCAAGCTGTTCGGGCTGGGCAGCCAGCAGGTCCGGCAGACAATCGCCCACCTTGGGGCGCACCCCGAAAATCTGCTCGAACGCATCCGTCGCTGCCGCATTGATGGCCAGCCAGCGCCAGTCCCGATCCATGACCTGAACGAACGCATTGGTTCCCTCCACCGTGTCGGCCAGGACCTGGCGTTCGGAAAGCGCCGCCGCGACGCGGGCCTCCAGCGTCTCGTTTATCGTCAGCAGCGCCCGCTCCGCCTCCCGCCGCTGCGTGATGTCCTGGAACAGCACCGCCACCTGATTGAGGCTGGCCGGTTCGATCCGAAAGGCGGAGAGCGCGAGGAACCGGCCGGTCGCTTCCAGTTCCCGTTCGAACCGTATCGGCGTTCCCGTACGCAACACGCCGCCATAGCGTTCGACCCAGTCGTCCGCCTCATCCCCCACCATCTCGCGCAGCCGCTGCCCGACGACATTGGGTATGCCGGCATTGGCGGCATAGGCTGCGTTGGCTTCGATATGGACATAATCGCTCAACGGGCCATGCGGTCCATCCATGAACTCGATGACGCAGAACCCTTCGTCCATGGATTCGAACAAGGTGCGGTAACGTTCGTCCTTTTCCCCCTGTCGCCGAAGCGCCTGGCGCAGTTCCATCTGGGCCATGACCTGGCGCGCGAGCACTTTGAGCGATTGCTGTTGCAGCGCAGACAGCGTCTTGGGTTCGAATCCGAGCACGCACAACGTGCCGACCGGCAGCCCATCCTGTGTTTTCAGCAGGGCGCCGGCATAAAAGCGCAGATGCGGTTCGCCGGTGACGAGCGGGTTGCAATCGAACCGGGAATCCTGGGTCGCATCGGGCACCAGCAGGAAGTCCTCCTCCAGGATCGCCTTGGCGCAGAACGATGTTTCCAGGGGTGTTTCCCGAACACCAAGGCCGACTTCCGCCTTGAAGAACTGCCGCCCCTCCCCGATCAGGTTGACCACGCCAATCGGCGTTTCGCAGATTTCGGCGGCCAGCCGTGCGACTTCGTCGAAGGGCTCTTCGCGGGGCGTATCGAGAATATCATATTGGAGAAGGGCCTGGAGACGGCGCGCCTCCCAATCAAGCTCCTGAGGTTCAGTCATGGATCTGCAGCGCCCTACTCCTCCGATGAACCGCTTATAACGCGATCCATCCGTTTTCGCTGCACTAAGTCATGAAGTAATTTGCAATCCGGCGGACCGTCAAAGCGGTCTCATTCCGCCAGGATGAAATCCACGCCCGCTTTTGCATGGATGGAGGTGCAATCGTAGATCGGCAGCACATTGGCCTTCACGTCGACGATCAGCTCCAATTCCGTGCAGGCCAGCACCACGGCCTGCACATCTTCCTTGGCGATGTCGGTCAGTTCCGACTTCATGTAGCGCTCTGATTCGCGACTGATCTTGCCGACGACCAGTTCGTCATAGACCATGCGGTCGATCCGGTCGGCCAGCTCCATGTCGGCGGGGAGCAGCGATACGCCATGCGCGACCAGCCGCTGGCGATAGAATTTCTCCGTCATCACGTTGCGGGTGCCGATCAGGGCGGCAGTCTTGATGCCATCTGCCTTCATCTTGGCGCCGACCACTTCGGCGATATGGATGATCGGGATTTTGACGGCGTCCTGCACGCGCTCATAGACCCTGTGCATGGAATTGGCGCAGATCAGCAGCGCCTCGGCCCCGGCCGCCTCCAGCCGCGCCGCCGCGCCGATCAGCTGCGAGGATGCGCAGTCCCAGTCATCCTGCGTGGCGCAGCGCGCGACTTCGGCGAAGTCGAGGCTCTCAATCAGCAAGGGCGCGCTGTGGAAGCCGCCCTTCGCCTTGTGGATCGCCTGGTTGATGATCTCATAATAGCGGGCGGTGGACGTCCAGCTGAGACCACCAATCAGACCAATTTTACGCATGAAGTCCCCTGGGCATAAAAAACCGTTCGGTTCGGGCGAAGTCGAGAACCGGCATGAGCGCGCGGCGTGTCTCGACTTCGCTCGACACGAACGGGGTTAGGGTATCGTCGGGCGCAGGGGCAACCCTTTAGTGTGCGAGACCCTTCACAATCTCCTCGACCATCTTCTTGGCGTCGGCGAGGAGCATCATGGTGTTGTTCATGTAGAAGACCTCATTGTCGACCCCGGCATAGCCAGCACCGCCCATGGAGCGCTTCACGAACAGTACCGACTTGGCGTTGGCGACGTCGAGGATAGGCATGCCGTAGATCGGCGATGTCTTGTCGGTCTTGGCGGCCGGATTGGTGACGTCGTTCGCGCCGATGACGAAAGCGACGTCGGCCTGGCCGAACTCGCCGTTGATGTCCTCCAGCTCGAACACATCGTCATAGGGCACATTGGCCTCAGCCAGCAGCACGTTCATATGGCCGGGCATGCGGCCTGCGACCGGATGGATCGCATATTTGACGCTGATGCCTTCCTTCTTGAGCAGGTCGCCCATTTCACGCAGCGCATGTTGCGCCTGGCTGACGGCCATGCCGTAGCCCGGAACGATGATGACGCTTTCCGCCTGCTTCATCAGGAACGCCGCATCCTCGGCCGAGCCGCGCTTGTACGGCCGGTCGACGACCGGACCGCCGGCGCCCGCAGGCCCTGCGTCGGCACCGAACCCGCCAGCGATAACGCTGATGAAGCTGCGGTTCATCGCCTTGCACATGATGTAGCTGAGGATTGCGCCCGACGAGCCCACCAGCGCGCCGGTGATGATCATCGCGCTGTTGCCCAGCGTGAAGCCCATCGCGGCGGCGGCCCAGCCCGAATAGCTGTTCAGCATCGACACCACGACCGGCATGTCCGCGCCGCCGATGGGGATGATCAGCAGGAAGCCGATGATGAAGCTCAATGCGATCACGGTCCAGAACAGCCATGGCGCAGCCACCGTTGGCGCGGCCATCACGTAGAACCAGGCGATCAAACCCAGGATAGCTGCCAGAGTGCCGAGGTTGATGACATGGCGGCCCGGCAGCATGATCGGCTTGCCCGACATATTGCCGTTGAGCTTCAGGAACGCAATGACGGAGCCGGAGAAGGTGATCGCGCCGATGGCGACGCCAAGACCCAGTTCGATGCGGCTGGCGTTATGGATCTGGTCGGTGACCGTATCCAGGATGCCGAACGCGCCCGGATTGAGGTAGGCGGCCGCGCCCACCAGCACGGCGGCGAGGCCGACGAGGCTGTGGAACGCCGCAACCAGCTGCGGCATGTCGGTCATCGCGATCTTGCGTGCGGTGACGAAGCCGATGACGCCGCCGATGGCGATCGCGCCGATGATCTCGGGCAAATTCGCAATCTCATGCGTGTACAGCGTCGTGCCGATGGCGATGGCCATGCCGGCCATGCCGAAGCGGTTGCCGGTGCGGCTGGACGCAGGACTCGACAATCCGCGCAGCGCGAGGATGAAGAGGACGCCTGCGATCAGGTAGGCGAGCGCCACGAAGGGCGGGACTGCAGCGACTTCGTGCATCACTTGCGCTCCTTCTTCTTGTACATGGCAAGCATGCGCTCGGTCACGGCAAAGCCGCCGAAGATGTTGATCGACGCCAGCACCACGGCCAGCAGGCCCAGATATTTGGCGATCGCGCTACCGGCCTCGGCCGAGGCGACAAGCGCGCCGACGATGATGACGGACGAAATCGCGTTAGTCACCGCCATCAGCGGCGTGTGCAGGGCCGGCGTCACCGACCAGACGACGTAGTAGCCCACGAAACAGGCCATTACGAAGATGGATAGAATGGATACGAAGTCCATATTGACCCCCTAGTCGTCGCTCGGGGCATACCCCGCAGCGACTGGAAAAATCAGAGCAACCGCTCGTTTACGACCTTGCCGCCCTGCGTCAGGCGGATCGCATTGCCGATCTCCTCGTCGAGCACCGGCGCGTTCTTCTCCTTGTCCCAGAAGGCGGACAGGAAGTTGTAGAGATTGCGCGAGAACAGGGCCGAGGTGTCGGCGGCGAGGCGCGAAGGCACGTTGCGGTGGCCCACGATCTTGACGCCATGTCGCTCGACCACTTCGCCGGCGACGGCGCCCTCGACATTGCCGCCCTGCTCCACCGCCAGATCGACGATGACGCTGCCCGGCTTCATGCTGGCGATCTGTGCGTCGCTGATGAGGCGCGGCGCGGGACGGCCGGGGATGAGCGCCGTGGTGATGACGATGTCCTGCTTGGCGATGTGGGCGGAGACCAGTTCGGCCTGCGCCGCCTTATACTCGTCCGACATCTCGGTCGCGTAACCGCCGGTGCCCTCGCCCTCGATGCCCTTAACCGCCTCGACGAAGATCGCCTTGGCGCCGAGCGATTCGATCTGTTCCTTGGTCGCGGCGCGCACGTCGGTGGCAGACACCTGCGCGCCCAGACGGCGGGCGGTTGCAATCGCCTGAAGCCCGGCGACGCCGACGCCCATGATGAAGGCGCGGGCGGCCGACACCGTGCCTGCCGCCGTCATCATCATCGGGAAGGCGCGGCCATATTCCGCCGCAGCGTCCAGCACTGCCTTGTAGCCCGACAGGTTCGACTGGGACGAGAGGATATCCATCGATTGCGCGCGGGTGATGCGCGGCATGAACTCCATCGCCAGCGCCTCAAGCCCGGCGGCGGCATAGCCGTCCACCTTCGCCCGCTCGCCGAACGGATTGAACGATGCCGCGACGATCGCTCCAGAAGCAGCGCCGGCCAGCGTGCTTGCTTCGGGCGCCTGAACGCCCAGGATGATGCCGGCGTCTTTCACTGTCGCAGTGCGATCGCCAATGGTCGCGCCCGCAGCGGCATAATCGGCGTCAGCGACCGAAGCCTGATGCCCCGCCCCGGTCTCGACCGCAACGGTTGCACCCAATGCAATATACTTCTTCACCGTCTCCGCAGATGCGGAGACGCGGCGCTCGCCGGAGGCAAGCTCCTTCAACACAGCTATTTTCATTATTGTCCCCCTCCTAGTCGGGGCGAAATCAGGAAGAGATGAGAAGGACGACGAGGGCGCCGATGGCCAGACAGGCAATTGTCCCAAATTTCACGAACCCGATGAAGCTCTCATAGGTCTGGTTCGCGCTTTTCATATCCATGCCGGACGCCATGCCGTTTTCCCCTACACAAAATTCTGTCCGGGCTCTCTTATAAGCAAGATTACATCCTCTCAACCCTACACTTTCGACAGGAGAAAACTCTCTCAAAGAAAATCTCCCCGATTAAGCGGGTCTTTACCCTGCTCCGCTAGAAATGTGCCCATTCGGGATTCACGGGGGTTAAATGGCACATAACGGTACGCCGATGGTGATGCTGATCGATGATGAGCCGGCGCAGCGCCGTCTTGTCGGCGCTCTGGCTTCTCGTGCAGGGTGGCGCACGATCTTCGCCAATGACGGCGAAACCGCGCTCGCGACGCTCGGCACGCAGGACGGCATGCGCCTCGATGCGATCATCCTGGATCATTGGAGCCCGGATTATGAGCCAGCCGACCTGATCCGGGATATCCGCGTCCGGCGCCCACATCTCCCCGTTCTGATCCTGACCGCGCATAACAGCGTCAACGTCGCGGTCGACGCGATGCGGGCCGGCGCAACGGATTATCTGTCGAAGCCGGTCGCGCCGGACCGTCTGCTCGCCGCGCTCAACGCGACGCAAAATCACAGCGAGGAGGACGGCGAACTCCGTCCCTTGACCGAGAAGATTTCCGCGCCGCTGGCGTTCGAGGAAATCGTCGGCTCCGCGCCGCAATTCCGCGCCGCGCTGGCGATTGCCGCGAAGGCGGCCCGCGCGCGCATCCCGGTCCTGATCGAAGGCGAGAGCGGCGTCGGCAAGGACGTCCTCGCCCGCGCCATCCACGCCGCTTCGCCCCGTTTCCGTCAGGAAATGATCACGGTAAACTGCGGCGCGATGCCCACCAACCTAGTGGAATCAGAACTGTTCGGTCATGAGCGCGGCGCGTTCACCGGCGCGTTCGAGCGTCAGGTGGGCCGCTTCGTCAGCGCCGACATGGGCACCATCTTCCTGGACGAGGTCAGCGAACTCCCGCTCGACGCGCAGGTCAAGCTGCTGCGCGTCCTGCAGGATGGCGAAGTGCAGCCGATCGGCGCGCGCATGCCGACCCATGTCGATGTGCGGGTGATCGCCGCGACCAACCGCAAGCTGCTCGAAGAGGTCGAGGCCGGGCGCTTCCGCGAAGATCTCTATTACCGCCTCAACGTCGTCCAGCTCACCATTCCGCCGCTGCGCGAACGGATTGGCGACATCCCCGCCCTGTCTCGCCACCTGCTGGCGCGGATCGCGACCCAGCCGGGCCTGCGCAGCCTGGGCATCACGGCGGAGGCCGTGGCGCTCCTGATGCAGCATGACTGGCCGGGCAATGTTCGCCAGTTGCAGAACGCGCTCTTCCGCGCTGCCGTGCTGTGCGAGGGCGATGCACTGACGCCGCAGGACTTCCCGCAGATTTCCTCGCAGATCATGACGCGCCAAGGTGCCGGATCGCGCGCCGCATCCCACACGCACGACGACGCGGCAGGCATTACCCTGTTCGAGACCGACGGTCATGTCCGCCAGCTTGCGGACATCGAGGCGGACGTCATCCGCCTGGCGATCGGGCATTATCGGGGACGCATGACAGAGGTCGCGCGCCGCCTGGGCATCGGTCGTTCGACGCTGTACCGCAAACTTGCGGAACTGGGGATTGAGAGCGCGGCCTGAGGCTGCTTTCAGGATTGAAGGTCACTGCGGCGCCTTGCAGCGCCGAGTAAATCGGGTGAGCATCCCCCGGAAGCTCACTTTATCCGATTTACTCCCATTCGATCGTACCGGGCGGCTTTGACGTATAGTCGTAGACGACGCGGTTGATGCCCTTCACCTCGTTGATGATGCGGGTGGCGACGCGGCTCAGGAACGCGGCGTCGAACGGATAGATATCGGCCGTCATCCCGTCCGTGGAGGTCACCGCCCGGAGTGCGCAGACGCTGTCATAGGTGCGGTAGTCGCCCATGACGCCGACGGTCCGCACCGGCAGCAGCACGGCAAACGCCTGCCAGATGACATCATAGAGGCCCGCGTTGCGGATTTCCTCCAGATAGACGGCATCGGCCTTGCGCAGGATGTCGCATTTTTCCTTGGTGACTTCGCCCGGGATGCGGATCGCCAGGCCCGGCCCCGGGAAGGGGTGGCGGCCGACGAAGATTTCCGGCAGGCCAAGTTCACGGCCAAGTTCACGCACCTCGTCCTTGAACAGTTCGCGCAGCGGCTCGACGAGCTTCATGTTCATGCGTTCCGGCAGGCCGCCGACATTGTGGTGGCTCTTGATCGTCACGGAGGGGCCGCCGGTGAAGCTGACGCTCTCAATCACGTCGGGATAGAGCGTTCCCTGCGCCAGGAAATCCGCGCCGCCGATTTTTTTCGCTTCATCTTCAAATACTTCGATGAAGGTCTTGCCGATGAACTTGCGCTTGGCTTCGGGATCGGTGACGCCCGCCAGCCCGCCCAGGAACAGCGTCTCCGCATTCACATGGACGAGCGGGATATTATAGTGGCCGCGGAACAGCGAGACGACCTGATCCGCCTCCCCCGCCCGCATCAGGCCATGATCGACGAATACGCAGGTTAGCTGGCTGCCGATCGCCTCGTGGATCAGGACCGCCGCCACGGCGCTGTCGACGCCGCCGGACAGGCCGCAAATGACCTTGCCATCGCCGACCTGCGCTCGGATTTCGGCGATCTTGGTCGCGCGGAACTCAGCCATCGTCCAATCGCCCGCCAGCCCGCAGACGTGGCGCACGAAATTCGCCAGCAGCTTGCCGCCATCAGGCGTGTGAACGACTTCGGGGTGGAATTGCGTCGCGTAGAAGCGCTTTGCCTCGTTCGCGGTGACGGCATAGGGCGCGCCGTCGCTGACCGCGACAACCTCGAAACCCGGTGCGAGCTGGGTCACCTTGTCGCCGTGGCTCATCCACACCTGATGCTTTTCACCCTCGGCCCACAGGCCGTCGAACAGGGCGCAGCTCTTCTTCACCTCGATGAAGGCACGGCCGAACTCGCCGCTCTCGCCGCCTTCGACATTGCCGCCAAGCTGCTGCATCATCGTCTGCTGGCCGTAACAGATGCCCAGGATCGGAATGCCGGCATCGAACATCGCCTGCGGCGCGCGGGGGCTGTCGTCCCACATGACGGAGGATGGACCGCCCGACAGGATGACGCCCTTGGGCTTCATCCGCTCGAAGGCTTCGGCGGCGCTGTTGAAGGGGGCGATCTCGCTATAGACGCCCGCCTCGCGCACCCGGCGGGCGATGAGCTGGGTCACCTGGCTGCCGAAATCGACTATCAGAATCGAGTCCTGGACGGGGAGGGTCATCGAATCGCCTTTCTCGCGCGCCGGGGGGATGCCGGGCGGTTAATGCGACGGACCGGCAAAGTCCAGCGAGGCCCCCTCCTCCCCGTGCGCCGTCCCGATGCGGCCGATGAGGGCGGCGAGCGCCAGCACCAGCGCCGCACACAGGAAAGCAGTGCCGATGAACGGTAGAACCGGATTGGGACCAACGGACAAAGTGTAGACCGTGCCGAAAAACAGCGGCGAGGCGACGCCGGCGATGCTGCCGACACTGTTGTTCGCGCCCTGCAACTGGCCCTGTTCCGATTCCGACACATGGCGGGTCATCAGCGACTGGATGGTCGGCATGGCGAGGCCCCAAAGGGAATTGGGGAACATGGCGGCGACGAACAGCCATCCGGTCGGGGCAAGACCCATGCTGGCCAGCCCGATCGCACCGAAGCACAGGCCGATGGTCATCGTCCGCCGATCGCCGAACCGTTTCACCACGCGGGCAACCAGCAAGCCCTGCATGATCATGTCCAGCACGCCCGTCATCGCCAGCAATGTCCCGACCTGCCACGCGCTCCAGCCATAGCGTTCCGCCGCATAGAGTACGAACACGGCGGAAAAAACATGATGGGCGAAGTATAGAAGGAAGTTCACGATCGCGAGGCCGGTAAGTTCGGGGTGCGACCGCAGCAGGCGCATGGCCCCAAACGGATTGGCGCGCCGCCAGGAGAAAGCCATGCGCTTTTCCGGAGCAAGCGATTCCGGCAGAACGAAATATCCGTAGAGGAATGCAATTCCACATAGCCCGGCCGCCGCCCAGAAGGGTGCGCGCAGCGATATCTCGCCTAAGGCTCCTCCGATCAGGGGCCCCGCGACGAACCCCGCGCTGAATGCCGCGCCCAACAGGCCATAGCCCCTCGCCCGCTCTTCCGGCGGGGTGACATCGGCCATGTAGGCGAAGGCGGTGGTGAAGCTGGACGAGGTGATGCCGCCCAACATCCGGCCCACCGCCAGCCACCACAGGCTGGGCGCAACCGCCATCAGCACGAAATCGGCGGCAAGTCCCGCGACCGACAACAGGACGACCGGCCGCCGCCCGAACCGATCGGAGAGGGAGCCGATAATCGGCGAGCAAATGAACTGCATCGCCGCCCAAAGCGACACGAACACACCGTTCCACAGGCCCGCATAATGCTGCGACCCCGCCAGTTGCTCGATCAGGGGCGCCAGCACCGGGATGACGATGCCGAGCGACATGATGTCGAGCAGCGCCGTCACCAGAATGAAGGCAGTGGCGGCCTTGCGATGCGTGTGGCCCAACAAGGGCATGGGAACTCCGGACGCCCTATGGGCTGTATGGCGGGATTATGCCGGCACGCGCCTACCGCCCGGAATGCGCAGGCGCAAGTTTGTCAGATATTCGCGCTGCAGAAACGCACAATCAGATCGTCGCCGGATCGCGGCCCAGATAGACCTCAGCGACGCGCCCGTCCTTCACCGTGCAGGTGAAGCGGCGCAGCTTGCCGTTTCCGTTGCGATAGCCCGTGCGCTGCTCGACATTACCATCGACGTTCCATCCGCCGCTGATCGGTTGCGGATTGCCGATATCCTTGACCTCGGCATAGGTGCCGTTGGCCGATGCCTCCTCCCGCGCCGCGACAGCGCAAGCATCGACGGCCGCGTCCTCGTTGGCGATGTCGCCCTTGCCGGAATAGCTATCGTTGCTGTCGGCGGTGGGGCCGCCGGGATAGCTGCGGGCCGTGTTGTCGGCGTAATCGCCATTGTCGCGCCCCGCGCGATCCTGGCTGTCCGTCGACGTGGACGCGCTATTGTCCCCATCATAGGAACGGTCGCGCGAATCGCGGTCCTTCTTCATGGAGCTGGCGACGATGGCGACGGCGCCGATCAGCGCAGCAACGCCGACTGCGTCGCCAAAGCCGAACCCGTTGCCGCGATGATGCCGATGACCGTAATCGCCCCAGCCGCGCCCATAGCCGCGATCCCAGCGGCCGTCGCGCGCCATGGCCGGGCTGATGCTGCCCACGACCAGCGCCGCGCCAACCAGTGAACCCATCGCAATCCGTCCGAGCCGCATGGCCATATCCTCTGCTGTATTGCCTGCTTCCTATACCCTGCCGGCTGTCGGCTGTCTGAACAAATCGGAAAAGCGCGATCAGTCGGGATCGGATATTTTGAGGCCCGTCCAGAAAGCCGCAAAGGCGTACATATCGGAATATTCGTCGATCACCTTGTCGATCGGCTTGCCCGATCCATGGCCGGTGCGCGTTTCCACCCGGATCAGATGCGGCTTCGACCCCACATCCGCCGCCTGCAGCGCGGCGATATATTTGAAGCTGTGCGCCGGAACGACGCGATCGTCAGTATCGCCGGTCGTCACCAATATCGCCGGATAGTCCTTACCCGACAGGATGTTGTGATAGGGCGAATAGCTGTAGAGCAGCGGAAAATCCTCCGCCTTGGACGGATCGCCATAATCGTCGATCCAGAAGCGCCCGACCGTGAACTTGTCGAAGCGCAGCATGTCCATCACGCCGACGCTGGGCAATGCGGCGGCAAACAGGTCTGGCCGCTGGTTGACCACCGCGCCGACCAGCAAGCCGCCATTGGATCGGCCCTCGACCGCCAGTTGATCCTGGCCGGTATAGCCGTTCGCCTTCAGATATTCGCCCGCGGCGATGAAGTCGTCGAACACATTCTGCTTGTTCTTGAGCCGCCCGGCGTCATGCCAGGACTGGCCGAACTCCCCGCCCCCGCGCAGATTGGCGATCGCGACCGCCCCGCCCTGCTCCAGCCAGGCGAGACGCGTGGCCGAAAAGCCCGGATTGAGCGAGATGTTGAAGCCGCCATAACCGTAGAGCAGGGTCGGCGCCGTCTTGCCGCTGATGGCGATATCCCTGCGCCGGATGATCGTCATCGGAATCATCGTCCCGTCCTTCGAAGGATAGGTGACCTGGATGGTGACAAAACCTTCGGGATCGAACGCAAATCTCGGTTGCGCGAATATCTCGATGGTCCCGCTGCCGGTGTCGTAGCGATAGACGGTTGACGGCATGGTGAAGCCGGAGAAGCTGAAGAAGGTTTCCGGGTCCCCGCCCCGGCCCGAAAAACCCGCAGCGGTGCCGACACCAGGCAATGGCACATCGCCCACCCTGCGCCCGTCCAGCTCAATCAGCTCGGCATAGGTGCGGGTATCGGCGAGATAGGCGATGACGATCCTGTTGCCGATCATCGACGCGCCCGCCAGTGTCTGGGTGCGCTCCGGCACGATCTCCACCGGCCTGCGGTGGGAACGCGCGGCGTCCAGGGTCACCAGCCGGTTACCGGGGGCGCCAAGGTCGGTCAGGAACCAGAGGATATTGCCGCGGCTGCCGACGAAGCGCCATTCATGCTCCACCCCGCGAACCAGCGGCTTGATCTTTACGGCACCCCCGGCCGCAAACCCATCTAGCGAGATCAGGTTGATCTCCTGCCTGTCCTCCGTGCCACGCGAGGAGGTAATGACCAGCCACTGGCCGTCATCCGTCACCCGCGCCCGGTGGCTGAGTTCGGGCCGGTCGGGCGTCGCATAGACCAGTCGGTCCTCCGCAACCGGCGTGCCGACCCGGTGATACCAGACCTTCTGCCCCCGGCTGGCCGACTGAAACGCCTGCCCCGGCTCGGGCGCGTCGAAGCGGGAATAGAAGAAGCCGCCGCTCCGGGAATCCCAACTGAGGCTGGAGAATTTCACCCAGGGAATATGCTCGTCCAGCGTCCGGCCGGTCGTTACGTCCAGCAGGTTCAGCGTGCGCCAGTCCGTCCCGGAATCCTGCGTCGCATAGAGCAGCAGGCGCCCGTTCGGCGCTGGCTCCCACTCCGCCAGAGCCGTCGTCCCGTCGTCCGTCAGCGTGTTAGGATCGAGCAGCAGCCGTTGATCGCCATGCAGACCCTGGCGCACATAGAGTGGCGACTGGTTCTGCAAGCCGCTGTTATAGGTATAGAAATAGAGGCCGGCCGCCTTGCGCGGCGTCGAGAACCGCCCATAGTCGAACAGCTTCGCCATGCGGCTGCGGAGCTGGTCCCGGCCCGGCAGCTTGTCCAGATAGGCTCTGGTCACCCGGTTCTCGGCAGAGACCCAATCCTCGACGGCCTTGTCCTGCCGCACATCCTGTTCGAGCCAGCGATAGGGATCGCGCACCTTCACACCGAAATGATCCTCGACCAGATCGAGGCTTCGGGTGGCGGGGTAATGAATGACAGGGCCGCTCTCGGCGCTGGAACTGGTGCGAGCACCCTTGGTGGGCTCCGCATGCGCGCCGACAGCGATCAGCGCGAACATCGCCAGGGGCGATGCCAGCAGCCTGGCGGACACGCGCATATTCATCCTCTCCAGACCAAAACAGGCCGCCGATCTACGGACCGGCGGCCTGTTTGTGAAGCATTTCCAGCCCTTGTGGGGCCGGCAGCGCGCTTATGCGGCTTCCAGCTCGTCCTCATCGGCGTTCTGGACCGGACCGGAGTCCTGACCCTTGGCCGAAACGTCGCGGTCGACCAGCTCGATGATCGCGATCGGCGCAGCGTCCGACGCGCGGAAACCGGCCTTGATCACGCGGGTGTAGCCGCCGTTGCGATCCTTGTAGCGCTCGGCCAGAACGTCGAACAGCTTGACCAGCTGCGCATCGTCCATCAGGCGGCTGTTCGCCAGGCGACGGTTGGACAGGCCACCCTTCTTCGCCAGCGTGATCAGCTTCTCGACGTAGGGACGCAGTTCCTTCGCCTTGGGCGTGGTGGTGAGGATCTGCTCATGCTTGATGAGCGAGGCCGCCAGATTGCGGAGCAGCGCGGTGCGGTGACCCGAGGACCGCTGCAGCTTACGATGACCAACCTTATGACGCATATTCCGTACTCCGTTCGTTAAGGGACCGTATCAGGTATCCCAGACCAGGCGGTGACGTGGCCGCCCACTTACATTCGTCATTCCCGCGAAGGCGGGAACCCATCTCCCACCCCAACCCCGGACGCAAGGTCCGGAGATGTTGACGGGAGTCACGTGCCTCACGTCAACCCGCCTTCGCGGGGATGACGGAGTAATTAACCCAGCAGTTCCTGCTCGAGCTTCTTGGCCATTTCCTCGATATTCTCAGGCGGCCAGCCGGGGATGTCCATGCCAAGGCGCAGACCCATGGACGACAGCACTTCCTTGATCTCGTTCAGCGACTTGCGGCCGAAATTCGGGGTGCGCAGCATCTCGGCCTCGGTCTTCTGGACCAGATCGCCGATGTAGATGATGTTGTCGTTCTTGAGGCAGTTGGCCGAACGGACGGACAGTTCCAGCTCGTCCACCTTCTTGAGAAGGTAGCGGTTGATGGTGTTCGTGTCGCTCTCGCCTTCCGAAGCGGACGAAACCGCGCCGCCGCCGATCGAGGGAGCCGCTGCGGGCAGCGCGTCCTCGAAGTGGACGAACAGCTGCAGCTGATCCTGGAGAATGCGGGCGGCATAGGCCACCGCGTCTTCCGGGGTAACCGTGCCGTCGGTCTCGACCGTCAGCGACAGCTTGTCATAGTCCAGTTCCTGGCCGACGCGGGTGTTGTCCACCTTGTAGGCGACCTGGCGAACCGGCGAGTAGAGCGCGTCGATCGGGATCAGGCCGATCGGCGCATCGGCCGGACGGTTGGCGACGGCGGGGACATAGCCCTTACCGACGTCAGCGGTCAGTTCCATGTTGAGGGTCGCGCCCTCGTCCAGATGGCAGATGACCAGGTTCGGGTTCATCACCTCGATGTCGCCGGACACGGCGATGTCGCCGGCCTTGACTTCCGCAGGACCCGTCGCAGCCAGCTGAAGCCGCTTGGGGCCTTCGCCTTCCATGCGGAGCGCAATCTGCTTCACGTTGAGGACGATGTCGGTGACATCCTCGCGAACGCCGGCAAGCGAGGAGAATTCGTGCAGGACGTTCTCGATCTTGATCGAGGTCACGGCCGCACCCTGAAGTGACGACAGGAGGACGCGACGCAGCGCGTTGCCGAGCGTGAGGCCGAAGCCACGCTCCAGCGGCTCGGCGACGAACGTCGCCTTCCGCTTGCCTTCGCCGCCGACCTTGATCTCAAGGGCGTTCGGCTTCTTCAATTCCTGCCAGTTCTTCATGTTGACAGTCATGTAATTCCCCTGGGAATGTGGCCGGAACCGCTCTGGGTGGTCCTTGGAAAGCTCCGGCCGGTGCAAAAATGGAGGGTGGCGCGTCCGCCGCCCCCGTAAACGGCAGAAGCGTTAAACGCGACGACGCTTGGAAGGACGCACACCGTTGTGCGGGATCGGCGTCACATCGCGGATCGACGTGATGGTGAAGCCGACGGCCTGCAGCGCGCGCAGGGCCGATTCACGACCCGAACCCGGGCCCTTGACCTCGACCTCAAGGGTGCGGACCCCATGCTCGGCCGCCTTGCGGCCAGCATCCTCGGCGCACACCTGCGCCGCATAAGGGGTCGACTTGCGCGATCCCTTGAATCCCATCATGCCCGCGGACGACCAGCTGATCGCATTGCCCTGGGCGTCGGTGATGGTGACCATCGTATTGTTGAAGCTGGCGTTCACATGCGCGACGCCGCTGGAGATGTTTTTGCGCTCGCGCCGTTTGATGCGCTGAGGTTCACGTGCCATTTGCTAAATCCTACTCGAAACCTGAAAAAGCTGCGTCCAGCCCCAAGACGGGGCGCGCGGCTTACTTTTTCTTGCCGGCGATCGGCTTGGCCTTGCCCTTGCGGGTACGCGCATTGGTGTGCGTGCGCTGGCCGCGAACCGGAAGGCCCTTGCGATGACGCAGGCCGCGATAGCAGGCGAGATCCATCAAACGCTTGATGTTCATCGCCGTCTCACGGCGCAGATCGCCCTCAACGGTCAGGTCGGCGTCGATCGCTTCACGGATCTGCAGCACTTCTGCGTCAGAAAGGTCCTGGACGCGGCGACTCTGGTCGATGCCCAGCTTGGTTGCGATGTCGACGGCGGTCTTGCGACCAATGCCGTGGATGTAGGTGAGCGCAATGATAACGCGCTTGTTTGTAGGCAGGTTAACGCCCGCGATACGTGCCATGTAATCTAGTCTCCTGCTCCACGGGGCGTGTGGCGGCGCCCCATCTCAAAGCTGCATCATCCCGGACGCAAAAAAGACGGCCAGCGCGTTGCGCTGCCGGTACCAATCGTGTCGGGATGGGTCGCCCTTACTGAGTCGGGCGATTAGTGTCAAGCGCGGGCGGGAACCTCGCAGGGTTCAAACGCGTTCCGGCAGCCGCTCCACCCTAGCGGAGGGGCAAAGCCGATGGGGGATCATAATATGCCAAATATAGCGCTTCGTTCCAGCCTTTTCGCCCTTTGCGCCGCCTTGTCCGGCATGAGTGCAGCGCAGGCCCAGGACCTTCGTGACCTTTGCCCCGATCGTCCTGGCCTGGGCACCCCGGCCTGCACGGTGGACAAAGGCCATCTGGTTGTCGAGACCGGGCTTGACTGGACGCGCGAACAGGACGCCGAAACACGGACCGACAGCCTCTTGGCGGGCGACATCCTCTTGCGGCTGGGTGTAACGGACGCCATGGAACTGCAGGCCGGATGGACAGCTTTCGGCCATGTCCGCGAGCAGGACCGCGTGAGCGGCGCCGTCACCAACGCCTCCGGAGTCGGCGACCTGACCCTTGCCGTAAAGCAGAACCTCGCCAATCCGGATGGCTCGGGCTTCTCGGCGGCGCTTATGCCTTATGTCACCCTGCCGACGGGTGGCAAAGCGATCGGCGCGGGCGATACCGCCTTCGGATTGCTTATTCCCCTGAGTTTCAGCCTGACCGAGGCGGTGACGCTGAGCCTGACGCCGGAAGCGGATGCCGCCGTGGATGGGGATCGGAACGGTCGCCATCTCGCCTGGGGCAACGTCGTGGGACTGGGCATCGATCTGACCAAGAGCCTGTCCGGCACCCTGGAATTCCAGGCCACGCGGGACAATGATCCGTCCGGTCACGCGACCCAGGCATTGGCCAGTGTTTCCCTAGCGTGGCAGCCCAGCGATAATCTGCAACTCGACATGGGGGGCGTTGCCGGCCTTAATCATAACAGCCCTGATGCTGAACTTTATGCTGGTGTAACGCGCCGCTTCTAGGGCGATTGCCAGCCGGAGCGCGCCCTGTTATAACATCGGTATGAACAAGCCACTGAAACTCATCAAGATCGGCAATTCGACCGGGGTCATCCTGCCCAAGGAAGTACTCGCGCGCCTGCGCGTTGCGCTTGGGGATGATGTGTATCTGAGCGATTCCCCCGACGGTCTGCGCCTTTCCGCGTCCGACCCGGAATTTGAAAAGACCATGCAGATGGCCGAGGATATCATGCGCAAGGATCGCGATATCCTGCGTGTTCTGGCAAAATGACCGACAATGAAAGGCGCGAACCTCGCTGGATCGCGCAGGATATCATTCTCGCGGTGCATGACCGGCAGCTTGCCGAGCATGGCGGCGGTTCTGGAATCCGTGATCAAGGCTTGCTGGAATCAGCGCTTGCCCGTCCGCTCAATCGCTGGAGCTATGGCGAGGATGATCTTGCGACACTGGCCGCATGTTATGCGTTCGGCATTGCCCGCAACCATCCCTTCGTCGACGGCAACAAAAGAACGGCGTGGGTCGCAGCGCGTCTATTTCTGATGATCAATGAAGCAACGCTTGCCTTTGAAAAGGCGGACGCCATTCGGACGATGCTCGCCCTTGCCTCCGGTGACCTGCCGGAGGACGAACTCGCCGCATGGTTCCGGGAGCGGCTGGTCTAGGCGAGCATCCGGCGCAGGACGCCGTCCTTCAGCACGAAATGATGGCGGAGCGCCGCGCCGATGTGGAGCAGCGCCAAGGCGCCGAACAGCAGGCCCAGCAGTTCGTGGCTTTCGTGCGAGAGGCCGTAGATCGCGTCCTGCTTCGTCACGCCGAACTTGGGAATGTCGAACAACCAGAACCAGGTCAGCGGGCGGTCCCCGGCGGAGGTCATGATCCAGCCGGTCAGCGGGACGATGAGCAGCAGGGCGTAGAAGGCGAAATGGGTGAGGTTGGCTGCGAGCTTTTCCCAGGCGGGCATGGCCGCGGGTAGCGGCGGCACGGGGTGAGACAGGCGCCAAGCGATGCGGGCGAGGGTCAGGAACAGGATGGTGATCCCGGCGGCCTTGTGCAGCGGCATCACGGGGAACAGCTTGCCCAGCGCGTCATGGAACAGGCCGCCCAATATGTTGAAGATCACCAGCAGGGCGATGGTCCAGTGGAGCCAGCGGGCGACCTGATTATAGCGGGCGGTGTCATGCTGGATCATGTAGCTGTCGGTCCTTGTTCGGCAGGTCTGTCCGGTTGAACGGTCCGGACGGTCAGAGGCTCCACCGCGAACGAAATTCATGGCGAAGTGAACGCAAGGCAAGGAGACTTAAGGTCGCTGAACTAGTGACAAACGAAACTATGTTCCCCATATGTTGGAAATGGCCGCAGATTCGTCCCTTCCCCTCTCTCCGCCGCCCGGCGCGGCCGCCGACTGGACGGTGCCGCAGGCGTGGGACAGCTATACGCCGGCCGAGCACGCCATGTGGGACCAATTGTTCGCGCGCCAGTCGGAGATGCTGCCCGGACGCGTCACGCAGGCGTTCCTCGACGGGCTGGACGTGCTGCGGATGGGCCACCCGGGCATTCCCGATTTCGAGGAACTGAACGAACGGCTGATGCAACGCACCGGCTGGCAAGTGGTCGCCGCGCCCGGACTGGTGCCCGACGACATATTCTTCGACCATCTCGCCAATCGCCGCTTCGTCGCCGGGCGCTTCATCCGCACGCCGGACCAGATCGACTATCTGGAGGAGCCGGACATCTTTCACGATGTGTTCGGCCATGTGCCGCTGCTCGCCCATCCGGTCTTCGCCGACTATATGCAAGCCTATGGCCGGGGCGGCCTGCGCAGCCTGGGCTTCGGCGCGCTGCACAAGCTGGCGCGGCTCTACTGGTACACGGTCGAGTTCGGGCTGATCCGCGAAGGCGGCGACCTGAAGCTCTATGGCGCGGGGATCGTCTCGTCCTTCGGCGAGTCCACCTTCGCGCTGGACGACCCCTCCCCCAACCGCATCGGCTTCGACCTCAAGCGGCTGATGCGGACCAAATACCGGATCGACGATTATCAGCAGAGCTATTTCGTGATCGACAGCTTCGACGACCTGCTGCGTCAGACGATGGAGACGGACTTCGCACCGCTCTATGCCGAACTGGAAAAGAGCGAGGATCTGGAGCCGGACGCCGTGCTGGCCGAGGACCGGGTCATCACGCGCGGGACACAGGCATACGCGCTGGCAAAGGCCGGTTAAGCCTTCGCTTTCTTCGCCTTATGCTCGGCAAGCAGCTTGTCCAGCTCGGCAATGCGCAGCCGTTCCGGCGTATCGCGGGCGAGCCCTTTGAGCCGGCATTCAGCCCATAATTTCCTGCGCTCCGATTCCAGCGCCTTCAGATACAGATCGGCCATGTCGTCTCCTTGATGCCCGGCCATAGGGCAAGCCATCCCACTAGGCGACCCGCAATCCCAACCATTGCGCAGGACCGGCAGTCCGCCGCAGCAAGAGCCGCTCCAACGCGACGACCAGCGCAAGGCTGATCCCGAACAGCGGCACGACGAAGCCGAGCGCCACGACCAGCCCGACGAGCAACCAGCTATGCCGGATCACGCCCTGCGGCGCGGGCGCGCCGAGCGCGCCGCCCGGACGCCTGCGCCACCACATCACAATGGCGGACACCGCCAGCAGGAACAGGCCCGACACCGTCGCCAACCCGATCAACTGGTTGAGCCACCCGAACAGCGCGCCCTCATGCGCGGCGACGCCGATGCCGATCGCGCGGTCGACGAAGGGCCGCTGGTCGAAATCCTCCCGGCTGACGATCGCGCCGGTCGCGCCGTCCATGCCGATACTGGTGCGCAGGGGCCGGTTGGCGGCGCTGGACTTCACCATCCAGATGCCCCCCGCGCCGGTCGGCGGCGAAATCTCCACCGGCCCGGCCAGCGCAAGCACCTGCGCGCGCGGCACGATCATGTCCAGCGCGCCCAGCGGCCCGGCCCTATGCATCATGACCATGCCGCCATGGTCCGCATGTTCGCCCATCATCATGCGCGCCCCCTTGTCGAGCGCCGCCCGGTCGCGGGCATCGGAGGCGCTGCCTGCCGACCAGTCCTGCTTTTCCGCATAGCCGGCGGCGACGCCGCGCACCGCCTTCAGATAATTGCCCCAATTGTTGGCCCAAGGCAGGCCAGTGAGGATGAGGAAGATCACCAAGACCGATATCCAAATGCCTGTAACGGCGTGTAAATCCCGCCAGAAAACTGCCTTGCCCCGCCGTAGCCGGGGATAAAGCGTTCCCCCCAGCCCTGCGCCCGCGCGCGGCCACCACAGGAACAGTCCGGTCAGCAGCATGACGATCGCCCAGCTTGCCGCCAGTTCCACCAGCATCGATCCGAACGCGCCCGCCATCAGTTCGCCATGCAGGCGGAAGACGACCCGCATCATCCGGTCCTCCTCCCCCACCGTCTTGAGGACGGCCAGCGTCTGGGGATGCACATAGACGCGGGTTTCCTCCGCACCCTTCCCCACCACGACCTGCGTCGCCTGATCGATCCGGTCCGACAGGACGAAGCGATGAAGTACGGACCCCGGCACGGCCGCTGTCGCTGCGCGCGCCTGTTCGGCGGGGCTGGCAAGCTCACCCGTATAGGCCAGCCCAGCATAGGGCCGGTCTATCATCGCCTCGATCTGCGGCTTGAACAGGTAGAGGCCGCCTGTCACCGACAGCCACAGGATGAACGGCACGCAGAACAGCCCGGCATAGAAATGCCAGCGCCACACGGTGCGGTATCGGTTTTCCTGTCGCTGGGCGTTCGTCATGGTCATAGCGTCCACCCTGCCTCTATCAGGAAGCTGCGTTGCGGATAGGGATGGAACACCCATGCCTTGTCATTGGTGATATTGTTCACGCCAGCCGACAGCCGCATCCCGTTGCCAAAGCGCTGGGTGAGCTTGGCGTCCAGCGCGAACAGTTCCGAGGTGTAGCCATAGGTATCCCCCCGCTGCAGCCCGTCGAGGTCCGTATTGGGCCGCGACGCATAGCGGAAACCGAGCGAGGATTGCAGGCTGGGCGTGATCGCATAGCGGATGCTGCCGTTCAGCCGCCAGCGCGGAATGCGGGGAAACTGCACCCCTTCCGACAGCGGATCGGCGCTGTTGCGCACTGTCTGCGCATCGATCCAGGCGGCGTTGGCCTCCATATCCAGCCCCTCGACCGGCCAGTTACGCGTTTGCGCGATCAGTTCCGCGCCATATTGCCGGGTCAGGTCGATATTCTTGTAGCTGGATGTCGACACGCCATTCTGATTGAAGCCGACATAGCTGAAGATCGCATTGCGGACCCGCTGGTAGAACAGGCTGCCGGTCAGCGTCACCGGACCCATCGCATGGCGCAGCAGCAGGTTGGCGTCCCGGCTCCGTTCCGGCTTCAGGTTCGAATCGAAGCTGTTCTGGTTGAAGCTGCCGTCGCCGTTCAGCGATCCCTGAAACAGTTCGCCCACCGTCGGGAAGCGGGTAGCGGTGGCGAGGCTGAGTTCGGCCGACCAGTCCGGCGCGAAGCCCGAGCGCAGGGCGAGTTTCGGGCTGATCGCGCTGTCCCTGCGGCTGGCATAGGTTTGCGTCACCGCCTGTCCCGCCAGCGCGCCGGTCGAGGCGACCGCCGTCAGGCCGCCGCCGAATGCGCGCCAGGATTCCGCCCGCACGCCAGCCGTGAGCGTCATCGCATCAGCGATTGCGATCTCATCCTCCACGAACGCACCCAGCAGGCGGGTGCGGCCGAAGGTGCGGTTGCGAAAGGTGCGCCCGGTCGCGTCGCGCCAGTTGGCGGTGCCATAGACGCTGCGGTCGGTATCGTAGCGGTTGCCGGACAGGCCCCAGGCGACGCTGTGCGCGCCAAAGGTGCGCGTGGCCTGAAAGTCGCCCGTGTACCAGCCCGTCGGCCCCTGCGAGGTGATCTGCCCCGCGCCGTTGGTCTGGCCCGCTGCGTAGCCATTGGATTGCAGCGCGTCCTGCCGGTCGAAGCGCAGGGTCGAGAGCGCGATGCGGGTGTCGAAGCCGAGAATCGGGGCCGCCAGCTTCAAGCCGGCAAGCCACTCATCCTTGCGCGCTATGCCCCAGTTGAAGGTCGATGCGGCGTTGAGGCTATATGTATGCCCGTCGAAGCTGACGAGGCCGCCGCCATAATAGGGATTGCCATTGGCGTCGCGGAGGTAAGTTTTGGGGTCGAGCGTCTTTTCTTCGTTCCACCAATAGGTGAACAGTGCCTCGGCATGCACATCGCCCTGATCGAAGCGCAGTTGCCCGCGCACCTGATCCTGCCGCGTGTCGATCGAGGAATAATCGCCGACGATTGGTGCAACGACGTTCGTTCCGGTTACGGGGATGAGGCCCTTATCCACTACTGCCCCGGTAACGGGGGTTCCCGCGGAGGGATTGGCGTAGTTGGCGGCGCTGTAGCCGAACTGGTAGAATTGCTGGGGATGGCCCTCATTGATCAGTCGACGGGCGGAGACGCGCACCGAAAAGGGTCCATCCTTCTGTTTCAGCGCAAAGCCCGCCTCGCCCGACCAGCCCCAATACTCGTCATGGGTGCCATATTGGTCATAGGGCTGGACGAAGCCCTGAACGTTCACGAACGCCTCCGTCCGTTCCGGCGCGCGGGTGGTGATGTTGACGATGCCGCCCATCGCATTGCCGGAATAGCGGGCGGAATAGGGGCCGTAGACGATGTCGAACTGCTTCACCTCGCCCGGCGACACCACGCCCCAGGCGGGCGGGAAGCCGAAGCTGTTGCCCAGGAAGTTGGAGACGACGAAGCCGTCCACCATCACCAGCGCGCGCGCCGACTGGGTCGAGTGCGTGCCGCGAAACCCCGGCACGCCATTATTGTCGCCGACATAGCGGCTGCGCACGAAGAAATCGGGCGCATATTTCATCAGGTCCTCGACATTGAAGGCATTGACCCCGGCGAACTGTTCCTCGCCCAGACTGACAGACAGGCCGCGTGGCTCGATGGTGATCGGCGCATTGGTCTGGCCGACGACGATGATGTCGGCGCGCTCGGCGGCATCCTCCTCGGCATGGAGCGCGGGAGAAAAGCCCGCAAGGGCGGCGAGACAGGCGGCGCCACAGGCGCGCGACGATATGAACATGGAAATAGCCTTCGAATAGCGCAAGCGTCCGGACGCAGCGCGTCCGGGCAGGAGGGCGGTTCGAGGATTTGGGGCAGGAACCGCCGCGTCAGGCGGCGGCGGGTGGTCCCGATGACGGCGGCGGCGGCGCGGCCAGCCGGGCGATCCACCCGGTGCGCAGGGCAAAGGCGATCGGCCCGATTGCAAGCTGCCATGCGGGAAGCGTGACGCCCAGCATCGCATCGGCGAGCAGTGGCGCGGCGGCTCCGCCGGCGAAGGGGCAATGTTCGCCCGCCATGCCCTTTTGATCGGGCTTGGTTGGGCTCTTGTCCCGGTCGACGATGACATTGACTGCGCCCTGCCCGGTGCAGAGCGTCACCATGACGCCCTGCGCAGTAGCGACCGGCATGAAGCCGCTGGGCATCAGCACGCGCATGGCGAGGACGAGCAGGGCCAGCGCCGCAAACAGCGCCCGCGCCTTGTCCGAATGTCTGATCGCCCCCAGCATGGACGGGGTCTTAGTGGCAGTCGTGCGGGATGTCACTAGGACGGAAGGTCCATAGGGCGGCCAGCTTCCAGCCACCCCATTCCCCCGTCAGACCCAACAGGCTCACGCGTCCAGCGAGGCCGTCATCTTGAAGATGCCCTGCGCGTTGGCACTGTCGAACTTGAGGTCCAGCTTGCCGCTCTCCGGGTCCCTTGCGCGATCGATGAATTCATAGAAGGAGCCGGGCACCTTCAGCGTCAGCACCTCGCCCGCCTTGCCGGTGAAGTCGCGCTCCACCCAATCGGCGCGATAAGCGGTCTGGCGCACCCGGCCGCTGCCCGACACCTCGACCCGGTCCTTCATGGCCCGGCCCATCGCCCGCTGCTCATCGGCAACGGCGTCCACATCCTCGACCCGGTCAGTGCCGTGGTTGAAGGCGTTGCCCTCCGTCGCCATCCATGCAGCCTCCGCGCTCGCGGCCTTCAGCACCTCATAATCGGCCAGCGACGGCGCGGCGTGGTGGCGGTCGAACGCACCGACGATGGAGGGCATCGCCGCCTGGGCGACATCCAGCGACACCGTGCCATCCTGCGCGAAACCGGCCAGCGCCCGGCGCGCCGCGTCGTCCAGCGGATCTACGGTCGCGCCGAACACCCTGCCCGCCGCCGCCGCGAAAGCCGCATCGAAGCGATCGACATGCAGTTCGCTGATGAAGAATTGCGCAATTTCGTCCGGCGCGTCCTGATGGCAATAGGCAAAGCCGGTCATCTTCAGGCGCTCCAGCGGATAGATGTCCGCCTGCGTATAGCCGAGCGGCTCCAGGATGCGGGTGAAGGCGGCAACCCCCGCCGGAATGGCTCCGGTCGGTTTCCCGTCGGCAAGCGCCACGGTGCGCAGGGCGCCATGGTCCAGCATGATCTTCCGCCCCGCCGCGCGACAGTCAGCGGCATAGGCTTCGCCCGTCGGCACGCGCTTCAGCAGTCGCCAGTGCAGCGCAACGGTCATCGCCACGGCAAACTCCGCGCGGCTTACGGTATCGGCACCGCTCCCAGCCACGCCGGCAGGGGTCAGGATATCCTCGATCGCGGCGCCCGTATCGGCGTCCAGCGTGCCGCTCAGCAGGGCGGCCAGTTTTACAGATGTAATCGTCATGCCGGGCATATAGCGAACGGTCCGGCTCCCCGCTAGGCGTGGCAGCTAGGCGTGGCAGCTAGGCGTGATAGCTAGGCGTGATAGCTAGGCGTGACAGGGCGAAGGCGCTATCACCGGCACATGACGGCCCGAACCCAGTCCGCCCCCGCCATTTCCATCACCGATGCGCTGGCCTTTGCGCGGCGGACGCTTGGGTCCGACCCAACCGTCGCCCTGGCCCAGTTGCGCGAGATCGTCGCCGCCCGGCCCGAGCTGGCCGAAGCGCATCGCCTGTCCGCCCTCGCCCTGCGCAGGCTTGGCCGGACGGAGGACGCGGAGGCGGCCGATCTGGAAGCCGCGCGCCAGTCGATCCACGATCCGGAGCTGATCAACGCCGCCACAGCGCTCTATGCGAACGAACTGCATGTCGCCGAACCGATCCTGAAGGGTCGGCTGCGCGATCAGCCCACGGATATCGCCGCCATCCGCATGCTGGCCGAACTCGCCGCGCGCATCGGCCGCCTGACCGATAGCGAGAATCTGCTGCGCCGCGCGGTGGAGCTGGCGCCGGGATTCGGCGCAGCGCGGGCCAATCTGGCGACGGTGCTCTACAAGCAGAACAGGTTCGCGGATTCGATCGCGCAGCTCAATCTTGTGCTCGCCGACGCGCCCGACGATCCATCCAGCCGCAACCTGAAGGCCGCAGCACTCGGCCGGATCGGCGGTTATGAGGAGGCGGTCGAACTGTACGAGGAACTGACCCGTCGCTTCCCCGATCACGCCAAGCTGCACATGAGCCACGGCCATATCCTCAAGACGGTCGGACGACAGGAGGACAGCATCGCCGCATACCGCGCCGCGCTGGACGCCGAACCGGCGCTGGGCGAGGTGTGGTGGAGCCTTGCCAACCTCAAGACGGTGCGTTTTTCCGACGCCGATGTCAGCGCGATGCAGGCGGCGCTGGAGAGCGGCGCGACGTCGGGCGAGGATCGCTATCACCTCCACTTCGCGCTGGGCAAGGCGATGGAGGATGCCGCAAAATGGGAAGAGTCTTTCCGCCACTATGCACAGGGCAATCGCCTGCGGAAGGCGGATCTGGACTATGACATGGCCGACATGCGCGGGCTGGTCGACCGGATCATCGCCCGCTTCACCCCCGATTTCCTGACCGCCCGCGCCGGACAGGGGCATCCCGCCCGCGACCCCATCTTCATCCTGGGCATGCCGCGCGCCGGATCGACACTGATCGAGCAGATCCTTGCCTCCCACCCGATGGTCGAGGGGACCATGGAGCTGCCCGACATTCCAGCGATGGCGCTGCGCGAGGGCCGCGAAGGCGGCGGCGGCCCGACCGGCTGGACCGATGCCGTAGCGGACATGACGCCGGAGCAGCTGGCGGCGCTCGGCGCGGAATATCTCGACCGCACGCGCGTCCAGCGCAAGACGGACGGGCCACTGTTCATCGACAAGCTGCCCAACAACTGGACCTATCTGGGCTTCATTCACCTGATCCTGCCCAATGCAACGATCATCGACGCCCGGCGCGACCCCATGGACTGCTGCTTTTCCAATTTCCGCCAGCATTTCGCGCGGGGGCAGGCGTTCAGCTACGACCTTGCCGACATGGGCGGCTATTATGCCGACTATGTGCGGTTGATGCGGCATTTCGACGCAGTGCTGCCCGGCCGGGTCCACCGGGTGATCCACGAGCGGCTGGTTGACGATCCGGAGGGCGAGGTCCGCCGCCTGCTGGACCATGTGGGCCTGCCCTTCGATCCCGCCTGCCTGCGCTTCCATGAGAATGATCGCGCCGTCCGGACGGCAAGCAGCGAGCAGGTGCGCCGTCCGATCAACCGGGACGGCATGGACCGCTGGCGGCCTTACGACGCATGGCTCGATCCATTGCGCGACGCGCTCGGCGATGTCGCGAAAAACTGGTCAAAATGAACCTATCGCGCTGATTCGAGGTCGAAATCGTGGCGAATGTGCAACAGCCGCCCAAATTCGGTTACACTTGTCATACGCCTGTAAAAATCCGCCTTGCGCCGCAATGCAAAAAATGGGGAACTGCATCGCGTAGAACAAGCAGGTATAAAGGGGCCGTCCATGCAGTTCACCTCTCTCCGTCGCGCCGGCACGACCAGCGCGGCGCTGCTCCTCACTTCCACGATGTTGACCCTGTCCGGCACGGCCTTCGCGCAGGAGGCCACGGCCGCAGCGACCGACGATGGCGACGCGATCATCGTCACGGCCACCAAGCGGTCCGAAAACCTGCAGGACGTGCCCATTGCGATCACTGCATTCGGCACGGCGAAGCTGGAGCAGATGCAGGTGCAGAAGTTCGAGGACTATGCCCGCTACCTGCCCAGCGTATCCTACCAGACCAGCGGACCCGGTTCGGCCAAGGTGTATTTCCGCGGCGTCGCCAGCGGCGAGAACGCCAACCACTCCGCGTCGCAGCCCTCGGTCGGCATCTATCTGGACGAGCAGCCGATCACGACCATTCAGGGCGCGCTGGACGTCCATGTCTATGACATCGCCCGGGTCGAGGCGCTGGCCGGGCCGCAGGGCACGCTGTACGGCGCGTCGAGCGAGGCCGGCACGATCCGCATCATCACCAACAAGCCCGACACGTCCAAGTTCGAGATGGGCGCGGATTTCGAGGGGAACTCAGTCGCCAAGGGCGGCGAAGGCTATACCGCAGAAGGTTTCGTCAATGTGCCGATCAGCGACAGCATGGCCCTGCGCGCGGTCGGCTGGTACAAGAAGGATGCGGGCTATATCGACAATATCGCGGGCAGCCTGACCTTCCCCACCTCCGGCATCACCCTGTCCAACGCGCCCTATGTGAAGAAGGACTATAATGACGTCGAGACCTATGGCGGCCGCGCCGCGCTGAAGATCGACCTCAACGACAGCTGGACCGTGACCCCGCAGGTGATGGGCCAGAAGCAAAGGTCGCACGGCAGTTTCGGGGTAGAAAGCGGCCTGGGCGACCTGCAGACGATGCAGTTCAATCCGGAAGGCGCGAAGGACAATTGGTATCAGGCCGCGCTGACCATCGAGGGGAAGATCGGCAGCTTCGACGTCACTTATGCCGGGTCGTACCTGAAGCGGAAAGTCACGACCCATAGTGACTATGCAGACTATGCCTATTTCTATGATGCGCTGTTCGGCTCGGGCGCTTCCCTGTACGACAATGATGGAAACATCATCAGCCCGAACCAATATATTCTGGGCATCGACCGTTTTTCGAAACAGAGTCATGAACTGCGCTTCACCTCGCCGTCGGACGGCGTGGTCCGGTTCGTCGGCGGCGCATTCTACCAGCGGCAGGCGCATAATATCGAGCAGCACTATATCATCGACAATCTGGCCGATGTCGAGCAAGTGCCGGGCACGGTCGACAATATCTGGCTGACCAAGCAGCTGCGCGTCGACCGCGACTATGCCGCGTTCGGCGAGCTGACCGCCGATGTGACGGAAAAACTGAGCGTCACCATGGGCGCGCGCATCTACAAATATGACAACAGCCTGGTGGGCTTCTTCGGCTATAATAATCCGGGGTTCAGCAGCAATCCGGTCTATGCCTGCCAGGGACCGGCGGTCGTCAAGGGATCGCCCTGCACCAACCTCGACAAGAGCACCAAGGATGTCGGCTGGCTGCACAAGCTGAACGTCACCTACAAGTTCACCGATGACGCGCTGATCTATGGCACCGCCTCGCGCGGCTATCGGCCGGGCGGCATCAACCGGCGTGGTGACCTGCCGCCATACAATGCCGACTTCATCGAGAATTACGAGATCGGATGGAAGACGAGCTGGGCCGACAATCGCATCCGTTTCAATGGCGCGATCTATCAGCTCAACTGGACCGACTTGCAGATTTCCGTGCTGGGCGCGAACGGCCTGACGCAGATCGAGAATGCAGGCCGCGCCCGCATCCGCGGCGTGGAGGCGGAATTGTGGACCCGGCCGATCGACGGCCTGACCCTGTCCGGCAGCGGCTCCTATAACGACGCCAAGCTAACCAAGGATTATTGCGCGTCGGACTGTTCGCCGGGCGACCCCATCCTGGGGCCGAAAGGCACGCGCCTGCCGGTGACCGCCAAGCTGAAGGCCAATGCCGTTGCCCGGTATGAATTCCCGATCGGGGAGTCGAACGTCCATCTGCAAGCGGCGATGGTCTATGAAGGCAAGCGGACGACCGACCTGCGCACCGTGGAAGCGGGGATCAAGGGCGACCTGCCAGGATATGCCACGGTGGATCTGAACGCAGGATTTTCCATGGGCATCTGGACGGCGGAACTGTTCGCCACCAACCTGTTCGACAAGCGGGCCTATTCGACCGTCGGCGTCCAGTGTCTGGAAACGACCTGCGGCGATCCGGAGGGCGTGACGGCGATTGGACCCAAGATCTATCGCACGCCCATCCAGCCGCGCACCATCGGCGCGAAGGTGGGCTTCAAATTCTGATCGGGTCGCGCCCCTCCGTTACGGGCGGAGGGGCGTGGCTGAAACGCTTATCGCCCGCTTGCATTCGCCCGCAATCCGGGGTCTGATGTCGGCATGACATCCACCCGGCCGCTGGGCCTCCTCGCCTGCATCGCGCTGGTCATGGGCAACATGATCGGGTCGGGCGTGTTCCTGCTGCCCGCTGCGCTTGCCCCCTTCGGATGGAACGCCGTCGCGGGCTGGGTGCTGACGATCGGCGGGGCGTTGGCGCTGGCCTGGGTGCTGGCGGCGCTGACCAAGCGCCTGCCCGGTACAGGCGGCCCGCCGGAGATGGTGGCGGCCGCGTTCGGCCCGATCATGGGCTTTGCCGTGGGCTGGATCTATCTGGTGTCGATCTGGACGACCAATGTCGCGATCGCCGTGGCGGCGATCAGCTATCTCAGCCTCTTCCTGCCGGTGATCGGCAAGGCGCCCGGCCTGGCGGCGGCGTCGGGCTTCGCCCTGCTCTGGCTGCTGACCCTGCTCAACATCCGGGGCGCGCAGGCGGCAGGGGGATTCCAGATATTGACCGTGGCCCTGAAGCTCATCCCGCTACTGGTGGTGTTCGTGATCATCGTGGTCGTGCTGGTGAAGCAGGGCACGGCCCCGCTCCGCCCTTTCCCCGCGGAGGGACTGCACCTGCCCTCCGTCACGGCGTCGGCCGCGCTGACGCTGTGGGCGCTGCTCGGTTTTGAATCGGCGAGCGCCTGCGCCGGCAAGGTTTCCGATCCGGCCCGCACCATCCCGCGTGCGACGATGATCGGCACGGCGGTTACGGGACTTATCTATCTGCTCATCTGCTCGGGCATCGCGCTGCTGTTGCCCGAAGCCGTGGCCGCGAAGAGCAATGCGCCGTTCGCGACCTTCGTCGCGCGTTTCTGGTCGCCCGGCCCCTCCTATTTCATCGCGCTCTTCGCAGCGATCAGCGCGATCGGCGCGCTCAACGGCTGGCTGCTGCTGCAAGGCGAGGTGCCGCTGGCGATGGCAAGGGCGGGCCAGTTGCCGCAATGGTTCGCCAAGACGGACGCGCGCGGCACGCCCGTCCGCGCGCTCGTCATCTCCAGCATCATCGGCAGCCTGCTGCTGCTGTCGAACAGCCTGCGCGGCATGGGCGAGCTGTTCCAGACGATGGCGCTGCTCTCCACATCGGCGACGCTGTGGCTCTACCTGTGCTGCGCGCTGACGGCGTTGAAGTTCCGGCTGGTGTTGCCCGTGGCGGCCGTGGGCGTCGTCTATTCACTCTGGACCCTGTGGGGCGCGGGACTGGATATCAGCGGCTACAGCCTGTTGCTGATGCTGGCGGGATTTCCGCTTTACTGGTGGGCGCGGAGGGAAGCCGGGGCGGCGCTGGCTTAGGTCTACCCGCCATTCCCCAACCTCCGTTCGCTTCGAGCGTGTCGAGAAGCCTGCGCGAGGTTTCTCGACTGCGCTCGAAACGAACGGGTGTGGTTTGATTGGGCCAACCGGAAACAGGACTTTATTTCCCCCGCATCCGTCCGAACAAACTGCCGTCGGACAGAATCACGCGGGCGGCGTTGTGGCCTGGCGCGCCGGTGACGCCGCCGCCGGGGTGTGTGCCTGCGCCGCACATGTAGAGGCCCGCCAGCGGCCCGCGATAGCCGCCATTGCCGAGGACGGGGCGCGCGGCCCATAGCTGGTCCAGCGACATGTTGCCGTGCATGATGTCGCCGCCGGTGAGGCCGAACTTGCGCTCCAGCCCCTTCGGGCTGAGGCGCGTCTGGGCGATGATGGAGTCGCGGAAGCCCGGCGCGTGGCGCTCGACCGTGTCGATGATCGAATCTGCTGCCTTCTCTTCCTCATCGTCCCAGTCACGGCCGTCGGGCAGCACTGGCGCGAACTGCTGACAGAACAGGCTGGCGACGTGGCAGCCCTGCGGCGCCAGGCTGTCGTCGACGGTCGAGGGGATCAGCATCTCGACGATCGGCGCCTTCGACCAGCCGTCCCGCTTCGCGTCCATGAAGGCGCGGTCCATATAGTCGAGCGTCGGCGCGATGATGATGCCCGACTGATGATGCTCGCCCGGTTCGGGATGGCTGGTGAAGCGCGGCAGCGACGAGAGCGCGACATTCATTCGGAAGGTGCCCGAACCCGCCTTGAACGCCTTGATCCGCTTGAGGAAGTCGGGCGGCAAGTCGGACGGGGCCATCATCCTCTCGTAGAGCAGTTTTGGCCCGACATTGGCGACGACATATTTCGCCGCAATCTCCTCGCCGCTTTCCAGCCGCACGCCAGCGACCGTTCCGCTGCCCGCCAGCACCTGCGCGACCGGGCTTTCGACGCTGATCTCGACACCCATGTCGCGGCACACGCGCGCCATGATCTGGGTGATTGTGCCCATCCCGCCGATGCTGTGGCCCCAGGCGCCCTTCTTGCCGTTCACCTCGCCAAACACGTGGTGCAGCAGGACATAGGCGCTGCCCGGGGTATCGGGCGAGGCGTAGTTGCCGACGACCGCGTCGAAGCCGAACGCGGCCTTCACCGCCTCGCTCTCAAACCAGCTGTCGAGGAAGGTGCGGGCGGACTTGGTGAAGATGTCCAGCACGTCGCGCTGCTGCTCCAGCCTCAGCTTCGACAGCGCCCTGCCCTGCTTCACACCGTCGATCAGCGTGCGCAGGCCGTCGCCGATGTTCGGCGGCGCCGTCATCGCCAGTCCGCGCAGGACCTCCGCGACATTTTCCAGCGCATCATAATATGCCGGTAGCGCGGCGGCATCCTTGGCGGAGAAGCGCTTGAACTCGGCCTGAGTGCGCTGGAGCCCGCCGCCCAGCTTCAGATAGCCGCCATCCTCCTGCGGCAGGAAATTCGAGATGGGCCGCTCGATGACGCGATAGCCATGGTCGGCCAGCTTCATGTCCGCGATGACCTTGGGCTGCAGCAGGCTGACGGTGTAGCTCGCCACCGAATTGCGGAAGCCGGGATGGAACTCCTCCGTCACCGCCGCCCCGCCGACGACTTTGCGCCGCTCCAGCATGCGCACCTTCAACCCCGCACGGGCGAGATAGAAAGCGCAGACGAGGCCGTTATGGCCCGCGCCGATGATGATGGCGTCGTATCTTTTGGTCATCACATGGTCTCCCCCCTCCCTTTCAAGGGAGGGGCCGGGGGTGGGTGAAGTGGCGGCGGGGGCTCAAGGGCCCCGCCGCCACTATCCGCGGAAAGGCAGGAAGGGGCTCGCTACGCTCGCACCCACCCCTAGCCCCTCCCTTGAAAGGGAGGGGAATGTGAGGACCACCCCGCCGCCGGTCGCTCTTCGCGCCGTGCTTCGGGGATCAGGGCGCGCATCCGGCGGCAGAAGCTGCGCAGGCATACCTCGCTCTTGCCCAGCGGCCCGATGGAGAAGCTGCGCGAGCGCATCCCGTCCTGCACCCGGGCGATCAGCATCGTGTCCTCCGCATTCACCTCCCGGTTGATGCGCCAGTTGAGGTAGCGCGCCGCCTTCATCTCGCGCCGGTCGTCCGGCAGGACATAGCTGATCTCGCGGATCAGCGTCTCGGTCGGGCTGACCGGCAGGAACTGCATGAAGTCCACCTGATCGGGGTAGATGTCGAAGGCGACGTTGGGCCACAGCTTGAAATAGAGCCAGCGCTTCTGGTTCGCGTGCGGCAGATGCGGCACGGCCGGCAACAGCTTCTGATACAGCCGCTCCGACCAGTTGACGGAGGGGCGCTCGACCAGATCGCCCCACATGCGGTCGACCTCTTCCTCCGCCTCCACGCCATAGCTGCGCCCGAACAGGCGGGTGAGGCCGGGATGGGCGACGGGGATATGCAGGCCGTCGGAATAATTGTCGGCGACATTCTTCCAGTTCACCGCGCGCGGGCGCAGCGTGACCCGGCCAAGCGCGCGCAGGTCCTCGAAGCGGTAAGGCTCCACCTGATCGTCATAGGGGGCCATCATGGCGGCAACCGATGGCCCGTCGCCCGCCAGCCGAACGAAGATGAAGCCCCGCCATATCTCCATATCCACCGGCGTCAGGCCATGGCGGCTGGTGTCGAGGCCGGGATAGTCGCTCTTCCGCGGCACGCCGCTCAGCCGGCCGTCCAGCTCATAGGTCCAGGCGTGATAAGGGCAGACCAGCTTCTTCGCGCAGCCGCTCGCGCCGTCAACGATGCGCGACCCGCGATGGCGGCACACATTGGTGAAGGCGCGGACCTTATCATCCTCACCGCGGATGACGATGATGCTTTCGCCCAGAAATTCCAGACTGTGCCAGTCGCCCTGCCCCGCCACGTCGCTGACATGGCAGACGACCTGCCAACTCGCGGCGAAGACCTTCTCCTGCTCCGCCCGGAAAAAATCAGGGTCGTCATAGGTCCAGGCCGGAAGGCTCCAGCCCTCAAGCGGATCGGGTTGTGATGCGACAGGGGCGAGTGCGACCAAATATTTTCTCCTGTTGTTCGATTGTAAAACAGGATGGCGTTTCACGCAAGCGGCGCGTCTATTAGGATTATTTCGATATCGCAATGATCACCGAATACCATTGATCGAGCGACGCGCCGATTCCCGCCACAGGCACCCGTTCATTGAGGCCATGGGCAAAGCTGTTGCTCGACTTCATGAACAGTGTCGACACGCCGTAGCAAGGAATGCCAAGCGCGCGGAAGTACAGGCTGTCGGTGGCCCCCGCATCCATGCCGGGAACGATCGGCAGTCCCGGATAGCGGGCATGGACCGCCTTGGTCACGGCAGCCGTCACATCCTTGCGCAGGGGCGAAGCGTCGCTGGACGTGGGATCGCCCTTCGTCGTGAAGGTGGCGGTGGGATCGGCGATCACCTGCACAAGCTGTGCCTTCACCGCTTCCACCGGCACGCCGGGGAATATCCGGCAATTGATGGTGAACGCGGCGCGTTGCGGCAGGGCATTTTCCGCGTGACCGCCATTGACAAGCGTCGGCACGCAGGTCGTGCGGATCTGGCCGATAAATTCGGGGCGGGTCGACAGCAGATCGGCCGCCGCCACGTCCTTCGGATTGGCGGCATAATTTGCAAGCGCCGCGCTGATTTTGCTGTCCTTGTTCTGCGTGGCGGCGATTTTCAGCGTCGCGATCGTCAGTTGGTTCGACATGGGCGGGAATTTATACGCCTCAAGCCGCTCAAGCGCCTTCGCCATCCGGTACACCGGATTGGTCGCGGTCGGTGCGCTGGAATGGCCGCCGGGATCGGTGAAGCTGACTTCAAAATCCGCGTAGGTCTTCTCGCCTGCCTGGATCTTGTAAAGGATGGGCTTGCCATCCTCTGTCAGCGATCCACCGCCCCCATCGCCATTGAGCATCAGTTCGGCGGTGCCATATTTCTTCGCCAGCGCCTGCGTGGTCGTCATCGACGTCTCTTCATCGCCCGACAGCAACAGGATGATCGCGCGCTTCGGCCTGAACCCTTCCTTCTTCAGCCGCGCCATCGTCGAAACCATCATCGCGACGTCATATTTATTATCCTCCGCGCCACGGCCGAAAATATAGCCATTCTCCTCGACGGGCACGAAGGGATCACGGGTCCAGTCCGCCTTGTTGGCGGCCACCACGTCCATATGGCCGCTCAGCAGGATGGGCTTGAGCTTCGGATCGCTGCCTTTGAGCGTCGCGGCGAGCGTCGCCGTCTCGCCCATCGGCGTGATCTCGATATCGCCATCGGCATAGCCGGCCTGCTTAAGCACCGACGCATAATAGGCCGCGAGCGCGGGCACCTGCCCCTTGCCCAGCGAAGATTCGAAGGCGACAGAGCGCTTGAGCACCTCTTTGGCCGCCACCGGGTCGGAGGCCGCCGTCGCCGGCGATCCGCCGAGCGCAAGCATAGCGATCAGGGCCGACCCCAGATGCGTGGCGGACATTCTCATATTTGCGCTCCCCGATGGACTGTCGCCGTCTGTGTGGCATAGAGGGAACCGCGCGCCAATCGAGAAGGTTGGCGTTTGCGGAAAGAGGGCATCCTTATCCGCGCTTTCCCGGTTGCTAGAAATGCTTGGTCGCAAGACCGGCATTGGCCACCGATATGCGACGGCAGGTTAAGGGACGCCAGATATGACCATCAATCATCGTGGATTTGGATTTCAGGTGCTGGTCGGCATGGTCGCCGGGCTGCTGCTCGGGCTGCTGGCGCGGTCACTAGGTCCCAGCGCGGACGGCGACCTGAACGGCCTTTCGGTGGCGCTCAAGACGATCGGCGGCATCTTCGTCCAGTTGCTCAAGGCCATCGTCGCCCCCCTCGTATTCGCCGCCATCGTCGCCAGCATCGCCAATCTGCGCGCGCTGGACAATGCGGCGCGGCTGGCGGGACGAACGCTGCTCTGGTTCGCGATCACTGCGCTGATCGCCGTGGTGATTGGGCTGGCGGTCGGCCTTCTGATCCAGCCCGGCCTCAGCGTAAGGGGCGCGCCCATTCCCGCCGGGCATGTCGGATCAGTGGGCGGCTGGCTGGATTTCCTGAAAGGGCTGGTGCCCGACAATGCGCTAGGCCTGTCCGGCAGCACCAAGATCGCCGACGACGGCAAGGCGACGACAACCCTGTCGTTCAATGTCCTGCAGCTTCTGGTCATCTCCATCGCGGTCGGGCTCGCCACCCTGAAGCTGGGCGAGCGGGCGGACCCTTTCCTCGCCTTCATCCGGTCGATGCTGGCGGTCGTGCGCACGCTGCTCGGCTGGATCATCCGGCTGACCCCCATCGGTTCGGCGGCGCTGATCGGCACGGCGGTTGCGACCTATGGCTGGACGGCGCTGGCGCAGCTCGGCGCGTTCGCGGGCGCAGTCTATCTGGGCCTGGCGATCATCATCCTGGGCGTTTATCCGCTGCTGCTGATCCTCAACGGCATCAACCCGCTGCGCTTCTTCTCGATCGCGTGGCCGGCCATACAGTTGGGCTTCGTCTCCCGCTCGTCCGTGGGCACCCTGCCCGTTACGGAAAGCGTGACCGAGCAGATGGGGGTGGAGCGCGCCTACGCCGCCTTCGCCGTGCCGCTCGCCTCCACCACAAAGATGGACGGGTGCGCGTCCATCTATCCGGCGATTGCGGCGATCTTCGTCGCGGGCTTCTATGGCATTCCGTTGCACGGCATCGACTATGCGCTGATCATCATCGTCTCGGTGATCGGCTCTGCGGCAACCGCCGGCCTTACCGGCGCGACGGTGATGCTGACCCTCACCCTTTCCACCCTCGGCCTGCCGCTGGAGGGCGCCGGGCTGCTGCTGGCCATCGATCCGATCCTCGACATGGGGCGGACGGCGGTGAATGTGGCGGGGCAGGTGCTGGTCGCAACCATTGTCGCCAAGCAGGAAGGATTGCTGGAAAAGGGGCCTCTTGACGGGACGGCACAGGGAACAGCCGTGCCGGCCTGATTTGCTCCGCCGGAAAGGCCCACCGCCCCTTGCCGCTTTGACCGCAGAGGCATAGATAGGATGGATGGCTTCGCACCATCATCATGAACATGCCGGCCGACCCCTGTCGGATGCCGCCCGCCACACGCTGGAGGAGAAAGGCGAACAGTGGACGCCCATGCGCGCTGCGATTTTCGAAGCGCTGGCGGCAGAAGAGAAGCCTACATCCGCCTATGACATCGCCGATGCGGTGTCGAAAGCGCGCGGTAAGCGAGTCGCGCCCAACAGCGTGTACCGCATCCTCGACCTGTTCGTGTCCAGCAACCTGGCCATGCGGGTGGAAAGCGCCAACGCCTATGTGGCCAATGCCCACCCCGGCTGTCTTCACGATTGCATTTTCCTCGTTTGTCGCCAATGCGGCGAGGCAACCCATGTCGATGACGATGCGTTGACCGGAGACGTGCGGCAGGTGGCGGCCCATGAGGGCTTCACCGCGGAACGCCCGGTCATCGAAGTGCTCGGCACCTGCGCCAAGTGCGCCTGAGCCCGCGACTGGACCATTTGAGGATCGATTCCCTTTCATGAACGACCGTCCCCAAACGCCCCTGCTCGACCGGATCGACGTCCCGGCCGACCTGCGCAAGCTGGCCCCCGATCAGCTTCGCCAGATCGCCGACGAGCTGCGGCAGGAAACCATTTCCGCCGTCGGTACGACCGGCGGGCATCTGGGGTCGGGCCTGGGCGTCGTAGAGCTGACGACAGCGATCCATTATGTGTTCAATACGCCCGATGACCGGCTGATCTGGGACGTCGGCCACCAATGCTATCCGCACAAGATCCTGACCGGGCGGCGCGACCGCATCCGCACCCTGCGTCAGGGTGGCGGCCTGTCCGGCTTCACCAAACGCGCCGAAAGCGAATATGACCCGTTCGGCGCAGCGCACAGCTCCACCTCGATCAGCGCGGCGCTGGGCTTTGCGATCGCCAACAAGCTGACGGACAAGCCGGGCAAGGCGATCGCGGTTATCGGCGACGGCGCGATGTCCGCCGGCATGGCCTATGAGGCGATGAACAATGCGCGGGAGGCCGGCAACCGGCTGGTCGTGATCCTGAACGACAATGACATGTCGATCGCCCCGCCCGTTGGCGGCCTTTCCGCTTATCTGGCGCGCATCGTGTCCAGCCGCGAATTCCTGTCGGTGCGCGATACGCTGAAGCGCCTTGCCCGCAAGCTGCCCGGGCCGCTGCACAAGGCCGCCAAGAAGACCGACGAATATGCGCGCGGCATGGCGATGGGCGGCACCCTGTTCGAGGAACTGGGCTTCTATTATGTCGGGCCGATCGATGGCCATAATCTGGACCAGCTGATCCCGGTTCTGGAAAATGTGCGGGATGCGGCCGAAGGCCCCTGCCTGATCCATGTCGTCACCAAGAAGGGCAAGGGCTATGCGCCGGCCGAGAAATCGGCGGACAAATATCATGGCGTCCAGAAATTCGACGTGGTCACCGGCGCGCAGGCCAAGGCCCCTCCCGGCCCGCCAAGCTATACCAATGTCTTTGCCAAGGCGCTGATTGCCGAGGCGGAGCGGGACGAGCGCGTTGTCGCGATCACCGCGGCCATGCCGTCCGGCACCGGCCTCGACAAGTTTCAGGATCGCTTCCCGGGGCGGACGTTCGACGTCGGCATTGCCGAACAGCATGCCGTGACCTTCGCGGCGGGCCTGGCCGCGCAGGGCATGCGGCCCTTCTGCGCGATCTATTCAACCTTCCTGCAGCGCGCGTACGACCAGGTCGTGCATGATGTGGCGATCCAGAACCTGCCCGTGCGGTTCGGCATCGATCGCGCGGGACTGGTCGGCGCGGACGGCAGCACGCATGCGGGCAGCTTCGACGTCACCTATCTCGCCACCCTGCCCAACTTCGTCGTCATGGCGGCGGCGGACGAGGCGGAACTGGTGCATATGGTCCACACCTGCGCCGTCCATGACGATGGCCCCATTGCCGTACGCTATCCGCGCGGCAACGGCACCGGCGTGGCTCTGCCCGAAACGCCCGAGCGGCTGGAGATTGGCAAGGGCCGGATCGTGCGCGAGGGCAAGAAGGTTGCGATCCTTTCGCTCGGCACGCGGCTGGAGGAAGCGTTGAAGGCGGCGGATGCGCTGGATGCGCGCGGGCTTTCCACCACGGTGGCCGACCTGCGCTTCGCCAAGCCGCTGGACGAGGCGCTGATCCGCAAGCTGCTGGCGACTCACGAGGTTGCGGTGACGGTCGAGGAAGGCGCGATCGGCGGCCTTGGCGCCCATGTGCTGACGATGGCGAGCGATAACGGACTGACCGACGCGGGCCTGAAGATCCGGACCCTGCGACTGCCGGATATTTTCCAGGATCAGGACAAGCCGGAGAAGCAATATGCCGATGCCGGGCTGGATGCCGAGGGAATCGTGAACACGGTGCTGACGGCGCTGCGGCATAACAGCGCCGGGGTGAGTGAAGGCGCGCGGGCTTAGTCTGGCAGTTCCTCCTAAGTCCGTTGGAAGACTTCCCAATAAAAAAGGCGCCTCCCAGGCGCCTTTTTAATGTTCGGTATCGCCAAGCCTATTGCGGAATGGACGCCTTGGCATTCTGCCCATCGCCTTCGGGCGCGGAGACGATGTCGCGGGCGGTCGTGCCCTTGTCCACCACCGTGCCGCTGGTTTCGCCCACTTCGGACCGGATGCCGGGGCTTGCATTGTCGCGGCCAGCGGCGCGCAGGGCGGCGGCTTCCGCGGGGCTGCGCGCGACTGGACCACCGAACATGGCGTCCATGGCCTGACGACTGGTGTCGGCAGACGCGGCAGGCGCAGCGCCCGGCGCCGGCGGAACCAGCGCGAAGTCGGGCGGAATGATAAGGGGCGCCTGACGCGACACGGCAAATTCGTCCGGGCGGTCACGGCCCGACAGTCCGGAAGAACCGCAAGCCGAAAGGGCCACAAGGCCGGTCAACGTACCGGCGGCGAGGAGGACTTTACGCATTATGTTCATGACTCCGTAGTTACCGCCTTCTCGCGCAGCAGCAACGCCCGCGCAAGCAGGATCAGCACGCCGATGGTGATGGCCGCGTCGGCCAGGTTGAAAATCAGGAAGGGCCGCCATTCGCCAAAATGCAGGTCGGCATAATCGATGACATAGCCCAGCCGCACGCGATCCGTGATATTGCCCAGCGCTCCGCCCAGGATCAGGCCAAGGCCAAGCACGTCCTGCCGCGCCTTTTCCCGCCACAGCCACACGGCGACGAACGCGGCGATCGCCGTGGTCATACCCACCAGCGCCCAGCGCATCATGTCGCTGCCCGCGTGGAAGAAGCCCATGGAAACGCCCCGATTTTCCAGCCAGCGCAGGTTGAAGAAGGGCATGATATGAATGCCCTCATCCGCGCGCGAGCGCAGCGCCAGCGGCACGGAGACCACATATTTGACGAACTGGTCGGCGAGGAAGATCAGCGCGGCGACGGACAGGCCCAGCGGGCGGTGATGGGTCATAGAGGCTTCTTTCGGCATTCTTCTTTTCCGTCATCCCGGACGTGATCCGGGATCCATTGGCTCTCCCGCCGTTCTGTCACACAAGCGTTTGCGCTCATGGATCCCGGATCAAGTCCGGGATGACGGGGTATAACCACGTTCATGCCTTGAGCACATCGTCGCAGCGGTCGCAGAGGGCGCCGTCCTCGGCGACCTCTGGCAGAAGACGCCAGCAGCGGCCGCATTTGTGCCAGTCGGACGGTTTGACGATGATGCCGTCGCCCTTGCCCATTTCCACCCGCGCGACGATCGCCAGTTCGGCGAAGTCGACGTCGCCGGTCGGGACCAGTTCACCCATGGTCACGTCGGCTTCCAGACTGGAGCGGACGATCTTTTCCCGGCGCAGCGGTTCGATCGCTTCGTTGACCTCATCCCGCTTCGCCCGGAGATGCGCCCATTTCTCGCCCAGCGCAGCATCGGCCCACTTGGCGTCGACCTCCGGCCAGTCCAGGAAATGCACGCTGTCGTCCGGGTCGGGATAGCGGCTCTGCCACACTTCCTCGGCGGTGAAGGGGATGATCGGCGCGGCATAGCGGACCAGCGCATGGAACATCGTATCCAGCACCGTGCGATAGGCCCGCCGCTTGGGATCGCTCTGCGCGTCGCAATAGAGGCAGTCCTTGCGGATGTCGAAGAAGAAGGCCGACAGGTCGCTGTTGGCGAAGTCCATCAGCGCGCGGGTGTAGCGGCTGAACTCGAGCCAATTCTCGCTGTCCGCGCTCCTGTCCACGACCGAGCGCATCTCCGCGTCCAGCCCGGCGAGCAGGTGGAGCATGTAGCGCTCCAGCTCCGGCATGTCCGCCGGCGAGACCCGCTCCTCTTCCGAGAAATCGGAAAGAGCGCCGAGCAAGTAACGGAAGGTGTTGCGCAATTTCCGATAGGCGTCGGACGATCCGGCCAGCACTTCCTTGCCGATCCGCACGTCATCGAAATAGTCGGTGGAGGCGACCCATACGCGCAATATGTCGGAGCCGCTCTCGCCGATCACCTTCAAAGGATCGACAACATTGCCCAGCGACTTGGACATTTTGCGGCCATTGCCGTCGAGTGCGAAGCCGTGGGTCAGGACAGCGCCATAGGGCGCGCGACCGCGCGTGCCGCTGCTTTCCAGAAGCGAGGACTGGAACCAGCCACGATGCTGGTCCGACCCCTCCAGATAGAGGTCTGCGCGCACGCCCTCGCCATAGCGCGCCTCGATCACGAAGCTGTGGGTGGAGCCGCTGTCGAACCAGACGTCGAGAATGTCGTTCACGACCTCATAATCGTCCAGCGCATAGTCCGGCCCCAGCAGCGCCTGATGATCCGCGCCGAACCAGGCATCCGCGCCGCCGGCCCTGAAGGCTTCCACGATGCGGGCGTTGACCGCCGGATCGACCAGATAGTCGCCGCTCTTGCGGTTCACATAGAGCGCGATGGGCACACCCCAGGCGCGCTGACGCGAGATCACCCAGTCGGGTCGGCCCTCGACCATCGATCGGATGCGGTTGGTGGAGCGCTCCGGCACCCAGCGGGTGTGGGCGATGGCGTCCAGCGCGACTTCGCGGAGGGTGGGGGCGTTGTGGCCAGCGCTTGCGGAAGGTCCCTCGACTTCGCTCGGGACGAACGGCTGTTGTGTTGCGTCCCCACCGCCGTTCGTGTCGAGCGCAGTCGAGACACGTTGCGCTGCGGTCGGCCTGTCCATCGGAATGAACCATTGCGGGGTGCAGCGAAAGATGATCTTTGCCTTCGACCGCCAGCTATGCGGGTAGCTATGCCTGAAGTCGTCCGACGCCGCGAGCAGCCCGCCCGCTTCGCGCAGGTCAGTGCAGATCGGGCCGTCCTTGCCGACGAACTTGGGGTTGATGACGCTTCCCTGCCCACCAAGCCACAGCCAGTCCTCACGATATTTTCCGTCGCCCTCGACCGCGAAGACGGGGTTGATGCCGTTCGCCTTGCACAGCTCGAAATCGTCCTCGCCATGATCTGGGGCCATATGGACAAGGCCGGTGCCGGCGTCGGTGGTGACGAAATCGCCGGGGAGGAAGGGGCGCGGCTTGGCGAAGAAGCCGCCGAGTTTGTGCATCGGGTGGCGGGCAACCGCACCTGCGAGTTGGGAGCCTTTAATGATCGTTCCACGACGTCCTTCAGGACCGTGGTCGTCATAAATCGGGGGGTTCTCCAGCCGATCGAACCAGCTTTCCACCAACGCGTCAGCAATAAGCAGCTTCCAACCGCCAATTTGGAAGAGCCGGTACTCTACCTCCGGCCCATAGGCCAAAGCCTGGTTTACCGGGATCGTCCAGGGCGTCGTCGTCCAGATCACTGCATGCGCGCCGACCAGTTCCGGCGCGTTCGGGGCCTCGACGATCTCGAACGCCACGTCGATCTGGGTCGAGGTTACATCCTCATATTCGACCTCGGCCTCGGCCAGCGCGGTCTTTTCGACCGGGGACCACATGACCGGCTTCGCGCCGCGATAGAGTTGGCCGCTCTGCGCGAACTTCAGCAATTCGCCGACGATCGTCGCCTCGGCGTCGAACTTCATGGTCAGATACGGGTCTTCCCAATCACCCATGACGCCCAGCCGCTCGAACTGCGCGCGCTGCACCGCGACCCATTTTTCGGCATAGGCGCGGCACTCGGCGCGAAACTCGGCCGCGGGGACCTCGTCCTTGTTCAGCTTCTTCTTGCGATATTCCTCCTCGATCTTCCATTCGATCGGAAGGCCGTGGCAGTCCCAGCCGGGGATATAGGGCGCATCCTTGCCGAGCAGAGACTGGCTGCGGACGATGATGTCCTTCAGCACCTTGTTCATCGCATGGCCCATATGGATGTCGCCATTGGCGTAGGGCGGGCCGTCATGCAGGATGAAGCGCTCGCGCCCCTTCCGCTTCTCGCGCAGCTTCCCGTACAGGTCCATCTCCGCCCAGCGCGCGGCGATCGCCGGCTCCTTCTGCGCCAGACCCGCCTTCATGGGGAAGTCGGTCTTGGGAAGGAATACGGTGTCTTTGTAGTCTCTGGTTTCTTGGCTTGGCTGGTCGGTCATGCTGCGACTTATACTGAAACCCGTTCGCTTCGAGCGGCTTTGAGCGGAGCCGAGAAGCGTCGTCGAGAAGGGGTTCTCGACCGTTCGGTTCTCGACAGGCTCGAACCGGCTCGAACCGAACGGCGGTTGAAGCGGATCAGCGCCCGCCCCTACGCGACCCGTGGCGTTGCCGCAAGGATTTGCCGCGCGCGCGCGCAGTCGGCGTCCATTTGCGCCACGAGCGCGTCGAGCCCATCAAACTTCGCCTCCGGACGCAGATAGGCGATCAGTTGCACCTCAATGCACTGCCCATAGAGATTTTCGGAGAAATCGAAGAAATAGGGCTCCAGCAATTCCTTGGGCGGGTCGAAGGTCGGGCGAATGCCCAGGTTCGCCGCACCGTCCAGCACCCGCCCGTCGGGCAGCAACCCGCGCACCGCGTAAATGCCATAGGCCGGGCGCAGATATTTCCCCATATCGACATTGGCCGTGGGGTAGCCGATCGTGCGGCCCAGCTTGTCGCCATGCTGCACCAGCCCCTGAATGGCGAAGGGCCGCGTCATCAGCGCCGCCGCCGTCGCGCAGTCCCCAGCCTTCAGCGCCTCGCGGATGCGGCTGGACGACACAATGCCGCCTTGCGCATCGGCAACCGCCGTCACTGCCTCGCTCGCCATGCCCAGCGCCGAACCAAGCCGGGCAAGGCTGGATATGTCCCCGCTCTTGTTCCGGCCGAAGGTGAAATCCTGCCCGGTGACCACCGCCGCTGCGCCGATATCGTTGACCAGCATGGCTGCAAATTCCTCTGCGGTCTTCGCCGCCAGAGCATGGTCGAAATGGAACACCAGCATCGCGTCCGCGCCCACCGCCGCAAACAGGGCCTCACGCTGGTCAAGGCTGGTGAGGCGGAAGGGCGGCGCATCGGGGCGGAACAGGCGCACGGGGTGCGGGTCGAACGTCGCGACGATGACCGGCCGGCCCTCCGCCTTCGCCCGTTCCACGGCGCGCGCGACCACGGCCTGATGACCCAGATGAAACCCGTCGAAATTGCCCAGCGCGACGATGGCTCCGCGCAGATCGGCGGGCACCGGCGCGCCGCTGTCCAGCCGCCGCATGGCGCGGGCTATAAGGTGGCGGGGGAAGGCGCGCAATCCATAAGCCCTCCATGGGGCCCGAAACCCGATGTTAAGCATGATGCGGCATAATCCCGCCGCATCATCCGGGGGACATATCATGACTATCGGTTCAGCCATTAGCGGTATAGCGACCGCCGCCACGTCTGCAGTCGCCGGTCCAGCCGCCGCCAAGGGCGTAAAGACCGCGTTCGACGCCATACTCGACGAACTCAAGAAAGTGGGCAACCAGACGCCCATGGAACGCGCCCGCGACGCAGTACTCAAAAAGCATGATCTGTCCGAAGCGCAATATCAGGCCATGCCCGCTTCACAGCGCACGGCGATCGACAAGGAAATAGCCGAGGCGGTTCGCAAGGTCGCCGAGGCGCAGATGAAGCCCAAGCGGATGGACGGCGGATACGTCTAAATTCCGGGGCTGTTCCAACCGCCGTTCGTCTCGAGCAACGTCGGGAGACCAAACATAGCGCCACCGTGTCTCGACTGCTCGACACGAACGGGGTGGTGACTGATCGCTCTCAGTCTTAAGTCCGCTTCAGCGTCACGAAACTGAAAGCGGGCCTTATCCCCTCCGCCGCGTGCGCTTCGCGCGAGACCTCACGCCACGCCTTCACATCGGGATAGGCTATGCTGGCGTCGCCGGGCACATCCGCATGCACCTGCGTCAACTCGATCCGGTCGGCATGCGGCAGGAACAGCGCATAGATTTCCGCTCCGCCGATAACCGACATGGACGGCGCATTGGCCAGCCGGATCGCGGCGTCAACGCTGTGCACGACCTCCGCCCCCTCCTCGCTCCACCCCCTGTCGCGGGTCAGCACGATATGGCGGCGGCCCGGCAGCAGGCCGGGCAGGCTGTCGAACGTCTTGCGGCCCATGACCATCGGCCGCCCCTGCGTCAGGGTCTTGAAACGGCGCAGGTCGGCGGGCAGATGCCAAGGCAAGGCCCCGTCGCGGCCGATGACGCCATTGTCGGCGCGGGCCAGGATCAACACAATTTCGGGATGGGTCATCGTCATTGCGCTCTGTCCCTGCCCGGCTTCATCGTCAAAATCCCAATCGCGTCACATGGCCCATCTTGCGTCCCGGCCGCGCCTCATGCTTGCCATAGAGATGCAGATGGTCGGCAGGATCGGCCAGGACCGCATGCCATGCGGCGGCTTCATCACCGATCAGGTTGCGCATCTCCACCGTCTTCGCGGCAAGGCAGGTATCACCCAGCGGCAGGCCGCAGATCGCGCGGATATGGTTCTCGAACTGGCTGGTGAGCGCACCCTCGATCGTCCAGTGGCCGCTATTATGGACGCGCGGCGCCATCTCGTTGAACACGGGGCCCTCTGCCGACGCGAAGAATTCGACCGCCAGTACGCCGACATAGCCCAGCGCCTCCGCGATCGCGCGGGACAGCGCGCGCGCCGCCTCAAGCTGGCCAGCGATGACCGGACCCGCCGGAACGGTCGAGGTCGCCAATATGCCGTCGACATGGACATTGGCCGGGCTGTCCCAGAAGCGCAGGTCGCCATCGCCGCCGCGCACCAGAATGACCGAAAACTCCTGATCGAACCGCACGAACCCTTCAAGGATCGACGGCGCGCGCTTGACGGCGTTCCATGCGCCGACCGCCTCGCCCGCGTCGGCGATCCGCACCTGCCCCTTGCCGTCATAGCCCATGCGGTTGGTCTTCAGGATCGTCGGCGCGTCCATCCGCTCCAGCGCAGTCTCCAGATCATCCAGGCTGTCAACCGGGGTAAAGGGAGCGGTTACCCCGCCCAGATCGCTTACGAAGCGTTTTTCCGCCAGCCGGTCCTGCGCGATACGCAGCGCGTCGACGCCGGGCCTGACAAGGCCATGTCCCGCCAATATGTCCAGCGCGGCCGTATCGATATTCTCGAATTCATAAGTGACGACATCGACCGTATCGGCAAATATCCCCAGCGCCCCAGCATCCGTATAGGCCGCCCGCGTCCAGTGCGGGGACACGTCGGCGGCCGGTCCGCTCTCTTCGGGAGCGAAGATGTGGGTGCGATAGCCAAGCTGGGCCGCCGCCATGGCCAGCATCCGCCCAAGTTGGCCGCCGCCCAATATCCCTATGGTGGACCCGGGGGGTATGACCGTCATCAGCGCGCCTTCATTCCGGCGTTTCCGCAACGGACTCGGTCTGCTTGGCACGCCACAATTCCAGCCGCACGGCAAGGTCGTCATCGGCCGTCGCCAGCATCGCAGCGGCCAACAGCGCTGCGTTGGTCGCCCCCGCCTTGCCGATGGCCAGCGTGCCGACCGGAATGCCGGCGGGCATCTGGACAATGGAGAGCAGGCTATCCATGCCCGACAGCGCCTTGGACTCCACCGGCACGCCCAGCACCGGCAGGCGCGTCATCGCCGCCGCCATACCCGGCAAATGCGCCGCGCCGCCCGCGCCCGCAATGATCGCCTTCAGCCCGCGTCCGGCGGCCGACTTGGCATAATCGTATAGGCGGTCGGGCGTGCGGTGGGCGGACACCACCTTGCATTCATGGGCAATGCCCAGCGCATCGAGCGTTTCGGCGGCGTGGCGCATGGTCTCCCAGTCGGACCTGCTGCCCATGATGATGCCGATCTGAACCTGATCCGCCATTGCCGTGCTTCCCACCCCTAAAGCGCGCGGCCGCGCCGCCCGGAAGCACAGCCCCTTAACCGGGGGATGCGATTATCGCAACGCGCGCGTGCGAGTTTTTCGTACATCTGGGGCTCAGTCCATTTCCCCTACCCCGTTCGCTTCGAGCGAAGTCGAGAAGCCGCGCGATGGTTTCTCGACACGCTCGAAACGAACGGATGTGGGAATAATGTGCCTTAGCGCTCCGAGAGATAATAGCGGTCGAGCGCTTTCAGATCATCGTCCAGATCATAGACGATGGGCTGCCCCGTCGGGATTTCCAGTTCGGTGATCTCATCGTCGGGAATGCCCGACAGGTGCTTGACCAGCGCGCGCAGGGAATTGCCGTGGGCGGAGATCAGCACGCGCTTGCCGGCCTTGAGTTCCGGCGCGATCCGGCTTTCCCAATAGGGCAGCACGCGGGCGATCGTGTCCTTCAAGCTCTCGGTCGACGGGATGGGAATGCCGGCGTAGCGGCGGTCCTGCGACAGGTCGAATTCGCTTCCCGCTTCCAGCGGCGGCGGCGGCGTGTCGAAGCTGCGGCGCCAGACCTTCACCTGCGCGTCGCCATGCTTGGCGGCGGTCTCGGCCTTGTCGAGGCCCGTCAGGCCGCCATAGTGGCGCTCGTTGAGATGCCAGTCCTTTTCGACCGGCAGCCACAGGCGACCCATTTCCTCCAGCGCCAGGTTCAGCGTCTTGATCGCGCGCGTTTGCACACTGGTGAAGCAGCAATCGAAATCGAGCCCCTTTGCCTTCATCAACTGGCCCGCGGCGCGCGCCTCGCCAGCGCCCTTCTCGGTCACGTCCACGTCCCACCAGCCGGTGAAGCGGTTCTCCAGGTTCCAGCTTGACTGGCCGTGGCGGATAAGGACGAGTGTCGGCATGGGATCGCGGTCTCCGTTCTGGGAATTGCGGCCCTCCATAACGGCAATTCATCTCTGTGCAACTTGCCGGGCGCAGCTGTTCCATGGAAGGACAGCCCGCCACATCAAAGGAGTCGAATATGGGCATTGAGCGCCGCGTAACAGTCTATGAAGGCCCCGGCGGCCCGTTCGAGGGCGTGGCCGTCGCCGATGCCAGTGCCGGACCGCTGCCCGGCATCCTGCTGATCCCGAACGTCCTGGGCACGAAGGAAGCGGATTTCGTCCGGGCGGAACGCTTGGCCGCCCTTGGCTATGCCGTTTTCGTCGCCGACGTCTTCGGCCAGGGCAAGCGAACCACCCGCGCAGACCCCGATATGGGCCGCCATATGGTGGAACTGAACAATGACCGCGCACTTCTGAAAGAACGACTTGCCGTGTCTCTGGATGCGCTGAAAGCGATGCCGGAGGCGGATGCCGCCAAATGCGCCGTGTTCGGCTACTGCTTCGGCGGCAAATGCGCGCTGGACATGGCCCGCGCCAACATGGACGTGAAAGGCATCGTCAGTTTCCACGGCGTGTACGACGCCCCCTCCTTCCCCAACGCCACGCCGATCGCGCCAAAGGTGCTGGTCTGTCATGGCTGGGACGACCCCATCTGCCCTCCCGACGCCACCGTCGCGCTGAGCAGAGAGCTGACCGAGGGCAAGGCCGACTGGCAAATCCATGCCTATGGCCACACCGGCCACGCCTTCACGGACGAAGGCACCAACATACCGGAACGCGGCATCGTCTATAACCCCGATGCCGATCGGCGCAGCTGGCAGGCATCGTTGAATTTCCTGGATGAAATCTTTGCCTGAAAATTAAATCGGCGCTGCATGTCACAGCGCACGGTGCTGCCTCGTCTTGTCTGCATCACCCTGATGAAAGGACAAGACGATGCACACGCAACTGAACTGGACTGAAGCCCAGCCCGCCGCCGCCAAGGCCATGATGGCGCTGGAGGGCGCCGTACTGAAAGGCTCCATCGAAAAGCCACTGGGCGAGCTGGTCCGCATGCGGGTGTCGCAAATGAACGGCTGCGCCTACTGCATGGACATGCACAGCAACGACATGATCAAGGCGGGCGAGAATCCGCAGCGCATCTTCGTACTGAGCGGGTGGCGCGATTCGCCGGCATTTTCGGATCGTGAGCGCGCCGCGCTCGCATGGGCAGAGGCGCTGACTTCGCTGGCCTCCGGTCATCCCGATGCCGCCGTCCATGAAGCGCTCGACGCGCAATTTTCGGACGCCGAAAAGGTCGAGTTGACCCTGCTGATCGTGACGATCAACGGCTGGAACCGTTTCGGTGTCGGCTTCGGCATGGTTCATCCGCTGCGGAATTAAGGACTCCGCCGATTGCTCAAGTCTCCGTTCGTCCCAAGCGAAATCGAGGGACTAAAGCCGCGCGAGCGTGTCTCGACTTCGCTCGACACGAACGGACGCTTGAGTGATATGAGCCTGTCTTTAGAGCAGAGGACTGCCATGTCCCCCACCTCCACCTTCGAAACCCACCGCTCACATCTCCTCGGCGTTGCATACCGGATGCTGGGCTCGCTGGCGGAGGCGGAGGATATTGTGCAGGAAAGCTGGCTCCGCTGGGAACGGGCCGACCAGGGCAATATCGCCAGCCCCCGCGCTTTCCTCTCCCGCATTGTCACTAACCTGTGCCTCGACCAGATGAAGTCTGCGCGGGCGCGGCGGGAGGAATATGTCGGCCCCTGGCTTCCCGACCCCGTCGCCGAGGGGGTCGGCCCGGATGTGGAGGCCGAACGCGCCGATTCCCTGTCCGTCGCGCTGTTGCTGGCGCTCGAGCGGCTTTCCCCGCTGGAGCGCGCGGCTTTCCTCCTCCACGATATCTTCGACATGGACTATGCGGAGGTCGCGGCCCAGCTCGGCCGGTCGGAGGCAAGCTGCCGTCAGCTTGCGGCGCGCGCCCGCGCGCATGTTCAGGCGGACAAGCCCCGTTTCCGCATCGCGCAGGATGAGGGCGACCGTATCATCGACGCCTTTCTCGCCGCCTCCCAAAGCGGCGAGACCAGCGCTTTTGCCGGTCTGCTTGCCGGTGACGTCGCCTTCCATGGCGACGGCGGCGGCGTGAAGATCGCGGTGATGAATGTCGTTCGCGGCGCGGACAGGGTCGCGCGCTTCTTTCTGGGCATTACGCACAAGGGCAGCGACTATCCCCGCCGTATCCTGTGGCGTGGGCGCATCAACGGATTGCCGGGCTATGTCAGCATGGAAAAAGGCGACATATTGCAATCCACCGCCTTCGAGATTGAGGACGGGCAAATCATGGCAATCTATGTCGTCCGCAATCCGCACAAGCTGCGGCATCTCGCCCAGCTGGCATCGACACCCATCTGACAGGGATTTGACGGGCCCTGTTGCCTCGGCGGGGACCGCCCGCTAGACAGCGCCCCACTTCAAACCAGTTATGTCAGGAGCAGGCCGTGGCCGGCCATAGCAAATTCAAGAACATCATGCATCGCAAGGGCGCGCAGGATAAAAAGCGCTCTTCCATGTTCTCCAAGCTCAGCCGCGAAATCACCGTCGCCGCGAAGATGGGCATGCCCGATCCGGACATGAACCCGCGCCTGCGCCTGGCGGTCAACGCAGCCAAGGCGCAGTCGATGCCCAAGGACAATATCCAGCGCGCGATCGACAAGGCGACCAAGGGCGAAGGCGAGAATTACGAGGAAGTCCGTTATGAGGGCTATGGCCCGGGCGGCGTCGCGATCATCGTCGAGGCGCTGACCGACAACCGCAACCGCACCGCGACCAATGTCCGCACCGCCTTTTCCAAGAATGGCGGCAATCTTGGCGCGTCAGGTGCGGTCAGCCACGGCTTCGACCGGATGGGCCTGATCACCTATCCCGCCAGCGTGGGTGACTCCGAGAAGGTGTTCGAGGCGGCGCTGGAGGCCGGAGCCGAGGACGTATCGTCGTCCGATGACGAGCATGAGATCTGGACGGCGATGGACGCCCTGCACGAAGTTTCCAAGGCGCTGGAAAGCACACTGGGTGAGGCGGAGAGCGCCAAGCTCGCCTGGAAACCGCAGACCACCGTTGAAATGGACGAGAGCAACGCCGCGACCCTGCTCAAGCTGGTCGACACGCTGGAGGACGATGATGACGTCCAGACCGTGTGGGGCAATTACGAAGTCTCCGACGCGGTCATGGAGAAGCTCGGCTGATGCATGGCCCCTCCCCTTTAGGGAAGGGGCTATCGACATGCTGATCCTCGGCCTCGACCCCGGCCTCGGCACGACCGGCTGGGGCCTGATCTCCGCCGATGGCAATCGGTTGAGCCACATTGCCAATGGCCAGATCAAGACGGATGCGAAGGCCCAGCTTGCCCAGCGCCTGCTGCTGCTCGATGCAGCTCTGACCGACCTCATTCTGGAGCATCGGCCCGGCGGCGCGGCCGTCGAGGAAGTGTTCGTCAACGCCAATCCCCAATCGACGCTGAAACTGGGTCAGGCGCGGGGCGTCTGCCTATTGAATGCAGCGCGCGCCGGAATCGACGTGGGCGAATATGCCGCGCGGCTCGTCAAGAAATCCGTCGTCGGCGTCGGCAATGCTAGCAAGGATCAGGTCCACGCGATGGTCAGCCGCCTGCTTCCCGGCGCCGCCATTACGGGTCCGGACGCGGCCGACGCCCTGGCCGTGGCGATCACCCATGCCCATCACGCCGCGACCGCGCGCCGCATTCCGCGATAGCGCCCCACTTTCGATAGCGCCCTCGCATCCGCAGCATGGTTTCCGAATTCATCGGTCGTTTTGCGACCGAAAAGGCGCGACTCGCGGCTTAAGAAAAAATGGTAAATGATTCCAATTGGTCTTGAGAAAGATGACAGTTTCTTTGCAGTTTTTTGCGTTCGTCTCCACCATTGGAAATATTCTGTTAACCATAAACTATATTGACTTAAGTTAATAAGAAAAAAGGCAAATTTCCTCCGTTGCGAATAGATCCTTAGCTTTAAATTTACTGCAATGGTGCAATGCGATATCCATTGCGAGCGGGCGTAGAGTCCGCAGAATTTGCGGTGGGCATTCATGAAATCTGTTTTAAAGTCCTCGATTATGGGGATGGTTCTTTGCGGCCTGACGGCATGCGGCGGCGGGTCGGACAGCGCGCCGGCATCAGCCTCGTCTCAGAAAGGCGAGCAGGCCGGCACAGCGACGCCCAGTCCAGCGCCGTCACCCACACCATCGCCTACGCCAGCGGCGACCATGCCGACATCCTCGGCAACGCCTTCTCCAGCGAATGCGGAAGAGCGCCTCGTCCTGCCCGACAACGTGCTTTATGCACCGGGCGATTATTTCGCTTATGCCGCGCCCTGGTGCACGTCCTATGATCCGACGCTTGTCGTCGGCCAGACAATCACGGATACGATCAGCATCCAGCGATCGACCTTCCCTAACGACGTGATCATCTCGACAAAGGCCCCGGATCGCTATCGTCGCCAAATGCGGCGTCTATGGCTATAATGCGATCACCTTTGGCCACTATCTGTCGACGAACAGCGCGGCGACGATGCAGCCCAGGCAAGTCAAGAATATCAAGACGCCCACGGCCAAGTTCGACATGACGCTGTCGGGGGACGGCGAATATAATATCCTGACGGAATCCTTCCTCACGCGGGCGGCAAAGGATTTCAGCACAAAGCTGGAAGTCGGATTTTACTCCCACAGCACCAACGGTTCAGCATCCTTCGCCAAAAGCGGTACGACGATCGGCACCTATGTCGATAGCGACGGACGAAGTTGGACCGTCACCAAGGTCGATCAGTTCGCCATGTTCCTGCACGGCGGTGGCACCGACCTGCTCAGCGGCACGCTCGACCTGAAGAGCGCTTTCGCCTTTCTGGTGGCGCGCGGCGTGTTGACCGGCGACGAATGGTTCAACGGCGTGTCGGTAGGCATGGAGCCGTTGCGCGGCAATGGCGTGGCGACGATCCACAGCTGGTCGGTCAGTTACGAGTAGTAACGGAGCCGCTACTAGCGATCCGCTTAATTTTCTGCTCGAAACGAACCGGGAACATCGCTAAGCCCCTCGCATGATCGCGAAGCTCAAGGGGATACTCGACAGCACCGGAATCGACCATGCCGTCATCGACGTCGGCGGGGTCGGCTATCTTGTCGGCGCTTCCTCCCGCACACTCTCGGCCCTCGGCTTTGTCGGCGAGGCGGTGACAGTCCATACCGAAATGCTGGTGAGCGAAGAGTCCATCCGTCTGGTAGGGTTCGCCACCGCCGAGGAGCGCAACTGGTTCCGGCTGCTCACCGGCGTGCAAGGCGTCGGCGCGCGGGTGGCGCTCGCCATCCTCTCCGCGCTCGAACCGGCGGACATTCACCGCGCCGTCGCGATGGGTGACAAGGCGATGGTCTCGCGCGCCAACGGCGTCGGCCCGAAACTCGCCCAACGCATCGTGATGGAATTGAAGGACAAGATCGGCGTCGCGCCCGTCGGCACGGCGCTGGCCGCCGGCACGGCCCCGCTTCCCACCGGGAGTAATGGCGCGGACGCTGTCTCAGCTCTCCAGAATCTGGGCTTCAAACCCGCAGAAGCCAGCGCCGCCGTGGCAGCGGCCGAAGCGGAGGCTGGTGATGGCGTGACGCTGGATGCGCTGGTGCGGTTGGCGCTGCGAAAGGCGGCGAAGTGACCGTGCTTCCTTTTCCCGTCATTCCGGCGAAAGCCGGAACCCAACTATCCCCATGCAACGAGTGCGCCGAAGGCGAGATGGGTTCCGGCTTTCGCCGGAATGACGACCGTGCGGGCTATGGCCGATGACCGACACCGACCGCCTCATCACCCCCGCCCGGCGCGCCGAGGATGTTGACGCCGCGTTGCGGCCCAAGTCGCTCGATGAATTTATCGGGCAGAAGGCCGCGCGGGAGAATCTGCGCATCTTCATTCAGGCCGCGCGGCAGCGGGGCGAGGCGCTGGATCATGTCCTGTTTTTCGGCCCGCCGGGCCTGGGCAAGACCACCCTCGCCCAGATCGTCGCCAAGGAAATGGGCGTCGGGTTTCGCGCCACGTCCGGCCCGGTCATCGCCAAATCCGGGGACCTTGCCGCCCTCCTTACCAATCTGGATGAGGGCGATGTGCTGTTCGTGGATGAGATCCACCGCCTGAACCCCGCCGTCGAGGAAATCCTCTATCCGGCGATGGAGGATCGCGCGCTGGACCTGATGATCGGCGAAGGCCCCTCCGCCCGATCGGTGCGTATCGACCTGCCCAATTTCACGCTGGTCGGCGCGACCACGCGGCAGGGCCTGCTGACGACGCCGCTGCGCGACCGCTTCGGCATTCCCGTTCGCCTGCAATTCTACACCGTGCCGGAATTGGAACTTGTCGTGCGCCGCGCCGCCGGGTTGCTCGGCCTTGCCGTCACGCCCGAGGGATCGACGGAGATCGCCCGCCGGTCGCGCGGCACCCCGCGCATCGCCGGGCGGCTGCTGCGCCGGGTGCGCGATTTCGCCAATGTCGCCGGCGCGGGACAGGTCGATGCCAAAGTGGCGGATGCCGCGCTCAACCGGCTGGAGGTCGATCATCTCGGCCTCGACCTGATGGATCGCCGCTATCTCATGATGATCGCGGACGTCTATCGCGGCGGCCCGGTCGGCGTGGAGACGCTGGCCGCCGGCCTGTCCGAGCCACGCGACACGGTCGAGGAAGTGATCGAGCCCTATCTGATCCAGCTTGGCCTTATCGCCCGCACTGCGCGGGGCCGCTGCCTCAACGGTCCCGGCTGGAAACATCTGGGTCTCAACCCACCTGAAGGGTCGCAAGACGGGCTGTTCGACTAGGCTTGTCTTGATCTGATAACCGTTCGTTTCGAGCGCAGCCGAGAAACGGTTGCGCGAGGCTTCTCGACTATGCTCGAAGCGAACGGAGCCTATTGACCAGGGCACGACCTTCCGTTCCGCATCAAGGACGAACCGAGCCATCGGCCCCGCAAATGGTTTCGTTCCCGTCATTTCTTGCTTTGCCTGCGAGTCGCATCATGGTTAAAGGCCCAATGCCTGCCCGCCTTCAGCCTCAGCCGGCACTTCCTGATGCGCCATGCCTGCCTGCTCCTGTGGGCGGGCTGTTCGCGTCGGGCGTCCATTATTACCCCGTTCGCGTCTATTTCGAGGACACGGACGCAGGCGGCGTGGTTTATCACGCCAACTATCTGCGCTTCATGGAACGCGCCCGATCCGACATGCTGCGCCTGGCCGGGATCGACCAGCGCGGGAACCTGGAGGGGGGCGAAGGCGTCTATGCGGTTGCCGATCTCTCCATCGCCTATCGCCGCCCCGGCCGTCTCGACGACGACCTGATGGTGAAAAGCACGGTGCAATCGATCGGCGCCGCGACCTGCACGATCCATCAATCAGTGCTGCGCGGCGAAGAGACATTGACCGAAGGCGCCGTCACCGTCGCCTTTCTTAGCCCCCAGGGCCGGCCCCGGCGCCAGCCACGGCCCTGGATCGATATATTCACCCGCCTCAGCCAAGGGGAAGACCTCCGCATATGAGCATCGCCTTACCCAGCGTCAGCCTAGCCACTGGCGCTGCCACCATTTCGCCCGTCGCCCTGTTCCTGCAGGCGGACATCGTCGTGAAGATCGTCATGCTGGGCCTGTTGCTGGCCAGCATATGGACATGGGCGATCATCATCAGCTTCGCGTTCAAGCTCGGCCGTACGCGCAGGGGCTGCGACGCGTTCGAGAAGGATTTCTGGAAAACCGAGGATATTGACCGCTTTTTCGAGGGCAAGTCGAAATCCGACCTCCCGACCGCGAAGGTCATGGCGGCGGGCGTGACCGAGTGGCGCCGATCAACGGCCGCCCGCGCCATCGATCGCGACGGGACCCGCGACCGTCTGGCCACCGCGATGAGCAGCGCGTCCGCGTCGGAGATCGACCAGCTGTCCGATCGCCTGAACATCCTGGCCACCGTGGGCAGCGTCGCGCCTTTCGTCGGCCTGTTCGGCACGGTCTGGGGCATCATGCGGGCCTTCACGTCGATCGCGGCGGAGCAGAACAGCAGCCTCGCCGTCGTCGCGCCGGGCATTGCAGAAGCGCTGTTCGCCACTGCCATCGGCCTGTTCGCGGCCATTCCGGCGGTCATCGCCTACAACCGCTTCAGCCATGGCATCAACCGGCTGGAGGCGAAGCTGGCGCGTTTTGCTGACGGCTTCTATGCGATGCTCAGCCGCGAGCTGGAGACGCAGAAATAATGGGCATGGGTTCTCCCTCCAATCGCCGGGGTGGCCGCCGCGCGCCGATGGCGGATATCAATGTGACACCGCTGGTCGACGTGATGCTGGTGCTGCTCATCATCTTCATGGTCACGGCCCCCTTGCTGGTGACCGGCGTGCCGGTGAACCTGCCGCAGAACCGCGCAAAGGCGCTGGATCAGGACCAGAAGCCATCGGTCGTATCCATCGACAGCGACGGCGCGATCTTCGTGGATGATTCCGAAGTGACCGAAACCGACCTGCCCGCGCGCCTCGCCGAAATTCGCTCCGCCGGCACGCAGGACGATCAGCCGCCCCAAATCTTCCTGCGCGCAGACAAGGCGATCGATTATGGCCGGGTCAGCCTGGTGCTGGGAGAGCTGAACCGCGCGGGCCTGAACAAGGTCGCCCTGGTCAGTACGGCATCGCAGGAGCGCAAGGGCACCGTCAGCATGGATTCAGAAAGGAAGCCATAAGGTCCGCCCTGCTATGGAAAGAACGGAAAAGATCGGCCTTGGAATCGCGACGGCGGCACATGTGTTGCTGTTCGGCGCGCTGTCGACCACGTTCCTCTCGACGCCCAATCCGCTAAAGCTGAACTCGCCGCCCATCGACGTGTCGATGGTTGACGAGATTGCGATGCAATCGGCCGCGCCGAAAATCTCGGTCGAGCCGCCCCCGCCAAGCCAGGCGCCGGAAAAGGGGCCAACCGAGGAAGCGGCGCCCGCCCCTGCCCCGCGTGAGGTCGAGCCGGAGGTTGTGCCCGCACCGCCACCGCCCAAACCTGCACCGCCCCGCAAGGAGGTCGAGAAGGCAAAACCCAAGCAGCCTGCTCCCGCCAAGGCCGTCGAGAAGCCCAAGCCGGTCAAGGAAAAGCCAAAGGAAGCGCCGGCAAAACCGTCCGCTTCGACCGCCAAGGGCAAGACGGATCGGCCGCGCGGATCGTTGCTGGGCGATGATTTCCTGAAAGGCATTCAGACCGAAGCGCCGGCCAAGCCCAAGGCCGTCGCTCCGCCCGCGACATCCATGGGCCCGGCGCAGAAAGCCGCGCTCGACGCGGAAATTCGCCGTCAGCTCAAGCCCTATTGGAAGTCGCCCACGGGTTCGGAGGTAGAGATGCTGCGGACTGTCGTCTCCGTCGAACTCAACAAGGACGGATCGATTTCCGGAACGCCGCAGATATATGAAACGACCGGCCAGACTGAAAGCAACCGCGCGCAGGTTCGCCTGCATCAGGAACAGGCCATAAAGGCCATCAAGCTCGCTTCCCCCTTCAAGCTCCCGGCCGATTTATATGATGGCTGGAAATCCCTTCGTATCGCATTCGACAAGAGGCTCTCCCAATGACCCCCATGATCAAGAGAATCGCTTTCGCCACCGCCAGCGCGCTCGTGGCGCTCGCCGCCCCCGCACAGGCCCAGCTCAGCGTCGACGTGACTGACGAGAGCGCATCGAACCTGAAGATCGCCGTGCCAGCCATGCCCGCACAGCAGTCGGTATCGACGCCCGCCGGCACCACGGAGGAACTCGGCCGCAAGATCGCCGAAGTGGTCGCGTCCGACCTCAAAGGGTCCGGCCTGTTCGAGCCGTCGGGTCCGGCGGGCTTGAAGGCCGTAACCGTGCCGGAGGTGACCTTCCCCCAATATGACCATTGGTCGTCCATGGGCATGGAAGCGCTGGTGCAGGGCTATGTGCGCTCAACCGGCGGCGATGCCGACATCACCGTCGGCTGCTATCTCTACGACGTCGCGCTCAAGTCGGAGCTGACGCGGCAAGGTTATGTCGTGTCCCCACGCGACTGGCGTCGCGCCGCACACAAGTGCGCAGACGCCATCTATGCGCGCCTGTCGGGAGAGAGTCCCTTCTTCGACAGCCGCATCGCCTATATCGCCGAGAGTGGCCCGAAGGATAACCGCGTCAAGCGCCTGGCCATCATGGATTCGGACGGCGCCAACCACCGCTTCATCACCAACGGGCAATCGCTTGCGCTGACGCCGCGCTTCTCGCCGGACTATGGCTCCATCGTCTATGTGAGTTATCTCAACCGCCGCGTCCGTATTTTCGTCTATGATATCGGCACCGGAAAACAGCGGCTTGTGACCGAAAGCTCCAATGCGACCTTCGCGCCGCGCTGGTCGCCCGATGGCCGCTCCATTCTTTTCTCGATGGCGGTTGCCGGCAATACCGACATCTATCGTGTGCCCGCTGGCGGCGGCACGCCGGTGCGTCTCACGACCTCGCCGGGCATCGATGTTGGCGGCAGCTATTCGCCTGACGGATCGAAGATCGTGTTCGAGAGCGACCGCTCGGGGAGCCAGCAAATCTACGTCATGAATTCTGACGGTTCTGGCCAGCAGCGGATCAGCCATGGCGGCGGCCGTTATGCGACGCCGGAATGGAGCCCGCGCGGCGACCAGATCGCCTTCACCAAGATCAGCGGCGACTTCAAGATCGCGGTCATGACGCCCAGCGGCGACAATGAGCGTATCCTGACCAATGGCTGGCAGGACGAGCAGCCGACATGGGCGCCAAACGGTCGCGTGCTGCAATTCTTCCGCACCAGTCCGGGCCGGTCCGGCGGCAGTCAGGTGTGGCAGGTCGACCTGACCGGCGTGAACGAGCGGCGCATTCCGACACCGCTGAACGGCTCCGATCCGGCCTGGGGTCCGCTGCTTCCGTGAAATGAATCTTCGACGCCATGGAACTCAATCGTCTTGACAGCGTAACAATCTCGCAGAAGGCTTGATTTCGAAGGGTGTCGCCCCCTATCCAGTATCCGAAAGAGGAGAACCATATGAAAACAGTGTCCCGTACCCTGATGATGGCGACCGCCGTCATCGCGCTGGCGGCGTGCTCGAAGAAGCCGCCAGAGGAGCTGCCCCCCGCTCCTGTCGACAACAGCACGCCTGCGCCGCCGCCCGCACCCAGCGGCCCGGTCAAGGGCAGCCAGGAGGACTTCCTGGCCAGCGTATCTTCCGACCGCGTGCTGTTCGGCACCGACGAGTTCGACATCGACGCACAGGATCAGCAGACGCTGCAGAGCCAGGCCCAATGGCTGCAGGCCAACCCGACCGTCCGCGTGACGATCGAAGGCCATTGCGACGAGCGCGGCACCCGCGACTATAACTTGGCCCTGGGTGAGAAGCGCGCCAACTCGGCGAAGAACTACCTCTCCTCGATCGGCATCGACCCCAGCCGCATCACCACCATCAGCTATGGCAAGGAGCGGCCGGCTGCGATGGGTTCGGATGAGAGCGCCTGGGCGCAGAACCGCCGCGCTGTGACCGTCACGGTTCAGTAAGAGCGGATAGCAGGCTAAAGAAAAGCCCGCCGATTGGAGCAATCGGCGGGCTCTTCCTTTTCCTCCCGTTCGCTTCGAGCTTGTCGAGAAGCCTCGCGCTGGTTTCTCGACAAGCTCGAAACGAACGGAGGTGGTGCGTTAGAGGGGTTAAAAGAGCCCCGTTTACTTCCGCCGTGTACCCGTCATCGCCGCGGAACCGAAAGCGCCCAACTGGATCGTGCCGGTCAGCTTGTCGCCTTCGACAAATGCCTCCGCATCCAGCACCATGGGCATCGGCACGGTCATTTCCATCTTCCAGGTGAGCCGGTTGCCATCGACCTGCCCGTCCTTGACGTCCAGCGAACCCAGTGGCCCAGCATTGGTGCCGTGGAAGGTGCTTCCACTGCTGACGACCGTGAACACGCTCGGTTGATCACCCATGGGCGTCTTGGTCACGCAGTCGTAGGCGCCGTCTACTTTGGCCATTTCATTCTCCGTTCTTTTTGAAAGTTGACCCGATCAGCGCTTATTTCGCTGGCGCGCCACTGCTGTCAACGACCGTGATCGGCATGCCAAGTTCCTTGAGCTGCGGCAGAACTTTCGCCTTGTCGCCAACCACGACCCAAGTGAGCTTGGCGGGATCGATCATCTTGCGGGCGACCGCATCCAGCTCCGGCGCGGTCAGAGTCTTGTATCGATCCGCCAGCGTCTCGACGAAATCGAACGGACGTTTGTACAGCACGTCCTTCTGCATCTCGCCCAGCACGTCCGCCGATGTCTCGAAACTGCCGGGCAATTCGCGGATGCTGCCATTGATGGTCCGCTGCAATTCGGCCTGCGTCACCCCCTTGGTCGTCAGGAAATCTCCAATCTGCTGCTTCAGGACCGCAATGGAAGGCCCCGTCTTGTCCGCCTGTACCGGGGCGACGACCAGGAAAGGAATCTGGCCTTGGAAACGGTTGATCGTCGACCCTACGCCATAGGACCAACCCTTGGTTTCACGCAGATCCATATTGATGCGGCTGAGGAAATTGCCGCCGACGATGTCGTTCGCCTGAAGGAAATCGACCAGATCGTCAGTGCCCTTGGCATTCAGCAGCTCCCCGGCATAGATCATCGATTGCGGCGATTGCGGCCGATTGACGAGCACGATCTGCGACTTGGCCGCGGGAACGGGCACGTTGAAATCCTTGCTGCCGGGCAGGTCGCGGGTCATCCGCCACACGCCGAACCGTTCCTCCAGCATCGGCTTCAGCACGTCCAGAGTCGTGTCCCCCACCACGAAAATCGCTGCGTTGTCGCCGCGTATCCACTTGTTGTGGAAAGACGCGAGGTCATTCCGTGTCAGCTTCGCCACGACGGCAGGATCGCCAGTGCCGCTGGTCGGGCGGCCATAGGGATGATCCTTGCCATAGAGCAGCGGCGGCAGCGTGCGGCTGGCGATCGCTTTAGGCTCGGTCAGTTCCTGCGCGATCTGCGCCAGGCGGGTTGCGCGGATGCGCTCCAGTTCCTTGCCGTCAAAGGCCGGGTTCTTGATGATGTCCGCCAGCAGATCGAGCGAGGGCGCCAGATTGGGCGTCAGCGCATACATCGACACCGTGGAGCTATCCATGCTCGATCCCGTGGCGATCGACGCGCCCAGCCGCTCCTGCGCCTCAGCGATCTGAACGCTGTTGAGGGTGGTCGTGCCTTCCTTCAACATTGCGAGCATCAGCGACTGGGTGCCAAGCGCATCCTTGGGATCGGCGGCGTTGCCGGCATTGAACACGACCGACATCCGAACCGTGGGCACTGTGTCGCGCCGTGCGAAATAAATCTTCAGGCCATTGGACAACGTAGTCGTCTCTACGGTGGGGAAATCGATGTTCGGGATTGGCCCGACATCAGGCAGCTTGCTGCGATCGACAGCCGCGAGAGGTCCCTTGGCTGAAGTCGCGGCAACGGCATCTGTCTGCCCATCGACCGGCTTGTAATGCGCGGGTGCGGCGACGATGCCGGTGCGCTTCGATACCTGCCCGCCGGTCTCCTCATAGGCGTCGCGTTCGCCCGGTTCGACGGTCAGGGCGAAGACCGGACGCGTCAGCCACTTCTGCATTGCCGCCGTGACTTGCGCCGGGGTTGCGGCGGCCATTTCCGTCAGCTCTTTCTTGTAGAAAGCCGGGTTGTTCGAATAGAGTTCCCCCTCGGCCAGCGTCACGGCCTTGCCGCCGTCACCGCCAACCTGCTCCAGACCGCCGATACGCGCCGACAGGTCGGTCGTCGCCACGCGCTTCACCTCGTCAGCCGTGGGGCCTTTAGCGAAATAGTCGGTGAGGATAGCATCGAGCCGCTTGCTGACCACGGCCGGGTCGACGCCGGGTTTCACATTGGCCGTCACCTCGAAGAAGGCGAGTTGGGCGAAGTCCTGGACATCCGCCGTCACGCTGACGGCCAGTTGCTCGTCGCGGACCAGGATATTGTCGAGCCGCGAGGAGGCAAGGCCGCCAAGCACGCTGGCGCCGATGTCGAGTGGCACCGAGTCCGGATCGTTGAGGCCCGGCACGGTCCACCAGCGATAAAGACGCGTGGTCGCGACATGGTCTTTCAGCACCATGTCCTTGCGCGCAGGCAGGGTCGGCACAGGGACAGTCACCGGCGCGACCTTTGCGCCCGCCGGGATGTCGCCGAAATATTTGGTGACCAGCGTCTTGGCCGCCTTCACGTCGATATCGCCCGCCAGCACCAGCACCGCGTTGTTCGGGCCGTAATGGCCGATGAACCAGTCTTTCACGTCGGCGAGGCTGGCGCTGTCGAGGTCGGCCATCGATCCGATCGTGGAATGCTGGTACGGATGGCCCTCGGGCAGCAGGCCGGCAAGCTGCGCATATTCGACCAGGCCATAGGGCTGGTTGTCGCCTTGCCGCTTTTCGTTCTGGACGACGCTGCGCTGGTTATCCAGCTTCTCCTGATCGATGCCGCCGAGCAGATGGCCCATGCGGTCGCTCTCAAGGAACAGCGCGACCTCCAGCGCCGAGGTCGGCACCGTCTCATAATAGTTGGTGCGGTCGAACCAGGTCGATCCGTTGAGGTCAGTCGCGCCGATCTGCTGCAGCGGCTCGAAGAAGTCGCCGGGCGCATTTTCCGACCCGTTAAACATCAGATGCTCGAACAGATGGGCGAAGCCGGTCTTGCCCTTCGGCTCGTTCTTGGACCCGACATTATACCAGACGGACACCGCCACCACCGGCGCTTTGCGATCGGTATGGACGATGACGCGCAGGCCGTTCTTCAGCGTGAATTCCTTGTACGGAATGTCCACACGGCTGACGAGATCCGCCACGGATGCGGCCGGCGCGGGCGCCTGGGCGGAGGCGAGCGATGCGGATAGCGCCAGCGACGAGGCCATCAAGCCAAGAGCGATTGAACGGAGCATGGGGATCCTTTGCGTGATCGTGCGGGGCCGCGGCCGGGCAGCCCGAGATGGCAGGAGAATAGGCATGGCGTTATAGGGGTGCAATACGCTTTCGATGGGAGAAAGTTTGCGGCGAAATGTGTGGAAGTCAGGGGGCTGGCCCTTGTGTTGCAAATAGGCAACACTATATCGCGGCCATGGCCAATAAGAGGGCATCATGAACATCGAGAAGTTTACCGACCGCGCCAAGGGCTTCCTGCAATCGGCCCAGACCGTCGCCATCCGCATGAACCACCAGCGGATCAGCCCCGAGCACCTGCTCAAGGCGCTGCTGGAGGACGATCAGGGCATGGCGTCGGGCCTTATCAAGGCGTCCGGCGGCGATCCGGCGACCGCTTTGCGCGAAACCGACGCACAATTGTCCAAAATTGCTGCAGTTTCGGGCAGCGGCGCGCAAGTTACGCCGGGTCTGGACAATGATATTGTGCGCGTTCTGGATCAGGCCGAGCAGGTCGCGCAGAAGGCCGGCGACAGTTATGTCACGGTCGAGCGGCTGCTGCTGGCCCTGACCCTCGCCACGACGACCACAGCGGGCAAGGCGCTCGCGGCGGCGGGCGTGAAGGCAGAGGCGCTGAACGCCGCGATCAACCAGCTGCGCGGCGGCCGCACCGCCGACACGCAGAGCGCCGAGGATCGCTATGACGCGCTGAAGAAATTCGCGCGCGACCTGACGCAGGCGGCGCGCGACGGCAAGCTGGACCCGGTGATCGGCCGCGACGAGGAAATCCGCCGCACCGTGCAGATCCTGGCCCGCCGCACCAAGAACAACCCTGTGCTGATCGGCGAGCCGGGCGTCGGCAAGACGGCGATCGCCGAGGGCCTCGCCCTGCGCATCGCCAATGGCGACGTGCCCGATACGCTGAAGGACCGCACGCTGATGGCGCTCGACATGGGCAGCCTGATCGCGGGCGCCAAATATCGCGGCGAGTTCGAGGAGCGGCTGAAAGGCGTTCTCGACGAGGTGAAGGGTGCGGAGGGCCAGATCGTCCTGTTCATCGACGAGATGCACACGCTGATCGGCGCGGGCAAGGGCGAAGGCGCGATGGACGCGTCCAACCTGCTGAAGCCCGCCCTCGCCCGTGGCGAACTGCACTGTATCGGCGCGACGACGCTGGACGAATATCGCAAGCATGTGGAGAAGGACCCTGCCCTGCAGCGCCGGTTCCAACCGGTATTCGTGGGCGAGCCGACGGTGGAGGACACCATCTCCATCCTGCGCGGCCTGAAGGAGAAATACGAACTGCATCACGGCGTGCGGATCACCGACAGCGCGCTGGTGTCGGCGGCGACCCTGTCGAACCGCTACATCACCGACCGCTTCCTGCCGGACAAGGCCATCGACCTGATGGACGAGGCCGCATCCCGCCTGCGCATGGAGGTGGAGAGCAAGCCGGAGGAGATCGAAAATCTCGACCGGCGGATCATCCAGCTCAAGATCGAGCGGGAAGCGCTGAAGAAGGAAACCGACAAGGCGTCCAAGGACCGGCTGACAACGCTGGAGGATGATCTCGCCAATCTGGAGCAGCAGTCGTCGGAACTGACCAGCCGCTGGCAGGCGGAGAAGGACAAGATTGCCGGCGAGACGAAGCTGAAGGAGCAACTGGACGCGGCGCGGCTGGAGCTGGAACAGGCGCAACGCGCGGGCGACCTGGCCCGTGCGGGCGAGCTGTCCTACGGCACGATCCCGGACCTGACCCGCAAGCTGGAAGAGGCGGAAACCGTCACCAAGGGCGCGATGCTGCGCGAGGAAGTGACGGCGGAGGATATTGCCGGCGTCGTCGCCCGCTGGACCGGCATCCCGGTCGAGCGGATGATGGAGGGCGAACGCGAAAAGCTGCTGAACATGGAGGCCGAAATCGGCAAGCGCGTGATCGGCCAGGCCGACGCCGTGCGCGCCGTATCGACCGCCGTGCGCCGGGCGCGCGCGGGCCTGCAGGACCCCAACCGGCCGCTCGGTTCCTTCCTGTTTCTTGGCCCCACGGGCGTCGGCAAGACGGAGCTGACCAAGGCGCTGGCCGAATTCCTGTTCGACGACAGCGCGGCGATGGTGCGCATCGACATGAGCGAGTTCATGGAGAAGCACAGCGTCGCCCGCCTGATCGGCGCGCCCCCGGGCTATGTCGGCTATGAGGAAGGCGGCGTCCTGACCGAGGCCGTGCGCCGCCGCCCCTATCAGGTGATCCTGTTCGACGAGGTGGAGAAGGCGCATGGCGACGTGTTCAACGTGCTGCTGCAGGTGCTGGACGATGGCCGCCTGACCGACGGACAGGGCCGCACGGTCGACTTCACCAACACGATCATCGTGCTGACGTCGAACCTGGGCAGCCAATATCTGTCCAGCATGGCCGACGACCAGAAGATGTCGGACGTGGAGCCGCAGGTGATGGAGATCGTCCGCGCGCATTTCCGCCCGGAATTCCTGAACCGGCTGGACGAGATCATCCTGTTCCACCGCCTGTCCGCCGACAATATGGCGCCGATCGTGGATATCCAGGTGGGCCGCGTGCAGAAGCTGCTGAAGGACCGCAAGGTGACGCTGGACCTGACGGACGGCGCGCGGGCGTGGCTTGGCCGGGTGGGGTATGATCCGGTCTATGGCGCAAGGCCGTTGAAGCGGGCGGTGCAGCGCTATCTGCAGGACCCGCTGGCGGATTTGATTTTGCGCGGCGACGTGCCCGATGGGTCGACGGTGAGGGTAGAGGATGGTGATGGGGCGTTGGTGTTGCGGGTGGGGTGAGGTGTAATGGTTCACCTTTTCCGTTCGTCCTGAGCGAAGTCGAAGGACTGGCCTGAGCCTGTCGAAGGCGCTTCACTTCGTTCAGCAGAGGGCTTCGACTTCGCTCAGCCTGAACGGAAAATCAGATATTATAAGAAAAGGGGCGGACCAATGGTCCGCCCCTTTTCTTTTGATCGCCGAAGGTTGGACGTCAGAAGGACGCCTTTACCCCCATGTAGAAGAAGCGGCCGATATTGTCGTAGATCGCGTCGCCATCGCCATTGCCCAGCAGGCCGAATGGCGGCTTCTTGTCGGCCACATTGTCCACACCGCCATAGAGCGTGAAGACCTTCGCGACATCCACCGATGCCCGCAGATTATGGTAAGTGACGGACGGATAATAGACCCGGTCGGCATAATAGGGATCGAGCGCCGGGACGCCGCTGGTTTCATGCTGCGCCTCCCAATCCGTGATCGACTGACGGCCGATATAGCGGAACTCATAGCCCAGGGTCACATTCTTGAAGGTGTAATCCGCCGAGGCGTTGAACGAGTAGATGGGATCGCCCAGTTCACCCTTGATCCGCTCCGGCTGGGTCGGATTATCGATATAGGGATAGTCCGTCCGCATCTTAACCCAGTTGCCGACGAAGCGCAGTTGCAGGCGATTGTCGCCGTCGAAGCGATGATCGTAATTCACATCGACATCGACGCCCTTCGCCTTCTTCGCCGCATAGTTGAGACTGCTCTGCAGCAATGCGGGAAGCTGGAAGTTTCCGTCCGTGCTGCGCGGATAGATCAACTGGCAGAAGGCGTTGTCCAGCGTCGCGCCATCATAGCAGCCGTCCAAGATTGTCTGCGCATCGACCGAGGTGATAACGCTGGTGATCTTGATGTCATAATAATCTGCCGTGATCGACAGGCCCGGCAACCAACGGGGTTGCAGGATGACGCCATAGGTCCAGCTGCGCGATTTCTCCACGTCCAGATTGGGGTTGCCGCCCGACAGGATTTCCAGGGTGGAGCTGCGCGTGACCTGGTTTTCAAATCCGACTGGAACGCCGGCCGCCGCGCAGTTGGCGGCGCGGGTAGCCTTCCCCTGGTTAATGAAATTCACATCGCACGGATCATCCACGCTCGCGAAATTCTGGGAATTGGACGAGTAGAGATCGCCAAGCGTCGGTGCCCGGACGGAGCGGGAATAGTTCACCCGGAACTTGATGTCCTCCACCGGCGAATAGATGCCGCCATAATTATAGGCCCAGACCGTTCCGGCAGACCCCTTATAATCGGCGACACGGACCGCGCCGTTGAGCGACAATTCCCTGACGAACGGCATGTCCTTCAGCAGCGGCACGTCGATTTCGCCATAGGCTTCCTTCACCGCAAAGGACGGCGGGTTGAAGGCGGGAATCGCGTTCAGGAACGTCTGTCCGCTGGAGACAAGATCGTCATAGGCATAGGACGCCTTCTCACGCCGGTATTCGCCGCCGATCGCAAAGCGCACCGGGCCGCCGGGCAGTTCGAACAGTTGCGAGCTGTCGCCAACGACGTTCGCGCTGACATCCAGTTCGCTGGCGCTGCCGCGGCGATAGGATGTGGTGTTGATATAGTTCAGCGCCGCCTGGCTCGCGCGGCCATTGCCCAGGATATTGATCGGGACGCAGGCCGGATCAGTCACGCCATTCTGGTTGACGCGGCACACGACATTGCCCGCGCCATCGAACACGGCATCGATCGCATTGTAGAAATTCTGCTCGATGCGATTGTTGTAGAATGTCGATCGCGTTTTCAGATGGCCGTAGTTGACGGAAACGTCATAGGTCCAGTCGTCGTTGAACGTGCCCTGCGCGCCCACGACGATCCGGTAGGTATCGCGGCGGTCAGCCTCATCACGCGTGCCAAGATCGACATTGTTGCGGTTGAGATTGAAGAAGCTGGAGCCGGCCGGCAGCAGCGACTGGATCAGCGTGCGCGAGGCAGGCGTCAGATAAGCGTTATCCAGCGAGATCGGGGTAAGGCTGGTAAAGTTCACCGGGTCGAACGCACCGATGATGGGATTGCCGTCTCCATCGACATCGACGACGCCCACGCCCTGCGGACCGCCCTGTGAGAATGTTGGCGCGCCCTGATTGAAGGAATCAACGCGCACGAATTTCGCCTCAATGTAAGGCTTGAAGGCGTCCGAGAAATCGTAATGGGCGAGGAAATTGCCGACATAGCGCTTGTAGCCCGGCTGCAGGGTGCCGGTGTCGGTCAGCGTGGCGCCGTCGCCGCCCTGGTTGTTGCCCGACCCCACCGGACGGAAATCGACGCCATAGGCCGATTCCTTCAGCGAACCGTCCGGCTGGAACAGGAATATGCGCGGGAAGCCGTTATCTAAGCAGGCGGCGGCAACCGGGCTGCAATTGCGGATGCTGCCACCATTATAGGCGATGAAGGAACCGCCATTGGAATAGCCAAAGCTGTGCACGCCGGTCAGGAACTGACGGTCGGGCGTGGTATTGTCTTCCGACGGGTCATCGACCAGCTGGAACTGCTTGCGACCGGCATAGGCGCCGGTGAGGTTCGGGCGATCCGTATAGAGAAGCGGGTTGCCGCGCGTATATTCCAGCGCCAGCGACACGTTGCCGCGCCCCTCGGCGAAATTCTTGCCGAAGGTGCCGGACACGCGATAGGTGCCCTTGTCGCCCTTCGACGAAATGCCGCCCTGCGCGTTGAGCTTCACGCCCTCGAAATCGCGCTTCAGCACGAAGTTCACGACGCCTGCCATCGCGTCCGAGCCGTAGACCGCGGAACTGCCGCCAGTGACGATATCGACCCGATCGAGAAGGTCGGTCGGGATGGTGTTGGTGTCGACCAGGAAGTCCCCTTCCGAACCCGTGATGTGCCGGCGTCCGTTCACCAGCACCAGCGTGCGCGTCTCGCCCAGGCCGCGAAGGTCAAGGAAGTTCAGGCCGGACGTGCCGATGAACTGCGACGAATTGGCCTGGCTCCAGGTGGAGCGCAGCGATGGCAGATTATTGAGCACGTCGCCGACATTGGTCTGACCCGTGCGCGTGAGGTTCGCAGCGGAAATGGACGTGACGGGGATGGGAGAATCCAGGGTCGGGCGCGAAATACGCGAGCCGGTCACGATGATCGTCGGCTCGCTGCTATCCTCGGCCGCCGTTTGCGGCTCCTGCGTATCCTGCGCGAACGCCGGGATGGACGACAGCATGATGCCAACGGCCAGAGAAGCCGCGCCAGCGCGCAGCGCGTTCCGTGTGTGCGATTTTTTCATTATCCAGTCCCTTGCTCTGGAGTGTGGAGAAGCCCCCGCCCCTACAGAAATCCGGAGAGACAACCCGACAGTCACATCCTCCAGCCGAGGCCAGCGTGGAACCGGCCCAAACGTCTGTAAAGGGGAAGCTCCTGCGGAAATCCCTTTTCGGTACCGATGTCTCTAAATGGCAACATATTGATAAAACGTGAAAATCATTACCCAGGCGGTACGATTGTTGCTGACATGTGTCGGCTGCTCCACCCCGGTTGCCACGGGGTGGATCGGTATCACGCCGTCAATGAAAGGGGGCTAACAGCCGTGCAGGCCGCAGGATTTGTTGGTCTGCATATGCTGCAGCCATTCCCGGTTGCCCTGCCGCTCAGCAGCCCATTCCGCAGAGGTCTTGCAGGTGCGGTTGCGCTTCAGCCGCGTGCCCAGTTCCTCATTGTCCTTGCAGATCAGGCGGTCGGACTTGCTCTTGTCAGGCGCGGGCGTTGGCGCGGCGGCCTGGGCGGGCGCGTCTGCGGTCTGCGCATGCACCGGCGCCGTCATGGCAAGAGCAAAGAGCGCAATTACGGTTGAACGAACCATGGCATTCACCTTCAAACGGTCAGATGGACAATATCGGCTGGAATGGCAAAATCGGCAAGCGCTAGATCGCGTAGCCAAAGCGGTCCGCCCAGCGCTGCAGCACGGGCAGCACCGGCTCAAGATGCGCGCGATAGCGCGTCCAGCGCCCCGTGGACCGGCGGTAGATGGGTTCCGTCACCTGCGCATAACTGGCGGTGGAGATCACCCCCCGCTCCGCCGCCGTGCGGCGATGATCAAGCACCTCCGCCCGCCAGTCGAGGCCCAGATAGTCGAACAGCGGCCGCAGTTCGGCCTCGCTGTTTTCCACCATGCGTTCGTAGAAGACGGTGTGGACCTTCGCCGGAAATACGGCGCGGCACTTTTCCCAGTAGGAGAAGCACAGGTCGTAAAATTCGGCGCTGGTATCCAGGTCCAGGAAGTTCGACATCGCGTTGTTGAGGCGGAAGCTGGTGATGAAGCAGCTGAGCACGACATCGCAGGGGTGGCGCAGCGCGAGGATGAAGCGGGCGTCGGGAAACAGCCGCTGGATGATCGGCACCTTGTTCATATGCAGCGGCGACTTGTCGACCAGCAAAGCGTCGGGGCGATAGTCGATGTGATTGGCGACTTCGGCGAAATAGATGTCGCGCAGCGTCGCGACCTCCGCCTCTGTGATGTCCGCAAGGCGCGTCAGTCCGCCCAGTTTCTCCTCCACCCGTAGCAGCGGCGGGCGTTCCTCCAGCACCTGGACATCCGGATGGCCCATCAGCATCGTATCCAGCAAGGTCGTGCCGGATCGCGGAAAACCGACGAGGAACACCGGACTGGCCGCGCCAAAGGGCGCAGGAAGATCCTGCCAGCCCGCATGCCATTCCGGCGTCACGCGCGCGCTGTCGGCCGACAAGGCGGCACGGTAACGCTCCGCGCGCACCAGGGGTTCGGAGAGGTCCTGCTGAAACAGAGCGTTCATCTGCGTGAAGGCGGCAAAAGCGCCGTCGGCATCATCCAGACGATCGCGGAACTGCCCTTCCATCTGGGCGATGCGAATAGGCTCCACATCGCTTGGAAGCGTCTGCAGGATACGCAATCCCTCGGCGAATTGCTTTTCCCGGCGGCAGATGAGCACCCGCAGGAAATCGAGGGTCTCCGTGTCGGCGTCTGCCGCCTGCGCTTCCGACAGAAGGGCCGGCAGTTCGGCGTCCCGGTTCATATGCTCCAACATGAGCGACAATTGCACCAGCGCCTGCCCATGGCGGCGATCAATTACCAGCGCACGGCGCAATGCCTGTTCAGCCTCTTCGAACCGCCAGGCCGCGCCCAGTTCCTCGCCAAGCTGGACGAGCAGGCCGGGATCGTTCGGCGAAGCAGCGGACGCTTTTCCCAGCACCTCCAGCGCCTCACCGTCGCGGTATAGATGCCGTAGCAGCGTAGCGCGCTCCACCAGCGCCGTGACGTCGCCCGGCACGATCTGCGTATAGCGGCCAAGCACATCGGCCCCCACCTCCATCCTGCCGGCATGACTTAGCGCCGCAGCCAAGTTCACATGTACGGGGCCGTTGGCCGGCGCGAGTGCAGCCGCACGCTCCAGCGCGGCGATGCCGGTATCGAACATTTCCGCACTGACCCGCGCATTGCCAAGATTGTTCCAGCTTTCGAAATCGTCCGGGGCGGCAGCGACGACATGCTCATAAGCCTGCGCAGCGGCGGCATGGTCCTCCAGTTGCTGGAGGGCATAGCCGCGCAAACGCCAGAGCCGGGCCGATGGGTCGGCGCCGGCGCGGGCCGGCGTGCACATCTCGACAGCCTCGGCGAACCGGCCCGCGTCAACCAGAGCCGTTATCAGATTGCCGGCGATCACGGCGTCGTCCGGGTTGGTCAGCAATGCTTCGCGCAGATGGCCAATGCCCGAAGGCAGATCGCCCGCCCGGCAGCAGATCATACCAAGCAGCGCGTGAATGGGGCCCTGCGATCCCTGCTGCCGCAAGGCTTCCTCCGCAAAGGCGCGCGCGCCGGCAAGATTGCCCCGGCCCGCCAACGCCATCGTTTCCCGCAGCGCCGCCGCGACGGCCGGGGTCAGTTGCTGCACGTCATTCTCCTGTCAAATCGGATGAGCATGCGCCGATTGAAGCGCGATGTCACAGGCCGCCCTCGCCCGCGCCGCCCTGCGCCTCCATCACGGCGCGCACGCCCGCTTGCTCCCGGACGCTCAGGTCCGGATGCCAGATATCGCAGATGAAGACCACGCGCAAAGCCGTGCTCTCATTGGCGGCCTCATGCTCAATCGTGTCATCGAACAGCCACGCTTCTCCGCGCCGCCATTCGCGACGATCCGCGCCGACACGGAACCAGCACTTGTCGGGCACGATCAGCGGCAGGTGGCAGACAAGGCGGGTATTGGCGATGCCATGATGCGGCGGGATATGCGCGCCGGGCGCAAGCAGGGAGAACATGGCGTTGGGCGATACCTTGTCGATCACCGGCTGGGGCAATGTCCTGAGCAGGTCCATCGTGAAGGCGCAGTGCCGGGCGTTGGCCTCAACGATTTCGCCGTTCCGGACGAGATGGATCGCAAGCCATTCGCGGGAATGGTTCAGCGCCTCCCACTGGCGCAACGGGACCCCATCTGGATATTGAACATAGGGCACGAGTTCGGCCCGTTCGGCCGCGGCGACGCGCGCAAAATCCTCGGCGATCCCGTCCGTCGCCGCTTCGAGCCGTTCGAGCCAATCGAACCGGGCGCGATCAAAGAATTCATATTCGGTGAGGCCCGGGAAATGATAATCCGTGGGCTCGGAATGATATGGTGTAGTGAGCCGCGCGATATTCGTCCTGAACCGGCCCAGCCTGGCGACCTCGGCAGCGTCCGCATCCGGTACGGCCTGGCTGATCACATTCGACAGGTTCGCGTCGGTCCGGTCCTGGAAGGCGCGATAGCGCGTCTCCGCATGCTGGACCATGGCCGCCATTTGGGGGGGCAGCGCTTCGTCTGGCCGCTGCGCCAGCGCGCGACCGAAATGCTCGTCAGCCTCCGCCGATCCCTGACGTTCCAGCAGGCTGGCGTTGAGGAGCAGTGCGACAAAATGGAGCGGGTCCAGTTTCAAAGCGCCTGCAACCGCTGCTAGTGCCGCCGGAATATCACCCTGCGCCCTGCAGATCGCGGCAAGTTTCAGCCAGAGATTAACGTCCGCCGATCCTGCCGCAACCGCAGATTGGAGCAGCGCCCGCGCCTGTTTCAGGTCGCCCGCAGCAGCCGCACGGTCGGCCTGCGCGCTCAGTGACGGCGCATTATCCTGCAAAGACCTGTCTCCGATACCGGGCAAAGAAAATGGCGGCGGTCCACGGGGGACCGCCGCCAATTCTTATCCATGCATGACGCTTAGAAGTCGAGCGTCAGGCCGGCGAAGATGTAACGACCAAGCGCGTCGTACACACCCGGGTAAGTGTTGCCGTTGCAAGGCCCGGTCGGGCACTGGTTGCGGGTTCCGTTGGAACGGCCCGAGGTGACCAGCGGCGGCTGACGATCAAGAATGTTGTTCACGCCGAGGCGGAACTCATACTTGCCGGCGAAACGATAGCTGGTCGACAGATCGAAATAGTTCTGCGCGCCGATGCGGGCCGAGAACGGATCGAATGCGCCAGCCGTGGTGTCGCTGGGGTTCTGGAAGTCAACCTTGACCGCACCGAAGTAGCGCCACTGCAGCGAGAAGCCAAGACCATTGGGCAGGTCGAAGCTGGCGCGCGCCTTGTGCCTCCAACGGGCGTTGGGAGCCGAAGGAACGTTGCCGGCCGAACAGGTCGAACCATAGTAGCCCGCGCAGTCATACACTTCCGACAGGCCGTTATCGACAGTGAACTTGTCGAGATAGGTGCCCTGGAAGTTCAGGCTGAGCGTACCCGCTTCCCCAATATCGTGGGAATAGGATGCGCCGACGTCGATGCCCTTGGTGCGGACGCCACCGATGTTCTGCTGCAAGTTCGTGATGTAGCCGTCCGGAGTCAGCCACAGCGAACCGTTGACCGGGTTACGATTGATCAGAGCGCAAGTGGTCGGATCAGCCGTCGCGGTGCAGAAGTTGATGATCGCGTCAGAACCAAAGCCCTGGATCGCGCCGTCCACCTTGATGTCGTAATAATCGACCGTCAAGGCGAAGCGCGGCAGGAAGCTCGGCTGGAACACGACGCCGAGGGTTTTCGTCGTCGCCTTTTCAGGACGCAGCGTCGGAGTGCCGCCGATCAGGCCGTTATACTGGCCGGCCGGGTTGGCTGCGACGGTCTGACCCACGGACAGGCCCTGGGCGAGACAGCCGACATCCTCAGCCGTGATCGCGAAGCCGGCGCACGGATCGGTCGAACCGTCGAGCGCGACGATGTTCGGCGCGAACAGTTCCTGCAGGTTGGGCGCACGCGCCGCACGGTTGTAGCCCGCACGGAAGCGGATGTCCTTGATCGGGGCGAATTCAATGCCGAACTTGTACGTGTCGGTGCTGAACTTGTTGCCGTTCGAGATGCTGTAGCTGGAATGGCGATAACCGGCATTCAGCGACAGGCTATCGACAAAGCCGTTCTGGATCAGCGGAATCTGCGCCTCACCAAAGAACTCCTTCACGTCAAAGCTGCCCTGGACCGGCTTGGTCGGCGCGCCCTGGCCGGTGAGATCGCCGGTCGAGAAAGCCTGATCGGTCTGAAGGTTCAGCGATTCCTTGCGATATTCAGCGCCCAGGTTGATGGCGACGCCATCTTCAGCCAGCGGCGACTTGATACCATATTCGCCCAGCAGGCCGGTGACGGAACCGCTGATGATCTGCTCCGACAGGACAGCCTTCTGGAAGCCGGTGGCGGAGAGATAATCAATGGACGCCTGCGAAGCAGGTGCGCCCGAGAACACGTCATAGGGTACGCAGGTCAGATCGCTGCCACTGAGAACCGAACGGCAGATCGGCTGGCCGGCAGTCGCACTGCCCGCACGCGTGTCCGTAACAACATCCAGCGCATTGTTCAGGCGAGCGACCGAGAACTCGTTCGAATAGACCTGCGTGTAGTTGGTGCGGCCATACTGATAATAGGCATCATAGGACCATGCGGGCGACAGATCACCCTTCGAACCGATGACGCTGCGGAACTGCGTGTGCTGAAGATCGGCAACGCGCGGGCCGCCTTCCACGTTACGACGCAGCAGCTGCATGAAGCCACGCTGGTAGGTCGCACCCGTCGTCGGATCGATGAAGGTGCTGGGCGCAACGCCGGGGTTGGATACGGCGGTCAGCGGGAAGTTGCCGAGATAGCCGTTCACCAGATTGTCGGCGCTGAACAGGATGTCGCGCTGCTGCGCGGAGATCAGCGGGTTGTCCGAGTTGATCTGCAGCGTGTTGCCGAAGTCGCCGGACGGCGCGATCTGCGCCAGGGTCCGGTCGTCCATGAACATGAACTCGACATAGGGCTTGATCGCGTCGCTGATCTCGTAGTTGCCGAAGAAACCAGCCGTGTAGCGCTCATCCGGGCGCTGATAATAGTTGGTCGGCGCGAAGTTGTAGCGCGTCGGCCCAGGCAGCAGCGTACGGTTCGGGCCGACATGGAAGAAGGTCGAGGTGCCGTCGGCATAGACAATCGCATTCCCTTCGCCCGAGGTCGCCGAGCCACCGCACTGCAGCGCGGTTGCGCTGACATCCTGCAGCGTACAAGCGGAGTAGTCGCGACGATCCTGCGTGACGGCCTTAACCTTGCGGTAGCCGGCATAGGCCGTGATGTGGCCGCGGCCATCGTCAAAGTCCGTGCCGATGGTGGCCGACAGGTCGATGGTGCCGCCGTCGACGACGCTGCCGCTCGGATAGCTGTAGCCGTCGAAGCCCGCATTCTGGCGCGCGTCGAGCAGCGGCGGCGTCACCTTGTTGCGGTTGTTATGCTGATACATGCTGTACTGACCGTCGAGGCGGAAGCCCGTGAAGTCGGTATCGATCATGAAGTTGACGACGCCGGCGACGGCGTCCGCGCCGTAGGTCGACGATGCGCCGCCCGTCAGCACTTCGACGCGCTTGATCAGGCTGGCGGGGATGGCGTTCAAATCCGCCGACGAATCGGAGGGATCGCCCGGCATCAGGCGACGGCCGTTGACCAGCACCAGGGTGCGCGCAACGCCCAGGCCGCGAAGGTCGACAGTCGCCGTACCCGTTGCAGCGTTCGACACGCCGCTGGTCTGGCCGGCCGAAACCGACGGCAGGCTGTTGAGCAGATCCTCAACGCGGGTCGTGCCCTGCGACTTCAGTTCCTTGGCGCTGACGACGGTAACCGGAGCGGCCGAGGTCAGGTTCGGCTGCGGAATACGCGAACCCGTGACGATGATCGCCTCACCCTCATCAGCGGCGGCGGTGTCAGCGGTCTGCGGAGCATCCTGCGCGAAAGCAGGCATGGAAATAAGCGCCGCACCGAAAATTGCAGGTGCGACGGTCGAACGCAAACGCGCCGTCATAGATATTTTTTTCACTATCCAGTCCCTTGCTCTGGAGTTGTGACGGGCCTTTTTCGCCCGCCCCATTTACTTTGCGTTCCGGATGGAGTGCCCGACAGCGTGACATCCGGATCGTCTGGCCGGCAATCTGCGCGGGCGCTTAACTGCTGTAAAGCGCGGGAATGACGGGATTTTGCTTTTGCACGATCGTGTAGCAATTTTGCCACACACGGACACAATGCCGCAAAACCAGTGGCTTGCGTAATTTTCTTATACTGGCTGTCCCTTGCGTTGTCATGAAACGACAAACTTCACTGCCGGATCGTTTTATGCTTGCGCGCTCTCGGGCACCGATATGACGCGCAATATGACGGACCGGACTGGCAAGCGCGTCCCGGTTCGCCCTATACAAAGGCGCGACAGTTGCCGGAGGGACAGGATCATGACGCAAAAAAGCATAGTGGCGCGCGCCGCAGCCGGCACCGGCGCCCTTTGTCTGATCATATGCGGCGCGCCGCTCCTGGCCGCGCCGAAAGCGCCGCCGCGCGCGTTGAGCAAGCTGCTGGACTGCCGCGCCGTGACGGACCCGGCGGCACGTCTCGCCTGCTATGACGAGCAGGTGGCGGCGATAGAATCGGCCACTGCGCGCGACGAGGTCGTCGTCATGGACAAGGAGGATGTGCGCAAGACACGGCGATCCCTGTTCGGGTTCACGATGCCAAAGCTGCCCTTCCTGGGCGGTGGCGACAAGGATGATGGCGGGAAGGACGAGAGCCAGGTCAACGAGATCGAGGACGTGATCAAGAACCTGAAGGCTTTGCCCTATGGCATCTGGGTTTTCACGCTGGAAGACGGATCGCAGTGGCAGACGTCGGATCCGATGCCCTATGGCACGCCGAAACCTGGCCATAAGATCATGATCAAGCGCGCTGCCCTTAGCGCCTATAAAGCCAGTGTGAACGGCTGGGCGCCGGTGAAGGTCAAACGGGTCGGCTAAACCCTAATCGCTCGGCATGCCCGGATCGGGCGCGCCGGCGCCGGGCATAGGCCCGGTCAGCAGCAGCGGATCGATCCGCGCGTCATTCCATTTCAGACCCCAGTGAAGGTGCGGGCCGGTCGCGCGGCCCGTCGCGCCGACCGCGCCGAGCAATTGCCCTTTCTTCACCGCCTGCCCCTCCTTCACGTCGATGCGCGAGAGATGGAGGAAGGCGCTGTTGAGGCCGGCGCCATGATCGACGATCAGCAGGTTCCCCTCCAGCGTGAAGGGCGCAGCGGCGGCAAGGACGACTACGCCGTCGGCGGGCGCGAGCACCGGCGCGCCGGTCGCGGCGGCGATGTCTATGCCGCCATGATAGGCGCCGGGCTGACCGCGATAGATGCGCTGCGCACCGAACAGGCCGGAGATACGGCCGAAGCGGGGCCAGGCGAAACGCTGCCGCCATCCCTGGCTGCCGGTCTGCACGGCGCGGGCCGCCGCGATCCGATCCAGTTCCGGCTTGCGGATCGCCATGAAGGCTTCGCTGTTGGCGACGGGGCGCAGTGGGGCGTCGATCGTCTCCAGCCGCCAGGCGCGGGGACTGACGGTCAGGCTTTTGCGGATGACGCGCCCATCGGCCAGCCGGGCCGTCACCGTGGCGACCGGCGCGGCGTCGCGATCGAAGGCGATCAGGAAACGGCCGTCAGCGGCCAGCGGCACGATCGCATCGCCAAAGCGCACCTCCACGGTTCCACTCGGCGCTGTGCCGATCACCGCCCCGCCCTGCGTGATCGCGCCCTCGAACGCGAACTCGGTCCGGCCGGGCTCCTGCGTGATCTTCACCTCTGGCGCGCTGGCGATGGCGGGGCCGGGCTCGGCCTGTTTGGGCGCGACGCACCCTGCCAGAAGGCCGAGCGCGACCAGCGCCGGCGCACTGCGTATGCTCACCCCGGCAGCCCGCGCGCCGCCCGGTCCTTCAACTCCGCCTCGACCGACAGGGCGGCGGTCGCATAGGGCTCCTGCCGGGCGATGCTCCAGTAGCGCAAATCCTCCAGCGGAATGCGCGCGCCGCTGACCGCGCACAGCACATGGTCGCCCGCCGTCAACACGCGAAAGCTGTACGCCATATAATGGAGACGGGCTGGCGGGCGTTCGCTGTGGGACATGAGCATAGGCGATAATCCGGTTCGTGTGTGGCAGGTCAGGTGAACAGATCCTGCTGCTTGGTCTCGTCTGGCGCGCGGGGCTTGCCGCGCGTGACAGCTTTATGACCCGATATATCCACCGCAGGCGCTTTCTCAACCCCGTCGCCAATGGTCGCGGGGGTTTCACCGTCCGCAAAGTGCAGCGTGACCCGTCCGGCGGCCCTGGCCGCATCCACGCTCTTCACCAGCTTGCCGCCCGCCATCACCCGGGCGAAGCCCCGCGAGAGGGGCCGGTCGGGGTCCAGCGAGACGGCCAGCCGCCACAGCCGGTCGAGCGCCTGCCGCCCGTCCGCCAGCGGTCGGGTGAGCATCTGAGGACGCAGCCGCGCGCCCTGAAGACTTTGCCATTCGCGGGCCAGGCGGTTCTGAAGCAGGGTGGGACGCAGCGCGCCGCTTTTCTCCGCAAGCTCGCGCCGGGCGTGGGTCAGTCTGTGCTGCAGGCCGCGCCCCAGCCGGTCGCCCAGATCGTCCGCTTTCTGCCGCTGCGGCGCGAGCAGCGTGTCGGGACGGGGCATGAGACGCACCTGCGTTTCCAGCCGCTCGCGCGCCTGGCCTGCCCCCCGCCGCACGGCGCGCCCGGCGCGCAAGCCGTTCTCCGTGAGCATCGCCAGCAGTTCGGCGCGGACCGGCACGGCCATCTCGGCGGCGGCGGTCGGCGTTGGCGCGCGCACGTCTGCGGCGTAATCGCACAGGGTCGTGTCCGTCTCATGCCCCACGGCGGAGATGATCGGGATGGAGCAGTCCGCCACAGCCCGCACCACGGCCTCCTCATTGAAGGCCCACAGATCCTCGATCGACCCGCCACCGCGCGCGACGATCACCAGATCCGGGCGCGGCACCGGCCCGCCGGGACGCATGGCGTCGAAGCCGCGCACGGCCGCCGCGACCTGCCCCGCCGCGCTCTCCCCCTGCACCAGCACCGGCCAGACCAGCACATGCGTTGGGCAGCGATCCTCAAGCCGATGCAATATGTCGCGGATCACCGCTCCGGTGGGCGATGTCACGACGCCGATCACCTTGGGAAGGAAGGGTAACGGCTTCTTGCGCGCGGGGTCGAACAGCCCTTCCGCGCCCAGCTTCTGCTTGAGCCGTTCGAGCAGCGCCATGAGCGCGCCCTCGCCGGCCAATTCCATCCGCTCGATCACGATCTGATATTTGGAGCGGCCGGGATAAGTGGTGAGCTTGCCAGTGGCGATCACCTCAACGCCGTCCTGCGGCGAGAAGGCGAGACGCCCCGCCCCGCCCTTCCACATCACTCCGTCGATCACGGCGCTGTCGTCCTTCAGCGCCAGATAAAGATGGCCGGACGCCGCCCGCTTGAAGCCGGAAATCTCGCCACGCAGCTTCACATGGCCGAAGCGGTCCTCGACCGTGCGCTTCAACATGCCTGACAATTCACTGACACTCAGGGGCGGTGCGTTGTCGCCGGGGGTTTCCTCCGCTAACAGGCGGCCGGCGGGATCATATTCAGGAGACATGACGGGCGATGAACATCCTTTTGCTTGGCGGCGGTGGGCGCGAACATGCGCTGGCATGGCGGATGGCGCAATCGCCTCTGCTCACGCAGCTTTACGCCGCGCCGGGCAATCCGGGCATAGCGCAGCATGCGCAGTTGGTCGACATCGATCCGGCTGATCATCGCACCATCCTGGATTTCTGCATCCGCCATTCGATCGGCCTGGTCGTTATCGGACCGGAAGCGCCGCTGGTCGACGGGCTTGCCGACAATCTGCGCACCATGGGCGTGCCGGTGTTCGGGCCGGACAAGAAGCCCGCGCAGCTTGAAGGATCAAAGGGTTTTACCAAGGACCTGTGCAAGCGTGCGAACATTCCCACTGCCGGTTACGAGCGGTTGACCAGCAAGGACGGCGCGCTGGCTGCCCTCGACGATTTCGGCCTGCCCGTCGTCATCAAGGCGGATGGCCTCGCCGCCGGCAAGGGCGTCATCATCGCCATGACCCGGCAGGAGGCCGAGGACGCGATCGCCGAGATGTTCTCCGGCGCGTTCGGCAAGGCCGGCGAGGAAGTGGTGATCGAGGAGTTCATGACCGGCGAGGAAGCCAGCTTCTTCGCCCTGACCGACGGCGTCACGGTCATCCCCTTCGGCTCCGCGCAGGACCATAAGCGGGTGGGCGACGGCGATACCGGACCCAATACCGGCGGCATGGGCGCATACAGCCCCGCCCCCGTCCTGACGCCCGCGCTTGAAGACCAGGTCATGGCGGAGATCATCCGGCCGACCGTCGAAACGCTGGCGGCCGAGGGCATGCCCTATAGCGGGGTGCTGTATGCCGGGCTGATGCTGACCGATACGGGACCCAGGCTGATCGAATATAATGCCCGCTTCGGCGACCCGGAATGCCAGGTGCTGATGATGCGGATGGAGGGCGATCTGGTCGCGCTGCTGCTTGCGGTGGCGCAGGGAAGGCTTGGCGAACATGGCCCCGTCACGTTCCGCGAGGAAACTGCACTGACCGTTGTGATGGCCGCGAAAGGCTATCCCGGCACGCCAGAAAAAGGCGGTGGCATCACGGGGCTTAGCGGCGCGGAACAGAATGGCGCGAAGGTCTTCCACGCAGGTACGGCATCAAACGGGGACGCCATCATCGCCAATGGCGGGCGCGTGCTGAACGTCACGGCGACCGGCGAGTCCGTGAGCGAAGCCCAGGCCGCGGCCTATGCCGCCATAGCCCATATCGACTTTCCGTCCGGCTTCTTCCGGCGCGACATTGGCTGGCGCGAAGTCGCGCGAGAAAGCGCCTCCTGACCCGCACCTGCGGCCACGAATGATCGTAAAGTCAACGTCTTAGCACTGGTCACCCGGCGGCATATCTTTCCGCCTCCGTTCCGACGCCCGCGAAACCGCGCAAGTGGCCGCGCGTTTGTACGGCGTTGCGTGTGGACTCGGGCGTGCATCCCGCTATCATCGCGCGTTCGGGAAAGGATAATCCACATGAGCACATTTTTCGCCGATTACGGCCTGTGGCTTCTGATCGGGCTGCTGATCATCATCATTCTCTTCTTCTTCCTTTCGGGCAAGAAGGACGCAGCGCCGCCATCGGCAACCGCCAAGCCCGCTCCAACGGACATCAAGCCGCCGGTCACGACGAAGCCCGCTCCCGAACCCGTCAAGCCCGTCGAGACGGCGCAGCCAAAGCCAGAACCCGTGTCCGCGCCGGCTGCCGCCAAGCCCGTGGCGCTCGCCAGCGATCCCGCGCCAGCAGTAGAGAAGCCCGCAGCAAAGAAGGCCGCCGCGCCCAAGGCGGCGCCGGCGAAGAAGGCCGCTGCACCCGACCCTGCGCCTGCTCCCGCGAAAGCCCCCGCCAAGCCTGTCGCCAAGAAGGCGGCCGCCAAACCCGCAGTGACCGCTCCAGAGCCGGCTCCTGCTCCCAAGGCAAAGGCCCCGGCCAAATCCGCCGCCGCGAAGGAAGAAAAGCCCGCGGCCAAGGCGGAACCGAAAGCGAAGGCCGCGCCGAAGAAAGCCGCCGCACCCGCCGCACCGATTGTGCCGGACGACCTGCTGTTGCTGAAAGGCGTTGGCCCCAAGCTGAACACGATGCTGATCGGCCTGGGCGTCACCAGCTTCGCGCAGATTGCCGCCTGGACCGATGCCGATCTGGCGAAGGTCGATGCGCAACTCGGAACCTTCAAGGGCCGCCCGGTTCGCGACCACTGGATCGATCAGGCGAAATATCTCGCCAAGGGCGACACCGCCGGGTTCGAGGCGAAGTACGGAAAGCTCTGAGGGCTTTCCACAGATTTTCTAAAGCCCAGAGACGTCATAAACCAACACCGTTCGGGCTGAACCTGTCGAAGGCTCAGCCCGAACGGATTTGATTGCTTTAGAAATCGACCTGCGCCCGCATCGTGAACATGTCCGCCGCATAATCGCCTGTGGTATCCAGTATCGGCAGGGCGGAGTCCTTGAACACCAGATGGCCGTAATTGCCCATCAGCTTGATATGCTCCACCGGAACCCAGACAAGGCTGGCCAGATAGCTGTCCTGCGATCCGCCCTGGATTCCCGCGTCGCCCAGGTCCAGCCTGTCATAGCGCAGGTTGACCTGGATGGCGCCCGGTCCGCCATTGGTGATCGCCTTGGCGGGCTTGATCGCCCCCCACGCTCCCTTTTTATAGGGGCGGCTGTCGCCGCTGGTGATGAAATAGCCGACCTCCGCATAGCCGCCGAAGAAGGTGGGCTCGACCCCGTTGGTCAGGGTCGGGCGCAGCCAGTTCGCCTCCGCCGCGAAGTGGAAAGGCCCCGATATGGCGGCGGCCTCCACGCCATAGTTCAGCTCCTTGTCGACGCTGAGGTTCCGCGTATCCACAAAGCGCAGATCGGTAATGTGCGTATAAGGCCGCGAGCGGTAGCGAACCGCAACGTCGCCCTGATCATTCTGCCTGCGCCAATGCCCCGACGCAGCCAGGTGGAATTGCGTATTGCCCCATTTGGGCATCCATACCACCCGCCCATCGAAGCTGTAGGCATTGTCGGCGTCTGAACTGAGGTCCAGCAGATTGTCGGTGAACACGCCACCATTGATCATGATGTCGCCCTTCGCATAGCCGGCGGAGAGGCCGACCCTGCGCTCGAAATTGAAGGCGGTGTTGAACGCCGCGCGCTCCAGCATGCTGGTGTCGAGATCGCTGGTCATCTGGTCGAGCGACAGGAAGGGGAAATGCTGGCCGACGGTGACGTTCCACGCCTTATGGTCCCAGGTGATATAGGTGTCCGTAAATTCCTGCGAACTCGGCGCGAAATCCACGTCGACGCGGTAGCCAAAGCCGCCGGGGATCGTACCCTGCGCGCCCAGATAGGCACGGCGCAGCTCGGTCGCAAATCCCGTTTCTTTTTGCGCCGTGCCTTGCAACGTCGGCGTGGAAACCGTGCCGCTGTCGAACTGCAACCTTCCCCGTGGCTTGAACGACCAGCCGCTGGCCGTGCTGATTTCCGGTCCACCCTTCCAGGTCACCTTGAAGTCAGGCTGGGCTGCCGGCGTCGCCGCGGCCTGCTGGATTGGGGCGCCGGAGGCCGAAGATGCGCCGGTCGGCACGCTCCCGGCAGGTGCTGCCGCAGCCGAAGCGCTCCCCGGCGAAGCGGCGTCGAGCCTTGCCTCCAATTTGCCGACCTGCGCCTTCAATGCAGCGATTTCTGCCCGGAGCTGTGCCGCGTCTTCGGCGCTCAGCCCTTGACTGCGTGCCTGATCAGCAGGCTTGGCCGCAACCTGTGCATAAACGACGCCAGGTCCCGCAAAGGCGGCAACGGCTGTTGCCCCGAATAGTCTCACGCACATATCTCTGATCCCCTGTCCGGTCTTCCGGCGCTTGGCCGATTATGACAATAATGTTTCAGTTTTGCGTCTAGTTAATGACAATTGCGTTTCCAGGCATTGCTGACCGAGTGTATTGCATGATCAATACAGTGCTGTTATGATGCTCTGCGGAATGAGGAGAGCGGGCGATGTACAGCGAGAGCGATCTGCAGGCGGCGGTCGAATCCGGCGCGATAAGCGCCGAGGCGGCGGATGCGTTGCGCGCGCATGTTGCGCGGCTCCGCGCGAGTCCTGTGGTCGATGAGGAGCATTTCCGACTCCTGACAGGCTTCAACGATATTTTCGTGACTATTGCTGCAACGATACTGATTGTTGCTGTGGGCTGGCTGGGGAACACCCTTCGCCTGGGCGCTGAGGACCACGCCCCTTCCATCGCATCCGGCCTGTTCATCGCCGGCGTGTCATGGGGTCTGGCCGAATATTTCACGCGGCAGCGGCGCATGGCCTTGCCCAGCATTCTGCTGCTGTTCGGTTTTGCGGGCGGCACGGCGTTCGCGCTGATGGCGCTCGGCCTGCAGGCAGTTCCCGACGCTACGCCGAAGACGGGCGCGCTGATCGCCTCGGCCGTGGCGCTGGTAACGGCCATCGCGATCTGGCTGCACTGGCGGCGTTTCATGGTGCCGATCACGGTTGCGGCAGGCGCCGTCGCCGTGGCGGGCGTCGCCATTTCGCTGGCCTATGCAGCGGTTCCGGCCATTGCCGACGCGATCTTCTGGCTGGTTCTGCTTGCGGGACTCGCCATTTTCGCCGTCGCCATGTGGTGGGACATGAGCGACCGGAGCCGCACGACCCGGCGATCCGACGTCGCCTTCTGGCTGCACCTGACCGCCGCGCCGATGATCGCGCACAGCATGTTCCATCTGCTGGGCGTATTCCGGGGCGACATGGGACCGGGCACGGCCGTCACCGTGCTGCTGCTTTACGTGGCGTTCGGCCTGGTCGCGCTGGCGATCGACCGGCGGGCATTGCTGGTCTCCAGCCTCGCCTATGTGCTGTACGCGCTCTACGCCCTGATGGAGCAGGCGGGCGCGGTCGAGCTGTCATGGGCCTTCACGGCGCTCATCATCGGGTCTGCGCTATTGCTGCTGTCGGCCCTGTGGCATCGGGCACGCAAGCTGGTGGTTGAGGGATTGCCGGGGGATGTCCAGGCGAAACTGCCCTATCTGGACCGGGAGGCGGTGGGCGTTTAGGCGCCCGCCCGCCTATTCTTCGATCAGCCGCATCAGCTTGCGTTCGACGGGGGCCAGCACCGGACCCAGTTCCGCGCCACGCTTCAGCACCGCGCCGGCCTCGCCGATCAGCGCCCACATGCCCTGCCGGTTACGCAGTTCCGGCCGCTTTTCGATCCGGTATTCCGGTCGCTCGGCCGACCGGCGGAATGCGGAGAAGATGGCGGCGTCCTTCCCCATGTCGATCGCATAGTCGCGCCAGTGGCCTGCCGACACCATGCGCCCGTAAAGATCCATGATCCGCATCAATTCCTGCCGGTCGAAGCCGGTCTGCGCCGGTTTCTGTCCATGAACGGGAAACGGCGTGACGTTGGTCATCTGGCGCGGCCGCGCTCCTTGATCGGCGGCGCGTTACGCGACACCTTTTCCTCGACCAGCTCGGCCAGCCGCTTGCGCAAATTCTCGACCTCGCACTGGAGCATCTCCAGCTTCTGCGTGGCAGGATCGAAGGCATCGCTGCACGGCGTGCCATAAGGCACGAAGTCCCGCTGATAGGCGGTGACGTCAACCAGAACCTGACGCGCAGGAATGCCGACCATCGTCGCGCCCTCCGGCACCGCCTTAGTCACCACCGCGTTTGCTCCCACGCGCGCGCGCGCGCCAACCGTAATGGGTCCCAGGACCTGCGCGCCCGATCCGATGATCACGCCATCGCCGATCGTGGGATGCCGCTTGCCGGCAATGCCGTTGGCCGGGTCCGTGCCGCCCAGCGTGACATTCTGATAGATGGTGACATCGTCGCCAATCTCTGCCGTCTCGCCGATGACGGTGAAGCCATGGTCGATAAACAGGTTTCGACCGATTTTCGCGCCAGGATGAATGTCATTCGCCGTCAGGAACCGCGACCAGTGATTGACCGCACGCGCCAGGAAATACAGGCGGCGGCGATAGAGCCCATGGGCGATCCGGTGATAGGCCAACGACCACACGCCAGGATATAGCAGGATTTCCGCGCGCGACCGCGGCGCGGGGTCGCGCGCCTTAACCGAATCCAGATACGTAATCAGCCTGTTGAGCATAGCGCCCGCCCTTATCCCTGAACAATTCCTACAATAGTCACTGGCCCTTAATAATTCCAGATGGGGTGGCGATTTGGCTTCGCGCTGGCCAAGAGAAACTTGCTTGGAGCGGCAAGAAAAGCCAAGCATCGCAGTAGACAAATACTGTTCAGGGGAAGTCGATGCTCGATTCGCTTGCTGCGCACGCGGCATCCATCAATTTCGCGGACATCCTGCCCTTCATATTGGTGGGGTTTGGCGCGCAGATGATCGATGGCGCGTTGGGCATGGCCTATGGCGTGATTTCCAGCACATTGATGCTGACGCTGGGTGTTCCGCCGGCGGCAGCCTCGGCCGGGGTGCATGCGGCGGAAACCTGCACGACGGGCGTTTCGGCGATCAGTCATATCCTGCAGCGCAACGTCGACTGGAAGCTGTTTTCCCGGCTGGTCATTCCCGGCGTTATCGGCGGGGTCACCGGCGCCTATCTTCTTTCCAACATCGACGGCAGCTTCATCAAACCCTACATCCAGGTCTATCTGGTCGCGATCGGCGTCTGGCTGATCTGGCGGGGTTTTCATTACCCGCCGCAAAGCCGCAGCCCCCGGATCGTTACGCCGCTCGGCCTGATCGGCGGCTTCATGGATGCGACCGGCGGCGGCGGATGGGGACCAATCGTCACCTCGAACCTGCTGATCCAGGGCGCCAGTCCACGCCACACCATCGGCACGGTCAACACTGTTGAATTTATCCTGACGCTCAGCATCAGCATCACCTTCATCCTGAATATCGGGCTTACGGCATTCACGCTGGCGACCGTGGGCCTGCTGTTGGGCGGGGTCGTCGCCGCCCCCTTTGGCGCAATACTCGCGCGTCATATCGCCCCGCGTATCCTGTTGGTGTCGGTGGGCACGATCCTGACGCTGACGTCGTTGTTCGGCTTTTCCAAATGGGCTGGATATATCGGATAAAGCAATTATATCTGGACAATAGATCGAAAGGATCGATGAATGTCCAGTTACATGCCTACCCTCAAGCAGCTGCAATATCTGGTTGCGCTGAAGGAGCAGGGCCATTTCGGCAAGGCGGCGGACGTCTGTTTCGTGACGCAATCGACCCTGTCGGCCGGTATCCGAGAACTGGAATCGCTGGTGGGCATCACGCTGGTGGAACGCACCCGCCGGGTCGTACGCTTCACGGCGCTGGGCGACCGCATCGTTGAAAAGGCCCATCGCGTACTGCGCGAGGCGGAGGAACTGGCCGCCATCGCCCAGGCGTCCGGCAAGCCGCTAAGCGGCGAGTTGCGCATGAGCGTGATTCCGACGATTGCGCCTTTCCTTCTGCCACGCCTCCTGCCCCGGCTGCGCACCGACAAGCCGGACCTCAAGCTCTACCTGCGCGAGGAGACGAGCCATGCGGCGGTCGAGAGCCTGCGCCATGGCAATGCAGATTGCGTGCTGCTCGCCCTTCCCTACGCGACCGGCGAGGTCGAAAGCGAATTCCTTTTTTCGGACGCGCTATTCGTCGCCTTCCCCAAGGATGACCCGCGTGACCCCCCGGCTTTCATTGCGCCTGAGATGATCGACGAGAGCCGCCTGCTGCTGCTGGAGGACGGCCACTGCCTGAAGGATCATGCGCTGGCGGCCTGCAACCGGCCAGAACTGCGCGCGGAGGCAACGATGATGGGGACATCATTGCACACGCTGGTGCAGATGGTCGAAAATGGCCTGGGGCTGACCATGCTGCCGGAAATGGCGATTGAGGGCGGCATATTGAACAACACCCATATCGTCGCCCGACCACTCAGTTCGGACCATGCCCGCAGGGACATTGCGCTTGTCTGGCGCAAGAACAGCCCGCGCGGCGAGGAATTCCGGATGCTGGCCGACATCCTGCGCGATGCGGCCAAGCCGCCTGTAATACAAGAGACGAGGCAGGTTCCCGAGCCGGCCTGACCGCGCTCACCAAATCTTTACGGTGATCATGATATGGTGGCGTACTCGTCACTATTGAACGGTCTAGGGATGCCGAAACTAAAGCCATATTTGGGTTTCGCCGGTGCAGCGATACTCTTCGCCTTGATTGTTGCGTTGATGTCCGGCGGCAAACCGCAAAACGACGTCAGCAACGCGGCTGCGCCTAATCCGCAGACTGCCGACGCTATCGCACCTGCCCCCATTCCAAACACCGCGATGCCGCAACCGATGCCGGTGGACAATCAAGCCCAGCAGCCCAATCAAATCCAGCTCGCTACCGAAGCCGCATCCGCGCCCCTTGCCAGCGCTTCGATGCCTACAGCTTCAGCCGCGCCTGGAATTGTGCTGGATACCTATACGCCGCCGGTGCCGCCACAGCAGTTGCAGTTCAAACCGCCCACACCGCCTGCTGATGCCCAACCTGCAGCGACTTCCGTTACCGCGCCCACGCCTGGACAGCATTAACCTAGCCGGCCTTATTTCTTCTTCAAGATATCCATCGCCAGCACCGTCATTGCTTCCGCAGCGGTCGGGATGACCTTGTCCGCCTCGGGCGCCCAGAAGGGGCTGTGGAGCGAAGGCAACGTGACTTTACCCTTTGCCGCCTCCGCCATCTTGTCTGCGGGCACGCCGCCGACCCAGAAGATCAGGCTCTTGATCGACTTGTCCTCCCGGTAAAAGCGGCCGAAATCCTCGCCGCCCATGGCGGCCGGGGCCTTTACCACGCGACCTGGCGGGAAATGGGCGCGCAGCACGCCCGCCATTTGCTCTGCAAATTCCGGCGGATTGTAGGTGGAGGGCGTATATTCATCCTGCACGGTCACGACCGGCATCTTGTCCTCCGGCATGCCCGACGCGATCGCCTCCCCACGCGCGATCCGCTTGATCCCCTCGATCAGCTTCGCGCGCGTCTCGTCGGAGTAACTGCGCACCGTCAGCAACAGCGTGGCCTCGTCGGGGATGATATTATGCTTGGCGCCGGCGCGGAAACTGCCGACAGTCACCACCGCCGGGTCCTGCGGATCCTGCTCCCGGCTCACCAGCGTCTGCAGCGCCATGACGATCTTCGCGCCCAGCACGATCGGGTCCTTGGCGGTCTGCGGATAGGCGCCATGTCCGCCCACGCCTTTCACAACAATATCGACGCTGTCGACATTGGCGAGCGCCGGTCCCGGGGTGTAGGCGATCCGCCCCGCCTCGAAATTGGCTGCATCATGGAAGGCGAGCGCATATTCGGGATGCGGGAAGCGGGTGAATAGCCCATCCTCCAGCATCACCCGGGCGCCTTTCCCCGTTTCCTCCGCCGGTTGCAGGATCATGACCAGCGTGCCGGACCATTTTGCCTTCATGGCGCTCATCAGCTTGGCGGTCTCGACCCAGGCGGTCATGTGGGTGTCGTGTCCGCAGGCGTGCATGACACCGCTCTCGATCCCGCCGCCCGTCGTCGCCTTGACCTTGGACGCGAAGGGCAGCCCGGTCTGCTCGACTACCGGCAGGCCGTCCATATCGGCGCGGATCAGCAACACCGGGCCGGGCCCGTTCTTCAGCACGGCAACCACGCCGGTGCCGCCGACCTTCTCCGTAACGGTAAAGCCAAGCGCCCGCGCCCTCGCCGCCAGTTTGGCGGAGGTCTTCACCTCCTGCTGCGAAAGCTCGGGATTGGCGTGCAGATCGCGATAGAGTTCCATCAACCCGGGCATATCACCCTTGATGGTCCCGCCTATGTCCTGCGCGATTGCGGGGACCGAGAATATGAACGGGATTGCGGCCAGAACGGCCGTGAGGGTGTGGCGCATCAATGTCTCCCTTGCTTAGTGGGAGCATAGGGGGAATTTTGCAGGAGGCTAGCGGTAAGCCTTACCAAATTCCGTTCGCTTCGAGCCCTTCGACAAGCTCAGGATAAACTTCGGCTATTGGCCGAAGTCGAGAAGCCGGCGCACTGTTTCTCGACTACGCTCGAAACGAACGGATGTGGTATGTTCAATCCTGCCGAGTGGAGGTGACGCCCTACTGCGCCGTCCAACCCCCATCGACCGACAGGTTCGCGCCGGTGATGTTGCTCGCCGCGTCGCCGCACAGGAACAGCGCCAGGGCGGCGACCTGCTCGACGGTCACGAACTGCTTGGTCGGCTGTCCGGCGAGCAGCACATCGTTCATCACCTGCTCGCGCGTCATGTTCCGCGCCTTCATCGTGTCGGGAATCTGCGCCTCGACGAGCGGCGTCCAGACATAGCCGGGCGAGATGCAGTTGGCGGTAATGCCGAACGTCGCGGTTTCCAGCGCCACGGTTTTGGTGAAACCGGCAAGGCCATGCTTGGCGGTCACATAGGCCGACTTGAAGGGCGAGGCAGCCTTCGAATGGGCCGATGCGGTCTGGATCAGGCGGCCCCATTTCTTCGCCTTCATATAGGGCAGCGCCAGCCGGGTGGTGTGGAACGCAGAGGTCAGGTTCAGCGCGATGATCAGGTCCCATTTGTCGAGCGGGAATTCCTCGACCGGGGCGACATGCTGCATGCCCGCATTGTTGATGAGGATATCCACGCCGCCGAACGCATCGGCCGCGTCCTTCATCATCGCCTCGATCTGATCGACCTTGGTCAGGTCGTGGCCGCTGTAGAGCGCCTTCGCGCCGCTGATGGCTTCCAGGCCGACGCGCTCCTTCTCGATCGCGTCCTTGTCGCCAAAGCCGTTGATGACGATGTTCGCGCCCTCCCCGGCGAGCACCTTCGCATAGGCAAGGCCGATGCCGGACGTGGAGCCGGTGATGAGCGCGGTCTTGCCTGAAAGCGACGTGCCTTGGGTCATAATGTCTTCTCCGTTAGATGATCTTGCCGGTCGAGGTCGAACGCCGCGCTCTCCCCGTTCAGGATGTTCTGGGCCAGGATGTCGCCCTTGCACATCACGCCGTCCACGGCCTCCTGCCCCTGCTGCCAATGGTCCAGCATCGTCGCGCGCGAGAATTCGAAGTCGCGCGCGCCGCTTTCCCAGGCGCGTGAGCGGTAGATCAGGTGGACGATATTGACCGCCTCGTCGCGCAGGCCGTCGCAGACCCGCTTGACCTTGGGATGGTCGAGCATCTCCGCCGGCAATGTCTTGAGCGCATCCCGCACCGCCTTATGGTCGCGCCGCATGCGCAGATACTGGTCGGTGACCTGCCGGGTGCGGCTGGAATATTGAATATCCTTCTGCCGCGAATAGACGTCGGTCAGTTCCTTCGGCAGCGGTCCCTCGGCCGGGAACAGATCCACCTGGAACACCAATATGTCGCCCTTGGCGTGATCGAGCACATGGGCGAGCGGCGTGTTGGAGACGATGCCGCCATCCCAGTAATAGCGCTTGCCGATCTTGATGGCGGGGAAGCCCGGGGGCAGCGCCCCTGACGCCATGATGTGGCGGGCGTCGATCCGGGTGTTGGCGCCGAACTCGCCCTCCCGTCCGCGCGTGTCGAAATAGACGAAATCGCCGCTTTCGACATCGACCGCGCCGACCGACAGACGCACCGGCCCGTCGTTCAGCAGATTCCAGTCGATGAGGTCGTTCAGTGTCGTTTCAAGCATGCCGACATTGTAGAGGCTGGTCGCCTCCGGCGATCCCTCCGGCATGAACTGCGGCGGGATGATGTGGGGACGGAAGAAGCCAGGCACGCCGAACATCGCGACCGCGCCGGCGGCGGCGAGATGCGCGGCCTCCCGGATATGATCATTCTGGGGAATCCAGAAGTTGGGCATGCCGCCGCTCACCAGATCCCAGAACTGATGCAGTCGCTCCATGCGCCGTTCGGGCGGGTTTCCGGCGATGATCGCGGCGTTGACCGCACCGATGGAGATGCCCGCGACCCAGTCCACCTCGATCTTCAGATCGTCGAGCCGTTCATAGACCCCCGCCTGAAACGATCCGAGCGCACCGCCGCCCTGCAGAAGCAATGCGACATTTTCGGGCAGCGGCACCGGGGCATTCTGCTTCCGGATGCGACGGGTGGGTTCGATGTCAGCCAAGATGGGGGTCCTCTTCGTGCTGTTGCAGTGCAATATAAGCCGGCCGGATGACAGTTCCAGTGAATTCCCGGTAATAAATCGCGCGAGGGCCTCCCCTGCCCCGCCAATGCGCGTTTACCTTGTTCGGGCGTCCCGCTATGCCTGACCCTCGGGTTAGGACCGGGAGACCTCCACATGCGCCTCGACGACGAACAGGAAAGCACCAATTTCGAGGTGCAGGGCCGCAGCAGCGGCGGGTTCGGCGGCTTTGGCGGCGGCGGAGGCGGTATGCTCGGCCTGCTGCTTCCGCTTATCGGCAGCCGCTTCGGCTGCATGGGCATCGTCGTGGTCGTCGGTATCATGCTGGTGATGGGCATCAATCCGCTATCGCTGCTGGGCGGCGGCACCGGCATGGCGCCGACTCAGCAGAGCGCGCCCGCCAATACCGACCCCAAGGAACTGACCGACATCCAGCACTGGTCGCTCAAGGTGCTCGGATCGACCGAGCGGACATGGGGCAAGCTGTTCCAAGCGTCCGGCCAGCAATATCAACCGACCATCCTGTCCTTCTATTCGCAGAGCGGCACGTCCGGCTGCGGCGCGGCGCAGTCGGCCATGGGGCCTTTCTACTGCCCGACCGACAAGAAAGTGTATCTCGACACCGACTTCTTCACCGAGCTGAAGCAGCGTTTCGGCGCGCCCGGCGACTTCGCCCAAGCCTATGTCATCGCCCATGAGGTCGGCCATCATGTGCAGGACCTGGAAGGCACGCTGGGCGAGGTGAACAAGCGCCAGCGCTCCGTGAGCGAGGAGCAGGGCAATGCGCTGCAGGTGCGGATCGAGTTGCAGGCGGACTGTTATGCCGGTGTCTGGGCCAAGGATACGGGCCTGATGGAGCAAGGCGATCTGGAGGAAGGCATGACCGCCGCGCAGGCGATCGGCGACGATACGCTGCAGAAAGCCGCCGGCCGCCGCCCGGTCGAGGCGAGCTTTACCCATGGCAGCAGCGCCCAGCGCATGGAGTGGCTCCGCAAGGGTCTGGCCACAGGCGACCCTGCTCAATGCGACACATTCAAGAGCTGATAGGAAGCCCTGTGACTGACGGTCCTGTGAAAGCGCGCGGCGCAGTGCCTCCGGCCATTGCGGGTCTGAGCGGCCTTGAGGTGTTACGGCGCTTGATGACCGGCGCCATTCCCCTGCCCATGGCCGAAACTCTTGGGTTCCATCTGGTTGAGGTGCGCGAAGGGTTTGCCGCCTTTGAAGGGGAACCCGGCGACAATCTGACCAATTTCATGGGCACGGTGCATGGCGGCGTGGCGCTGGCGCTGGTTGACAGCGCCTGTGGCTGCGCCGCCTATTCCCTGGTTCCGGCCGACATCGGCTATACGACGATAGAGACGAAGGCGAACTTTACCCGGCCCATCTTTCCCGGCATGGGCGTGATCCGTTGTGAGGGGCGCGTGATCTCACCCGGTCGCCAGATCATTACGACCGACGCGACTCTTACAGGAGCCGATGGACGCCTCCTCGCGCATGGAACGTCCACGATCATGGTGCTGCCGCCGCGATAGACGGCGGCCTTTTATTTCCGTTAACCTGACATTTGCAATCTTGTAGGGTATATACTGCACGCACCGGATATGCGTGGAGAGTTGCATTGGAAACGACAGGCCACGTCCTGATCGATGGAGAGGGCGGAATTCTCAGCGCGAACAAGGCGTTCTGCGATATCATCGGCTCCCCCACCGAACAGATCGTCGGTCGCCTGGTATCCGAACTCACCGCGCCGCCAGATCGCGAGGAATGCGCGATCGCCTTGGGCAAGCTGCGCCGGACGGGTCAGAGCTTCTCCATATCGAAGCGGTTCATCCGCGCGGATCATTCTCTGATCTGGGTCACCAATACGGTATCGATAATGACCGCCGGTTCGGTGGAGCCGGTCGTCGTCGCATCGATCGTGCCGATTACCGATCCAGCCCAATATCGCAGCCCGGCGCAACTGATGCGATGCGTCCGTTTCATGGTCACGGCGCGAGCGCAGCGTCGGAACATGTTTTCGCAGGCTTTGGTTTCGGATCCGGGCTGGGACGTGCTGATGGGGCTTTATATCGCGGAAAGCGAAGGCGCTTCCCTCACCGGCCGGGATATAGCGGAATCAGCCGAAATCGGCGAACGGCTGATCGGCCATTGGATCGCGATCCTGATGGAATGCCATCTGGTGGAGATCGAAGGAGAATATCCGGACAAGGTGGCCGGCGACGAAATGCATCTACCTCTGCGGCTGACCGCACTGGCGCATAAGAAGATCGAAGATTATCTTGCCAAACTTGCGATCCATCAGCGGGAGTTTATCACCGTCTGACACAGGTCGATGGAGGGGCTTCATGGCAATTCTTGATAACATCAATGCCATTCCGGTTTCACCCGATGATTTATCCCAGGTCATGAGACTGTATGCGCAGTCTCCGCAAGCCAGCAGCGATGCGCGCATGCTTGGCGTATTGGGCTATGTTCAGGAACTGGGGATGGAAGACGCCGCCGGCATGGCCCTTGCCTTGGGTTGGCGGCTTGAGGCCCTTGAGGCATTCCTTGCCTCGCCGGAGGGCGGCGCGTGGCGCGGAACGGATTTCGGCATCGCCAATGCGGGCGGCGGGATCATCATGCACTGCGCGGCGATCGAGCGTCTGATCGAGCTGGACCGCCGGCCGCGCTTTGACCACCATGCCTTTGCGGACCATCTGCTGCATGCGGCCAACGGGCGCTGAAGACACCCTTGCCATAGGTTATGCCAGCGCCTTTTTGGCGACATCGTCGGCCATCGCCGCGCTGAACCAATTCGGATAGACCGGCTGTACCGGCGTGGCCTCATCCAATATGGCCAATTCTTCGGCGCTCAATGTCACATCCATGGCGCCCAGATTATCGTCGAGTTGGTGCGGTTTGCTTGCGCCGATCAGGACGCTGGTGACGGATTGGCGAGACAGCAGCCAGGCGATCGCCACCTGTGCGACGCTCGCGTCATGCGCCTGCGCGATCGGCCGCATCCTTTCGACCAGTGCGAAGCCGGCCTCCTTGTCGAACGGCAGCATGTCGAAGCCCGCATATCGATTGTCGGGGTCGTTCAGGGTCTCACGCGTGTATTTGCCGCTGAGGAAACCGCCAGCCAGCGGACTCCACACCGACATGCCAAGCCCGTATCGCGCCATCATGGGGACAATGTCGCGCTCCACGTCGCGGCATAGCAAGGAATAATACATCTGCCCGTGGGTGAAGGGGGCAAGGCCGCCCGCCCTCTGTATCTCCATGGCGGCCGCCACTTTCCATGCCGACCAGTTGGAAAAGCCCAGATACCGCACCTTGCCGGACCGGACCACGTCATCAAGCGCCTGCAGTGTCTCCTCCAGCGGCGTGTGCGGGTCCTCGCGATGGACGATATAGACGTCCAGCCAATCCGTGCCGAGCCGCTTCAGGCTCTGGTCCACCGACCACAGGATATGCCGCCGCGACAGGCCCGATTGCGTGACCGGCGCACCGGACCTGAACCCCGCCTTGGTGGCGATCACCACATCCTTGCGGCGGCTGGCCAGCACCTTGCCGAGCAATTCTTCGGATTCGCCGCTGGCGTAACCGTCCGCTGTATCGAAAAAATTGACCCCCGCGTCGATACAGCGGCCCACCAGTTGATCAGCCAGATCGGCGCCAACCTTGAAGATCGACTCCATTGTCCGGTTGCCCTGCGTGAACGTCATCGCGCCAAAGGCGAGCCGCGAGACGATGAGTCCGGTGTTTCCAAGGGTCGCGTAACGCATCGGCTCTCTCTCCCATATTTGGGCCGAACCTAAGCAAGACGAGGCCCCCGGACAAGCCGAGCGGAGGCAAAAATTAACATCCGTACTACCGCCGTTCGCGGCTGAGGCGGGTCATCAAAATCGCCGCGCGCTTGGCCTGCCGCCTGATGCTGGACAGGTCGGCCGTCTCTCCAGGCGCATGGTCGCCCCGACTCGCAAGGCCCAGTCCGACCAGCCCGTCCACATCCGCCGCCACAAAGGAAATATCCCCCGCCCCCCGCTTCAGCGGATCAAGCGCCGGCATTTCCGCCAGACCAAGGTCCGCATTCACCCCGTTGAGCTTGACGAGAAGCGCTCTGTTCCCCTCCGTGGGCGCCATGGGTGGATAGCCTTGCTCGAAGCTGATCGTGGCCCCCGTCCCCGGCGCATGCGCGGCGACGATCTCCTGCATCTTCGCCTGCACCCTGTCGGTTTGCGCCTGCGAAAGAGTGCGGAAGTCGCCCTTGGCGACCGCGACCGGCGGGATGATGTTGGTTTTGCCGGTCACGGATATCCGCACGCCGTCCTTGTCGACGTCAGCGCTCTGCCCGCCGCCGATCAGACCGACGTTGAAGGTCAGGTTCGGCTCGGGCAGTTCCTTGCGGAAGGCGGTGACAATCCGCGCAAGCTCATAGATCGCCCCGTCGCCCACGCCTTCGGAGAATATCCGGGAACTGTGCCCGGATTTGCCCGTCGCCGTCACCGTCCAGCTGTTGGAGGAGCGCCGGGCGATAGACCCCATATCCTTGCCGTACTCCACCGACAGCCCCTCAAAATCCAGCGCCGCGTCCGCCCGCTTGCCCGCCGCGATCAGGTCCGCGCGGGAAATGGCGATGGGGTCGCCCGCATCCTCCTCGTCGCCTGTCAGGACGATCTCGATATTGGCGTCCTTCAACGTACCCGCCGCCTGCATGGCGCGCAGGGCGGACAGCATCACCACCATGCCGCCCTTGTCGTCGCCGACGCCCGGCCCCTGTGCTTCATCCCCCTTCCGCACGAAGGTCTGGAACGGTGAGTCCGCCTCGAACACCGTATCCAGATGCCCGATCAGCAGCAGCCGCTTCGCCCCCGCCCTGCCCTTGTGCGTGGCGACGATATGCCCGGCGCGCTTGACCGCCGCCATCGACCTCCATTCCACCTTGAAGCCCAACGCCTCCAGTTCGGGTCGCATCATGTCGCCGACGGCGGTCACCCCGGCGATGTTCATCGATCCGCTATTCTGGTTGACCAGCTTTTCCAGCAGCGCGACGGTGCGGTCATAATCAGCGTCGACGCTCGCGCTCATCTTCTGCTCCGCAGGCGAAAGCGCCGCGGTGGCAGTGGCGGACGTCAGGGCAAGCGCCACGATAAGGGCGGCGGCGGAACGCTTCATAGGGGCAAGTCCTTCATGCGGCGGGAATATCCGCCCGACTATCTCCCCTCCGCTCATGAGCGGCAAGTCCCCACCGATCTTTCGGGCAACGCAGTGTTCAGAACGAACCAATCGTTACGGGATCGGAAGCATAGTGGCGCAGACTCCGGTCGGGGCGGCCCCTCTTACCGGCTATCCTGACACGCGCCGCCAATCGCGGCGGCAGGTCAGGAGGGCATATGTTTGAAACAAGCAATACCGGCACGGCGAAGGGTGAATATCCCTTGCGGTCGGGAACCTTCACAAGCGTGATCTTCGCCGCAGCTACGGGCGTTCGCCAGGTGACGATCTGCGAGATCATCGTCAACGATGTCACTGTCGCCAAAGGGGTTACGGCAGATTTTGAGGGAAACAATCCTTCTATCTCGCCCCAGACAATTTGCGCCTTGATCCCCTATTCCGCCCGCGCGAAACTGCGCATCTCCAATGTCGACGCCGGCAGTATAACCGTGAATGCGGTCCCCATCGGTCTTCTGCTGGAACAGCCGGCTAACGCCTAAACCACCGCCCCTACCAATCGCCCAATCCCGGCGGTCACCGCCATGGCGAGCGCACCCCAAAAAGCGACGCGGACAACAGGCCGCGTCGCTTTTGCCCCTCCGGCTTTCGCGCCCAGATATCCTAGCAAGATCAGGCCCAACAGCGCCACGACCGGCACGGCGTAAAGCAATCGATCGACCGGAACGATCCGCACAGCCAGCAACGGCGCGGCGGCCCCTGCTGCGAAGGTCAGCGCCGATGCGAACGCCGCCTGTAGCGGGCGGGCCGCGAGTTCCGGCGAAATGCCCAGTTCATCTCGCGCGTGCGCGCCGAGCGCGTCGTGCGCTGTCAGTTGCTCCGCCACCTGATTGGCCAGATCGGGGCTTAGCCCGCGTTCGACATAGATCGCCGCCAGTTCGCGCAGTTCATAATCCGGCTGCTCGGCGAGTTCGCGCCGCTCCTTCTTCAAATCCGCACGCTCGGTATCGGACTGGGAGCTGACCGAGACATATTCCCCGGCCGCCATCGACATCGCGCCCGCCACCAGCGCCGCAGCGCCGGACAGCAGGATGGTTTCCCGCGCAGTACCGGCCGCCGCCACGCCGATAATCAGGCTGGCGGTGGAGACGATGCCGTCATTGGCGCCCAGCACGGCGGCGCGCAGCCAGCCGATGCGGTTGATCGAATGCCGTTCGCGATGGATCATAGCCTACCCCCTGCCTCCGCTGAACCTGAGCATCGGGGACCGCCCGCGTCAACATCCAGCCCTATGCCTTCGATCCTGTCCCCATCGAGGGGACGCACGAACCGCCATAATGATAAGGGCCTACCGCAATGGTTTAGGGCTGATTCCTGTGCACCTGTTAGAGCTGTGCGCATAAAAAAGGGGCCGATCTTTCGATCGACCCCTTCGGCATTTTCGATGATGGCCAGGCTTAGTAGACCCGCGCCTTGGGCTTCACATATTCCGCCTCGTCGGTCATCGTATAGTCGTGCACCGGACGGTAATCGAGGGTGACCTTGCCGCCCTTGCCGCCCCAGCCGTCGAACCAGCTGATCGTGTGCTTCATCCAGTTTTCGTCGTCGCGGTTCGGGAAATCCTCATGCGCATGGGCGCCGCGTGATTCCTTGCGGTTGCTTGCGCTTTCCATGGTGCACACGGCCTGCGCCATCAGATTGTCGAGTTCCAGCGTCTCGACCAGATCGGTGTTCCAGATCAGCGAGCGATCCGTGACGCCGATGTCCTCCATCCGCTTGTTGACCTTCTGCATCCGCTCGACGCCCTCGGCCAGCAGCGCGGTGTCGCGGAACACGGCAGCGTGCTTCTGCATCGTGCGCTGCATGTCCAGACGGACCTGCGCGGTCGGCGAGCCGCCCTTGGCATTGCGGTAATGGTCGAGGCGGCCAAGCGCCAGATCGGCCGAATCCTTGGGCAGGGCCTTGTGCGAGCTGTTGGGCTTCACATTGTCCTTGAGGAACAGGCCGGTCGCGCGGCCGAAGACGACAAGGTCGATCAGCGAGTTGGAGCCCAGGCGATTGGCGCCGTGCACCGAGACGCAGGCCGCTTCGCCCACGGCGAACAGGCCCGGCACGATGACTTCGGGATCGCCATCCTTCTTTGTCACCACCTGGCCATGATAGTTACAGGGGATGCCGCCCATATTGTAGTGGACGGTCGGCGTCACCGGCAGCGGCTGACGGGTGAGGTCGACGCCGGCGAAGATTTTGCCGCTCTCCGTGATGCCCGGCAGGCGCTCGGCGAGCACCTTGGGATCGATATGGTCGAGGTGCAGGAAGATATGATCCTTATGCTCGCCGACGCCGCGGCCCTCGCGCATTTCCATCGCCATCGAGCGGGACACGACGTCGCGCGACGCCAGGTCCTTTGCCGACGGAGCATAGCGCTCCATGAAGCGCTCGCCTTCGGAATTGGTGAGATAGCCGCCCTCGCCGCGCGCGCCTTCCGTGATCAGCACGCCCGCGCCGTAAATGCCGGTCGGGTGGAACTGCACGAACTCAAGGTCCTGCAGGGGCAGGCCAGCGCGCAGCACCATGCCGCCACCGTCGCCGGTGCAGGTATGGGCAGAGGTTGCAGAGAAATAGGACCGGCCATAGCCGCCCGTCGCCAGCACGACCGCATGGCTGCGGAAGCGGTGGATGGAGCCATCCTCCATGCACAGCGCGATGACGCCCCGGCATTCCTTGCCGTTCGGGCCGTCTTCCATAATCAGGTCGATGGCGAAATATTCGATGTAGAAGTCCGCGTCATATTTCAGGCTCTGCTGGTAGAGCGCATGAAGCATGGCGTGGCCGGTACGGTCGGCGGCGGCGCAGGTGCGCTGCACGGGCGGGCCAGCGCCCATATTCTGCATGTGGCCGCCGAAGGGGCGCTGATAGATGGTGCCGTTGTCGTTGCGGCTGAACGGCACGCCGGCATGCTCCAGCTCGTAAACGGCTGCCGGGGCTTCACGCACCATATATTCGATGGCGTCCTGGTCACCCAGCCAGTCCGACCCCTTGACGGTGTCGTACATGTGCCAGGTCCAGTGGTCAGGCGTATTGTTGCCCAGCGAGGCGGCGATGCCGCCCTGCGCCGCCACGGTGTGCGACCGGGTCGGAAACACCTTGGTGATGCACGCGGTCTTCAGGCCCGCCTCTGCGCTGCCCATCGTGGCGCGCAGGCCCGATCCGCCCGCGCCGACGACCACCGTGTCATAGGTATGGTCGATGATCTTGTAGCTGTCCGTCGACATCAGGAAGCGGCCCCCGCGGTAAATGCGATCTTGGCGATGGCGAAGATGCCGAGAGCGGCCCCGCCGATGGCGTAGAAATTGAGGAGAAGGAGCGTGCCGAACTTAGTGCCCTCTTCATGGACATAATCCTCGATCACGACCTGAAGGCCCATGCGCAGGTGCCAGAACAGGTTGGCGACCATCAGCATCATCGGCACCGCCACCAGCGGCTGGGCGAGCCAGGCGACGACCTCGGCATAGGCAAGGCCGGGCAGTTTGAAGAGGCTGACCAGAAACCAGACGAGAAGCAGGACGTTGCCCGCCGCCGAAACGCGCTGATTGATCCAGTGATGCGCGCCATGCTTGGCGCTGCCAAGGCCCCTTACGCGGCCAATGCCGGTTCCCGTGCCCATCAGATTTTCCCCGCAAGAATGACAAGCCACAGGATACCCGTGGCGGCGATCGCCAGAGCGAAGACCAGGATCGACCAGCTTTTGTTGGTTTTCAGCTCATATCCCGCGCCGATATCCAGCACGAAGTGGCGCAGGCCGGAGAAAAGATGCTGGAAGAATGCCCAGGTCAGTCCAATCAGGACCAGATAGCCGATCGGCGACGTCGCGCAGGCAATGAAGGTCTCATAGGCCGCCTTGCCGCTGGCCGCCGCCCATAGCCACCATACCAGACCGAGCGCGCCAACAGTGGCAAGGCCGCTGCCGGTGACGCGGTGGAAAATGGAAATCGCCATGTGCGGTCCCCATTTCCATATCGAAAGATGTGGAGACAGCGGCCTGTTGGTGGATCGCGCCATGCGGTGTGGGTCCCTTCAGCGTCTGTGATTCCCGATCCCCTTAGCGCGCACCCCCGCACTGCGCAATTATCAGAACCGATCTTTGCGCAGTGCGGCAAAATCAACCGCGCATATTCGCCAAATCGGGACCTTGTATAAGAGATGATTAACCACTCCCGCGATAGAAAGGCGGCAGGAGCCCCAAGAGGCTCGTGGGGGAATATCCTGGAGACTGGACTAATGGCGCAGCGCGCGAAGGTGGATGTGACGATGCAGGAACGGCTCAAGGAATTCGATCCCAGTGATACGCTGGCCGAAGATTGCGCCGCGATCTACGCATTGCTCGCCAATGAAGGCCGCGATATCGCGCAGTGCTTTCTGGATGCGTATCTCAGCCAAACCGGGCTTGAAAGCCGCCTTTCCGCGTCCTCGGTGGAAAAACTCCGGGCCGAAATTCTGCGCTATATGCGCGAAAAGCTCACCAACCTGCGCGCTGACATATGGGCGGATTCGGGCCGTGCCTGCGTCGCCCATGCGCGCAAGCATGATGTTTCGATCCGCACCGTCCTGGTCGCCATGTCGACCGCCAATGAGCGCGTGTGCGACATCATCTGGGAAAACACCGCGGAGGACGCCGGCCAGCGCCGCCGCCTGATGCGCGCCATGCTGCGCCTGTCGATGATCGAGGCGGAACTCATCAGCTCTTCCCTCGCCGCGCATATCGCGCAGGAAGAGGAAATCGAGCGCGAGCGGAACGGCACATTGTTCGAAAAGCGCATCGTCGGGGAAATTGACGGTGCATCGATGCTGGGCGAAGGCTTGCGGGAGCAGGCCAAGGATGCCTCCGCCGCCACGCGCGGCATGCTGGGCAAGGCGTCCGAAGTCGCCGCGGCCGCCGAACAGTCGGCCCTGGCCATGCGCGAAGCTGCACAGACCTCCGCCGGCCTGATCCGCGCGATCGAGGACGCCCGCGCCGAAGTCGAGGGCGCGGCCGAAGTCGCCGCCCGCGCGTCGGCCCAGGCCGGTGAAGCGGTCACCATGTCCGCCACCCTGTCGGATCACGCCAAGTCGATCGAATCGATCCTCAGCCTCATCCGCGACATTGCCGGGCAGACTAACCTGCTCGCCCTCAACGCCACGATCGAGGCTGCTCGCGCCGGGGACGCCGGCCGCGGTTTCGCTGTCGTCGCCCAGGAAGTGAAGTCCCTCGCCAGCCAGACCGCCCGCGCGACGGACGATATCGCCGGCAAGATCTCCGCCATTCAGGTGTCGACCCGTCAATCGGTCGAAACCAATCAGCGCATCCGCGAAACGGTGGATGAGGTGCAGACCTCCGCCGACCGCATCCGCATCGCCATGGATGCGCAGGCGCAGACCGTCACCATGATCACCGCCGCCGTGGACGAGACGGCGCTGGCCGCCGACTCGATGTCCTCGACCATTTCCGCCATTCGTCAGGACACCGAGGTCGTGGCTTCGGAAATTGACGAGTTGGAGCGTGGTTTCATGAGCGTCGAGGGCAAGCTCTCCACCCTGCGCGAGGCTTCCGCGGAGTTCAGCCGCCGCGTGGCGTAACGTCCGGGTCCGGAAAGCATCCTTTCCCCCGCCTTCGCGCTCGTCTAAGCGAGCGCGATGACACAGCATATCCTTTTGACCGGCGCATCGCGCGGCATCGGCGCGGCCATCGCCGACACGCTGAAATCCGGCAACCGCCTGTTTGCCGCCAGCAGCCGGGACGCCGATCTTGGCGCGGACGGCGCGGCGGAGACGCTCTGGGATACCGCGCTCCGGGCGCTTGACGGGCGTATCGACATTCTGGTCAACAATGCCGGCGTCTTTGAGGAATCCCCGCTTGATGGGGATGACTGGCTTGAAAACTGGCGCCGCACCTTGACGATCAATCTGGAGGCGTCCGCCATTCTCTGTCGCCGCGCCGTCCTGCATTGGCGGGAAGCCGGATCGCCCGGGCGGATCGTCAATATCGCCAGCCGCGCCGCCCATCGCGGCGATTCCCCCGCCCACTGGCACTATGCGGCGTCCAAGGGCGGGATGGTCGCGATGACCAAGACGATCGCCCGCGCCTATGCGCGCGAGGATATTCTCGCCTTCGCCATTTGCCCGGGCTTCACCATGACCGGCATGGCACAGGACTATCTGGCCAGTCGCGGCGGTGAACAATTGCTTGCCGACATCCCGCTGGGCCGCGTCGCCACGCCGGAGGAGATCGCCGCCATCGTCGCTTTCCTCGCGAAGGACGCGCCGCCGTCCATGACCGGCGCGATCCTGGACGCCAATGGAGCAAGCTATGTCCGCTGACACCATGAGCGCCGAGAGCTGGAAACTCACCCTGCCCTGCACCCGGGCGGAGGCGGAGGCGCTGTCGGACGATATCGGCCTGCTCGCCACGCTCGACACGCCCCCTGCCCTCATGACCAGCGAGGTCGAGCCGGACGATCCCATGCAATGGCGGCTGGAAGCCTATTTTGAGGGGCGGCCGAGCAAGGCGACCATCGCCCTTGTCCGCGCCCTGGTCCCCAGCGCTGCGGATGCCGAACCCGTGCTGGAACGGCTCGCGCAGGAGGATTGGGTTACTCTCAGCCAACAAGGGCTGGAACCCGTGGCGGCGGGGCGCTTCTATGTGCGCAACATGGCCAGCGACCCGGAACAGCCGGGTTTCCGCAACTATCTGATTACCGCCGGTCGCGCCTTCGGCACGGGCCAGCATGAAACGACGGCCGGCTGCCTGCATATGCTCGACCAGACGCGCCGGCTTGGCCACAGGTTCGGCAATATCGCCGATATCGGAACCGGCACGGGCATCCTTGCCTTCGCCGCGATGCATCTGTGGCCCCGCGCCTATGCCATTGCATCCGACATAGATCCCGTATCCGTAGAGGTGACGGAACAAAACGCCCGGGCGAACGCCGTGCCGCTGGGCGACGGCAGCGGCCAGTTGGCGCTGGTCACGGCGGCGGGCGTCAATCATCCCGCGATCATCGGCCGCGCGCCCTATGACCTGCTGATCGCCAATATCCTCGCCGGGCCGCTGATCGACCTCGCGCCCTCGCTTTGCGCCCTGATCGAGGATGGCGGCACGCTGATCCTCGCCGGCTTGCTGGATACGCAGGCCGACCGGGTCATCGCCGCCTATCGCAGGCAGGGCATGCGCCTCGCCGGCCGGATCGATGACGAGGGCCGGCATGGCCAATGGCCCACACTCCGCCTGCGCAAGCGCCCGACGATCGGCCACCGCCGCCCGGCGCGCGTGACGACCACGGTAACGGGAGAGACGCCGGGATTCGGCAGCTGGTAAGGCGACATCCCGTCATCCCAGCGAAGGCTGGGATTTCGTTCTTCATAGTACGCCGATAGTAGCCTGAGATCCCAGCCTTCGCTGGGATGACGCACAAAAAGGGCCGCCAGCATCATAGCTGACGGCCCTTTCTCTTATATCAAGGCGTTTAGAACCCGCGACGCAGCGTCACGAAGAACTGGCGCGGCGCACCCGGCAGCAGGGTCATCGCCGTGCCGGAGATGTCGCTGTTGCCGAAGCCGCCCGAACCGACCGTCGAGATATAATTGCTGTCGAACAGGTTGGTCACGGACCCTTCGATGGCAAAGCCGGTCAGGAAGCCCATGCCCTCGGGCACCTTCACGCCGATGCTGGCGTCAACGACGACCCGCCCCTTCACGGACGCATCGTTCAGGTAGCTGTAGTAGCGCTTGGACATATAATTCGCGCCAACGCGGCCGAACAGCAGGTCGCTGTCATAGGCGATTTCGCCCGACAGGATGTGCTTGGGGCTGTCGACGACAGTCTTACCCTTCAGCGGTATGGCTACCGGGCCGGTGGCCGTCTGGTTGATCACGTCATCGCGATAGGTGGAGTTGTTATAGGCATAGGAGGCCGTCGCGGTGACGCCATGCATCAGCGTGAACATACCGGATGCCTCGAAACCATAGGATCGAACCGATCCCACATTTTGAAGCGCCGGCAGCAGACCAAGGATCGGCGAACCCACCTGGACGCTCAGCTGGCGGTCCTTGAAGTCCACATAATATCCGGCAAGCGACCCCTGGAACGGACCGGAGCGGAAACGCGCGCCACCCTCGATGGTCTTGGAGGTTTCCGGCTTCAGCGTGGTGCGGCTGGCCTGGAACGACGCGTCGGACTGCCCGAAGATGCTAGCCGTGGCCGCTGACGAGAACGGACGGATATTCTCCGTATAGTTGACGAACAGCTCGGCATTGTCGGTCACTTTATAGAGCGCGCCGATCTGCGGAAGGAACCAATCCTTCGATTCGATCGTCCCCTCGGCCAAGCCGCCCTTGACGATCGGCGTGGCGCGGTTCTTGACCTTCAGCCCCTTGAACCCGCCGGACAATGTGAGAGCGCCGACCTCCAGCTTGTCCATGACATAATATTGCATGGTCTCCGTGCTGTAGTCGAATTCCCACTGGGTGAAGAACGGGTTCTCCTGAAACTTCAGGCTGTCGCGCGACGAGCCGGCCAGCGTGTTGGCAAGGCCATAAAAGCGCCGTGCCTGATGAAAGTCATTGCCTTCATACCAGCCGCCCACTTCCAGCGTGTTCGGTCCCATCTCCCACACGACGCTGCCCAGCGAACCCATGCGGTCCATGTCATATTCTGTGGTGCGCACGGATATCGGCGCACCGCCCGGCGTGGGCGTGTACGGCGTCCACCAGAGACCCTGGCCGTGGTTGTTGTGATAATAGCCCTGCAGCTTGAAGCGGACATTGCTGGTCAGCGGCGTTTCGAAAGTCAGGCCGGTCAGCCAGTCGCGGCGCAGGCCGGCGGCGTCGAAATAGCCGTCATCGGCATTGGCGACGGGTGCGGGATAGTTCAGCCCATATTGTGGGAAGGGCAGGAAGGCCGGGTTGGCTGTGCCGGCCGCGTTGTTCTGCAACACGCCGGCAATCTGGTAGGCGAGCGCCCAATTGTTCGAGATATTGTCCCAGTTGCGGCCAAGGCGCGTGATCATGTCCTTCGACATGTCCTGATAGTCATTCTCGCGGCGGTCGGAGAAGTTGACGAAGCCGGTGATCTTGCCGTCGCCGACATCGGCCACAACCTTGGCATTCACCTGGTGCTGGCGCTGTTCGCCATAACCCTTCCACTTGTCGGCCTTCAGATAGCCATAGCTGACATAGCCGCGCACGCCGCCCATGTCGCCGCTGTCGACGCGCACGAAGCCACGCATCGTCTCGTCGCTGCCATAGGTGCCCGATGCGGCGATATCCATGTCCTTGGACGGATCGCGCGAGCTGAACTGCAGCGTACCGCCCAGGTTGCTGACCGATGCGGTCGACAGGTTGCCCGCGCCCTGGCTGACCGCAACGGTGCCCAGATTTTCGGAGATGATCGCGCGGCTGACGTGCAGGCCGTTATAGTTGCCGTAGCTCATGTCGCCCAGCGGCACGCCGTCCAGCGTGAAGCCCAGCTGGTTCTGGTTGAACCCACGCAACGAGATGCGCGACGACCATTCATAGGCGCCGAACGGATCGGCCGACTGGAAATTGACGCCGGGCAGCTTCGACACGGCCTTCAGCGGGGTGGTGCCCGGGGTGAGGAGCGCGATGTCATCCTTGCCGATGGTCTGGACCTGGCGCGTCTCACCAAAGCCCATGACGACAATCTCTTCGCCCGAGTCGCCGGCCGCGTCCGCGGCTGCGGCGTCTGCCGGAGCGACGTCCTGCGCCATGGCGAGCGAAGGAATAAGGGCAATGCCGGCGACGGCCGCCAGCAGTGATAGCTTGATGTGAGACATGATCGTTCCCCCTTCGTAGAAATGCACGGAGGGGCCTTTGCGCTTGCGAAATGACCAACGCGCGGCGAAGTGATGACGGATTGGTTACGGATAAAATGTGGTTTGTGACGATGCTGCGATGCAACAGTGGCGGCGTACGCCCGGCTCCATCCCATCCGTCATCTGGCGCGCGACCCAGCGGGTGAAAATCGTTCGGCATCCTGCTAAACATGGCGCATGCGCTGGCTGAACCGCCGATGGGCGAGAGCATTACTCCTGCTCACCGCCCTCCCCCTCCTCATCGCCGCTACCGTCCTCGGTGGCTCGCTAATCCCGGCCAATCGCGGCTGGATTCCACCCCGATCGGGCGTCACCATCTATGTCTATTCCAACGGCGTGCACACCGGCCTAGTCCTGCCCGCCGCCAATCCGCTCCATGACTGGCGCACCCGTGTCCGCGCGGACGATCTTGCCGATCCGCGTCGGGCAGGCGCTTGGCTGCTATTCGGCTGGGGGCAGCGCGATTTCTATCTGAACACGCCGCATTGGTCGGACGTGAAACTGTCCACCGTGTTTCCCGCGATGATCGGCAGCGACCGGACACTGATGCATATCGATCATTTGCAGCGCGTCTGGACCGGGACGGACCTGCGTCCTGTCGTCCTCACGCCTTTGCAATATCGCGCTCTAACCCACGCCATCGAAACAGATTTTGCGCCGGGCACCGCCATCAAGGGCTATGGCGCGGACGATGTCTTCTACCCCGCTCACGGCCGTTACAGCGCGGTCGTCACCTGCAACGAATGGACTGGGGCGAAGCTGCGCGCCGTCGGCGTCCGCATCGGCATATGGACCCCCGCGGCATGGAGCGTGATGCGATGGTTTCCCGAACCGGCTATCCAATAATATGGATAAGCCATTGTTAATGATCAAAAAATGAAACTTCCCGCGATTCTGGGGGTTTTGCACAGGAGACCATCTCACAGGGAGAAGACCATGTACGGTGCGCGGCACGACATCGCCCATATCGCCGGACCATCGAGCAACCACTTCGCCGCCAAGGCGGAATTCCTGGTCGAGGACAGCATTCGCCGGGCGCACGCCGCCGGCAACTGGACGGCCGCCCAGAAATGGAGCCGTATCCAGTTGCGCATGATGCGGTTTGCGCAGTCCCCCGGCCCGATGCGTCCGGCCGTTCGGGCGGGATAATCGTCGGGCGGGCCTACGCGCCGCGCACGATCTCCGCCCAGGCCGCCTCGTCGATCACGGCGATGCCCAGCGCTGCCGCCTGCTTGAGCTTGCTGCCCGCGCCCGGCCCGGCAACCACCAGGTCGGTCTTGGCGCTGACCGATCCCGCCGCCTTGGCGCCCAGCGCCTCGGCCTGCGCCTTCGCCTCGTCGCGGCTCATCGTCTCCAGCTTGCCGGTGAAGACGACCGTCTTGCCCGAAACGCTGCTCGCCCGCGTCTCGACGATATAGTCGGGCGGCGACACCTGCGAGAGCAGATCTTCCCATGCCTCGACATTGTGCGGCTCATGGAAGAAATCCGCGAGCGCATGGCCGACCGCCGCGCCGATATTCTCAACGGAGATCGCCTCTGCAATGCCCTTGTCGAGCCGGTTACGGAACCGGGTGTCGGCCTCTCCTTCCACCTGTACGGTCGCATCACGCAGGGCGATGATCTCTTCGCCTAGAGTCCGCACCGCGCGAATACTGGTCAAGCGCTTGAGCAAATCTCGCGCCGTCACCGCGCCGACATGGCGGATGCCCAGCCCGAACAGCAGCCGCGCCGCGTCGGGCGCGCGCTTCGCCTCGATCGCGGCCAACAGATTGTCGACCGACTTTTCCTGCCACCCCTCGCGCCCCAACAGGTCCGCGCGGTGCGCCGCCAGCCGGAAGATATCGGCGGGCTCCTTCAGCCAGCCATGGTCGATGAACTCCGCGACCGTCTTCTCGCCCAGCCCCTCGATATCCAGCGCACCCCGGCTGACAAAGTGCCGCAACCGTTCGAACCGCTGCGCGCCGCAGATCAGGCCGCCCGTGCAGCGGATGTCGACCTCACCCTCCTCACGCACCGCCTCCGATCCGCAGACCGGGCAATGGTCGGGAAAGACGAACGGCTCGCGCTGTTCCTCTCGTGTCAGATTCTCCACCACTTGCGGGATCACATCGCCCGCCCGCTGCACGACAATCCGGTCGCCCGGCCTTACGCCCAGCCGGGCAATCTCGTCGGCATTGTGCAGGGTGACATTGGACACCACCACGCCGCCGACCGTGACCGGCGTCAGCCGCCCAACAGGCGTCAGCTTGCCCGTGCGCCCGACCTGAATGTCAATCGCCTCCAGCGTCGTCTGGGCGCGTTCGGCGGGGAATTTGTGCGCGATCGCCCAGCGCGGCGACTTGGCGACGAAGCCCAGCCGCTGCTGCCAGTCCAGCCGGTCGACCTTGTAGACAACGCCGTCGATATCGAAGGGCAGGTCCGCCCGCTCCGCCTCTATCAGACGATAATGAGCGATCAGCGCTTCAAGCGTGTCGACGCGGGTCAGTTGGTCGGACACAGGCAGGCCCCACTCCCCTATCGCGTGCATCACCCCCAATTGCGTATCGGCGGGTAGCGCGCTCGCCTCGCCCCAGCCATGCGCCAGGAAGCGCAACGGCCGGCTGGCGGTGATGGCAGGGTCCTTCTGGCGCAGCGATCCCGCCGCCGCATTGCGCGGGTTGGCGAACTGGCGCGCTTTCTCCGGATCTTCGGCCTCCGCAAGGAGTCGGGCGTTGAGGGCGGTGAAGTCGCCCTTCGCCATATAGACCTCGCCCCGTATCTCGAAGACATCGGGGATAGCGTCGCCGCTCAACGTCTCGACGATGTCGTCAATCGTGCGGACGTTGGCGGTGACATCCTCGCCGGTCGTGCCGTCGCCGCGCGTCGCCGCCTGGACGAGCACGCCCTTCTCATAGCGGAGCGAACAGGACAGGCCGTCGATTTTGGGCTCGGCCGTCAGGGCGACCGCCGCATCTTCCGGCAGGTTCAGGAAGCGCCGGACCCGGGCGATGAACTCGGCAATGTCCTCATCGGCAAAGCCATTGTCCAGGCTCATCATGCGAACGGCATGAGCGACCTTCTTCAGCGCGGATGTTGGCTCGGCGCCCACCAGCGCGTTGGGAGAATCGGAGCGGACCAGATGCGGGAAAGCAACCTCCAGCACATTATTCTCGCGGACCAGCGCGTCATAGTCCGCGTCGCTGATCTCCGGCGCATCCTTGTCGTGATACAGCTTGTTATGCTTGGCGATTTCCTTCGCCAGCCTCATCAGGCGGTTGGCGGCATCGGCTTCGGAGAGAGTGGCAGGGTCAGTCATGAGAAGCAGCGATTGAATATCCGATTTTTTCGGCATGTGTAGGTATCGGCATAAGCAAAATGGCAAGAGCACTCAGTATGCTACCTGCACACCAGAAATAGCGTTTCTCTCTGAAGTCAATAATCGCACGCATTCCACAGAAAAGCGCAGCTGCCCAGACCATCCAAATCCACACAGACATTCTCGTTACACCCCGGCGACTGGCACGGTCTCGAAATGCTGGGGGAAGCCAGCAATGATAGGTCTCGCCTTCTCGATCGCGGCGCGGACGGCGGGAAGTTTCAGCGAGGCTGCGTGGCTTTCCCGACTGTCCCACACCTCCGTGATCCAGATCGCATCAGCGTTCCCCGTATCGAGCGCGACCACATAAGACAGGCAACCGGGCATCGCCCCGATCGCGTCCTTGAGATAGCCCACCAGTTCATCCCGCTTTCCCGGCTTGGCGAGCATCTGGCCGATGAGGCCGAATTTGGATGCGCCTTCAGCAGCGGCTGTGGGGAGCGGCAGGACGCTGGCTGCCATGCCAGCCGTAGCGAAAGTCAATATTTCCCGGCGATCGTGCATCCCGTTTCCTTTCGCGTTACTCAGGCGAGGCGCGCGGCTCGCTTGAATGTTTAAGCTCCAAATCCTCATCTCCACCCGTTCGGTTCGAGCGCGTCGAGAAATTTGCGCATCCAGTTCTCGACACGCTCGAACCGAACGGAGGAAGGGAAATCTACACTCTCTCCAGCAACCGTCCCGCCTGCGCCCTCGCCTCCGCCGTAATTTCCGCGCCGGATAGCATCCGAGCGATCTCCTCGCGTCGTTCGCTCTCATCCAGCGCGTGGACGCCCGTGCGGGTGACGGTGCCCTGGCTCGACTTTGCGATCAGCATATGGCCCGCGCCCCGCGCCGCGACCTGGGGGCTGTGGGTGACGACCAGCAACTGCGTATGTCCGGCCAGCCGCGCCAGCCGCTCGCCGATCGCGCTCGCCACCGCGCCGCCCACGCCCCGGTCGATCTCGTCGAAGATCATCGTGTCCGCGCCGCCCTCTTCGGCCAGCGCCACCTTTAGCGCCAGGATGAAGCGGGACAGTTCGCCGCCCGAGGCGATCTTGACCAGTGGCGCGAAGGGCGCACCGGGATTGGTCGATATCTCGAACTCGACCCGGTCCGCGCCGCCCGGCCCCCAATTCGCCTCGTCCAGCGCTTCAACGCTGGTGCGGAAGCGGGCGGCGTCCAGTTTCAGCGGCGCGAGTTCTCCAGCGACCGCCGCATCCAGCCGCGCGGCCGCGGCCTTGCGCTGGGCGGTCAGCGCTTCGGCGGCGGTGCAGTAAGCCGACGCCTTCACGCCAAGGTCCGCCTCCAGCGCCGCCAGCCCTTCCTCACCCGCATCGATCAGTTCCAGCTTGCGCGCCATCTCCTGCTGAAACGCGGCAAGCTCATCAGGCTGCACCTGATGCTTGCGCGCAAGCGCCCGCAGGTCAAACAGCCGGGTCTCGATACTGTCCAGCCGGGCCGGATCGAAGCTCAGCGCCTCGCCGGCCGCCGCCAGCTTCTCCTCCGCCTCGCTCGCCTCAATCACCGCGCGGTCGAGCGCGGCCAGCGCCTCGGCCAGCAACGGATGCTCCTCGGCGATGCGATCAAGCCGCCGTCCCGCCTGCCGCAGCCGCGCGAGCCCGCCCTCGGACCCGTCGAACAGGTCGGACAGGGCCGAGAGGTCTTCGGTCAGCCGCGCGCCCTTCTGCATGTCGGCCCGCTCCCCGGCGAGTGCGGCTTCCTCCCCCGCCTCCGGCGCGAAGGCGGCAAGTTCAGCCACTGCATGATCGAGATAGTCGCGGTCGCGCGCCGCGCTTTCGACTTCGCCCCGCGCCTGCGCCAGCGCCGCTTCGGCCGCGCGCCAGACCGTATGCGCCGTCGCCACCGCCGCGCTGTCGCATTTGCCGAACGCGTCGAGCAGCGCCCTGTGCCCGCGCGGGTTGAGCAGACCCCGGTCGTCATGCTGGCCATGGATTTCCACCAGCATCCCGCCAATCTCACGCAGCAGGGCGGCGGAACAGGGCTGATCATTGATGAAGGCGCGGCTGCCGCCGTCAGCCTTCAGCGTCCGGCGGATGATGAGGGGCTCGCCCGCCTCCAGATCGATATCATTGTCCGAAAGCGCCGCGCGCGCCGGATGATCGGTCGCAGGCTCGGCAAACGTGGCGGTCACGCTGGCCTGCGCCTCGCCCTGCCGCACAAGGCCGCTGTCGGCGCGCTGCCCCAGCGCCAGCCCGAGCGAGTCCAGCAGGATCGACTTGCCCGCCCCCGTCTCGCCGGTCAGCACGCCAAGGCCCGGACCAAATTCCAGGTCCAGCGCCTCGATCAGCACGACATTGCGAATGGAGAGAGCGGTCAGCACCTGGCTATTCTCCCCCCATCCCTGAAAGGGAGGGGTTGGGGGTGGGTGCGCCGCGTCAGCGGCGCCTTATCGGGATGGCCTGAACGCTCGCTTCGCTCGCGACCCACCCCTAACCCCTCCCTTTCAGGGAGGGGAACATGCGTGAATCACGCCGTCGGCGCATGGTCCTTGATGAGCTTGTAGGAGCGCTCATACCATTTGGAGCCGGGATAGTTGGCGCCCAGCACCGCCGCCGCCTTTTTCGCTTCCTCAGGCACGCCCAGCGCCAGATAGCTTTCGACCAGACGCTCCAGCGCCTCGGGCGCGTGGGTCGTGGTCTGATATTTGTCGATGACGGTGCGGAACCGCAGCGTCGCCGCCAGCCACTGGCCGCGCCGCTGGTGGAAACGACCGATCTCCATCTCCTTGCCGGCAAGGTGATCGTTGACCAGATCGACCTTCAACCGCGCGTCCGACGCATAGCGTGTATCGGGATAGCGGCGGATCAGTTCGCCCAGCGCGTCGAGCGCCTGCTGCGTGATCTTCTGGTCGCGGGTGACGTCCGCGATCTGCTCATAATAGCTGAGCGAAATCAGATAATAGGCGTAGGGCGCATCCCGGTTGCCCGGATGGATCGACAGGAAGCGCTGCGCCGCCGAGATCGCCTGGTTATAGTCGCGGTTCATATAATAGCTGAACGCCGACATCAGCTGAGCGCGGCGCGCCCAGGGCGAATAGGGATGCTGCCGCTCCACCTCGTCAAACAAAGCGGCGGCCAGCTTGTACTGATGCCGGTCAAGCCGATATTTGCCCGCATTGTAGAGCGTACTGACGTCGCGCGCGACGTACAGCGTATCCGCCTTGTTCTTGTTCGTGGCGCAGCCTGCGAGCAGAGCCAGGGCGGCCGCCGCGCAACCAAGGGAGACGAACGGCTTCATCGGAATCTTGTGCATCGGGGGGTCATAGCGGAGCCTGCACCCGCCGCCAAGCGGGTTTGGACGTCATGACGCCGTGAAGCGAAAATGCCGTTTCACCCAGTCTTCAGGCCGGTATATCGAGCATGGCGCGCGCACCGCCATTGGCGCCGGGCGCCATGGAAAAAACACCGCCCAATTGGCCCGCCAGGGCGGTGGCGATACGCAGGCCCAAATTGCCGCCGCGCTCCGGATGGAAATCGGCCGGAAGCCCTTTCCCGTCATCGGTGACTTCAAGGATCAGCCGGCCTGCGTCGGACTTCTGCAGCGCGAGGGCAATGCTGCCTTCGCCACTCCCCGGGAATCCATGCTCTATCGCGTTGCTTATCGTTTCCGCGACGATCAGCGACAGGGGGACGGCCATATCAGGATGAACGCTCACGGCTTCGTCTATATCCAGGCTAACGGTCAGGTCCCGCCTGCCACTCGCCTCCAATATATCCGCCGTCAGGGATTCCATGAAACCTCTGACACCCAGCCTCTGGCCGGTGGGATCATACAGGGCCCTGCCAATCTTGCCGATCAGGTTGAGGCGTGAATGGGCCTCGTCCAGAGCCTTGCGCGCCGCGCCGTCGGAGACGTTGCGGCTCTGCAGGGAAATGAGCGCGGCGACCACCTGAATATTGTTGGACACGCGGTGCTGAAGCTCGCGAAACAGCATTTCCCGGTTTTCCGCCAACGCCCGGCTCTTTTCCCGTTCGACGCCCAGATTATAGTTCGCCCGCTGCATCCAGTGAACCAGCGCGATATCGATCGTGCAGACCACCGTGTAAAAGCCCATGGCGAGCAGCGTGTCCGCCTGCAGCATGAAGGTCATCGACGGCGCGATGAAGAAATACCAGGAAAACAGGCCGCATAATATCGCCGCATAGATGCCTGGCCTGATGCCAAACAGGAAGGATGACAGGATAACGGCGGGAAAGAAGCTGACGAAAGGAAACCCAGACGGAAGAATGGTTTCGGCCCATGTCCGGATGCCTAACGCCAACAGGCACAAGGCGGTCGTGACGCCAAACGCCAGACCGGCCCGTTCGGGAACAAGCGGCAGACGTTCAACAAACCGCTCATTCTTTCTCTGCATGCAGCCGCCCCGCTAGACGCAACGGATATATCACGTCGTTACACGATCGCTACTACATGGATCAAATCAGCGGCGCTTTGCCGGCAAAAAATGGAAATGACGATCCGGGGCGCACGCTGTGGGGGTAGCGCGCGCCCCGAAAGGCCCTCAAGCAGAGAGTGCGACCCGCTGCAGGAACTGGTTCATCTGGGCATGGCCGCGCTCGGTCAGCACGACATTGCCTCGCCCGCCGTCCCACTGGACGAACGACAGGGACAATAGGGATTGCAACGCGGCGGAGCATATGTCGGTCGACAACCTGTTCGCCGCACAAAGGCTGGCGAACGGGGCGTCAAGCTCCTCAAGCCGCGCGATATAGAGAGACAGCATAATGTCCCATTCGGGATTGCGCAGGACATCGGCCTGGAACTGCGCATCGCGTGCAAGACTGAAACGATGCATCCGAAGGGCAAGTGCGTGGGGCTCCACAGCGGCATTGCCGCCGGCCTGCTCCGCCGCAGCGGAGGATTCCGGGGCGCCCTGACCGGGTGATAGGCGCACCACGTTATCGCACATCATCATCTTCGTTCCATTGCGACCCGAAAGGCCCGCCATCTCTGACGAACGGCAACAAAGGACGCTGGGCATCACGGCTATCGCCGCGCGCCGTCGCTTCCCTCCGTCGGCTATTCCGGAATAAGTATTTTATCGGTCCCTGGGGGCTGGACCTTGTGATTGCCTGCCCGCCTAGAGGGTAATGACAACGATGACATGTCCCGCGATTGGGTGACATGGAACCTTCATACACCCCAATGTCAGGGCAGACTGACCAACCCATGCCCCAATCCGGCCAGCGCAGCGGATACGCGGTCGGTCACATTCAACTTTCCATAAATGCGGCGCAGATGCGTATCCACGGTATTGCTGGACACGCCGATAATCTCCGCAATGACGGAATTGCTTTTCCCGCGCGCAACCCAACCCAGAACCTCCAGCTCCCGCGGAGACAGGGGCTGATGCACTTCAATATCGTGTATTAGGAGTTCACAATATCGCTGATGCGCATATTGCGCGACCAGCCTGCAAAGGCGCAGCATGTCCGGCGGCATGATTGCCATTCCGGCCGGCATCGCCAGGCCGACAAACCCGTTGCGGCCATGCGGGCCGAATACGGGAATGGCGATCCCGTCCCCCTTATGCGCCCTGCCAAAGTCCTGCATGAACGTTTCTTCGTCCGGCGTCAGCGAACGGATATTATGGATTTCGGACCATAGAAACGGGACTGGACTGATTTTTGCCTGCGCTCTCACGGGATCATCGAAGACTCTCCCGGCGGCATATTCCGCGGCCCAGTCGTCCGAAAATCCAATGACCCGGGCGCGAATATCATCCTGATCAGCTGCACCCACGGGTGGGAAATGGACAGCAGCAAAGCACAATATTCCCTGACCCCGGAAAAAGCCGATGAGCAAATCCCAAAAGGCGGGCACGTCGGAGACAGCATCGAGCGCGGAGAATATCTTCTCCATCCCGTCCTCCACCCATATGGCCGCGGAGCTGTTCAACGCCCGGAGGCTCGCGCTGAGAATACCATGCCCTGCTTATGGGCGGAAGATATCGCCAAAAAGAGAAAGGGGCCGGAAACCGGCCCCTTAACCCTAAACTCTCAATCCAGATTAAGAATCGGATCAATCTTCCTGCGTGATGAAGCTCGGCAAACCGGCGTCGCCGCCGTCGTCCTTGCTCTCGGAGCTTTCACGGCGCGGGCCACGCTCACCGCCACGACCACGATCCCGACGGGGACCACGATCGCCACGATCACCCCGGTCGCCGCCTTCACGACGCGGGCCGCGATCGCCGCGAGGCTCGCGCGGTTCGCGTGCAGGACGGGTGTCCTCCAGCTCTTCGCCGGTCTCCTGATCAACGACGCGCATCGACAGGCGAACCTTGCCGCGCGGATCGATCTCCAGGACCTTGACCTTCACTTCCTGGCCTTCCGACACGACGTCGGTCGGCTTCTCGACGCGCTCGTTGCGCATCTCGGAGACGTGGACGAGACCGTCCTTGCCGCCCATGAAGTTCACGAACGCGCCGAAGTCGACGATGTTGACGACCTTGCCGTTGTAAACCTTGCCGACTTCCGCTTCCTCGACGATGCCGAGAATCCACTTCTTGGCCGCCTCGATCTGGTTAATGTCGGACGAGCTGATCTTGATCAGGCCCTCGTCGTCGATATCCACCTTCGCGCCGGTCTCGGCGACGATCTCGCGGATGACCTTGCCGCCGGTGCCGATGACTTCGCGGATCTTCGACTTGTCGATCTGCAAAGTCTCGATGCGCGGGGCATGCGCGGACAGCTCGGTGCGGGTGTGATCCAGCGCCTTGGCCATTTCGCCCAGAATGTGCGCGCGGCCTTCCTTCGCCTGGTTCAGCGCGACGCGCATGATCTCTTCAGTGATGCCGGCGATCTTGATGTCCATCTGCATCGTGGTGATGCCCTCGGACGTGCCGGCGACCTTGAAGTCCATGTCGCCCAGATGATCTTCGTCACCCAGGATGTCGGACAGGACGGCGAAGTCCTTGCCTTCGAGGATCAGGCCCATGGCGATACCGGAAACCGGGCGCTTCAGGGGCACACCGGCGTCCATCATCGACAGCGAACCGCCGCAGACGGTCGCCATCGAGGACGAGCCGTTGGACTCGGTGATGTCGGACAGAACGCGGATCGTGTAGGGGAACTCGTCCTTGGTCGGCAGCACGGGGTGCAGCGCACGCCATGCCAGCTTGCCATGACCCACTTCACGACGGCCCGGCGCGCCGAAGCGGCCGACTTCACCGACCGAATAAGGCGGGAAGTTATAGTGCAGCATGAAGTTTTCATAATGCAGGCCGGTCAGGCCGTCGATCATCTGCTCGGCGTCCTTGGTGCCCAGCGTGGTCGTGCAGATCGACTGCGTCTCGCCGCGCGTGAACAGGGCCGAACCATGGGTGCGCGGCAGGAAGCCGACGATCGCCTCGATCGGGCGGATCTGCGTGGTGGTGCGGCCGTCGATGCGGCTGCCGTCCTTCAGGATCGCGCCGCGGACGATTTCCGCTTCCAGCTTCTTGCCCAGTTTGTTGGCGGCCATCTGGTCCTGAGGGGTCGCATCGGCGAACGCAGCCTTCGCCTTGGCGCGGGCTTCGTTCAGCGCGTTCGAGCGGGCCGACTTGTCGGTCAGCTTGTAGGCGGCGGCGATGTCCTTGCCGATCAGCTTCTTCAGCTTGTCCTTGGCGGCGGACAGGTCGGCCTGCGCGGCCATTTCCCAAGGCTCCTTGGCGGCCTTCTCGGCGAGCTTGATGATCGCCTCGACGACCTTCTTGCACGCGTCATGCGCAAAGCCGACGGCGCCCAGCATGATCTCTTCCGAAAGCTCCTTGGCTTCGGATTCGACCATCATGACGGCGTCATGGGTGGCGGCGACGACCAGGTCGAGCGACCCTTCCTTCACTTCGTCCATCGACGGGTTCAGGCTGTATTCGCCATCCTTGTAGCCGATGCGCGCGGCGCCGATCGGCCCCATGAAGGGCACGCCGGAAATGGTGAGCGCAGCCGAAGCGGCGATCATCGCAACGATATCGGGCTCGGACTCGCCGTCGAACGACAGAACCTGCGCGATCACGTTGATCTCGTTGTAGAAGCCCTCCGGGAACAGCGGGCGGACGGGACGGTCGATCAGGCGGCTGGTCAGCGTTTCCTTTTCGGTCGCACCACGCTCGCGCTTGAAGAAGCCGCCCGGAATGCGTCCGGCGGCCGAATATTTTTCCTGATAGTGGACGGTCAGCGGGAAGAAGTCCTGCCCTTCCTTCACCGACTTGGCGGCGGTCACGGCGCACAGCACCACGGTCTCGCCATAGGTAGCCAGCACGGCGCCGTCAGCCTGACGGGCAATACGACCTGTTTCGAGCGTGAGGGTCTTGCCGCCCAGCTCGATGGAGACTTTCTTTACATCAAACATAGAGTTTTTCCTTCGCCCGCCGGGCCAAATTGCGCGACGGGGCCTGTTTGCGCGCTAAGCCGGCGCGCGTCGGTGCGGAGGCGTATCTGGCCTCCATTTCAGCAGCGCCGGGGGCCGAATTGCTCCCTGCGCTGGAATCAGAAACGGCCCCGCGCGGGGGCCGTCCCTTCGTCCGGGTCTTACTTGCGAAGGCCCAGTTTTGCGATCAGGTCGCTATAGCGGCCCGTATCCTTCGCCTTCAGATAATCCAGCAGGCTGCGGCGCTTGTTGACCAGCATCAGCAGGCCGCGACGGCTGTGATTATCCTTGTGATGGCCCTTGAAGTGTTCGGTCAGGTTGGAAATGCGCTCCGACAGGATCGCAACCTGAACTTCGGGGGAGCCGGTATCGCCCTCGGCGCGGCCATGTTCCTTGATCAGCGCTTCCTTGCGCTCGGCAGTAATCGACATCGTCATCCTTTCTGAAAACTAGAGATTGAGGCCCCGCACGACCCGGATTTCCGGGCCGGAAGCCTCGACCAGCGCGACAGGTGTTTCACCCTCCATCGCCAGCATGAGGCCCTGCTTGCAGGGGTTCCCCACAAGAGTGCGTCCCTGACGGAGCGCCTGTGCCTCTTGAGGAGTGACGGACAGAGCCGGGATGTCGTCCAGCCCCGCCGTCAACGGCAGCATAAGCTGCGCGATGGCGGGCTCCCTAGCAGCATCGCGCAATTTGTCCAGAGAAATCGCCCGATCCAGGGTGAACGGCCCCGCCTTTATCCGGCGAAGCATGGTCACATGTCCGACTGTGCCAAGCGCCAATGCGATGTCCCGCGCGAGGGAGCGGATGTAGGTGCCCTTGGACACATGGGCGGTCAGGGTTACCGAAGAAAGCGCGCCCTCCTCCGCGCGATTTCGAACGGGAGCGAGCGCGTGAATGGTGACGGCCCGCAGCTTCATCTCCACATCCTGCCCGGCGCGTGCCAGATCATAGGCGCGCTGGCCGTCCATCTTGATCGCGGAATAGGCTGGCGGCGCCTGCTCGATCGCGCCGGTGAAGCGAGGCAGAACGGCTTCAACCTCCGCCAGGGTCGGCCGCACGTCACTCTCCGCGACGACGGCGCCTTCCAGGTCCAGCGTGTCGGTCTGCGCGCCAAAGGCGATGGTGAAGTCGTATATCTTGTCGCTGTCGAGCATTCGCCCGGCGAGCTTCGTCGCCTCGCCGATCGCGACCGGCAACACGCCCGTTGCCAGCGGGTCCAGCGTCCCGCCATGCCCGACCTTCACCTTGCCCGCCCCTGCCTCCCGCAGCGCGCGCTTCACCGCGCCGACCGCCTGCGTCGAACCAAGGCCATGGGGTTTGTCGAGAATGATCCAGCCGTGCATCGGCGCCGCCTAGAGCATTTTGCCGCCGCTGGAAACGTGGCGAGCTCTCACCCGTAGACTTACGAGCCGCTGGTCCGGGAGCGACCGGAAGCGGAAGCTCAACTTTGTCATTGTCCGTCATCCCGGCGAAAGCCGTTCAGAACCCTAGAATTTATGGCCCACGACCTGATATCCGCCGCGCCATTCGTCCTTCAGCAGGCCGAACACGGCTGTATCCCGCACATAGCCGGTCCATGTCACGCGATTGCGGCGCAACGTCCCTTCATGCACAGCGCCGAGTTTCAGCACCGCCGCCATCGACCGCCCGTTGCGCGTATCCACCCGTATCTCGATGCGCGTGAAACCGCAGGCGAAGGCATGATCAATCATCAGCCGTTTCATGACGCCGTTAACGCTGCCGCCGCGCACCGACGGCTCGACATAGGTGCCGCCGATCTCAACCGATCCATTCGCGCCATCGGGATCGATGAAGTTCGTCATCCCCACCACAGCCCCCCGATGCAGCACCGCGAAACGCACCCACCCCCGGCTACCGTGAAACCGCTCCGTCTGGGCCAGCGCACGGTCGAAATCTTCGCCTGCCCAGGACACGGGATAAATATCCCAAATATCCTGGTCCCGCGCGCAGGCCGCGCGCAGGCCCTCGACATGGCGATCGGCAAACAGTTCCAGCCTGATTTCCCCGGACTCCAGCGGCGCGGCGAGCGCGGCAACGTCAACGATAGCCATCGATGCGCTCCATGAAATGCCGGCGACACAGGGCGATATAGCGATCATTGCCGCCAATCTCCGTTTGATCGCCGAAATGGATCGCTCGCCCCTCGCCATCCACGCGCAGGTTCATCGTCGCCTTGCGTCCGCAATCACAGACCGTTTTGATCTCGCTTATCGTGTCGGCGATGCCCAGCAACTGCGCGCTACCTTCAAAAAGCTCTCCCCGAAAATCCGTGCGCAGGCCGTAGCAGAGCACCGGGACGTTCAACTGGTCACAGACAGCCGCGAGTTGCAGCACCTGCGCGCGCGTCAGGAACTGCGCTTCATCGACGAGCACGCAGGCGATCGGCGCACGGGCATGTTCAGCCGCAACCGCTGCGTGGATATCGGTATCATCCCCGAACATGTTCGCGTCCGCGTCCAGGCCAATCCGCGACGTGATGCGCCCCGCCTGGTAACGATGGTCAATCTCGGCGGTCCACAGCATCGTGTGCATGCCCCGCTCCCGATAGTTGAAGCTGGACTGCAGCAGGGTCGTCGACTTCCCCGCATTCATCGAGGAATAATAGAAATAGAGCTTCGCCATCAGGGCAGCGGCGGAGCCACCTGGTCCAGCCAGCGGACGAGCAGGTCGGCAAGGGCGATCCGCTTGTCGGAGAAGCTGTGATCGGTCGGCCAGATCATGAATTGCGCGGCCGCGCCGGCGGACTGCGCCTCTCCCGCAACGGCGCGCGATTGCGCGCCGATTCCCCGCTCTGCCCCGACGAGCAACAGGGGCCGGTTGCCATAGGCCAAGACTCTTTTCCCCAGGTCGAAGCGATCGGCGTTGCCCATTATCTCGGCGGTCAGCGCATCATAGCTTGTCCCGGAAAGCGGCGGCAGGTCGCCCGCCACCTCTTCCTTCCACTCCGCAAGGCCGGCGGGCGTTGACAGAGACTGTGCGGTCGCGGACGGGTCCCAGGCATCGATCAGGAATAGCCCTGCCACCAGGGGATCATCGGCAGCCGTGTCGGCCGCCATGAAGCCGCCCATGCTATGCCCGGCAACGGCGACATATTTGGTGTCGATACGATATTTCGCGACAACGGCCGGATCGTGCAGATATTCGAGAGCCCTGTGCGCGTCCTGCGCTGCATTGCCGAAACTGAACGTACCAGGGCTGCCCCATGATCCGCGATAATGGAGCGTCAGCACATTCCATCCCGCACGCCGCGCCGCCTGCGCCAGATCCAGATTCTGCTCATTCCCGGGAAAGCCATGCAGCAGGAGCAAGGTCGGATGCGGGCCGCGTCCGGCCGCCGTGTACATCACGGCATTCATCGCCCCACCGTCCGTGGGAATGACGAACGCGCTCATCCCCGCAGGATTGCCTGCGTCGGCCGCCGGATCGGCGGTGACGGCGCGGTGGAGAGTGTCCTTGGCCTGGACAGGAGAAAGGAAGAGCAAGGCCGCACAGAGGGCCGAACCGAATGCAAGTTTCACCATAGCCGACTCCGTTCGCCCTGAACTGTCCTCTTTAAGTCAGAACAGGGGTTCGGCAAGCTCTCGCGGACTGAAGCGGGGCATAACGGATTGAGGGGCTATTCCTCGTCGTCGCCTGTCAGATCCTGCGCCACCTTCGGGTCGCGCAGCAGCTTGTCGATATGGCTGCCCTCGTCGAAGCTCTCATCGGCGATGAATTTCAGCTTCGCGGCATATTTCAGCTTCGTGTGCTTCGCCACTTCGCGCTGGAGATAGGCGGTGTTGGTCCGCAACGCCTTCAGCACAGCCTCCTCATCCTTGCCGAGCAATGGCTTGATGAAAGCGGTCGCGTGGCGCAGGTCGGGCGACATGCGGACTTCGGTAATGCTCACGACATGGCTGGCGAGCACGTCGTCGTGCACATCGCCCCGCGCCAATATCCCGGCAAGGACATGACGGACCTGTTCGCCAACACGCAGAACGCGGACAGACGGACCTTCGGAGGGGAGAACAGCCATAACAAATCCTCGTCATCCCGACATGGGCCGGAATCTCAGGCAGCAAGCACGGACGGGATAGGCGTCACCCCGGTTTGGCCAGGGTGACGCGTTCCATTTACAATGTCCGGGCGCGTTCCTCGACCTCGAACAGTTCGAGCGTATCGCCGGTCTTGATGTCGTTCGTATCCTGCAGCATCGCGCCGCATTCCATGCCTGCGCGCACTTCGGACACATCGTCCTTGAACCGGCGCAACGACACGATGGTCGTGCGCGAGACAATGACGTCGTCGCGGGTAAGGCGGGCGTTGAGGCCCTTGCGGATGATGCCGTCCATGACGAGCAGACCCGCCGCCTTGTCCTTCTTGCCGGCCGGGAAGACCTGCAGGATTTCGGCGCGACCGACGATGGTCTCGATGCGTTCCGGCGCAAGCTGGCCCGCCATCTCGCCCTTCACTTCCTCAAGCAGGTCGTAGATCACGTCATAATAGCGCAGCTTCACCTTGTCCCGCTCTGCCAGGACGCGCGCCTTGGCGTTGGGACGGACGTTGAAGCCGATCAGCGGCGCGCCCGATGCAGCGGCGAGCGTCACATCGGATTCCGTGATCGCGCCGACGCCCGAATGCAGTACCCGCACCTTGATCTCGTCGGTAGAAATGCGGTTCAACGACGTCACGATCGCTTCGACCGAACCCTGCACATCGCCCTTGATGACAATCGGATACTCAACCATCGACGTGTTGAGCGCAGAGAACATATGTTCGACGCTCGTCGGGGCGGATGTCGTGCGCTTCCTGGTCGCCTGTTCCGAACGATAAGCGGCAACCTCACGGGCGCGCGCCTCATTTTCCACAACAGACAACTGGTCGCCGGCCATGGGGACGCCCGACAGTCCGAGAACCTCGACCGGCGATGAGGGTCCTGCGACCTTCACATTCTCGCCCTTGTCATTGACCATCGCGCGCACCTTGCCGCTTTCCGCGCCGACGACGAACGTATCGCCAACCCTCAGCGTACCGCGACGCACCAGGACGGTGGCGACAGGACCGCGGCCCTTGTCCAGCTTCGCCTCAATGACATTGCCTTCCGCCGCGCGGTCCGGGTTCGCGCCCAGTTCGAGCAGCTCGGCCTGAAGCATGATCTTCTCGATCAGTTCGTCCAGTCCGGTCTTCTTGAGCGCCGACACCGAAACGTCCTGCACGTCGCCGCCCATATCCTCGACCACGACTTCATGCTCAAGCAGGCGCTCACGTATCTTCTGCGGATTGGCATCCGGCTTGTCGACCTTATTGATCGCCACGATCATCGGCACGCCGGCCGCCTTCGTATGGTTGATCGCCTCAATCGTCTGCGGCATCAGGCCATCGTCGGCAGCCACAACCAGAATGACGATATCCGTGACGTTCGCGCCGCGCGCGCGCATCTCCGTGAACGCCTCATGGCCCGGCGTATCAAGGAAGGTGATGATATCGCCGCCCTTGGTCTTCACCTGATAGGCGCCGATATGCTGGGTGATGCCGCCGGCTTCGCCGCGCACCACATCGGTGCCGCGCAACGCGTCCAGCAGTGATGTCTTGCCATGATCGACATGGCCCATGATCGTGACCACGGGCGCGCGCGGCTTCAGCGTATCCGCTGCATCCTGATCACCCTCTATGCCGATCTCGACGTCGGATTCGGAAACGCGCTGGATGCGATGGCCGAATTCCTCGACCAGCAGTTCAGCCGTGTCCTGGTCGATCACGTCGTTGATCGTCACGGGCGTGCCCATCTTGAACAGCGCCTTGACCAGGTCCGCGCCCTTTTCCGCCATGCGGTTGGCGAGTTCCTGGATGGTGATCGCCTCTGGGACGATGACATCGCGGCTCTGCTTCTCGCGCGGCTGCTGGCGGCCACCGGAATGGGCGCGGCGTTCCTTCTCGCGGGCGCGTTTGAGCGCCGCAAGGCTGCGCGCACGGGCGCTGTCGTCGTCGGCCAGGGCGCGCGTAACGGTCAGCTTGCCCGATTGGCGGCGATCATGCTCGCTACGTTTCGTGCGATCCGGCTTCGCAGGTTCCGGACGCTTGACGGGGGCGACAGGCGTAAAGCGGCGCGGCGGCGGATGATCGCCCGTGCGCGCCGTCTCGGTTGCGCCCGCTTCTGGCGACGTGGCTTCCGCCGAACGAGCAACGTCTGCCGTAGCGGGTTCGGCCGGAGCCTCGATGGCCTTTTCTTCCGGAACGGCGGCCTCAGCGCGGCGGTTCTCCTCCACACGACGCTTTTCTTCCTCGTTCGCGGCCAGGCGCTGGGCATCCTCGCGACGGCGGGCATCCTCTTGCGCAGCCATGCGGGCCTCTTCCGCCTCGCGCAGCAACTTTGATTGCATCTCCTGCCTGGAAAGCAGGCTTGGCGGCGGCGCCGTGCGGACCGGCGGTGGCGGCGGGGCG
>DASVND010000064.1:0-17598 GCA_036384035.1 Sphingobium sp. | reverse complement strand
CACGCCCAGCTTTACCCAGCCTGCCTGCAGCGCCGGGAGCCGGACCCTCCACGCCAAGATCGCGCTCCCCCCGGAGAACGGTCCGGGCGAAGTCCGCGAACCCCTCCAACCCCCATCCGCTCTGCCTCTCCCGCCGCTCGGCTGACCTTGTCGGCACGTCGGTCGCGCTTTCGACCGATATTCCCCTTCTCTTCGACCAGCCGCTTGGTCCCCATCACAAACTGGTCGGCCAGTGGGCGCTGTCGCTCGAAAAAACGATGCGGACGCTCACCCGCCCGGCCGCACGCCGGCATATCCAACGGGTCTTCGACGCTACAGTGCTCGACGTCCTCAATTGCGTCAATCTGGTCGATCTGCGCGTCGTCGTCCTCCAAGGCGGCGAGCAGGGCGGTCCACCCGCGATCGCCATTATCTGTGAAAGCCTGGGGCAGATCGATCTCGGCTGGATCGAAACCGGCGATGCGCCTGTTGCCTGGTGCGCCGCTGCCTATCGGGCGCTGGAACGGAACCTTGGCCGGGTGCTTCCCATCTACGGCTACCAATTTCTCTTCGACGAGATCGCGATCTATTACTGGGATGGCGAAACCGAAGACGACGCTGCCCGCCAGAGTCTGATCGCTTATCACGGCGCGGATGCCGACGATCTCGAAAATATGGCGCTGCCTTCGGAGATGAACGCCCGGCGGCCTGCGTGGATGATCGCAGCCAATGCGGCGCCAGCGAAGCGACTGCCGGCCGCGCTACGCCGCAAGCTAGACACTCTCGACCGTGCTTCCAAGGCACTCGGCGGCCTTGAGAGCGAACGCAATGCCTGGAACGGCGATTTCGAGATCATCCAGAGTTACATCCCGGGCTATGAGGAATGTTCCTCCCTGCCGCCGTTGACGCTGGTACCCTTCGAGCAATACGCCCGGGAACTCGACGACATCGCCCGTAACGGCATGGAGATGGGCTTCATGGACATCGCCGGGATCTGTCCGCTGCCGGCGGCAGATCGCATCGACGACTGGTTTACCTCCCTGCGGCTCGGAGCCCAGTTCCTCGTTGCCGCCCAGGACCTGATCCGGCTCGATCCAACCACATTGTGAGGCTCCTTATGCCCGACCACAGCACCCATTTCGAAGCGACGCACGGCGGCATGATCCTGACGAACGCCATCCTGCTCTACCGGAGCCAGGGATCCCGAAACTCTAATGCCTATGGCGCGTCGGGGCAGGATGCTTGCGCCTTCGCCAGCATGCATGCGGTCGAACACACCAATGAAGATCATCCGACGATCGCGGCGGGCGTGCCGCTCACTCGCGCGCATTTGCGCCAATGGACAGAAGCGCTCGGACGGAGCGTGGCGCCCGAACTTCTGCCTGCGAATATGCTTGTAGCCCACGCCGACATGCTCGCCTGGTGGGTTCCCGCGCAGGTGCGCCCGGCTTGGTTCGCGCTGGCATCTCCGCCGGCCGGGCTTCGCATTCTGCACGAAAGGATCATCGCGGCGGTGCCCTATCCCGCGCATCTGTTCGTCGCGACCCGATCCGGCCTCGGCGTCTACGCCCTGCCGACGAATGAACGCCCGGCGGCCGAGACGCGGTTATTGCAGACGCCCATCCTCAACGTGTTCGTCGGTGGGCAGCTATGCTGGGGCAATATCCCCAGGCCCAGATCGCTCACCATCGCGTCGATCCCGGACTATGAACGCGCTGTGTTCGAAAGCTGGTCGACACATCCCAATCCAGGGCAAGAACTTAACGTCACCGGCAAGGGAGGGCTGATCCGACTCTGGGACGACCTTGCCGCGCGGGGCGCGAAGCGCTTCCCGGTCCGCCGTCTCAAGCCTCTCAGTTTCGCTGAGTGCCGGCAGCCAGGGCGAAACGCACGACACACCGCTCCAGACCCTGTAACCGCCGGAGCCTTGATTGCTCGCTGGAACCGGCGATGACGTTGCTCGCTGACGATCCCACCGGGGCCGCGCTGCTCGCCGCCATGCCCTGCTACCCGGTCCCGTCGCAAGGCCGCTCGCCGGCCATAGAAGCGCTTCGGACAGCGCGTGTCGGTCAAGGGCTAGCCGTCGGCCATGATGGCGTCATGCTGATCCTGCGCCGTCCATGGCTCGCGCTCGATACCTGGGTCACGCCGCCGATCTCGGCCTACCTCCCTTATGGCAGCGCGGGCACACCCAGAGCCGACCTGCGGTGCGGACTGATCCCGAGGGAGTTGGGCAACCGAGTATTGGGGCATCTGCGCGAAGCCTTACCCAATGAGTCCGCAGCCTTTATCCTCTGGAATGCGGTCACGCGGCAATTCTCGGTCGAGTTCCCGGTGATCGACGAGGCGACGCCCTCACGTCTCGTCTATCACCCGCCGATCCTGCGACCCGAATGGTACCTGATTTGTGATATTCATAGTCACGCGGCAGGGCAGGCCTTCTTCAGCGCCACCGACGACGTCGATGACGCACACTCGACCAAAATCTCTCTTGTCTTCGGACGGCTCGATAGCGCGGACGGCCCCGTTACGGCCTCGCGTCTTTGCGCAGGGGGAATGTTCCTGTCGCTGCCGCGCAGCCCTTTCGCCGGAGATCGTCATGACAGATGATATCCGCATGCGTCACTATCTGCCCGCTGACTTCGACAATCGGGCTATTCGCGTCCTGCTGGTGGGCTGCGGCGGGAACGGCGCGCAGATGCTCATGGGACTCGCCTCGCTCGACACCGCGCTCCGCGCGATCTCGACCCGATCGCTCGACGTCACCGTCGTCGACGACGATATCGTGACCGAAGCCAATCTTGGCCGCCAGCCTTTCTACCGATGTGACATCGGCAACTCGAAGGCCCACACGCTGACCGAACGGATCAACCTCGCGCACGGGCTTTCCTGGAAGGCGGTTTACGGTCGCGCGCCCGGCGCGATCGGGATCGAAGGTGCGGACATCCTCATCAGTTGCGTCGATACCGCTTCGGCGCGACGGGGGCTGGGGGTGGCGCTGGAGAATGGCAATAGAAGGCCCGCTTACTGGATGGACCTCGGCAATCGTGCGAGCGACGGGCAGTATCTGATCGGTTGCCCAGGTAACTCGACTGACAAACGTACCGACCGGCTTCCGACCGTGCTCGAAACCTTTCCGGAACTGACGGACGAAGCTGTTGCCGAAGACGATGCCCCATCCTGTTCGGTCGCCGAGGCGCTCGAGCGCCAATCGCTGTTCGTCAATCGTGTCCTGGCAAGCCACGCGCTTGCCCTGCTGTTCGATCTTCTGGGGCGCGGGTCGATCGGACATGCGGGCGCTTTTATCAATCTTGCCAACGGCCAAACCGTCGCCATTCCGCTTAGGCATGGCGTCGCAGGTTGCCGTCGGCACTAAATGACGCTCGCTCGCTTACATGAGTCGCGCCGCATCATAGATCATTGTGGCAGGTGACAGCTTTTGGTATATACATGGCATATGCAAGGAGGCGCGCAAGATGGCTCAACCCATTTCCACCAGTGTCGTTCGCGAGGCGAAGCTGTTTCGCAACAACCGCAGTCAGGCCGTGCGCATCCCGGCGGAGTTCGAGTTTTCCGGGAGCCGGGTCCTCATCCACAAGGAGGGCGACAAACTCATCATCGAACCTGAACCCAGGGCCAATCTGGTCGATATCCTCAAGGCACTTGCGCCGCTCGCCCCTGACGATGATTTTCCCGAGGATCTTGACGCGACGCTGCTGCCGCTCAAGGACATCGATTTGTGAGCACACGCTACATGCTCGACACGAACATCGTATCGGACCTCGTTCGCAATCCGCAAGGCCGCGTATTCGAGAAGATCGTCAAGATCGGTAGCGACCGTCTGTGCATCAGCGTCATCACTGCGGCAGAATTGCGCTACGGCTGCGCCAAGAAAGGCTCGGCAAGGCTGCTCGCGCAGGTCGAGGCGATACTGGCCGGTATTGAAATTGTGCCGTTCGATATTCCCGCCGATGCCGAATATGGCGGCATCCGTGCCGAACTGGAGGCGGCGGGCCGGCCCATTGGCCCAAACGACCTGCTCATCGCCGCGCATGCTTATGCTCTGGGCGTCGTGCTGGTCACCGCCAATGTCGATGAGTTCCGCCGTATCCGGGGCCTCGAGATCGAGAACTGGCTGGAGCCGCAAGCCTAGCGGGCGCGATCGGAGTAACAACTCCAGCAGAGCAAGGAAGGCGCAAGCCTGATCATTGAGCCTGACCGGCCCCGTTCGCTTCTGGCCGTGCTCAACACATAAAAACCGCTCGATGAAGACACCAGTGCGATCGAGGATAATCCTGCCGGACCTGCCGATATCTGACCCGTCGTTCCGGTCGATACCATCTGCGAATTCGAGCGGATCGATGGCCTGCAACAGGTGAACTTGCTGCGAACGACCTGATTCCCGGTCGGCACGCGACCATGGTTCTCCTTACTCGCGAGCAGAGAGGGGAAGGGGGAAGACACGCGGTGATCACAGGGAGATCGCCCCATGCTCAGCCCGTACTATCCGCACCGGCCCGCTCGGCCTCGCCGCCCGTGGCGAACGCCTGAAGCATTCGTCACCTCATCGACGCCGGAACTTGCTGCATGAGGCCCAAGCCTGCGGCGTTCGATCCAGCGGACCGGGAATGCTGGATCGGCCATGGCCGCTGTCCCGATCATGCCGAAGCGCTGGCATCGGTATGGAAGGACTATCCCGACCTCCCTTTCGACGCACCGCTGGACCAACGCATGACGCGCAGCCGCGCGCGCGTCGCGGCACTGCGCCCGTTCAATGACGCGATCCGCAAGGAAGCCGAATGTGAGAGACAGCGCGCAAACTTCGCCTGCATCGAGCGGCGCGTCGCAAGCGGCCTGATCGAGCCCTTCGACCGGGCCATCCTCCATGCACGCGCCCAGCGTGGCTATGATTGGGACGCTGCAGTCCTGTATGCCCAAGGCCGGTACGCTGCAGAGGAGGGCTGGGAAGCCCGCGATTTCTCCGCACCACCGGGGGAAGCCTCGCCCGCCTATGCCCAGGGATTCCGCGATGGCGGCGGTTGCTTCGACGATCTGTTCGATGCGGCCAGGCGTTCTTTCGCTGCTGCCGGGCGCAACACAGACCGATTGCCGGTTCCGCGCATGCCTCAGGTTGCAAGGCCGCTTCCCAGCAGCTGGCCGCTCCCGACAGATGCGCCGCGTCCAGCGCGCTGGTCAAAGCGCGTCGTGATCGTCGGCGCTGCTACCCTATCCGACGCCGAAGCAGGCTTGATGACCATGCTGCAGGCCCATCCCGGCCATGAAATCGCGCGCGTCATAGTCGCCGATCCCGGTCGGGGATTTCAGGAATGCCGCAGTGCTGACCCCGTCCATCCCAGAGATCCAGCCGATCAGCTACGCGCCGTGCTGGCCGGGATCGAAACCGACGACCTGCTGGTGGTGGCAGACGGCGCGGATCTCGCCTGGATAGATCAATATGCCAGGGTGCTTCCGCTGTGCCGAACCATGGAACGTACGCGCCATTCGGCAATCCAGCAACGCGCGCAAATGCGGGTCTGGCTCGACCGCGGACTATGCGACGGCGATGTCCTCGCCAGCGGCCATATCCGCTGGACCAAGCTCGCCCAGGGGCTCTCTGGCCGCCTTGGCGAATTCGTCGTCCGCTATGCCGGTAAAGCCCAGCCGCGCGGACACCGCATTGTTATGGAAATGCGAGATAGCGAACTCGCCGCGGGTTTCATGACGCCGCAGGCTGAGCTGCTAAGCCCGGAGATGATCATTACTAACAAGGCCCATATGCGCAGACACATGGCGGCGATGCTGCGGCGGTTCGCAGCCGCTATCCCGCATCATCGCAACACGGCCGCCTGACATCTCCCTGTCCCTTGCATCCAATCACAATGGGAACTCAGATGAACGACATCACCTCTTTGCCTGTCATGACCGCCCGCGACGCGCAGGCGATCGGCTTCGCGGCGTTCAACGCCGTGCCGACCCTTCCGATAGATCTCCCCGACGGAGGCTTCACCCTCTCAGCCAAAACGAGCGAAGGAAGGCGCATCACCTTCTATTTCGGGCCCTATGTCACGGGCGGGCCGGCTCGCTTCGTCGATATCCAATATCATGATGCAGCCGCCACCGTGCAGGATGCGCGCGGCGCGCCCGCTCCGGTCTTCGATATCTTCACGATCGGCCATGGCGACAGGCGCGCCTATGACAGTCGCTCCGATGAGACGATCGGCAAACCGTCGATCGTAGTCATCCTGCTATCCGGACCGGCGGACGATGACCACTAATCCAGCCGGGAATGAAGGGGACGGGCTCAGATCGAACCGGACCGAAGTCCGCAATCCTGTCCTGGCCCTTCCAACTGCCCGTATCCTCGCCGCTATCGATCCCGATACACGGACAGTCCTTGCATGGCTGCTTAGTGATCTTCAGCAGGACGCACGGTCGAAATCCCGGCAAAGCTGGGATCGGCGCAAGGCGTTCACGGCTGCTTACTGGGCAGCGGTTGCGACTTATGCGGGCCACATCCGGCGCGCCCTTGGCGGAGCAGGCAGCGATCGCGTCAGGATGTTGCTGCTGGTGCGCCAGCCGGGATTTCCCGATGTTCCGGCACACGATTGGGCCGACGCCTCGCGCTGCTATTGCGACCGGCGCGATCGCTATGGTCTGGGTGTCAGCGAATTCCCCGAGGGCGAACTCGCCATCGGCGACAGGGTTATCGCCCGGATCAGCTATAATGGCCGGATCTGGCTGGCGGGACCGTGGCACCCTGGCGACAAGCCGCTCTACGACAATTGGAGCGCGGCATCCGCCCCATGATCCCGGCTAACCAGTGCTCCAGCCTCTAGCTATCCGGCACCGCGTTGGGCCCGCGCCCGTCACAGGGTGGGATCTCTCAGGGACATGGTCGCAAAAGGAGAGGGGGAATTGGTGAGGAAGCCGGGCGGCAGAATGCCGCCATCCCCTCACCAACAGGAGATTCTCCGATGGACATCATCGCTTCACGGACGCGTATAACCGGGTCGACTCCTCGCTATTCCTATCGCGCGCTGGTCCTGTTGGACGAGATCGATCCCGCGCGCCGGCATCGTGTCGCCATCCTGCATGTCCAGACCCCGGCCGTCCGTCTGCCCTGTACCCGGATCGCCGACACGATCGCGCCTGATCGCTGGTTCGAGCGGAACCTTGCCGTCCCCTGCGGTCTTGCCGCCCGGCTCAATCTCGTCGGCAGGCGCGTCGAAGCCATAATCCTGCAATCTATCTTCCCCGAGATGGTGACCCACTTGGCACCGCTCGGGCTTCTGCTCGACCACGATCCGGGAAGTGCCGTTCATCGGATCGCTACCATCGACCTCAATGCCGCCTTCGATGCCATCGCTCCCCGTCTCGACATGCTGATGGCCGCCGATCTCGGTCTCTACCAGGGCGCCAACCGCCATGCCGCCTGACACGGGAACTCTATCCACGAACCATTACACGCTATCCCATCTTGAAGCGGCTGCTTGTTTGTGGGACGCGGTCCTTGAGTTGCGCGACCGGCCCGATGCCGAACCGCGCGCGATCGAACGAGCACTGGCGATCCGCAAATCCTTCGACACCCTGGGGGCCGCCGCGCTTCGCCTCATCGTCGTGGGCTGGACCGATGCGGTCGATGCGGCCTGGTACAGGGAGCAGGAAAGCCGACCGTTCTCCTTCGACTGGGGCTTCGTTCCACAGTGGCTATCGGAGAAGATCGACTGGTCGGATCCGCGCCAGCCTGCCATCCGGATGCATCACCCTTCCCAGCATATCCGCGAAGGAGAGAGCGGTGTCGTTCACGAGGGATCACGCGCGCAGCCCCCTGTTTCCGATCCTTGGCACGACCATCGCGCGCTCTTGGCACGCGCCCGCGCTGCGCTGGAAAAGCCGGCCGACCTCACTGTCGACAACTGCGATGCGCTGATCAAGGACATCGGCCATGCCGAGAAGCGGCTGTCGGCCTCTCCCTTGCTCTGGCCGATCGATGTCCACGTCGCGGTCATCGAACACCGGCACGGCACGAACCTGCATGTCGCTCTCGATGCAAATGCGCTTGATACACAAGTCGCTGCCTATTGCCGTGAATGGTGGAGGGAGATCGGCGACGACAGGGATCCGCACAGTCTTTCAGACAGGGGTATCATCGGGACCTATTTCGACGATCATCCCCATGAGAGCTGTTCCATCGATCGCGTCATGTTGGAACCGCCGATAATCCCCGATCGCATCCCGGAACACCCCGAGACCGGAACCTATTGTGTCCTGTCGACCGCGCATCTGACCTTTCAGACCGCCGACCGCCTCGACAAATGGGCGTCCTGGCCGCCAAGCGAGCGTCCGATCGATATCGCCGCCTCGGTTTATGGCTGGTTCGTGCCGACGCGCGAGCTGGCCGACGATCGCCGCGCGCAATTGCCGGAGGATCTGCTCAGCCTGATCGCATTCGGCCGGGATCGGGGCTTTCGTTTCGTGCTGCTCGATTGTGACGCATGCAGTGTCGATGACCTGCCGGTCCATGACTGGTAGAGCATAGGATACCCGTTTCTGCGCCGCGCCATGGGCACCGTGCCGTTAGAAAGGAATCTGGCTCCAGAAGCCCACCTTTCTTCCGTGGCTCTTGCGCAGTTGATCGACCCAGTCGGCATGGCGCACGATCTCCGCTGTGCCATCTATGCGGTCAGCAAGTTTGCCCGCGGCCACGAAATCCCGCACGGCATAAGGATAATATTTTGAAGCGCCCCGATCGAGCACGCCAGTGACCAGTCGGCGGTAGAGAAGGGCGGCACCGACCGGATCGCTCGACGCCAAGGTTTCGGCGCAGGGCCGCAGGACGTCATAGGCCCGCCCATCCAGCCGATCGATCCGATCCCGGATCAGCTTGCCGGCTCGTTGCTGATCCGGCCACTCCACGAGAAAGGCGAGCGCGCTGATGCCCGCTTCGAACGCCATTGCTTGGTTGAGCGCCTGCTGCTCCGCGTCCAGATCCTCGAAATCGGGCAGGTACTTAAGCCAGTCGCGCAGCGCTGTGCCATCAAGCCAGCGATCGAAAATCGCCTTGCGCTGCGCCTGCGCGTCTTCCCTGCGGCCTAGGGCCATGAAAGCTCGCAGCTTGAGGTCGGCAAGCTCACGCTCGATATGCCCGCGCTCGGTAGGTGCGTCGATCCAGCCGAGTGCTTCCTCGACGCGTCCATGTGCGATCAGCCGCTCAGCGACCTTCGCGTTGAGCAACGCATTCCGCCGCTCAGGATCGACTGTGGCGATATAGGCATCGACATCGTCATCGAGGTCGGCGAGTTTTGGCAGCAGCCAGCCGGCCTTATAGTCGAAGCTGCGCCGTTCCGTCCCTGCTAGCGATGCCTGACGCTCCAGTAGCATGTGCCGCAATGCCGCCCGACCTTCCTTGCCTAGCGCAGGCGAAGCGGCTTCCGGCAACTCATCGAACACGCCGTAGCCATCGCTCTCGATCAGCGCGAGAATGTCACTTGCCAGCATTTTCGGTTCCGGCGCGTCCGGGCGGCACCAGAGTTTGCCCAGATCCTCGCCGCCCTGCCGGAACACATCGCCGAGCGCACCGCTGCTGTCATCCGCGCGTTCGAACACCGGCTCGGCGAGGCTGAGAAACAGGCGCATCAACTCGACCGCCTCCACCGGCGAGGTTTCGGCAAGCGGGCCAGATATGCTGGCGCGCAACTGGTCAAGTTCCTGGGCGAGCGGCCGCACCTTGTCCCATTCGATGAAACTGCGCGACCTACGGATGGTCTTCAAGCGCTTCTCGATCTCATGCGCCAGCGCGCCGCTGTCGTCCTTTGCCGTCAGTTCCATACGCGCGGCACGCGCAAAGATCGGATCGGCCTCGGCCTGGTTCAGCACCAGCCGCGCTAGCCGGGCCGCGCCCAGGCTTTCTAGATTTTCGAGCGTCAGCTTGGTCGAACTGCGCGAGGCCTTCCCGCTTGCTGCCATCAATCGTCATCTCTCCCCGCCGCGCGCTCGGCGGCGATCAGAGGCATCAGCATTGCGTGCAGCGAGTCTTCCGCACGCGCCCGGCGTGAAGCGTCTGTGGAAGCGAGATCGCGGCGTATCCAGTCAGGCAAGCGGCGAAGCAATTGGGTCAGTTTCGAATCCGTGGAAGCAGTCATGCCCGTCTCTTTGCCGCAACGACATGCGTGTGAAAACCGGAACGTAAATCTGTCCGCCATGCAGTCTGACCGGAGGGAAGGGGGTGAATGGAAGCGAGGGCCCAGTCGGACAGCCCGGAAGGAGATCATCATGATGCTTCCCGCCACGCTCAACATGAACGGCCGTCTTGGGCGGCGGGCGAAGGAGCACGCCCAATGAACATCGCTACCAGCAATTTCACGCGCGACGCCCGCGTCCCGCTCGGCCATTGCTCGACGGGCCAACTTGAACTCGACCTTGGCAAGCTCATGTCCGGGCGCTGCCTGATCCAGGGATCGTCCGGCGCCGGTAAGAGCCAGACGCTGCGCCGGATCGTCGAGGAAGCCTTCGATTATCTGACCACGATCATCATCGATCCGGAAGGCGAGTTCGCCAACCTTGCGGCTCATATCGGTGCCATAACGGTGATTGCTCGCGACTATGCCAATGATGGGCTGACCGCATTGGCGCTTCGGACCCGCCAGCACCGTATCGCGCTGCATCTCGACCTCACCGATCTCGAACCCGATCATCGCATCGAGAAGTCCGCCGCCTTTTTCGCCGGCCTGCTTTCGGCGCCGCGCGAGCATTGGGGCAATACGGTGCTGGTCTGCATCGACGAGGCGCATCTGCTCGCGCCGCATATGGCCGCCTCGGCGCGCGATGCCGAAACTCGCCGCCTCGGCGTCGCCACGCTCACCGACATGTGCGCGCGCGGCCGCAAACGCGGGATCGGCACGATCGTCGCCACCCAGCGATTGGCCAAACTCGCCAGTTCCGTCGTCTCCGAACTGCACAACCATCTGATCGGGCTGAATGTCTTCGACCGTGATGTCGCGCGGGCCGCCGATCTGCTCGGCTTCGGGAGCGACCAGGCTGCGCTGCTGCGCCAGCTTCCACCCGGCGAGTTTTTCGCCTTCGGGCCTGCGCTGGCGGCAACACCTGTGCTGGCGAAAATCGATCCCACTATCACCCCGCATATCGGGCGAACGCCCGACCTGGTCGCCGCTGCCGATCTCGATCCCGACGAAAGCCGCAGCCTGCTTGACCTCGATGCCTTGCGCGAGGTGGCGCCGGCACGAACGAGCGCGATAGCGATGCGCGGCCAGCGTGCGCTAGACGCCTTTCTCCTCGATCCGGCCGCGCCTGCCGCCGCACGGATCATTGGCGCACTTGGTAACATAGCGCCCAACGCCACCACGGCCGACGATCTTGCCCGCCATCTGGCGCTGTCGGCCAACGACATCGACGCTGGACTTGACCTGCTTGCTGCGATCGGCGCCTCCGACACAATGCCGCGCGGGGATACGCGGATCGCGCGTCTGTCAGCACGGCTGCGGCTGCGTGTCGTCGACACGCCCGTTGTTGGCCTTGTGTGAATGGAGATCGCCATGGACCAGCCGTTTTTCGATCTCGACGCGGATATCGTCGAACTCGTTCCCTTCGTACCCCTACCTACGGCGCTCGACACCGCGCCGCTTGCCGAACTGGCCTTCCGCGCGGACGCATGGCTTCCCGATGAGACAAAGCGATTGCGCGAAGCCTTCGCCGAAGATCGCTCGATCGACGAGATTGCGGCCATGCTCGGCAGGCGCCGAGCAGGCGTCGCCACGCGTATCCATGATCTTGGCCTGCGCCGGAACTCGAGGCGTTCATGGACCGGCTGGGACGACCGGGAACTGACGCGATGCTACGCGCAAGAACCGAGTGCGACGCTGGCCGCACGGCTTGGTCGCGGCGTGAGTGCGCTCTATGCGCGCGCACGCCTGCTTGACCTGTCCGAACCCGGATCCCCACCCTATAGCGGATGGGAAGATGCGCAACTGCGCGCTGGCTACGAGAAGGGCGTTCCCGTCGCCCAGATTGCGATCCTGATCGGCCGCCCCTTCGCCGGCGTCATTTCCCGCGCATCGGCATTGGGACTACGCCATGCCTGCCAGCCGACCGACTGGAGTGACGCGGAAATGACGCGCGCGCTCGAACTGGCGGCCACCGGTGCACGCTATGTCGCCATCGCGCAGGTTCTTACGGCTGAAGGTTTCCCGTCGCGGAACAGCCGCAGCCTCGGGCAGCGCCTTCGCAAACTGGGTTACGGCAGGGGCTGGGGCCGTCCCTGGATCGCTGAGGAAGACGAGTTCCTCCGCCACGCTTATGCGACCGGCAAGAGCCTGACGCCGCTGCGCGAGCGTCTTGGGCGCACTGCGCACTCGATCAGATGGCGTGCGGAAGCGCTGGGTTTGCGTGGCACCCATGTCCACCGGGATGGTTTCCGGCAGGGCCCTGTCTGGACGGCCGAGGAAGAAGCCCGGCTGCGAGCGGACTATGGCAAGGTGCCGACACGCGAAATTGCCGAAAACCTCGGTCGCGGCGTGCGCGCCGTCCTCTACCGTGCCAATCGGATGGGCCTCACGCATGGCTTCATGCGCGCGTTCCGCGCCGAGGAGGACCGGGCGATCCGCAATGCCTGGAATCATGGCGTCTCGATGGTCGATGTCGCCCAGGCGCTTGGCCGCGATCCTGCCGTCATCGGCAAGCACGCCGCGCGTATCGGCTGCCGGTTCAATGATCCGGCAAGGCCCGTCCGAGGCCCAAAGACTCGTCGGGCAAATCGCATGCCCGTCACGCTCCAGAGCCTGCTTGCGCTCGATCCCGCTGCGGCGGCCGATGCCGACCATCCGCTCCCCGCCTGACCTGTTCCAGCATGGAGGCCGCCATGTCGCCGTTCGACCTGCCCACTCAGTTGTCGCCTTGTCGCGGCCGTTTATGTTCCTTCGATCATGCCCTCAGAACGGCACAGCAACTGCGACGTGCGACCGGCGTGCCGCATTATGTCGTGCACGGCGCCCCGCCCCTGCAGGCATACAAGGTTACGATGCGCCCACCCGCCTGGCCGGACCGCTGGCTGGCGATGGTCGCGTGAGCGCGGGCGGACGTGCGCCCGTTATCGCGGCATGGGGCGCAGGTACGAATTCCACCGCGATGATCATCGAGCTTGTCCGGCGCGGTGAAATCCCAGATATGACGTTGCTGGCCGCGATGCCCGCGCAGCCGCATACGCGACGGCTCATCCCGATCTTCCGTCAGTGGATGGACGATCATGGCGTTCCCAACGAGATCGTCGAATATCAGGCCCGGTTCTTCAAGCATTGGCCGCCCTATACGTCACTGCTCGATGCTTGCCTGACAAATGGCACATTGCCGTCGATCAGCTTCGGCCAGCATAGCTGCAGTGCCCGTCATAAAATCTCGCCCCAGGATAAATGGGTCAAGACCTGGCCTCCGGCACAGCATGCCTGGGCCAATGGCCAGAAGGTTGTAAGGCTTATCGGCTACGATTGTTCGGCCCGCGACAATCAGCGCTACGCCCATCGAGAAGGTCATGTTTCGGATCTCTACGAATATAGATACCCGCTTCGGGAATGGGGCTTCACCCGCGAGGATTGCGAGCGGATCATAGCTGAAGAGAGCTTGCTCCCGTTCCACAAATCTTCCTGCTTCTTCTGTGGAGCCATGCAGATTTCAGAGGTTCGTGCGCTGCCGCGCGAGGAGTTGCGCCTCATCGTTCTGCTTGAAGCGCGGGCCGCACCGCGGCTTCGAACCGTCGAAGGACTATGGCGCAAATCGACGAAAAAGCGCCCCGGATCGATGACCGCGTTCATCCGCAACGAGGGGCTGCTCGATGTGGCAGAGATCGATGCGATCATTGCCAACGCGCCTCTCGATCTTCTCGCGTTCCAGCGGGCCGCAGCAGCCGTCCCGATCGAACAGCGGTCACATATCCAGACATGGATCGAACGCTTCAATATGGGGCTGCTATACTCTTCAGATACTGCCAACGACCCGGATGACGTCAGAGATGCCGGCTGATCTGTTAGCCCTGACCTTTGGTGGAAGGGAAACGGCGCATTTCAACGACGTTGATCATGGCTGGCCGCTGGCATAATCGGTATCAAGTCTGTCATTTGCGTTGAATAATTCTATCCCTTAACCTTGCAGCATTCGGACGCACCGACTGCACTATCCCGATAGGGGGAACAGGCTGGAACATGGGAATGACCCTTGATGTCTGACACGCGGCAAGCCAGCCTTTTTACCGAGGATGATCTGCCGTCCACCTATCGTGGGACGCCCTCCGGCCATGCCGGCGCATTTCACACCGAACCCGAAGGTCGGCCCGCCTCATTTCAGCTTGTTCTTCGACGTCATAGAAGACTTCTGCGCTGGGTAGAGGGCGCGCGGCAAAGGCTTTCCCGCTGGTTATGACATTTCCGTTTCCCCGTGCGTCTTTCTGACGATCTCGCGAAAAGCCGGCATCTTTATACACGGGCTATCGCGACCCTGCCCGATCTGTTGCTGATCAATATTCCTGCGGCCTTTGCGTCGGCCAGCCTGCCGTTCGGACGCTATTATCCCGTCATCCTCGAGACCATTGAGGAGCGGCAGGAGTTCGAGGCCTTCCTCCAGGCAGAACGACCCGCGCCGATCGTGCCCGATCTGCTCGATTGCCGAGCGTCCGCGCTCACCACCATCGATATCGTCTTCGCGCTCTTCGATCCCGCCATCGCGGGCTGGCCCTGGCTTCTGCTTTGCCATTGGCCCGCCGATCATGTCGCGCTGGCGGCAGATCAGGGCGATCTCTTCGCGCGCGGCGCCTACACCATCGAGATATTCCCAGATTCCGCCGCGCGGGCCGCCGCCATCAGCCAGTTGCTCGCGATACTGGGGACGCACCAATGTGTGCAGGTGGTTCCGGTCACACCCACAACGCCGGCCGGAACCGCCTGATCCTGCGACGCGCTCCGCTACAGGCACTCCAGCGACCGTAGCACCAACGCGGCTACCGCCGCGCCTCCAGCCTCGCTTCCCAACCGATCTTCGGCCCCGCACCTTCCACCCCGGCTCCGCGCCATGCCGCGGTGGTCGCGCAGAGTTGTGGGTGGGGCGCGGCGTTGCGTGTGGGCAGGGTGGGGCGTCGCGCCAGCGGAAACGGGAGCGCCTGGCCGCGAACGGGCGGCGCGCGGGGCAAGGGCGGGACATAGAGGAGAGAAGGACCGGGGAGGGTGTCGCCGGAAAATGGATTTCGAGCGACATTCGAAAGGTCAAGACGATGAACATCGGTGAAATCTTCAATCAGAACGGCCGCCTGACGGGCTCGATCGCCACCCGCACGATCGATCTCCCCCGCATCGGGCTGCGCAAGGTCATGAGCGAGAATGAGAAGGCGCCTGTCTTCGAGATCCTCGCGCTTAACGTCGCGCGTCGCTGGGTTCAGGTCGGCGCACTGTGGGAGGCCGCGTCCAAGCGTACCGGCGAGGTGTTCCTTGCCGGCAACATCGACGACCCCAGCCTGCCCGAACCGCTGCCGATCGCGCTCTTCCCGGCCGATCATGGCGGATACATGGTCGCTTGGCGGCGCGAGAACATGCGCTCCGACTTCGGGGGCGGCATGGGAACCAGCCGCACCAACTATGACGATCGCGGTCCGCGCGATCAGGGCGGCTTCGGCGACAGTACCGCGGGAACTGACGGCGAGCTGACCGGTGCCGGCGCGCCGTTCGGAGAGGAGGACCCGTTCTGATCACCGGTTGATCGGACCAGGTTCCGGGCCGGGGAGGCGTCAGGCTTGCCCGGCCCATTCTTTTTCCTATACTTGAGGAGACAGTCCATGTCGCTTTCTTCCTTGCATGACCTCACCCCGTTCGCCGATCTCTCCGCGCTCTGTGCCGCGATCATGGCCAGTCCCGCCATTGCGGACCTGCTCACGCCGCAAATCGCCACCACGACCCGCACGCCCGAGATTCCGGCCGGGGTCACCTGCGGCGAGATCATCGCGGCTATCTACGACCTGCTCGATGGCACGCCCTTCGCGCCGCATGCGGCGCAAATCGTCGATGCCGTCCTGACGCGTTCGACATTCGTCGCGCGCGCTCGGGCGAGCATGCACTGATCCGGCACCTTGGGGGCGGGACGCCAGCGCGTCTGCGCCCCTTTTCTTTTTTGCATGAAGGGAGAAGTCCCATGACCCAAGACCGTTCGCGCAGCATCAGCCGCTTCGCAGACCTTCCGGCACTGATCTCGCAGATGACGGAAACCCCGGAATTCAGGCGCGCCTTCGGCGATCCCATGCCGCTTTCGATCATCAGCCTTGGGGATGAACCCGGCGAGCATGACATGCCCGAACCGCTCCACGCGCAGGCCGATTGCGCAGGGGTGATCGCGACTATTTTCGACCTCCTGACCGATACACGCCTCGACGCGCTCGCGCCCGAGATCGCATGGGGCATGGTCAACAGCTTCCATTTTGTCGCCGGCAAGCTCGAGCGACAGGAAGATACGCTGGCCGACGAACTGCGCGACATGATGCGCCGGACGGACCCTTCCGAGGTATTCAATACCGAACTGGAGGAGAAGCAGCTCTTGTGCCAGTCGCTGAGTGAACAGCGCGAGGCGGTCGAGTGCATGCGCGACTATGCCGCGGAAACCTTTCATGCACTATCGGGTCGTCCATGGTCACCCGCACGTGGCTCGCGCGTCTCCAAGGTGGCGACCGCCACGCAGGTGTCGATACAGGATTTCCTGCGCGCGCGGGAGCTTGCGACACGCGAGCGGTACCGCCCCAGAGGACCGATCGTCATCGCCTCGGGCCATGCGGAATGGCATGACTGGCAACTCCTCTGGGACCGGCTCGATACTATCCTCGAGCGCATCCCGCACATGACGCTAGTGACGACCGCGCAGCGCAAGGGCTTCGATGCGATCGTGGCCTCATGGGCAGGCAGTCGCGACGTGCAACTCGTGACCTATTCGCTGACGGGTTCGGGGCGCGGTGCACCCTTCGCCCGCAATCGCAAGCTGGTGGACCTGAAGCCTGTCGAAGCCTTGCTGGGTGAGGGATCGGGCATTCAGGCCAACCTTTATCAGGCCCTGCGTAAGGCAGGCGTTCCGATCCATGCCTTCCGTAAGGCGGATCAGGCTCCGGTCGAAAAGGTCGCTCCACCGCAACGGGGTCGGTTGCGTCGGCCGGCGTAACATCCGCGAACTTCATTCATCCTGTCGGGGGGCGGCGCTGCGCGCTGTCCCCGCTTTTATGCTGGAGATGTTGGTCGAGGCGAGAGAACAAGGGGTGCCAGTTCTCCCCCGAGAGGCGGGCGCCAGGAGGCACCCATTTGCGAATCAGGGGCATCGAGCCCCAGATTCGCAAAGCCTCTTCTCTCTCTCAAGAATTCCAATGGTGGCACGGGACCGCGTCGGCCTCAAGGACGACGGGGCCCCACCATTTTTCTGGGCGGGTCAGCCTTGGCCCTGTCCTGCGACGTTGGTGGCCGCCCAAAAAAATCGTGACCCCCATCGCCGGCTGCGCCGGTCGCTGCGCGATCCTTGACCCCGCCGCTCGGAGCCCGTGCCCAAGGGGGGACCTCTTTCGTTTCAGCAGGAGGTTCCAATGACGAATATCAACCG
>DASVND010000063.1:0-6239 GCA_036384035.1 Sphingobium sp. | reverse complement strand
GTCGAGCGTAGTCGAGACACATGCGCGGGGTGTCTCGACTACGCTCGACACGAACGGGGATTGGTTCGCCCCTTGCTTTTCCCGCCATCCCCCGCTAATGGCCCCGCGTCCCGTTATGGTCATCCCTGGAGGCGTGGCGGGCAAGTACACTCAACCAGCTTTTGGAGACATGCAATGAGCGATCAGCTTACGCTGTCGGCCGAGGCACGCGATCGGGCAGGCAAGGGAGCCTCCCGCGCTCTCCGCCGAGAGGGCCGCGTACCCGCCGTCATATACGGAATGAACGAAGAACCCACGATGGTTCATGTCGAGGAAAAGGCGCTGAACAAGCTCCTGGGAACCGGCCACTTCTTCAACTCGGTGGTGATGGTGAACGGCGTTCGCACCCTGCCGAAGGATGTTGCGTTCCACCCGGTCACCGATCGCCCGCTGCACGTCGATTTCCTGCGCGTGTCCGAACATGCCTCCGTCCACGTCAACGTGCCCGTCCTGTTCAAGAACGAGGAAGCATCGCCCGGCCTGAAGCGTGGCGGCGTCCTGAACATCGTTCGCCACGAAGTCGAACTGATCGTCGACGCGGCCGAAATCCCCGATGACGTGGTCGTCGACCTGACCGGCTTTGAAGTCGGCGATTCGATCCACATCAGCGCCGTTACGCTGCCCAAGGGCGCGAAGTCGGCCATCGAGGATCGCGACTTCACGATTGCGACGATCGTCGCACCGTCCGCTCTGAAGAGCAGCGAAGGCGACAGCGAAACACCTGCGGAGGGCGAAGCGGAGTAATCCGCTTTTCCGTCCACACACCCCATCTGCTACCGTCATGCTGAACTTGGTTCAGCATCCATGGGCGCTTCTCTCGCATGAATATGCCAGCGTTGCGCTAATGGATCCCGGATCAAGTCCGGGATGACGGTAGTTTTTGCGTCTGGAGAGTATCGCGCGTGCAACTGTGGGTCGGCCTTGGCAATCCGGGCGCGGAATATGCCCTCAACCGGCATAATGTCGGCTTCATGGCGGCCGATCTTCTTAAGGAAATGTACGGCCTTTCCGCACCCAAGCGCCAGTTCCAGGGCTGGTTTTCCGAAGGCCGCATCGGCCCGGAGAAGATCCTGCTCTTGAAGCCCGCCACCTTCATGAACGAAAGCGGCCGCGCCGTCGGCGAGGCGATGCGCTTCTACAAGCTCGCTGCGGAGGACGTCACCGTCTTCCATGACGAACTCGACCTTGCGCCGATGAAGGTGAAGGTAAAGCGCGGCGGCGGCACGGCAGGACATAACGGCCTGCGATCGACCGAGGCGCATATCGGCAACCCCTTTCGCCGGGTGCGGATCGGCATCGGCCATCCCGGACATAAGGACCGGGTCCATGGCTATGTGCTGGGCAATTACGCGAAGACGGAGATGGACCCGCTGTCGGACATGCTGGCGGCTATCGGCGCGGAAGCGGAATGGCTGGCGAAGAATGACGATGTGCGGTTCATGAGCGACGTGGCGGGACGGCTCGCCGATTGACTGCGGGCAAGCGCCCGCGCTCAGACATAGCGCGGGATAGGGCCGAGTTGCGGCGTCTGGTCGGGCAAATCTATCATCATCTCATCGACATAGCACCAGCCCCAGCCTTCCGGCGGATCATAGCCCTCAATGACCGGATGATGGGTCGCGTGAAAATGGGCGGTGGCGTGGCGGTGGGGCGACTGGTCGCAACATCCGACATGGCCGCACGACCGGCATATGCGCAGATGAACCCAGGGACTGCCGGTTTTCAGGCATTCCTCGCAACCACGCGCGCTGGGCGTGACATCGGTGATCGTGATGCTGTGGGCGCAACGGGTCATGTCGTCATCTCCACCTGCGCATGCGCGCGCTGGGCCTGTTGCGCGAACGCGCTGTGAATTTGCGCGACCACCGCCGCGCCTTCGCCCACGGCGGCGGCGACGCGCTTGGTCGATCCCGCCCGGACATCGCCGATGGCGAATACGCCAGGGACGCTGGTTTCCAGCGGCAGGGCGTTCCGCCCTGTCACGATGAATCCCTTGTCATCCGTGTCCGCGCACCCGTTCAGCCAGGCCGTATTGGGGTCGGCCCCGATGAACAGGAAGACGTGGCGCACCGGCATCCGGCTTTCGCGTCCGCCGTCGGCATGATCCCGAACCGTGATCGCGGATAGGCCAGTGGCGCGATCCCCTTCCAGCCCGACCACTTCGGTTCCCACATGGATGTCCACATTGGGCAGGGCAGCGATCCTGTCGATCAGGTAGCGGGACATGGTCTCCTCCAGCGCGCGACGGACGAACAGCCGCAGCCGCTTTACCTGCGGCGCCAGGAACACGACGGCCTGCCCCGCCGAATTGCCGCCGCCGACCAGCGCAACTTCCTCGCCCGCGCACAGCCGCGCTTCGACCGGCGAAGCCCAATAGGATATGCCCGCCCCTTCAAAGGTGGAGAGGTTGGCGATGTTGGGCCGCCGGTATTGCGCGCCGGATGCCACGATGATGGCGCGGGCGGGAATGCGGCGGTCGCACGACAGGTCCAGCGCCAAGCCACCCGGCGCGCAGTCGATATGCTTCACCTGCAGCGGCGCGGCGATCTCCGCGCCGAACTTCAGCGCCTGATTGAATGCGCGCCCCGTCAGCGCCTGTCCGGAAATGCCGGTCGGAAAGCCGAGATAGTTTTCGATGCGGGCCGACGCTCCTGCCTGTCCGCCCATCGCCCGCTCGTCCAGGACGATCACTGAAAGACCCTCCGACGCGGCATAGACCGCCGCGGCAAGGCCAGCAGGGCCAGCGCCGACGACCGCCACATCGTAAGTCTTGTCCGGATCGATGTCGGGCGTCATGCCAAGACACGCGGCCACCTGCGCCTCGCTCGGCTTCTTCAGCAGCGATCCGCTTGGGCACACCACCAGCGGCAACTCATCCGGCTGAACCCCGATCCGCTCGACCAGAGCACGCCCTTCGCCTTCCGCTGTGGCGTCGAGCATCAGATTGGGAAAGCCGCTGCGGGTCAGAAACCCCTGCAGGCGCACGACATCTGGACTACCGGGAACACCGATCAGGATCGTCCCCGCGCCGCCTTCCTCGATCAGGCCGACACGGCGCAGGATCAGCGCGCGCATCACAATCTCGCCGACATCGGCGGACCCCACCATCAACGCGCGCAGATGCGCCGAGTCGATCGGCACGGCGGTGCATCCGTCCGCGCCTGCGCGTCCCGCCGCGATGGATGGCCGTCCGGCAAGCTGGTTGACCTCGCCGCTGAATTGCCCCGGGCCATGCACAGTCAGCCGCGCCTCCCGATTGAGGCCGTCGCGCCGGACCACCTCTATGGATCCGTCCAGGACCAGCCAGGCGGGAACGCCCTGCTCACCAATGGCATAGATCGTCTGCTGCGGGACAAAGCGGCATTCCGGACCGCTTGCGAAACGCAGCGCGGATTCGACATGCGCGGCGCTCAACACGGGAAACATCTGATGTTCGCGCATATCCAGCGTGCTCATGGCTTCGTTCCCGATGGTGGCGGCCAATGACTATGCCGGCCGATTATGGCTGCGGAAGGACGATCTCCACAATCCCCGATCCCCGGACAAAAGCCAGCAAAACTTTGTCCCCGCTGGTCAATGCCGCACCCACAGGCTGATCGCCGCGGCATGGTTCATGCGACTGCGATTGCCGGTCTGATTGATATACTGGTTGAGATAGCCCGCCTCGATCGTCGTGGCGCTCTTCACCGGAATCTCCAGGCCCACAAAATTGCGGATCTGGTCGAAGCCGCTCCGCGCGCCCCAGTCGGTGTCATTGAGGGCGACAAACGCCTCCGAATAGACCAGCGCGCTCGGCCCCTGCGTGCCGGGCTTCAGGGGTTTCTCGAACCGCAGCATCTCCCGCAGGCGCCACCCCATGTCGCTCCCGTCCGATCGCCAGCGCTGCTCCAGCCGGGTGCGCGATAACAGTTCGCCGCCCCATGGCTTGCCAATGTTCCAGCTCACCTGCTGGAAACTGCGTTCCTCATTGACATCCCGTCCACCCGCCACTGGCTGCACGACATGGGCATAGCCCTGATAGACCGTCACCTTGGGGCTCAGCTTCCACCCGATCGCGCCGCGCATGATCGCCGTCACCGTGCGCGACGCGCCGTCGCCGAAGCGGGGCTGAAGCTCGGCGAAATAGACGAGTTTCCCCGATATTGGCCCCATGGCGGTGAGGTTCAGCCAGACCTGCTCATCATGGCGGGTTTCGGCGTGCGCCTGCGTCGTCAGGCCGATGAAGGAGGCCGCGCCGAGCGCCGCCAACAGGATGTTTCGCATGAAGCCGGGCCGATAACGGCACACTGTTGCTAAATCGTGTCCATGGGGTGAAGACTTGCTTCCTCCACGTTTCCCGGTCCGGCCGGTTCCAAGCCACTGGCCAATCCGGGCCGAAGCCTGTATCGGGCGCTACTTTGTAGGATTGCAGGGCGTTTCTCATGGGTTTTCGTTGCGGTATCGTGGGCCTCCCCAATGTCGGCAAGTCGACGCTGTTCAATGCGCTGACGGAGACGCAGGCGGCGCAGGCGGCCAACTATCCCTTCTGCACGATCGAGCCGAACGAGGGCCGCGTCGCTGTACCCGACGACCGGCTGCAGCAGATCGCGAAGATCGGCGGATCGGCCAAGATCATCGAAACCCAGCTCGCCTTCGTCGACATTGCCGGCCTGGTGCGCGGCGCGTCCAAGGGTGAGGGCCTGGGCAACCAGTTCCTCGCCAATATCCGCGAGACTGACGCCATCGTCCATGTCCTGCGCTGTTTCGAGGATGACGACATCACCCATGTCGAGGGCAAGGTCGATCCCATCGCCGACGCCGAGACGGTCGAGACCGAACTGATGCTCGCCGATCTGGAAAGCCTGGAAAAGCGCGTCCCCGCCCTCCAGAAAAAGGGCACGCAGGGCGACAAGGAGGCCAAGGCCGCCGCCACCGTGCTGGGGCAGGCGCTCGACCTGCTGCGCGAGGGGAAGCCCGCCCGCCTGACCAAGCCACGGGACGAGGAAGAAACCCGCCTGTTCGAGCAGGCGCAGCTGCTGACCGCCAAGCCCGTTCTCTATGTCTGCAATGTCGAGGAAGGCGCGGCGTCCGAAGGCAACGCCTATTCCGCCCGCGTGTTCGAGAAGGCGGCGGCCGAGGGCGCGAAGGCCGTGATCGTCTCCGCCGCGATCGAGGCGGAGCTGGTCACCATGCCGGTCGAGGAACGCGGCGAATATCTCGAAGCGCTGGGCCTTGCCGAAGCCGGCCTCGCCCGCATCATCCGCGCGGGCTACGAACTGCTCGGCCTCATCACCTTCTTCACCGTAGGTCCCAAGGAAGCGCGCGCCTGGACGGTCAACAAGGGCTCCAAGGCCCCGCAGGCCGCCGGCGCGATCCACAGCGATTTCGAGAAGGGCTTCATCCGTGCCGAAACCATGGCCTATGCGGACTATGTCCAGTATAACGGCGAGGCCGGAGCCAAGGAAGCGGGCAAGTGGCGCGCGGAAGGCAAGGACTATGTCACGCAGGACGGCGACATCATGCTATTCCGGTTCAACGTTTAGGCCAGAATACCCTTAGCACCGTTCACCCTGAGCTTGTCGAAGGGTTCGACCGACCGCAGGGAGGGTCTTACCTTCGCTGTGCTCAGGAAAAGGCTTCGACTTCGCTCAGCCTGAACGGAGAAGATTCACGGCCATGATTCTCAAATCCGCCTTCCCGCCCAGCGTCGACGCACGGACCCGCGTGCTAATCCTTGGCAGCCTGCCCGGCGAACGCTCGCTGGCCGCGAACGAATATTATGCCCATCCGACCAACGCCTTCTGGTGGCTGATTGGCGAAGTCTTCGGCGAACCGCTGCCCGCCTTGCCCTATGCCGAGCGCCTCTCCCGCCTGAAGGCGCACCATATCGGCCTGTGGGACGTCATCGCCACCGCGCGAAGGCAGGGCAGCCTGGACGGGGCGATCCGCGATGCGACGCATCGCGACCTTGCGGGCCTCGCCGCGACCCTGCCCGACCTGCGCGCGATAGCCTTCAATGGCGGCGAGGCTTCGCGGCGCGGGCGCAGGCAGCTTGAGGGCATTGCGGAATATGCGCTGATTGACCTGCCCTCCTCCAGCGCGGCCTATGCGGGGCTGTCTCGCGCGGGGAAGCTGGAGGCGTGGCGCGGGATTGCTGGCTTTCTGGCGTAAAATACTCCCGCGCCTCCCGGATTGACGTACGCCCCCACCTCCGTTGGGGG
>DASVND010000062.1:0-19092 GCA_036384035.1 Sphingobium sp. | reverse complement strand
CACGCCCAGCTTTACCCAGCCTGCCTGCAGCGCCGGGAGCCGGACCCTCCACGCCAAGATCGCGCTCCCCCCGGAGAACGGTCCGGGCGAAGTCCGCGAACCCCTCCAACCCCCATCCGCTCTGCCTCTCCCGCCGCTCGGTTGACCTTGTCGGCACGTCGGTCGCGCTTTCGACCGATATTCCCGTTCTCTTCGACCAGCCGCTTGGTCCCCATCACAAACTGGTCGGCCAGTGGGCGCTGTCGCTCGAAAAAACGATGCGGACGCTCACCCGCCCGGCCGCGCGCCGGCATATCGAACGGGTCTTCGACGCTACAGTGCTCGACGTCCTCAATTCCGTCGATCTGGTCGATCTGCGCGTCGTCGTCCTTCAAGGCGGCGAGCAGGGCGGTCCACCCGCGATCGCCATTATCTGTGAAAGCCTGGGGCAGATCGATCTCGGCTGGATCGAAACCGGCGATGCGCCTGTTGCCTGGCGCGCCGCTGCCTATCGGGCGCTGGACCAGAGTCTTGGCCGGGTGCTTCCGATCTACGGCTACCAATTCCTCTTCGACGAGATCGCAATATATTATTGGGATGGCGAAACCGAAGACGACGCTGCCCGCCAGAGTCTGATCGCTTATCACGGCGCGGATGCCGACGATCTCGAAAATATGGCCCTGCCTTCGGAGATGAACGCCCGGCGGCCCGCGTGGATGATCGCAGCCAATGTGGCGCCATCGAAGCGACTGCCAACGGCACTGCGCCGCAAGCTGGACACCCTCGACCGTGCTTCCAAGGCACTCGGCGGCCTTGAGAGTGAACGCAATGCCTGGAACTGCGATTTCGAGATCATCCAGGATTACATCCCGGGCTACGAGGAATGCTCCTCTCTGCCGCCGTTGACGCTCGTGCCCTTCGAGCAATTCGCCCGTGAACTCGACGACATCGCCCGCAACGGCATGGAGATGGGCTTCATGGACATCGCCGGGCTGTGTCCGCTGCCGGACGCCGATCGCATCGACGATTGGTTCACCTCCCTGCGGCTCGGAGCTCAGTTCCTCATTGCCGCCCAGGACCTGATCCGGCTCGATCCCACCACATTGTGAGGCTGCTTATGCCTGACCACAGCACCCATTTCGAAGCGATGAGCAGCGGCATGATCCTGACGAACGCCATCCTGCTCTACCGGAGCCAGGGATCCCGAAACCCTCATGCCTATGGCGCGTCGGGGCAGGACGCTTGCGCCTTCGCCAGCATCCATGCGGTCGGACACACCCACGAAGACCACCCGGTGATCGCGGCCGGCGTGCCGCTCACCCGCGCTCATTTGCGGCAATGGACGGAGGCGCTTGGACGGAGCGTGGCGCCCGAACTTCTGCCTACGGATATGCTGGTAGCCCACACCGATATGCTCGCCTGGTGGGTTCCCGCGCAGGTGCGTCCGGCCTGGTTCGCGCTGTCGTCTCCGCCTGACGGTCTCCGAGTCCTCCACGACAGGATCATCGCGGCGGTGCCCTATCCCGCGCATCTGTTCGTCGCGAACCGATCCGGCCTTGGCGTCTACGCCCTGCCGACGAATGAACGTCCGACCGCCGAGACGCGGTTGTTGAACTCGCCCATCCTCAATGTGTTCGTCGGCGGGCAACTGTGCTGGGGCAATATCCCCAAGCCCAGATCGCTCACCATCGCGTCCATCCCGGACTATGAGCGCGCCGTGTTCGAAAGCTGGTCGACACACCCTAATCCCGGCCAGGAACGCACCGTCACCGGCAAGGGTGGGCTTATCCGACTCTGGGACGGTCTTGCCGCTCGCGGCGCGCAGCGCTTCCCGGTCAGCCGTCTCAAGCCTCTCAGCTTCTCCGGGAGCCGACAGGCTGCACGAGGACAACGAAACATCACGTCAGAGCCTGTAACCGTCGGAGCCTTGATCGCCCGCTGGAACCGTCGATGACCTCGCTCACCGATGACCTGACGGCCGCTGCACTGCTCGCCGCCATGCCCTGCTATCCGGTCCCGCCGCAAGGCCGGTCGCCGGCCATAGAAACGCTTCGCGCCGCGCAAACGGGTCAGGGACTGGCCGTCGGCCACGACGGTGTCATGGTGATCCTGCGCCGCCCATGGCTCGCGCTTGATGCCTGGGTCACGCCGCCCGTTTCCGCCTATCTCCCCTATGGCAGCGCTGGCAGCCCCAGGGCTGATCTACGGTGCGGACTGATCCCTAATGCGTTTCTCGATCGCATATTGGAGCATCTGCGCGAAGCCTTACCTAATGAGTCTGCCGCATTCATCGTCTGGAACCAGGCCACGCGGGAATTCGCGGTGGAATTCCCGGTGATCGATGAGGCGACGCCCTCGCGCGTCGTCTATCGCACGCCAATCCTCGCGCCCGATTGGCACCTGATCTGCGATATTCATAGTCACGGGGCCGGGCCCGCCTTCTTCAGCGCCACCGATGACGTCGATGACGCTCACTCGACCAAGCTTTCGCTTGTTTTCGGTCGACTCGACAGCGCCAACGGTCCCGTAATGGCCTCGCGTCTTTGCGCCGGGGGCATGTTCCTGCCGCTGCCGCGTAGCCCCTTTTCCGGAGATCGTCATGCAAGCTGATGTCCGCCATCGTCACTATCTACCCGCCGACTTCGACAATCGCGCTATCCGCGTCCTGCTGGTGGGCTGTGGGGGCAATGGTGCGCAGATGCTGATGGGCCTTGCTTCGCTGGACACAGCGCTCCGCGCCATTTCGTCTCGCTCACTCGACGTTACCGTGGTCGATGACGATATCGTGGCCGAGGCCAATCTTGGTCGCCAGCCCTTTTACCGATGCGATCTCGGCAATTCGAAGGCGCGCACGCTGACCGAACGGATCAACCTCGCCCACGGCCTTGCCTGGAAAGCGGTGCACGGTCGCGCGCCCGACACGATCGGGATCGAAGGCGCGGATGTCCTCATCAGTTGCGTCGATACCGTTTCGGCGCGGCGTACGCTGGGGGCGGCGCTGGAGAATGGCAGTAGCAAGCCCACTTACTGGATGGACCTCGGCAATCGGGCGAACGACGGGCAGTATCTGATCGGTTGTCCGGGCGGTTCGACTGACGAACGTCCTGACCGCCTTCCCACCGTGCTCGAAACCTTTCCGGAACTGGCGGACGAAGCTATTGCCGAAGACGATGCTCCATCCTGTTCGGTCGCCGAGGCACTCGAGCGCCAGTCGCTGTTCGTCAATCGTGTTCTGGCAAGTCATGCACTTGCCCTGCTGTTCGACCTTCTCGGCCGCGGTTCGATCGGGCATGCAGGCGCCTTCATCAATCTGACCAGCGGTCAGGCTGTTCCGATCCCGCTGCCGCACGGCGAGCCGGCTGACATTGATCTTGGTGCCTAGGCCTTGTATATACATGGCATATGCAAAAGGGAGGGTTTATGATCCAGCCGACATCGACCAGCACTGTACGCCAGGCCAGGCTGTTCCGTAACAACCGCAGCCAGGCGGTGCGGATTCCCGCCGAATTCGAGTTTTCGGGAAGCCGTGTGCTCATCCACAAGGAAGGCGACAGGCTCATCATCGAACCGGAACCCAAGGCGGACCTTGCCGATATCCTCAAGACGCTTTCGCCGCTCGACCCTGAAGATGATTTTCCCGATGATCTCGACGCGACGCTGTTGCCGGTGAAGAGCGTCGATCTGTGAACGCGCGCTATATGCTCGACACCAACATCGTGTCGGACCTTGTTCGCAATCCCCAGGGGCGCATCTTCGACAGCATCGTGAAAGTCGGGAGCGATCGCCTGTGCATCAGCATCATCACCGCTGCCGAACTGCGTTACGGCTGCGCCAAAAAAGGCTCCGCCAAACTTCTTGCTCAGGTCGAGGCGATCCTTGCCGGCATTGAAATCCTTGCCCTCGATGTCCCTGCCGATGCGGAATATGGCGGCATCCGCGCTGAACTTGAAGCCGCCGGCAAACCGATCGGACCAAACGACCTCCTGATCGCGGCTCATGCCTATGCGATTGGCGCCACTCTGGTCACCGCCAATGTCGATGAGTTCCGGCGCATTCGCGGTCTCGATATCGAGAACTGGCTGGACGTTTAGACGCGGCAATCGCCCAACCGTCCAAGATACTTGTCCGAAGTACCGGGCTGGCGTTTCTCCCGGATAGCTCCCGGGTAGGCGCCCCCCCCCAAAAAAAATCACGCATTGCCCCCATTAACGCCGCACGTCCCGACAGGTCGGGGGGAGGGGGAGTGAAAGGACGATCCCGAGGAGATCGTCATCATGATCACCAATCGTAGCCAGCGCTGGCGAGACCGGCGTTGCCGCTGGGTGCCGGCGGCCAGTGAAATCGACCCGAACGCGCTGGCGGTCGATATCATCGACACCCGCCGTCAAGCCGCTCCCTTCATCGAGCGCCATCATTACGCTGCATCGATGCCCGTCGTACGCCTCTCGGTGGGGCTGTTCCGTAACGGCAAGGGCCGTCGATCCGAACTGGCAGGCGTCTGTGTGTTCTCCCACCCGGTCAACAATGCCAGCGTGCCCAAGGCTGCCGGTCTCACCGATCCGCGCAGCGCTTGCGACCTGGGCCGGCTCACCTGCCTTGACGATCTTGGCGGCAATGCCGAGACCTTTCTGGTCGCCCGAGCCTTCAGGCTTCTGCGGCGCGTGAAGCCCGCGATACTCTCGGTCATTTCCTATGCCGACCCCGTTCGACGAACGGACGAGAATGGCCATGTCTTCATGCCTGGTCATGTCGGGGGAGTCTATCGCCTCCTTGGAAGCCGCTATGTCGGGCGCAGCAGTCCACGCACGGACCTTATCCTGCCCAACGGCCGACCGATCTCCTCGCGTGCCCTATCCAAAATCCGCAACGCCGAATGCGGCCAACGTTATGCAATGGAGCAATTGCTGCAGGCCGGCGCCCGATCCCCGAGTTTCGGTGAGGATCGTGCCCAGTGGCTTGTCGCGCTGGAACGCAGTGGCTTTCTGCGTCGCCGGCGTCATCCCGGCTGCCATACGTATTTGTTCACCCTGACCCGCGCCGCGCGCCTCGCCGCGCGCAATGTGCCCGATCTTCCCTATCCCATACTCGATCGCGCGGTGATCGAAGGTGACGTCACCGCGTTGCCGTTGCTGGATCTTGCGGCATGACGACCCATCCTGTCCCGTTCGATCCTGCTGACGCAGCCTGCTGGATCGCCCATGGGCGCCCCAGGGAACAGGCTGAAGCACTGGCGCGCGTTTGGAGGGACTATCCGGATCTGCCATCTGGCGCACCGCTGGAGGCCCGCATGGCACGTGGTAGAGCTCGGGTCGCGGCGCTGCAGCCCCTAAACGAAAAAATCGCAGCGCAGGCTGAGCGTGAACGTCAGACGCGAAATTTCGCCTGCATCGAACGGCACGTCGCCGCCCGTTCGGGCGACATGCGCGACCAGGCTATCCTCGCAGGACGAGATCGGTACGGCTACGATTGGGATGCCGCCATTCGGTATGGGGACGGCTATCACGCTGCTATTGCAGGTTGGGAACCGCGCTTCCCCGCCACACCGAGCCGCGAAAACGACACCGCTTGCGCGCATGCCGCCTATCTGCAAGGTTTTCGCGACGGCGGTGGTCAACCGGACGATCTGTTCGACACGGCGAGACGTGCCTATGCTGCGGCGGCGCAGGCTCAGCGCGCCAGACGGAGCATCCCGGTCACCCCCAACTCCCGACCTCGCCCAAGCGATTGGCCTTGTCCGACCGATGCACCGCGTCCGACCTGCTGGTCGAAGCGGCTGATCATCATCGGCGCCCAGACCACGCGCGATCGGGACGGCGGGCTTGTCGCCATGCTTCGGGCGCAACCCGGTCACGAGATGGCGATGATTATTGTCGCCGACGCCGGGCATGGCTTTCACCCATGGAGCAGCGGCGACGAGATTGGAACCCGTGCACAGGCCGATCAGCTGCGCGCCCTGATCGCAGGCTTCGAGATGGACGACATATTGATCATGGCCGATGGCGATGATCTCGCCTGGATCGACCGCCACGCAGGCCAGCTTCCGCTCTGCAGAACCATGGAGCGGACTCGCCATTCGGGGATACAGCAGCGTGGTCAGTTTCGGGCCTGGCTCGATCGCGGATTGCGAGATGGCGAGGTTCTCGCGAGCGGTCATATCCGCTGGACCAAGATCGCTCAGGGACTCTCAGGACGGCTTGGTGAGTTCGCGACCCGCTATGCCGGCCCAGCCCAACCGCGCGGGCACCGGATCGTCGTCGAACTGAAAGACGGGAAGTTGGCATCGGGCTTCATGACACCGCAGGGCGAACCGCTGGTTCCCGAGACGGTGATCACCAACAAGGCTCATTTGCGAAAGGCCATGACCATCATGCTGCGTCGGTTCGCAGCCGCGATCCCGCAGCATCACGCGATTGCCGCCTGACATCGCCCTGACCCAATGGGAACTCAGATGAACGACATCACCTCTTTGCCTGTCATGACCGCCCGTGACGCGCAGGCGATCGGTTTCGCGGTGTTCAACGCCGTTCCGACCTTGCCCATCGACATCCCTGACGGTGGCTTCACTCTTTCGGCCAAAACCAGCGAAGGAAGGCGCATCACCTTCTATTTCGGGCCCTACGTCACAGGCGGGCCGGCTCGCTTCGTCGACATCCAATATGATGCCGGTGCGACCGTGCCCGACGCGCGGGGTGCGCCAACACCCGTCTTCGATATGTTCACGATCGGCCATGGCGACGCGCGCGCCTATGACAGTCGCTCGGAAGAGCCGATCGGCAAACCGTCGATCGCAGCCATCCTGCTATCCGGACCGGCGGACGATGACCACTGAACCAGCCGGGAATGAAGGGCGCGTGCCAAGATCGAACCGGGCCGAGGTCCGCAATCCTGTCCTGGCGCTTCCCGCTGCCCGTGTTCTCGCCGTTATCGATCCCGATACACGGACAGTCCTTACATTGCTGCTTCGTGATCTTCAGCAGGACGCACGGTCGAAATCCCGACAAAGCTGGGATCGGCGCAAGGCATTCACGGCTGCCTACTGGGCAGCGGTTGCTACGTATGCGGGCCACATCATGCGCGCCCTTGGCGGAGCAGGCAGTAATCGCGGCAGGATGCCGCTCGTGGTGCGCCAACCGGGGTTTCCTGATGTTCCGGCGCGCGATTGGGCCGACGCCTCGCGCTGCTATTGCGACCGGCGCGACCGCCACGGTCTTGGCGCCAGCAATTTCCCCGATGGCGAACTCGCCATCGGCGACAGGGTCGTCGCCCGAATCAGCTATAACGGCCGGATCTGGCTCGCCGGACCGTGGCGCCCCGGCGACAAGCCGCTCTACGACAATCTGAGCGCGACATTCGCCCCATGATCCCGGCTATGCGGCGCTCCGGTCTCTAGCCATCCGGTGCCGCGTTGGGCCCGCGCCCGTCAGAGGGCGAGACCTCGCAGGGACATGATCGCAAAAGGAGAGGGGGAGGCGATCGGTGAGGGATCCAGGCGGCAGAATGCCGACCGTGCCTCGCTAACAGGAGGTTTTTCGATGGACATCATCGCTTCGCGGACCCGTATTACCGGCTCGGATCCCCGTTATTCCTATCGCGCACTGGTCCCGCTGGATGAGATTGATCCCGCGCGGCGGCATCGTGTCGCCATCCTGCGTGTCCAGACCACGACCACCCGTCTGCCCTGTACCCGGATCGCCGACACAATCGCGCCCGATCGCTGGTTCGAGCGGAACCTAGCCGTTCCCTGCGACCTTGCCGCCCGGCTGAACCTTGTGGCCCGCCGGGTCGAAGCCATCCTCCTGCGCTCGGTTTTCCCCGAGATGGTGACCCACCTGGCACCGCTCGCGCTTCTGCTCGATCACGATCCGGGAAGTGCCGTTCATCGGATCGCTACCATCGACCTCAATGCCGCCTTCGACGACATCGCTCCCCGCATCGACATGCTGTTGGCCGCCGATCTCGGTCTCTACCAGGGCGCCAACCGCCATGCCGCCTGACGCAGGAACCCTATCCATGAACCATTACACGCTATCCCACCTCGAAGCGGCTGCTTGTTTGTGGGACGCGGTGCTAGAGTTGCGCGACCGGCCCGATGCCGAACCTCGCGCGATCGAACGTGCGTTGGCGATCCGCAAATCCTTCGATACCCTTGGGGCCGCCGCGCTGCGCCTCATCGTCGTGGGCTGGATCGATGCGGTCGATGCGGCCTGGTACAGGGAGCAGGAAAGCCGACCGTTCTCCTTCGACTGGGGCTTCGTTCCACAGTGGCTATCGGAGAAGATCGACTGGTCGGATCCGCACCAGCCTGCCATCCGGATGCATCACCCTTCCCAGCATATCCGCGAAGGAGAGAACGGCGTCGCTCAGGAGGGATCACGCGCGCAGCCCCCTGTTTCCGACCCTTGGCACGACCATCGCGCGCTCTTGGCACGCGCCCGCGCTGCGCTGGAAAAGCCGGCCGACCTCACTGCCGGCAACTGCGATGCGCTGATCATGGACATCGGCCATGCCGAGAAGCGGCTGTCGGTCTCTCCCTTGCCCTGGCCGATCGATGTCCATGTCGCGGTCATCGAACACCGGCACGGCACGAACCTGTATGTCGCTCTCGATGCGAATGCGCTTGACGCACAAGTCGCTGCCTATTGCCGCGAATGGTGGAGGGAGATCGGCGACAACAGGGATCCGCATAGTCTTTCAGACAGGGATATCATCGAGACCTATTTCGACGATCATGGGCATGAGAGCTGTTCAACCGATCGCGTAACATTGGAACCGCCGGTAATTCCCCATCGCATCCCGCAACTCCCCGAAACCGGAACCTATTGCGTCCTTTCGACCGCCCATCTGACCTTTCAGACCGCCGACCGCCTCGACAAATGGGCGTCCTGGCCGCCAAGCGAGCGTCCGATCGATATCGCAGCCTCGGTCTATGGCTGGTTCGTGCCGACACGCGAACTGGCCGTCGAACGCCGCGCGCAATTGCCGGAGGACCTGCTGCGCCTGATCGCGTTCGGCCGCGACCGGGGTTTCCGTTTCGTGCTGCTCGATTGTGACGCCGGCAGTGTCGATGACCTACCGATCCATGACTGGTAGAACTGGCCGGCTATCATCCGTCAGGTTGGAATCTGGCTCCAAAAGCCCATTTTGCGCCCATGGCCCCGGCGCAGAAAATCAACCCAGTCAGCATGGCACATAATCTCCGCCCCGCCATCAACGCCGTCCGCGAGCTTGCCCGCAGCCACGAAATCCCGCACGGCAAAGGCATAATATTTTGAAGCGCCCCGATCGAGGACGCCAGTGACCAGCCGGCGGTAGAGAAGGGTGGCGGCGACCGGATCGCTCGACGACATCGCCTCGGCGCAGGGCCGCAGGACGTCATAGGCACGCCCATCGAGCCGATCGATCCGATCCCGGATCAGTTGGCCGGCACGTTTGAAATCCGGCCATTCGACGAGAAATGTGAGTGCGCGAACGCTGGGATCGAACGCCATTGCCTGATCGAGCGCCTGCTGCTCCGCGTCGAGATCCTCGAAATCGGGCAGGTACCTAAGCCAGTCGCGCAGCGCTGCCCTATCCAGCCAGCGATCGAAAATCGCCTTGCGCTGCGCTTGCGCTTCCTGCCTGCGCCCCACTGCCACGAGAGCTCGCAGCCTCAAGTCGGCAAGCTCGCGCTCGTTATGCCCGCGCCCGGTCGGCGCATCGATCCAGCCGAGCGCTTCCTCGGCGCGTCCATGCGCGATCAGCCGCTCAGCGACCTTCGCATTGAGCAGCGCGTTACGCCGCTCGGGATCGACCGTGGCGATATAGGCATCGACATCGTCATCGAGGTCGGCGAGTTTGGGCAGGAGCCACCCGGCCTTATAGTCGAAGCTGCGCCGTTCCGTTCCCGTCAGCGTCTCCTGACGGTCCAATAGCAGGTGTCGCAATGCCGCCCGGCCCTCCTTGCCCAGCGCAGGGGAGGCGGCCTCAGGCAACTCATCGAACACGCCATAGCCGTCGCTTTCGATCAGCGTGAGAATGTTAGCAGCGAGGATTTGTGGTTCCGGCGCTCCGTGGCGGCACCAGAGTTTTCCCAGATCTTCGCCGCCCTGCCGAAACACGACGCCCAAAGTACCGCTGCTGTCATCAGCGCGTTCGAACACTGGCTCGGCAAGGCTGAGGAACAGGCGCATGAGATCGATCGCCCGAGCCGCCGATGCTTCGGCAAGCGGCCCTGTTATACTGGCGCGCAACTGGTCAAGTTCCTGGGCGAGCGGCCGCACCTTGTCCCATTCGATGAAACTGCGCGACCTACGGATGGTCTTCAAGCGCTTCTCGATCTCATGCGCCAGCGCGCCGCTGTCATCCTTTGCCGCCAGTTCCATGCGCGCGGCACGCGCAAAGATCGGATCGGCTTCGGCCTGGTTCAGCACCAGCCGCGCTAGCCGGGCCGCGCCCAGGCTCTCCAGATTTTCGAGCGTCAGCTTGGTCGAACTGCGCGAGGCCTTCCCGCTTGCTGCCATCAACCGTCGTCTCTCCCCGCCGCGGGCTCGACGGCGATCAGAGGCATCAGCATGGCGTGCAGCGAGTCTTCCGCACGGGCCCGGCGTGAAGCGTCTGTGGAAGCGAGATCGCGGCGTATCCAGTCAGGTAAGCGGCGAAGCAGTTGGTTCAGTTTCGAATCCGGAGAATCAGGCATGCCCGCCTCTTTGCCGCAGCATCGAGCATCTGAAAACCGGAACATACATCTGCCCACCATGCAATCCTATCGAAGGGGAGGGGGGACGGAAGCGAGGGTGCATCTGGATAGCCCGAGACGGGGGTCGCCATGTCGTTGGATGCCGGGCGCGTTGAGACCACGGCAAATGGAATCCGGTGTTCGATGCCGCCTTCCGCACCGGCAGAGGCAATGACGCCCCGCTGGTGAAGATGCCCCTTGGAACAATGGAGAGCAATGCATGACCATTCCATCCGGCGTAGCCGGCGACATCGGCACCCATGTCGCGCTCAGTAGCCTCGAACGCTCGGCCTTGCAGATCGCCCTGTTCGATCCCGCATCCATTGCGTCGATTCGTGGTGGCGCGCGGCTCAACCTTATCGACGCTGACGACAGCGGCACGCTCAAACATGTCGTCGCCCTGGCCGATTATCCTGATGCGCTCTGGCACGCGCTCGCGCCCGCCTTTGTCGAACCTCCGGCTCCCGCGTCTGCACCAATCAGGCTGGACGAACTCTATGCGTCCCGAGCCGTTCCCGATCCGGACCAGCGTGCCTGCTTCATCGCGCTGACGCCCGCCGAACTGGAAGCGGCGCTCGAGGCCGAGCATCCCGATGCGCTGGACCGGCGCGATGCTATCGGCGCGCGCATCCATTGCATGCACCAGATGCGCTGGCTCAACGATATTCTCGCCTTTCTCGCGCCTGACACTCTGTCGCAAACCGGCTGGCAGGCCGCCGCACGCCAAATAGACCAGCCCAAAGGGCCTCGCTGGACACCGGACCTTCTGCTGCGCCGCCGTTCGCTGTTCCACGATCCGAAACTCGACCGCGCAGTTGCACTGATCCGCGAAATCGAGGCGTCGCTCTGGATTACAAGCGAGGCGCCCTTCGGGGCCGGGCAGGATTTCGACGCCTATCGCGGCGGTCTGTTCAAGCAGGTCATGGCCAACCCGTGCGCGCTGGGCATCCTCCATGACGATCGCGATCATCAATTCGCTGTCGTGACCGACGCCCTGGAGGCGGCCGGTCATGACTGGCGGGGCGCTGGCCCCATCATTCTTCCGGCAGCGATCGCCGCCTGAATTCCCCGTCCACACTCAACGCGAACGACCGTCTTTGGCGGCCGGTGAAGGAGTATGCCCGATGAACATTCCCATCAGCAATTTCACACGCGACGCTCGCGTCCCGCTCGGCCATTGCTCAACCGGTCGCCTTGAACTGGATCTCGGCAAGCTGATGTCAGGCCGTTGCCTGATCCAGGGGTCATCCGGCGCCGGCAAAAGCCAGACGCTGCGCCGGATCATCGAAGAAGCCTTCGACTATCTCACGACCATCATCGTAGACCCGGAGGGCGAGTTCGCCAATCTCGCCGCGCACATCGGCGCGACAACCGTTGTCGCACGCGACTATGCCAATGACGGTCTTACCGCGCTCGCGCTGCGCACGCGCCAGCACCGGATCGCGCTGCACCTCGATCTCACCGATCTCGAGCCCGATCACCGCATCGAGAAGGCCGCCGCCTTTTTCGCGGGGCTGCTGTCAGCGCAACGCGAACATTGGGCGCATACGGTGCTGGTATGCATCGACGAAGCGCATCTGCTCGCACCGCATATGGCGGCATCAGCTCGCGATGCGGAGACCCGCCGCCTGGGCGTTGCCACGCTGACCGACATGTGCGCCAGGGGGCGCAAGCGCGGCATCGGCACGATCATCGCCACGCAGCGTCTCGCCAAGCTCGCGAGCTCAGTGGTCTCGGAGCTGCATAATCATCTGATCGGCCTCAACGTCTTTGACCGTGATGTCGCGCGTGCCGCCGACCTGCTCGGCTTCGGCAGCGACCAGGCGGCGCTCCTGCGCCTGCTTCCCCCCGGCGAGTTCTTCGCCTTCGGTCCCGCGCTGGCCGCCACGCCCGTGCTCGCGAAGATCGATCCGACGATCACGCCGCATATCGGCCGCACGCCTGATCTGGTTGCCGCTGCCGACCTCGGCCCGGACGAGAGCCGCACGCTGCTCGACCTTGAAAATCTGCGTGAGGTTGCGTCGGCCAGGACCACCCATGCCGCCATGCGGGGGCAACGCGCGCTCGACGCCTTTCTGCTCGACCCTGCCGCTCCCGCCGCCGCACGCATTGTCGGCGCCTTGGGCAACATTGCACCTAATGCGACCACGTCCGACGATCTTGCGCGCCATCTTGCGCTTCCGGCCAATGATGTCGACGCTGGGCTGGATTTGCTCGCTGCCATTGGCGCGTCCGACACGATGCCGCGCGGGGATACGCGTATTGCGCGTCTGTCGGCCCGGTTGCGCCTGCGCGTCGTCGATACGCCCGTTGTCGGCCTGGTCTGAAGGAAGCGCACCATGACCCACAACAGCTTCGATCTCGACGCCGATATCGTCGAACTGACCCCCTTTGTCCCCGAAGCGGAAGCTGTCCCGGCCGCGCCGCTTGCCGAGCTGGCCTTCCGTGCGGACGCATGGCTCCCCGATGAGACAACTCGCCTGCGCGCCGCATTTGCCGAAGATCACACGATCGACGAGATAGCAGCCATGCTCGGCAGGCCCCGGGCAGGTGTCGCCACGCGAATCTATGATCTTGGCCTGCGTCGTCATTCGCGGCGGTCCTGGACCGATTGGGACGACGAGGAATTGGCACGCTGCTATGCGCAGGAACCGACGGCAACACTGGCCGCCCGGCTCGGCCGGGGCGTGACTGCGCTCTATGCCCGCGCACGGCTGCTGGGCCTGTCCGAGCCCGGATCCCCACCCTATAGTGGATGGGAAGATGCGCAATTGCGCGCCGGCTACGCCAGGGGAGTTCCTGTCGCCCAGGTCGCGAGCCTGATCGGCCGCCCGTTCACCGGCGTCATTTCCCGCGCATCGACATTGGGCCTGCGCCACGCCTGTCAGCCCGACGACTGGAGCGACGCGGAAATGATCCGTGCGCTCGAACTTGCATCGACCGGCGCACGCTACGTCGCCATCGCGCAGCTTCTGACGGCTGAAGGCTTTCCAGCCCGCAACGGTCGCAGCCTCGGGCAGCGCCTTCGCAAAATGGGTTACGGCAGGGGCTGGGGCCGTCCCTGGATCGCCGAGGAAGACGAGTTCCTCCGCCACGCCTATGCGACCGGCAAGAGCCTGACGCCGCTGCGCGAGCGTCTCGGGCGCACTTCGCACTCGATCAGATGGCGGGCGGAAGCGCTGGGTTTGCGTGGCACCCATGTCCATCGGGATGGCTTCCGGCAGGGCCCTGTCTGGACGGCCGAGGAAGAAGCCCGGCTGCGAGCGGACTACGGCAAGGTGTCGACACGCGCAATTGCCGAAAACCTGGGTCGCGGTGTGCGCGCCGTTCTCTACCATGCCAATCGGATGGGCCTCACGCACGGCTTCATGCGCGCGTTCAGCGCTGACGAGGACCGGGCGATCGGTAACGCCTGGACCCATGGCGTGTCGATGGTTGATGTCGCCCAGGCGCTTGGCCGCGATCCCGCCGTTGTCGGCAAGCGCGCCGCGCGTATCGGCTGTCGGTTCAGCGATCCGGCGAGGCCCGCCCGAGGCCCCAGGACCCGGCGAGCAAAGCGAACGCCTGTGACGCTTCAGAGCCTGCTTGCGCTCGAACCCGGTGCAGCGGTCGATGCCAATCTTCCGTTCGCCGCCTGACCCTGTCTCGCATGGAGGCCATGATGCCGCTGCCCGATCTGCCCGCCCAGTTGTCGCCTTGTCGCGGCCGTTTATGTTCCTTCGATCATGCCCTCAGAACGGCACAGCAACTGCGACGTGCGACCGGGGTGCCGCATTATGTCGTGCATGGCACCCGGCCCCTGCAGGCATTCAAGGTCACGATGCGGCCGCCGGCCTGGCCGGACCGCTGGCTGGCGATGGTCGCATGAGTGCGGGCGGACGTGCGCCCGTCGTCGCGGCATGGGGGGCAGGTACCAATTCCACCGCGATGATCATCGAGCTTGTCCGCCGCGGCGAAATCCCCGACATGACGTTGCTGGCTGCGATGCCCGAGCAGCCGCATACGCGACGGCTCATCCCCGTCTTCCGTCAGTGGATGGACGATCATGGTGTTCCCAACGAGATCGTCGAATATCAGGCCCGGTTCTTCAAGCATTGGCCGCCCTACACCTCGCTGCTCGATGCCTGTTTGACGAATGGCACATTGCCGTCGATCAGCTTCGGCCAGCATAGCTGCAGTGCCCGTCATAAAATCTCGCCCCAGGATAAATGGGTCAAGGCCTGGCCTCCGGCCCAGCATGCCTGGGCCAATGGCCAGAAAGTTATTCGCTTGATCGGCTACGACTGCTCAACGCGTGACAATCAGCGCTACGCCCATCGCGAAGGGCATATCTCGGACCTCTATGAGTACAGATATCCTCTTCGGGAGTGGGGTTTCACACGCGAGGATTGTGACCGCATTATCGCCGATGCTGGCCTGCCAAGTTTCTATAAAAGCTCATGTTTCTTCTGCGCGGCCATGCAGATTTCAGAGGTCCGCGCGCTGACGCGCGAAGAATTGCGCCTCATCGTTCTGCTCGAAGCGCGGGCCGCACCGCGGCTTCGAACCGTCGAAGGGCTGTGGCGCAAATCGACGAAAAAGCGTCCCGGATCGATGACCGCGTTCATCCGGAACGAGGGGCTGCTCGATGTCCCCGAGATCGATGCGATCATTGCCAACGCGCCCCTCGATCTTCTCGAGTTCCAGCGGGCCGCCGCGGCCGTGCCCATCGAACAGCGATCACATATCCAGACATGGATCGAACGCTTCAACGCGGGGCTGGCATATTCTTCAGATACTGCCAACGATCCGGACGACGTCAGAGATGCAGGTTGATGTTTCGGCCTTCATCTTTGGAGGGCGGGAAAGGGCGCATTCCGATGACATTGACCATGCCTGATCCCTGGCCTGATCGGCTTGAAGGCTGTCATTTGCGTTGAATCATTGTATCCGGTAACCTTGCAGCATTCGGACGCGCCGACTGCACTATCTCGATAGAGGGAACAGGCTGGAACATGGGAATGACCCCCGATGTCTGACGCGCGGCAAGCCAGCCTTTTTCCCGAGGATGATCTGCCGTCCACCCGCCGAGGTACGTCCGCCCGCCACGCCGGCGAATTTCAAGCAGAACCGGAAAGCCGGCCCGCCTCGATTCAGCTTGTGCTTCGACGCCATGGGAGACTTGGGATCTGGGTCAAGAGCATGCGGCAAAGGCTTTCCCGCTGGTTATGAGTTGTCCATCCCCCGATGCGTCTTTCTGACGATCTCGCGATAAACCGACATCTTTATGCACGGGCTATCGCGACCCTGCCCGATGTGCTGCTGATCGATGTTTCCCCGGCCTTTGCGTCTACCAGCCTGCCACTCGGGCGCTATTATCCCGTAATCCTGGAGACCATCGAGGAGCGGCAGGAGTTCGAGGGTTTCCTCGAGGCAGATCGACCCGGGCCGATCGTGCCCGATCTGCTCGATCGCAGAGCGTCCGCGCTCACCACCATCGATATCGTCTTCGCGCTCTTCGATCCCGCCATTACGGGCTGGCCCTGGCTTCTGCTCTGCCATTGGCCTGCCGATCATGTCGCGCTGGCGGCAGATCAGGGCGATATGTTCGCGCGCGGCGCCTACACCATCGAGATATTCCCAGATTCCGCCGCGCGGGCCGCCGCCATCAGCCAGTTGCTCGCGATACTGGGGACGCACCAGTGTGTGCTGGTGGTTCAGTTCACACCCACAACGCCGGCCGGAACCGCCTGATCCTGCGACGCGCCCCGCTACAGGCACTCCAGCGACCGTAGCGCCAGCGCGGCTACCGCCGCGGCTCCAGCCTCGCTCCTCAACCCATCTTCGGCCCCGCACCTTCCACCCCGGCTCCGCGCCATGCCGCGGTGGTCACGCAGAGTTGTGGGCGGGGCGCGGCGTTGCGTGTGGGGCAGGCGGGGCGGCGTCGCGCCAGCGGGAACGGGAGCGCCGGGCCGCGAACGGGCGGCGCGCGGGGCGAGGGCGGGATACAGAGGAGAGAAGGGCCGGGGAGGGTGTCGCCGGAAAATGGATTTCGAGCGACATTCGAAAGGTCAAGACGATGAACATCGGTGAAATCTTCAATCAGAACGGCCGTCTGACGGGCTCGATCGCCACCCGCACGATCGATCTCCCCCGCATCGGGCTGCGCAAGGTCATGAGCGAGAATGAGAAGGCGCCCGTCTTCGAGATCCTCGCGCTCAATGTCGCACGTCGCTGGGTTCAGGTCGGCGCACTGTGGGAGGCCGCGTCCAAGCGTACCGGTGAGGTTTTCCTTGCCGGCAACATCGACGATCCCAGCCTGCCCGAGCCGCTGCCGATCGCGCTCTTCCCGGCCGATCATGGCGGTTACATGGTCGCTTGGCGGCGCGACACCATGCGCTCCGACTTCGGGGGCGGCATGGGGACCAGCCGCACCAACTATGACGATCGCGGTCCGCGCGATCAGGGCGGCTTCGGCGACAGTACCGCGGGCGCCGACGGCGAACTGACCGGTGCCGGCGCGCCGTTCGGCGAGGAGGACCCGTTCTGATCACAGGTTGATCGGAACAGGTTCCGGGCCGGGGAGGCGTCAGGCTTCCCCGGCCCATTTTTTTTCTCTCGACTGAGGAGACAGCCCATGCCGCTGCCTTCGTTGCACGATCTCGCCCCGTTGACCGATCTCTCCGCGCTCTGCGCCGTGATCATGGCCAGTCCCGCCATCCGGGATATGCTTTCACCACCTCTTTCCTTTGCGGCCTGCGCTCCGGAGATCCCGGCCGGGGTCACCTGCGGCGAGATCATCGCCGCCATTTACGACCTGCTCGAGGGCACGCCCTTCGCCCCGCATGCCGCCGAAATCGTCGGAGCCGTCCTGACGCGCTCTGCCGCCTTCGTCGGCATCCGGGCGAGCATGCACTGATCCGACACCGTGGGGGCGGGACGCCAGCGCGTCTGCGCCCCCTTTTTCTTTTTTGCATGAAAGTGAGAAGTCCCATGACCCAAGACCGTTCGCGCAGCATCAGCCGCTTCGCAGACCTTCCGGCACTGATCGCCGAGATGACGGCAACCCCGGAATTCAGGCGCGCCTTCGGCGATCCCATGCCGCTTTCGATCATCAGCCCGGGCGATGAACCGGGCGAACATGACATGCCCGAACCCCTCCACGCGCAGGCCGATTGCGCCGGGGTGATCGCCACCATCTTCGATCTCCTGACCGATACCCGCCTCGACGCGCTCGCGCCCGAGATCGCATGGGGTATGGTCAACAGCTTCCATTTCGTTGCCGGCAAGCTCGAGCGACAGGAGGACATGCTGGCCGACGAGTTGCGCGACATGATCCGCCGGACGGAGCCTTCGGAGGTATTCAATTCCGAACTGGAGGAGAAGCAGCTCTTGTGCCAGTCGCTGAGTGAACAGCGCGAGGCGGTCGAGTGCATGCGCGACTATGCCGCGGAAACCTTTCATGCATTATCGGGCCGTCCATGGTCACCCGCACGTGGCTCGCGCGTCTCCAAGGTGGCGACCGCCACGCAGGTGTCGATACAGGATTTCCTGCGCGCCCGCGAGATTGCGACACGCGAGCGGTACCGCCCCCGAGGACCGATCATCATCGCCTCGGGCCATGCGGAATGGCATGACTGGCAGCTACTCTGGGACAGGCTCGATACCATCCTAGAGCGTATCCCGCACATGACGCTGGTGACGACCGCGCAGCGAAAGGGCTTCGACGCGATCGTAGCCTCGTGGGCGGGAAACCGAGAGGTCCAGCTCGTGACCTATTCGTTGACGGGCTCAGGACGCGGTGCGCCCTTTGCGCGCAACCGCAAGTTGGTGGACCTCAAACCGGTCGAAGCCTTGCTGGGGGAGGGCTCGGGCATTCAGGCGAACCTGTATCAGGCACTGCGTCAGGCAGGTGTCCCAATCCATGCTTTCCGCAAGGCGGATCAGGCTCCAGCCGAGAGGGTCGTTCCGCCGCGTGGCCGGTTCCGCCGGGTGGCGTAACATCAGGGAACTTCCTTCATCCCGACGGGGACGGCGCTTCGCGCTGTCCCCATTTTTATGGCTGCGGTGCGCATGACCGAAAGATTACCGGCGTTCCACTGAGAGGTAAGCGCCTGGAGGCACCCATTTGCGAATCAGGGGCATCGAGCCCCAGATTCGCAAAGCCTCTTCTCTCTCTCAAGAATTCCAATGGTGGCACGGGACCGCGTCGGCCTCAAGGACGACGGGGCCCCACCATTTTTTTGGGCGGGTTAGCCTTGGCACCGTCCTGCGACGTGGGTGGCCGCCCAAAAAAATCGTGACCCCCATCGCCGGCTGCGCCGGTCGCTGCGCGATCCTTGACCCCGCCGCTCGGAGCCCGTGCCCAAGGGGGGACCTCTTTCGTTTCAGCAGGAGGTTCCAATGACGAATATCAACCG